>NZ_JBHLEV010000001.1:0-1600489 GCF_042263385.1 Bradyrhizobium tunisiense
TTGGATGAGCCGGGATGCACGACACATACGCCGAAACCGAATTTCGGTAAAGTGGAATATTTTTGCGGGGAGGGGGTTGACGGAGGGCGACACGGGGGAGGGATTGGGCTGGAGGGTCAATCATCGCAGTCGCTAGACACAGCACCCAGCTTCCATGGCCCCTCACCCTGCCTCGAACGCCCCCCGCGCCGCCTTCACCGACGACGCGATGAACCGGTGCACCTCCTGGACCCTTCGCGTCCCGTGCGTATCCGGATGCGACGTCAGCCAGTAGCTCCGCACGAAGCGCACCTCGGGGAGCAGGCGGCGCAGTTCGGGGTAACGGCTGGCGGCGTAGTCGTGCAGGATGCCGATGCCGTGGCCGGCGCGGACCGCCTCGATCTGCGCGACGATGCTGCCGCATTCGTAGCGGCGGGACATCAGGCGGCCGAGGGCTGCGGCATAGTCGAGGGCGCGGCTGTAGGCGAAATCCTCGATGTGGGTGACGAACAGGCGGCCGGCGAGATCGGCCTGTGTCTCGATCGGTCCCTCGCGCTTCAGATAGGCTTTCGAGGCGTAGACGCTGAGGCTGTAGTCGGTGAGCTTGGACAGGATGAGCCGGCCCTGCTTCGGCCGGTCCAGCGTGATCGCGATATCCGCCTCGCGGCGCGACAGCGAGAAGGTGCGCGGCAGCGGTACGAGCTGGATCACGAGTGCCGGATGGCGCGCGGCCAGTGCGCCGAGATGCTCGGCGAGGAAGAAATTGCCAAGGCCGTCAGGCGCGCCGACGCGCACCGTGCCGCTGACGGTGTCCGCGCTGCCGCCGATGCTGGCGCCGACCTTGAGAAACTCGCTTTCGGCGCGCTCGGCCGCCTGGACCAGCGCCTCGCCGGCGGCGGTGAGCGTGCAGCCGGCGGTGTGCCGATCGAGCAGCTTTGCCTTCAGGCTCTTCTCCAGCGCGGTAAGCTGACGCGCCACCGTGGTGTGGTTCAGGCGCAAATTCTTCGACGCCTTGAGGATCTGCCCGGCGCGCGCGACCTCCAGAAAAATCCTCACCCGCTCCCAATCCATCGACGGCCCCCCTCGGACCACTCTGGCGATACGACGCGTCTTGCACAAGAGAGGCATATGGGAGCGCGGCGACGAGGCCGATTTCACGCACGGCTGCCCTCTCTTCTCTTTTCCACTGTGTGCTTCAGATCACAGCAGAATCGTGCGCCTGCGCCTACGATGACCGGGCATGGCCGCAAACAAGGTAACGGCGGTACGCGCGAGGCTGCGGAGGCGATCAACAGCTATGGACTTTTCGAGGCCGCCAGGGTGAAGAGCCCGGCGGCCTTTTTCTTGCCAAGCCCGCTCCAAGCCCTGCTTCTATTGTTTCGGCGACGCGTCGGACGACTTCCGCTCCTCGCGTTCAGCCTCCATCTGCCGTTCCGCTTCCAGCCAGAACTCCAGCTCGCGACCCGAAGGCCGTCCGGCCTGCTCCCAGAGCTCATAGGCACGCGCGCGCACCTGGCCGCGCCGCATCAGCCGGCGGAGCTTTCGCCTCAGTTCCTCGGCAAAACTCCTGAAGCGCTGGCCGGTGGTTTCGTCCTTGACCAGCGCGGCCGCTCGCGTCGCGAATTCGATCTGGTGCTCGATTTTTTTCTGCTCGTCCACCGCCGACACTGCCGTGGGATAAGGATTGCCTTGAAGGCCCGTGCTGGTCAGACACTGAATTCATTGCCGGGGTCGTCTGTTCCCCGCGATGCGCTGCGCAGGGTTGGTTAGCCCTGCGCACCATCACGTCGGGTCAACGCCGTCAGTGCCACGTCGTGTCGGGCTGGACGATCACCACGCGTATCCCGGGATCTTCGGTGGTGTTGCAGATGCAGGGCATGCCCTCACCGCAACGGCAGCCCCCGAGCTGTTCGCTCCAGACCCGGAGCGAATGGTTTTCGCAGACCCATCCCAGTCCCTGGCAGAATGGGCAATTGCTGTCGGTCACAACGTATCCGGCGTCCGCAACGTGTTCGACTTGTCCGCGTTGCGCAGCTCCTGCTCGGCGGCGTGCCAGAATTCGTCTTCGCGGCCTTCGGGCTTGCCGGCCTGCTCCCACAGGCGGTGCGCGCACTCTCTGATCTCTTGCTCGGTGATCTCTTGCTCGGTCGGCTCGGACAATTGCATCTCCTGCTTGTGAAGCACGGCCCCACCCTGGGGGGTATGGGGGGCTTGGAGGCGGGGCCGTGCAGGCCAGCGATCGGCGGCGAGGCTGGCCCGCTGATTCAAGTTTCGACCAGGTGCAAGAGTTCCTGCGCTTCTGACCGCGCCGGATGGCCCGGCTTGTCGCGGGCCTGCCCGCCTTTCGGCCCGGCATTGTGCCGATGTCGGATGCACATCGGCCGTTTACGTCATGCGAACCCAGACGCCCTTGCCCGCGGATGACCTCACCGCCGCATCGATCAACTTCACGCCGGCGAGGCCATCCTCGACCGTCGGGAAGACGACGTCGGGATGCGGCTTTTCACCGGCCGCTGCCGCGCGGATGGCACGCGCCGCCTCGGCATAGATCGTCGCGAAACCTTCGAGGTAGCCCTCGGGGTGCCCCGATGGGATGCGGGTGACCCGACCCGCCTCGCCCGATGCACCGGCCCCGCCGCGGGTCAGGAGCTGCCTGGGCTTGCCGTAGGGCGTGAACCAGAGCTGGTTCGGATTCTCCTGCGCCCATTCGAGGCCGCCTTTGCTGCCGTAGACGCGCAGCGTGAGCCCGTTCTCATTGCCGACGGCGACCTGGCTCGCCCACAGCATACCCCTGGCGCCGCCCTTCCACTTGAGGAGAATCTGGACATCATCGTCGAGCCGCCGCCCCTCGACGAAGGTCGACAATTGCGCAAGCAATTCGTCAAGCTCGAGCCCGCTGACGAAGCAGGCCAGATTGTAGGCATGAGTGCCGATGTCGCCGATGCAGCCGCCGGCGCCGGACCGGGACGGGTCGGTGCGCCACGCCGCCTGCTTCTGGCCGGTGGTTTCCATTGGCTCGGTCAGCCAATCCTGCAGATACTCGACCTTGACGAGACGGATCTCGCCGAGATCGCCGTTCGCGACCATGGCGCGCGCCTGCCGGACCATGGGATAGCCGGTGTAATTCTGCGTGACGACGAAGATCCTGCCGGTCCTCCTGACCAGCGCCACCAGTTCCTCGGCCTCGGCAAGTGTCGTCGTCAGCGGCTTGTCGCAGATGACGTGGATGCCGGCTTCGAGGAAGGCTTTCGCGACCGGGCTGTGCATGTGATTGGGCGTCACGATCGAGACCACCTCGATGCCGTCTGCTCTTGCCGCTTCAGCCCGCGCCATCTCCTCGAAGGAGCCATAGGCACGGTCGTCGGCGATGCCGAGCTCCTTTGCGGAGGCCTTGGCGCGAATTGGATCTGACGACAGCGCGCCGGCCACCAGCTCGAACTGGTCGTCGATACGCGCGGCAATGCGGTGGACGGCACCGATGAAGGCACCCTGGCCGCCGCCGACCATGCCGAGACGGATGCGGCGATGGCCGCCGGTTTCATTGCTTGCTTCGATCGCCATGTTGCACTCTCTGTTCAGGAGATGCCGAGCATCTTGCGGTTGGCAGCGGCATCCGTGCCGCTGCCGGCGAAATCGTCGAAGGCCTTCTCCGTCACCCGGATGATATGGTTTCGGATGAACTCGGCGCCTTCGGCCGCGCCTTGCTCGGGATGTTTCAGGGCGCACTCCCACTCCAGCACCGCCCAGCTGTCGTAGTCGTACTGGGTGAGCTTGGAGAAAATGGCGCCGAAATCGACCTGACCATCGCCGAGGGAGCGGAAGCGGCCGGCGCGGTCGACCCAGCTCTGGAACCCGCCATAGACGCCCTGGCGGCCGGTCGGATTGAATTCGGCGTCCTTGACGTGAAACGCCTTGATGCGCTGGTGGTAGATGTCGATGTAGTCGAGATAATCGAGCTGTTGCAGCACGAAGTGCGAGGGGTCGTAGAGCAGGTTCGCGCGCGGGTGGTTGTTCACCCGCTCGAGGAACATCTCGTAGGACACACCGTCGTGGAGGTCTTCGCCTGGGTGGATCTCGTAGGCGAGATCGACACCCTGCTCGTCGGCATAGTCGAGGATCGGCCGCCAGCGCCTGGCGAGTTCGTCGAAGGCGGTCTCGATCAGGCCCGCGGGACGCTGCGGCCAGGGATAGACGTAGGGCCAGGCAAGCGCGCCGGAGAACGTCGCCTGGGCACTGAGCCCGAGCCGCCGGGACGCCAGGATGGCACGCTTGACCTGGTCGACGGCCCATTCGGTGCGGGCCTTCGCGTTGCCACGCACCTCCGGCGCGGCGAAGCCGTCGAATGCCGCATCATAGGCCGGGTGAACGGCGACGAGCTGGCCTTGCAGATGGGTCGAAAGCTCGGTGATGGCAAGGCCATGTCGCGCCGCAATGCCCTTCACCTCGTCGGCGTAGGTCTGGGACTCCGAGGCCTTGTTGAGGTCGAACAGCCGCCCATCCCAACTCGGAATCTGGATCCCCTTGTAGCCAAGCGAGGCCGCCCATCCGCACATCGCATCGAGCGAATTGAACGGCGCCGCGTCGCCAGCGAACTGAGCGAGGAATATCGCCGGCCCCTTGATCATCTTCATCGCGTGCTTCCTTCCTTGGACGTTTCTTTGGGCGCATGCCGCTGGGGCGTGAGCGCACAATTTGGTGCGAGGATGCCGGCCATCAAGGGAGAGAGCAATAGGACGATGCGAGTAGGTTCGAGATCGAGATCGGCTACGTGAGCGAAAGCAATTGTACGGACGCAGCTCCGCATTCTCGCGGCTGAATTCGCCCGAGTTGTGCCTGGTCACTCCACCCTCTGAAAGCCAAGAGGGCACAGGGAAGGCCGGGTGCTGACATCGCACCCGCGGTCTGCTGCGCAAATGCACACGCAGAAGAACCGCACAGCAGCATACAGGTGGTGCCGATCACTCGGCCTTCCCTGCGCGATGGTCGGACGACTTATGCCGCGCTCTCCCGGGAGCCGAGTTCCTTCTGGCCTCCCTCGCGCCCGCGGAATTCACCGGCCTTCGCGCCGGTTGACGCGATTGCCGCCTCCGCAAGAGCTTGACCGTAGCAACGACGGCCAGGACCACACGGTTTTGCCGTACGCACGGCCCGCCATTTCGCCGCAGTTTTCCCTGACACCGTCGACAGCGCCGGAAACTTACAGACGAGACGAGACCTAGCAGCGCCGTTCGTCCGCGCGCGGTTTCGAGCTCTCCGGGGACTACCCTCCCTGCCCGCACCTTTCGCGCCCGACGCTGCCGCGTCCACCGCAAGCCCGGCTCGCGATCAAGACGACGACGCGATCGCCCCTCAAGGATGAGCCGGGATGGGCGGAAATGTACGACATTTCCGAAATTCGGTAAATGGGAATATTTTTGTGGGGAGGGGTTGACGGGATGGCGAAACAGGGCGGGCCTGCGGCAGAGCCTTGTCTTCAACACCTGGGACAGCCTCAAGACCTAACAAGAATACGCGCCACAACCTTCGCTTGTAATCGCGCCACTCAAGTGGCAGGCTTCGTATTGGCCGGGGACACGAAGATGCATCGAAGGCAAATACGTGCACTGTTTAGAAATAACCGGTCACGACCAGCGGCCCTTCGTGGAAACCGTTGGTCCGCCCCAATTCTAGCGAGCGTCGTAACTTTTCTGGTCACGGTACTTGGCTTCGGTATCTCTGCATTTGGATTTTGGTCCAGTCTTCGACAAACCGACGACCTTCGAGTGCTTATCACCTCGTCCACACCACTCATCACGATCGACAATGACAGCATCAACATTATGCAGGCGCTCGATCTAACCTACATAAACTCGGGAAATCGGCAGGCCCGCATTAGCAACCTCGCTTGATAGGACTCAAGTACAACGATACTCAATTTCCGACGGATCGGAACTGCGACGAAGGCGAACCGGACACAAAGATTTATCCGACGTTCGACTTCTCATCCGCGACCATTAAGCCTGGCGAGATACTCGACTTGCACGACCTCAAATATAGGCACGGCGCAATGAGCAGGCCGCTAGGCAAAGGAATCTCATTTCCGAATCTCTTCCGGCTTACCGCCAGCGAGTCCATGCTCGTATGCCTCCAACAACGAGTCATCACTCCAGACAGCTACGTTTCTTCGTTGAGCAAAGCACTATGGCTGATCCGAAAAAACGGAGGCGATCTCAAACCGCTATTCGATCAGGAAAGACCAATCACCGTAAAGAAGACTACTCGCTACTTCGACTAGACGATTGAAAACCGTTGATGCTTCGGCTTGTGGCCTCGCAGGATAGAGCAAGACCAAACCCATCAAACTGTCCGACGCCGAGATATGATGGGTTTTGCAAGCATCGATACCACCCGATGTGAAGCATGATGGGTTTCGCGAGTGCTCTACCCATCCTACAGGCACGTCAGCCAGCGCAAGCTCGTTCGATTTCAGTTACGCAGGATGTCCAGTCGAACGCAAAGGGGCCGACCTTCGACAGCTTGGTTTCGCTGTCATCTCCGTTTTCGTACGCAAAGTCGGACCAATGCACGACGGCCTCGCTCCGCGACACACGCGCAGTGATCGCTCCGCAGGCAAGGTCTCCGCATTCCGGACAAACATACAGAGCTACGCGGTTAGTCTCACCAATCGGAACGGCCGACGTCAGAAGTCGCGCAAGTCCATCGTTGAGGCGAACGGCAAGCTCGGGCTCTCGTTGAGGGACCGAAAGACAACCGGACAAATCGAAGTTGGCGGCACCGGTGACAGTAAAGAGAGATTGTCTGTTGACGACAAAATCGAACGTGTATCGCTCCTTCTTCGGGGGGCTTCCGCTCCGATGAAGCACTACAAGTTCAAGCTGGTCCGACATTCCGCAGCACTCTGCGCCAGATTACTTTGTAATGCAGCGCACCCGGCGCCGGCCGCCAGCAGAGCCATACAAATAGCTACCGCAACGCGTCAGCATTGGAGCGAGCGCATCCGAACTCTGGGACGTTATCGGCCTTTAAGGTGAGTTGGTAGCGGGAGAGGGACTCGAACCCCCGACCCCAGGATTATGATTCCCGTGCTCTAACCAGCTGAGCTACCCCGCCACAGGGCCGCGAACGGCGGAACGGCCGATCTCGCGAACGCGCGGCATATAAGGAAGGGGGCGGGGGTAAGTCAATCCGCCTTCGCTAAAGCTTCCGCCTTCGCTGAAGCTTCGGCGGACAGGTCGGCGCGACAGGGCCGCGAGGGGCCGAAATAGCCGGTTTTGGCTCGATATGTCGTTCGTTTGCACTAAATCCAGGTACAATCGTCATGGCCGGGCTTGTCCCGGCCATCCACGCCTCAATTCGCGGGCCCAAGAACGTGGATGCCCGGGACAAGCCCGGGCATGACGGCATTCTGGGAGGCAGCGCGCCCTTATTTCGGCCGGACGTTCGGATCGCCGCCGGGGCTACCAGGGGGCGGGATCACAGGGGTGTTGGCGCCGGTGCTGGGTGCGGGGGCGTGCATGTCGGGATCGACGCCCGCGGGCGGGCAGAGCACGCCGTCGGTCTTGGCGAGCTTGTCGCCGAGCGGTTCCCGGGACTGGCCGGTGGTGGTGCCGTCCTGGGTGGTGGCGAGCCGATCGGATGGGGCACAGCCGGCTGCGCGTTGCGGGGATGGCGGCGCGGTCGCTTGCGGCGGCGTCACCGGGGCGGGCGGAGCCTGCGCGATCGCACTGCCGGAGGCGGCGATCAGGAGGCTGGCCAGGATGATGTTCGATGTCGTGCGCATGGGAAGGGAACGCGCCGGCCTCGGCGCATGTTCCCGCGGCATGATCACGATTTGCGGTAGCGAATCAGCGAAAAGTGCCCCATGGGCGGCATCGGTCGGCGCTCGGCGAGTGTGACGCCGCCGTGCCTGGCCGCCCAGCCCTCGAGGCGGGCCCACGGGAATTCCGGGCGCCAGCCGAGGCGGCGGGCGATGGGCGCGAAGGCGAGCTCGAACAGTTTGCGCGGGCCGCTCTCGGCCCCGATGTGGTTGACGAGGATCAGCTCGCCCCCTGGCTTGAGCACGCGCATGAACTCGTCGAGCGTGCCTTCGGGATCGGGCACGGCGGTGATGACGTATTGCGCCACCACCGCGTCGAAGAAGTTTTCGGGGAAGGCGAGGTTCTTCGCGTCCATCACCGAGAGCACTTCGACATTCGAGAGGCGAAGCGAGCGCACACGCGCCTGCGCCTTGCGCAGCATCGGCTCGGAAATGTCGACGCCGCAGATCTTCGTGGTGCGCGCGTATTCGGAGAGCGAGAGGCCGGTGCCGACGCCGACGTCGAGGACGCGGCCGCCGATGCGGTCGGCCTCGGCGATGGTCGACTGCCGGCCGGCGTCGAACACCTTGCCGAACACGAGATCATACACCGGCGCCCAGCGGCCATAGGCCTTCTCGACCCCGGCCCGCGAGATGTCTGCTGCCATGCCCCTGCCCTGCGCGTTCCTAGAGTGTGATGCCTGGTGGTGAAATCAAATCTCGTTCCGAAATTGGTCTAGTGCCTCTCCCGCAGGCGGGAGAGGGAATGCACTGCCTTCGCGGTAGCAGTTGGATTTATCGTCGGCAAGATTAGCCGCGCACGGCTTCGGCGAGCGGGCGCGATGTCGCGGGTCCGACCTTCGCGGCGGCGCTCTGGATGAAACCGCCGCCGAGCACGCGCGCCTGCCCGCTGGGCGCGTCGTAGAACACGCAGGCCTGGCCGGGCGAGACGCCCTCCTCGCCGGCGACGAGCTCGACCTCGTAATGGCCGTCTCCGCCGCGCAGCCAGGCCGGCTGAGGGCTGCGGGTCGAGCGCACGCGCACGAACAGCTCGAGGCCCCCGCCAATGGCCCGGTCGATGTCACCCTCGCCGATCCAGTTGACGTCGCGCAAGGAGATGCGGTGCATCTTCAGCGCATCGCGCGGGCCGACGACGACGCGGCGGTTAGCTGCCTCCAGCCGCACCACGTAGAGCGGTGCGTGAGCTGCGATGCCGAGGCCGCGGCGCTGGCCGACGGTGAAATTGGCGATGCCGTTGTGCCGGCCGAGCACGCGTCCCTCGAGATCGACGATGTCGCCGGGGTCCATCGCGTTCGGACGCAGGCGCGTGATGATGTCGGTGTAGCGGCCGGTCGGCACGAAGCAGATGTCCTGGCTGTCGTGCTTGTCGGCGACGGACAGGCCATAGCGCCGCGCCAGCTCGCGCGTCTCCGGCTTGGTCATGTCGCCGAGCGGGAAGCGCAGGAAGTCGAGCTGCTCCTGCGTGGTCGCGAACAGGAAGTAGCTCTGGTCGCGATCGGCATCGGCGGCGCAGACCAGCGCGCGCGAGCCGTCTGCGCGGCGGCGCGAGGCGACGTAGTGGCCGGTGGCGAGCGCCTGTGCGCCGAGCTCGCGCGCGGTCTTCAGCAGGTCGCGGAATTTTACGCTGCGGTTGCACTCGATGCACGGCACCGGCGTTTCACCGAGGGCGTAGGAGTCGGCGAAATTGTCGATGACGGATTCGCGAAAGCGGTCCTCGTAGTCGAGCACGTAATGGGGGATGCCGAGCTTGGCCGCGACGTCGCGGGCGTCGTGGATGTCCTGGCCCGCGCAGCAGGCGCCCTTGCGATGGGTCGCCGCGCCGTGGTCGTAGAGCTGCAGCGTGATGCCGACGACGTCGTAGCCTTCCGCCTTCAGAAGCGCAGCCGTCGTCGAGGAATCGACGCCGCCCGACATGGCGACAACGACCCTGGTGTCCTCAGGACGGCCTTCGAGATCCAGACTGTTGAGCATGGGCCTTCAGGGGTTGTGGCGGCGGCGTGCGGCGATCCGCGATGTCGTGCTTCTCGCGGGACATCGGCGATCCCCGGGAACTTCAGTTCCCGAAAGGCACGATTGCCCGGTCGAAAGCGGCTGAGAGTAACCTCTTTAATATAGGCGGCATTCCGGTGAAGCAATCACAGGGGCGGCCAGCTTAGGGCAATTCTTGCCGGGGAGGCAGAAATGGCGGGGTCGCGGCAGCTCCCGCGGCGGCGGGTCTAAATCGTCAAGCTATTGATTTTTCTATAAAAAATCCACCGAGCGACGCTGGCCCGCTCCTTGCTCCCCTGATGGGGAAGATATTCCGAGGGGTTGCCTGTGGTCGGTCGTACGTCAGATGTCGTGGCAAGCGTGCAGGTTTCGAGCGCGCAGCAAAAGCCTGCGCGCTCGCAGAACGCCAAGGAGCCGTCCGCGAACGATAGCTTCGGGTCGCTGGTCGACAGCAACAGCCAGGCGATCAGCACCAATGCGGCGTCTCAGGCCCAGTCCCAAGCTCAGGACAGCGCGCCGCGGCGCAGCGATTCCTCCTCGTCCTCCCGGGACAAGGGCCCGCGCGACACCTCGTCCACGGATCAATCCTCGCAGAGCAAGGCGAGCGACGACACCGACGCAGCGGCGCCGACCAGGAACGACAAGACGAGCGATACGGCCACCGAAGCGGCCAAGGACGCCGGCAAGGCCGAGGATAAGGTCAAGGACAAGCCCGAGACATCCGACGCCAAATCGGCTGATGCGTCCGAGGAGACCAAGGGCGACAAGACCGAGACCGCCGACGGGCTCGCCGCCGCCGCCGTCGTCGATGCCGCGGCGACCGCGCCCACCAATGCGGCGCAGGCCGCCGTGCCCGACCCCAACGCGATCGTGGTGGCAGCGCCTGGCGTCCCGGCCGATCCGAGCGCCACCGCGAACCAGGCCGCCACGGCGTCGCCGCTGGCGATCGCCGCCGCCGGCATCGCCGCCAGTGCCTCGACCGCGGCCCAGATCGCGGGCCCCAAGACCGACGCCGCGACGCCGGGCGACAAGAGCGCCAAGACAGCAGGCGCCATCGTCGATGCCGACACTTCGGCGACGCTGGCCGATGCCGCAACCGGCGCAACCGAGGAGGCCGCGACCGAGGCCAAGCCGACCGGCGGGCTGATCCCCGCCAATCCCGGCACGCCGAAGACCTCGTTCCAGGCCGTCGCTGCCATGCAAGGACAGGCCGACGTCTCCAATATCGGCCAGGACACCGGCAAGGTGGACGCGGCCACGACGCCAGCGCCGGGGGCTGCGACCGCCAATGCCGCCGCGCATCCGCAAAGCGGCAAGCCGCAGGCGGATGGCAGTGCGACCGAGGGCAAGCCCGGCGCCGCTGACCGCAACCCCGAGGCGATCCCGGCCGCACCGGCCGCCCACGCCCATGCCAATGCGCATGCCGCTTTCAACACCACCGACACAAGCGCGCAGGCCGCCTCCGCCATGCAGGCGCCGCTGACCAACACGACCTCGACCGCCTCCGCATCGACCGCGACGCTGACCGCGACCGCGGCCGCCGCCACGGCGGTGCCGATCAACGGCATTCCGGTCGAGATCGCGGCCGCCATCCGCTCCGGCAGGTCCCGCTTCGACATCAGCCTCGATCCGGCCGAGCTGGGCCGCATCGACGTCCGCATCAACGTCGACCGCGCCGGCAACGTCACTTCGCATCTCACCGTGGAGAAGCCGGAGACGCTGCAGATGCTGCGCCAGGACGCGCCGCAATTGCAGCGCGCGCTCGACGATGCCGGGCTCAAGACCGGCAGCAACGGGCTGTCCTTCAGCCTGCGCGACCAGAATTCATCGGGCCAGAACTCCGGCCAGAACAACGACAATGGCGGCAATGCTCGCCGGCTGATCATCAGCGAGGACGACAATGTCGCTGCCGCACCCGTCGGGCGCGGCTATGGCCGCATGTACGGGCCGAGCAGCGGCGTCGACATCAGAGTGTAAGGAGTATTGGACATGACCACGACTGGCGCCACCGCCCCTTCCGTCGTCTCCGGGACGACCGACCTCCCGAAATCCTCCTCGTCGAACTCGCTGGGCTCGACCACGGGATCGACGCTCGCCGGCAACTTCCAGACCTTCCTGACGCTGCTCACCACGCAGTTGCAGAACCAGAACCCGCTGGATCCGCTCGACACCAATCAGTTCACCCAGCAGCTGGTGCAGTTCGCCGGCGTCGAGCAGCAGCTCAAGACCAACGATTCGCTGGCCCAGCTCGTCACCCTGCAGCAGACCACGCAGGCGACCCAGGCGCTGGGCTTCGTCGGCAAGACCGCCCTGGTCGACGGCTCGACCGCGACCATGAAGAACTCGTCGGCGACCTGGCATCTCAACGTGCCGACCGACTCGACCGTCGACATCACCGTCGCCAATGCCAGCGGCCAGACCGTGTTCACCGGCAAATACACCGCCGCCGCCGGCACGGACATTCCCTTCACGTGGAACGGCATGGGCAATGACGGCACGCAATGGCCCGACGGCAAGTACACGATCTCGGCGACAGGCAAGGATGTCGCGAACAACAATGTCGGCATCGCCGCGCAGGTGCAGGGCGTGGTGTCGTCGGTGGACCTGACCCAGTCGCCGCCGCTGCTCACCATCGACGGCGCCAGCTACACGCTGAGCCAGGTGAAGAGCATCATCGCGACCAGCAGCAATTAAGGGCGGACCGCCCTCGCCACAAATTCAGTGTCATCCCCGCGGACGCGGGGATCCATGACCACAGGAAGTCTTTTTAGCGTGAGGTCGTAACCCCGAGTCCTCGTCAAACCACTCCCTGGGGTTATGGATCCTCAGATGCGCAATTGCGCATCATAGCTCCCGCTGCGCGCGCCCCGGGATGACAGTTGAGAGCTTCGCAGCGCCCGCGTGCTGGCTCTATTCGTTAGTAAAGTATTAACGAAGACCCCCTCGACCGGCCTTCACGCCGGCCGGGAGAAGCGCGTTCCAGCCATTTTCAACGAGAATTGTATTGAAGCCTTAGGCTTAGCGGATTTTTAAGCCGCCGGGCGTAGGGTTACCGGTGTGAGTTCAGTGGTTGAGAGTTTGTGAGTACGCCATGACAGAACCCCATCGCCCGAGGGTAAAATACGTCATCGGGCCGGACGGCAGTCCGTTGACGATCGCGGATTTGCCTGCACCCGGCACCAAACGCTGGGTCATCCGCCGCAAGGCCGAAGTCGTCGCCGCTGTCCGTGGTGGACTTCTTTCGCTCGAGGAGGCCTGCAGCCGTTACACCCTGACGGTCGACGAATTCCTCTCCTGGCAGTTTTCTATCGACCAGCATGGTCTGGCGGGTCTTCGCACCACCCGTATCCAGCAATATCGCCAGTAAGGCGATCCGGAAAACTGCGGCTTTTGACGAAAATCGGCCTCGCCCTGCGAGGCCGATTTTTTTCATATCGCTCTTTGTCGCTGTTTGGCGCTACTTTTGTCCGACCTCTTAACCTTCGTTAACCATATCGAAACCATCCCCTAGGCAATAATTGCCCAGTCGGCCTTTCCGGTGAAAGCGGCCGAATCTGTTGGGGCGGTTGCTTGCAAGGTCTTGCGGACTTTCTGAAGAGTATCGGCGCCGCCCGGTTCGGGGCGATGATCGCGGTCACCGCCGCGCTCATCGGCTTCTTCGCGTTCGTCATCATGCGCGTCACCACGCCGCAGATGACGACGCTGTTCACCGACCTCAGCGTCGAGGATTCCTCCGGCATCATCAAGGACCTGGAACGCCAGGGCATCCAGTTCGAGATCCGCAACGAGGGCTCCATCATCATGGTGCCCAAGGACAAGGTCACCCGGCTGCGGATGAAGCTCGCCGAGGGCGGCCTGCCCAAGGGCGGCGGCGTCGGCTATGAGGTGTTCGACAAGTCGGACGCGCTCGGCACCACCTCTTTCGTCCAGAACATCAACCACCTCCGCGCGCTGGAAGGCGAGCTCGCCCGCACCATCCGCGCCATTGACCGCATCCAGAACGCCCGCGTCCATCTGGTGCTGCCCGAGCGCCCGCTGTTCGCGCGCGAGGCGCCGGAGCCGTCGGCCTCGATCGTGGTCCGCGTCCGCGGCGCGCTGGAAGCCCAGCAGATCCGCGCCATTCGCCATCTCGTCGCCTCCGCCGTGAACGGCCTGAAGCCGCAGCGGGTCTCGATCGTCGACGAGGCCGGCCAACTGCTCGCCGACGGCGCGGCGAACGATCCGGAGCAGGCGGTCGGCGACGAGCGCCGCATCTCCTTCGAGAAGCGGATGCGCAAGCAGGTCGAGGACATCGTTTCCTCCGTGGTCGGATCGGGCCGCGCCCGCGTGCAGCTCTCCGCCGATTTCGACTTCAACAAGGTCACCCAGACCTCGGACAAGTACGATCCCGAAGGCCGGGTGCTGCGCTCGAGCCAGACCCGCGAAGAGCAGAGCATGACCGCCGACAACAACGGCCAGGTCACGGTCAACAACGAGCTGCCCGGCAACCAGCAGAACAACGGCGCCGCGGCCAAGGACCAGAGCAAGAAGACCGAAGAGACCAACAATTACGAGATCTCCCGCACCACCAAGACCGAGGTGACCGAGGCCGGCCGGGTCAACCGCATCTCGGTCGCGGTGCTGGTCGACGGCATCTATTCCAAGAACGACAAGGGCGAGCTGGCCTATCAGGACCGCACCAAGGAGCAGCTCGACCGCATCTCGGCGCTGGTCCGCTCGGCCATCGGCTTCGACCAGAAGCGCGGCGACCAGGTCGAGGTGGTCAATCTGCGCTTTGCCGACGCGCCCTCCACCGCTCCGATCGGCGAACCTGGCGGCCTGCTCGGCATGCTCCAGTTCACCAAGGACGACGTCATGTACTTCGTCGAGCTCGGCGTGATGATGCTGCTCGGCCTGATCGTGCTGTTCCTGGTGATCCGCCCGCTGGTCAAGCGCATCCTCGCCTCCGACGAGGTCGCCGCCGCCATCTCCGGCGTGCTCACCGGCCCGGCGGTTTCCGAAGAGGCCGCGCCGGCCGCCCAGTCGCTGCTGCCGAGCGGCGCCGCCAGCGCGATCGACGTCGCCACCATTCAGGGCCAGGTCCACGCCCAGTCCGTTCATCGCGTCGGCGAGCTCGCCGAACGCAACCCCAACGAAACCGTCGCCATCGTCCGCCAATGGCTGAGCGAATCCGCAAAGTAATACGAGAAGTGAACTGACATGGCCGCCGCACTGCAAAACGCCAACAGCAACGACATCACCAGCGTGATCTCCACGCTTGGTCAGCGTGCCAATACAAGGGCAAAGGACGGCAAGCCGGCCGAACAATTGTCCGGACCGAAGCGCGCCGCGATCCTGATGCTCGCGCTCGGCGAGCAATATGGCGGCAAGATCTGGGGCCTGCTCGACGACGACGAGGTGCGCCAGCTCTCGCTGGAAATGTCGACGCTCGGCACCGTCGAGGTCGACACCGTCGAGGACATGCTGCTCGAATTCGTCTCGCGCATGTCGGCCTCCGGCGCGCTGATGGGCAATTTCGACGCCACCGAGCGGCTGCTCCAGCAATATCTGCCGCCGGAGCGGGTCAACGGCATCATGGACGAGATCCGCGGCCCTGCCGGCCGCAACATGTGGGAGAAGCTCTCCAACGTGCAGGAAGAGGTCCTCGCGAACTACCTCAAGAACGAATATCCGCAAACCATCGCGGTGGTGCTGTCGAAGCTGAAGCCGGAGCACGCCGCGCGGGTGCTCGGCATCTTCCCCGAGGAGCTCGCACTCGACGTCGTCAACCGCATGCTGAAGATGGAAGCGGTGCAGAAGGAGGTGATCGAGAGCGTGGAGAAGACGCTGCGCACCGAGTTCATGTCCAATCTGTCCCAGACCCGACGCCGCGACGCCCACGAGGTGATGGCCGAAATCTTCAACAATTTCGACCGCCAGACCGAAACCCGCTTCATCACCTCGCTGGAGGAGGACAACCGCGAATCGGCCGAGCGCATCAAGGCGCTGATGTTCACCTTCGACGACCTCGTGAAGCTCGATTCCGGATCGGCCCAGACCCTGATGCGCAACGTCGACAAGGACAAGCTCGGCGTCGCGCTCAAGAGCGCCAACGAGGACGTCCGCAACTTCTTCTTCGGCAACATGTCCTCGCGCGCGGCCAAGATGCTCCAGGACGACATGGCAGCGATGGGCCCGGTCCGCCTGCGCGACGTCGACGAGGCCCAGGCGCTTCTGGTCAACCTCGCCAAGGACCTCGCCGCCAAGGGCGAGATCATGCTGACCAAGAACCGCGCCGACGACGAACTGGTGTATTGATGGCGGCTCCGGCGAAATTCCTGTTCGATACCGACTTCGCGGCGCCCGAGCGGGCGACGCGCGAGAAGGCCGCGACCGCCGCCGAGATCGCCCAGAAGGTCGCGGAAGCCGAAGCGCGCGCCTACCAGGACGGCTTTGCCGCCGGCCAGCGCGAAGCCAAGGCCGAGAGCGACCGCCGCGTCGCACTCGCCATGGAAGAGATCAACATCGGCATTCGCGGCATCGCGACCGGTATCGGCAACATCGAATCCAAGATGGAAACCGAGGCGGTCGACGTCGCGGTGGCGGTCGCGCGCAAGCTGTGCGCCGACCTCGTCGCCGCGGAGCCGCTCGGCGAGATCGTCGCGCTGGTCAAGGACTGTTTCTCGCATCTGGTCGCGACGCCACATCTCGTCGTCCGCGTCAACGATGCGCTCTACGACGCGGCCCGCGACAAGATCGAGCGGCTTGCCAAGCAGAGCGGCTTCGAAGGCCGGCTGGTGATCCTGGCCGAGCCGGAAATTGCCACCGGCGACTGCCGGATCGAATGGGCCGATGGCGGCGTCGTGCTGGAGCGCGGCGCCATCGCGGCCAAGATCGACGAAATGGTCGGACGCTACGTCGCGTCCCGCAGGGGGAGTTAACCCATGAGCGACACCGACGGACAGGTCCCGCTGCCCGATCTCAACGGCCCGATGCCGCCTGCCGGCACGGACGTCGGCTACAACGAGGACGAATATGCGGCACGTGCCGCCGCCGACCTCGAGGCCGTGTTCGACGTGCCGGTTCAGGTCTCGGCGGTGCTCGGCCGCTCCAAGATGGACGTCAGCGAGTTGTTGAAGCTCGGGCCCGGCACCGTGCTCGAGCTCGACCGCCGCGTCGGCGAGGCCATCGACATCTACGTCAACAACAAGCTGGTCGCCCGCGGCGAAGTCGTCCTGGTCGAGGACAAGCTCGGCGTGACCATGACCGAAATCATCAAGACCGAACGCACGTAATAGGCGCGAACAGGGAATGACGCGCGGCAGCGCGACCAGACGGACAGGAGACTGACATGCGGCTTCTCATCGTTGGCACATTGAAGGGCCAGCTCACCACCGCCACCAAGATCGCGATGGACAACGGCGCCACCGTGACCCACGCCGAGGATCACGAGCAGGCGATGCGCGTGCTGCGCGGCGGCAAGGGCGCCGACCTCCTGCTGGTCGACGTCGCCCTCGACATCCGCGACCTCGTGATGCGGCTCGAAGCCGAGCACATCCATGCCCCGATCGTCGCCTGCGGCATCACCAACGACGCCCGCGCCGCGGTCGCCGCGATCCACGCGGGGGCCAAGGAATACATCCCGCTGCCGCCCGACCCCGAGCTGATCGCCGCGGTGCTCGCCGCCGTCGCCAACGATTCCCGCGAGCTGGTCTATCGCGACGAAGCCATGGCGAAGGTGATCAAGCTGGCGCAGCAGATTGCGGGCTCCGACGCCTCGGTGATGATCACGGGCGAATCCGGCACCGGCAAGGAAGTGCTGGCCCGCTACGTCCACACCCGCTCGGCGCGCGCCAAGCGCCCCTTCATCTCGATCAATTGCGCCGCGATCCCCGAGCATCTCCTGGAATCCGAGCTGTTCGGCCACGAGAAGGGCGCCTTCACCGGCGCGGTCGCGCGCCGCATCGGCAAGTTCGAGGAGGCAACCGGCGGCACGCTGCTGCTCGACGAAATCTCGGAGATGGACGTTCGCCTGCAATCGAAATTGCTGCGCGCGATCCAGGAGCGCGTGATCGACCGCGTCGGCGGCACCAAGCCCGTGCCGGTGGACATTCGCATCATCGCGACATCGAACCGCAATCTCGCCGAGGCCGTGCGCGAAGGCACCTTCCGCGAGGACCTCCTGTTCCGCCTCAACGTTGTGAATCTGAAGATCCCGCCGCTGCGCGAACGCCCCGCCGACATTCTGGAGCTGGCCCAGCATTTCGTGAAAAAATATGCCGAGGCCAACGGCGTGCCGATGCGCCCGGTCTCGGCGGAGGCCCGCCGCGTGCTCACGGCGAACCGCTGGCAGGGCAACGTTCGCGAACTCGAAAACACCATGCACCGCGCGGTGCTGATGGCGCAGGGCGACGAGATCGGCGCGGACGCAATCATCACCCCGGACGGCGACCGCCTCGACCTCGCCAAGACGGCGCCGGCGGTGGCGCATGCCACGATGGCCGCCGAACAGGTGACGCGCGCATTGGTGGGACGCACCGTGGCCGATGTCGAGCGCGACCTGATCCTGGAGACGCTGAAGCATTGCCTCGGCAATCGCACCCATGCCGCCAACATCCTGGGGATATCGATCCGCACGCTGCGCAACAAGCTCAACGAATACTCCGACGGCGGCATCCCGATCCCGCCGGCGGGCACGCCCGGCGAATATCCACGGATGCCGATGATGGGGGCGTAAGCCGCGCCTTCGAAGCTCAAGAGATGCGAGTGCCCGGGCTGGTCCCGGGCATTTTCTTTTTGCGGTGAGGCGAATGCTGGCGCCACGCCTCACCGTCGTCCGCGCCTGATGCACAATTGCGTACTCGGCGGGGACGATAGCGGTGGGCATGGCCGCACCGCGTTCTCCGACTAGGTCCGGCCCGCGCAACGCCCTATAACCCGCCTGACAACCACGCGAGGGACCACATGTCTGAAGCTCAAATCACGGACTGGCTGGCGTCGCAGAAGCAGGCGATGATCGATCTGCTCCGCGATGTCGTGAACATCGATTCCGGCTCCTATGACAAGGAAGGCGTCGATGCGGTCGGTGCGCGGTTCGAGCGGCATTTTGCCGAGCACGGCATTCCGTTCCGGCGCGAGAACCACGACGCCTTCGGCGACGCGATCCATGCCGAGGTGGCAAAGCCCGGCAGCAACGAGAGGCCGGTGCTGTTGATGGGACATCGCGACACCGTGTTCGGCAAGGGTGAAGCCGGGCGGCGGCCGTTCACGATTCGAGACGGACGCGCCTACGGTCCCGGCGTCGCCGACATGAAGTCCGGCGTCGTGATGAACATCTTCGTGGCGACCGCCTTCCACAAATTCGGCGGCAACCCGCATCCGATCAAGCTGCTGATCACCTCGGACGAGGAGATCGGCTCGCCCTCCTCCCGGCCGGTGATCGAGCGCGAAGGCCGTGCCGCCCGCGCCGTGTTCAATTCAGAGCCGGGCCGCCCCACGGGCAACGTCGTGACGGGGCGCAAGGGCGGCATCTTCATGCATTTGGCCATTACCGGCAAAGCCGCGCATTCCGGCGCCAATTTCGCCGCGGGCGTCAGCGCGATCGGCGAGCTGGCGCACAAGATCGTCCAGATCCACGCGCTCACCGATCTCGACAAGGGCATCACGCTGAATGTCGGCCTGGTCTCGGGCGGGCAGTCCGTCAACACCACGGCGCCTTTTGCCGAAGGTCAGATCGACCTGCGCTATGTCGATCCGGCCGATCGTGCGCGGGTGATGGGAGCGATCGAGACGATCGTCGCGAAATCTTACGTGCCGGGCACGAGCGCAACGCTGACCATCAAGGGCGAGTTCGTGCCGGTGGTGCAGAGCGCGGAGTCGAAAGCGCTGTTCGAAAGCTACCAGGCGGCCGCAAGGCGGGCCGGCCTCACCACGCTCCAGGGCGAATTCTCCGGCGGCTGCGCCGATTCCGGCTTCACCGCCGCCGTTGGCACGCCGACCATCTGCGGCCTCGGACCGGTCGGCGGGCTCGCACACACGCCGGAGGAATATCTCGAGCTCGACAGCATCGTGCCGCGCGCGCAGGCGCTGGCGCTGGCGATCCTGCGGGGGTGAAGCGCTCCCCGTCATGCCCGGGCTTGCCCCCACGTCTCTCCGAAACCGCCGATGCACGTGAATAGCCGGGTCAAGCCCGGCCATGACGAGGAGAGCGTGTCGTCACGAATAACTCGGCGCGTCGGGCTTGCGGAAGATGTGGATGGGGTCGCCCGGCACGATCGGCGATCCCGAGAACATCGCATAGGCATAGAGCGCGAGATAGGCGATCGCGAGCGCGCCGACGGCGTAGAAGGCGAAGGTCGCGATGCGCTTCATCGATCCGCTCCATGGCCGTCCCGAACGGGACGCTCAGGGCGCTTCTAGAGCGATGACGAGAAAAAGGCCAGCCTCTGCGCCCCCTTCGGGCGGCGATCAAACGCCGCGGCGGCCGCGCGCGGGAAGGCTGACATCGGCGAGCCTGGCCGCGTCCTCGTCCTGGTCGACCGCCACGTACCGGCCGTGCCAATAGGCCAGCGCGGCGGTGCGGGCCGAGCTCTTGATGTCCCTGACGCGGCCGATGACGATGCCGTGCGAGTGGCGTTCGACGATCTCCTCGACCTCACAATCGAAGGCCGACAGCGCGCCCGCCAGGAGCGGAACGCCCGAGACCGCCGTCACCCACCGGCTGCCTGCGAAACGATCAGCGCCCTTTAGCCCGCCCTTGCCGGAAAAGCGCTCGGCGACATCCAGCTGGTCGGCATTGAGGATGTTGACGCCGAAGGCGCCATGGCGGCGGATCAGCGGAAAGGAGGAGGCATCGCGGTTGATGCTGACCAGCAGCGTCGGCGGCTCGACCGACAGCGAGGTCACCGAGGTCACCGTCATGCCGGTGATGTCCTTGCCCCTGCCGGCGGTGATGACGCTGACGCCGCCGGTGAGATGGCGCATGGCGCCGCGGAAATCGGCGGACGAGACGGGGATTTCAGTCATGAGATCGCGGGGCACTACATTCATGGCATTGCTCCCCGAAGCGGGGTTCCCTGCATTTAGGTACGATCGTCCGCCGATAACAGGTGGCTCAGGATCGAGCCTTCGAGGCCGGCGAGCTCGGCCGAGCCGCGCTGGCGCGGCCGGACGGCGTTGACCGTGACATCGTGGGCGATGCGACCATCCTCGATCACGAGCACGCGATCCGCCAGCGCGACCGCTTCGGCGACATCGTGGGTGACGAGGATCGCGGTAAAGCCCTGGTCGCGCCAGACCCGCTCCAGCAGGCGCTGCATCGAGATGCGGGTCAACGCATCCAGCGCGCCGAGCGGCTCGTCGAAGGCGAGCACCCGCGGACGGGAGACCAGCGCGCGGGCGAGCGCAACGCGCTGCTTCTGGCCGCCCGACAGCACTGATGGCCATTGGTCGCGCTTGTCGGCGAGGCCGACCTCCGTCAACGCCTTCTCGGCGCGTGCGTGCGCGTCTTGCGACGCGCGATCGCGGCCGAGGCCGACTTCGACGTTGGACAGCACACGCGCCCAGGGCAGCAGCCGCGGCTCCTGGAACATGACGCGGATGTCTTCGGGCTGGACATCGCAGCCGAAGCTGATGCCGCCGGAATCGATCTGCTCCAGGCCGGCGATCAAGCGCAGCAATGTGCTCTTGCCGCAGCCGCTCTTGCCCACGATGGCGACGAACTGGCCAGCGGGGATGTGCAGGTCGATGCCGCGCAGCACCTCGTTATCGCCGAAGGATTTGCGAAGGCCACGGATGCTGAGCGGCAGGCCGGTGGTTTGCGCCGCGCGCTCCTCGCGCACCACGCGGGCGTGAGGTGCGAAATTCGCGCGGCTGCCAAGTTCAGACTCGGGAAGGGAGGTACGAAGCGCTGTCTGCATGTGATTCCCAGTCTTTCTGCTCAACGTTTCTGGAAGGCGGGGTGCCAAGAGAGCGTCGCCCGCTCCAGCACGCGGGAGGCGCTGTCGGCGAGCTTGCCGAGCAGGGCATAGATCAGGATCGAGAGCACGACGACGTCGATCAGCATGAACTCGCGGGCCTGCATCGCCATGTAGCCGAGCCCTGAGGACGCCGCGATGGTCTCGGCGACGATCAGGGTCAGCCACATGATACCGAGCGCGAAGCGGATGCCGACGAAGATCGATGGCAGCGCGCCCGGAAAGATCACGCGGCGGAACAATTCGCCGTCGGTCATGCCGTAGATGCGGCCCATCTCGATCAATTGCGGATCGACGGTGCGGATGCCGTGCAGCGTGTTGAGGTAGATCGGGAAGAACACCCCTAGCGCCACCAGGAACAGTTTTGCGCTCTCGTCGATGCCGAACCAGAGGATGACGAGCGGGATCAGCGCCAGATGCGGCACGTTGCGCACCATCTGCAGCGTGGTGTCGGTCAGCCTGGCCGAGAGCTGCGACAGGCCGTTGGCGAGGCCGAAGGCGAAGCCGATGCCGCCGCCGATCAAAAAGCCGATCGAGGCGCGCCAGAACGAAACCCAGATGTTGCGGATAAGCTCGCCGGAGAGCAGCAGCTTCCAGCCCGCGAGCAGAACGTCGCTCGGCGCCGGCAGAACGCGTGTCGGCACGAAGCCGGTGACGCTCGCGATTTGCCAGATCGCGATGATGGCGAGCGGCACGATCCACTGGACCAGGCCGTCGACGCGGGGCAGGCGGATGCTGCGCGGAAGCGAGATGCTGTCGATCAGGCTCATGACTGCGACACCCGGTGCTGCGGACGGAAATCGCTGCCGACCGTCTCGCCGAACGGACCGCCGTTGAAGTGCAGCCGGGTCACATTGCTAGGGTGCTCCAGCGAGAGCAGCGGGAACACCAGTTCGGCGAAGCGGTAGGCTTCCTCCAGATGCGGGTAGCCCGACATGATGAAGGTATCGATGCCGATCTCCTGATACTCCCTGATGCGGGCCGCCACGGTCTGGGCGTCGCCGACCAGCGCCGTGCCGGCGCCGCCGCGCACGAGGCCGACGCCGGCCCAGAGATTGGGGGCGATCTCGAGCTTGTCGCGCATGCCGCCGTGGAGCTGCGCCATCCGCTGCTGGCCGACCGAGTCCATGCGGGCAAAGTTCTTCTGCGCCAGTGCGATGGTTTCGTCGCTGACATGCCTGATCAGCTCGTTGGCGGCTCGCCAGGCCTCCTCATTGGTCTCACGGACAATGACGTGAAGGCGGATGCCGAAGGAGAGCTTGCGGCCGCGCGCGCTGGCGACCTCCCTCACCTTCGCGATCTTCTCGGCGACGAGTGCGGGCGGCTCGCCCCAGGTGAGATATTTGTCGACGGTATCGACCGCGACGTCGATGCCGGCATCCGAGGAGCCGCCGAAATACAGCGGCGGGCGCGGCGACTGCACTGGCGGAAACAGCAGCTTGCCGCCTTCGACATGGATGTGCTTGCCCTCGAAATTCACCGTCCTCCCGGCGAGCAGGTCGCTGTAGACACCCAGGAACTCGCGGGTGACCTCATAGCGCTCGTCATGGCCGAGGAAGATGCCGTCGCCCTTATTCTCGACGGGATCGCCGCCGGTGACGACATTGACGAGCAGCCGGCCATTGCTGACGCGATCGAGCGTCGCCGTCATGCGCGCGGCGACGCTGGGCGATTGCAGGCCGGGCCTGACGGCGACGAGGTAGCGCAGCCGCTCGGTGAACGGCGCGACGCTCGATGCGACGATCCAGGAATCCTCGCAGGATCGCCCGGTCGGCAGCAGCACGCCGAAATAGCCGAGCTGGTCGGCGGCCTGCGCGATCTGGCGCAGATAGTTGAAATTGACCTCGCGGCCACCGATGCCGGTGCCGAGATAACGGCCGTCGCCGTGGGTCGGCAGGAACCAGAGGATGTTGGTGTTGGATTGCTTGCTCATGACTATGCTCACGATCCTGACTTCCGGGTGACGTCGGAGATCCTGATGGATTTCGGGATGAGGCCGAGCGCGAAGAACGCATCAGCCACCCGCTGCTGGTCGGCGATAACGGCGTCGGTGATCGCCTTGATGCCATAGGACTGCCGCTTCAAGGCGACCTCGACCACGGGGACCGAAAGGCCGATCGTCGGGGCCAGCTGCTCGGCGACCGCGTGGATGTCACCCTTGGCCCAGTCGTCAACGGTGCTGAGCTCGGCGAGCACGGCGTCGACGATCTCAGGATTGGCATCGAGGAATTTCTTCGAGGAGAAGTAGAACTGATAGTTGGCGACGATGCCGGAGCCGTCAGCCAGCGTGCGCGCGCCGGTGGCCGCTTCCGCCGCGGCCTGGAACGGATCCCAGATCACCCAGGCATCGACCGCGCCGCGCTCGAAGGCCGCGCGCGCATCGGCGGGGGCCAGGAACACCGGCTCGATCTCCGAATACTTCACGCCCGCCTTCTCCAGCGCCTTGACCAGGAGATAGTGGACGTTGGAGCCCTTGTTCAGCGCGACCTTCTTGCCTTTGAGGTCGGCTACCGATTTCAGCGGACTATCCTTCGGCACCAGGATCGCCTCGCCTTGTGGGGCCGGCGGTTCATAGGCGACGTACTGGATCGGCGCGCCGGCGGCCTGCGCGAAGATCGGCGGGGCTTCGCCGGTGTTGCCGAAATCGATCGCGCCGACATTGAGCGCTTCGAGCAGCGGCGGGCCCGACGGGAATTCGGTCCACACCACCTTGTAGCCGGCGGCGGCCAGCTTCGGCTCCAGCGTGCCCTTGCTCTTCAGCAGCACCAGCTTGCCGTATTTCTGGTAGCCGATGCGGACCACCTTGTCCTGACCGTAGGAGGTGCCGACGGCGGCGGCGACGATGCCGATCGACAGCACGATGGCCGCGATCAGACGCTGGATGATACGCCTCATGTTCAGACCTTTTGAAATGGGGAGAGTGGTCGGCACGATCAGGCCGCCGGGTTGCGCCAGACGATGTCGCGGATCGCGATCGGCTTCGGGATCAGGCCGAGCTTGTAGAATCGGTCGGCGACGCCCTGCTGGGTCGCGACGATCTCGTCGGTGACGGGCCCCACCACGAAGTTCGCACGATTGGCGGCGAGGGTCTGGATGTCCAGCGGGACGCCGGTGATCGCAGCGAGCGATCTGGCGACCTCGTCGCGGTGCTGTTCAGCCCAACTGCCCGCGGCGGTCGTCACGTCGACGATCTGCCGCAGGATCGTTCCATGGTTCTTCGCGAAATCGCGATTGGCGATGTAGAAGGAATTCGTCTTGGTGACCTCGCGCGCATTGATCAGGATGCGGCCGTTCTGCCTGGTCTCGCCGATCGCGAAGTACGGATCCCAGATCGCCCAGGCTTCGATGCTGCCATTGGCAAAGGCCGGGCCCGCATCCGGCGGCGCCAGATAGACCGGCGTGATGTCGGCATAGGTGAGACCGGCCTTCTCCAGCGTCTGCACCACGACGTTGTGGGCGCTGGAGCCCTTGGTGAAGCCGACGCGCTTGCCCTTGAGGCCGGCGATGTCGCGGATCGCCGAGTCCTTCGGCACCAGGATGCCCTGCCCGTTGGTGATGGGCTGGCCCGCGGCATAGACGATCGCAGCCCCGGCGGCTTGCGCGAACACCGGCGGAGAGTCGCCGACCGCGCCGAAATCCACGCTGCCGACATTCATCGCTTCCATCATCGGCGGGCCCGAGGAAAACTCGATCCATTTCACGTCGATGCCCAAGGCAGTGAAATGTTTTTCCAAGCTCGCCTGCTGGCGCGCGATCACCAGCACGCCGGTCTTCTGATAGCCGATACGAATTTCCTTCACAGTGCCTTGCGCGATTGCAGGCGCGGCGATCGCTGCGGCGGCCGCAGTTCCGATCGATAGTTTGAGAAAGTCACGACGCTGCATTCCACACTCCCGGCCACGTGAGGCCGTTGTTCATCTTCGTGTGGAGGATGATGGTGCGGGTTGTTGGAGGTGTCGAGACGTCCAGGAAAATAGCGATGCGCGCACTGCGCGCGCGGCCGTGCGCATGATTAATCTTTCAAGCGCGCGCGATGGTGCAGAGAGATTCTTTTCGCACGCGGATGTGAGCGATGCACGGTTCCAGTTCGTGATCGCGAAGCACCGAACTGCGAAATGTCGAAAACAACCCCATGCACAGTAGCCGGCGGCAAGGAGATCAATGGCTTACGCCTGAAGCGATCTGGTCAGGCAAATCCTTTGCTCCGTCGGGCAAAACAGGCGCATGATGAAATGATCAGCATGGCGCGCGCACGTCTGCGGGCTCAATGCCCCCATCTCACCGGCAGATTCTGCAGCCCGCGGAACGCCCAGCCGCCGATCCGCACCGGCTCGTCATCGGCGATCTCCAGCTTCTTCGCCCGCGCAAACACGCTCGGTAGCGCGACATCGGCGATCATGGCGCGGGACGCCCAGGCGCCGGCGCAGAAATGCGGGCCGGCACCGAACGCGACGCTCTTGGTCAGGTCGCGGCGCACGTCGAACTGATCGGCGCGGTCGAAATGCTTTTCGTCCCGATTGGCGGAGCCGAACATCAGGAACACGCGCTCATCAAGCTCGAATGCCACGTCGCGAATGCTCCAGGGCTTTGCAATGCGGCGCGGCGACATGCCGATCGGCGAGATCCAGCGGGCATATTCCTCGAACGCCTGCAACCAGGTCACCTCTCCCCTGCGCACGAGGTCGAGCTGCTCGGGATGGGTCAGCAGCGCCCATACCGTGCCGGCGATCGCCTTGCGTGGTTCGTTCTGGCCGCCGGAGATCGCAAGTTTTACATTTGCGCGCACGCTCTCCATCGGCATGCCGGAGGCGAGAAGGACGCCGAGGATGCTTTGGTCGGGATACTTGCGCATCACCGGCAGAATGTCGTCGATCGCAGCGTCGATTCCCGACGTCGCGGCATGGCAGCGCGCCTCGACGGCGGGATCACCGGCGTAATTGGCGATGCCCTCGATCATGCCTTGCGACCACGCGTCCATGTCCTCATAGCGGATGTTGGTGAGTCCGGTGATCGACTTCAGGCATTCGCCGGAGAACGGCAGCGCGAAGTCGCGCATGAAATCAGTCCGGCCCGGCTCGATCGCGTCGATGATGCGATCCGCATGCGCCTGGAATTGCGCGGTCCAATGCGCCTTCACCGTCCTCGGCGACACCGTCGGGAACATCGCGCGGCGCTCGACCTGGTGCGCCTCGCCGTCCTTGCGCATCATGTTATGGCCCATCAGCCGGTTCATCAGGCCGGCGGGCTGGTGCGAGGAGAACACGTCGATCTGCTTCTCGGAGATCGAGATGTCGTCGCGGCTCGTCAGCAGCGTCGAGCCGAGCTGCGGCACGAAGGCGATCGGCGCGTCCTTCCGCATCGTCGCAAGCATCGGATAAGGGTCGGCCCAGAACGCGGCCGGGTCGATGTCGATGCGCGGCGCGGTGCTCAAGATGGTCTTCCCTTGGTTCCCGAGATGTCAGGACAGACTAGCTGGCCACGCGGCCGCCGTCTGTCCCCAACGATAGGGACAGGCCATATTGAAGCGCGTGTTCAGAAGCCGGGTGCGCGGGGGACATCGCGCGGGCATGGCATGGATGCCGGCGAACCCACTTGTGTCAGGAAGATCGGTCGGTCATTCGTCGCCGGCGTCTGTCCCTGGCGATAGAGACGAAGAGAACCGAGCTACTGCGCCTCGGCGATCTTCGCTCCAGACGGCAGCATCTGCGCGTTGGCTGCCAAGGGCCGCTTCGACGGCGGTGCCGGGTCCGGGAATCGGAAAGCGGCGTCGGACGGCGCTCCCTGGGATGGGCGACGGGCGGCATTTGCCGGAAGCACGATCACTTTCGCGCCGACCTTCACCCTCTCGTAGAGGTCCACGACGTCGTCATTGGTCAGCCGGATACAGCCGGACGACACGCGCTTGCCGATCGTATCGGGCTTGTTGGTGCCGTGAATTCGATATTCGGTCTCGCCCAGATACATCGCCCGCGCGCCGAGCGGATTGCCGGGACCGCCAGCCATGAACCGCGGCAGATAAGGCTGACGCGAGACCATCTCCACAGGCGGATGCCAATCCGGCCATTCTGCCTTGCGGGCTACGGTCTGCTCACCGGACCATGTGAAACCTTCGCGGCCGACACCGATGCCGTAGCGCATCGCCTGCCTGTCGTTCAGGACGAGATAAAGGAATGTGTTCCCGGTATCGATGATCACCGTGCCCGGCACCTGCCGGCTGGCGTAGTCAACCACCTGCCGGACCAATGCTCCGGGACCATCGGCGTCGGCTTTGGGCGGTTCGACCAGAGGCGCCGGGGCGGGGATCGGAGCCGGAGTTGGCGCCGATGCATGAACCGGAGGCGCCACGTAAACTGCGCTGGACGATGCCCGGGCTTCCTGCGCGGGCGGCTTCCGCACCGGTTGCACGCTCGCCGGGCGAGACAGCAAGCCATATCCCAATGCGGCGACGGCCAGAGAGCCAATTGCAACCCTCGCCGCCATCGGGATTGCGATCGTCTCTGCCTTCTTGCCGCGCTTGGCCCGCTTGCTCATGTCTTTTCCCAGGTCACCATGCCCAAGAGAGGTAACCAGCAAGTTTTAAGAAACTTCGAAGCGATCTCGCCCGGGCCGGAACCGGCAGCGATGGTTAATACCGGATTCCGGCTTGGCAGTATGAGAATAGAGCGCTTGCTCATCAGGTCACGACGTAGACGGCGAACTCCTCATCGCGGAAAGCCGAGGTCCGTATCGCCAGGCGGAGGGACACACTCCGCTCGTTCGTTAATGGCGGCTTCGGGCCATTAACGGACCTGCTCCCGGCGTGACGACATCGAGCCGATTCTGCCAATGGGGCAACCAGAACTCTTCGACGCGGGGTCGGCCCCACGCGTCCTCCTTGATCGACGGTTCGAAAAGCAGCGTCAACCGGCGTTCCCGCGGCCAATCAACATGCCATTGGTCTTCCGAAAGGATTTCGACGTGGCGACACCTTCAGTTCAGGCCGCGAGGCCCCGCAAGCAGACCCAGCACGATCGCGAACAATTCGTTCTGCGAGGAGATGCCGAGACGCTCATAGGCACGCTTGCGGTAGGTCAGGGTCGAATGCAGGCTGATGCCGAGTGCTTGCGAGATCGCCTCGGAGCTGAAGCCGAGCAAGATGCGGCGGCAGACCTCCTGCTCGCGCGGCGTCAGCGCGGAGAGTGGCGCGCGCCCCGCGAACAGTGCGGCGAGGTTCTGGTCGGGCGTCGCGGTCGAATCCTGCTGGAAATGACGTGCGACACTGGCACCGATCGCGGGCGCGATCGTTTGAAGCCGCGCACGCTCGGCGTCGCTGAAGCGGCCTTGCGCGGCGATGCGGTAGAAATTGACGTAGAAGCAGGTGCCGCCAGTCCAGATCGCGGTCGCGCATTTGTCGACGATGCCGGAATCGTGGAAGAAAAGCTTGCGGTAGCGCGCGCTATACATGCGCGGCGCGAAGGCCGGTAGCATGATGGGCGCATCGCCGTCGCTTTCGAGCAGGGCGTCCCGGTTGGGATCGATCGCGTGGAACTGGCCAGCATAGGCCGCGCCGAGATCTCCGCCGATCGGAATGTTGCCGGCATCGAGCAGGCAGCTTGCCGCACCCGCGCGGCTCAGGGCGAACACCATGCAGTGGCCGACGCCAGCCTGCCGCCGCAAGGTGTCGATCAGGACATTTGGAAAATCGGAGCGGCCGATGGCGAGCACGGCGGGCGTGACGTCGCCAGCCGCCAGGCTCGGGCCTGTTCCGTGGGGCCGCATCATTTCCTCCGTCAGACGTCCTTTTGCCGGAGGATAGCAGCAAGGGGATTTCACCGGAAGGAGGGAGCGGCAGCGCCGTTGAGCCTCCAGGGGTCCGGTCCGGCGCCCCAACGCCTTCTCGCCGGCCGCCTCACAAGGCCGCCCTGTGCACTCAATGGTGGTGGCGCATCTTGTGGCCATTGTGCCCGCCATAGCCGCGGAGCTCGGCGTATCTTCGCATCTGGTCCGGGCTGAGAAGGTCGGCGGTCGCCAAATGATATTTAAGGTGCGCTTCCCGCAGATCGCCCTGCGTGGCGGCAATTGCCGCGGTCGATGCTTTGAGGCTGGCCGGCGTGACGGTGCGGCTTGCGAACAGCCGGTCCAACTCGGCCTCCTGCGCAATCAGCCGCGAGCCCAGGGGCTGCGCTTCCGCCTTCATGGAGTCGAACAGTGCCTTGACGCGATCGCGCTGGCCTGCGTTGAGCTCCAGCTTGTCGGCCAATTCGAGAACGTGAGACGGACCCGGGTAACCGTTCAGCTCAGCCGCGAGCGCCAAACCCATGCCGCGCCCGGCATCGAGGTCCGAGACCTGCTGTTCGGACAGCGCCTTGATCTGGCGTGCCTGCATCCCGGCGTAAGGGGTCTGGGCGAAGACGGAAGCCGACGCCAGCAAGAGCGCGCCGGTCAAGAAAAGTCGCCGCATGGGTCCTCCCGCTCATATCGCTGCAAGATCTTGACGGGGAGCTTAGCCGCCACGGGACGAAGGCGGCAATCACGTTCTGGGGAATTCGGCGGCTCCGTCGCCGGGGCCGCTGAAGACGGAAACAGTCATGGCGCCGCGATGCCGACTGGACGCCGGAAGACGCAGCATTGCGTTGGTTTGCCCATCGAACCAGACTCGCGAACGAGCCTTGCGTTGGATTAATTGGACTTGCCGCGTCGCTGAACCGACGCGCGTCGGCTCGCGGCAAGAGGTATGCGCGCGCCCTACCCCGCCCGCGCCACGTTGATCGCGAGCTTGCCGTAGCGATCCGTGAAGGCCTCCGTGTCGATCTCCTCCAGCTCGATCTCGCCGCTCATGACGCCCTGCTTCCAGGCCGCCTGCGCCGGGTCGTTCTGGAACTCCGGCATCACCTCCCGGCCGAACAGCTCGAGCGATTCACAGATGTGCTCGTGGCTGTTCTTGCCGGCCTGGTTGAGCAGGATGACTTGGTCGATATGCGAGGACTGGAAGCGCTTCAGTTTCTTTCGGATCGTCTCGGGCGAGCCGATCAGACCGCCGCGCAAGGCCGCCTCCTGCGCCTCGGGGTTGTCGCGCTTCCACTTGTTGTACTCGTCCCACATGTTGACGGTGTAGGGCGCGGGCCGCTGGCGGTTCTGCGAGGCGCCGTAGAAGCGCAGCGCAAACTGGAAGAAGGTGGCGCCGTCGGCGCGCGCACGCGCCTCCTCGTCGGTCTTGGCGCACATGAAGAACGAGACCAGCGCCATGTTCGGGTTGATCTCGTAATCGGCGAGCTTGTGCAGCCGCTTGGTCATGGCGTTGTAGTAGGCGTGCACCCAGGCATGGGCAGCATCGGCGCTGACGAACTGGAAGCCGAGCGCGCCAAAACCGTGACGGCCGGCGCGCTCGATGGTCGGCAGTTGCGAGCAGGCCATCCACAGCGGCGGATGCGGCTTCTGCACCGGCTTCGGCACCACATTGCGCAAGGGAATGTCGAAATACTTGCCGTGATGCTCGCTGCCGGCATCCCTGAACATCGGGAAGATCGCGGCCACGGCCTCCTCGAACACCTCCTTCTTGGTCTCCATGTCGCGGCCGAACGGGGTGAGCTCGGTGATGGACGCGCTCTCGCCCATGCCGAACTCGCAGCGGCCGTTGCTGAGCAGATCGAGCACCGCGACACGCTCGGCGACGCGCGCGGGATGATTGGTGGTGAGCTGCAGGATGCCGTGGCCGAGCCGGATGTTTTTCGTGCGCTGACTTGCCGCGGCGAGGAAGGATTCCGGCGAGGGCGAGTGCGAATATTCCTCGAGGAAGTGGTGCTCGACCACCCAGGCATGGTCGTAGCCCAGCTTGTCGGCGAGTTCCATCTGCGAGAGCGCGTTCTGGTAGAGGGCGAGCTCGTCGCCGGCCACCCAGGGCCGCGGCAGTTGCAGCTCGTAGAAGATGCCGAATTTCATGGCGTCGCTCTCCCGCATTCTTGTTGTTGACGTCATCTTAATGCGCGAGGCGGCGCTGTCTACGAAGTCCCAATTCCGCTCCGCGGACATCGCTCGGGGGGTCGCACGATCACACAACGCTGATGGTGCGGTGTGCAACGCAGCGTTCGCCCTGAGCAGGTTGATCTAGATCAAGGCACCAAGACCTCGTCCACCTAAGGTGCCGACAAGGCAACGGCCCGGATGCCGTCCCGATTCCCACATCATTTCGAAGAGACCGAATATGTCGGCCCCTGACGACACGACCGCGCGCGTGCGCCGTAGGCGCATGGAGATTTTCGCTTTCCTGTTTCTGACCGCTGTCGTGATGCCCGTCCTCGCGGTCGGAACGGTCGGCTCCTACGGGCTCGGCGTCTGGATCTACCAGATGTTCGCCGGCCCTCCCGGCCCGCCCTCCCGCCATTGACTCCCCCAGAGCGAAAGACAGGCATCATGGCCCAGGTCTCACTCGACAAAGCCACACTGAACCGCCGCGCATTGATCACCGGACGGCTGCTCAGCGCCGACCGTATCGTGCCGCCGCCGGGCGCCGAGATCGCCAGCATCATCGTGCAGGCGCGCCCCGAGCGTCTCGCCGAGCTCGAAGCCGAGATCACCGCGCTGCCCGGCTGCGAGATCCACGGCCGGGATCCCCGCGGCAAGCTCGTCGTCGTGACCGAAGCGCCCGATGCCGGCAGCCTCGGCACCATGCTCAACACCATCCAGTCGCTGCAACACGTCTATTCCGCGGCACTGGTCTTCCACGCCATTGAAACCGCCTGAGTCAGGAAGAGCCATCATGACATCGCCCAAGCTCGACCGCCGCCAGATGCTGAAGCTCGAGGCCGCCGCAATCGCGGCCGCCGCCGCCGGCATGCCGGTTCCTGCGCTCGCCGCCAATCTCGTCACCGAGCGCAGCAGTGCCGAAATGAAATGGGACAAGGCCGCCTGCCGCTTCTGCGGCACCGGCTGCTCGGTGATGGTCGGGACCAAGGACAATCGCGTCGTCGCCACTCACGGCGACATCAAGTCCGAGGTCAATCGCGGCCTCAACTGCGTCAAGGGCTACTTCCTCTCCAAGATCATGTACGGCCACGACCGCCTGACCCAGCCGATGCTGCGCAAGACGGGCGGCAAATACGACAAGGACGGCGAGTTCACGCCCGTGTCCTGGACCGAAGCCTTCGACATCATGGAGCTGAAGTGGAAGGAGGCGATCAAGAAGCGCGGGCCGAACGGCGTCGCGATGTTCGGCTCCGGCCAGTGGACGATCTGGGAAGGCTATGCGGCCTCGAAACTGTTCAAGGCCGGCTTCCGCACCAACAACATCGACCCCAATGCACGTCACTGCATGGCCTCCGCCGTTGCCGGCATGATGCGCACCTTCGGCATCGACGAGCCACCCGGCTGCTATGACGACATCGAGGCGACCGACGCCTTCGTGCTGTGGGGCTCCAACATGGCGGAGATGCACCCGATCCTGTGGACGCGTCTGGCCGACCGCCGTCTGTCTGCGCCGCATGTCCGTGTCGCCGTGCTCTCGACCTTCGAGCACCGCTCGTTCGACCTCGCCGACATCGGCATGGTGTTCAAGCCGCACACCGACCTCTACATCCTCAACGCCATCGCCAACCACATCATCAAGACCGGCCGGGTCAACAAGGACTTCATCGCCAAGCATACCGTGTTCAAGCGCGGCCAGACCGACATCGGCTATGGCCTGCGGCCCGAGCATCCGCTGCAGAAGAAGGCAACCGGCGCGGCGAAACCCAACGACGCCACGGACATGAGCTATGACGAGTTCGTCAAGTTCGTGTCGGAATACACGCTGGAGAAGGCCGCCGAGATGTCGGGCGTGCCGCTCAACCGGCTGGAGGCGCTCGCCGAGCTCTATGCCGATCCCAAGACCAAGGTGGTCTCGTTCTGGACCATGGGCTTCAACCAGCACACCCGCGGTGTCTGGTGCAACAACCTCGTCTACAACATCCATCTTCTGACCGGAAAGATCTCCTCGCCCGGCAACAGCCCGTTCTCGCTGACCGGCCAGCCCTCGGCCTGCGGCACCGCGCGCGAGGTCGGCACCTTCTCGCACCGCCTGCCCGCCGACATGGTCGTGACCAACAAGGCGCATCGCGATCACGCCGAGCACATCTGGCAGCTGCCCGAAGGCACCATTCCGGACAAGAACGGCGCCCACGCCGTGCTGCAGAGCCGGATGCTGAAGGACGGCCTGATCAACGCCTATTGGGTGCAGGTCAACAACAACCTCCAGGCCGGGCCCAACATCAACGAAGAGACCTATCCCGGTTTCCGCAACCCCGACAATTTCATCGTGGTCTCGGATGCCTATCCTTCCGTGACCGCGCTTGCCGCCGACCTGATCCTGCCCACCGCGATGTGGGTGGAGAAGGAGGGCGCCTACGGCAACGCCGAGCGGCGCACCCAGTTCTGGCATCAACTCGTCCCCGCGCCGGGCGAGTCGAAGTCCGATCTCTGGCAGCTGATGGAGTTCTCCAAGCGCTTCAAGATCGAGGAGGTCTGGCCCGCGGAGCTGATCGCCAAGAAGCCGGACGTTCGCGGCAAGACGCTGTTCGACGTGCTCTACAGGAACGGGCAGGTCGACAAATTCCCTGTTACCGACATCGAGGCGGGCTACGCCAACGACGAATCCAAGGCCTTCGGCTTCTACGTCCACAAGGGCCTGTTCGAGGAATATGCCCAGTTCGGCCGCGGTCATGGCCACGACCTCGCGCCGTTCGACACCTATCACCGCGAGCGCGGCCTGCGCTGGCCGGTGGTCAACGGCCAGGAGACGAAGTGGCGCTTCCGCGAGGGTAGCGACCCCTACGTCAAGCAGGGCACCGACGTGCAGTTCTACGGCCATGCCGACGGCAAGGCGCGCATCTTCGCGCTGCCCTACGAGCCGCCGGCGGAATCGCCGGACAACGACTATCCGTACTGGCTCTCGACCGGCCGCGTGCTGGAGCACTGGCACTCCGGCACCATGACGCGCCGCGTGCCCGAGCTCTTCAAGGCCTTCCCCGAAGCCGTCTGCTTCATCCATCCCGACGACGCACAGGACATGAAGCTCCGGCGCGGCGACGAGGTAAAGGTCGTGTCCCGCCGCGGCTTCATCCGCGCCCGGGTCGAAACGCGCGGTCGCGACCGGCCGCCGCGCGGCCTCGTCTTCGTGCCCTGGTTCGACGAATCCAAGCTGATCAACAAGGTGACGCTGGACGCGACCGATCCGATCTCGCTGCAGACCGACTTCAAGAAATGCGCCGTGCGCATCGAGCGGGTGAGCCTGTCATGATGAAAAGATTTGCAATAGTCCTGCTCGCGGTCGCAATCGCCGCGGGTACGGGTTCACTGACCGCGCAGACGGTGACGTCCGGCCTGCGCGGCCCGACACCGCTCAACGACGAGGGACCGGCACCGCCGATGCTGCCGAACCGCAACACCTCCGAGAAGGAGGTGCGCAACTATCCGGAACAGCCGCCGGTGATCCCGCACAGTATCGACGGCTACCAGATCGACCTCAACGGCAACAAATGCCTGTCCTGCCACGCGCGGGCGCGCACCGCGGAATCGCAGGCGCCGATGGTCTCGATCACGCACTTCATGGACCGCGACGGCCAGTTCCTGGCCTCGGTCTCGCCGCGACGCTTCTTCTGCACGGAATGCCACGTGCCGCAGAACACCGCCAATCCGCCGGTCAGCAACGACTTCATCGACATCGACACGCTGCTGTCGCGCGCCAGCCCCGGTGGCCGGCGATGACGACGACCGCTGACGGGCCCAAGGCCGAGCTGAAGACCAAGCGCGGCTTCCTGGCGCGAAGCCGGGAGTTTGCGTTGGAGCTCTGGCAGGTGCTGACCCGGCCGAGCTCGGTATTCGCCCTTGGCACGCTGGTGCTGGCCGGTTTCGTTGCCGGCGTGATCTTCTGGGGCGGCTTCAACACCGCGCTGGAAATCACCAACACCGAGAAGTTCTGCACCGGCTGCCACGAGATGAAGGACAACGTCTACGCCGAGCTGAAGTCGACCATCCACTTCAGCAACCGCTCCGGCGTGCGCGCGACATGCCCGGACTGCCACGTGCCGCACAACTGGACCGACAAGATCGCGCGCAAGATGCAGGCCTCCAAGGAGGTCTGGGGCAAGATCTTCGGCACCATCGACACCCGCGAGAAATTCCAGGACCACCGGCTCGAACTGGCGGCGCATGAATGGGCCCGCTTCAAGGCCAACGATTCGCTGGAGTGCCGCAACTGCCACAGCGCCGATTCCATGGACATCACCAAGCAGTCGCCGCGCGCATCAGTGGCGCACCAGCGCTTCCTGTTCACCAAGGAGAAGACCTGCATCGACTGCCACAAGGGCATCGCCCATCAGCTGCCCGACATGCGCGGCGTTCCCGGCTGGCAGTAAGGCCAGCCTGGCGGCTTGAACGGGCGGAGCGAATGGTTAGTTTTGGGGGATAGCGAATCGCCTCGTTTCGCACCTCTCAAGACAGACATGGCCACCTTCACCCCGCATCAGGATGCCGCCCTCAAGGCCGTCGGCGACTGGCTGAAAGCAAAACCCGGTCGTAACGGCACGCCGCCGGTGTTCCGCCTGTTCGGCTTCGCCGGGACGGGCAAGACAACGCTGGCGCGGCACATCGCCGAAGGCGTCGATGGCGAGGTGAAATTCGCCGCCTTCACCGGCAAGGCCGCCCTTGTCATGCGCAACAAGGGTTGCGACGAGGCCTCGACCATCCATTCGCTGATCTACCGCGCCCGCGAATCCGGCGAGGAACAGCCGAGCTTCGAATTGTGGGACGACGCGCCGGCCTCGAAGGCCAAGCTGATCGTGATCGACGAATGCTCGATGGTCGACGCTGAATTAGGGCGCGACCTGATGTCGTTCGACTGCCCGCTGCTGGTGCTGGGAGATCCCGCGCAGCTGCCGCCGATCCAGGGCGGCGGCTTCTTCACCAATACCGAACCGGACGCGATGCTGACCGAGGTGCATCGCCAGGCGCAGGACGATCCGATCGTGCGGATGTCGATGGATGTCCGCGAGGGACGCGAACTCGACATCGGCCGCTATGGCGAGAGCGAGGTGGTCTCCCGCAAGGAGCTCGACCCCGACCGCGTCATGGGCGCCGACCAGGTGCTGGTCGGCCGCAACAACACGAGGCGCGCGTACAACATGCGGGTGCGCCAGCGCCAGAACATCGAGGACGTCTTTCCGGTCGCCGGCGACAAGCTGGTGTGCCTGCGCAACAACCGCAAGAAGGGCCTGTTCAACGGCGGCCTGTGGCGGGTGAAGTCACGCAACACCTCGCGCTCGAAGTCGCGCATCCTCTCGATGCGGCTGTCTCCGGACGAGGATTTCGGACACAAGGTGACCAAGGTCTCGGTGCGCGCCGATTGCTTCGAAGGCGGCGTCGAGCAGATCGCCTGGGAGCAGCGCAAGCCCTATGACGAGTTCGACTACGGCTATGTGCTCACCGTGCACAAGTCGCAGGGCTCGCAATGGGACGACGTCGTGCTGTTCGACGAGAGCTTCGCATTTCAGGAGTCCAGGGCACGCTGGCTGTACACGGGAATCACGCGCGCGGCGAAGAGGCTGAGTATCGTCGTTTAGATTCGCTGCCGTCGGGTGGGCAAAAGCGCAACGCGCCGTCCCCGCGCTCTCCCTCCGCAAGTCAAAAATCGTGGGTGCTTCGCTTTGCCCGCCCTACGGCACTCTGTCACTTCCCCGCGACGAAGTAGAAATCTTCCCGGCCCGGCGGCGAGCCGTAAGTGAACGGCTGCTGGGCGTGCCTGGTCGCGGCCCAGACGTCGTCGCGGATGATGTCGAACAGTTTCCGGATTTCGACGCGCGGCTGCTTGATCTCGCGGGCGAGCGCCGTGGCGAACGGGCTGTTGGCGGCACCATCGCCGTCCATCGCGGTCTCGCCATGCTTGGCGGCGTAGACCACCATGAAGCCGGCGCCGGGCTCGATGTTGGAAAAGCCCCTGTCGACCAGCTTCAGCGACAGCGTGCGTTGCATGGCCGGCGCGAACGGATTGTCGCGGCAGGCGTCCAGCACCACGAGACGCACCTTTCGCGCGGCCCCGACGGCGGCGATCACCTGCTCCAGCGCGACGGCCTCGGTCTCGGCGTCCTTGTCGGCGGTGAGCCTGGCGTCGACCGGAACCAGATAGTTCACCCCGCCGATCTCGAAACCGTGGCCGGCATAGTAGACCACCGCCCAATCGGCCTTTTCCGCTTCCTCGGCGAAGGCTTTCAGCGTCCGGAAGAACGTGTCGCGGGTGAGATCTTTGGCATCCATCACGCTCTGGAAGCCGAGATCGCGCAGCACGCCTGCGATTAGCTTCGCGTCGCGCGGCGGATTCGGCAGCGCATGGACGTTCTTGTAGGCGCCGTTGCCGATCACCAGCGCAACGCGGCGGCCGGTGGACGCGCCTCCCGGCGTCTGCGGCATCAGCGCGGCGAGCCGCTCCTGCGCCTTGGCGCGGGCGCGCGCGACATCGGGCTCGTCGAACTTCGTCAGCGAATAGGCCGCCGCCCGATAGTCGGCGCGCGCCTGGGCGAGATCGCGCCTCATCTCATAGATCTGGCCGCGGCCGGAATGGGCGCGAACGTTGTTCGGATTGATCTGGATGGCCGTGTTGTAGTCCTTCAGGGCGGCGTCGAGGTCGCCCTTCATCATGCTGACGTCGGCGCGATTGTTGACCGCGAATACGTTCTTCGGCTGCTTCTCGATCAGGCGGTTGCAGTCGGCAAAGGCCTGATCGAACTTGCCCATCATGCCGTAGGTGATGCAGCGGTTGCCGGCGATCTGCGGCGCGGCCGGGTCGATCTTCTCAGCCTCCGCGAAATCGGCGAGCGCACCGTCGAAATCCTTCATCAGCGTGCGCGCGCGGGCACGATTGGTCCAGGCGAGCAGGAATTTCGGCGTGTATTTGATCGACAGGCTGAAATCGTCGAGCGCACTTTGCTGCGCGCCTCTGCGCGCGTGGATGACGCCCCGATTGTTGTAGGGGACACCATAGGTCGGGCGCTTCTGGAGGGCGAGATTGTAGTCCGCCATGGCGAGGTCTTCCTGGCCCTTGCGCTCATGGGCGAGGCCGCGCAGGTTGAGGGCAATGACGTAGTCCGGATCGAGATCGAGCGCGATGGACAGGGTCTCGATCGCATGGTCGTAGTCGCGCCTGTTGATCAGCGAGCTGCCGCGCGCGGAGAGCGCAATGGCCTTGTCCTTGCCAGTGAGCTTGTCGGCCTTCAGCAGATTTTCGCAGGCATTGGCGCGGGCCTGCACGTCGGCCTGGCGGTCGCGGCAGGTGGCGAGCTCGTCGGCTTGCGGGTCGGCCGCGGCGCTCGACACGCCGGCGGCCAGGAGGACGAGGATCAGGGAAACCGCGCGCAGCATGTTGTCGGGCCTGCTCCAGCCGAATTCCTCTTGAGTCGATCATCGATCGCCCCGGTTCATCTAGCGCGGAGTTCCCGGTCTCGCCAAGCGGGCGCTCGCCGGACCGTGCCGCCCGGCTCATTTCACAGACTCGTGTCCGTCCCGCCGTAACAATCGGCGGCTGCGCCCGTATCTCGGGTGATGCGAAAAGGCGGCCGGGCAACTGTTCGTCCGGCCGCGACCGCCCTAGACTGTCAGACCTTCCGAAAGAGGATCCGCCATGCGCCGACCTGCCCTCGCCTCCCTGCTGGCCGCAACCACCGCCCTCTCGCTCACCTTTGCGCTGGCCTTTGCCACGCCGTCCCGGGCCGCCGAGGATGCGGTCGTGATCCCCGCCCCAGCCGTGGATGCGGCACAAGCGAGCGGGATCCAGACCGCGGTGGTCGCCGGCGGCTGCTTCTGGGGCGTGCAGGGCGTCTTCCAGCACACCGCAGGCGTCGTCAACGCGGTCTCCGGCTATGCCGGCGGCACCAAGGCGACCGCCGACTACAAGGCGGTCTCGAGCGGCCGGACCGGCCACGCCGAGGTCGTCGAGATCAAGTACGATCCGAAGAAGATTTCCTACGGCAAGATCCTCCAGATCTACTTCTCGGTGGTGCACGACCCGACCCAGCTCAACCGGCAGGGCCCCGACGTCGGCCCGCAATATCGCTCGGCGATCTTCGCCACCTCCGACGAGCAGAAGAAGGTGGCGGAGGCCTATATCGCCCAGCTCAATGGCGCCAAGGTCTTCAGCAAGCCGATCGTGACCAAGGTCGGCCCGCTGGAGGCGTTCTACCCCGCGGAGGCCTACCATCAGGACTATCTGACGCTGCACCCGAACCAGCCTTACATCGCCTATAACGACCTGCCGAAGGTCGAGAACCTGAAAAAGCTGTTCGCGGATAACTACATTGAAAAGCCGACGCTGGTCAGTGCCAGCAAGGCCACCAACTGATCGCGAGATCATCTCAGGAACGGGAGACCCATGCCCGACACCAAGACGAAAACCACAGACGACAAGGTCATCAAGAGCGAAGAGCAGTGGCGGCAAGAACTGACGCCGATGCAGTACGCGGTGCTGCGCGAGAAGGCGACCGAGCGGCCGTTCTCCGGCGAGTATGAGCACGACCACCGCGCCGGCACCTATGTCTGCGCCGGCTGCGGCAATCAGCTGTTCTCTTCCGACGCCAAGTTCGATTCCGGCTGCGGCTGGCCGAGCTTCACCGCGCCTGCCGTCGAGAGCCATATCGACGAGGAACGGGACGTCAGCCACGGCATGATCCGCACCGAAGTGCTCTGCTCCAAATGCAGCGGTCATCTCGGCCACGTCTTCCCCGACGGCCCCGGGCCGACCGGCCTGCGCTACTGCATCAACTCGGCGGCGCTGAAGCTGGAGCCTAAATAATCAGCATGCGGCGTCGGGTTCCCTCGTGGAACCCGACTCCGGGATGTGCTTTCTTCTCTGGCGGTGCGGTGAGGCCGATCACGCATTTTGGCGACCGCCAGGGAGGAAGCCATGTCACTCGGGACCATCCTGATCATCCTGGTGATCATCTATCTTCTCGGGGGCCTGTCCGGCCGCCTGGGGGGTTACGGCTATGGCCTGGGCCATTCCGGCATGGGGATCGGCGGCGTCGTGCTCGTGGTGCTGGTCCTGCTGTTGCTTCTTGGCAAACTGTAAGCCAAATAAAGCATTGAAATTACAAGGTTTATCGCGCGTGCGGGGCTGCCATGCGCGGATTCATCATCTCCCATCGCGGGGGTCGCATTTTTGTCAAAACGGCCTATATTAGAGGTCGAAAATGGCATGTGCGGCGGGCCCGCTTGATTGCGGCCCTGCCCTCCCAAACCCCACGCGCTTAAAGCCCCAGACAAGATCACGAGGTCTTTGACCATGCGTCCACTGCGTCCGTTCAACTTCAACACCTCCGCCGAACTCTTCCCCGCCGCGATCCGCAAGAAGAAGCGTGCAGGCTTCACCTATCGCCGGTTCGGCACCGCGGCCGAAGCCGTGCAGTTCGCGATGGAGCAGTTGCCGACGGATTCGCTGAACGGCGCCTATCTCCAGGTCGAGGAAGCGCGCTTCGACCAGAACGGCATCCGCTCGCTCTATGAGAGCGAAGCCTTCCCGTTGCCCCGTCGTCCCAAGCCGGCGCAGCCGGCCGAAGCCGACGCCGACGCGGCGTAAGTTTTTCGCAAGCATCCGATGTGCGTGGAAAGCGCGATGGCCGAAAGGCCGTCGCGCTTTTTGCGTTTTGAGGCTTTCGTGCTTCCACAGCGTCATGGCCTGGCTTGTCCGGGCATGACGAACCGCTGGGCAATTGCGCACCTACATCCGCGGCTGCTTGTCGAGCCAGCGCTGCAGCAGACGGACGTTGCGCATGTTGGCGCGGAACATGACGTCGAAAGCGTCGCCCGCGAACGGGACGATGCCGACCACGCCGTCGAGCGCGACATTGCCCAGCATGCGCGCGGTAATGTACCAGGGTGCGCCCAGCGCGCGGGCCTCGCGCACCAGCCACAGCGAGATCGCCGTCGTGATGATGTCGCCGACGACAGGGATCAGGCCGATCAGCCCGTCGATGCCGTAGCGGATGTTGGTGCCGGGCACGATGAAGGCAACGTCGAGCAGCTTTGCGATCGCCTCGAGCCGCGCGATCCGCTGCTCGCGCGTCAAATTGCCGAACGGATTGCCAGCAAACGGATTGTCCTTGCCGAGATCGAAGCGGAACTCGCGAGATCCCGGCTCCAGCGCCTCGGGGCGGACCTCATGGCCCTCCTGATCGATGATCGGCCCGCGCGCCGCCTTGCCTGAGGCTGCACGCGAGCCGCTGCCCGAACGGGATCGGCGCGGAGCAATGATATCGTCGTCGGACATGGTCATGGCCTCGAAGGAACGCGCCGCCGCGGCGAAAGGTTGCTGCGCCGCGCTCTAAAGTCGCGCGCTCAGGTCGGCGCCGCCACTGCTTGCGGCTCCTTGACGTATCTGTGCACGAGCCAGGACGAAATCACCGCCGGCACGAACCCGACGAGGCCGTACAGGATGAACTGCACCGCGCCCGAGTCCGGCCCGCGCGAACTGTAGGTGAGCGAAGCCAGCACGAAGGCGAACAGGCCGACCAGCAGCATCCGCAAGCCAGGGCCGATGCGCCTGATATGGACCAGGATGTCGTCGACCGCGCCGATCATCAGCGCGGGCAGGAAGCCGAACAGATAGCTGTATTGCAGGGTCTTGAAGAACACTGCGAACAGCTTGCCGACCTCGCCGAGACTGGTCTGGGTCCAATAGCCGGACTGATAGGTCGTCGTCAGCAGCAGCAGGAACCCGCCGACGAACGGGCCGACCAGCGCAAACACCAGATAGCGTTTCATCGAACACCCTCACACTTCTTCAGTGTTATAGCAGCGCCGTGGGAACCTTGAATAGCGGGGCGGACCTGCCTTTGCGGGAACAAGTGACACAGCGACGAGTTCAGACAGGACCTGAATTATCCCTGTCACATTGGAGCCGTCCATGGCCCGCAAATTTCTTCTGGCGACAGTCACGCTGGCGGCCCTGACCGGCCTGTCGAACCCGCCCGCCCTTGCGCAGGGCCATATGGGCACGCCGCAGGAACAGCAGGCCTGCTCGCGAGACGCGCAGCGCTTCTGTCGCAAGGACCTCGGCAATGACGGCGCGGTGCAGAGCTGCCTGCAAGCCAACCGGGCCAAGCTGTCGAAGTCGTGCAGCAAGGTCTTTCAGAGCCACGGCATGTGAGGCTAGGACCATCCCCAGCGAATGGAGAGTGAAGCCATGTTGCGCGACGAACAGCTCTCGATCCTGCGGGACATCAGCCAATCCGTTGCCTTCGCCGACGATCGGCAAGGCAAGATGGGGCAACTGATCGCGGACGGTTACGTGATGAAGGACGGCGACCTGTTCGAGCTCACCGCCAAGGGCGTCACCGCCATCGAGGAACACGCAGCCGCGCTCGGCACCACCGATGCGGAACAAGCGAGCGCGTCCTCTGATCGGCTGATTTGATCGCGCGCACGCTCTGTGCGTGACGTCGATGCAACAACTGCAAATTCCTTCATGTCGACCATTGCAGCCGCTCGACAATGGCGCATACTTCGCTCGGGCGGCGCAGCACTTTTCGATTCGAGCATCAAGAAATCGAGCGACCACATGCGGGACAAGGTTCCCGACGTGAAGGCTGTGACATGCGGCAGATCAAGTCGCGTGCGGCGCCCCAAAAAACCAAGTGGCTCAAGCCCAGGGACATCGGGGACCCATTCTGCATGACACGCACTCAGACCATCGCTTCGCTTTTCGTCGTCGCAACCACCGCCATCGCACTCCAGACCTCACCCGGCCTCGCCTTCTCGTCCGAAGCGCAGCAGATGTGCACGGGCGATGCGATGCGGCTGTGCTCCGGTGAAATCCCGGACATCCCCAGGGTCAGGGCCTGCATGGTGCGGAACAAGGCGCAAGTCAGCCCCGGCTGCCGCGCCGTGATGGACCGCGAGGCCGGCGCCGCAACTGCATCGCGCAAGCGGGAAGCGGCGGCGCAGTAGCGCCGGACCATCCGGTTGTCATTCCGGGCGACGCGACGGGACCGCGCAAAGCGCGGCCCGGAAACGTCGAACCCGGAATCCATTTCTCGACGTCACCCGCTGCACGATGGATTCCGGGTTCGCTTTGCACGCCCCGGAATGACAGCAGCAGCTCAATCGCCCCACTGCGCGAAGGCGTCGTTGAAGGCGCGTTCGCCGGGGGCGCCCTTCTCGATGGCGATGATGGCGCGGCGCTGGTTGGCATAGACCAGCGGCACGTCGAACCACGAGCGCTCCTTCAGGAGCTGGACGTTGCGGGAGCGGTCGGCGTCGACATTCGACAGGCCGACCAGGAAGAAGCCGTCGGTGACCTTGACCGCGAGCCCTGCGAGCGGCGTGCCGCGGGCCTGCTCGTTCGACTTCATCAGGATGCCCGGCACGTTGGAGACGCTGCCGCCGGGAAAATCCGGCGGCAGGATGAAGGTCAGCTCCGCCGTGTGGCTCGCCGGCAGCGAGGAATCGGTGTTGCGGCGGAACGACATCGTCATCTTGAACTTGCGGTCGGGAATCTCGATGTCGGCGCGCACGGCGACGTCGGCCTTCTGGTTGCCCGACGCCTTGATCGGCTCCAGCCGCCACACCACCGAGCCGACATATTGCTTGCCCTTCGGATCGGACGGATCCTCGTCGTAGAGCACCACCTTCTGCGCCACCGGCGCGACGGGCTGGTCGCTGGCCGAAGGCTGCCCGACGCGATCGGGGATCTTCGGCTTGCTCTGCGGCTGCGCCGGAGCGGGCGTGTCCGCCACCTGCGTCGCGGATGGCTTGATAAAGCCGTTGACGATCTGGACCAGCTGCTTGCCCCAGAGGATGCCGGCGCCGACCAGGATGAGCACGATGCCGACGGCGATCGCGCTCTTGAACGGGAAGGCGGAGCCGGTGCGGACGCGCTTCTTGGCCTCGCGCTCGGGCGCGATGCGCGGCCGCGGCGAAGACGGCTGCGGCGCGTAGCGCTCCGCCTCCTCGATCGACTCGTCGTAGGAATAGGGCGCCTCGGACTCGCCGGCGCGGTTTTCCAGGCTCGGCTCGAGCCGGTCGAATTCCGGCGTGGGCGAGGGCACGTTGGCGTAGGTGCGGCGTGCGGCGCGGCTGGCCTGCGCGGCAGCGCCGCCGAGATCATTGGCATCGGCCGTGATGTCGCGGAAGCCGCGCACGCCCGGTGCCGGCGGCAGCGGCGGCGGCGGTCCGGCATCAGGCGGACGGCGCGCACCGGCGCGATCGCGTCCGGCCGGCTCCGGCATCGGTGGCGGGGCAGACGGTCCCGGTTGGCGCGGGGCGTCGAAACGGGGCGCGCGCGGCGGACGCTGCGCCTCGCCCTGGTCATCGACGTTGAAGGACGGACGGTCGGCCCGGGGCGGCGGCGGAGCCGGACGCGTACGCGGCGGAGGCGGCGAGGCCGCAGCCGCGTTGCCTTCAGTGGCTCTTGTGCTGGCGCGGCGAAAGGCGTCGCCGCTGCGGCCGCCCCCACCGGGGCGCGAGGCCTCGCGGGCACGCTGGGCAGCCTCCGATTCGACCTTGCGGACGGCCTCCTCCAGCGACAACCTTTCGCGGGTGATCTCGGATTCGGAGAGCGGCGGCTGTACGCTGCGCAACTGCGCGATCAGGGCCGTGCGCGCCCGCTCATAGAGCGCGCGACGGCTTTCGCCGGGAGCGTTCGGGTCCAGGGCGGCAATAGCGCGGGCGATCAGCGGATAGTAATCAGCCATTTCAACTCAACTATACCCGCGTCCTGGTAAGAGATCGTTAAGCCTCAAACGGGTTTTGCACCAGGATAGTATCCTCGCGTTCGGGGCTGGTGGAAAGCAGTGCGACCGGGCACCCCACCAATTCCTCGATCCGCCGGACATATTTGATGGCCTGGGCCGGCAGGTCGGCCCAAGACCGCGCACTGGCGGTTGGCTCCTTCCAGCCCTCGATGGTCTCGTAGATCGGCTCGACCCGGGCCTGGGCGCCCTCGCCGGCCGGGAAATGGTCGATCTCCTTGCCGTCGAGCTTGTAGCCGGTGCAGACCTCGATCGTGTCGAAGCCGTCGAGGATGTCGAGCTTGGTCAGCGCCAGGCCGTTGATGCCGCAGGTGCGGACCGCCTGGCGGACCAGCACGGCATCGAACCAGCCGCAGCGGCGCGGGCGGCCGGTATTGGTGCCGAACTCGCGGCCGCGCTCGCCGATCTTGCGACCGGTCTCGTTATCCTGCTCGGTCGGGAACGGGCCCTGGCCGACGCGGGTCGTGTAGGCCTTGCACAGGCCGAGCACGTAGCCGACCGCAGCCGGCCCGAGGCCGGCGCCGGTCGCGGCCTGCGCCGCCACCGTGTTGGACGAGGTGACGTAAGGATAGGTTCCGTGGTCGACGTCGAGCAGCGCGCCCTGCGCGCCCTCGAACAGCATGCGCTTGCCTTCGCGACGCTTGATGTCGAGCAGCCGCCACACCGTCTCGGCGTAGGGCAGAAGCTGCGGCGCCAGCGCGGTCAGTTCCTTCAGGATATCCTTGCCGTCGAACTCCGGCAGGTTGAGGCCGCGGCGCAGCGCGTTGTGGTGGGCCAGCAGGCGGTCGATCTTGTGCGGGAGCGTGTCGAGGTCGGCGAGGTCCATCAGGCGGATGGCGCGGCGGCCGACCTTGTCCTCATAGGCCGGGCCGATGCCGCGGCGCGTGGTGCCGATCGCGGTCGCCGCGCTGGCGGATTCGCGGTGCGCATCGAGCTCGCGGTGCAGCGGCAGGATCAATGTGACGTTTTCCGCAACGCGCAGGTTGTCGGGGCTGATATCGACGCCCTGCGAGCGCAACTTGGTGACCTCGTCGAGGAAGGCGGCAGGATCGAACACCACGCCATTGCCGATCACCGATAGCTTGCCCTCGCGGAGCACGCCGGACGGCAGCAGCGCGAGCTTGTAGGTCTTGCCGTTGATGACGAGCGTGTGGCCGGCGTTATGGCCGCCCTGGAAGCGGACGACGATGTCCGCCTGCTCCGACAACCAGTCGACGATCTTGCCCTTCCCTTCGTCGCCCCATTGGGCGCCGACGACGACAACATTGGCCATTCGCGGGTAATCCTTCGAAGATTTCTCTGTAGGTGGTATGATCCGAACAGAAAACCGGGACCCACTTTTCCGGGATCATGCCTGCGCCCAGCCCAATTCCCGGCCCAAGGCCGATCACACGCGAGGCAGCCCAACCGGATAAAGGAAGCAGCCTCTCTAGGCAAGCAAGAACCGGACTTTTTCAGGGCTTCGAGGCCGCTCCAAGCCTTTGATATCCCCGGAAAATCCAGAAACCTTCGCCGTCGGCGCGCTCCCTTCGACCAAAGCGTAAGAGGCTCGATCCGCCGCTGCATGGTCGCGATGCATCCGGCCCCGTTGAAGCAACTTCGATTTCCGTGTCTTTGGGCAGCGCCGGGCGATCAGCCGGCCCGGATCCCGCCGGGCCGGAAGCCTCGGTGTACGCGGGGCCCACCAGACACAATGTCCGCCACCGGTCAAACCACCAGCGCGGAAACATCCGGTCATAGCTGGATCGCCAACCAGCCTTATCTGCTGCTCAGCATCACCGCGCTGTGCTGGGCCGGCAACGCCATCGTCGGGCGCCTCGCCGCCGGCCACATCCCGCCGGTCACGCTGTCGTTCCTGCGCTGGTTCTTCGCCTTCCTGCTGGTGCTGCCGTTCGCCTGGAAGCATCTCGCGCAGGACTGGCCCGCGATCCGCGGCAAGCTCGGCCTGATGGTCACGCTGTCTGTCGCCGGCATCGGCGCCTTCAACACGCTGCAATATTGGGCGCTGGAACATACCCAGGCCCTCAACACGCTGCTGCTGCAGTCATCCGCGCCGCTGATCGTGGCGCTGTGGTCGCTGGCCATCCTCGGCATCAGGCTCACCGCGGCGCAGGCGTTCGGCGTGCTGCTGTCGATGTGCGGCGTGCTCACGATCCTGCTGCACGGCGATTTCACCACGCTTTCGAGCATCGAGTTCAACAAGGGCGATCTCATCTTCATCGGCGCGCTAGTGATCTTCGGGCTGTATTCGGTGCTGAGCCTGAAGCGTCCGCCGATGCACGGCCTGTCGTTCCTCGCCTTCACCTTCGGGGTCGGCGCCGCCTGCCTCATTCCGCTGGAGATCTGGGAATTGTACGCGCGCCCGGTCATGATGCTCGACGGGCCGAATCTCTTGACGCTGTTCTACGTCGCGGTGTTTCCCTCGACGCTCGCCTATCTCTGCTTCAATCGCGGCGTGCGCCTGATCGGCGCCAACCGCGCCGCGCCGTTCTTCCACGTCGTGCCGGTGTTCGGCTCGATCATGGCGATGTTTTTTCTGGGCGAACTCCCCCAGGCGTTCCACTTCATCGGTTTTGCATTGGTGCTGTCGGGCGTGTTCGTGGCGTCGAGGACGCAGGCGAGTTGAATTCTTCCTTCTCCCCTTGCGGGAGAAGGTGGCGCGAAGCGCCGGATGAGGGGTTCTCTCCACTCGCGCGATTGTCCGTGAGGAGAGAACCCCTCACCCGTCTCGCCGCTATCGCGGCGAGCCACCCTCTCCCACAAGGGGAGAGGGAAAGAGCCGCGCCACAGACATTCCTACTTCGTCCTGAACTTGCTGTACGCCTCGCTGGTCGCAATGATCACGTGCTCGGCGCAGCCATTGAGGCGATGCGGGTCGGCTTCGCGCTCGTAGGCTTCGGAGGTCATCATGTCGAGGAAGGCCGCGACGGTCGGATAATAGACCAGCGCCACAAAGTCCCAGTCGTTGCCGGCGTGCGGTCCGAGCGCGATGGCCTTCGCCTCGCCGGTCCAGAGCAAGGTGCCGCCGCGCGCCTTGATCATCGGGACGGTGATCGCGCTGTAGCGCAAGTATGCGTCCCAGCCGGATCCGTCGCCGTCACGCGAGCGCGCGTGGAAACGCATCAGGTTCAACATCACCACCGGCGACTGTGGATCGATCTGCTCCAGCCCCTCGATGTTCAACATATTAACCGCCAAAGCCGCCTCCTCGGGTCATGCCTGCATTGTAGCATTGCGGCGCTGTGACTTGTGCCATGACGCCAATCCGGCGCAAGCTCGTAAGCAACGCCAATGACGATCGCTTCGCCCGCGCCAAAGGCCTCCAATCCGGCCAGTTGGCTCAACAACCAGCCTTACTTGCTGCTGAGCCTGACCTCGCTGTTCTGGGCCGGCAATATCGTGCTCGCGCGCCATGTCGGCGCGCATGTGCCGCCGCTGACGGTGACTACGATTCGCTGGTTCGGCGTGTTCCTGATCCTGTTGCCGTTCGCCTGGCCGCACCTGAAGAGCGACTGGCCTGCCTTGCGCAGGAGCCTGCCTCTGATGCTGTTCCTGTCGCTGGTGGGCTTTGCCTTCAACAACGCGATCTCGTACTGGGCGATGCAGTACACGGAGGCGTTGAACGCGCTGCTGATCCAGTCGGCAGGCCCCCTGTTCGTGGCGCTGTGGTCGCTGGTGCTGTTCGGCGTGCGGCTGACGGGTGCGCAGCTCGCCGGCATCGCAATCTCGCTGCTCGGCGTGCTCGTCATCATCCTGCGCGGCGATTTCGCCGCGCTCGCGAGCATCAGCTTCAACCGGGGCGACCTCATGTTCGCCTCCTCGCTGGTGGCGTTCGGACTCTACTCGGTGTTCATCCCGCGGCGGCCGAAGATCCACCAGCTCTCCTTTCTGGCCTTCACCACCTGCTGCGGCGCGACGATGCTGCTGCCCACAGCGATATGGGAGGCGGCCAGCGGCCGCGTGCTGCATTTCGACGGGATCACGCTGGCGACGATGGGCTACATCCTGATCTTCCCTTCGACGCTGGCCTATCTCTTCTTCAACCGCGGCGTGGCGCTGATCGGGCCGAACCGGGCGGCGCCGTTCTTCCATCTGGTGCCGGTGTTCGGCTCGGCGATGGCGATCCTGCTGCTCGGCGAAACGCTGCAGCGGTTCCACCTGATCGGCTACGCGCTGGTGCTCGCCGGCGTCGTGATCGCCTCGCGCCAGGGTTCGGCGGTGAAGTAATTCCGCGGGACGGACGCTGCGGGCTCGTGTCCCGGACGCGCTGCAGCGTGCAATGCTGCTGCGCAGAGCCGGGACACAGAGTGCCGCAGCATGGGCCCCGGCTCTGCGGCGCATCATTTCGTGCTGCGCAGCGTCCGGGGCACGAGACAAACTCCCGTCTTCCGGTTTCGGATCAGAGCAGCTAGGTTCCCAGCCAACCAAGAAGAGGGAACGTCCAGACATGATTTCAGCGTTGATTCGAAACCTGCGCGCCGTGGCTACGGCCGCGCTCTGTCTCGCCGCCGCATCCGCGGCACAGGCCGACAATTATCCCAGCCGCAACATCACGCTGGTGCTGCCGTTCGCGGCCGGCAGCGGCACCGACACCACGACGCGGCTGATTTCGCAGCAACTGTCGCAGGCGCTCGGCGTCGGCATCGTGATCGAGAACAAGGCGGGCGCCAACGGCATGCTGGCCGCGACCTATGTCGCAAAGGCCGCCCCCGACGGCTACACGCTGCTGGTAACCACCAACACCACGCATTCGGCCAATCCCTATCTGCTGAAGAGCCTCACTTACGATCCGGTCAAGGATTTTACCCCGATCGCGCGCACCGGCGATCTGCCCTTCATGCTGGTGGTCAATCCGGAAGTGCCGGCCAAGACCGTCGGCGAGCTCGTCGCCTATGGCAAGGCCAATCCGGGCAAGCTGAGCTACGCCTCGGGATCGTCCTCGGCGATCGTGTCGGGCGCGACCTTTGCGCATAATGCCGGGCTCGACCTGCTGCACGTGCCCTACAAGAGTTCGCCGCCGGCGCTCAACGACGTCATGGGCGGCCGCGTGTCGATGATGTTCGTGGATATCCTGACCGGCCTGCCGCACGTCAACGGGAATGCGCTGCGCGCGCTCGCGGTCACCACCAAGGACCGCTCGCCACTGGTGCCGCATCTGCCCTCGATGCAGGAGGCCGGCGTGCCTGATTTCGACATCTCGTCCTGGCAAGGCTATTTCGGTCCCGCCGGCATGCCCAAGGAGATCGTGGTGCGCCTCAACGCCGAGATCAGGAAGATCGTCGAGAATCCCGAGATCAAGGCCAAGCTCGCCACGCTCGGCATGGACGCGTTCTCAGGGACGCCGGAGCAGCTCGGCACGTTCGTCAACGAGCAGCTCGTGCTGTGGGAAAAGCTGATCACCAACGCGAAGATCGAGAAGCAGTAGAGTCCGCCACTGCTACTGTCATCGCCCGTGTAGGCGGGCGATCCAGTACTCCGAGACGGCGGCTGGAACCGAGAGGCTGCGGCGTACTGGATGCCCCGCCTTCGCGGGACATGACGGGCGAGAGGATGGAAAAAAGGTGGGCACGATGCTTTCGCGTCTTTGCCCACCTTACGAATTCAGCGCAGGAAACTCACGCCGCACGCACCTTGGCGAGGAAGCCGTCCACCGCGTTGCGCAAGGCGCCGGACTGGCTGTCCAGCTCACGGGCATTGGTGAGCACGTCGGTGGCCGCGTTGCCGGTCGCTTCCGCCGCAGAGGTGACGCTGCCGATATTGGCGTTGATCTCGCTCGAGCCGGTTGCGACCGACTGAATGTTGCGGGCGATCTCGCGGGTCGCCTCCCCCTGCTGCTCGATCGATGCGGAAATGCCCGCGGTGATCTCGCTCATCTCGGCGATGGTCTGGGTGATGCCGGAGATGGCCGTGACCGCATCGCTGGTCGAGGTCTGCATCGCCGCGACCTGCGCGGAGATCTCCTCGGTCGCCTTGGCGGTCTGGTTGGCGAGCGCCTTGACCTCGGAGGCGACGACGGCGAAGCCGCGCCCGGACTCACCGGCGCGGGCCGCTTCGATGGTGGCATTGAGCGCGAGCAGGTTGGTCTGCGCCGCGATCGAGTGGATCAGCTTGACGACCTCGCCGATCTTCTCGGCGCCGGTCGAGAGCACCTGCACCGTGGCATTGGTGCGTTCGGCGTCGCTGACGGCGCGGCTCGCGACTTCCGTCGAGCGCGTCACCTGGCGGGAGATTTCCGCAACCGAGCTCGACAGCTCTTCGGCGGCCGCGGCGACCGTGCCGACATTGCCGGAGGCCTTTTGCGAGGCAGCGCCGACCGTCGCCGCACGCGACGAGGCATCACTGGCGGTCGCGGTCATCGACTGCGCCGTCGTCTGCATGCCGGCCGCGGCCGAGGAGACCGAGCGGACGATGCCGTTGACGCTGCGTTCGAAGTCGTTGGCGAGCTCCACCATCGCATTGCGGCGTTCCGCCGCGGCCCGCTGCTGTGCAGCCGCCTCGGTCTGCTCGAGCTCGCGAATCTTCTCCGCATTGGTCTTGAAGATCTGGACGGTCGCGGCCATCGCGCCGATCTCGTCGCCGCGGCCGACGCCCGGGATATCCCCCTCCAGTCTGCCGTCGGCGAGCTCCTTCATGCGGGTCCCGAGCAGGCTCAGCGGCCGGCTGATACTGCGGCCGATCAGCCAGGCGACGGCGCCGGCCACGAGCATGATGCCCATCAGGGAGAGACCGAGCAGCCAGGCCACCGGCGCCAGCTTGGCATCGAGGTCATCGAGATACGCCCCTGTGCCGACGAACATGTTCCAGCCGGGAATCGCCACAGCATAGGACAGCTTGCGGATAACTTCCTTTTCGCCGGGGCGATTATATTCGTACCGCAGTGTGACGTCGCCTTTGGCAGCGACACCGTCGCGCAGCTCGCGCGCGAGCTTGCGGCCGTTGGTTTCGATGTCCAGGCGGTTGGTGCCGTGCTGCTTCGGGTCGGGCGTCAGCACGGCGACCCCTTCCATCGTATAGGCGAATATGTAGCCCGAGCCTTTATCATAGGTCATCGAGCTGCCGCGACGGACGAACTCCGCGATCGCCGCGTCCTTGGTGAGCTGCCCAGCATCGACCTGCTTTTGCAGACCGAGCGCCATGTTCCGCGACATTTCGACCATGGCTCTGGTCTGCTCCAAGCGGGCGTCGACCAATTCCCGCCGCATCAAGTGCGCTGCCAACAGGCCAGCGACGCAGAGTCCGAGCAGGGCCACGCCGACAAGGATGCCCAGCTTGGGGGCGATCTTCAGATTGCTCAACTTCACGGGATGGCTCCGGCAATAAGGGGATACGGGCACGCGACCAGATCGATCAAAATCAAATCAACTTCTATTGGCCGACCCCTTAGCAAGTTACTTACGCGCCTCCGTAGAAGCCCGGACGCAGGCGCGGAAACCGGCAACTTATCTCCGGCCCGACAACCGGGAATTGTAGGCCATCAGCTCGATTTCGCGTAAAAGACGTAAAGACCCACCCGCGGAGGCGGGTCGCAACAAGAACCGACAAACCAAATCGGGAGCGAGAAATGCCGAAATACAGGGTGGTGACGCCGAAGGGCGCGAGCTTCACGGTCGCGGGCAGCGACTATTCCTTCGAGCGCGAAGCGCTCGATCCGATCGATGCCGAGATCGTCGAGGCGCCCGCTGACGAAGCCGGATTCATTGCCGCCGCGAAGTCCGCCGACGCGATCTACGCCAAGGGCATCCCCATCACCAAGACCATCATCGACGCGCTGGAAGGCTGCAAGGTCATCACGCTCGGCTCGGTCGGCGTCGACAGCGTCGACGTCAAGGCCGCCACGGCGCGCGGCATTCCCGTCACCAACATCCCCGACACCTTCATCGAGGAGGTCGCCGATCACGCCATGATGCTGCTGCTCGCCGGCTTCCGCCGTCTGGTCGAGCAGGACCGCATGGTGCGCGACGGCCGCTGGGCCGAGGGCCGGCCAGCGCTGCTCAAGGTCCCCAGGCTGATGGGCCAGACGCTCGGCTTCATCTCGTTCGGCCGCGTGGCCCGTGCCGTTGCGAAGCGCGCGGCACCATTCGGCCTGCGCATGATGGCCTACGATCCCTTCATTCAGGAAACGCTGATGTACGACCACGGCGTGATCCCGGCGACGCTGAACGAGGTGCTGTCGCAATCCGACTTCGTCTCGATGCATGCCCCGGCAAGGCCGGAGGTCCATCACATGCTGACCGAGAAGCACTTTCGGCAGATGAAGAAGGGCTCGATCTTCGTCAACACCGGGCGCGGCGCCACCGTGGACGAGGAGAGCCTGATCAAGGCGCTGCAGGAGGGCTGGATAGCCCACGCCGCCCTCGACGTGCTGGAGAAGGAACCGCCCTCGCACAACAATCCCCTGCTCGGCATGGAGAACGTGACCCTGACCGCCCATGTGGCGTCGGCCTCGGCACGGTTTGACGAAGCGCGCAAGCGCCGGGTGGGCTACGAATTGTCACTGGTGCTGCAGGGCATGTGGCCGGTAAGCTGTGTCAATCCGTCGGTGCTGCAGTCCACCACGCTCCGTCGCTGGCAACCCGTCAGCATGGATCGGGGGCCGAACAGCTAGGCGGTCGGCGCGAACGCGCCGACGACCGAAACGACCCTTCACCGGTGATCAACGCCGGGAAGGGAGACATCATAGGGAGGTACTGATGAGGAACGACATCACACGTCGTGATGCCTTGGCGCTGGGCCTGTCCGCTGCAACGCTCGCGGCCACCGGTGCTGCAGCGCAAACATCCAATATCAAGGCCGCGGACGTGGCGGCGCCCAAGCGCGAGATCGAGAAGGGTGCATCCTTGCGGATGCTGCGCCCGGTGCGTTTCGTCCAGGCCGACGAGGATGTGTTCCGCGCAAATGCGGCAAAGTTCACCAAGGAGACCGGGGTCGAGGTCAAGGTCGACTTCGTCGGCTGGGAGGACATCAACCAGCAGACCGCGGTCACCTCGAACTCCGGCGCCGGCCCCGACATCATCATCGGCTTCTCCGACGCTCCCCACATCTACGTCGACAAGCTGATCGACCTGACCGACGTCGCCGACTATCTCGGCAAGAAGTATGGCGGCTGGCAAAATCTTGCGATGGCCTACGGCAAGAAGGCCAAGAGCGACACCTGGATCGGAATCCCGTTCGGGGCTACGGCCGGGCCTCTGATCTATCGCAAGTCGGTCCTCAAATCCGTTGGGTTCGACAAGGTCCCGGAAGATCCTGCCGGCTTTCTCGATCTGTGCAAGAAGCTGCAGCAGGCGGGAAAACCGGCCGGCTTTGCGCTCGGCAATGCGGTGGGCGACGGGAACGGCTTCGCGGACTGGATGATGTGGTCGCACAACGCCGCGCTGCTGGACGAGGAAGGCAATGTCACCATCAACAGCAAGGAAACTGTCGCGGCGCTGAAATACGTGAAGGAGCTCTATCCAACCTTCATCGCCGGCACACCGTCCTGGAACGACGTCAGCAACAATCGCGCCTATTCATCGCAAGAGATCGCACTGACCGCAAACGGCGTCTCGCTCTATTTTTCGCTGAAGAACGATCCGGCCACGGCTCCGATTGCCGAAGATTCAGAACATCAATTGTTGCCGAAGTTCCACGCACAAGCCTCGCCAATGTCGGGACTGACGCTGAATGCCATGGTGTTCAAGCACAGCCAGTACCCAAATGCCGCAAAGGCCTTCTTGCAATTCATGCTGGAAAAGGAACAGTACGAGCCGTGGCTCAACGCCAACAGCGGCTACTGGTCGCAATCGCTCGCGGCTTACGCCGATGCGGCAGTGTGGAAGAGCGATCCCAAGGTCGCGATCTTCAAGAATACCATGAACAGCAAGTACTACGCCGGCTACAAGGGCCCGATCTCGACTGCTACCGGCGCTGTTCGTGCGGATTATGTGACGGTGCAGATGTTCGCCTCGGTCGCGACCGGGGCGGCGACGCCGGAGGCCGCCGCCGCGGAAGCGGAGCAGCGCTGCAAACGGTACTTCCGGCGGCAGCGGTAAGGGCCGTCATTGCGAGCGAAGCGAAGCAATCCAGAAGCCCTCCGCGGATACAGTCTGGATTGCTTCGTCGCACCAGTGCAAAATTGCTTCGCAATTTTGTCACGGGCTCCTCGCAATGACGGTGGAGTGACTTCCTAGAACAGGGCAACAAACTGATGTCCGTGACCACCCTCTCCTCCACCGGCCTCGCGCACCGGCAGCCGTCCTGGCTGGTGCGGCTGTTCGACTACAAGCCGTTCCTGATCGTGATGTGCCTGGCGCCCGCGATCGGCTTGCTCTCGGTGTTCCTCACCTATCCGCTCGGCCTCGGCATCTGGCTCGCCTTCACCGACACCACGATCGGGCGGCGCGGTATCTTCGTCGGCCTCGAGAATTTCCAGTATCTGCTCACCGATCCCTTGTGGTGGAACGCGGTGTTCTACAGCGTGGTCTATACGGGGATAGCGACCTTCGGGAAGTTCGCGCTCGGCTTCTGGCTCGCGTTGCTACTCAACAACCATTTTCCGTTCAAGAGCATCCTGCGTGCGATCATCCTGCTGCCCTGGATCGTGCCGACCGTGCTCTCGGCGCTGGCGTTCTGGTGGATCTACGATCCGCAGTTCTCGATCATCTCCTATCTTCTCGTCGACGTGCTGGGTTGGCGTTCGAGCAATATCGACTTCCTCGGCTCGCCATGGCCGGCACGCTTCTCGCTGATCGTCGCCAACATCTGGCGCGGCATCCCCTTCGTCGCGATCTCGCTGCTGGCGGGCCTGCAGACCATCTCGCCCTCGCTCTACGAGGCCGCGATGCTGGACGGGGCCAGCGCCTGGCAGCGCTTCCGCTACATCACCTTCCCGATGATGATGCCGATCCTCGCCATCGTCATGACCTTCTCGATCATCTTCACCTTCACCGACTTCCAGCTGGTCTACGCCATCACCCGCGGCGGGCCGGTCAACTCGACCCATCTGCTGGCGACGCTGGCGTTTCAGCGCGGTATTGCCGGCGGTGAGCTGGGCGAAGGTGCCGCGATCGCGGTGTCGATGATCCCGTTCCTGGTGTTCGCGACGCTGTTCTCTTACTTCGGCCTAGCGCGCCGCAAATGGCAGCAGGGAGAGAGCAATGACTGATACCGTCGCCCGAGCGGCTGTCGCCGACGCCAAGGCCGTACCCGACACCATGGCCTGGGATTCCGGGCTGCGGCGGCTGATGATGATCTATTTGCCGCTCGGCTGCTTCGTGCTGATCCTGCTGTTTCCGTTCTACTGGATGGCGATCACCTCGTTCAAGCCGAATGCGGAGCTGCTGAACTACAAGGCGCACAACCCGTTCTGGATCACGTCGCCGACGCTGGCGCACATCAAGCATCTGCTGTTCGACACCGCCTATCCGCGCTGGCTGTGGACGACGATGACGGTGGCGATCGGCTCGACCACGCTGTCCTTGATCGCGTCGACGCTCGCCGCCTATGCGATCGAACGCCTGCGCTTCCGAGGGAGCCCCTATGTCGGCCTCGGCATCTATCTCGCCTATCTCGTGCCGCCATCGATCCTGTTCATTCCGCTGGCCACCGTGATCGTGCAGTTCGGTCTCTTCGACTCACCTCTGGCCCTGATCCTGGTCTATCCGACCTTCCTGGTGCCGTTCTGCACCTGGCTCCTGATCGGCTATTTCAAGTCGATCCCCTACGAGCTCGAGGAATGCGCGCTGGTCGACGGCGCAACGCGCCTGCAGATCCTGCGGCGGATCACGCTGCCGCTGGCCGTGCCCGGGCTGATCTCGGCCGGCATCTTCTCCTTCACGCTGTCCTGGAACGAGTTCATCTATGCGCTCGCCTTCATCCAGAGCGGCGCCAACAAGACCGTGCCGGTCGCGATCCTGACCGAGCTCGTCACCGGCGACGTCTACCAGTGGGGCGCGCTGATGGCGGGATCGCTGCTGGGATCGCTGCCGGTTGCGATCTTCTACTCGCTGTTCGTCGATTACTACGTGTCCTCGCTGACGGGCGCGGTGAAGGAGTAGCCGGCCACCGCGGCGTTTGGCCCGGCTTCACAAAACTGCAACACGCGATCCGCATAAGACGTGCTCCGCCAACAGGAGACGCACATGCGCGCGACTTTTCTTGCCACCGTCGCAACGATCATTTTCACCGCGAGCCCCGCGCTCGCGCAGAGCGAAGGCGAATTCCCGGCCAAGCTTGCCGGCCACGCAGTGATGCCGGCCGCCACCTTCATCGACGCTCCCGCAGATGCCCCCGCCGATCTCAAGATTTCGGGCAAATACACCACCGGCAAGCGCGTCGACGCGCTCGGCACGGTGATGGGCAAGTCCTATGAACGTCCGACCGGCGTGTCGCTGCCGTTCAAGGGACAGCCGCTGCAGGGCCATTCCGGTATCAAGACCATGCCCGACGGCAGCTTCTGGGTCATCACCGACAACGGCATGGGCGCGCGCGCCAACTCGCCGGATTCGATGCTGTATCTCAACCGCTACAAGATGGACTGGGCCGGGGGCAAGATCGAGCGGCTGGAGACCATCTTCCTGCACGATCCCGACAAGAAGGTGCCCTTCCGCATCGTGCATGAAGACACGCAGAAGCGTTACCTCACCGGCTCCGATTTCGACACCGAAGGCTTCCAGATCATCGGCGACACCTTCTGGATCGGCGACGAGTTCGGCCCCTACATCCTGAAGGCCGACAAGACAGGCAAGATCCTCGGCGTGTTCGATACGGTCGCGGACGGCAAGCCGGTGCGCTCGCCGGACAATTGGGCGGTGGGGACGCCGGCCGCGCCGGGCGCGACCTACACCAACGTCAACCTCCGCCGCTCCAAGGGCTATGAGGGCTTTGCGTCGTCCAAGGACGGAAAATTCCTCTACGGCCTGCTCGAAGGACCGCTGTGGGACGCCGACAAGAAGGACTGGGAGAAGGTCGACGGCAAGGAAGCCGCCCGCATCCTCGAATTCGACGTCGCCGCGGAAAAATTCACCGGCCGCCACTGGCAGTATGTGTTCGAGCAGAACGGCAACGCCATCGGCGATTTCAACATGATCGATCAGGCCTCCGGCCTGATCATCGAGCGCGACAATGGCGAAGGCACCGCCGACAAGGCCTGTCCGCAAGGCCAGCGCGGCGAGAACTGCTTTCCTGACCTTGCCAAGTTCAAGCGCATCTACAAGATCGAGCTGACCGACGCCAATGTCGGCAAGCCCGTGCGCAAGATCGGCTATATCGACCTGATGAAGATCAGGGATCCCGACAAGAAGGCGAAGAAGCCGCTCAACGACGGCGTCTACACCTTCCCGTTCTTTACCATCGAGAACGTCGATCGCGTCGACGATGTCCACATCATCGTCGGCAACGACAACAATCTGCCGTTCTCCTCCAGCCGCGATCCCAACAAGGCCGACGACGACGAGTTCATGCTGCTCGAAGTCGCGGATTTCCTGAAGGCGAAGTGAGCCTGTGTCAGCTCCTCTCCCGCTTGGCGCGGGGGAGGAGCTCCTTCATCTCCCGAAGATCACCGGGATGTTGATAGGAACCGTTGAATATGTGATCTCGGGCGGCATTGCCGGAAATGGTTGGGCCTGACGCATCATCGCTGCGGCCTGGGCGTCAAGCGCCGCAACACCCGACGATCCGCTAACTCGGCTGGACAGGACCTGGCCGCCGCGGCCGAGCGTGAAGCTCAGCCTGACGACACCTTTCTGACCATTCGCACCGGCCGGATACTGATGAAAGCGCATCAGATGCGCGCGGACGCGCTGGTAATAGGTCGCCATCGCGGATGCGACGGCACCAGCACTCACCGCCGAGGCAAGCGGAGCTTCGCGCTCCGCACGCGGCGGTGCGCTGGTGCGGGGCGCTGGGGGCGCCTCCGACGGCTTCCGGGCATCGGGGCGCACCACCTTGGGCTTGGCCGGCGCCGGCTTCTCGACGGGCACGACTTTCGCGGGCTCGGGCTTCGGCGGAGCTGGCTCGAGCTTCTGCTCCGGCGGCGCAACCACATCCGGCTTTTCCTGCGGCGGCGTCGGCGGAATCATGTCTTCGACGGCCTGCTGTTGCACCGGCTCCGGCGGCGAGGCGTCCGCCTGCTGCATCACCGGTCCGGGCGCGATATCGAGCGGTGTTGCCTGCGGTGCCGACGTCTCCGGCGTCATATCGACGAGGACGGCCGGCATGTTGACGCCCTCGTCCGGCACGTGTTTCAGCCAGTTCATCGCGAGCATTGCGGCCGCGATGTGCAACGCCACGATCGCCGCCGCCGAAGCGCCCCAGCGCGCGCCCTCACGCTCGCCGAGCGGCTCATGCAGGGCGAAGGCGTTCGCGGTCATCAGTTGCGTCCGTCGAGGCCGACCAGCGCGACCTTGAGATAGCCGGCGTTGCGCAGGGCGTTCATCACCTCCATCAGGTCTCCATAGGAGACGGCCTTGTCGGCGCGCAGATAGATGCGTTCATCCTTGCGGCCCTTGGTGGCCGCATCGAGCGCCGTGACGAGGCCTTCGCGTGCCATTGTCTCCTCACCGACGGCCACGGTGAGATCCGGCTTCACCGTCACGAAGGTCGGCTTGTCCGGCCGCGGCGCCGGCTCGGCGGCGGTGGCGGGCAGCTCAACGCCGATATCGACGGTTGCGAGTGGGGCTGCCACCATGAAGATGATCAGCAGCACCAGCATCACGTCGATGAACGGCGTGACGTTGATCTCGTGGGTGACGTCGAGATCGCTCGCGTCGCCGCGCGAGCCGAGCCTCGATGCGCCGAGCTTTGCTGCCATGGCCCTACTCCGCCGCCCGCGCCAGACGGAATTCCCGGTGGTCGCGCTGCCGGCTGACCAGCAGCATGAGCTGCGCCGAGGCGTCGCCGAGCAGCGCGCGATAATTGGCGATGCCTCGGACGAGGTGATTGTAGATCACGACCGCGGGGATTGCGGCGACGAGACCAAGCGCGGTGGCGAGCAGCGCTTCGGCGATGCCAGGCGCGACCACCGCGAGGCTGGTGGTGTGGCTCTCGGAGATGCCGATGAAGGCGTTCATGATGCCCCAGACCGTGCCGAACAGGCCGACGAAGGGCGCGGTGGCGCCGATGGTGGCGAGCACGCCGGTGCCGCGCGCGATCTGCCGTGACATCGCAGCCTCCACCCGCTCCAGCCGCAGCGCAACGCGCTCCTGAAGACCATCGTCGAGCACGCCGCCGGACAGCTCCGCCTCCTTCGCGCAGGACTGGATGAGCTGGGCGACCGCATCATGCGCATCGCCGGCCCGTTCGGCCGCCTCTGTCAGCTTGATATTGCCCTCGAGCGCGCGCGTCCGGCGCAAGGCAAGCGCGCCCTTGCGGCGCAGCTCGATGCTCTTGGCCAGCCACACCGTCCATGTCATCAGCGAGGCGACGGCCAATCCCACCATCACAGTCTTCACGACGATGTCGGCACCGAGGAACATGCCCCAGGGCGACAGATTGCGCGGCAACAGCGCCTCGTCGATCGCGAAGGCCGGCGCCGGCGCGAGCGCCAGTGCGATTGTCATGACCACATGCCGAAGCCAAAGATTGCCCTGCATCCTGATCTCCCGACAGATAGAGAAAGCTAAGTGGCCGGCTTTGCCGCAAGACGGTCCGCGAGTTGCCGAAACCGCGCCAGTTGATCCGCACGCAGCGCCCGCGTTTCGTCGCGGCCGACGAAAACCTTGAACATGATGCCGCCGTCGGCGTTCACGAAGGCGACGAAGGCCGAAGTCTTCCCCATGAACGGCCGCTCGACGAAGGCAACGGCCGCACAGCGCTCGTGGCGAAGATGTCCGTGCAGTCCTTTCGGCTGCATCAGGTTGAAATAGCCGCGGCCGATCTCGCCCGCGGGAATGCTGCCAGTGAACTCGAATATCGCATCGTCCGTATGCACGATCAGCGTGACCTCGCCCCATTCGGCGATGTCCCGCATGGCGGTGGCGAAATGCTCGCCGCTGCCGATGCGCACCATGGAGGACGGCAGCGCCTCGATCACCGCGCGCGGGCTGACGTTGCGCTCGCGCGCAACGTCCTCGATCACCGCACCGGGATTGTCGGCCATATGCGCCTTGAGATCGCCGAGATCGGTGCTCAGCATGTCCGGCTCCCTATCGTGATCAGCCGCGATCTAAGCGGCCGCGTTCGTCTTGCGCTCGGTCAGGATGACCTCGAAGCCCTCGAACTTGGGATGGCCGAGATAGAGGCTTTCGCCGGTCTTGTTGTCGGCGCGGGCATGTGCGCGGCGGAATTCCTCCGAGCGCGTCCAAGCCTCGAAAGCTGCCTTGTCGACCCACACTGTGTGCGAGGAGTACAGCGTGTGATCCTCGAGCACCGGCCCCTTGAGCAAATGGAATTCAACGAAGCCGGCCATGCTGCCGAGATATGACTCCCGGGTGCGCCAGACGGTCTCGAAGGCGGCTTCCGAGCCGAGCTTCACCTGAAAGCGATTCATTGCGATGAACATTCGATTTTTCTCCTGTGTCTTGTAAATCGGCGATTGCCGGTCGGATATTCTGGAACGTACAGAAGCCACGCTGAGACATCAGCGTGGTTCTGGAGATCAGCGGGGCATTCCCGCAGAGGACATCGGGTCCCCTGTTTAGGTACCGCCAAAGTGGTACTTGAGGCCTCCCTTGATCACGAGCCCGGCACCGGCGCTCGCCCACTTCACGTCGTTTTGCGTATCACCCGTGCTGCCGACCGGAATGGCGTAGGGCCGATAGTACTGATTGAGAAGATTTTCGACCGAGAAGTTGAGCGTGAGATCGGGCGTTGGCTGATACTGCGCATAGAAATTCACGAGCTCGTACGAGGTAGCCGGTGTGTAGGTCCGGGGAATGTCGTAGTTCGCAAGTACCGACGTCCACATCACCGACAGAACCAGGGTTCGGTCGAGCAGGCGGACGCCCGCAGTCGTGGTGACCTTCTGCGGCGGGATGCTGTAGAGGCCAAACCCGGTCTGCAGGTTCTTGCCAGTCTGGTAGGTGCCCGACAGGCCGAAGAACCAGAGGTTGGCGTCGTACATCGCCTCGGCCTCCACACCCTGGATGCGCGCCGAGGCGATGTTCTGATATTGCAGAAACGGCAACACCGTGATGCTGGGCGCCGGCGGCGGCCCGGTCGGCACCACGAGCGGATTTCCGTAGGCGACCTGATCGATGAAGTCGCTGACGTCGTTGCGGAAGACGTTGATCTTGCCGCGCAGCGTGTCGCCCGACGTGAAGAGATCGTTCTTCTTGATGTTGAAGCCGATTTCCTTGTTCTTGCCGACCTCAGCTCGCAGGTTTGGATTCGGCACGAAGCAGAAGGTCGAATCCGCGCCCGGCCCCGGCGTGCCCGACGGACAGCGGAAGAACGAATCGTTGACCGTCGCGCCGGAATGCGGTCCGCTGACCAGCGTTTCCGTGATCGAGGGCGCACGATAGCCTTCGGCGTAGCTGGCATAAGGGGTCACGACCGCGGTCGGAACCAGGGCGACCGTGATCTTTGGCGACAGGCGATCGCCGCCCGACGACGAGGTTGCAGAGGAAAGCTGATAATTGTCGTAGCGCAAGGCGCCGATCACCTCGAGCATCGAGGTGTAATTTGCCTTCCACTGCACGAAGCCGCCGGAGACAGTGCGCTGGCCGCCAGGCGTGGTGACTTCGGCGGTGCCTGTCCTGTCCCGCGTGGAGACCTTGTCCTGGAAAGCGTCCAGGCCATACGTCACCGCGTGGCGCCAGCTTCCGGTGTCGAACCGCGTCGTGTTGTGCACGTCGATACCGATCGTATCGAGCAGATATCCGCGGTTGCTGCCGATGCAACCGGACACGGGATTTCCGGGCACGCCGCCGCAATAGACGGACGGGGTGGCGCTGGTGTGTCTCGTCTTGATCTGATCGTTCTCGGTACGATTCCAGTAGATCTTCGCATCCCAGTCGAACCATTGATCGTCCGGCTGCGAGTATTTCCAGCCGAGCGTCGTGGTGTAGTTCTTCACATTGGATGCGTAGATCGACGTTCCGTTCAGATTGTTGGTGCCGTTCGCATTGGTCGAATTGGGATCGCCGGCGCGCCGCGGCGGCTGGCCCAGGCTGTAGATGTCTTCCTGGAAGATGGCGCCGAGCTTGACCTCGTGGCCGTCTGCCGGCCGTACCGTCAGCTTCGCGATGCCGCTGCTGAGCCGATTGCCGGTGTTGGCGACCTCGAAACCGGTGCCGTCCTTGTAATTCTCCTGCGTGGAGTAGGTGCCGCCCGCGAACACGTCGACATTCGGGTTGACGTGAACGCCGCCGAAGGCCGAGCCGAGCGCGCGGCCATAATTGCTGCCAAGGATAGTCTTGACGTCAACACCCCAGCGCTCGCCCACGCGGACGACGTCCTCGATGTCCTTGGTCCGGAACGATGCCACGCCGCCGATCGCGCCCGAGCCGTAGATATTGGCGGTCGGACCTCGTACGATGTCGATGCCGCTGATCAGTTCGGGGTTGAGGAAGAAGGACCTGTTGGCGAAGTGGCCCGTGCGCTGGTAATTCTGCCGCGCGCCATCGACGATGACCGCGACGCGGCCGAAATCCTGCAGGCCGCGGATATTGATCGAAGTCGATGGTTCATCTCCGCGATTCTGAACCCACACGCCCGGCACATTATAGATGAGATCGCCGACCGTGCTGGCCTGGCGCCCCTCGATCTGCGCCGAGGTCACGACGCTGACCGGTGCCAACGCATCCACGGCGCGCTCCTCGGTCTTCGTTGCCGCGACAGTAATCGCATCGAGCGTTTGCACGGGCGCTACGCCCCCGGCCTGCGCTCTGGCGTTCATCGCCTCAGGCGTTGCCTGCTGGGCAACAAGCTGCGGCTTGGCCTGCTTGCGCTTCGCCTGCTTCGGCCGCTCCGAGGACGCGCTTTCAGTCTGCGGCTCGACGGTCTGCGCAACACCGCGCTCCGCCGTCATCGCCGCGATTGTCACCACCGACGCGCCCAAAATCAGGACGCGCGAATACCTAGCCCCGTCAGCCATATCAGCCCCAGCCTGCACTTCACTTCTAAATTTGGCGTCTTTGGCTGGCGTGCGTTCGCAACGCGAACGGCTGGCTGGCTAATTTCTCAAGTCTCGGGACAAGTTCCCCGCCGCCATAATTGGTTACGTGGCAACACTCTGACGGTCAATGACATCAGGTTACAGTTTATATCGATTGTAAATTGCAGCCGTTGGAATGCGCTTCGTGCCGCTTATACAAACAAGCAGCACTCCAGGATTTAGAAAGCGCATCACACCTCACATGTCAGCAATGTCCGGAGACGGCAACGGCGGCGCGGCAGAGTCGGCAGGAAGCCCTTCTGCGACAACGAGAACCCTCACCATGCGGGGGACCCGGATCGACAGCCGCGAGCTGTTTGCGGCCGAGCGCGAGATCATCATCGCGCATGGTGAGGACAGTTACCGGCTTCGCCTGACCTCGCAGAACAAGCTGATCCTGACGAAATAATCCGTAATGACACTTTGTCGCACCATCGCCAACCTCCTGCTTTCCAGCGGAATCGCGCTCGGGTCTCCCGCGCACGCCGCCGGCATCACAGTGCATGACGCGCGCAATCGCGACGTCGCCGTGACCGATTTCGCACGCACGGTCTCGATCGGCGGCGCCATCACCGAGATCCTCTATGCCCTCGGGCTCGAGAACCGGTTGGTCGGCGTCGACACAACGAGCCTTTATCCGCCAGCGGCGCTGCACGACAAACCCAATGTCGGCTACATGCGCCAGATCTCTGCCGAAGGCGTGCTGGGTCTCAATCCCACCCTGATCCTGGCGATCCAGGGCTCGGGTCCGCGCGAGACCATGGAGATCCTGGAAACCGCGAAAGTGCCGTTGGTGCTGGTGCCCGAGACCTTCACCGAGGACGGCTTGATCGAGAAAATAAAGCTCGTCGGCCATGCCATGGGCGTCGACGCACGCGCCGAGTGCCTGAGCGCCGCGGTCGGCGCCGATCTCGCGCAACTCCGAAGGCTGCGCGCCAAGGTGACCAGGCCGGTGCGCGTGATGTTCGTGATGTCGCTCCAGAACGGGCGGGCCATGGTGGCCGGCCGGAAGACAGCGGCCGACGAAATCATCCAGCTCGCCGGCGCCGCCAACGCCGTCGACGATTTCGACGGCTACAAGATCATTGGCGACGAGGCGATCGCGGCGGCAAGACCCGAATTCGCGCTGTCGATCGAACGCGGCAAGGACTCGCTGCAGGCCGACGCGATCTATGCCCATCCCGGCTTTGCGCTGACACCGGTCGCGGCCAACAAGAGCTTCATCACGATGGATGGGCTCTATCTGCTCGGCTTCGGCCCCCGGACGGCGGCGGCGGCGCGCGATCTGTCCGTAAGACTCTATCCGGCCTTGGCCGGACCGGGCGATGCGTTCACGTCGGCGCTTTCGGCGGCGAATTGCCGGCAATGAGCGTGGCGATCGGCACCGAAGCGCGCAGCCCGGAACGACGCGCCAGCGCAAGACGACGGTCCGCATCGTTCGCAATTCCGCTCCTGATCGCCGTGCTCGCGGTCACCGCGGTCGTCGCGCTGACCCTCGGCGCCGCCGGCATCCCCCTCTCCCGCCTGCCTGCCGCACTCGGGCTATCAGGCGAGAGCACGGCCATGACGAGCCGCGACCAGCTCGTGCTGTGGTCGATCCGCATTCCCCGGATCGCGGCGGCAGCAATGGTCGGCGGCCTGCTCGCTGCGGCCGGTGCGATCATGCAGGGACTGTTTCGCAACCCGCTGGCCGATCCCGCGCTGGTCGGCGTCTCCAGCGGCGGCGCGCTCGCAGCCGCAAGCGCGATCGTCTTCACCGATTCGCGCTTCGGCGAGACGCTTCGCTTTCTCCAGACCGAGCTGCTGCCGCTCGCGGCATTCGCCGGATCCCTGGCCACGACCGTCATCCTCTACGGCATATCGAGCCGATCGGGCCGCACCTCGATCGCGATCTTCCTGCTTGCCGGCGTCGCCATCACCGCCATCGCCAATGCCGGCATCGGGCTGCTGGTGTTCGTCGCCGATGACCGCCAGCTCCGCGACATCACGTTCTGGCTGCTGGGCTCGATGAGCGGCGCGACCTGGACCAAGGCCGCCGTGCTCGCGCCGATCCTCATCATCGGACTTGCCGCCTGTGCCTTCGTCGCACGCGGTCTCGATCTCCTGGTGCTCGGCGAGGCCGATGCCTTTCACGGTGGGGTCGATGTCGAGCGTCTCAAGCGGATCTCGATCGTCATGGTCTCCGCCATGACCGGCGTCGCGGTGTCGATCAGCGGCGTCATCGGCTTCGTCGGCATCGTCGTGCCGCATCTGCTCCGCCTCGTCATTGGACCGACACACCGGCTGCTATTGCCGGCTTCGATCCTCCTCGGCGCGATCCTGATGGTTGGCGCCGACACGCTGGCGCGCACGATCGTGGCGCCGGCGGAGATGCCGATCGGCATCCTGACCGCGGCGGTCGGCGCACCGGTCTTCCTCGCCATCCTGCTGCGGCAGCGCGGCCTCGCCTCGCTATGAGTGCCGTGATCGAGGCGCGATCCCTCAGCAAGCGCGCCGGCCGCGCGACGCTGCTCGATGGCGTCGGCCTGACGGTTGCGGCCGGCGAGATGGTCGCCATCATCGGCCCGAACGGCGCCGGCAAATCGACGCTGCTGCGGCTGCTCTCCGGCGATCTCCGGCCGAATGCAGGCGAGGTCCGGCTGAAGCAGCGCGACATCGGCAGCTTCACGCCGCGCGAGCTCGCCGCGCGCCGCGCGATGCTGTCCCAGCACATCAACGTCACCTTTCCCTTCACGGTCGAGGAAATCGTGCTGATGGGCGCGGGCGAGCGCAGCGCGCGTGAAGCAGGCTTGCTCGTCGATGCGGCCCTGGACGAGGTTGGCTTATCGCATTTCCGCGAACGGCAGTTGCCGACGCTGTCAGGCGGCGAGCAGCAGCGCACCCATTTCGCCCGCGTCCTGGTGCAGCTCGCCTGCGGCGAAGCCGAGCATGGCCCCGGACTTCTGTTGCTGGACGAGCCGACCTCGAGCCTCGATCTGCGTCACCAGATCGACCTCGTCGAAGCGGCGCGCCGGCGCGCCGCCGGCGGCACGGCGGTAATCGCGATCCTGCACGACCTCAATCTCGCAATCCGCTTCGCCGACCGGCTCGTCGTGCTGGCCGGCGGCAAGCTCGCCGCCGACGGCTCGCGCGTGGATGTCGTCACGCGCGAGATCATCCGCGACATCTTCGAAATCGACGCCGTGGTGCACCGGGACGGCGACGGCGTGCCGTACGTGCTGCCTCAGTCGATGCGGGCGGCCGTACCGCCGCGGTGAAACGTGCTCCCCGTATGCGCAGGGCTATGGCTCTCGGTAACAGCCGAGTGCACGCCTCGTCCTTCGAGACGCGAGCAAGAGTGGGAGCGCACTCATTTGTGGCGAGCAACCTACCCCGCCGGCACGATCACCATGCCCTTGTCCTTCGGCCAGCGGACGCGCCAGGCGAAGTTGATGTCGCGGACCTCGCCGGGCTTGGCGTCGAACGACCATTCCAGCACTCCTCGCTTGTCACGGATATCCTTGGCCGTGGGGGGTGTGGTCGCGGGCAGCATCTCGACGACGATGTCCTCGCTCTCGCTGACCGGCAACTGGTCCTCGATCGCGACCTTGATCGGGAAATCATGCCCGTTGCGGATGGTGGTCTTGAACGAACGCTCGTCGGTCTTGGACGTCGTGACCAGCAGGCCGGCCGAGCCTTCGTTGCGCTTGAGCACGGCGCGCTCGATTTTGATCTTGTCGTCGGCGCCGAAGCCGAGCCGCACGATGTCGTCCTTGGCAGAGGCCGAGATCTTGCCGCGTCCGACAAAGACGCCGTCGCGGTAGATCGCGACTTTGCCGGGCAGCAAGGTCGTGTCATCCGTCTGCTTGAAGCTGGCTTCGAGGAAAGCGGTCGGGTCCAACACCGGCGCGGCGCGCGCAGCGAGATCGGCCGGCACGGTCATTGCCGCGATGCGCAGGCTCTTGGCGCCCTCGGCAGCGCCGAGGCTGACGCGCCCCGGAATTCTGAAGGTGGCCTGGAAGTCGCCGATCTCGGCGACTGCCTGCTGCTCCTCGGCGCGTTCGCGCGGTTCGGCCGACTCTGCAACCTTGGCCATCGCGGGCGATTGTGCCTGACGAGTCATAGGCGCGGGCCGCGCCATATCGGAGGCCGCGCCGAGCGCCATTGGTCTCTGCGGTTGCGGATACTGCGCCACGAGCGAGCCCAGCTCCGGCGCGCTGCCGCCGCGGCTGATGCGAACCGTGGAGACGCCGAGCGTGACGTTGGACCAGTCCTCGCCGGTCGATTGCGTGATCTCGGCGCGGCGGACCAGCTCCAGTTGCGGCTTGCGGTCCTTGGCGCCGGTATCGAGCCGGGCGTCGTAGAGCGGCAGCCAGCGCGCATTGCGCACATTGTAGGTGACCCGCAACGTCGCCTTGGTCGCGGCCGGCGCGGCAATGTCCATGCGAACCTCGAGCTTGCTCGCCGGCTTGGCCTTGCGCTCGACTTCGAGTTGGGCGATCTGACGATCGATCTCGCGCAATTTGCGCGTCGCATCACGGATGGCCGTATCGGCGCTCGCAATTTCCTCGCCGACCGCCGCAAACGCCGTGCGCCATTCGGCGATCGGCCGCGCCTCGCCCTTCTCGCCGATGCCCACGGGGGCGGCTTCCGCAAAGTGCTCCGCGAACTTACGGCGGGCGTTGGCCGAGTCGATCGCGCCTTGCAGGTCGGCGCGCTGGTCGTTCAGAGCTTCGATCCGTTTTTCCAGCTCGGGCAGGTTGACCGGCGCCGCGCGCGGCGCCCGCGCGTCGATTGTGCCGATGACGAGCTTGGCTCCGCCTTCACCCTCGACCCGGATCGAGGACGTATCGAGGGTGAGCGGAAAATCCTTGGCGACGAGGGTCGAGTCCCCGGACGGCAGGTCGACCGTGATGATGCGGCTGACGGTGGCGCCATCGGGATAGACGGTGACGGTATCGATCGCCGAACTGGTGGCCAATTCTGCGGCCCATGACGGCGATGCCGTCGCCATGGTGACCAGAACCAGGCTCGTCGTCGCCAAACATCTTGCGGTGATGCGCATAAAGTCCCTCCTGCCGGTATCGCCGCGCCGCCAGCCGGACGCACGCGATCAAATGCCTCGCCAACATGGTTGGACGCGGCAGGGAAGGAACTGGTTCGATTGGGGTTTCCGTGGGGCACCGCTGCGGCGGCACCAAGGCCGCAGAACGTACGACGATCCCGCGGCGGCCTCACGCCTGGGTCGGCGAGCCCTGGCCGAAGATGCGCCGCAGCAGATCGGTCACGTTCTTCGCACCAGCCTTCTTCAGGATGCCGGCGCGGTAGCCTTCGACCGTCCGCGCGCTCAGATGCATACGGCGGGCGATCTCCTTGTTGGTCAGGCCGGCGGCAAGGTGCTCGAGCACGTCGACTTCGCGCGCTGTCAACGGCTCGCAGCCGGACAGCCAGCGCTGCCGGCTCGCGCCGGGCTGCATGAATTCGTCGATGGCGGCGTCGATCCGGCCGACGATGTCGTGGGTGCGGAATGGCTTCTCGATGAAGTCGGCCGCGCCGCTCTTGATGGCGTCGACCGCCATGGCGATGCTGCCGTTCGCCGAGGTCACCAGCACCGGCGCCATGCAGTTTTCCTCACGCAGGCGCCTGAGCATGTCGAGGCCGGAGCGATCGGGCAGCAGCTCCATCAGCACGCAGGCCGGCATCCGCGCCTTTGCCTCGGATAACAGAGATGCACCGTCAGCGAAGCAGATCACCTCATAGGCGCTCTGCTGGAGCGCAGCCGAAAGTTGTTCGCGGGAGGCCGCGTCGGTGTCGATGACGAATACCTCACCCTTGGAAAGCGTGTTTCCCGGCATAATCCCGATCCAGCAATGTCTTGGTCAAATAGTCCGAGACGGCAGCGGGCCCCGTCGCCCAGCCGCACCGTCGTGAGCACGGCATTCACGCCAGTGCTTCGGTTTCCCTTATGTATGTTCGGCCCGGTTCCTTGATTTGACGGATGGAGACAAAAACTTTACATTTCGGGACATCTGCGGGAATGGCTGGCAGGAACGGTTCGCATGACCGACCTCGTTCGCAGCGCAGGCTTGAGCTATTACCCGGAGATCGCCCGGTCGGTCGGACTCGATCCCAAACAGATGATGCGCAAGGCCAAGCTGCCGCTGGCCTGCCTCGACAAGCCAGACACCCCCATTGCCGTCGCCGGCCTGCGCCGTCTGCTCGAATTGTCGGCAGAGGCGTCCGGCGCCGAGGATTTCGGCTTGCGTCTCGCCGAGCGCGGCGGCCTGACCAATTTCGGTGCGGTCGGCCTGATCGTGCGCGAACAGGCGACCGTCGGCGAGGCAATCGAGGCGTTCTCGCGCTTCATCCATATCCATCATGACGGCATGCGGCTGGAGGTCGCGCGCGGCAAGCAGACCGTGACCGTCACGCTGCACCTGCGCGGCCGTCAGCCGATCGCGCCGCGTCAGTCGATCGACATGGCGCTCGGCAGCGTCCACCGCATCATCCAGTCGCTGTACGGGCATGACTGGCGGCCGCAGGAGGTTCACCTGCATTATCCGCCGCCGCGTGATCGCAAGCGCTATCGCGACTTCTTCGGCTGCCGCGTCACCTTCAACGCCGAGGACGATGCGATCCTGCTGCCGGCGCACGACATGGAGCGCCGGATCCCGAGCGCGCATCCGCTGATTGCGACTTATCTGCGCAAGCGGATCGAGGCGATCGAGTCACGGCCCGCGAGTTGGGAGGGGAAGGTCGACGAGGTCGTGCGGACTCTGCTCGCCGGCGGCGACTGCACGGTCGAGCGCGTCGCCGAGCATCTGGCCTGCACCCGCCGCACCATCCACCGCCATCTCGCCGCTTCGGGCACCAGTTTCTCGGCCATCCTGGATGCGCAACGCGCGGGTCTCGTGACCCAACTGATCGACGACCCCGACCGGCCGCTGGCCGACATCGCGGTGCAGCTTGGTTTCTCCGCGCAGAGCGCCATGGCGCGCTGGTTCCGCGGTCGATTCGGCTGCACCATCACCGACTGGCGCAAGGGCGTGCGGCCAGCGCCGCCCGATGCGCACTCGGCGACCGCAGCCTGAGTTCAGCGCGCCGGCACGGGCACGCCCATCGTGGCGAGGGCACGCCGCCGGCTGCCGGCAAGCAGCGGGCCGAACGCGACGGCAAATCCGAGGAACGCGATGAGCCAGCCGCAGGCGGCGACGTGCAACAGCACATCGCTATGCGCGGGCAGCACCACGGCGGCGACCCGCGCCAGAGCTCCGACGACGATCGCAGCATAGATTCCCTGGATCGCCGGCGAAGCCGTCAACGCCTGGCCGGTATGGCCGAGACTCGCGCGGGTCATCACGGCGAGCGTCATGGTTCCCGCCGCACCCGCCATCCAGGCGTGGATGCCGGCGCTTGGCGGCAGCGTTCCGAAAACAGCCAGGGCATGCAGAATGAAGCCGAACGGCACGAAGACGTATCCGACATGCAGGATCACGAGCAGCCGCTCGCGGAAAGTGCGATCGCCGGCCCAGCGCGCAAGCCGCACCAGATGCAGCCCGCCGACCAGCGCCATCAGAACACCGGTGACGGCATTCAACGGTGCTGCGACCCACGAGATGAGCGCGAGCGCGCTCAATCCGATCACCGCGCCGTCGAAGCGTCCGAACGGCACCGGGAGCCGACCGGGATTGAACTTGACCAGCCAGTTGCGGGTGAAGCTCGGAATGATGCGGCCGCCGATCAGCGCGATCAGAAGCACGACGACGCCGATGCCGACGCGGACGCTGACATCGGCCGCGCCCTGGTCATGCGCCTCGATATGAAAAGCGACATTGCCGGCGAGCAGAACGGACACCAGCACCACGACGGGCAGATTGCGCCAGTTGCCGCCTGCGATGATCTCGCGCGCGGCGGCGGCGACGACCAGCGCCAGGAAGGCGGCGTCAACGACCAGTGCAAACGCCCAGCCGACATCGGCCGACAACGTCACCGCGACACGCCCCGCAAGCCAGACGGTCAAGAGCGCCCCCAGCGAGGTGCCCTGGATCGGCAGCCGCCCGGTCCAGTTCGGAATGGCCGTGAACAGGAACCCCGTGATCACCGCCGGCAGGAAGCCATAGAGCATCTCGTGGACGTGCCAGTCGCGCGGCGCGAATGCGGAACTCACCGACAGTTCGCCATAGAACATCGGCAGCCAGGCCAGGATCGCCAGCCCCGCCTGGATCGCGGCGAACAGGAAAAAGGGCCGAAAACTGTTCGCAAACAGCGGCCAGCCCTGAAAGTTGCGGGATCGGGCTCCAGCCATGGGGGCAACTCCAATAAATTTCAAACCGTTGTCTGGAAAAATACTGCCGCCCGGCGGTCCCGTTTTGCGCTATCGCAAACTATCGGACGATCGCAGGTGCCATCACACTCCCCGGTGCCAAGGAGGCAGAATGGCCAAGGTCGACACATCGCTGGTTGCGCATTTGCCGCTGTTTGCCGGGGTCACGCCGGAAGCCCTGGACGAAATCCTGCGTGAGGCCCGTTCGGCGCGTTATCCCAAGAACAGCGCCATCTTCGAGCAGGGCGCGGACGCACAGTCCTTCTTCCTGCTGCTGCACGGCCATGTCCGCGCGGCCAAGACCACGCCGACCGGCGAGCAGATCGTGGTACGCTATGTCGCGCCCGGCGAAACCTTTGGGCTGGCCATGGCGATCGGTGCCGCGCGATATCCGGCGACCGCGATCGCGGTCGACGACAGCGTAGTGCTGATCTGGCCGACTTCGGCCTGGCCACGGCTGGTCGAGCGGTTTCCCTCGCTTGCCGCCAACACGCTCCAGACCGTCGGCACGCGCCTCCAGGAGAGCCACACCCGCATCCTGGAAATGTCGACCCAGCAAGTCGAGCAGCGCATCGCCCATGCGCTGCTGCGCCTCGCCAAGCAGTCCGGCAAGAAGCTCGATCACGGCATCGAGATCGACTTCCCGATCAGCCGCCAGGACATCGCGCAGATGACCGGCACCACGCTGCACACCGTCAGCCGCATCCTCAGCGGCTGGGAAAGCCAGGGCCTCGTCGAGAGCGGACGCCAGCGCATCATCCTGCGCGACCCGCACGGGATCGTCGTGCTGGCAGAGCGTAACGCCGACAGCCGGCCGGCGTGAGCCGCCCCGGAACGTCTCCGCCAAGGATAGGGGTGAGGGGCGCTTCCGCTTACGGCGAAAGCCCTCCCTCACCCGGGACTACGCGCGCGCCCGCGCGAAGTCCGGACCACTTCACGCCGGCACGCAATCGTACAACGCGGCGAGGAACTTCTCGCGGTCGATGCCATGCTCGCGGCAGGCGTCATCCACCGTGTGGAAGGTTGCTATCGGGCAACCGACACAAGCCATCCTGAAGGCCAGAAATACGCGGATCGTGTGCGGCGCCGTACGCATGATGTCATCGACCAGATCGTCGGATCCAAAAGACATGGACAACTCCGTTCCGATAAGACGATAGCGGAGGGGAGCGAAGTTTCTTTGTGGAAGCGCAAGCTGGTTGTCATTCCGGGGCGCGCCTCTTGGCGCGAACCCGGAAATCCATCAGCCGGCGGATGACGTACAGAAATGGATTCTCAGATACGCAATTGCGCATCATAGCTCGCGCTGCGCGCGCCCCGGAATGACGAACTACACCGCCCTGCTATGCAGCTGCTTTGCCGGATTGAGATGCGCGTCGAACGCCGCGGCGACGCTGCGAACCAGGAAGCGCGAGTCATTTGCGACCGCGAGGCGATTGCCTTCCAGCCTGACGACGCCGTCGGAGATCAGCGGTTTCAGACGCGCCGCCGAGTTCAGCATCGCTCCCGCCTCCGCGCCATGGCGCGCGCAGATGTCACCGAGGTCGGCACTGAAGTCGCACATGATCCGTTCGATGATGTCGGCGCGCAGCCGGTCGTCGTCGGTCAGCCCATAGCCCTTCGCGGTGGCGAGACGGCCGGCGGCGATGTTCTGCGCATAGGCACCGATCTGCACCTCGTTCTGGACGTAACCCTGCGGCAGATGGCCAATCGCGCTCGCACCGAAACCGAGCAAGACTTCACCCTTGTCGGTGGTGTAGCCCTGAAAATTGCGCCGCAGCGTCCGCTCCTCCAAGGCCACGGCCATGGCATCGCCGGGCCGTGCGAAATGATCGAGCCCGATCTGCACGTAGCCGGCCTCCTTCAACGCGTTGGCGATCGCGCAGGCCTGGTCGTGGCGAGCAAGGCCGTCAGGCAGCACGCCCTCGTTGATCATGCGCTGGTGCTTCTTGAAATCCGGCACATGAGCATAGCCGAACACGGAGAAGCGGTCGGGGGCGAGCGCGAGGCTGCGCCGAACGGTATCCAGGCACGACGCGACGGTCTGGTGCGGCAACCCGTAGATCAGGTCGAAATTGAGCCCCCCGATGCCGGCGCGCCGAAGCATGTCGACCACGGACGCCGTCTGCTCGTAGCTCTGCACGCGGTTGATCGCCCGCTGCACCACGGGATCGAAGCTCTGCACGCCAAGGCTCGCGCGGTTGACGCCGGAAAGCCGCATCGCCTCGACCATGTCGGCCGTCAATGTGCGGGGATCGATCTCGACCGCAATCTCGGCGGAGGGCAGCACGAAGAACTTCTGGCGCATCGTCGCCATCAACTCGGCGAAAGCCTCCGGCGCCATGATCGTCGGCGTACCGCCTCCGAAATGAATGTGCTCCACCTTGATACGGCGGCCGATGGTTTCGGCGGTCAGGGCGATCTCGTTGCGCAGCGTCCGCTGATAGCCGGCGATGAGTTCGTCGCGGCGGACGATCTGGGTATGACAACCGCAATACCAGCACATCTCCCGGCAGAACGGCACGTGGAGATAGAGTGATGCGCTGGCGCCCGCCGGCAGCTCCGCCAGCCACCGGGCATAGGCGCCTTCTCCGATCGCCGGCGAGAAATGCGGCGCGGTCGGATAGCTCGTGTAGCGCGGCAATCGCTCCTCGCCGTAGCTCGCCGCAAGATCAGCTCTCATGTCTTACCCATTCGTAAACTTCCGCCGTGTGCAGTCGTCACGGCAAATCACGGAATACACTCCAATACCCTGCATCCGCAGAGGCGACCTTGCGCTCGCGCAAAGTCGGCCGGGAGGACCGCGGACGTTGCGCTCGCGCAAAGCGCAGCGGCCGGTTCCGGGCCAGACTGAGGCAATTCGCACGGCATCCGGAGCGTTTGCCCATGAGGCTTCTCGCACTCGAACTGATCTTCTCCTTGCTCGACATCCGCGGCCATATCCCGCGTTTCGACGACTTCCGGCCGGCCCCGGTCGCACCGGCCTCGACGGGTGCCGCGCGCGCTCTGGCCGCCGTTATCGCTGCCTTCGCCGCACTGTCGCTGGCGGTCTGGCTCGCCATCCAACTTTTCTAGCCGCGAGTTCGCGAAAGCTCCGGTCGGCGCACAAGGCTCCGGAAGGGCGACGACGGCCGCGCCCGCAGTGGTATCCGAAGCGAGAGATTGTCCAATCATCTCCATGCCGAAACAGCCGCAGCGAACATTCTCGGACCTCGTCGGCGCGCCGCTCCGGTCTAAATCCAACCCGAAGATGCAAACGAATTGCGCCGAGCGCTGATGCGGTTGCGCTCGCGCCCGGCAATCAACGTGACAGCACCTATCCTGCTCTGTTGAGACGCTCGAGCTGTCGAGAAGCTGAATCCGGCAATAGCTTGTCGCAGCGCAAACACTCTTGCCGTAACAGGCGCACACTGCATCCGTCATCAAAACCTTTTCACATGAAGGATGCTTCCGATGTTCACCCGCAGAGCCGCATTGATCAGCGCCGCCGCGACCGCCTTGATGTTAGCGGCCCCGGCTTTCGCCGCCAGCGACCTCAAGCTGCCGCGGCAGAAGGTAGAGCTGGTCGCTCCGCCCTTCGTGCACGCGCACGAGCAGGGCACGACGCAGGGCCCCAAGATCGTCGAGTTCAAGATGACGGTCGAAGAGAAGAAGGTCGTCATCGACGACAAGGGCACCACGTTCCAGGCGATGACGTTCAACGGCTCGATGCCGGGACCGCTCATGGTCGTACACGAGGGTGACTACGTCGAGCTGACGCTGGTCAATCCCGCGACCAACACCATGCCGCACAACATCGACTTCCATTCCGCGACCGGCGCCCTCGGCGGCGGCGAACTCACGCTGATCAATCCCGGCGAGGAGGTGGTGCTGCGCTGGAAGGCGACCAAGACCGGCGTGTTCGTCTATCACTGCGCCCCGGGCGGCCCGATGATCCCCTGGCACGTCGTTTCCGGCATGAACGGCGCGGTGATGGTGCTGCCGCGCGAGGGCCTCAACGACGGCAAGGGCCACGCGCTGAAGTACGACAAGGTCTACTATGTCGGCGAGCAGGACATGTATGTGCCGCGCGACGAGAAGGGCAATTTCAAGTCCTACGATTCGCCGGGCGAAGCCTACACCGAAACCGAAGAGGTGATGAAGAAGCTGATTCCCACGCACCTCGTGTTCAACGGCAAGGTCGGCGCGCTGACCGGCAAGAACGCACTGACTGCCAAGGTCGGCGAGAACGTGCTGATCGTGCATTCGCAGGCCAATCGCGACAGCCGTCCGCATCTGATCGGCGGCCATGGCGACTATGTCTGGGAGACCGGCAAGTTCGGCAATGCACCTGAAGTCGGGCTCGAAACCTGGTTCATCCGCGGCGGCTCGGCGGGAGCTGCGCTGTACAAGTTCCTGCAGCCCGGCATCTACGCCTATGTCACGCATAACCTGATCGAGGCCGCGAATCTCGGCGCCACCGCGCACTTCAAGGTCGAAGGCAAGTGGAACGACGATCTGATGACCCAGGTGAAGGCGCCTTCCGAAATACCGGCTCCCAAAACCAACTAGACGCAATGAGGGGCCGGTCACCACCGGCCCCTTTTTTCTTCTTCGGGGAATGACCATGCTGATCGCGTTCAAGCTCAAACTGGCACTCGCTTGCGTCGCCGGACTTGCAGGGCCGATCGCGGTGGCGCCACTGGTCGCGAACATGGCTGTCCACGACACGGCGGCTGAGCCTGCGATCGTCAGGGTCGCGCCGGGCAGCCTGTCCTATCGCGAGGCCGGTGATTTCACGCGCGGCGGGCAGCAGGCGGAAGCGCCGCTACGCGCGCTGCGGATCGACCGGCCACTGCACATCATGCGAAACCAGGTCTCGTCGTCCAGCTATCAGCTTTGCGTGCGGGATGGCGCCTGCCCCGCGCTGGATCGCGACGTGGCGATCGCCGCTGATCGCCCCGCGGTGCAGGTGAGCTGGCACGATGCCGAGGCCTATGCGGGCTGGCTGTCGCGCAAGACGGGCCACCATTACCGCCTGCCGAGCGACGAGGAATGGGCCTTTGCGGCGGGCACCAGGTTTAGGGATGACGGCGTGCCGGTCGACGCGGACGATCCTTCGAAGCGCTGGATCAGCCGCTATGAACGCGAATCCGAACGAGACCTCTCGGACACCACGGCGTACCCGTTCGGCAAGTTCGGCCCGAACGAGCACGGCGTCGAAGATCTCGCCGGCAAAGTCTGGGAGTGGACCTCGACCTGCTTCGTGCGGTCGCGGGTCGACGCTTCGGGCAATGCGATCCGTCCGACTGTGAATTGCGGCGTGCGCATCGCCGAAGGTGCCCACCGCGCCTATGTCACCGATTTCATCCGCGATGCCCGCGCCGGGGGCTGCGCCCAAGGCGTGCCGCCCGCCAATCTCGGCTTCCGCCTGGTGCGCGAGGAGACGTCGTGGCTGGTCAGCCTCTCCCAGCGCCTGAGCAAGACGAGACCGGCGAGATCATAGGGGCACCAGTGGGCTCGCTTGACCGCTCATGTCATTAGAACGAGTCTAAAGAGTAGATTGGAATTACTCTAAGCTCATGCCGTCGCGACATCGCGTCGCTGACTTTGCCCCAACGCCTGCGCTACTCAATTCGCATTCAATCGCGCGCCTGGGAGCAGCCTCTTATGATTAATCTTCGCGTCCTCGCCGCGTCTGCGGCGGTGTTGAGCCTGACCACGTTTTTCGTGTCGGAAGCAGCCGCCAATGGCGAGGTCAACGTCTATACCTACCGCGAGACCAAGCTGATCCAGCCGCTGTTCGATGCGTTCACCAAGGACACGGGCATCAAGGTCAACGTCGTCTCCGCAAGCTCCGGTCTGGAGCAGCGCATGAAGGCGGAAGGCGCCAACAGTCCGGCCGACGTGCTGCTGACGGTGGACATCGGCCGCATCGACGAGGCCGTGCAGGTCGGCGTCACCCAGCCGATCAAGTCGGAGGTGGTCGACAAGGTCGTGCCGGCGCAGTATCGGGATCCGGACGGACACTGGGCCGGTATCTCCATGCGCGCGCGCGTGATCTATGCCTCGAAGGATCGCGTCAAGCAGGACAAGATCACCTATGAGGAGCTCGCCGATCCCAAGTGGAAGGGCAAGATCTGCATTCGCTCGGGCCAGCACATCTACAACAACGCACTGTTCGCGGCCTACACGGCCAAGTACGGTGAGGCCAAGGCCGAGGAATGGCTGCGCGGCGTGAAGGCCAATCTCGCGCAGAAGCCGTCGGGCGGCGATCGCGAAGCCGCGCGTGACGTTGCTGCCGGCAAGTGCGACATCGGCATCGGCAACACCTATTACTGGGCGCTGATGATGAACAACGATCCCGAGAAGAAACCGTGGGCGGAAGCGACCCGCGTCGTCCTGCCGACCTTCGAAGGCGGCGGCACCCACGTCAACCTCTCCGGCGTGCTGCTCGCCAAGCACGCTCCCAACAAGGCCAACGGCATCAAGTTGATCGACTGGCTCGTGAGCGAGCAGGCGCAGCAGATGTATGCCGACCAGAACTACGAATATCCGGTTCGTGCCGGTGTCGCCATCAACCCCACCATCGCGGGCTACGGCAAGCTCGGTCCGGATCCGTTGCCGATCGCAAAGATCGCCGCCAACCGCAAGGCTGCGGCCTCGCTGGTGGACAAGGTCGGCTTTGACAACTGATCTCTGGCGACCCTCCTCTGTCGAACCAGTAGAAGCTACGGGGGCGCGGCTTCGTTCGAGAGGCCGCGCCCACGCCGGGCGCGCCGCAACCGCTATCGCGATCGCAACCGCGATCCTGGTCGCGGCGCCCGTGATCTCGATCGTTTCGCTGGCTCTTCAGCCGGCGCCCGACGTGTGGCACGACCTGATCAACTACGTGCTGCCGGCCGCGCTGCTGGATACCGCCCTCCTGCTCGTGGGGGTCGGCATGCTCACGCTTCTGATCGGCGCCGGGACTGCGTGGGTGATGTCGCGCCACGATTTTCCCGGCCGGGGCATGCTCCTGTGGCTGATACCGCTGCCGCTGGCGATTCCGACCTATCTTGCGGCTTACGTCTATGCCGACCTGTTCGAGCCGCTCGGCCTGGTGCATCGCACCCTGGCGATCTGGCTGCCGCTGCGCGATGCCCTCGGCTATCTGCCCAACCTGCGCTCGCTGCCGGGCGCCGTCTTCGTGATCGGGCTCGTGCTCTACCCTTACGTCTATCTGTCGGCGCGCGCGACGTTCCAGGTTCAGTCCGCCGAATTCGCCGAGGCGGCCAAGACGCTGGGCGCCGGCCGATGGACCGTATTCTGGCGCGTTTCACTGCCGATGGCGCGGCCGGCGCTCGCGGTCGGCGTGGCGCTGGTCGCGCTGGAAACGCTCAACGATATCGGCGCCAGCGAATATCTCGGCATCCGCACCCTGACGGTCTCGATCTTCACCACCTGGCTCAACCGCGGCAGCCTAGCGGGTGCGGCGCAACTCGCATGCCTGATGCTTGCGATCGTCGCCGGCCTGATCGCGATGGAGCGATACGGCCGCCGCAATGCCAACACCGAATTCTCGGCCGAAAGCCCGCATATGAGGCAGCGGACACTGCTTTCGGGCGCAAGAGCGTGGATCGCGTTCGCGGTCTGCGGGCTGCCGGTGCTGATCGGCTTCGTCGTGCCGCTGCTCTACCTGGTGCATCAGGCTTTCGGTCGCGGACTGCTTGCAAATTTCGACCCGCTCCTGTGGCGCCACACCTTCCATTCGTTTGCCTTTGCCGCGCTCGCGACGCTCATGGCGCTGTTGCTCGCGCTCGCCACGACGATCGCGCATCGCTTTCGGCCGGATCCTCTGCGATATTTGGCGATGAGCATTGCGCAGACCGGATACGCGCTGCCGGGTCTCGTGATTGCCCTCGGTCTGCTGACCCCGGTACTGGCCGTCGATAACGCGATGAGCGTGGTCGCCAGCGCGATGGGACGCCCTCTCCCCGGGCTGATCCTGGTCGGCTCCGGGATGGCCGTCGTCATCGCCTATACAATCCGTTTTCTGGCCGTGCCGGTCGGCATGATCAAGGCCGGATTGGACAGCATTCCGCGCGACTATGACGAGAGCGCGCGGACGGTCGGCGCCGGCCAGGCGGTCATGTTGAGGCAGATCTATCTGCCGTTGCTCCGGCCCGCGATGCTTGGCGCCGTCATCATCATGTTCGTCGACTGCCTGAAGGAGCTCCCGGCAACGCTGCTCTTGCGGCCCCTCAACGTCGAGACACTGTCGACGTCGATCTACCAGTTCGCGAGCCGCGGGAATTTCGAGGACGGCGCGCTCGCGGCCCTCCTGATCATCGCCGCCAGCATCGGCCCGGTCGCGTGGCTGACCCGCTTCTCCGAGGTGCCGAGTGGCCCCGCTTGACGGCCAAGGCCCAACGTTCGCGCATTCGCGCCAACAAGGATGATCAAATCGTCCGCGCGAACATGCGAAAGCCGGGAGCGCCGATGATCGCCTCGAAAGCCGGATCGCGCTTCTCTTCCGCAAAGCTGAAGCCAGCCTTGGCATAAGCACGCTCGGCCGGCTCATTGCCGATCAGGAACGAGATCGTCGCCCGTGCAAAACCGGCCGCTCGCCCTTTGTCCAGCGCATCGGCGATCAAGGCCTGCACCAAGCCGCGACCGCGGTGAGCCGGATCGGCCGCGACATGCTCGATCATCCAATCACCCTCGCCGCCCTGCACCCAGCAGGCACGCGTGTAGGTGCCGCGTTTGCGGATCGCCTCCAGTTCCGGCGCAGCAAGCTCCGTCGCGGCGGCAACTTCCTCGATCGCGCGCCAGGCCGCGGGTCCCGTGCCCGCCGCCGGCAAGGCACAAAGCGCCGCCGCCGGCTTGCCGTCGATTTCGGCGACGAGAAATTGCGAGACGTGCCACATCGACGCCGCATCCGCGGTCGCGATGCGCGCGATGAAGTCGCGGCTCTGCGCTTCTGGCCAGCCGAGCGCAACATCGAACCAGCCGCGCGGACGATAGCCGCGCTGCGACGACAGGATCGTTTGGGCGATGAATTCGGCGTCTTCGAGACGCGCAGACCGTATCGTCATGCGCGCCCCATTCTCGAGGCCTTAGGTGTTCTTCAGCGCGACGCGGAATTCGGCTTCGGTCTTGGACTTGACCTCGTCCAGCGAGACGCCGTCGGCGAGCTCGATCAGGGCCATGCCGCCGCTGCCGTGCTTGTCGATGGTGAACACGGCGAGATCAGTAACGACCATGTCGACCACGCGCTCGCCCGTCAGCGGCAGGTTGCACGTCTTCAGCAGCTTCGGGCCGTCCTTGGCCGAATGCTCCATCACCACGATGACGCGCTTGACGCCGGCGACAAGGTCCATCGCGCCGCCCATGCCCTTGACCATCTTGCCGGGGATCATCCAGTTGGCGAGATCGCCGTTCTGCGCCACCTGCATGGCGCCGAGGATGGACAGATCCATGTGGCCGCCGCGGATCATGCCGAAGGAATCCGCGCTCGAGAAATAGGAGGTCGAGGGCAGCTCGCTCACGGTCTGCTTGCCCGCGTTGATCAGGTCCGCATCTTCTTCGCCCTCGTAGGGGAACGGACCCATGCCGAGCATGCCGTTTTCGCTCTGAAGGCTGACGTCCATGCCGTCGGGGATGTAATTCGAGACCAGCGTCGGGATGCCGATGCCGAGATTGACGTAATAGCCGTCACGCAACTCCTTCGCGGCGCGCGCGGCCATCTGTTCACGGGTCCAGGCCATCTTAGTCTCCTGATCTCAAGCTGCCGTGCGCGGGCGGGTGTTGCGGAATTCGATGCGCTTCTTGGCCGAGCCGACCTCGACGATGCGCTTCACGAAAATGCCGGGCGTGTGGATATGATCAGGGTTGAGTTCACCGGCGGGAACCAGATGCTCGACCTCGGCCACCGTGATCTTGGCGGCGGTCGCCATCATCGGGTTAAAGTTGCGCGCGGTCTTGCGGTAGATGAGGTTGCCGGCGGTGTCGCCCTTCCAGGCGTGCACGATGGCGAGGTCGGCGAACAGGCCGCGCTCCATCAGGTACTTCTCGCCGTCGAACTCCTTCACTTCCTTGCCTTCGGCGATCAGCGTGCCGACGCCGGTCTTGGTGTAGAAGGCCGGGATGCCGGCGCCGCCGGCGCGGATGCGCTCGGCCAGCGTGCCCTGCGGGTTGAATTCGAGTTCCAGCTCGCCGGCGAGGAATTGCTGGGCGAACAGCTTGTTCTCCCCGACGTAGGACGAGATCATCCTCTTGATCTGGCGGGTTTCCAGGAGGCGGCTGAGCCCGATGCCGTCGACGCCGGCATTGTTGGAGACCACCGTCAGGCCCTTGACGCCGGACTCGCGGATCGCATCCGACAGTTCCTCGGCGATGCCGCAGAGGCCAAAGCCTCCCGACATGATCATCATGTTGTCCTTCAAGATGCCTGACAGAGCCGATTTGGCGTCGGGATAGACCTTGTTCATGGAAAAAACCTTCGACTAAACCTTCGGCTTGGGAGGCGTCTCGCCGTGTTGGCGGCGATTATTAGGCGAAATCCTCCAAAGCCGTCAATGATACGGGGTTCTCCCCACCGCGCCCGGGTGATAGAAGCTGCCCACGCCGTGGGCAGAACCGTCCGCGGCCTTGAAAGCGACAAGAAAACCCATCAAGTTGCGGGACTTAACACAATAGGGCTTGGGCGTGGGCACGCATGTTTCCCGGCCCGCCCTTCTGGCTCCAGCGACCAACCCGATCAGGACATGCCATTGACCATGGCCCAAGGAATGAAGCGCCTCGGGACGCCGATCGCGGCGCTGCTCGGCGTGACGTTGATCGCCCTGATCGCGACCTCCTGGCTTATCAACCGCGACGCGCTGCGCAAGGCGGTCGAAGCGCAGATCCGCGACGTCACCGGGCTCGAGCTCAATATTGCGGGCAGCATCGACATCTCGGTGCTGCCGGCAAGCTACATCTCCTTCCGCGATGTCGGCCTCAAGGGCGGCGGCACCAGCGATCCCGCGCTCCGTGTCGACGTGCTCACCGCCAATCTGCGGCTGCTGCCCTTGCTGATGCAACGTTTCGAGATCGCCGACCTGACGCTGCTGCGGCCGCGCATCCATGTCAGCCTGAAGCCGGACGGCGAGAGCAACTGGACGCCCTTCATCCAGACCATCGCGCGCACCATGAAGCCCGGGGCCGAGAACCAGATCTCGTTCTCCGAAATCCGGCTCCAGGACGGCGTGCTCGAATACGAGGACGCCGCTACGCACGCCACCGAGCAGTTCAGCGACATCGACCTGTCGCTGGCCTGGCCCTCGATCTCGCGCTCCTTCGCGGCGACCGGACAGTTCGACTGGCGCGGCGAGCGTGTCGACGGCACGATCAGCTTTTCCGATTTCGCCGCCGCACTCTCCGGCGAGCGCTCGGGCTTAAAGGCGCGGATCGCCAGCGCACCGCTCAAGCTCGCCTTCGACGGCAGCGTCGCCAACCGCACCAGCCCGATGATGGAAGGCACGCTCACGATCGACAGCTCCTCCTTGCGCAACGCGCTGCGCTGGACCGGGCAGCCGCAGCCCGCCAGCGGCGGTTTCGGCCGCTTTGTGCTGAAGGCGCGCGCCAACGTCGTCGGGGCCTCGATCGCGCTCACCAACGTCAATGTCGAGCTCGACGGCAACGCCGCCGAGGGCGTCATGACTTACGCCAATAACGGCCGGCAGATGCTGCAGGCCACGCTGGCCGCCGACGCGCTCGACTTCACACCTTATATCTCCACCTTCCGCCTGCTCGCGAGCGGCGCACGCGACTGGAACAGGCAGCTGTTCGATCTCAACGGATTGTCGACCACCGACCTCGACATGCGCCTGTCGGCGGCAAAGCTGACGGTCGGGTCGACGAAGCTCGGCCGCACCGCGATCGGCGCCAATTTGCGCAACGGCACGCTGGCGCTCTCGGTCGGCGAGGCGCAGGTCTATGGCGGGATCGCCAAGGGCTCGTTCAACATCGCACGCTCCGACACCATCGCCGACATCAAGGCGCAATTCCAGTTCACCGACGTCGATCTGCAGGCCTGCGCCACCGAACTGTTCGGCCTCAACAAGCTGTCCGGCCGCGGCAACATCAACGTGTCGCTCCTCGCATCGGGCTCGAGCCCGTTCGGCCTCGTGCAGTCGCTCGACGGCAGCGCCACCGTGACCGGGCATAACGGCGCGATCTCGGGCTTCAACGCCGAACAGCTCCTGAAGCGCCTGGAGCGCCGGCCGCTGTCGGGCGGCGGCAATTTCCGCAGCGGTTCGACGCCCTACAACAATCTCACCATCGCCGTGAAATTCTCCGACGGCATCGCTACCGCCGAGGACATCCGCATCGAGGGGCCGGCTGCGAAGATCACGCTGACCGGCACCGCCTCGGTGCCGACGCGTGAATACGACATGAAGGGCGTGGCGAGCCTCAACACGACATCAGGTTTTCAATTGCCCTTCATGGTGCAGGGTCCCTGGGACGATCCCCTGATCTTCCCCGACTCTGAAAGCCTGATCCGGCAATCGCCTGCGGCGTCTCCGTTCCTCGATCTGCTGAAGCAGCGCATCACGGGGAGCGGAAAGCGCCCCACGCAGGACGGATCGCCGACGGCTGAGAATGCCAAGGAGAATGCGAAGTCCAACTGAGGATCGCGTTCCTCGGCCGATGCCCGATGATCGCGAATTGATCAGGGTGAATTGATGCGGCGATTGGATCGATGCGCGCATATGAGCATCTCCGCAGCCCCGACACGCTACGACCTGGGTCCGACAAGATGCGTTGATTGCGCTACCACCATGCGCTAGTGTTTTATACGACCGGTTAAAAACACCGGCCGTTTGAGGGAGAAAAACGTGAAATCCAAGGTTATTGGCGCAGTATCACTGGCGGTCGCTGCGGTTGGACTTTTTGCTGCCACTGCACCCGCCTTTGCGCAGCAGAAGACGATTACGGTCTGGTGGGGCAAGGGCTTCTATCGCTCCGAAGACGACGCGCTGATCGAGACGATCAAGAAGTTCGAAGCCAAGACCGGCATCAAGGTCGAATTGTCGCAATACGCGATCCAGGACATGATTCCGAAGACCGTCGCCGCGCTCGATGCCGGCACCGTGCCCGATGTCGCCTATTCCGATTCCTATGACGTCCAGGCGCAGGGCAAGTGGGCCTATGAGGGCAAGCTCGAGGATCTCTCCGACGTGATGGAGCCGATCAAGGGCCGGTTCGTGCAGAACACGCTCGATGCATCGATCCTCTACAACGACGTCGCCAAGAAGAAGGCTTATTACGGCTTCCCGCTGAAGCAGCAGAGCATGCACGTCCAGATCTGGAACGACATGCTGGAGAAGTCCGGCTTCAAGCTCGCCGACATCCCGACAGACTGGGCAGGCTATTGGACGTTCTGGTGCGACAAGGTGCAGCCGGGGATCCGCAAGGCAACGGGCCAGCGCATTTACGCCGTCGGCCAGCCGATGGGCGTGGAGTCCACCGATGCCTTCCAGTCGTTCTACACGTTCATGGATGCCTACCACGTCAAGCTGGTCGACGACGACGGCAAGCTCACGGTCGATGATCCCAAGGTTCGCGAGAACCTGATCAAGGCGATGAAGGACTACACCGACACCTACATCAAGGGCTGCACCCCGCCGTCCTCGACGACCTGGAAGGATCCGGACAACAACGTCGCCTTCCACAACAAGACCATCGTGATGACCCACAACTTCACGATCTCGATCGCGGCGAAGTGGTTTGAGGATTCCTCGAACCAGGCACTGACGCCAGAGCAGCGCGAGGCCGGCAAGAAGGCCTATGAGCAGGACATCGTCACGGCGTCCTTCCCGAAGGCTCCTGATGGCTCGACCATCAAGTATCGCTCCGACGTCAAGACCGGGCTGATCTTCACCGCGGCCAAGAACAAGGCCGAGGGCAAGCAGTTCATCAGCTTCCTGCTCCAGGAAGAGAACATCCGTCCCTATATCGAGGGTGCGCTCGGCCGCTGGTTCCCGGTGACGAAGGAAAGCCAGGAAAGCCCGTTCTGGCAGGCTGACAAGCACCGCAAGGCCGTCTACACGCAGTTCAAGGGCGGCACCACCGCGTTCGACTTCACCAAGAACTGGAAGTTCACGATCCTGAACAACGAGAACATCTGGGCGAAGGCGATGAATCGTGTCGTCAGCGAGAAGGTTCCGGTCGACAAGGCTGTCGACGAACTGATCGCCCGCATTAAGCAGGTCGCAGGCTAAGTCATCGGCACCTCTCCCCGCGCTGCGGGGAGAGGTGTAAGAACAACACCGGCCGCGTTTCGCGGCCGGCTTCTCTTTGAAGAGTCCGAAAAGAATGGCGATCACGCTCTCTGGCGATCAGGCACTTCCCGGCCCGCCTTTGTCGTCGCGGCTGACCCCGGCGCAGGTCTGGGGCATCGTGCTGCTCGCGCCCTATTTGCTCGTTTTCCTCGCCTTCGTCGTCTATCCCGTCTGCTACGGCCTGTGGCTGGCGCGCGATCCGGCGAACTACGTCGCGCTGTACCATGACCCGATTTTTGCGCGCGCCGCGATCAACACGCTGATCTTCCTGGTCATCGGCATCAACATCAAGATGCTGATCGCGCTGTTCCTGTCCGGCTTCTTCGCCGTGCAGCGCCCCTGGATCAAATGGCTCTCGGTGATCTTCATCCTGCCCTGGGCGGTGCCATCGATTCCGACCATCCTGTCGGTGCGTTTCATGCTCAATCCCGAATGGGGCGTGATCAACCATCTCATCTTCTCCTTCACCGGCGATGACGGCCCGAACTGGCTGAACGACCCGACCGTAGCGCTCAGCATGGCGATCGCCGTGCACATTTGGAAATCGCTGCCGTTCTGGACGCTGATCCTGATCACCGGCCGCCTCGCGATCTCGCACGATCTGTTCGAGGCCGCCGAGGTCGACGGCGCGAGCTGGTGGCAGAAGTTCCGCTACATCACCTGGCCGTCGATGCAGACGCTCTACGTCACCTGCACGCTGCTCTCGATGATCTGGACGCTGGGCGACTTCAACAGCGTCTATCTGCTCACCGGCGGCGGCCCGGCCGATCTCACGCACGTGCTGGCGACGCTCGGCATCCGCTATCTCCGGCTCGACCAGCTCTCGCTGGCGATGGCATCCATCGTCTGCGCGATGCCGTTCGTCCTGCCGCTCGTGTACTTCATGATGAAACGGTTGTCGCGATGAAGCTCCCCGGCGTAAGCGAATTTTCCTGGCGCGACGTCGCGACCGAAGCGCGGCTGCTGCTGATCGGCATTCCCGTCTTCCTGTGGACGATGATCCCGATCTATCACATGTTCCTGTTCGCGATCTCCCCGAAGGAGGACGCGTTCTCGGGCAAGCTGTGGCCGGATCACCCGACGCTGCACAATTTCCAGATCGTATTCAAGCAGCAGCATTACTTCCTGCGCGACTTCTACATCCAGTTCTGGAATTCGACCGTGATCGCCGTCTCCGTCGGCGTGCTGACGCTGGTGATCGCGACCTCGGCAGCGTTCGCGATCTCGCGATTGAAGGTGCCGGGGGGACGCACCGTGCTGAACCTCGCGCTCTTCACCTATTTCATCCCCGCGGCGTTCCTCGCCGTGCCGATGTACCGCACCATGGGCAATTACGGCCTGCTCAATAATCACTGGTCGCTGATCCTGGCCATGGTGACGATCGCCAGCCCCTACGCGATCTGGGTGCTCAAGCAGGCCTCCGACAAGCTGCCGGTCGAGCTGGACGAGGCCGCCGTGATGGATGGCGCGACGACGCTCCAGATCTTCCGCCTGGTCTACCTGCCGCTGATGATGCCTTCGCTGGTCGCGATCGGCACCTACGCGGTGCTGCTGGCCTGGAACGAATATCTCTACGCGTTCCTGCTGCTCTCCAACGACCGCGAGATCACCCTCCCCGTCGCGCTCGGCAACTTCCTCGCCGCAGACGATTCTCCCTGGGAGCTGTTGATGACGACCGGCTTCATCTACGCGCTGCCGCCGGCCGCGGTCTATTACGCCTTCCGCCGCTACATGGTGGGCGGGCTCACGGCGGGTGCGGTGAAGTCCTGACGCTGCAGGACGCATCGCGGCGCTGCAAGCAAGCCGTTTGAGTGTCGGCGTGGGCAATTGAAGATTGTCCACGCCTGCTCTAACCTCCGGGTCCCAAGGCGGGGGGCCCGGCATCATGCGCAGCAACGACGCGATCCATCTCGGCCTGATGCTGCTGGCGCTCGCGGCCTCCTATCTGGTGCCGTTCGAGCTGCTGCTGCTGGCCTATGTCGTGCTCGGTCCGGCGCATTACTTCACCGAGATCTCGTGGCTGCATGACCGCAGCTATTATCTGCCCCATCGCGGGATTGCCGCGGCCCTCGCCATCGTGGCCGTGGTCGCGGCGCTGATCGACAACGCCTCGTGGTTCGGTTTTGCGATGTGGGCAGCGCTGATCGCGTGCGCCATGCTGGCGGCGACGAATTCGGCGATCGAAAGCATGCTGCTGTTCATGGCGGCGATCGCCCTGTCCGCGATCATGTATTCGAGCGGGTCCTCGCTCGCCGTCATCGGCATCCTGATTCCGACCCTGATCCACGTCTCGTTGTTCACGCTGATCTTCATGGTGCTCGGCGCTTACCGGTCCGGAAGCCGGGTGCAGGCTGCGCTGGTGGTGGCCTACCTCATCGCCATCGCCACGATCCTGCTGCTGCCGCCAACCGCCGAAATCCGCGTCGCGAGCTTTGCCCGCGTCGGACAGGACTATTTTGGCAATGTCGGCCCGGCCCTCGGCCGGCTGTTCGGCGTGCCCGGCCTCGTCCTCGACGCAAGACTGACCAGCCTGCTCGCCTTCGTCTACACCTATCACTACCTCAACTGGTTCATCAAAGCCGACGTGATCCGCTGGACCGCGGTGCCGAAGGCGCGGCTGGCGGCGATGGCCGCCGCCAGTGCAGCCGCAACCGCGCTCTATTTCTACGACTATGCGTTGGGATTCACCTTCCTGCTGGCGCTGAGCCTGATCCATATCCTGCTGGAGTTTCCGCTCGATGCGCTGGCGCTGCGGCAGCTCGGCGCGGCCGTCCAGGACGCAACCCGAGCACGGTTCGCAGCGCGAGCGGCTACAACGGCGCGGCGCTCTCGCCCTGTGAGCTCGACAGTTTCGAGGCGAGCGAGGCGATGACGATCACTACCGCGATCAGGGCGATCACCAGGGTGCAGATCGCGTTGATCTCGGGCTTCACGCCCAGCCGCACCTCGGAATAGATCCGGATCGGCAAGGTGGCCGAGCCAGGGCCGGTGGTGAAGCTAGCGATCACGAGGTCATCAAGCGACAGCGTAAACGCCAACATCCAGCCTGCGACGATGGCCGGCGCGATCAACGGCAGGGTGACGGAGACGAAGGCGCGGACCGGGTCGCAGCCAAGGTCCATCGCGGCCTCCTCCAGCGAACGATCGAGCGAGCCGAGGCGGGACTGCACGACCACGGCGACGAAACACATCGTCAGCGTGGTATGGGCGATCGTCACGGTCCAGAAGCCACGCTCGGCATTCAGCGCCACGAACAGCAGCAGCAGCGACAATCCCGTGATCACCTCCGGCATCACCAGCGGCGCATAGAGCATTCCCGAAAACAGCGTCCGGCCGCGAAACCGCTCGCCGCGGGACAGTGCGACCGCCGCGAGCGTGCCGAGCAGCGTGGCGATGGTGGCGGAGGAGACCGCGACCCGCAGGCTCATCCAGGCCGCCTCGATCATGGCACGGTCATTGAAGAACTCGTGATACCAGCGCAGTGACCAGCCGCCCCACACCGTCACCAGCCGCGAGGCGTTGAAGGAATAGATGACGAGGATGAGGATCGGCAGGTAAAGGAACGCCAACCCCAGCGCGAGCGAGGCGATGTTGAAGCGGGAGAGACGGGAGACCTTGCGCATCGTCTCAGCGCCCCTGTTCCAGCTGCCGTTTCTGCAGCCGCTCGTACAGCAGCAGCGGCAGCAGCAACACCACAAGCAGCACGATGGCCGCCGCCGAGGCGACCGGCCAGTCCTTGTTGGTGAAGAACTCGAGCCACAGGGTCTGGCCGATCATCAGCGAATTGGAGCCCGCCAGAAGGTCCGGGATGACGAATTCGCCGACGATCGGGATGAAGCACAAGAGCACGCCGGCACCGACACCGGGCAACGACAACGGGAAGGTGACGAGCCAGAACACTTGCCAGGGCGGGGCACCGAGGTCACCGGCCGCCTCCTCCAGCGCCGGCTCCATCTTGGCGAGCGTGGCGTAGAGCGGCAGGATCATGAACGGCAAATAGGAATAGACGATGCCGATATGCATCGCGCTGTCGGTGGAGAGCCACACCACGGGCTGGCTGACTAGATGCAGCGCCAGCAGGATCTGGTTGAGCAGGCCGTCATGCTGGAGGATGTTGATCCAGGCATAGATGCGGATCAGGAACGAAGTCCAGAACGGCACGATCACCAGCACCATCGCCACCGCCTGCCAGCTCCTCGGCAGCCGCGCCATGCCATAGGCGATGGGATAGCCGATCAACAGCAGCAGCGCAGTCGCGGTCACGGCGACGGTGAGGCTGCGCACGTAGGCGAACACGTAGATGTCGTCCGAGATCAGCAGCCTGAAATTGTCGATCGACAACGCGGCAAGGGCCGTCTTCAGCGCGTCCCATCCCGCCGTCAGGTCGAACACGGGCTCGTAAGGCGGCTGTGCGATCGCGGTCTGCGACAGGCTGATCTTCAGCACGAAGGCGAACGGCACCAGGAAGAACAGCGCCATCCAGAGATAGGGTGCAATAGCTGCAAGGCGCGCCGGCCGCGCGAAGATGCGATGGGAGCTCATGATTGCAGCACCACGCAGTCGTCGGGCGTGAACCAGGCGACGACGTCCTGGTTCACGCTATAGGCGTCGACGTCGAGGCGCGCGCTGTTGACGACCGAAGCTTGCAGCGTTCCGCCGGCGTCGAGCTTCACCTTGTAGGTCGTGGTGCCGCCGAGATAGCAGATATCGGCGATCACGCCGTCCAGACTGTTGATCGCCGCTTCACGACCGGCCTCGGACACCGGCGCGCGGCGCGAGAGCTTGACCTTCTCGGGCCGGATCGCGACCGACAATGTCGTCCCGTCGACCGGCTCGCGCGGCTCGCCGGTCAGCAGCGTGCCCGCTTCACGTGTGGCAATCACCAGGCGATGACCGTCACGCAGCTTGATCTCGCCGTCGAACACATTGACGTCGCCGACGAACTCGGCGATCCAGCGCGAGCGCGGCGCCTCATAAAGTTCGCGGGGGCTTGCGACCTGGGCCAGCTTGCCTGATTTCATCACGCCGATCCGGCTCGCCATCGTCATCGCCTCCTCCTGGTCGTGGGTGACGATGATGAAGGTCATGCCGAGCCGGCGCTGCAGTTCCATCAGCTCGGCTTGCGTGCTTTCGCGCAGCTTCTTGTCCAGCGCCGCGAGAGGCTCGTCGAGCAGCAGGAGCTGTGGCCGCCGCGCCAGCGCGCGGGCCAGCGCTACACGCTGGCGCTGGCCGCCGGAGAGCTGGTCGGGCTTGCGCTTCTCCAGTCCGTCGAGCTTCACCAGTGCAACCATCTCCGCCACGCGCGTGGCGATATCGGCGCGCGCGAGACCTGCGCGCTTCAGGCCGAAGGCGATGTTGTCGCGCACCGACAGGTGCGGAAACAGCGCGTAGTTCTGGAACATCATGTTGACGGGGCGCTGGTGCGGCAGCGCCTGCGCGATGTCCTTGCCGCCGAGCAGGATGCGCCCTTCGTCCGGCGCCTCGAAGCCGGCGAGCATCCGCAAGAGCGTGGTCTTGCCGCAGCCGGAGGGGCCGAGCAGCGCGAAGAACTCGCCGGCCTTGATGTCGAGCGACACACCATCCACGGCCCGGAACGTCCCAAAGGACTTGGCGACGCCCTCGATGCGCAGCAACGGCTGGCCGGCGGCCGGAGGCGTATCTCCGCCGGCTGCATCGGCCGTGACGTCTGTTCTGGGCAACTCGTCCGTCATGTTCCTGCCAACCCCGAATCCGCCGCACGCTAGCGGCCGATCGGACTTTGCTCAACCGGTTCAGGATGAATCCTTCACAGCCGACATGAACGCCGCCAGAGCATCACGGTCCGCCGCCGGCATGGTCAGGCCAAGCTTGGAACGGCGCCACAGGATGTCCTCCGGAAAGCGCGCCCATTCGTGGCTCATCAGATGGCGCACCTCGGCGCCGGTCAGTTCGGGACCGAAAGCAGGGCCGAGTTCGTCACGGCTCTTGGCGTCACCGAGCACTGCCACCAGGCGCGAGCCATAGGCCGCGACCAGCCGCTGAGCCTCCGGTTCGGACAGAAAGCGCCAGCGATCGCGTGCGAGGTCCACCTCCGTGTCGAAACGGTCCCAGGCGAAATCGCCGCCGGGCAGCGCTGCACCGCCGGTCCAGGGTGGCGTCATCGGACAGAACGGCGTCAGCTTCGTCAACGCACGCTCTGCGCGCAGACGCGAGGTGGTGACGTCGCCGCCGAACATCGTGATCAGCGGTGCCTTGCGCCGGCGCACGTGAAACAGGGTCGTGCCGTCACCTCGCCGCACGGACGCCGGCGTCAAGTTGACGCCGGAGACCGTCCGGACCACGTCGGTCGGGGCAACACGCTCGCGGAAATAGCGGCTGGCCGCCTCGCAGAGATAGCCGACATCCGCTCCTCGCATCGCAACGATCGCGGGATCGCCGATGAAATCATGCGTCACCGTGCCGATCAGCGTGAAGTCGCGCTCGAAGGGGGATGCGAAGATCAGTCGTCCATCACTGTTCTGGAAGACGTAGACGTTGTCTGAATCAAACAGCCTGGGCACGATGATCTGGCTCATCTGCATGGCCGCGACAGCAGGCTGCGGCTGACGCAGCACCGTCTCCGCGACCGTCGGAGTCCAGGCTCCGGTGGTGTTGGCCAGCGCCCGGGCCGTGATCGTGCGGCGAGGGCCGCGATCGACCACCGCGAGCCGCCAAATGTCGGTCCTGTCGGCGCGCACGCAGCGAGCACCGGTCCGGATCGCAGCGCCACGCTCGGCCGCGTCCAGCGCCGTAAGCACCACCAGGCGGGAATCGTCGACGACGCAGTCCGAATATTCGAACGCCGTCCCAAACGGACGCTTCAGCGCGTCGCCGACCGGATGATGCGTGATGTCGAGGGTGGCTGACGGCGGCAGGCCGCCCCGGTTCGTGAGCGCGTCGTAAACGTACAGGCCGGCGCGAAGCAGCCAAGGCGGACGCTCGTCGGAATGCGCGGGGATCACGAAGCGCTTCGGCCGGACCAGATGCGGCGCGATCCGGAGCCAGATCCGGCGCTCGGCGAGGGCCCGGCGCACGCGCCAGAACCCACGCCGCTCCAGCACCGACAAATCGCCGTGGATCAGCCGCGGCGTTGCCGACGACGCCGCGCCGCCGAGATCGCCCTGCTCGAACAGAATAACCCGCAGGCCGCGACCCGCTGCATCACGGGCGAGGCTGACACCGTTCAGCCCGCCGCCGATGATCGCGAGGTCGTAATCCGCCATCCTGCTGTTCCGACAATTGAAGAAGCAGGATCACATAACTATCGTCGTTGTTCTAAAGTCCAGCCTACCGCGAGATTCGTGTCACGTCGTCCAAAACCAATTGGTTCATACTGCAAATGAACGATGTCAACATGTAGCCATCATGCTCCGCTAGCGCGGTATCAAACGCCCGGATATTCCAAAACGGATCATTGGCGCGCGTTGGAGGAGAAATTCCGCCCACATCGAAGCCGTGAATAAATCGCAACGCAGGAAACCCCTCGAGTGCAACCTCACTGGGCTTGAGATCATAGGTATCCCAGTTCGTCGCATAGTGCTTTCTAGCTTTTCCATCCGCCTTTGCCTCTTGTTCAATCTTCGCCGCTTTTGTTCGCGACAACCAACCAAGAGCAACGGAGCATGCAGCTTCAGGGCCCGACGCCTCCAGGTAATCCAAGGGTATCTCGCGCGTAGGAGGCTTCGTCGACATTTTGCGTGTTGTAAGCTGCGATTGTTTATCCGACGCTCTTATTTCGTGAGTGGTCCCAAAGGGCTTCATGGTTGCCCCGTAACTCCGTAGATTCCCTCGGGGAGAGCGCGGTGGATCAAGATTTCCGATAGTCTGAGTTTGCTCGGGATCCGTCTGCATGAATGGCAGAACGCGAATCAGCTCACTTAAGAGAATCGCGATGGTGCGAGCCGGATGCAACAAGCTCTCGGAGACCGAACGTCGCCTCTGCACACATTCATCGCTCGGATCGAGCTGCGTGCCCCACAATTCGATTCGATCGGCCAAGGGACGAAGGTCTCCCTTGAACGCTGGAAACATATCGTGCGTGGCCCAATCGTAGTCGGCAAGCTGCTGGACAACAGCATTCTCCGTATTCTGGACGCGATCGCCAAAACTACAGTCCAGTTGTTGCCGTCCGCCTGGCGGCCAATTTCTAGCTGCAGTGACCGATAGGAAAATTGGACGCTGATCATCTCTAAAAAAAGACTGCGAGGCCTCGTACGCTTCTCCTCTGCGCCGCTCTCCATTGATAAGAGCTAACCTCCGCCACAACGTTCGCTGGATCGCCGTCCATTTCGACGCTTCTGACGCGGGATTGATCAGCACCACCAAATCGCCGAGCACAGGCTGCATGTAGGATCCGGCCTCATGCAAGGCAACTTTCTTCACCAAGTCATCGCCGAGCGCCGTCATCAGCATGTTGCCGCCGAGCGAATGACCAAAGATAATCATCTTGTTTTTCAGTTTGCGGGGGAGCTCCGAATAGGCATCCAAGCCTAGTGTATTCTCGATCGCGCGTAGGGCCGAAAGTGCTGACGGCGCAATGGCCTCGCTGACGGGCTTTCGATCAAAGAGCGTCAAAATTGCCGAAGCGGTTCCGAGTGAAGCGCCTCCAGGAAAATTTCGGGCGAGCCAATTTTCATCCGTTCGTGCGCCTCGCCATCCGATATATACCGCCGTAACACGCATGTCCTTGTAGGCATTGTCTACGGCGGCCCGGTCGGAAATAAACCGCGCGACTTGCGCTGCATACATGCGCAAATTCGCGACGTCGGAATCGCCTATGCTTGCATCGTGTCGCCAACCGTGAATGAAGACCAAGACGTAATTTGAAGTGTTCGTCTTTAGATGGTCCACCAGAGCCTCAAGTTGCCCCTTACTTTGACGCCGTATCGGCACCCCACGCTCCGCAACACATGATTCCTGCTCCCCACATTCAAGCCGCAATGCATATGGTTTGCCGTCTTCCTGAAATTCGAGAAAAGCGACGTCATACTCGATAGGCTTGCCGTTTTCCGTCTCAGGAATTCTGTGATGCTGGATCGAGCAACTAAGCTTGCGAGCCGAAATTAGACGCTGATCTATCGCGGCCCACTCGCGGTTATTGGTGGTAGCAAGGGCGTCCCAGCCTGGCGACTTCGCATCTCTACATGAGGGGGATTCTGCGGCCAAAGCTCGCGATGGAAGATGCCGATAAGTCGGAAACAAAAGAAGATTTGCCAGAAAAAGAAAAGCGAGAACGAGCAGCATCGCTCCGACGATCCATTTTGCAATCGTCCTCGCGACACGCATCGCGCTCGCCAACACTTTGAACGGAAAAAGCATTTGTAGCTCCCTATACGAGCAAATTCTGCTACTTTAGGGTGCTTTTGTGTTGCTAGCAACTATTTGGCGTCAGACGAGCCTGCCTCTAGCCGGTCTTGAGCGCAAGCTCCATGACTTGAGCGCGGCCGACGAGCCCGGCATATTTCCCGATCGGCAAGGGTTTGCCGAGCAGATAACCCTGCACGCCGTCGCAACCCTCCTTGGCGAGGAAGGCGAGTTGCTCGATCGTCTCGACGCCCTCGGCGATGATCGACATTTCGAGGCCGTGGCCGAGATCGATCACCGCGCGGACGATCGCCGCCGATTGCGGGTTGCGACCGAGATTGACGATGAAGGCGCGATCGATCTTGATCTTGTCGAACGGGAACGCCTGGAGATAGCTCAGCGAGGAATAGCCGCTGCCGAAATCGTCCATGGAGATCCGCACGCCGAGCGCCTTCAGGCGGCGCAGCAGCGCGAGGCCCCGGTCGAAATCCTCGATCAGCACGCCCTCGGTGATTTCCAGCTCGAGCCGGCCGGGTGCAAGGCCGGTCTCGATCAGGATCGAATGGACGAGGCCGACCACGTCGCCGTGCATGAACTGCGCCGGCGACAGATTGACCGCGACCTGGAGCGGCTTTGGCCAGGACGCCGCCTCGCGGCAGGCCTCGCGCAGGATCCACTCGCCCATCTCGACGATCAGGCCGCTCTCTTCGGCGATCGGGATGAATTCGACCGGCGAGACCTGGCCGCGCACCGGATGCTGCCAGCGTGCCAGCGCCTCGAAGCCGATGATCTCGCTCTCGGCGACGCTGTCACCCGCGGCCCCCTGCGGCTGGAACGCGAGTGAGAGCTCGCCGTTCTTGATCGCCATCGACAGGTCCTGGTGCAGCACGCGGCGGTCGCGGATCTGGTGATCCATCTCCGGCTGGTAGAGGCTGATCGTACCGCGGGACTTCTGCTTGGCACGGAACAGCGCTGCACCGGCATTGGCGAGCAGCGCGGCGCCATCGCTGCCATTGTGCGGGAAGACCGCCATGCCGGTGGTGGCGCCGGCGCGAACCGCCCGGCCGTCGATCTGGAATTCCTTTGCGACGGCCTCGCCGAGCTGCTGCGCCAGTGCAAGGCCCGCGTCCGGCTGCTTGCCGTCGATGATGAGGCCGAATTCGTCGCCGGACAGACGCGCCACCACGCCGCCACGCGCGGAGTCCTGAAGCCGCTGGGCAACCTCGATCAGGAGCTTGTCGCCGAGCGCGTGGCCGAAGACGTCGTTGACCTCCTTGAGGCCGTCGAGGTCGACACAGAGGACGGCGAACTCCTCGCCGGTGCCTTCGCAGGCCTCGATCATCTGGGTCAGTGCCTGAAGGAAGGCAGCACGGTTCGGCAAATCGGTGAGGCCGTCATGATAGGCCATGTGCGCCATGCGCGACTCGGTCTGCCGGCGGTCGGTGACGTCCTCGTGGGTCTTGATCAGATATTGCGGCTCGCCGGCGTCATTGAGCACGGTGGCGCGGCGGGTCAGGAACAGCCGCAGGCCGTCCTTGGTGGAGATCGGATGCTCCTCGGTGATCATCCCCCGCTTCTTGATCGCGGCCTCGTCGCGCGCGATGATCAGCTTGGCTTCCTTGAGGTTGAAGATGTCGGACGCGGTCAGGCCCGTGGCCTCCTCGCGCCGGCGGTTGAGGATCGTCTCCGCGCTGCGATTGGCGAGCAGATAGCGGCCGTCCTTGACCTGCTCGACGATCAGCGCCACCGGAATGTTGTCGACCACCAGATCGAGGAACTTCTTGGCGCTCTCCAGCTCCTTCGAGAGCACGCGGCGGTCAGTGATGTCCTCGAACACGAGCATCAGGAATTCGGGCTTGTTGTTCTCGTCGCGGACCACGATCCGGATCGAGGCGACCATGCGCCGCTCGCCGCCACGATCGACCTCGAATTCATTGCGGAATTGACCGTCCGGCGAATTGAGCGCCGCGCGGTCGGTCGCTTCGATGGTGGCCGCCGAGACGGGCGCGAACAGCTCGCGCGCATTCTTGCCGACGACATAATCCCGCGAGAACCCCCAGAACCGCTCATAGGCGCTGTTGGCGAAGATATAGCGGCCGTCCTCGATGTTCTTCGCGGCCACGCAGGCCGGCACGTTGTCCAGCACCGTTTCGAGGAACTGCTTGGTCGAGGCGAGCTGTCGCGACAGCTTGCGCTGCTCGCTGACGTCGAGATGTGTCGCCACCGAGCCGCCGTTCGGCAGCACGAAATATTTTACCAGGATGGCCCGTCCATCCGGCAGTTCCGTGATCAGACCGTTGGTGCTTGCCGCTTTCTCGTAGAATTCCTCGTCGGAGGCGAGGCCGAGCACGCCGCGCCTCCGTCGCAGCTCGAGGAGCTCGTGGCCACTCATGTTGGTCCAGACTTCCGACCGCGTCAGGCCGTAAATCTCGAGATAGCGGTCGTTGCAGAAGATGATGCGGCGCTGCGCATCCGTCATCACCACGCCCTGATTGAGATTGTTCATGGCGGAGGAGACGAAGGCGTTGCGACGCAACTGCAAACGCCTGGTGCGGCGCAACGAGGAATGGATCCACAGCACGATCGCGGCAAGGAACGCGCAGACGACGATCCCCGCGATCAGGACTTCCCAGACCACGTTGGGATCCAGCTGACCCAGATAGCTCGGCGCGGCGAAGCTGTCCGACAGCGCAAGGGCGCGCGCGGGCGCAACCGTGCCGGCCAGGCACACGACGGCCTGCACAGCAATCAGTAGCGTGCTGCCCTCGTGCCAGTTCTTCTCAGCCATCAGCCACCCGCGATTTCAACGTCGGATTGTCTGGCTTCACGGGTTTGGATCGGGTAAACGCCTGTACGCGCAACAGAAAAATGTGACGTAAAATACGGCAATTGCCCTGACATGATAAATTCTTCCTTAACGGAAAACGCCTCCGCGCCATTCGCCCCGGACTTGATGCCAGCGGACGTCCTGCACAACCATGGATAGGGTCGATTGCGTCGTCATCGGAGCCGGCGTGGTCGGGCTCGCGGTGGCCCGAAAGCTGGCGCAGGCCGGGCGCGAGGTCATCGTGCTCGAGGAGGCCGAGGCGATCGGCACCATCACCTCGTCGCGCAACAGTGAGGTGATCCATGCCGGCATCTACTACCGCGCCGGGAGCTGGATGGCGCGCATGTGCGTCGACGGCAAGCACGCGCTCTACCGCTACTGTGCCGAGCGCGGCATCCCGCACAGGAATTGCGGCAAGCTGATCGTCGCGACCAGCCCGCAGGAGACCGAGAAGCTGCAATCGATCAAGGCGCATGCCGAGGCCAATGGCGTGCTCGACATGCAGCTGCTCACAGGCGAGGCGGCACGCACGCTGGAACCGGCGCTCGCCTGCGATGCCGCGCTGCTGTCGCCGTCGACGGGCATCATCGACAGCCACGCCTACATGCTCTCGCTGCGCGGCGAAGCCGAGGCATCAGGCGCGGCCTTCGCGTTTCACACCCCGCTGATCCGCGCCAAGGCAGCGAACGGCCTCGTCGAAATCGAAGCCGGCGGCGAAGCGCCAATGACGCTGCAATGCAGCCTCCTCGTCAACGCGGCGGGGCTCTCGGCGACGAATGTGGCACGCAACATCGAGGGCATGCCGCTGGACCGGATTCCGCCAGCCTACCTCGCGAAGGGAAACTACTTCAGCTGCAATGCCAAGGCGCCGTTCTCGCGCCTGATCTACCCGGTGCCCGAACCAGGCGGGTTGGGGGTGCATCTGACGCTGGACATGGCAGGACAGGCGCGCTTCGGCCCCGACGTCGAGTGGATCGAGACGATCAATTACGAGGTCGACGCCTCACGCGCCGAGCGCTTCTATCCGGCGATCCGCAGATACTGGCCGACACTTCCCGACGGTGCATTGATGCCGAGCTATTCAGGAATTCGGCCGAAGATCGTGCCGCCCGCAGTGGCGACGCAGGACTTCCTGATGCAGGGCCCGCGCGACCATGGCGTGGCAGGCCTGGTCAATCTGTTCGGTATCGAATCGCCGGGACTGACGTCGTCGCTCGCGATCGCCGATCACGTCGCCGAGCTCGCAAACATCTAATCGCGCAAGGATCTTTGCAAGGTGTGCACCTTGCCGCAGGGATGAGCGCAAAGGCTCTCATCCCTGCGAGGGTACGATCAACTCTACGCTGTTACGGGGGTTACTAGTGGAGCGTGTCGCCGTGCCTCAGACGCTCGATCTGGTCCTTGACCATCAACTTCCGGCGCTTCAACTCAACAATTTGCAGGTCGTCTGTTGAAAGGTGCACGAGAGCTTCGTGCAATTCGTTTTCGAGAAGTTTGTGCTTCCGCTCCAATTCAACGAGATGTGCCTGAATTGTCATTCGAAACCTCCTCGGTAGGGTTGAACCTCAGGATTCGATCCGGACAACGAAGTCTACATCACCGATTCGTTCTGTCGATGGGTATCCGTCATCGCAGCTTCATTTTTGAAAATTCATATGTAACGAAGCGTGAGTAAGGGAACCGCGCGGGAAAAATCCATGATATCAATGCGCTTGCGCGGCACCTCAGCGCCCTGCAGAAATATGTTGCGGGAGATCGACGAGCGAGGGTTGCAGATCGCTTGCGGTCACGCCGCGCAAGGACGATAATTTCCACAGGGCATCCACAGCCTTAGTCTCACGCCATCGGTTTTCGGCCACCGCAGACATGACCAATGAAGACGAGCGTGAGCTCGAAGCCGAGCTCACCCGGTTGCAGCAGGAACACCGAGATCTCGATGCGGCAATCGATGCACTGCATCAATCGCCCGCCCCCGACCTGTTGCGGCTGCAGCGTTTGAAGAAGCGCAAGCTGTTGTTGCGTGACCGCATCGCGTTCATCGAAGACCAGATTACGCCGGACATCATCGCCTGATCCGTGAGCGGCTTCGCGGCTCCCGCCACATGAATCCGCTTGACTCGAAAAGAACAAAATAGGAACATTTGGGCACCCCGGCGCCTCCAGGAAACGCCCAGAACAATTGACAAGGACAACGCAGATGTCGGCAACCGCCCTTCTCGACAACAGCCATTATGAACAAGCCTGCGATCAGGCGATCGCGATGTGCGATGGCAATCTGCGCAGCACCATCAAGGCGCTGATCATGGCCAACGAATACCTGGAAGCAGAGCTGGAAGAATTGCAGGCGGCGATTTCCGCCGGCTGCATCCCGGACGCCTCACGCAGCAAGATGCGGAGCAGGAGCAGCGCCGCCTGAGTTTCGAAGCGCGATGAGATCGCGCTTCTGTTCTAAGCATGATCCTGACAGGAAACCGCTTCACACTGTTCGCTGACGCGGCCCTTCGGGTCCGGATCATGCTCCACCGGAGCAACGCCATGTCGGACGTGACCTATTACGTTGCAATGCCCTTTTTGATCGATGCCGACGGCTCGCCTGTCGCTGGCGCAGCGGAAGAATGCCAGAGTTCGACGGCCGCGTTGCGGCGCGCCGAGATCTTATCGCGGGGTGCAGGCCATATCGGCGCGGTCGCCTTCAGCCGCAGCGGCGATCCCATGACCGGCGAATTCGGCGACGCCACGCTGCTGCGCAAATTCGGCAACGTGCCCGAAGATCTCGCCACGCTGTAAGGTTGATTGCTTGAGCATGATCCCGTCGGAACACCGCTTCACGCTGTTCGCTGACGCGGCCCTTCGGGTCCGGATCATGCGCTAGCTGCTGACCAGCCTGATCCGGGCTCGTGCCGCCGGTGCGCCTTGCGCACATACATGGCGGCATCCGCCTCCTCCAGGGCGCGGCCTGCGTCGGACTGCGCACCCAGCAGCGCGACCCCTGCGGAGGCGCCCGAGGTTACGTGCTGGCCGCGAAAGACAAAGGATAATTCGTCGACCGCCTGCTCAAACGCCGCGGCCTTCGCCTTGGCGTCGGTCTCGCTGAGATTCCAGAGCAGCAGCGCGAACTCGTCACCCCCGAGCCGGCCGACCACGTCGGAGGCACGAACCTGCCGTGTCAGCGTGGCGGCAATCGCCTTGAGCACCTCGTCGCCGGCGCCATGACCGAACGAATCGTTGATCGGCTTCAGCCGGTCGACGTCGAGCACGATCAGCGCCCCGCTGGCGCGGTAGCGCTTCATATAGGCGATGGCGCGCGCCAGCTCCCGCTCGAAGCCGCGCCGGTTGGGAATCTCGAGCAGGAAATCGGTGTCGGCCGCAGCTTCCAGTTCCGCGACCCGCCGCTGCGCCTCCCTGAGCTTGGTCCGCAAGCCCCGGATCGTCGCACTGAGGCCGTCCTTGGCTCCACCATCGCCCGACGACGCGCCGCGCGCCGGCAGCTTCGCCGGACGCTTGGTCAGCCGCTTAGAGGCCGCTTTGGATCGGCCGAGGCTGGTCTTCCGGCCCTTCTTGGCCTTCGCAGCGCTCGCCCTTTTTGGTTTCTTCATGGGCATCCTGCTCAATTGAAGGCTTGCGGGGATTCACCAAGACAGGATAGTGGATTCCCTTCTCCTTGCCACCGCCTTGCGAGCCGCCGGCCGGAACCGTCAATCTGGCCTATCCTTCTGTTTTTCGGGCACAATAACGTCATGACCGCGCCGATCGCCATCATCATGGGAAGCCAGTCGGACTGGGACACGATGCGGCATGCCGCCGACACGCTCGGCGCGCTCGGCGTTGCCGCCGACACCCGCATCGTTTCGGCCCACCGCACCCCCGACCGGCTGTTTGCTTTCGCCAAGGGGGCCAAGGCCGCTGGTTACAAAGTCATCATCGCCGGCGCTGGAGGCGCGGCCCATCTGCCCGGCATGGCGGCGGCGCTGACCGAACTCCCGGTGTTCGGCGTTCCCGTCGAATCCAAGACGCTCAAGGGCCTTGATTCGCTCTATTCGATCGTCCAGATGCCGGCCGGCATCCCGGTCGGCACCCTCGCCATCGGCAAGGCCGGCGCGATCAACGCCGCGCTGCTGGCAGCCTCCGTACTGGCCTTGTCCGACCCGGCCTTGTCCAATCGCCTCGCCGCCTGGCGCAAGGCTCAGACCGAGGCCGTCGCCGAGCGCCCGGAGGACAAGGCGTGAGCGATACCAGGCACGTCAAGCTGAAGCCCGGTGACACCATCGGAATCCTCGGCGGCGGACAATTGGGCCGGATGCTGGCCATGGCTGCGGCACGGCTCGGCCTGCGCTGCCAGGTGTTCTCGCCCGATCCGGACTCACCGGCCTTCGACGTCGTCTTGAACGCGACCTGCGCCGAATATGCCGATGTCGAAGCGCTCGAACTGTTCGCGGGCGACGTCGACGTCATCACCTACGAATTCGAGAACGTGCCCGCCGCGGCCGCGATGGTGCTCGATGCACGCCGACCCGTGCTGCCCAACCGCAAGATTCTCGAGACCACCCAGGACCGGCTCGCCGAGAAGGATTTCGTGACGCGGCTCGGCATCGGCACTGCAGCCTATGCCGATGTCACCTCAGTGGCTTCATTGCGCGAGGCGATCGCCAGGATCGGACTGCCGGCCGTACTCAAGACCCGCCGCTTCGGTTATGACGGCAAGGGCCAGACCATCATCCGCGAGGGCGACGACATCGCCAAGGTGTGGACCAGCCTCGCCACGAAATCGGCAATCCTGGAAGCCTTCGTGCCGTTCGAGCGCGAGATCTCCGTGATCGCCGCACGCTCGATCACGGGCCAGGTCGAATGCTTCGACGTCACCGAGAACGAGCACCGCGACCACATCCTGAAGATATCGCGCGCGCCCGCCCCGATCCCGGATTCGCTCGCCGAGGACGCGCGCAGCATCGCCGGCAAGATCGCGAGCGCGCTCGACTATGTCGGCGTCCTCGCCGTCGAGATGTTCGTGCTCGCCAATGGCACCGGACCGAAGGTGCTGGTCAACGAGATCGCCCCGCGCGTGCACAATTCCGGGCACTGGACGCTGGACGGCGCCTCCGTCTCGCAATTCGAGCAGCATATCCGCGCCATCGCCGGCTGGCCGCTCGGCAAGCCGGTGCGCCACGGTGAAATCGTCACCATGACCAATCTGATCGGCGACGAGATCAACGATTACGACAAATGGCTGACCGTTCCCGGCGCCACGGTGCACATCTACGGCAAGGGCACGCCGCGCCCCGGCCGCAAGATGGGCCACGTTACCGAAGTCGGGCCGACGAAGAGCAAGTAGCAGGACCGCGGCAATCGCTGCGATCCCGCTTCGCGCGAAAGCGCTCTCTACGCCGTCTTCGCGCCTGCGACGACGCCTGCCGGCTCCTCGCTGAGCCAGCGATAGATCACCCCGCCCAGCGCGCCACCGATCAGCGGCGCGACCCAGAACAGCCAAAGCTGCGCCGTCGCCCAGCCGCCGACGAACAGCGCCGGGCCCGTGCTGCGCGCCGGGTTCACCGACGTGTTGGTCACGGGGATGCTGACGAGATGGATCATCACCAGCGCGAGCCCGATCGCGAGCGGTGCGAAGCCGGCGGGCGCGCGGCCGTGGGTGGAGCCCATGATGATGAACAGGAACATCATGGTCATCACCACTTCGGTGAGGAAGCAGACGATCATGCTGTACTGGCCCGGCGAATGCGCATCATAGCCGTTGGACGCGAAGCCCTTGCTGACGTCGAATCCGGGAGCCCCGCTGGCGATGACATAGAGCAGCCACGCGGCCACGATCGCACCGGCCACCTGGGCGATCACATAGGGCAGGATCTGCCCGGCGGGAAAACGGCCGCCTGCGGCAAGACCGACCGTGACCGCCGGATTGAGGTGGCAACCCGAGATATGGCCGATGGCATAGGCCATCGTGACGACGCTCAAGCCGAACGCGAGGGAGACGCCGACCAGGCCGATTCCGACCTGAGGAAAGCCGGCGGCGATCACCGCGCTCCCGCAACCTGCGAATGTGAGCCAAAACGTGCCGATGGCCTCAGCGGCGTATTTCTTGATATCCATGTGTCGTCCCCTACTTTCAAAGTTTCCGGAACAAGGCTCCGGAAACGGCCCCACACTTGGCGTCAAATCTCCCAAATCAGGGCCGCACGGAGGTATTTTGCCTTATTTAATGGCTGAACTTGGCCCAAATCCCCGCCTGGCCGGTGGACATCCCCCGTTTTGTCTGATACATCCGCGCCCTCAAGGTTAAGGGCTTGTGCGTTTCGCCATCCCCTTCGTCTTACCAGAATTCAAATCCGATCCACTGAAGAGGATGCCGCGTGCAGGTTCTCGTTCGCGATAACAATGTCGATCAAGCCCTCAAGGCGCTGAAGAAGAAGATGCAGCGCGAGGGAATTTTCCGCGAGATGAAGCTCCGCGGTCACTACGAAAAGCCCTCCGAGAAGAAGGCCCGCGAAAAGGCCGAAGCCGTGCGCCGCGCGCGCAAGCTGGCCCGCAAGAAGCTGCAGCGCGAAGGCCTGCTGCCGATGAAGCCGAAGCCGGTGTTCGGCGCCGGTCCCGGTGGCGATCGCGGCGGTCGTGGCGGCCCGGGTGCAGGTCCGCGCGGACCGCGCTGATCGACCTCGCGCGTTTAGCAAGACTTCAGTTTCCGATGACGCGGGCCTCTGGCCCGCGTTATTGTTTGTGAGCGGTGCCTTTCCTGGCGGGGCACGACCGATGCGGCGCTAGAGCGCGATAAAATAGGACAGATTGTCATCGCGCTTTAGTTTGCTGCCTGGGCATGATCTCTTCGGAAACCGCTACACACTTTTCGCTGCGGGCCTTCGGGTCCCGATCATGCTCTAGCGCGAGCGAACCGTAGATGGCCTCCCCTTTCCCCGAGCGCGGCTTGGCACGGCTACGCCAGATCTGGCAGCGGCCGTTCGCGCTGGCTTTGATGGGGATCGCGCTGTGCGGCTGTTCCTTCGATCTGGGCTCGCTGATGCCGGAGAAGGACAAGCCTCAGGAAACCCCCAAGGCGGCCGCACCGGTTGAGAGCGCGGTGAGCACCGGCAACGTCACCGAGGCTCAGGCCCACACCGCGAAAGCCCAATCCCTGGCGAAGTCAGGCGAGACTGCGGCGGCACTCGACGAGTTCAATCGCGCCGTCGGACTGGATCCCTATAATGCGCAGGCGCTCTATGGCCGCGCCCTGATCTATCAAGGCAATAACCAGCACGATTTCGCGATCGCCGATTTCACCGCGGCGAGCGGGCTCAACCCGCAGAAGGTCGAGCCCCTGCTCGGCCGCGCCACCAGCTATCTCGCGCTCGGCAAGGTCAAGGAGGCCGCAGCCGATCTGGATGAGGCCTCCGAGGCCGATCCGCACAACGCCCAGGTTTGGACCACGCGCGGACAGGCCTATGAACGGCTGGGCGACAAGGCCAAGGCGGCGGCGTCCTACACCAGGGCTGTCTCGCTTCGCCCACGCGACGATGCCGCGCGCAGCGGCCTCGCCCGCGTCGGCGGCTGACGATAGGGGCGCAACGCAGGCGCTGCCTTAATCGGGGGTGGCGTTCTTCGGCAGAACGGAGTTGAACATCGACTTCATGCCCGAGAGCATCTCGTCGGCGACATTGGTCTTCTTCGGCCGCGGCAAGGAGGCGCCGGCGTCGGCGCGCAGATCCAGCGGCGGCGCGATCACCGGCACGGGAATGTCAGCCGGCGGCGTCACCCGATTCGGATCGCCCTTGCTGACCGAGGCGGTGTAGGGCGCACCGGCCGACGAGGAGCCATCATTGCCATAGGCCTCGGATGAAGGCGTCGATACCGTGATTGGCGGCGGCAGCGGACGGACCGTAGCCGGCTCCATACTGATGACCCGCGGGGCCTCTGGCGTCGCACGGGCGGCTTCACGCACTGCAGGCTCTGTCGGCCTCTCGGCTGATCTGGCCTCGGACGGGCGAACCTCGGTGGGCTTGGTCTCGGAAGATCTGGCCTCAGCCGACCTGCCTTCGGACAGCTTGCCCTCAGGCGATTTGCGCAGGCGCTCGATCGCGGCACGGACGAGATCGTTGGCGTCGGGGGTCGCAGCCGGCGCCGAATTGGCCTCCGCCACCGGGGCAGCGGGAGCGGCTGCAGTGACGGCCGGGGTCGACGTCGGCGAAGACTTGGCGGCCGCCTTCTCGCGCGCCGACGGCTTGCTGCGCGGACTGGCTTCGGCCGGTGTCACATCCGCGGATTTGTGCTCGACGACCGGCTGGTCGGCAGCCTTCTCAGCCGCCGGCTTGTCCGTCACGCTCTTTTCGGGAATGCCTTTGGCCTTGACGCCGGGAGCAGGGAGATTGGCGACATCGGCGGGGTTGCCGTTCTTTCCGGCCTCGGCCGGGGCCACGACGGCCGCAGGGGCATCAGCCGCCGGCTTGGCGTTGATGTAATGGTTAACGATATACGCCCCGATGATCGTCGCGAGCACCGAGGGGAAAATATCCATCGAGATTTTAGCGAGGTATTTCAGCATTCCGGCCACTCCCCGCGCGATCTGATGCGGGAACTTTGGGGCATAGTAAGGGATCAACTGCGACGGATCGATGGCAAGTGGGTAAGGCCGGACTTACGGCTTCAGCTCGATCTCAAGGAACACGATCTCGGTTGAGGTTTCGTTAAGTACGTCATGCTGGACGCCGGCCTTGCGGAAATAGGATTTCCCGGCCGCAAGCTGCGCCTTGGAACGCTCCCCACCGGGCGCCACGATGGTCATTTCACCCGCCGCAACGGGAACAATGACGTAGTCCATGCCGTGGGTGTGATGCCCGGTGGCACTGCCGGGCGGAAGGCGCCATTCCGTCACCCGGACCTCCTCATTGTCGACCTGAACCTCGGACCTGGCGGCAAGCATCGGAACTCCCCCTATTGCGCTTCAGGGCACGAAGACCATGAACACATAGACCGCAAATACCACCATATGGACCAGTCCGAACAGGACATTGGTCCTGCCTGTGCCGAAGGTCAGCATGCTCAGGAAGAAGGTCAGGAGCAAGAGCACGCTGCCCTGGGCGTTGAGGCCGAGCTCGAGCTCCTTGTCGAGCGCGTAGGTGGCAACGCCGACGGCCGGGATGGTCAGCCCGATGGTCGCCAGCGACGAGCCCAGCGCCAGGTTGATGCTCTTCTGGAGGTCGTTCTTGCGGGCCGCCGAGACGGCCGCGAGGCCTTCCGGCATCAGGATCAGGAGCGCGACCAGAAGTCCGGTAAAGGCCGGCGGGGCGCCGATCTTGATCGCGACGGCGTCGACCACGAGCGAGAACTTCTTGGCGAGCAGCACGACCGCAAGCAGCGCAACCAGCAGCAGCACGACGCTGAGCACCAGCATCCTGCTCGACTGATGCGCCTCGCCGCTGCCGCCGTCCGACCGCTCGTGAACGAAGTAATCCTTGTGCAGGACGGTCTGGGTGTAGAGAAACACGCCGTACAGGGCCAGCGTGACCACGTCGACGAAACCGAGCTGAATCGCCGAATAGACGGGCCCGGGCGCGGTGGTGGTGTAGTTCGGCATGATCAGCGTGATGGTCGCGAGCGCGAACAGGACGCTGAGATAGACGTTGGCGCCGGAGAGCTGAAAACCCTGCTCGCGATAGCGCAGGCCGCCGATGAAGATGCAAAGTCCGACGAGGCCGTTGCAGACGATCATGACCACGGCGAACACGGTGTCGCGCGCCAGTGCCGGGGCAGGCTTGTCGCCGAGCATGATCGTGGTGATCAGTGCGACCTCGATGATGGTCACCGAGAGCGTCAGCACCAGCGTGCCATAGGGTTCGCCGACCCGCTCCGCGATCACTTCGGCATGATGAACCGCGGCGAACACCGCGCCGAACAGGATGACCAGAAGCACGATGGCGAAGACGAGCCCGCCCGGCGACAGCGTGAACACGTAGTCCGTCGCGCTGACGGCTGCGAACAACAGCACGGCGAGCGCCGGAAAGATCCAGGTCGACCGGGGCATCGGACTATGCGCGCTCATCCACAGCTTCCATTTTCCTGGATGAGCAGTAGCAAATCAGGCGCGAGATTCAATGCCAGTCCAGGAACGGCGCGACCGGCAGCAGCGTCAGCAGCACGAACAGGGGGATCAGCACGGCGCCGGCGCGCAGGAGATAGCCGAAGAAGCTCGGCATTTTGATGCCGTTCTCGCCGGCGATGCTGCTCACCATGAAGTTCGGCGCGTTGCCGATATAGGTGAGCGCCCCCATGTAGACGGCCCCCATGGAGATCGAGGCGAGCGTGCCCGAGAGCTGGTGCATCAGCACTTGCGGGTCGCCGCCGGCCAGCTCGAAGAACAACAGATAGGTCGGCGCATTGTCGAGGAACGCGGACATCAGACCCGTGAACCAGAAATAGGCGACTTCGCGCGGCGCACCGTCCGGCGCAGTCACCGCCGACAGCAGCCAGGCGAAGGCACCGTGATGACCGGCATTGAGCATGGCAATGACCGGGATGATGGCGACGAAGATTCCCGCGAACAGTTTTGCGACCTCGCGGATCGGCTCCCAGGTGAAGCCGTTGGCCTGCCTGTGCTCGTCGGGCGTCAGCCATACCGAGAGCGCAGCGATGGCCAGCATCGCCAGATTGCGCACGACGTCCTCCAGTTCCAGCTTGGTGCCGAAAATGTCGAAGGCAATGCCAGGCTTCCACATCGCCGACGCCAGCAGGCTCGCGACGATGGCCGCGATCAGCACCAGATTGACGAGGCCGCGGATGCGCAGCGGCTCCCCGCGGCCGGTATCGGCGGCCGGCGGCTCGCTGCGAAAGCGCCAGAGGTCGATGACGGCGAAGATGGCGAGCAGCAGCCCGGCCACGATCGCGGTCTGCAACCAGATCGTCCGCGTGGTCCAGAAGAAGTCGACGCCATGCAGGAAGCCGACGAACAGCGGGGGATCGCCGAGCGGGCTCAGCGCGCCGCCGACATTGGCGACGAGGATGATGAAGAAAACGACGACATGGGTGTTGTGGCGCCGAGGCCGGTTGGCGCGGATCAACGGACGGATCAGGATCATCGCAGCACCGGTGGTGCCGACGATGCTCGCCCCGAACGTGCCCAGCGCAAGGATGCCCAAATTGGTCGCGGGCGTCGCCTTGATGTCGCCGGTGATGAGGATGCCGCCGGCCACGACATAGAGCGCGAACAGCAGCACGATGAAGCCGAGATATTCGGCGAGCATGGCATGGACGAGCGCCGCCAGCGTCGCCGTGCTGCCGGCAAAGACAATGAGCGCGGCAAGTGCCAGCACCGACCACGCAGCTGCGATCTTGCCGTAGTGATGATGCCAGATCTTCGGAAACAGCAGCGGGCCCAGCGCGATCGACAGCAACAGGCCGGCAAAGGGCAGCGCATAGGGCCAGCGCATCGCCGCCCCGTCCAGCCCGGTCGCCGCAAGCGCATCCTGGGGCAGAAGAGGCAGGCAGAAGACGGCAAGCGCAGAACCGCGGCGTGCAAACAAGCTGTCAATTGCCAATGAAGTCTCTCGCCGTTTCGATTGCGCCATATTGATCGAGATCGTCGTGCCCGCCGGCCATGCGGACGAACCGCTTGGGCTCATGGGCGAGCGCGAACAGACGCTCTCCGAACGCGATCGGAATGGCAAGATCGTTGGTGCCATGCATCACGAGGAGCGGCACAGTGACGCGCGCGATGCGCTCGTCGGAATGGAAGGGATCACGCATCAGCAGGCGGACCGGAACGTACCAGAACGATGCCGCCGCAATGTCGGCCGTCGATGTATAGGGCGCCTCCAGGATGAGTTTTCCAACGCGATGCTCCGAGGCGATGGCAACCGCGACGCCTGTCCCGAGTGAAAACCCCCAGGCGACGATGCGTTCCGCCGCATAGCGCGCGCTCGTGAAGGCATACGCGGCTGCAGCGTCGCGCAGCAGGCCCTGCTCACTCGGCGCGCCGCTCGAGCCGGCATAGCCACGATAGGACAGCGCGACGAGCCCGGTACCGTCAGCCGTCATCGCCTTGAAGCGGCTGACGCGGCCGGCGAGAAAATCACCATTGCCCGGGAAGTACAGGATCACGGGACGGCCGGGCTTTGCCGGCACGTGCCAGACGATGACCTTTTCGCCGTCCGACGTCGTCAGGATGTGCTCTTCCGCCCCGGGCAGGCCCGCGGCATCGGGGGCGGTGCGGCCGACGCGCGGGATCGGAAACAGCATCTCGCGCTGCCGGACATAGAGCATGACGAGACCGGCGCAATAGACGGTCACGAGCAGGACGGCGATCCACTTGAAGACGGTCATGATGCGCAGCAAGCCTTTCGGCTCAGGGCTTGCGCCGGCTCCGCAGCAATTTCATGACCTCGGGCCGCCAGGCAACACGCTGCTCGCGCGTCGCCTTCAGTGGCATGCGATGGGACCGGTGCCATTCCTGTCGATGGCCACGGTCCGGGTGCCTCGGCGCTACATCGCCTTGACGATGTTCTCGGTGACCTTCTTGGCGTCGCCGAGCAGCATCATGGTGTTGTCGCGGTAGAACAGCGGATTGTCGATGCCGGCGTAACCCGAGGCGAGCGAGCGCTTGATGAACATCACGGTGCCGGCCTTCCAGACCTGCAGCACGGGCATGCCGTAGATCGGCGAGGTCTTGTCCTCTTCGGCCGCCGGGTTGGTGACGTCGTTGGCGCCGATCACGAAGGCGATGTCGGCCTGCGCGAATTCGGAGTTGATGTCCTCGAGCTCGAACACCTCGTCATAGGGCACGTTGGCTTCGGCGAGCAGCACGTTCATGTGACCGGGCATGCGGCCGGCAACCGGGTGAATGGCGTATTTCACCTCGACGCCTTCCTTCTTCAGGATGTCGCCCATCTCGCGCAGCGCATGCTGGGCCTGCGCCACCGCCATGCCGTAGCCGGGCACGATGATGACCTTCTGCGCGTTCTTCATGATGAAGGCCGCATCGTCCGCCGAGCCGAGCTTGGCGGGCTTCTGCTCGCCCGTGCCGCCGCCGGCCGCGGCGGTCTCGCCGCCGAAGCCGCCGAGGATGACCGAGATGAAGGACCGGTTCATCGCGTGGCACATGATGTAGGACAGGATCGCACCGCTTGATCCGACCAGCGCGCCGGTGATGATCAGCGCCGAATTGCCGAGCGTGAAGCCGATGCCGGCCGCAGCCCAGCCGGAGTAGGAGTTCAGCATCGAGATCACGACCGGCATGTCAGCGCCGCCGATCGGGATGATCATCAGCACGCCGAGCACCAGCGCGATGATTGTGATCAGCCAGAAATCGACCGCACTGCCGGAACGAACCAGGCCGAAAATGAAGAACACCAGCGCCAACGCAAGCACGATGTTGATGATGTGGCGGAACGGCAGGATGATCGGCGCGCCGCTCATGCGCGCGGACAGCTTCAGGAACGCAATCACCGAGCCGGTGAAGGTCAGCGCGCCGATGGCGACGCCGAGCGACATTTCGATCAGGCTGGAGGCATGGATGTTGCCGGGCGTGCCGATGTCGAACGCCTCGGGCGCGTAGAACGCGCCGGCGGCGACCAGCACGGCGGCCATGCCGACCAGCGAGTGGAAGGCCGCGACCAGTTCCGGCATCGAGGTCATCGGCACGCGGCGCGCGATCACCGCGCCGATGGCGCCACCAATGGCGATGCCGAGGATCACCAGGATCCAGGCGACTCCGTCCGCCGGCGGATGACTGGCGAGCGTGGTCGCGACCGCGATGCCCATGCCGATCATGCCGAACAAATTGCCCTGGCGCGACGTCGCCGGGCTCGACAGCCCGCGCAGCGACAGGATGAACAGCACTCCCGCCACGAGATACAAAAATGCAGAGAGGTTGGCGCTCATCTCAGGTCCCCATTATCCCATCAGCCCGAGGTGGCCGCTTACTTGGCTTTCTTCTTGTACATCGCCAGCATGCGCTGGGTGACAAGGAAGCCGCCAAAAATGTTCACGCAGGCGAAGATGAGCGCGACGAAACCGAAGCCGCGCGCCCAGCCCGAGCCGCTCGAAACCATGCCGACGCCGACCGCGAGCAGCGCACCGACCACGATCACCGAGGAGATCGCGTTGGTCACGCTCATCAGCGGGGTGTGCAGCGCCGGCGTCACCGACCACACCACGAAATAACCGACGAAGACGGCGAGGACGAAGATCGACAGCCGGAAGACGAAGGGGTCGACGACCTGTGCAACATGCTCCATGGCGATCTCTCCTTATGCCTTCGGCTGGAAGTTCGGGTGGATGACGGCGCCGTCTTTCGTGAGCGCGGTCGCCTTGACCAGCTCGTCGTCCCAATTGACGGCGAGCTTCTTCTCTGTCTTGTCGACCATGGTCTCGATGAAGGAGAACAAATTGCGCGCATATAGGCTGGAGGCCGAGGCCGCGACGCGACCGGCGACATTGGTGTAGCCGACGATCTTGATGCCATCGAGATCGACGACCTCGCCCGGCTTCGCGCCTTCGACATTGCCGCCGCGCTCGACGGCGAGGTCGACCAGCACCGAGCCCGGCTTCATCGACTTGACCATCTCGGCGCTGACCAGCTTCGGCGCCGGCCGGCCCGGGATCAGCGCGGTGGTGATCACGATGTCCTGCTTCTTGATGTGCTCGGCGGTGAGCGCAGCCTGCTTGGCCTGATACTCCTTGGACATCTCCTTGGCGTAGCCGCCGGCGGTCTGGGCGTTCTTGAACTCCTCGTCCTCGACGGCGAGGAATTTTGCGCCGAGCGATTCGACCTGTTCCTTCGTCGCAGGCCGCACGTCGGTCGCGGTCACGACGGCGCCGAGGCGGCGCGCGGTCGCGATGGCCTGGAGGCCGGCGACGCCGACACCCATCACGAACACCTTGGCCGCAGGCACGGTGCCGGCCGCCGTCATCATCATCGGGAAGGCGCGGCCGAAGGCCTCGGCGCCCTCGATCACGGCGCGGTAACCGGCAAGGTTCGCCTGCGAAGACAGCACGTCCATCACCTGCGCGCGCGTGATGCGCGGCATCAGCTCCATCGCGAAGGCGGAGACACCGGCATCGGCGATCGTCTTCAGCGCGGCCTCGTTGCCGTAGGGATCCATGATGGCGATGACGAGCGCGCCGCGCTTGTACTGCGACAGCTCCGAGGCCTCGGGGCGCTTCACCTTGATGATGATGTCGGCGTCTTTCAGCGCGTCCGTGCTGACGGTGGCGCCTACGGCGGTGAATTCCGAATCCGGCAGGCCCGATTTGATGCCGGCGCCCGGCTCAACGGCGATCTCGGCGCCCAACGCCTTAAACTTCTTCACCGTATCAGGCGAAGCGGCGACCCGCGGCTCCGACGGATCGATTTCCTTGGCAACGGCGATCTTCATAGGCCCTCCGGCGGCGCGGGACAGCGCGCGCGCAAAACTAAGCGTTACTCCCGCAGCGTTCGATACCGGTTTTGGGACCGGCTTGGATGCAAATATTCTGGGCAGTGACTGCCGCTGGCGTGTGCAGCCTGCCGACAGATCAGGTCAGGAAGATCGCCATCAGAATGACGATGAGCGCGACCGAGGCCGTGCCGTACTTCACCAGCTTGATGAAGCCCTCATAGGTCTGCTCGTGGGCAACGTAATCGTTGCCGTCGGCGGTGGTGTACGCCACTTCGCTATGGTCAGCCATGTATTGTCCCCAGTCGAAAGTCGAATTCTTGGGCTGGGATACCGCAAAGCTTCGGGCAGGGCAACGGCACCTGGACGCGGTTTTCCCGCAAATCGGGTCATTTGGAATTCCAATTGTCCCGGATCCAGCGCGCGAGGCTTTCCTCGCTGACTTCGCCGGCGGCAAGGGACAGGACAATAGTGGCCGCTTCCGCTGGATCGGGAATAAAGGCAGCACCGTTCTTGTGCAGAAAGACCATCATCGCCATGAAAGCGATGCGCCTGTTTCCATCGACGAATGCATGATTTTTCGCAAGGCCGAATGCGTATGCTGCAGCGAGTTCGTCCATCGACGCCTGCTCACAGCGCCATTTGGTGACCGGCCACTCTAGCGCGGAGCGTAGCATGCCTTCGTCGCGCAATCCTGGCGCCCCGCCAAAACGGCGAAGTTGCCGGCCATGAATTGCGACGGCCTGCTCGTGGGTGATCCAGAGCGGCCCCTGAAGATCGCTCATGCGCGCAGCCGGCTATTTGGCAAGCGCGGCGAGCGTGTCGCGATATTTGTCCATCAGCTCGTCGGCAATTTCCATTGTCCGCCCGAAGTCGGGATCGTAAGGCAACAGCTGGAAACCACCGCCGGGTAGTTCCACGATGTGCAATTGCTGCCCGCGCTTGAGATCGAGCCGTTGCATCAATTCACGAGGCAGCAATAGCCCGTCCGAATTGCCGATCTTCTTGATCTCGATTTTCATGGCCGACATCTACCGCGTTATACATACGTATAACATAGCCAGAGGGTCGGTTGAACAGATGTTTGACGGACGTCGCCCGGCTCCCCTCAGCCCATCGCCTCCAGCTCGTCGATCATCCCCGCGATGACGCTGAGCCCGCCGTCCCAGAACTTAGGGTCCTTGGCATCCAATCCGAACGGCCGCAGCAGCTCGGAATAGTGCTTGGTGCCGCCGGCCGCGAGCATGTCGAGATAGCGCTCGGCAAAACCCTCGGCCGCGTTCTCGTAGACCGCATAGAGCGAGTTCACCAGGCAATCGCCGAAGGCATAGGCGTAGACGTAGAACGGCGAATGGATGAAGTGCGGGATGTACATCCAGTAGTTCTCGTAGCCTGCCTTGATCTCGATGGCCGGCCCCAGGCTCTCGCCCTGCACCGACAGCCAGATCTCGCCGAGCCGCGTCGCGGTGAGCTCGCCGTTCTTGCGCTCGGTGTGGACCGCGCGCTCGAACGAATAGAACGCGATCTGGCGCACCACGGTGTTGATCATGTCCTCGACCTTGCCGGCCAGCAGCGCCTGGCGCTGCTTGGCGCTCTTGGTCTGCGCGAGCAGCCGCCGGAAGGTCAGCATCTCCCCGAACACGCTCGCGGTCTCGGCCAGCGTCAGCGGCGTCGGCGCCATCAGCGCGCCGTTCTTCGCCGCCAGCACCTGATGCACGCCATGGCCGAGCTCATGGGCGAGCGTCATCACGTCGCGCGGCTTGCCCTGGTAGTTCATCAGCACATAAGGGTGCGCCGACGGCGTGGTCGGATGCGAGAAAGCGCCCGGCACCTTGCCCGGGCGCACCGGCGCGTCGATCCAGCGATCGGTGAAGAAACGCTCGGCAATGTCGGCCATCCTGGGCGAGAAGCCGCGGTAGGCCGTCAGCACCATGTTGCGTGCATCGGGCCAGCCGATGATGTCGGTCGCGGCAAAGGGCAGCGGCGCGTTGCGGTCCCAGTATGCGAGCCGCTTCTTACCGAACCACTTCGCCTTGAGCGCGTAATAGCGATGCGACAGCTTTGGATAGGCCGCGCGCACGGAAGCGACCAGCGCATCCACCACCTCGCGTTCGACGCGGTTGTTCAGATGGCGGGAATCCGCGACGTCCTTGAAGCCGCGCCAGCGGTCGGAGATGTCCTTGTCCTTGGCGAGCGTATTGGTGATCAGCGCAAAGGTACGCTCATTGGCCTTGAAGGTCTTGGCCAGCGCCTCCGCTGCGGCCTTGCGCTTGGCACCGTCGCGGTCCTGCAACAGATTGAGCGTCGGCTCGATCGCCAGCTCCTTGGACCCGACCTTGAAGCGCAGGCTGGAGATGGTCTGGTCGAACAGCCGGTTGAAGGCGGAATAGCCGGTCTGCGCCTTCTCCAGGAAGAGCTGCTCTAGCTTGTCGTCGAGCTGATACGGCTTCTCCTTGCGGAGATCCTCGATCCACGGACGGTAGTACGCGAGCTCGGGCGTTTGCATCGCGTGGTTCAAAATATCGTCATCGACGCGATTGAGCTCGAGCGCGAAGAACAACAGATGCGTGGACGCGGCCGTCAGCCGCTCGGAGACATCCCCGTAAAACTTTGAAATCTTGGGGTCCACGCTGTCACCGGCATGGATGAGGCCGGCATAGGAGCCGAGACGGCCGGCGAGATCGTCGATCGCCTCATAGCGTCGCACCGCCTCCGCGAGCCATTTTCCGCCATCTTCGTTTGCTGTCCCTGTCGCCAGCTTGCCCTTGTAGTCGGTCTCGAACGCGACACAGTCGGCATCCATCTTTTCGAGATCGCGCGCCACTTCCGGCGCATCGATCCCGGAATAAAGATCAGCCAGGTTCCACTCCGGAAGCTTGCCGGTCTTGCTCGCAGGCTTTGCCGACGAAGATCTGGCGAGTGACGTTTTGGAGGACTTTGCCTTGGCTGGAGTTTTCTTGGCGGCAGATTTCTTGACGGCGGATGCTTTAGCGGCAGGCTTGCGGAGAGCGTGCTTTTCAAGAGCGTTCTTGGAGCGCGAAGTCATTGTGTGGGAAACCTGTGTTCAACAATCGCGACGGCGGGCTGGGGCATCAAGGTTTAAGAGTGCGTTAATCGGCTTCGGCCAGAGTGCCCCGATTCGAGACAGATAGTAGTAGCGTGCGGGGAACACCATGGCTGCCAGTATTTTGATCGCCGACGACGACGCCGTAGCTCGCCGGCTGGTCGAGAACATGGTGCAGAAATGCGGCTATGAGACGGTCGTCGTGGATTCCGGCGACGCCGCGATCGCCGCCCTCACCGCCCCCGATGCAGCGCCGATCGATGCCGTCATCCTCGATCTCGTGATGCCCGGCCTCGACGGCATGGGCGTGCTGGCGAAGATCCGTGACGCCGGCCTCAGCGTCCCCGTCATCGTGCAGACCGCCCATGGCGGCATCGACAACGTGATTTCGGCGATGCGCGCCGGTGCGGCCGATTTCGTGGTCAAGCCGGTCGGTGTGGAACGGCTCCAGGTCTCCTTGCGCAATGCGCTCAACGCCTCCGCGCTCAAGGGCGAATTGCAGCGCATCCGGCACAGCCGCGAGGGCCGGCTGACCTTCTCGGACATCATCACCCGCTCCGAAGCGATGGCCGGCGTGATGCGCGCCGCGCAGAAGGCGGCGAACTCCGCGATTCCCGTTCTGATCGAAGGCGAGTCCGGCGTCGGCAAGGAGCTGTTCGCGCGCGCCATCCATGGCAGCGGCGAGCGCAAGGCAAAGCCGTTCGTCGCGGTCAATTGCGGCGCGATCCCCGACAACCTCGTCGAGTCCATTCTGTTCGGCCACGAAAAGGGGGCTTTCACCGGCGCCACCGAGCGGCACATGGGCAAATTCGTCGAAGCTCATGGCGGCACGCTGTTTCTGGACGAGGTCAGCGAGCTGCCGCTGACTGCGCAGGTCAAGCTGCTGCGCGCGCTCCAGGAAGGCGCGGTCGAGGCCGTCGGCGGCCGCAAGCCTGTCAAGGTCGACGTCCGCATCGTCTCGGCGACCAATCGCCGGCTGCTGGAGCGGGTGAAACAGGGACACTTCCGCGAAGACCTGTTCTATCGCCTGCACGTGCTGCCGCTGACGATCCCCTCGCTCCGGGCCCGGCGCGAGGACGTCCCGCATCTGCTCCGGCATTTCCTGGCGCGCTTTGCCGCCGAAGAGAACCGCCAGATCACCGGCATCAGCGGCGAGGCCATGGCACATCTCGCCCAACTCGACTGGCCCGGCAACATCCGCCAGCTCGAAAACGCCGTCTACCGTGCGGTGGTGATGAGCGAGGGCGATCAGCTCGGTCTTGGCGACTTCCCTCTGCTGGCATCGCAGCCGCATCCCGCAACCGAGATTCCGACCGCTCCGCTGATGCTCGAGCCGGCGGCGACCCCTTCAATGGTATCGGGGAATGAAATACCCATCGCGCCGCTCCCGGCCGCGGGAACTCTTGCCATGCTGACCCCGACCGGCGATGTCCGCGCACTCGAGGACATGGAGAACGAGATCATCCGCTTCGCGATCTCGCATTATCGCGGCCAGATGTCCGAGGTGGCCCGCCGCCTCAGAATCGGCCGGTCCACCCTCTATCGCAAACTCGACGAGGCCGGGGTTCCCGGGCATGGCGGCAAAAGCGGTGAAGAGACGCACTGAGCCTCATGCGAACGGAGGTTCGCGGGGCGATGCGAGACCGGCAGTAAGCCGTTCGCAAGACGATAGAATTCGACTGCGCCCTGAACCGTGACTTGGAAGTGACAGACACAGGGAAAAGCGCGTGGGACAAGCGCACAATCCGTTGCCAAGAGGCGCCCTTGAAGTCAGTTTGGCGTGAGTTGTCCCGGTTAGCGCTGGCTGCAAATCCGGGGCCTGTATATCGTCTGCGTATGAATCGTTGCGTGCAGGCGTGCAACTTTCGAGAGGCCGGCGCGATTTAGCCGAAACTCATAGGCGAAAAACGAAGCTGTTCCACGAGGGACAGTTCACCCGAGGGGTGCGACACAATGCGTGACTGTTTGAACCACCGTGCGGGCTTTGACCGTGTCTTGATGACGGTCGCGGCAACCTTCCTCACGGTGTCGGCCAGCTCGGCCCTGGCGCAGGATCAGGCGCGCAGCAGCGCTGCCGAGCTCGCGATCGAAGCCGCAATCCCGCGTCCCGAGCCCGCCAACGTCCCGCCGCCGACCGCCTCCGACGTCAAGCTCGACACCACCGCGACGCTTCAGGACTCGGCCAGGGAACCCGCGAAGGCCGCAGCCGCACCGGCGCCCGACAAGGTCGAGACCAAGCCTGCCGACATCGCGACCTCGCCTGCCACCGAGGCGCCCAAGAGCGAGTCCGCAAAAACCGAGCCCGCCAAATCTGAACCTGCCAAGGCTGACACCGCAACCGCCCCGCCCGTCGCTCCTGCGGCGCCGGCCGCCGAGCCGGTCAAGGCCGCAAGCAACGTTCCCGCCGCCGACCAGCCGGTCGCCGACAAGCTCAAGGACATCATCGGCGCCAAGACGTCGCGCTATTTCGACCGCAAGAACGAGCGCGCGGCGATCGAGAAGTTTTATGGCGCACGCGACTTCGCGCCGGTCTGGACGCAAGGCGGCAGCCTGACCGCCGCGGCCAAGGGCGTCATCGCGCGGCTGAAGGACGCGGCCTCCGACGGTCTCAACCCTGCCGACTATGCGGTGCCGGATTTCGCCAGCGCCACGACGCCCGATACGCTCGCCGACGCCGAGCTGAAGCTCACCGCCAGCATGTTCGACTATGCGCGCCACGCCCAGAGCGGCCGCATGCACTGGTCACAGGCCAGCGGCGACATCCTCTATCCCGAGCATCCGGTCGATCCGAACGAGGTGCTCGCCAAGGTCACGACCGCGGCGGATGCCTCCGCGGCGCTCGACAGCTACAACCCGCCGCATAAGCTCTACAAGGAGCTGAAGGCCAAGCTCGCCGAGCTGCGCGGCCAGGGCAACGGCCCGGTGATCGAGATCGCCGACGGTCCGGCGCTGAAATATACCCCGGCCGGCAAGAAGCAGGCCGAGATCGTCGTGGAAGATCCGCGCGTGCCGCAGCTGCGCGCCAAGCTCGGCATTACCGAGAACGCAAACGACACCCGCTACGACGCGGCCGTGGCCGACGCCGTGCGCAAGTTCCAGAGCGGCGCCGAGATGAAGGCGACCGGTATCCTCGACGACAAGACGGTCAAGGCGCTCAACACCCCGAAGCGCGACAAGCAGATCGACGTGGTGCTGGTGAACATGGAGCGCTGGCGCTGGCTGCCGCGGGACCTCGGCGCGCCCGCGCTCGGCGATGCCTATGTCATCCTCAATATTCCCGATTTCACCTTGAAGGTGATGCAGCGTGGACAGCAGGTCTGGACCACACGCGTCGTCACCGGAAAGCCGGGCAAGCAAGCCACCCCGCTCCTCACCGAGACGATGAAGTACATCACGGTCAACCCGACCTGGAACGTGCCGCCGTCGATCGTCTACAACGAGTACCTGCCGGCGCTGCAGCAGGACCCGACCGTGCTCCAGCGCATGGGCTTGAGGCTCGAGCAAAACCGCGACGGCTCGGTGCATATCTCGCAACCGCCCGGCGAAGCCAACGCGCTCGGCCGCATACGTTTCAACTTCCCGAACAAGTTCCTGGTCTATCAGCACGACACGCCGGACAAGCACCTGTTCGCCAAGGAAGAGCGCGCGTTCAGCCACGGCTGCATGCGCGTGCAGAATCCGGATCAGTACGCCTCCGTGCTGCTCAACATCGTGATGCCCAGCGAGAAGTACACGCCGGAGCGTATCCGCAGCATGTACGGCAAGAGCGAGATCGACCTGAAATTCCCAACGCCGATTCCGGTCAACATCACCTATCAGACCGCTTTCGTGGACGACGCCGGCAAGCTGCAATTCCGCAAGGATGTGTATGGCCGCGACGCGGTCATGATCAACATCCTGAAGGGCAACCGCGGCAAGGACCTCGAGGCCATCGTGGCGCACTCGCAGCCGAGCTATTCGCGCCCGGCGACGACGCTGCCGTCAGGGGTAGCGGTGGCCAACAACGGCGGTGGCTTCGGCTCGTCCGGCCCGAACTTCTTCGAGCGGCTGTTCGGAGGCGGAGCCCCGACCCCGCCGGCCCCGATCGGCCGCAGGACCCAGCAGCAGCGGGTGTTTACCCGCTAAGCTCCGTTCGACGAATTCTGCAACGAAATCAGCGGCCCCGTCCCATGGACGGGGCCGCTTAACGTTAACCATTGTCCACCTAGGCCCGGGCGATGGGCGTTTTTTTGCCACAGTCAACCGGTTAGGTTTGTATTCTGACTTGGTTTGGGGGCGGGAAGGTCAACCTCAAATTAACCTTCTCGCTTTAATAAAGCGTTCATCCTCTTTCGCGCGGCTACGGGGTTGGCGGGAGAGTCCATTTTGAACGCTCGTCGACTGGGTGGGCTCATACGTGCTGACTGGTCTCGCACGCCAATTCGTTGTGCTGTCGTTGTCCCATGCGGGAGTGAAGGCCGGATCCAGGATCGGCCTTGCTGCCGCACTGCTGCTTGCTGCCGCAGGTTCGGTTCATGACGCCGCCGCGCTGAACGAGACCAAGACACTCTCCTTCCACCACACTCATTCGGGCGAAGACCTCACCGTCACCTTCAAGCGCGACGGGCGCTATGACGAGGCGGCGCTGAAGCGGCTCAACCACTTCCTGCGCGACTGGCGTACCCAGGATGAGACGGTCATGGACCGTCGCCTGTTCGACATCCTCTGGGAAGTCTACCGCGACGTCGACGGCAAGCAGCCGATCCAGATCATCTCCTCCTACCGATCCCCCGCCACCAACGCCATGCTCCGCCGCCGCTCCTCCGGCGTGGCGCGCGCCAGCCAGCACATGCTGGGGCATGCGATGGACTTCTACATTCCGGGCGTTCCGCTGGAGCAGATCCGCTTTGCCGGCCTGCGCCTCCAGCGCGGCGGCGTCGGCTTCTATCCGACCTCAGGCTCGCCCTTCGTGCATCTGGATACCGGTAGTGTCCGGCACTGGCCGCGTATGACGCATGACCAGCTCGCCCGCGTCTTCCCGGATGGAAAGACGGTGCATCTGCCGACCGACGGCACGCCGCTGAAGGGTTACGAGCTCGCCAAGGCCGAGATCGAGCGACGCGGCAGCGGCGAGGATTCCGGCAGCAAGCCGAATTTCTTTGCCGCCCTGTTCAAGGGCAAGTCGGCAGCTCCGGCCAGCAGCAGCGACGAGGATGACGAGGGCGCGCCCGCCCCGGCCGCGAAGCCGGCGGCTCCGACCGTGGTCGCCGCCGCGGCGGTCAAGCCTGCCGAACCGGTGCCGACGCCGCGCGCCAAGCCACAAATGGCCGCCACGATCCAGCTCGCCTCGGCCGATGCGCAGCTCGTCGCGGCGCCCAAGCCGAAGCCTGCCCCGGTGGCTGACAAGCCGGCCTCCGGCAAATCTCTTGACGGCAAGCCGGAGACCCCGGCCGACATCATCAATGCCCGCGGCTTCTGGGATGATGTGCCCGCGCCGCAACAGGCGACGCCGGCGCAGATCGCTGCGCTGAAGGCCCGCCAGGCCCTTGCCGCTGCCACCGATCCGCAACCCACCGCGAGCGTGTCCAACACGGCCCTTCAGGCGCTGGCGTTCGCGCCGGCCGCCTCTCCGGTTGACCGCGCCAATGTCGTCGCCGCCTCGGCGCCGATCCCGCGTTCCGCCCGCCCCGCCTCGCGCAGCCTCGCTCAGGCGACGGAGGTCAATACGGTGGTCGGCAAGAGCGTCGACGGCATGGTCGCGACCGCGACCCGTCTCTCCGCCGCCAAGGGCGAGAGCATCTGGCTCAAGATCGTGATGCTGTCCCCGAGCGCCAGCCGTGCGATGTCGGTCACGCTGATGGGCGAGTTCGATACGGCCGCCCTACGCGCCTATTTCGTCAAGCCGCGGGCCGTGATCGCGATGGGTTTCGTCGACGATCCGATGCAGGGCCTGTCCTGCGACAGCTTCTCGGGCAACGCGACCGCGAAGCTCGAGACCACCTCGTTCGTCGTGCGCACCGCCGCGCTGCGCTGAAGCTGGTAGGCTTCACCACGTCCAAGCACGTAACCTTTACCGCGCTTTCCGTCCCCGCCGATCCAGGTGATACGTCAACGCCAGCGACAGGCAGACGATGAGCTCCTGCTTCGGCAGCTTGCCCGCCACCGGCAACAACAGCGCCCTCGTCTGCCGGTATTCGAACTGATCGGGAAAGCGCTCGCGAAACGCGTCGATCAGCGTCGTCTTGCAGTTGAACAGAATGGCGGCGTGTGTGGAGTCCTTGATGCGGCCGAGCCGGATCGTCGAGCCGCTGCCGGTCTCATCGGTCAGGTAAGCCGGCTCGCCCCATTTCAACGTTTCCGTGAGCCGGCCGACATCGTCATGCGCCGCGGCAGTCGCGAAGATCAAGTCCCGCACCTGAAGCAGCCGCTTGCCGATCGGCCCTGGAAGAGCGCCAAAGGCGCGGCTCACCTCGCGCGGCAGCGCCGGTGCAGTCACGGCGGTCTCCGTTCACAGCCCAGGTGCAGCATCGCCGATTTGTAGCGCCGATGGAGCGCAGCGCAATCCCGGAAATGCTTCCGCACCGCAAGCACGCGAATCTTCCTGCGCTCGGTCGCGCCGCGGCAGTGGTGGTGAGGCGCCAACGCCTCAGAGCATTCCCAGCGCCTGCATGTAGGTTTCGAGAATGGTCTCGGCCTCGGCGCGCTCGTTCGGGTCCTGCTTGCGCATTCGCACGATGGTGCGCAGCGCCTTGACGTCGTAGCCGTTGCCCTTGCTCTCGGCATAGACGTCGCGGATGTCGTCGGAGATCGCCTTCTTCTCTTCCTCCAGCCGCTCGATGCGCTCGATGATGGATTTGAGCTGGTCCTTGGCAAATTTCGTCGCGGGCTCGTCGTCGCGGACGGCGGCGGAGGTGGCCATCTAGGTACTCCCAATGGAACTGGCAAAACGAGGTGACGCCGGCATCCTCACCGCGCGTGCTGGGGAGAACCCTTAGGGTTGGTGCCGACTGCGTTCAAGGCAGCATCGCGCTCGTCCACAGCGCGCCCACATCTTCCTGCGACAGCGCAAAGAAACCTGTTGTGTGGTGCGACTCAGCGCGGCGGCGGCCGAGGCCGCTCAATGCCCGTGGGGATGGACCTTCTTCATGGTCTCGAGCTGCTCGGACGTGGCCGCGCCCTGGTACTTCGCTTTCCAGGTCTCATAGGGCATGCCGTAGACGGCCTCCCGGCTCTCGTCCTTGCTCAAGGCGACGCCTTGGGTGTCGGCAGCTTCCTTGAGCCAGTTGGACAGGCAGTTGCGGCAGAAGCCGGCGAGATTCATCAGGTCGATGTTCTGAACATCCGTCCGCGTCTTCAGATGATCGACGAGGCGCCGAAATGCGGCCGCCTCGAGCTCGGTTCTGGTTTTGTCGTCGATTGCCATAGCTGTATCCCCTTGGGCCTGCCCCGATGGAGGTCACCCTTACGGGATCAGGTGGGGCCTGTCACAGATTTTGCCATATCCCGGCGCAAACTCGCCCGGCGATGGAATGGCCGCTGCTTGGGCCGGTTCCCGACCCCTACGCCAAATCGTCAATGATCTGGTATAGCTACCGCGACAATGATTGCCGAATCTCCCCGCTCCCCGCTTCGCCTGCTCGCCCGGTTGGTCCCGGTGCTGGTGATCGCCTTGCTGTGCCTCTGCGCCAGTCCGGCCTCCGCCGATTTCCGCCTCTGCAACAACACGTCGAGCCGGGTCGGCATTGCGCTCGGCTACAAGGACGCCGAGGGCTGGACCACCGAAGGCTGGTGGAACATCTCGTCCCGCTCCTGCGAGACCCTGCTGCGGGGAACGCTCGTCGCCCGTTACTATTACATCTACGCGATCGACTATGACCGCGGCGGCGAGTGGTCGGGGCAGGCCTTCATGTGCTCGCGCGACAAGGAGTTCACCATCCGCGGCACCGAGGATTGCCTCGCGCGCGGCTACGACCGGACCGGCTATTTCGAGGTCGACACCGGTGAGCAGCGAGCGTGGACCGTGCAGCTGACCGACGCCAACGAACAGCCGGCGCAGCAACGCGTACCCGGCCTGCCTGGTCCGGTTGGCCCGGGCGGGGTTCCGGGTTTGCCCAACAGCCCGCCCGGTGGTACGCCCCCCGCCGCGCCTGGGCTCCCGCCACCTCCCTCGCCACCGTCTGGAAGTAAGCAATGAGGCGTCTTCGCCGTATCAAGATTCTCGCGACGCTGGGACCGGCCTCTTCGGATCTCGCGATGATCCGCCGCCTGTTCGAGGCCGGCGCCGACTTGTTTCGCATCAACATGAGCCACACCCCGCATGACAAGATGCGGGAGCTGGTGGCGACGATCCGCAACGTCGAGAGCAGCTATGGCCGGCCGATCGGCATCCTGGTCGATCTCCAGGGTCCGAAGCTCAGGTTAGGTGCCTTCGCCGAAGGCTCGGTGCAGCTCCAGAACGGCCAGACCTTCACGCTCGATTCCGACAAGGCGCCCGGCGATGCCACGCGCGTCCACCTGCCGCATCCGGAGATCCTGGCGGCGCTGCGGCCCGGGCACGCGCTGCTGCTCGACGACGGCAAGGTACGCCTGATCGCGGAGGAAACCTCCAAGGAGCACGCGGTGACGCGTGTCGTGGTCGGCGGCAAGATGAGCGACCGCAAGGGCGTCAGCCTGCCCGACACCGATTTGCCGGTCTCCGCCATGACGTCGAAGGACCGCGCCGACCTCGAGGCGGCGCTCGTCACCGGCGTCGACTGGATCGCGCTGTCCTTCGTGCAGCGCGCGGACGACGTGCTCGAAGCCAAGAAGATGATCCGCGGCCGCGCTGCCGTGATGGCCAAGATCGAGAAGCCGCAGGCGATCGACCGCCTCGCCGACATCATCGAGGCCTCCGATGCGCTGATGGTGGCGCGCGGCGACCTCGGCGTCGAGCTGCCGCTGGAGCGCGTTCCGAGCCTGCAGAAGCAGATGACACGGATGGCGCGCCGCGCCGGCAAACCGGTGGTGGTCGCGACCCAGATGCTGGAATCGATGATCCAGTCGCCGGTGCCGACCCGCGCCGAAGTCTCCGACGTCGCTACCGCCGTCTATGAGGGCGCCGACGCCATCATGCTGTCGGCGGAATCGGCGGCCGGCAAATTCCCGGTCGAGGCGGTCTCGACCATGAACCGCATCGGCGAGGAGGTCGAACGCGACCCGACCTACCGCTCGGTGATCACGGCGCAGCGCCCCCCGCCGGAATCGACCGCCGGCGATGCCATCGCGGATGCCGCACGGCAGATCGCCGAAACGCTGGACCTGCCCGCCTTGATCTGCTGGACCTCGTCAGGCTCGACCGCCGTGCGCGTCGCGCGCGAGCGGCCGAAGCCGCCGATCGTGGCGATCACGCCGAACATCACCGCCGGCCGCCGGCTCGCGGTGGTCTGGGGCGTGCATTGCGTGGTGGCGGAGGACGCGCGCGACCAGGACGACATGGTCAGCCGCGCCGGCCAGATCGCGTTCCGTGACGGCTTCGTCCGCGCCGGCCAGCGCGTGATCATCGTCGCCGGCGTGCCGCTCGGCATTCCCGGCACCACCAACATGGTGCGCATCGCCTCGGTCGGCCCCGAAGGCGACGCGAACATTTAGGTCCGGCAGGCGCCGCCAAACAAAAAATCGAAAAACAACCCCATGCAAAGGAGCCGGAGGGTCCGGCGGGCTTGCTGCGGTCTTGCGGAAAGGCTCGCTCCGTCAACGACATGAGCGAGGTCAGGCCGCCGCCCGGCCGCGCGGCCGATGTTACGCGCCAACCAGCGCCTTCGTCGTCGGCAGCAGCGTCTGCTGGACGACCAGGCCGCGGGCGCGGGCGTCCATGACGCCGACCGCGCGCAGGGCCAGCAGCGTCACGGTCTGCACCGCGTCGCGCATCTTGACGGGATCGTCGAGATTGTCGGGCGCGAGCGGCCCGACCAGGGCCTCATGCAGCGCGCCGAGCAACGCGGTGGCCGCGAGCGCGGTGTCCTGCGCCGGCAGGTGACCGGCACGCACCGCGGCGTCGATCCGGGATGCGATCTCGCCCGCGATCTCGCGCCGGCTGGCAAGCCTGGAGGCGCTGACATCGACATCGACGGGCTCGGCCAGGATGCCCCAGGCGAGCCTGCGCTGCGACAGGGTATGGACCGCCACGGTTGTCACGGCCGCGGCCAACGCCGAGGACGGCCCGGGCGCCGCATCGGCCGCCCGGCGGATCGCCGCGAGCTCGTCGCGGGAGACCTCGGCAATCAGTTCGGAAATCAGCTCGGCCTTGGAGGGGAAGTAGCGGTAGACCGTGCCGGCCGCGACATTGGCCCGGACCGCGACCGGCGCGATCTGCACCGCCGCCATGCCGCCTTCCGCCGCCGTCTCCCGCGCCGCCGTCAGAATCGCACTGCGCCGCGCCGCAAGGCGCTTAACCACTTGATGCGTCCGCCGATAAACCATGGCGCGCTTCCTGTCCCACACGCCTGCCGCACGCCCTGCGGCCGAACGCTTCGTCACGCAAAAGATGCAAATCGCCCCGCAAGGACTGAACAACTATTCAGGGTGAATGACAAGATGGAAATGCGTGACGCGTCACGGCGATCCGGACTGGAGCGCCTCCGCGGCTCGGCATTCCCGTCGTGCTGGCACTGACGGAGCGCCACGTGCGGTTGCAATTGTTCATGCTCGCGATGAGCCTCGCGCTCGCCGTCACCATCACGATCTCCGCGCTGGTGCCCGCGATCGGCACCTCTTACGCATTGAATTTGCCGGCCGCGCATTTTTCCCGAGATCAACACCGCGGTCTATGCCGGACAGTTGCGCGGCATCCGCCGTGCTCTACGTGTGGGCGCTGTGGCCGTGCGCTGCCTCGGCGGCATTGCGCTCGCCGCAGCATCGATCTGGGTCGTGAAATTCTACCTCGCCCGGAGCCGCGCGGGTCTGCTGCGCCGGCTTCGTCGAGCAGACTGGCAAGCCTGGCCCAAGAAAGCTGAAGAGCTAGCTGAAGAGCTGAGCTGAACTGACGAACCAGCGACGAGCCTCGCCCCAAACGAAAAGAGCCCCGTCGAGGACGGGGCTCTTCGAATCCCTGGTTCGTCCGGCCTTACTTGAGGCTGGTCGAGATCGAGGTGAACTTGGTGTTCAGCGTGGTGCCGAGATTGTTGACGACGGTGATGATCGCGAGCGCGATGCCGGCAGCGATCAGGCCGTATTCGATGGCGGTGGCGCCGGATTCATCCTTCACGAAACGCGCAACGAGGTTCTTCATAGAAGTGCTCCAAATGAGTACACGAGGCTTACAACTGATCCGGTCTCTTCGGCTTCCCAGCGCCGCCCGACCTTGAAACCGAACGTAGAGGCAAAGAATTGCGCCGCAGTTAATTCGACTGCGTAAACACAGGGCGGGTTGCGTGTATTCGCCGATGGTAAATGGAAATCTAGAACAATCCGTTAAATTGTCGGGACATGAAACCGCGATAGCGTGGCCGGTTTACCCCAAGTTATGACCGCTATGGTCCAATGCCGACCGCTCGGCCTGAAGCGGCCCTCCGGGTCCGGATCGCGCTCGATGACAAGAACAACAGGACGACGAGGCGGCATGTCCCTTTCCTTTGCCAACAGCATCGCGGTGCAGAGCCGCGCGAGGGCCCTGGTGCCGCTGTGCGTCGGTGCCGGCGCCTATCTGTTCTACCTCTTCGTCGGCGACACGCTGCTTCAGGATTCCGACTCGTTCTGGCAGATCAAGATCGGGCAATGGATCCTCGATCACGGCGCCATGCCCACCACCGACATCTATTCCTTCACGCGAACCGGCGCGACGTGGATTTCGACGTCATGGCTGTCGCAGGTGCTGTTCGCCTTCTCCCATGCGCAATGGGGCTGGGCTGGCCCGGTCATCCTCACCGCGATCGCGATTGCGCTTGCGCTTGCAATCTTCGTCTATCTGCTCGACGCGCAGATCGAGGCACCGCGCGCCGTGCTGTTCGCGATGCTGGCCCTGCTGCTGTCGATCCATCACGTGCTGGCGCGTCCGCATATCCTGGCGCTGCCCGTCATGGTGGCGTGGGTCGGCCTGCTGATGGGAGCTGCCGACCGCAGGAGCGCGCCGTCCTGGACCTGGCTGCCGCTGATGGCGCTCTGGGCCAATCTGCATGGCGGCTTCGTGCTGGGCCTGGCGCTGATCGGACCGATTTCGCTCGAAGCGGTCGAGCATGCCGAGAAGGGACAACGCCTTCGGCTGTTCATGCGCTGGGTCCTGTTCGGAATCGGCGCGCTGATTGCGAGCTGCTGCACGCCCTATGGGTGGCGGACGCTGCAGGGCGCGACCAACATCCTCGGCCTTGGCGAGCTGCTGTCGCTGATCTTCGAATGGGCGCCGGCGAACTTCGCCACGTTCACGTCCTTCGAAGGCGCCCTGCTCGCCCTGATCGCATTCGGCTATTATCGCGGCCTGGTGCTGTCGGCGCCCCGGATCTTCCTGATCCTGTTCCTGACCTGGAGCGCACTGACCCATGTCCGGAGCATCGAGGCATTTGCGTTCATCGTGCCGCTGGTGCTGGCAAAGCCGCTCGGCCAGATGTTCCCGCGCCCGGCGCCTGACGCCACCGATGGCGACCGCTGGCCGGCCCGCTATGTCACCGCCCTTGGTGCACTGATGATCGTGGCGGCGAGTTGGACCTCGACGTCGCTCTACTTGGGGCACCACCGCTTTACCTTCACGATGACGCAAACGCCCGTTGCGGCGGTCGACCTGCTCGAGCAACGCAAGGTGCAGCGCATCTTCAACGCCTACCAGTTCGGCGGCTACCTGATCTCGCGCGACATTCCGGTCTTCGTCGACGGCCGCGCCGAGCTCTATGGCGAGAAATTCGTCATGGACTTCTTCAAGGCAACGGAGGGCAAGAAGCCCGAGCTGCTGCCGCGCCTGCTCGACGAGTACAAGATCGACGCGACGCTCCTGGTTGCCGATGCGCCGGGCCCGCAGATCCTCGACCAGCTCAAGGGCTGGAAGCGGATCTATGCGGACGACATCGCCGTCATCCACGTGCGCGAGGACGGACAGAGCGCGGATAGCAGGTCCACGCCCGCGGCCTCGAATTGAGGCGCGGGACGATGCCGTCCCTGTTCCTGCCGACCGAGCGAGGATCCAGCACGACATTGAGTCCCGCGATCGTGCTCACGATCGCCTGGGCGGCGATCGTGGTGGCGCTCGGACTTCCCGCGATCAAGGCCGGCGTGTTCGACACCTTGTCGACCGACGACGCGATGCGACTGGTCGAGGTACGCGATCTCCTGGCCGGCCAGGGCTGGTTCGATCTGATCCAATACCGGCTCGATCCGCCCGGAATCGCGATGCACTGGTCCCGCATCGTCGATGCGCCGCTAGCCCTGCTGATCCTCTCGTTTCGCCCCCTGTTCGGCCAGCATGCTTCGGAAGCGCTCGCATTGGTCGCATGGCCCTCGCTGTTGTTGGGCGCCGCGCTCTGGCTCGCAACGGCGATCGCGGGTCAGGCAAGCGCCGCGGCCGAGCGGCCGCGGATCCAGCTTGCCACGATTCTGGTCACGTCGCTGTCGATCCCTGCCCTGATCCACTTCCGCGCCGGCGCGATCGATCATCACAATGTGCAGATCGTGTTGCTGCTCGGCTTCATGTTGTGCATCACCGATCTCGAACATTCGGCATTCAGGGCGGCATCGGCGGGATGTCTGGCGGCGCTTTCGCTGGCGATCGGATTGGAAATGCTGCCTGCCATTGCCGTGGCGAGCGCGGCCGTGGTCGGTCTCCTGATCTGGAAGGGCGCTCACGTGCTGCGCTCCGCCTGCGCCTATGGTGCAGGCCTCGCCGGATCAGCGCTGCTGCTGGCATTGCTGCTGCTCCCGATGAGCAATCTGGCGAAGCCCGTCTGCGATGCCTTCGGAGGCCCCATCCTGCTGTTGTCCGCGGGCGGCGGCATCGCGCTGCTCGCGGTGGCCGGCGTCAGCTCTCCGCACAGCTCCCTGTGGAGGCGCCTTGCGGCGGCTGCAATTATGGGTGCGCTCCTCTTGGGCGCGTTCTTCAAATCCTATCCGAGCTGCGTTGCCTCGCCCTACGCACAGGTCGATCCCCTGCTCGTCAGCTTCTGGCTCGACCGGGTCACCGAGACCATACCGGTGACGGAGCTGGCGCGGATGCAGCCGCAGAAGCTGCTCGGGTACTACGCGTTTCCCTTGCTGACGCTCGGCCTGTGCGTGGCCGCCATCATTCGCGACAGGCCCGAGAGGCGCTTTCGCTGGATCGTCTCGACCGTCACGCTCGCAGCGCTGTACGGCATCAGCCTGTGGGAATTGCGCGGCGCCGCCGCCGCCAACATCCTTGCCGCGCCGCTCTGCGTCATGGCGATCGCGGCGCTGCGCACGCGTGTCGTTGCCGATTGGGGGCTGGTGCGTGCCGCACTGCTGGTGTCGCCCGCCACACTCGGCGGCATCGGCTTTGCCGTCTGGCCGGCATTCGCCGGGGCGAGCCGCCATGAGATCGCGGCGCCCGAGCGCAACGTCTCCTGCCAGACCATCTCCAGCGCCGCTCCCCTCGCTGCCCTGCCGCCCGGTCGGATCATGGCGCCGATCGACTCAGGTCCGGCGATCCTGGCAGTAACCGGTCATTCGGTGTTCGCCGGCCCCTACCATCGCAACAATGACGGTAACCTCGCCATGGTGCATGCGATGACGGCGCCGCCGCAGGCCGCGCGTGCAATGCTCGGCGTGCGAGAAGTCGATTACATCCTGACCTGCAACGGCTCCGCCGATCAGGAAGATCTTGTCCGGATCGCGCCGGAGGGCCTCGCCGCAGGGCTCGGCCGGGGGGAAGCTCCAGATTATCTGGAGCGAATCGAGGCTGCATCTCGATCCGGTATGACCGTCTGGCGCGTGCGCAAGTGAGGGCACGCAAACCGCAACTGAAGCTGCAGATCCAGCCGCTCTGTTCGGCCTTGGGACGATCTCGGACCTGTGGGCCGCATCAAGGCGCAAACGCGCGCTCTATCCGAAGAAATCGATCAGGAGCAACGCGGCGCTTGTGCACAGTCCCGCCACCGGCACCCAAATGGGCACCAGGAACACGCCGGCAGGAGGTTTCGATTCGTTCGTCTTGATCCGGAGAAGCGCCAGGTTGACCAGGACGAAAGTTCCAAGCGTCAGGCGTGAGGTCCATTCGGCCAATCCGGTCAAGGGAACGCCGAGGGCGAGAATCAGGATGGCGCCGACGCCGAAGAGGGTTGCCACCACAGGCGCGCCGCTTCTGGTGCTCACCCTCGCCAGAAGGGCCGGAAGGTTGCCCTGATCCGCGAGACCGTACAGCACACGTCCGATCATGAGCATGTGAACGATGATCCCGTTGACCGTCGCGACGATCGCGACGGCGCTCAGCACCGAGAGGGGAAGACCGGTCAACCGCTGAAATACCAGGGCGAGCGGGGCCGAGGAGTGTGCAAGTTCGGCCGGGGGCACCGCGACCACCGCAACCCAGACGACGGTCATGTAGAGGAGCGCCGTCACGCCGAGGGTGATGAGAAGCGCCCTAGGCAGGGTCCGGGAGGGATTCTTCATTTCCTCGGATATGTTCACCAGGTGCTCGAATCCGATGAATGCAAATACGGCGAGCAGTGACGTCTGTGCGATCCCTGTCCAGGCGACCTTATCGTTGATGGGGACCCACAATTCAGGCAGTCGGGACACCAGGGTGTCGCCCTGAAATAAGCCGGCCCCGACAATGAGGACCAATCCTCCGATCTCCACGACCGTCATCAGCCCGGCGAAGCTGATGGACTGAACCGCGGACAGGCAGGCGATCGCTCCCATCGCAACCACGACGCCAGCGATGATCCAGCTCGCAGGCAGCGGCAGGAATACGCCGATGTAGCCGGCGCTCCCAACCGTGATGGTCGCGCCCGAGATCGTCGCTGCGGCCACCACGAGCAACCCTGTGGCCCCGCCGAGCCATTTTCGATGGAATGCGGCCTGGACATAAGCCGCCTCGCTGGCCGCAACCGGCAGACGCGTGCCCAGTTCAGCAAAAGTCCCGGCCGTCACGCCCATCACGACGGCAGCAGCAAGGAACGCCAGAGGTGCGTGCATTCCGCTCCGCGCGGCGGCCGCCCCCACCAGGACGTAGATCCCGGCGCCGATCGTCACGCCGAGCCCGTACAGCACCGCGTGCGTCAGCGTGAGCGACCTGATCAGCCTTGGAGAACCACCTGGCGCTTTTCCCATGGCAGGTTGCTGACTGGCATCTGTTCCGGCCTCCTGCATGACCGAGCATCAATGCGAAAACAGGATCGGGATCGGAGGCTTGGAGAGCAGACCCCTGGTCGCACCACCGAGCACGAACTCCCGCCACCTCGGCGTTCCGTACGCGCCCATGACGAGAAGGTCGATGCCGCGAGATAGCACGTATGACTCGAGGACTTCGCTGATCGGCTTGCCCTCGGCATCGATCTTGTCGAGCACGACCTCGATGCCGTGGCGAGCGAGGTTCTTTCCGAGTTCTTCCGCCGAATGTTTGGAATCCAGGGCCTTCTCGTTCGTGACAGTCACGACGCGCACCGTTTTAGCCCTTTCGAGCAAGGAAAGCGCATCGGAAACCGCTCGCGCAGCGGTGCGGCTGAAGTCCCAAGCCACGCAAACAGCATCGAGCCGGAATCGCCGCGGTCGCGGAGTTGCGGGCAGGATCAGCGTCGGCCTGCCCGATCCAAAGATTACCTCCTCGGCGTGCCACCGCTCATGGAATTCCGGCACCGCCATGATCGTGAGATCGCGAAGCTTCGCATAATCGACCAGCATTGCCGCCTCGTCGGCGGTTGCACATTGCTCGATGATGGTCTCGTGCCGAACGCCGGCTTTCACGGCCGACGCTTCGAATGCTGCGAGCAGTGCGTTCACATTCTGCCGGCTCTTGGCGGCCTCGCGCGCAACGAGCGAAGGTATGTCCAGGATGACATCCCCGAGCAGGCTTTCGCGTACTTCCGCATGGACCTCGCAGGAAATGGCTGCGAGGTGCGCATCCAGGACGGCGGCGATGGAAATCGCCTCGTCGATCACCGAAACGGGCGTCGGTTCCGGGTAGCTCGCCAGGGTCAACAGAACATCCTTGAAAGCCATGTATCGCTCCTTTGACGAGCTGGAGCCTAACGCCGTCGAATCCCCCCTTCTTGACCCACCGCAACGGATTCAGACGACATGCCGTGGCAAAACGGCCCAGGTTCAAACCATGGTACCGGGCCAGAACGCTCTGGTTCGGCGGTGCCTGCCTTGCGGGACGAGCCAGCGCGAAGCCGGCTCGCGCACGCGCGTTCGGAGAACAAAAAAACGCGGCGTTTCCGCCGCGTTTTTCAATCTGATCTGCAGCTCCGCGATTACGCCTGCGGCTGCGGCTCCAGGCCGGGATCCGCATCGGGCCGCGGGCGCGGCGACTTGCCGGCCGGGGGCACGGCAGACGCACGCGGGGTGGTCGGCTCCAGCACGGACTCGCGGTTCGGCTTCTTGCCCTTGAGCAGGTCGATGATCTCGTCGCCGCTCAGCGTCTCGAACTCGAGCAGGCCCTTGGCGAGAGCTTCGAGGTCGGCATGCTTCTCGGTGAGGATGCGGGTTGCTTCCTTGTAGCCTTCCTCGACCAGACGCCTGATCTCGGAATCGATCTTCTGGACCGTCGCCTCCGAGGCGTTCTGCGTGCGCGACACCGACATGCCCAGGAACACCTCGTCCTGGTTCTCGCCGTAGGAAACGGTGCCGAGCTCTTCCGACAGGCCCCAGCGCGTCACCATCATGCGGGCAAGGCGGGTCGCCTGCTCGATGTCGGAGGCCGCACCCGAGGTCACCTTCTCCCGGCCGAAGATCAGCTCTTCGGCGACGCGGCCGCCCATCATGATCGCAAGGCGCGAGGTCATCTGCTCCAGAGACATCGACAGCTTGTCGCGCTCGGGGAGCTGCATGACCATGCCGAGCGCACGGCCACGCGGGATGATGGTCGCCTTGTGGATCGGATCGGTCGCGGGCACGTTGAGGCCGACGATGGCGTGGCCGCCCTCGTGATAGGCCGTCAGCAGTTTCTCTTCCTCGGTCATGACGAGCGATTTGCGCTCGGCGCCCATCATCACCTTGTCCTTGGCTTCCTCGAACTCGGCCTGCGTCACCATCCGCTTGTTGCGGCGGGCTGCGGTGAGCGCAGCTTCGTTGACGAGGTTCATCAGGTCGGCGCCGGAGAAGCCCGGGGTGCCGCGCGCGATGGTCTTGAGGTTGATATCCGGCGCCAGCGGCACCTTGCGGACGTGAACCTTGAGGATCTGCTCGCGGCCGACGACGTCGGGGTTCGGCACGACGACCTGACGGTCGAAGCGGCCGGGACGCAGCAGCGCGGGATCGAGCACGTCGGGGCGGTTGGTGGCGGCAATCAGGATCACGCCCTCGTTCGCCTCGAAGCCGTCCATCTCGACCAGCAACTGGTTCAGCGTCTGCTCGCGCTCGTCATTGCCGCCGCCGAGACCGGCGCCACGGTGACGACCGACCGCGTCGATTTCGTCGATGAAGATGATGCAGGGCGCGTTCTTCTTGGCCTGCTCGAACATGTCGCGGACGCGGCTGGCGCCGACGCCGACGAACATCTCGACGAAGTCCGAACCGGAGATGGTGAAGAACGGCACGTTGGCTTCGCCCGCGACCGCACGCGCGATCAGGGTCTTACCGGTGCCGGGCGGGCCGACCAAGAGCACGCCGCGCGGAATGCGTCCGCCGAGACGCTGGAATTTGCCGGGGTCGCGCAGGAATTCGACGATCTCCTGGAGATCCTGCTTGGCCTCGTCGACGCCCGCGACGTCCTCGAAGGTGACGCGACCATGCGCTTCGGTCAGCATCTTGGCGCGCGACTTCCCGAAGCCCATCGCCTTGCCGGCGCCGCCCTGCATCTGGCGCGACAGGAAGATCCACACGCCGATCAGCGCGATGAAGGGCAGCCAGGAGACCAGCAGCGAGACGAACCACGGCACGTTGTCGCCGGGCGGCTTCGCGGTGATCTGGACCTTGCTGTCATACAGGCGCTTCACCAGCGTCGGATCGTTCGGCGCATAGGTCTGGAAGCTCGAGCCGTTGGTGAAGGTACCGTGGATATCCGGGCCCTGGATCACGACGTCGCGCACATTGCCGCGGTCAACCTCGCTCAGGAGCTGCGAGAAGGCGATGTCCTGCGAGGAGGCCCGCTGACCCGGATTCTGGAAGAGCGTGAACAACGCCAACAGCAGCAAAACAATGATGACCCAGAGGGCGAAATTGCGCAGATTGGCGTTCATCGATCTTCCTTCGTGGTCGCGCGGATCGCGGCCTGGTCCTTCAGGAGTTACTTGGGCAGCGTGGCTTGGGCAAGCTAGAGAAAATCCCCAAGGAATCCTCTCGGTTAGAGCATACAATCTAGGTGCCGCACCGGTCGCTGCCAAGGGAACGAGATGGGACTATTTAGCCCATCTTAGAGCGATTCCCGCTGAAATAATGGCGACCTGACCGGTGATTTCCCTGCCTGGTTAAGGTGTCCTGACGGCAGGGGACCGGAATGGCCGGTGTTCACACACCCTTGCGCCGCCGGGCCGGCGCCGGTGCGATGTGGATACGCCCGCCGGCAAGGCTGATCAAGGCTCCCGCAAGGGTCTGCCGCAAGGCCTGCCGGCCATTGGCGGCAGCGCGAGGACTTGCGGCGATGGCCTGATCGAGCACAGCCAGGAGGGTTTCGACCTTGCCGAGTTCCGCCGGCCCTTCATGTCCGAGCGCGTTGATCGCCCGCAGCAGGAGCCGCAGCCGGACCTCCTCGGGCAGAAGGGCGAAGCTCGAGGCCTCGAAGCTTCGAACGCCCACCTGCGGCGCATCGCCGCGATCCCGCAAACGGAGGAAGCGCTCGGCGCCGTCGGCCAGTATCTCGACTGCCGCATTGGCCCGCGCCAGCCTTGCCGCAAGTCGCACGAGCGTGCGGGCATCGCCGCCCTCGGCGGCGAGTTGCGGCAGCAGCGCGCGCAGGCGCGGCCGGGTGAAGGCGGTATCGCGGTTACTGGGATCGTCGGCAAAGCCGATCTTGGCCCGCCTCAAGGTCGCGATCAGCTGCGCCTTGGGGACATCGAGCAGCGGCCGGGCCAGCACGATCCCCTCGCGCTCACTGAGGGACGCCATTGCCGACAGTCCGGCAAGGCCGCTGCCGCGGAGCAGCCGCATCAACAAGGTTTCCGCCTGGTCGTCGCGGGTATGGGCGGTCAGCACATGGCTCGCGCCGACCGCGCGCGCGGCCTGTGCGAGCAGACGATAGCGGGCCTCGCGCGCGGCCGCCGGCAGCCCCGTCTTCGGCTTTGCGTCGCGCCAGCGCAGGGTCCGGTGCGGTAGCCCGAGTTCAGTGGCGAGCCGCTTGACCTCGCGCGCCTCCCGCGCCGCCTCGCGCCGCAGGCCGTGATCGATCGTGACGACGGTGAGACGCGGGCCACGCGCGAGGCTGCGCTGCCAGCGCGCCGCCAGCCACATCAGCGCGACCGAGTCGGGTCCGCCGGAGACGGCGAGGACCAGCGCTGGCGCGCCTTTCAAGCCGGCAAAGAGCCGCCTCGCCTCGCGCGCCGAGATCGGAGAATTGTCGTCGTCTGACATGACGCGGGCCCTGACCTCCAAAGGCGGATGGTGACGACGTCTAGCGTAGCACCATCCGTCTTGTCAGGACCCGGACGTCAGCACTTCACGCGCTTCTGCTCGCGGTCGACCGCGGCTTTGACGCCGGCGGAAGCGCGCGGATATTTGCGGCCGATCTCGCCGAAGGCGGCGCAGGCGGCCTCCTTCTCCTTCAGGGCGGCGAGCGACTGGCCGAGCCGCAGCAGCGCGTCCGGCGCTTTGGCCGATTTCTCGTATTTGGTGGTGACGGCGAGGAAGGCTTCGGCGGAGTCGCGATATTGCTGGCGCTGGAAATAGCTCTCGCCGAGCCAGTATTGCGCGTCCCCCAGCAGCGGGTCTCCAGGATATTTCTGCGTGAAGTTCTTCATGGTCTGCTCGGCGAGCGCATAGTCCTTGCGCTGCATGTAGCCGATGCCGAGGTCGAACTCGTCGCGCGGCGTGGCCGACGGCGGCAGGGTGGCAAGCCCCGTGCCGCCCGCCGGCGCCGGATAGCCGGGTTGAGCCGGCGGATAGCCGGGCTGCGCGGCCGGGGGCGCGGCCTGCGGCTGATAGCGGGGAGCGGTGTTGGCGAGATCGAGCGGCTCGCCGGCGCCGCGGCCGCCGGGGGCGCCGCCGGGAGCCGCCTGCATCGGCTGCTGGCCGCCGCCGAGCGCGCGTGGCGCGCCCGGCGCGTTCGGGTTCTGGTTGGGATCGAAAGCATCGCCGCGGCGGCGCATGCCGGGGGCGCCGGGCGCCGGCTGCTCCTGAATGATCGGCGCAGGAGCGGCGACCTGGGGCTGCTCGTAATTGGGCTGCGCGGCCTGCTGCTGCGGCTGGCGATAGCCCGGCGCGACCTGACCCGGTGCAAGCTGGGCGGGCGGCATCGCCGCGACATTGGGCGCCTGTCCGGGCGCAGCTTGCGCGCCGCCTTCGACCGCCCGCAGCCGCTCTTCGAGCTGGCGGTTGCGGTATTGCAGCTCCTCGTTCTGGCCCGTGAGCTGGCGCAGCTGGCTCTCCAGCCGCTCGATCCGCATCTCCGGATCATCGTCCGACTGCGCGAGTGCAAGCGAGCCGAAAGAGAGCAGCGTGGCCATCGCCACGGTGCCGGTAAAGAGCTTAAATCTGGATGACATCTTGCCCTGACGACGAAAGCGAAATGGCCTGCGACGGAACATGCGACGCGCCACACATTGAAGGGGAGTACGCCAAAACTGTGACTGCCACCACGGGGTTTTAAGTCACGGATTGCTGAAACGAAACCGGCGCCCGAGAGGGCGCCGGCATAATCGGTTTTGGAAGATGAACGGCGCCTGACTGATCGGCGTCAGGAGCTCGCGTTCAGCACCGTGACGGCACGACGGTTCTGCGACCAGCAGGAGATATCGTTACAGACCGCGACCGGCCGCTCCTTGCCGTAGGAGATCGTGCGCATGCGGTTCGGATCGATGCCGCGCGAGGCGAGGAACGAGCGCACCGACTGGGCTCTCCGGGCGCCGAGCGCGATGTTGTATTCGCGGGTGCCGCGCTCGTCGGCATGACCTTCGACGGTGAAGCTGTAGCGCGGATAGGTCTGCAGCCACTGCGCCTGCTTCTCCAGGGTCACGATCGCCTGCGGGGTCAGATCGGTCTGGTCGCTTTCGAAGAACACGCGGTCCCCCACGTTCACCACGAAGTCCTGCTGGCTGCCAGGCGTCGCCGCATTGGCCATCGCATCCGTCGCGGCATTCTTGTTGGCGCAGGCACCCATCGACAGCGCGACGGCAAGCACCGCGACCAGCTTCAATCCCTGGAGGATACGCATAGGATGTTTCATTCCGGAGCCTCCACGCTCACGTTAGTCCACTGCTGTCCGGTCTACAGGGGGTTGGTTAAGCGAACGTTCCGTCAACCTTGACGGAACCTTGCCTCAGCCGATCAAATGCCCCCAACCAGCGAAAAGCACCCGTCATGGTTAATGGGTTGTAAATGTGGCGCAAGGGTGAAGGCAAGCATGGCGGCCGCGGAACTGGCTAAAATAAAGCCAGGTCCGGATGGGTGCCGGACCGCAGGTCCGTTTGAGCAAGGCGCCGACGGGTTGTCAGGAGTAGACGACCAGCTTTGGACGCTCGGAGGCTACTTTCGGCGAGACGATGCTCGCCGATGGCGCGTTGCTGTCCCCAAACAGCATTCGCCGCTCGAATGCGCTTGAGCGCATGATTGGAAATCGCGTTAAGACCTTTTCCCGCACGGCACGGAAGTTGGACGCCATTAATGCGACCTTTGCCAATGCATTCGGAAACAGCCGCGGCTCTGCGATGGTTTCGTTGAGAAAGACCCGGCGATAGAACGACTCGTGCGCGGGACGAACCAGCGCGAGTCCGGTATCGGCATTAAAATGTTCGCAGGCCAGGAAGACCAGTCGCACCGTCACGTAGGGGAGCTCCGGAAAGCATTTGGCTTTTTCCGGGCTTGCGACAAACCGGGCCGGATCGATGAAGACTTCGCCTCGATCAAGGCGGGGGTGAAGAACGTCGCCGAACAAGTCGGTCGTACAGGACATCCGCTGTTCTGGCGTCAGGACGTGGAGACGGATGGAGCTGCAGAGTTCGCCATCGACATACACTCCGAACGTCCGGGCGTTGGGCGCATCGTCGTAGTCATCCGTATAGCGCTGGGACTCTGACGGCGGAATTAGTCCGCCGCGCGTATAGGCCCTGTAGCGCATCTGATAGAGCTGGTCTTTCTCTTCAGGAGTCTCGATGGATCGGTAATCGACGCGATCGAACAGCGCTCCCCCCCGCACAGAGAGCGAAGCACGCAGCTCGGCTTCGGGCTTCATCCAACATTCCTCAACTGGCAAAACAACCCTTGCGGGTATGAAAGGATTAACAGCTTCTTAACGCCGGCGCAATTGACGCGCCCCGTTAGGGTTAATCGTACCGGTTGCAAGATGTCAGAGTCTTCCCGCAATTCTACGGAGATGTCAGGCGATCGATCGTGAAGCGATGGTCAGTTGGTCGTCGGCCGAACGGCGGCCGTGCGAGGCATCCAGCAATTGCCGAACCCGAACAGCGGGCACCGGCCGGCTGAAAAGATAGCCCTGCCCTTCAGTGATGGTGCCATCTGCGCTGATCAGTTCGAGCTGCTCGTTGGTCTCGATGCCCTCGACTACGACCGACATGCCGAGATCGACGGCTAGCCGCGCCACCCCGCGCAGCAGCGTCAGCGGCCGATCGGTGTCGATGCCTTCGAGGAACGAGCGGTCGATCTTCACCTTCTGCATCGGGAAATTGTGCAGATAGCTCAGGCTCGAATAGCCGGTGCCGAAGTCATCCAGCGAAATGCGTATGCCGAGGGCGTGAAGCTGCGACAGGACGTCGTGCGTGAGCTGCGTGTTGCGCAGCAGCGAGGACTCGGTGATCTCGATCTCGAGGCGATGGGCCGGAAGCCCGGACACTTCGAGCGCATAGCGGATTTCGCTGAGCACGTCGCGCTGGTGGAATTGCTGCGGCGAGAAGTTGACGGCGACGCTGACGCCCTCCGGCCACTTCATGCACTCCATGCAGGCCCGCCGCAGGATCCAGCGGCCGAGATCGACGATCAAGCCCATGTCCTCGGCAACCGGGATAATGTCGACCGGCGAGACCGTACCGCGCACGGGGTGGTTCCAGCGCAGCAGCGCCTCGCAGGTTGTGATCTTGCCCGATTTGAGGTTGACCAGCGGCTGAAAGAACAGCTCGAACTCCTCGTTGGCAAGCGCCTTGCGCAGATCGAGCTCCAGGATCCGGCGCGCCTCGACGGTCGCCGCCATTTCCTCCCGAAAGAAGCAGAAGGTGCCGCGGCCGTCGGCCTTGGCGCGGTACAGCGCCATGTCGGCGTTCTTCAGGAGCGTGTCGGCGCTCACGCCGCGGTCTGGCGCGGTCAGCGCAATACCGACGCTGGCGCCGATCTCGACGAGGTGATTGTCGATGCGATAGCGCTCGCTGAGGCGTTCGACGATCCGGCGGGCGAGGCTTGCGGCATCCTCAGCCGAGGCGATGTTCTGCTGAAACACGACGAACTCGTCGCCGCCAAAGCGCGCGACGAAATCTTCGGGCCGCAGCATCTCGCGGAGGCGGTTGGCAACCGCGCACAACAGCTGGTCGCCACACGGGTGGCCAAGCGTGTCGTTGACCTGCTTGAACTGGTCGAGGTCGACGAACAGGAGCGCGGAGAGGCGCTCGGCATGCTGCGCGTTTGCGAGCAGGCGCTCGATCTCGTCTCGAAAATTGACCCTGTTCGGCAGCGCCGTCAGTTCGTCGTAGCGGGCAAGATGGCTTATCCTTGCCTCGGCATTCTTGCGCTCGGTGATGTCCTCGAGCAGCATCACCATGCCGCCGTCTGACATTGGTTGGAAGGTCCAGGACAACGTGCGCCCACGCGCCGAATCTATGGTCAGGAGTTCGCGGACCCGCCCGTCCTCGATTTCCCGGAGGATCAAATTGCCGCTCTCGGTCGAGATAGAACCGCCGTTGACGCATGCCGCGATGATTTCGGAGGCATTGGGGCCACTCTGCACGAGATCGTCGGGCAGATTCATCTGTTCGCTGAAACGATGATTCATCACAGCAAGCTGTCTGTCGACACGGAACATGCACAGACCATGGGGCATGTTGTTCAACGCGCTGTCAAACTGGCCGGCCAGGGCCGCCTCGCGTTCACGCGCGACGAGCGCCCGCATGAATATCCTATGCAAATTGGCCGAGATTTGTATGACGGCCACCAGAAACGCGGCGCACAGGACTGACATGACGAGGTAATAGGGCGTGCCACGCCACGCCAGCGCGATCACCGTCGAACCGAAACAGAGCGAAGCCTGCAGCTGGTATATCCATTGCCGTCCATAAGCCCTGCCTGCGCCCCCCGCCACGAACCCCGTGGTTGTGGAGAGAGAGATCATATGGGCGACGGCATCATCACTCACCAGGAGCGTGGTGGTGCTCCAGATGCCGACCGCGGCGGCCTGGATCATCGCTCCGATCTGATGCCGGTTCTTCCATCGCGCAGCTTCGTCGGGGGTTAGCGTCGATTTGCGCATCTGGTAGCGCCGCAAGTCGAACGCCCGAATAGCGCCGGCGAGGATCAGCAGCGCAACACACGCCCAGATCAAGGGTTCTCCCGTCTTCAGCGCGGTCGCGGCCGCCGCAACGACACCGAAGACGAGACCCGTCAGCAAGGGAGCAGGCGTTTCGAACAGCGAATCGATCAGCGCCGCCGAAATTCTCGGCGACGCCGGCTCAGGTTCTCCGCTCTGGCTTGCGAATTGCATTTGTGTTTGTACGCGCGTCCTGTGTGACGCGTAGTTTTACTCAAACCAGATGAAGTCTTTCTGAGGGAACATCGTTAAAGTCGAGTTGTTTTTCGGAGACGACGAACCCATTTCTGCTTATATTTCAAGCAACTAGGCAAGGCTTGCCGAGCTCAAGGTGAAGGAAAGCTTGCTTTCCTCCCCGATCCCGAAAAAGTTTGCGCGTTTTCTTCGACACATCGCGCGCTGCGCCGAGGGATCTACTGGCCCGCGGTCGAGGACAGCAGCGGCGACCATGCCGGGTCGGAGGCGAAGCCCGGCGTCGGCACCTTCAGCTCGTTGCGTCCCGAGATGTCGACGCTGTACAGCGAGGGCCCGCCGCTGCCGCCGGGATCACGGAAGAACATCAGCACGCGGCCGTTCGGCGAGAAGGTCGGGCCTTCGTTGTGGAAGCCGGAGGTGAGCAGCCGCTCGCCGCTGCCGTCGGGCTTCATGACACCGATCGCGAACTGTCCGCCGCCCTGCCTGGTGAAGGCGATGTAATCGCCCTTCGGCGACCACACCGGGGTCGAATAGCTGGCGTTGGTGTCGTCCTTGGAGAAGGAAATCCGCTGCGCCTGCCCGCCGCCCGCGGCCATCACGTAGATCTGCGACCGGCCGCCGCGATCGGATTCGAAGCAGATGCGGGCACCGTCCGGCGAGTAAGACGGAGACGTGTCGATCGCCGGCGTGTCGGTGAGACGCGTGGTCGCGCGCGAGCGCAGATCCATCACGAACAGGTTGGAATTGCCGCCCTGCTGCAGGCTCATGATGACGCGCTGGCCGTCCGGCGAGAAGCGCGGCGCGAAGGTCATGCCGGGGAAGTTGCCGACGATCTCGCGCTGGCCGGTCTCGATGTTGTAGAGATAAACCTTCGGATCGCCCTGGCCGAACTCCATGTAGGTGATCTCTTGCGAGTTCGGCGAGAAGCGCGGCGTCAACACGAGATCCGCGCCGCGGGTCAGGTAGCGAACATTGGCGCCGTCCTGGTCCATCATCGCGAGCCGCTTGACGCGGCGCTCCTTCGGTCCGCTTTCGTCGACGAAGACGACGCGGCTGTCGAAATATCCCTTCTCGCCGGTCATCCGCTCATAGATCTGGTCGGAGATGATGTGGGCGATGCGGCGCCAGTATTCCGGCGACGTGAAATATTGCTGTCCCGCGAGCTGCTGGCCACTGATCACGTCCCACAGGCGGAACTCGGCCTTGAGGCGGCCGTCCGGCTGCCGCGTCATGCGGCCGGTGACGAGGGCCTGCGCGTTGAGCGTCTTCCAGTTCTGGAATTGCGGCGCGACGTCCATGTTGCTGATGCGCTCGATGAAGGCGGCCTGGTCGATCGGCGCGAACAGGCCCGAGCGCTTCAGGTTGTTGGTGATGACCTGCGTGACGCCGTTGCCAACGTCGCCGTCGGACGGAGAACCCGGCAGGAAGTTGGTGATCGCGATCGGGATCGGCTGGAATGCATTGGGGTCGATGCGGATGCGGCCGTCCTGGCCCTGAGCAAAGGCACTGCCGCCCCCGAGCATGGCAAGCGTCGATCCGGTCAGGGTCATGAAGCGGCGGCGGTTCATCGATCGGACGTCATTCATTGCAAAATTCTTTTGTTCGGATGTCACAACATATCTTTCAGGCCGAAAGTCATGGGAATGAGCTTCCAGCTCTCGTACTGCTGCTTCGGCATGAACGAATAGACCTGGCACTGCACGATGGCGCGCTTGGCGCTCTCCGCCACCGCCTGCGCGATCGACCGCGACGGTCCCCGCACTGCGACGACGATCGGCTCGGAGGCGAGCGATCCATCGATCTTCATGGGAATGTCGATGTCGGCCTCGTACTGATCGGCATCCTGGCCATTGTAGGTCGGCGTGAAGCAGCGCTTGACCGCGCCCTGGAATGCACCGCGCCAGGTCGCGACGTTGTTCGCGGCTGTTCCCGTCGCTGCTCCCAGCGACGCTGACGCATTCAGCGCCGTTCCGGTGAGCTCGTGCCGGGTCGCAGCGCGCTTGTCGAGGTCGCGCTGGATCTGCGCGGGATCGAAGCTGCGCTCCTTGGGCTTGGGCTGCTGCTGCGGCTGCACCGCCGCAACCTTTTGCTCCACCGGCTTCGGCGGCGGCTTCTTGGTGTCCAGCTTCTTCTGGAGCTCGGCGATCGGATCTTCCTTGGCCGGATCAGGCTTCTTTTCCTGCGGCTTCGGCTCTTCCTTCGGCTTGGCCTCGGCAACGGGCTTCGGCGGCTCGGGCTTCTTCTCGACCGGCTTCTCGACGGGTTTCGGCGGCGGCTCCGGCTGCGAGTTGGTCTTGATCAGCTCTTTCTTCTCGGTGACCTTGCCGACGGCGTCTTCCTCGGGCTTCGCTTCCGCGATCTTCTCGACCTTCGGCTTCGGCTCTTCCTTCTTGCCGGTCTTCTGCCCCGCCATCATCTTGGCGAGCTGATCGGTGGAGATGATGTCGATGGGAAGCGACTCTTCCGGTGCGAGGTAGGCTTTGCTGCTGAAGGTGACGAGCCCCCATCCCAGCACGAGGACGTGGAGGGCGATCGACGCAACGAGTGTCTTGTCGACGTTCACCTTCACCGCTTACCCCTGATCCGCTTCCGTGACGAGGGCGAGCTTCTTGAATCCGGCGCCGGACAGCAGGCCCATCACCCTGGCCACCGTGCCGTAATCAGCCTTCTTGTCGGCGCGCAGATAGATGCGCTCCTCGAGCCCGCCGCGCGCATCCGTGATCGCCTTCAGCTTGGGCACCAGCTCGTTGATCGCGATCTCGGAATCGTTGATGAAGACCTTGCCCTTGATGTCGACCGACATCTGGATCGGCTTCTGGTCGTTGTTTTCGAGGCTCTTGGCCTGGGTCTGCGGCAGGTCGAGCGGCACGCCGACCGTCAGCATCGGCGCTGACACCATGAAGATGATGAGCAGCACCAGCATCACGTCGACCATCGGCGTGACGTTGATCTCGGCAACGACGGGCTTGCGCCGGCCTCGGCGCCCGCCGCCTCCGGACGAACTCGCAACGTTCATCGCCATGATCGAGTGCCCAAATTGCCCTTCACACTATACATGCCGGCCGTCAGCCCCGCTCGTCGATCTGGCGCGACAGGATGGCTGAAAATTCATCGGCGAAGCCTTCGAGCCGCTGGGCCTGCCGGTTCACCTCGGAGGTGAACTTATTGTAGAAAATAGTGGCAGGAATGGCGGCGATAAGGCCGACGGCAGTCGCAAACAGGGCCTCCGCGATACCAGGCGCCACCACCGCCAGAGAGGTATTTTTCGACGCCGCGATCGACTGGAAGCTCGACATGATGCCCCAGACCGTGCCGAACAGGCCGACGAAGGGCCCCGCAGAGCCGACGGTGGCGAGCACCAGCAGGCGGCGCTCCAGCCGCTCGACCTCGCGCGCGATCGAGACGTTCATGACCTTGTCGATGCGCATCTGGAGACCCGCGACCGAGCGGGCTTGGCTCTCGAATGACCGCTTCCACTCGCGCATCGCGGCGACGAAACAGGCCGCCATGGAGTGCGTCGGCTTGGCTGAAAGCGTGCGATAGAGCTCCTCGATCGATTCACCGGACCAGAATGCCTGCTCGAAACGGTCCATCGAGCGGCGGGTGCGGGCGAACAGGAAAATCTTGTCGATGGCGATCGCCCAGACCCAGACGGAGCAAGCCAGGAGCCCCAGCATCACCGCTTTCACGATCCAGTGAGCCTGCCAGAACAGCGCAATCAGCGACACGTCGGCGGAGGCAGCAACCGGAAGGGCTGACTGAGCCAATTCGGCCGGATTCATAAGCGGTATCCTCTCAAGGCGATCGTTACCCGATGTGCCGGCCAGCAAATGGCTGCCGGTTCCCCAATAGCCGCGCTAGAACCGGGCGCGGCCGGCAAGCCCGCTCAAAGCCTTGTCTTTCTGGGGTGCAGGGGCTCGTCCAAAGCCGGCCGTCTGCATTCCCTGCCAAGATGTCAAAACTATGGGCCTTTGGCCCCGGGCCTTGACGGGCCTGGCTTTACGCTTTGGGCGCGACTGTCCGCCCTTACCAGAGCCCGCCGTTGGTTAATGCGAGGTTACCAGGGATGAATTTGGTTGCGGGAAAGGCAGCCGGCGCAGGCGGTTGAGGACCGAGCTGGTGTCCCGGGCGCGCCGCACGCTCCTTCGCCTTGCACTGCGTCCGGGGAACGAAGGTTCCACGCGCACGGCGGACTGAGGCCCCCCGCAAATTGTCCCGGAAATCACTTCCCGCGAGGTCCTGCCAGGACCATCAACCCCAAGACGACCGCCGCCATACGGCGATCACCCGCTCCATGATTCATCCCGTTGGCGCCGCATCCGATGACGCGATGGCGCCTCAAGCGGCCGAGGCGGGCTCGGGGCAGTTGATCAATCGTGCAGGATTTCCCACGACGGTGCAGCCGCCGGGAACGTCGGCGGTCACGACCGTGTCGGCGCCGATCCGGGCAAAATCGCCGATCCTGATATCGCCCAAAATGGTCGCGCCGGCGCCAATGAAGACGCCGCGGCCGATGCGCGGCGAGCGCGTCGGCAGCTCACTGCCGCGGCCGATGCTGACGTTCTGAAGGATGATGGTCTCGTCGCCGATCACCGCATTGGCGCCGATCACGATGCCCGTGGCGTGATCGAGATAGACGGACGAGCCGATGCCGGCCGAGGGATGAATGCTGACCTGCAACACGTTCGACGCCTCGTTCTGAAACAGCAGCGCCGCATCGCGATGATCATGATGCCAGAGCCAGTTCGAGACGCGCCAGGCTTGCAGCGCGACGTAGCCCTTGAAATGCAGCAGCGGCGCCAACAGGCCGGCGATGGCCGGATCGCTGCGCACGATGGCCTGCAAATCGCGGCCGGACGCTTCGATCAAATCCGGCGAGTGACGAAATGCCTCGCGCGAAAAGGCCATGAAGCGCGTTTGCCCGGCGACGTTGCCGCCAAGCCTGCGCCCGATGAGATCGGCCAAAACCGCCGCAAAGCCGTCATGGGCGAGAACCGCTTCAGCGATCGACCTGCCGAAGACGGGATCGGATGCGACCGCACGCCGCGCCTCGTCGCGAATCTGCTGCCAGAGGCCATCGCTCGTCGCGGTCACAGCTGCCGTCATCGCCGCCTCCGGTGTTTTGGGCCGCTTTCACGTCTCAGATATAGCCCGTGGGCACCCCGCGCACCACGCCGCGCGGGCGGCACGGCGCTACCCGAGCACCATGCCGCGGTTCACCGGGAGGCTACGAGCTTGCGTGCCGGGCATCCGCGACCATATAGTCAGTCGAGTTCTCGGCCGATGCTGCTTTGGCCGAGGAAATCCCGGGCAAAGCAGCTCGTTCGCCCCCCGCGGTGGTCCGCCATCCGCGGGTTTTTCGTACCCGGCAGCGCTCAGAGCTGCCGACGCGAATCCCGGATCCCCTTTACCTGAGGTCACGCCAAGACATGTCGCCTAACGCGCCCGCCGACGACCACCACGACGACATCATGTATCCCTCCGCCGTGCCGTTCGTGTTGGTCCATCTCGGCTGTGTCGCGGCGATCTGGACAGGCATTACGTGGCAGGCCGTCGCGATCTGCGTCTCACTCTATTGCCTGCGGATGTTTGCGATCGGCGCTGGCTACCACCGCTACTTCTCGCATCGCGCGTTTGCGACCAGCCGGGTGTTTCAGTTCATTTTGGCCTGCCTGGCGCAAAGCACCGCGCAGAAGAGCGTGTTGTGGTGGGCCGCCAAGCACCGGCATCACCATCTGCATTCCGACACCGAACTGGATGTGCATTCGCCGCGTCAGCGCGGCTTCCTGTACAGCCATGTCGGCTGGATCTTTTACCGCGAGCACGACACGACCGATCTCGTGAAAGTGGGCGATCTCGCGGCCTATCCGGAGCTGATGTGGCTGCATCGGCTCGAGCTTCTGCCGGCCACCGTGCTTGCGGCGCTCTGTTTCCTGGTTGCGGGATGGTCGGGTCTTGTCGTCGGCTTCCTGTGGAGCACGGTGCTGCTCTATCACGCCACCTTCTGCATCAATTCGCTCGCCCATGTGCATGGTCGCAAGCGCTACGTGACGGGCGACGATTCCCGCAACAACTGGCTGCTGGCGCTGCTCACTCTCGGTGAAGGCTGGCACAACAATCATCACGCTTACCAGAGCAGCGTGCGCCAGGGCTTTCGTTGGTGGGAGATCGACGTCACCTATTACGTCTTGACGATCCTGTCATGGATGGGCGTCGTCTGGAACATGAAGGCGCCGCCCGAACAGGTTCTGCGCAATGAGCAGCCGCTCGGCGCACGGGTGATCAATCGGGCGGCCCGCGAGCTTGCCGGGCGGTTCGATGCGCAGACGTTGGCGCATGCGATCTCGTCGGCGCGGCGCCGTGCCGAACTCGCCCAGTTGCAGCTGCCGTCGCTGCACGACATTCTCAACCGCGCACATGAAGGTGTCGATGCGCTGACGCATCTGCATCTGCCGAAGATTCCGACTCGTGACGAGTTTCTCGCCGAGGCCAAGGCGATGTTCGCTCGCACGCGATCGCTCAACGAGATCGTGGACCACGCCTACGAACACTTCCTCGCTTCGGTTCGCGCGCAGCTCGCGACAGCGCGCTGAACCTTGCGGCCACTGAGCGCATAGAGCCAGCCGCCGCGGCGACGAGAACGTGCAGGACAAACAGCGCGAAATCGCGGAGCAGGATCACGGGACGATACTCCGCTTCGCGAACAAGACCGTACGGTTGAGTGCGAAACGAGGCGCGCCCGGTAGAGATAGAGGCTGAGGAAGAACCGCCAGGGCTCGCCGAGCTGTCACCGGGATAGAGCTGAACTTCCGTCGGCCATCCATTGATGGAATGCGATCGCTCAGCGCTTGGTCGAGCCTGGTGCCCAACAGGTCCCAGGCATGGTCGGTGACCTGCGCCGGCGGGGCGCGGTGGGGAGCGCATCTCAAAAGCCAAACCGCCCGCCTGCGGGTTGCGCAGACGGGCGGCTCGGGGCCATCAGGACTTTGGGGGCATGCGCCTGAGGGCTTTGAGAGTGTCGGCCTTGAAGGTCAGCCCTGCTGCTGGTCGGTCGGCGGCGGGGTCGGACGCGTCTTGTGCTGTGCCATGAACTGGTCGAACTCTTCCTTGTCCTTGGCGTGACGCAGGCGGTCGAGGAAATTCTTGAACTCGACCTGCTCTTCCTCGAGGCGCTGCAGCGTCTCAGAGCGATATTCGTCGAAGGCACGGTTGCCGGAGGACGGCGGGCCGAAGCCAAAGCCGAAGCCACGGCGCTCCATGCGGCCGCGCATGCGATCCATCTTGTACTGCATCCGCTCCATCTTGTTCTGCCAGCGATCCTGGTTGCTCCAGCACGACATTCTTCTGCTCCCGAGTGTGAAAAAGAGAAGGGCAAGTCCGATCGGCCACCAGATGATGAAGCCGAGAATGGTCACGGCAATCCAGCCGGGATGCCAGGGCGTATCGAGCATGCGTGGACGCTCGTACTGTTGGTATTGCTCAGAGGGGCCGCGCCATCGATTGACATCAGCGGTGTAGGCCATTTCCGATCTCCATCACGGCATCTGCGCCGTTGTGAATGTAAATAACATTTACATAGCTAGACCATCCCGCGATTTTGTCAAGCCGGCGGCCTGACACGCCCGCGTGATTATCTACGCAATTTTATTTCGGTTTGCCCCAGGGACCGCCCGGAGGCAGGCCAGAACCGGAGGATGCCTCCGGTGGCACCGGTGGCGGCTCGGCGCGCTTGCCTGCGGGACGACGGTCGGTCGGGAAACCAAGGCCGCGCAGATAGATCAGCACCTCGGCCTCCAACAGCTCGTCCGGCGACATCGGCAGTTTTCGCCGCGCGGCATCACCGCGGGAAAACAGCGAGGCCACGCCATGCGCCATGGACCAGATGTGCAAGGCCATCATCATCGCCGGTGGCCGCGGCGTGCCTGGCGGCGTCAGGGCCGCGAGCCGCTCGGCTGCGGCGCGAATGATGTTGAACGCGCGTTCGCTGGCGGCCTGAAGCGCGGGATTGGCATCCACCGGCACGCCCGATTCGAACATCGCGTTGTAGAACGCGGGCTCCTCGCGGGCGAAGGCGAGATAGGCCTTGCCGACACGTTCGAACGCGGTGACCGTATCGGGCCGTCCATCGTCCCACGCCGCGACCAGGCGCGCCTCGAACTGCTCGAAACCGCGCTGGGCGATCGAGGACAGCAGTTCCTCGCGGTCTCGGAAATGCCGATAGGGTGCCGCCGCGCTGACGCCGGCCATGCGCGCGGCATCGGCGAAGGTGAAGCCGGCCGCGCCCTTCTCGGCAATCAGCCCGAGAGCGGCCTGCAACAGGGCCTCCTTCAGATTGCCGTGATGATAGCCGCGCTCGGCGCGGCGCTGCTCCTTGCGCCAGCTCATGTGAACGACCTTTACATGAGCTGGGCGCGAAGGTCACTAGCGGCCGACGGGATTGATTAACCGGTATGTCCACGGGTCACGCCGGCGTCGGGCCGGGCGTGACCTCCTGTGAGCCAGCTAAAGCTCCGGAATCGGGAGCACGGGCATGACCTCGATCGCCTCGCCCGGGAAGATCGCAAAATGCGGATGGTTCTCGAACAGTTTTGCAGCTTCCTCTTGCGAGGGAGCGCGCACCACCGTGAAGCCGGTCAACGCATTGCTGGTCTCGGTGATGCCGCGCGCGTCGATCCTGCGGGTCTTGCCGAGCGGGCCGCCCATCTCGACGATGACGTCCTTATGCTTCTCGACCCAGCCGTGCCAGGCGGCCATGCCCTCCTGTTCCCTCGCTTTCCGTTCGGCCTCGGGCAGCGCGCGCCAGGCCGCCATTTTCGACCCGCTCATGCTGCCGAGATAGACGGCTAGAAACTTGTGTTCGGTGCTCATCGGTTCTCTCCTTGAACGATCGACGACAGCCGCGAATTTTTCGCGGCTGCTGTGGCTACTTCTTCAGACCGTCGAATCCGGCGGCGGCCGCCTGAACGTCAGGCGGAAAGTCACTGATCTCCTGCACCTGCCGGATTTCGATGATCTCGTTCGGCGAGGCCGGGCACTGCCTTGCCCAGGCAATCGCCTCGGCCCGCGAGGCGACCTCGATCATCCAATATCCGCCCAGGACTTCCTTGGCCTCGGCGAAGGGGCCGTCGGTGACGATGGGCTTGCCGGTCGCAAACGAAACCCGCGCCCCCATCGATGGCGGATGCAGGCCGTCGAGCGTGATCAACACGCCCGCATCCTTCAGCGCCTCGTTGTAGCGCATCATCGCCGCGACTCGCTCGGGATCGAGCTGGACGTCCGGCGGCGCGGTCTCGTAGCCGAGCGGGATCATCAGCATCATGAATCGCATGGGTCGTATCCTGGCTTCCGGGCTGTTCCCGAGATTGTCGCAGGCCGCAGGCCCGCGCTCGGCTCCAAGACGAATGGGCTCTTACCGAGCCGACACGCCGGCTGAAATTATTCGGCACCGACCCGACCAGCCGACATGCCAGGCGCTGTCGCGCCCCCGAGCCCGGAAAAATAATGCAACAGCGCTCCGTACAATTACGGCCCGCTCTATCAACTCTGCCGTGCATATAAAGCCAAAACGCCCGCAAGTCGAGATAGATAGCAAACGCACGGAGATCCGCGGGAACGGGCCGCCGCGCGGCGGGGATTTACCGTTTGCTCAAGAAAGTCGGGCAAATTTTTTGCTTCGAGGAAACCATACGACCACCATTCATTATCACCGACCATTGCGAGGCTTAGGTGTTCAATTTCCATAGCAAGAAGGTCAGGCACGCCGTCGCCGAAGTCGAGGCGCTCGATCGGTCGCAGGCCGTGATCGAATTCGGCCTCGATGGCACCATTCTGGATGCCAACGAGAACCTCCTGAAGATGAGCGGCTACACGCTGGCCGAGATCAAGGGCAAGCATCACAGCATCTTCGTCAGCCCCGCCGAGCGCGAGAGCGCTCGCTACCGGGACTTCTGGGCCAGTCTGAACCGTGGCGAATTCCAGACCACGCAATACAAGCGGTTTGGCAAAGGGGGGAAGGAGCTCTGGATCCACGCCTCCTACGCGCCGCTGCGCGACGAGAATGGCAAGGTGGTCAGCTTCATCAAGTTCGCCACCGACATTACGGCCTACAAGATCAAGACCATGGAGGATTCCGGCAAGATCGCCGCGATCGACCGCGCGCAGGCTGTGATCGAATTCAACATGGACGGCAGCATCATCACCGCCAATGAGAACTTCCTGAGCGCAATGGGCTACGCGCTCGACGAGATCAAGGGTAAACATCATAGCATGTTCGTAACACCCGAGGACCGCGCGAGTGCGGCCTATGCCGCGTTCTGGGCCAAGCTGAACCGTGGCGAGTTCGAGGCCGCCGAATACAAGCGGCTGGGCAAAGGCGGCAAGGAGATCTGGATCATCGCCACCTACAATCCGATCCTCGACGAGAACGGAAAGCCGTTCAAGGTGGTCAAGTTCGCCACCGACGTCACTGCGCAGAAGATGAAGGCGGCCGACAATGACGGACAACTTGCCGCCATCCAGAAGTCGCAGGCGGTGATCGAATTCAACATGGACGGAACGATCCGAACCGCCAACGAGAATTTCCTCAAGGCGATGGGCTATTCGCTGGCGGAGATCAGGGGCGAGCACCACTCCATGTTCGTCGAGCCGAGCGAGAAGAATTCGGTCGCCTATCGCCAGTTCTGGGAGACTCTCAACCACGGCGAATATCAGGCCGCCGAATACAAGCGGATCGCCAAGGGCGGACGGGAGATCTGGATCCAAGCCTCCTACAACCCCATCTTCGATCTCAACGGCAAGCCTTACAAGGTGGTGAAATACGCCACCGACATCACCGCGCAGGCGATCGGCCGCAAGAAGGCCGATAATGCGCGCGGGCTGATCGAAGCGGTCGCGGCCGGCAGCGAGGAGATGAGCGCCTCGATCCGGGAGATCTCCGAGACCATGGCGAAATCGCGCGAGACCTCCAAAATCGCGACGACGAGGGTCGAGTCGGCAGACGGCCAGGCTCAGAAGCTGGCCGCCGCGGCGCAAGCCATGAGCGGCATCGTCGAGATGATCTCGGGCATTACCAGCCAGATCAACCTGCTCGCACTCAATGCCACGATCGAATCGGCGCGTGCGGGCGAAGCCGGCCGCGGCTTCGCAGTGGTCGCCTCCGAGGTCAAAAGCCTCGCAAACCAGGCCAAGCAGGCGACCGACACGATCACCTCCGAGATCGACGCGCTCAACGTCATCTCGGGCGACGTCGCCAGTTCGCTCACCGCGATCAAGGCCGCGATTGCCGGCGTCAACGAGTTCATCGCCTCCACTGCCGCCGCGGTCGAGGAGCAGAGCATCGTGACATCGGAGATGTCGACGAACATGCAGCGGGCCTCGGCGGAACTGGCGTAGGGCCCAAGCTCTCCGCCTGTCATCCCGCGCAACCGGGCTGCGCTGCGTTGGAAACTCGCCGTGCTCAAGCTCTGCGGGCCTTCAAGCCCATTGCCACTGATCAGGCCCTTTCTCCTCAGGGCCAAAGCACAGTAAAAGGAGCTACGCCCACCCGCCGCCTCGCCGGATACAGGACAGACCCGCCCATGCCCCCTGCCCCGCACCACGTCGCCCTCGTCACCGGAGCCGCGCGCGGCATCGGGCTAGCGACCGCGAAGAAGTTCTTGGCCGAGGGTTGGCACGTCGCGTTGCTCGACATCGAGGGCGAGCTGCTCGGCCGTGCCCTCGCCGAGATCGGCCAAAGCGAGGCGACGCTGGCGCTGACCTGCGACGTGTCCGACGCGGTTGCGGTCAGCGCGGCCATGACCACGGTCGAGCAGCGGTTCGGCAGGCTCGATGCGCTCGTCAACAATGCCGGCATTGCGGTGTTCGCGCCGCTGATGGAAACGTCCGAGGCCGACTGGCGCCGCGTGCTCGAGGTCAACCTCACCGGCCCGTTCCTCTGCACCAAGGCGGCGGTGCCCTTGATGCGCGAGTCCAATGGTGGCGCCATCGTCAACATCACGTCGATCTCGGCGGTGCGCGCCTCGACGCTGCGCTCGGCCTACGGCACCAGCAAGGCCGGCCTCGCACACCTCACCAAGCAGCTCGCGGTCGAGCTCGCCTCGCTCGGTATCCGCGTCAATGCGGTCGCGCCGGGGCCGGTCGACACGGCGATGGCGAAGCAGGTGCACACCAAGGAGATCCGCGCCGACTATCACGACGCGATTCCGCTCAACCGCTACGGCCTGGAGGAGGAGCTTGCGGAAGCGATCTACTTCCTCTGCTCGGCGAGCGCGAGCTACATCACAGGACAAATTTTGGCCGTCGATGGCGGTTTCGATGCGGCGGGTATCGGCCTGCCGACGCTGCGCGGACAACGCCGCAACGGGTAGGAACGGAACTGGCAAGGTGGGCAAAGGCGTGTGAGCGCCGTGCCCGCCACACCTTTCCGGATTTGCGGTGACAATGGTGGGCACGACGGTGGAGGCTTCATGCGACGCATCTCATTGCTCAAAGCCGTGATGTTTGCATTTGCTCTGCTCGCCATCACGCCGGCCGCCGCCGAAATCCGCATCATTCAGTCTCCGGGCGGGCAGGTCGGGCCGTTCCTCGATCTGTTCGAAAAGGTGCGCGAGAGCGGAGAGCGCGTGGTGATCGACGGCCCTTGCCTGTCTGCCTGCACGCTGGTGCTGAGCATCGTGCCGGACGAGCGCATCTGCGTCACCAAACGCGCGGTGCTCGGGTTCCACGCAGCACGTTCGGTGGACCGGCGCGGGCGCTTCTATGCCGAGCCGGAAGCATCGGTCGCGGTGCTTGCCGCCTATCCCGGCCCGGTCCGCGACTGGATCAGCCGCCGCGGTGGCCTCACCTCGCGATTGCTGTTGCTGAGGGGACGTGATCTCGCCGCGATCTATCCGCGCTGCCGCTGACGAATTTGACCGCCGCCACGCATGTGACGTGAATGAGTTATGTGAACCGCGTCACATTAAAAGGCATTTGGCATGGCGGGCTCCAAGCCATACGGCAGGTTCCCTGTGCTCGCACCCAACGTGCACACGGGGTCTCTGTGCCATCACGCCGAAGCTGCCTTCGATGCTATGGCTGCCTTCAATAGAGAGTCTGAATCACCGGCACCAGCTTCATGCTGACGCAGATGAGCATCCCCCAAAGAGCAAAATTGATCTGTAGCGCCGCCGCCATCGGTCGCTCCCCTTCCAAGTGACGTCCATCCCAGTTTGTAGATTTTATGACTCACCAATAACGATTCTGACTTGCAGATCACAGCCCAATATTGCGTCAATTGTTGTGCGATGCAGTCCGCATGGTTTCACGAAGCGGCCTCACTGCTCCCGCAAAGTAATGCGATTGTGAATCATTGCTCGGCCATGCCGGCCAACTCGTTTGCCTTAAGTTCCATTTGACCGACGTGATGCAAGTTTCCTGTGCGGGCTTGCATCGCGCACCGAACTTTGGGTCCGGCATGATACGACACGGCTTCATCTTGCTCGCTTTCTGCGCAGCGCTGCTTGGATATGCAGTCGCACCGGCGCAGGAGCGTCGTCCGATCGCGTGGGACGGCCTCGGGCAGGACCCCAACAAGAGCGCGAACCGCGCTAACATTGCGAAGCGGCGCGTAACGACTCCCGCGCCCGCGGCAACCGATCCCAATCAGGAACGTGAACGCGTGCTCGGCACCTTGAGGCCATACTCAGAAGCGTGGTGGGCAGTTTACGACGAGATCGAAGCGGAGAAGGACAGGCAGCTCGGCACCAAGCTCGTGATCTGCCCTCGCTGCGTGCAATCGTCATCGCCGGCGGGCGAGGAGGTGACCGGATCAATCCGTTAGGTCGAACCGCGCGTGACGGAACACGCTACGCTCCGTGATACCTTCGGTGTGTCCCCTCTCCCGCAGCAACTGGAGAGAGGGGATTCCCAACTCGACAAGACATGCAGGCGGTCGCGACCGTCACATTCCGTCCGCGGGGCAGTTCACCATCCAGGGGATGCCGAACTTGTCGACGCACATGCCGAAGCCCTTGGCCCAGAACGTCTTGCTGAACGGCATGTTGACGGCGCCGCCATCGGCGAGCGCATTGAACTTGCGTTCGCCATCGGCGGGATCCCTGACCGTGATCGAGATCGAGAAGCCCTGCGGCTTCTGGAAATGCTCCGGCGGCACGTCGGAAGCCATCAGCACGGTGCCGTCGGGCAGCGACATCCGGGCATGCATAATCATCTTTTCGCGTCCTGGCGTGGCGGGCACCTCCGGCGGTGCGTCCGAGGCGCGCATCATCGCATCGATCTTGCCGCCGAGAACCTTGGCGTAATAGTTGAACGCTGCTTCGCAATTGTCCTGATAGAACAGATAGGGATTGAGCATCGTTTCTCTCCTTTTCGTTGGCAGTGGGCTTATTGCTTCTCGGTGAGCTTCTTCAGGTTGGCGAGGCCGGCCTCGAAATCCTTGCCGATCATGCTGTCCATGTTGATGAAGACCTGCATCACTTTCGAGACGAACGGGGCCGGGCCATACATCGACCACGTGACCAGTGTGGCATCGCCTTGCGGCACAAAGGTGAACTCGGCGGTGTTGTGGCCCTCGAACGGCCGCTCGAAATCGAGCTTGATCCGGAGCTTCGAGGGTCCGCTCGCCTCCAGGATCTCCATGTGGCCGGCGCCGACATTGTTGTTGCCGTCCCAGGCATAGGTCGCGCCCTTGCCTTCCCCAGGTCCGCCGAAGCTTCGTTTCATGGCGGGATCGCGATTCTCATAGGGCGACCAGCCGGTCCAGCGGCGAAAATCGGCGACGACCGGATAGATCGCATCGGCGGGCGCTTTCACGGCGAGGCTGCGCTCGACGCGGATTGTATCGGGTTTCGTCAGGGCAAAGACAAGGATGCCGGCAATTCCGGCCGTGAGGACGACGGCGATGACGGCAATGGCTTTCAACATGAGCGGCTCCCCTGCGATACGGGCTTAGGACGAACGGGAACGGCAGGAGCCGACAAGTTGCCGGAATGAATTTCTTGATTGTCATTCCGGGGTGGTGCGAAGCATCGAACTCCGGTGCGCAATTGCGCACCTGAGAATCTCGAGCTTCCGGGTTCACTCCTTGGGTGCCCCGGAATGACGGAGAACCGTCACGTCGCCTTCGCGCTTTCCTTCGGCTTCGGCTGGCTGTCCCGGATCAGGCGATCGAGATGCATGCGGATGTGGGCGGCCTCCGCGGACGTGTTGGCGAGCGCAATGGCGCGGTCGAAGGCGATGCGGGCCTCGTCGTTGCGGCCGAGCTGCATCAGGAAGGCGCCGCGCACACCGAAGAAATGGAAGTAGTTGGCGAGCTTCGGCGCCAAGGGCTCGATCAGGTCGAGTGCGGCTTGCGGCCCCCGCACCTTGGAGACCGCGACCGCGCGGTTGAGCGTCACCACGGGAGACGGCTGCACGATCTCGAGCGCGCCGTAGAGCAGGTCGATCTGCGTCCAGTCGGTCTCCTGCGGCGTCGCTGCACGGGCATGCAGCGCGGCGATCGCGGCCTGGATTTGATAGGGTCCGCTGCGGCGGTGTCGCATCGCCTTGTCGATCAGGGCAAGGCCTTCGGCAATCATGGTGCCGTTCCACAACGAACGGTCCTGGTCGTCGAGCAGGATCACCGACCCGTCAGCGGCAAAGCGCGCGGCGCTGCGCGCATGTTGCAGCAGGATGAGCGCCGCGAGCCCCATGATCTCCGGCTCGCTCGGGAACAACCGCAGCAGCAGCCGGGCCAGCCGGATCGCCTCTTCGCACAGCGGCTTTCTGATCTCGGCAGTATCGCCAGTGGTGGAATAGCCCTCGTTGAAGATCAGGTAGATCATCGCCGCGACGCCGGCGAGCCGCTCGGAGCGCTCGACCGCGCCGGGCGCTTCGAACGGCGTTCCCGCCTCCGCGACCTTCGCCTTGGCGCGGGTGATGCGCTGCTCCATCGCCGCGTCCGAAACCAGGAAGGCGCGCGCGATCTGCTTCACCGTGAGGCCCGAGACGATGCGCAGCGCCAGCGCGATCTGCTGCGTCGCCGGCAATTGAGGATGGCAACAGATGAACATCAGGCGCAAAATGTCGTCGCGGTAGTGCGAGCCGTCGAGCCGCTCGGCCAGCGCGACTTCGGCGTCGTCGAGATCGGAGATCGCCTGATCGTCCTCCGGCAGCGGCTGCTGCTTGCGGGTCCTGCGCACCTCGTCGATGGCGGCATTGCGGCCGACCATGATCAGCCAGGCCGCAGGATCGCGCGGAGGCCCGTTCTGCGGCCAGGACTTGAGTGCGCGCAGGGACGCGTTCTGGAACGCCTCCTCGGCAGTATCGAGATCGCGGAAATAGCGCAGCAGCGCGCCGACCGCCTGGGGTCGCGCAGAGGTCAGCGCGGTCTCGATCCAGGCGGTGTCGGCCTCGCTCACGTCAAATTTCCTCCGGGCCGGAACACGCCGACGGGACGCACCTCATAGGCGCCCCCGGGATTGGCCGCGCCGAGGTCGCGGGCGACGTCGAGGGCTTCGTCGAGATTCTTGCAGTCGACGATGTAGAAGCCGAGCAGTTGCTCCTTGGTCTCGGCATAGGGGCCGTCCAGCACCAGCGGCGGGTCTTCCTTGCGCAAGGTAGCAGCCGCCGTGGTCGGCAGCAGCCGCGCGACCGGCCCGAGCCGACCCTGCTTGGTGAGATTCTCCTGCACCACGGCGAGCTTCTTCATCACGGCCTCGTCCTGCTCCTTGCTCCAGGAGCCGACGAAGTCCTCATCGTGATAGCAAAGGATTGCATAAAGCATGGGCGACACTTTCCTCGTCTGTTCTGAAGACGGTTGACTATGCCCCGGGCCGACAGGGCTGCGGAAAAAAATAGCAGGAAATATCCGGCAGGTCGTGCCAAGGAGGGCCTTCCTGAGCGGAACCTGAGAGGCACTTCGAATGAGCATGGGCACACTGGCCGTCCTGATCAACAGCACGCAGCAGAACTGGCTTCCGGAGCGCTGGAAGACCCGGTTCGATGCGGTCTGCGGCGGCCGCCGCGTGGTGCTGCTGCCCGATGCTTCCCTCGATCCGGCCGAGGTGCACTATGCCACGGTGTGGAAGCCGGTGCCGGGCGCTCTCGCCGCCTTCCCTAATCTGCGGGCGATCTTCAATCTCGGCGCCGGCGTCGATGCGCTGATGGCCGACAAGAGCCTGCCCGATGTGCCGCTTGTCCGCGTCGCCGTGCCCGATCTCACCAACCGCATGACCGAATATGTCGTGCTGCACGTGCTGATGCACCATCGTCAGGAGCTGTATCTGCGGGACTCGCAGCGCGCGAAGCGCTGGGAGCCCAGATATCAATGGCCGGCGAGTGCCGTCACGGTTGGCGTCATGGGGCTTGGCACCTTAGGCGCGGACGCGGCCGACGTGCTGCGGCGGCTCGGCTTCCGTGTCGCCGGCTGGAGCCGCAGCCCCCGCGCGATCGAGGGCGTCGAATGCTTCCACGGCGCCGACGGAATGAATGCCTTCCTGCGCAAGACCGACATCCTGGTCTGCCTGCTGCCGCTGACGCCCGACACGCACGGCATCCTCAACCGCGACGTCTTCACAAAGCTCAACCGCGACAGCCCGCTCGGTGCGCCGGTGCTGATCAATGCCGGCCGCGGCGGTCTTCAGAACGAAGCCGACATCCTGGCCTGCCTCGACGACGGCACGCTGGGCGCCGTCTCGCTGGACGTCTTCGTGCAGGAGCCGCAGCCGGCGGACAGCCGGTTCTGGACCCATCCCAAGGTGGTGCTGACGCCGCACAATGCCGCCGACACCGACGCGGACGCGATTTCGGCCTATGTTGCCGAGCAGATCACGCGGTTCGAGGCAGGCGGTGCGCTGGAGAACGTGGTGGACCGCGCAAGGGGGTATTAGGCCTCGGGATTTCGCGAACGCTATTGCTCCGAATCCTCGCCAAGCCACTTCTTGTGGTTATGGGTCCCGGATCTGCGCGCGCTTAGGTGCGCTTGTCCGGGACGACAGCTCAGGTCTTGGAGCCCGCGCCCAACATCACGTCGATCGCACCCTTCACGATGGCCTCGAGGTCCTTGCGCGACACGCGCGCGCGCGAGCGGATGGCGATGGTGTGGATGGTGGCTGATGCGATCTGCGCCAGCACGACCGGATCCGCACTCTCCGGCAACTCGCCGTTGTCCTTGGCGCGGCGGAAGCAATTTGTGAAGCCCTTGTCGAGCTCGGTGAGACCGTCGAGCACCATGGCGCGGATGTCTGGATCACTCACCGCCTCCGAGGCCGCGGTCACCACCGTGAAGCAACCGCGCGGGCCAGCCTCGCCGGACAGATAGATGTTCAGCGCGGAGGCGAAGATGCGCTCGAGACGTTGGCGCACCGGCATCTCCTGTCGAAAGATCTCGACCATCGCGGCACGGGCCTCCTCGCGATAGCGCTGATAGCTCTTGATGTAGAGCTCGCGCTTGTCACCGAAGGCGCCGTAGAGGCTCGGGCGATTCATCCCGGTCGCCTCGCTGAGATCATCGAGCGAGGTCGCGGCAAAGCCCTGCTTGCGGAACAGGTCCAGCGCCTTGCCGAGCGCGACTTCGGGCTCGTAGGCGCGCGGCCTGCCGCGGCGCTTAGGTTCGCCGCGGCGCTCGGGCTCGCTGGCAGCAGCTGGCGGCTTTGATTTTTGTACCATTCTGCAAATAATCCTTGACCGACCCCATATTATGCAAGACAGTACAAAAATCAATCTGGCCGGGTTGAGCGAAAATCTCAAAGAGTGCCCAAGGAGGCTACAGATGGATCTCTATTTCTCGCCGCTCGCCTGCTCCATGGCGACGCGCGTGGCGCTGTACGAAGCCGGCGCCGAGGCGAACTATCTCGAGGTCGACCCGCCGACCAAGACAGTGCTGAGCGACGGCTCGGACTTTCGAGCCGTCAATCCGATCGGCCTGGTGCCGACGCTGCGCACCGACGAGGGCGTGGTGCTGACCGAGAACGCGGCGATCCTGCAATACATCGCCGACCGCTTCCCGCAATCCGGGCTCGGCGCCACCGCGGGCATCGAGCGCACGCGGCTGCATCAATGGCTGTGCTTCGTGGGCACAGAGCTGCACAAGAGCCTGTTCGTTCCCCTGCTCGACCGCAAGGCGCCGCAGGAGGCCAAGGCCTATGCCCTGGAGAAGAACCTGTCGCGGCTCGACTATCTCGACAATCATCTGAAGGGGCGCGACTTCCTGCTCGACCATTTCAGCGTCGCCGACGCCTATCTCGTCACGGTCATCAACTGGACCATGGCGACGCCGCCGATCGAGCTCGCGAAATGGCCGAATTTGAAGGCGTATTATGAACGCATGCGCCAGCGCCCCTCCTTTGCCAAGGCGATTGCGGAGGAGTTCGAGCTGTACAAGGCCGAGCAGGCACGCAAGAAGGCGGCGGCTTAGGCCGAATTGGACGCCGCATCGCTCGTCCTCGATCAAGACGTCGTCCCCGCCGACAAGGCCGGGGCGGCGTCTGCGTTTGATGGCGTGTTTTGCGATGGCATCGCCTTTCTCGTGTCCCGGACGCGCTGCAACGTCCTTCGCGTTGCGGCGCAGAGCCGGGACCCAGAGGGTTCCACATTCCGCTGATGCATGGGCCCCGGCTCTGCAGCGCACCACGCAGCGAAGACGCGGCGCGCTGCGCTGCGTCCGGGGCACGAGGCCGCTGTTTGGCGATAGACATGCCTTCTCATCCTCGCGGCGTGTTTTGCCCGAGCTTTGCGTTCGTCTCACGCCCTTTGAAAGCAAGGGCGCAGGGAAGGCCGGGCGCCGGCTGGCACCCGAAGTCCCGCGTGTGCTGAAAGAAGCGCACGGGGTGGACCACAGGTGTTGCCGGTCGCCCGGCCTTCCCTGCGCGATGGTTTTCACGGTGTCCTTCGTGCTCCCCCCCGGGAGCGTTGCACTATTGCCCCCGTCGCCTTGCGGATTTCAGATGCGCGCACCGGTTGGCCGCCACATCACCGCAAGCCTTGACGCCAGAACCCCGGGCGTCAGGACCACACGACTTCTCCGTCCGCGCACATCCTCGCTGGGTTCTCGACGGCTGGCGTGCGCTCGCCGCAAAGACCATTCGAAGACGCTGTCAGCGCCGTGTCGTATCGCGCCTGCTGCTGCTCACGGTTTCCCGCCCTGCAGCCACCATTGCGCGCCGACGCCGTCGCGGCCACCGCATCCCGGCCCGCGTCTCGTGACGATCGCGAAACGCCCCTTGTGGCGGGCGGGATGGCGGAGCTTGTACGGCAAAACCGAACTTCTGTAAATTCGAATATTTTTGCCTTGGCCTATCGACCCAGCGCTGGCGTGTTTTGCCCGTCGGGCAGCACAACCGATGGTAGGGTGGGCGGGCCAAGGCGGCCTGAGAACCCGCCGCACCCGAAGGCCGTTTCGTCGGGTCCGGCGCTTTCTCGACATCGAGCAAGCGCTTTGCCGATCAAGCCGTTGTCCCCAGCAGGCGGGACAACGGCTTTCTTTCAGATCGCGGCTCTTCGCGGCGTTCAGGCAGCCCTGACGCTGTCGAGAAAGCGGCCGACTTCGGTTCGCAGACGATCGCTGTCGGTTGAAAGGGCTTTCGCTGCGCTGAGCACCTGCGTGGAGGCCGAGCCGGTTTCGGTCGCGCCGCGCTGGACGTCAGCGATGTTCGACGAGACCTGGTGCGTGCCTTGAGCCGCCTGCTGGACGTTGCGCGCAATCTCCTTGGTCGCCGCGCCCTGCTCCTCGACCGCCGCAGCAATGGCCGACGAGATTTCCGACAAGGACTTGATCGTACCGCCGATCATCTTGATGGCGTTGACCGAGTCCTGGGTCGCGCCCTGAATGCCCGTGATCTGTTGGGAGATCTCGCCGGTGGCTTTGGCCGTCTGCTCGGCCAGGGCCTTTACTTCGGAGGCGACGACGGCAAAGCCGCGGCCGGATTCGCCGGCCCGCGCGGCCTCGATCGTTGCGTTCAACGCGAGCAGATTGGTCTGGCCTGCTATCGTGTTGATGAGCTCCACCACGTCGCCGATCCGGGCCGCGGCCCTGGAGAGCTCACCGACCTTTTGATCGGTGAGGCGGGCCTGCTCGACCGCCTCATTGGCCATCCGCGCCGACTCCTGGACCTGCCGGCCGATTTCGTTGACGGACGACGACAGCTCTTCCGTCGCACTCGCGACGGATTGCACGTTGGTGGACGCCTCCTCGGAAGCCGCAGCGACCATGGTCGCAAGCTTCTCTCCGTGCTCCGCGGTCGAGGTCAGCGTGTTCGCCGAGGCCTCCAGCTCGGTCGATGCCGACGAGACGGTCTCGATGATCTCGCCCACGGCGCCTTCGAAATCCCCTGCGAGCTTGGTCATCTCCAGCTTGCGCTGGGCAGCCGACCGCCTCTGCGTCGCGCCGAGTTCATCGCGGTCGAACCGTACGATCGCCTGCAGCGTCTGCAGGTTTCTCAGCGCCACACCGAGCTCGTCGTCTCGTTCGACGACGATGCGATTGTCGAGCTTGCCCTGATTGATGCTGAGCATGGCATCGTTCAGGCGCTGAAGCGGGCGGACGATGGCACGGATGGTTTGCCGGCTCACGAGCCCGCCGATGGCGATGCTGGTCACCAGGAGAACAATCGCAATGCCGACCAACCAGCCATATTCGTATTCGGCCGCATCGTATTCCGCCTTGGCCTCCTTGACCTGGATCATCACGAGCTTGTCGAGATCGGCCTTCGCCGCCTCGTACAGCTCGCGCGCCCGCCCGGCCAGCAAGGCGGCAAGTTCCTCGTACTTTCGCTCGGCGGAGAGCGACAGCGCCGGCTTCAGTCCGTGCTCGACATAATTCACGCGCTTGGGCGTGAAGCTGTCGGCAATGCTTTTTTCTTCGGGCGTGAGGTAGGTCGCCATGTATTCGGCCCAGGTCTTCCCGACTTTCTCGAGGTTGGCGTTCACCTTGGCCGTGAGGCCTTCAACCGGCTTTCCGGCCCGTCCATTCGCGGCCGCCTCGAACAGCAGCACCGTGTTGTCCCTCATCCGGTCATTGATTTCGAAGAGCTGTTCCAGCGGCACCGCACGGTCTTCGTAGATCGATTTCAGCCGCGAATTGCTCTGGCGCGTCCCCTGCAAGCCCATGACGCCGATCGCCAGCAAGAACAACGAGAGCATGGTGACAAGCGTGACCAGGCGCGCGTTGAGCGTGCCGGTGAAGATGGCCAATCGATCAAGCAAGGAACGCCGGCGAAGCATGCCGGCATCCAGCCTGTAACAGTGCGGCTTGTTCTCGCGGATCATCGCATACACTTGTTCCGCCTCGGCGCGCTGGTCGGCGGACAGCTTGGTGCGGATGGAGCTGTATCCGACGATCTGTCCGTTCTGCCGAATCGGAGAAGCCGTCGCGAGCACCCAGTAGAAGTCGCCGTTCTTGCGCCGATTCTTCACGGCGCCCGACCACGGCTTGCCCTGCTGCAACGTCGCCCAAAGATTTTCGAAGGCCGCGGGCGGCATGTCCGGATGACGGATGATGTTGTGAGGCTGCCCCATCAACTCGGCCTCCGAAAATCCGGAGGCTTCGACGAACTGGTCGTTGAAGTAGGTCAGCTTCCCTTTCGTATCGGTGCGAGAGACGATGAGGGCTTCGTCGGTAATGGGATATTCGGCCGTCGTGACCGGAAGATTGGTCCGCATGGGAGCCTCCGAGTAGCATTCGAAAAAATCGAACCTGTAAACGTCAGGTAAGCGCCGAAAGCATTTAATTTGCCTAAATTCAGAGCATCGATCCGGGCACTGCGATCACTTTGTTTCACGGTTTTCGGCAAAAACGCATCTAGTGCGGGATGCTGCAGAGCCGCAGCAACCGCTGGATGGTCGCGGTCTGTCTCGCAATGTCACACGCGTTCGCGGTCGCGCGCCGGCGGGTCTGATCGCCGCGAACGTTGCAGCCGCTTCTCGTTCGCAGCTAGCCGTACAGCACTCGCGGTAGGATCGTGACGATGCCGGGCCAGAGCGTCAGCAGCAGCACGAAGCCGATCATGATGATCAGATACGGCATTGTCACGCGCGCGATGTAGCCGAGACCATCGTCGGTCAAGCCCTGGATCACGAACAGGTTGAAGCCGACCGGCGGAGTGATCTGCGCCATCTCGACGGCGAGCACGAGGAAGACGCCGAACCAGATCTCGTCGAAGCCGGCACCCTTCACGATCGGCAGCACGATCGGCAGCGTCATCACGATCATCGAGAAGCCGTCGAGGAAGCAGCCGAGGACGAGATAGAAGACGATCAACGCCACGATCAGCATGAAGGGCGACAGGCCTAGCCCCTTGACGAAGGCCGCCACCGCCTGAGGGATGCCGAGGAAGGCCGCGGCATTGCCCAGGATCGAGGCCCCCAGCACGATCAGCGCGATCATCGAGCAAGTGACAACCGAGCCGATCAGCACGTCGCGCATCACTTGCTGCGACATTGATCCCTGCGCCCAGGCGACCAGCGCGGCGCCCAGCACGCCGACGGCGGCGGCCTCGGATGGCGTCGCGAGTCCGCCATACATCGAGCCGAGCACGCAGACGATCAGAAAGAGTGCCGGCGCGAGATCCTTCAGCGCTGCGAAGCGTTCGCTCCACGGCACTTGCGAGAGCCTGGCTTCCGTTTCCGGCACCATGCTCCGGTCGAGGCTCGTGTGTAGCATCACCCAGGCCATGAAGGTGGCGGCGAGCAGAAATCCCGGCAGCACGCCGGCGGTGAACAGCTTCAGGATCGAGACGTCGCCAAGCACGCCGTAGATGATCAGGATGTTTGACGGCGGGATCAAAAAGCCGAGCGTGCCCGCGCCGGCCAGCGAGCCGATCGCGATGTCGCGGGAATAGCCGCGGCGCAGCAGCTCGTTCAGCGACATGCGGCCGATCACCTGCGTGGTGGCGGCCGACGAGCCCGAGATCGCGGCGAAGATGGTGCAGCCGATCACGTTCACGTGCAGCAGACGGCCGGGCAAAAGCCCGGCCCACGGCGCGAGGCCCTGGAATAGGGAGCGTGACAGGCGGGTGCGAAACAAGAGCTCGCCCATCAGGATGAACAGCGGCAGCGCCAGCAGCTCCTGCGTGGTCAGGATATTCCAGGCGTATTGCGGCAAGAGCTTGTCGAGCGGGATCGAACGGAACATCGCGAGCAGCAGCGTCGCGGTGAGCGCGAGCGTGAGGCCGATCCACACGCCGCACGCCAGAAGCGCGAACAGGATCGCAAACAGGGCGACGACTTCGATGGTCATGCGATCTTGAATCCGGGAGCGAGCAAAGCTGTCATTCGACGGGCGAGGCCTTCATGCGATGGTCCTCCAGCGGCAGGCCGAGGGCGGCCTGGATCGCGCGCGCCAGGAACTGCAGCGTCAGCAGCAGCATGCCGAAGGTGACGACGGCTTCCGGAAACCACAGCGGCGTATCGCTGGAGGTCGAGACCTGGCCGCGCACATAGGCGCCAAAGGCAAACTTCGCCATCGCCGAGGTCAGGAACGCCATGAAGGCGAAGCCGGCCGCCGCCGACAGGATCTCGAGCGCACGCTGCACCGGCGCCGGCACGTTCTTGAGCAGCAGCACGACGCGGATGTGGCCGCCGACGCGCAGGGTCATGGCGGCGCCGAAGGTGAAGGACGCCGCCATCAGATAGGACGAGTATTCCCAGGCGATCGAGATCGACGGCGGGAAGAATGAGAGGAAGTTGGAAAGGAAGCGCGTTGCGACCTCGCACAGCATCAGCAGCGTCAGCATCACGAGACAGCCGCCGCCGATCCAGCCGTCGAGCCGGCCAAGACGGTCGATGCCGTCGAGCAGGATCCGCAGCGGCACCGGCGCCGCTGCATTGAGACTCTGCGGAGCTTCGGGCGAGACGCTCACCACGGCCGCACCCTCACCCACGCTTCATCTCGGCGAGATAGGCTCGCACCGGCTTGTCGGCAGCCGGCACGCGCTTGAGAAACGCGTCGAGTTGCGGCGCGGTCTTGCCGCGAATGTCCTTCATCATGGCGTCCGAGACCGGCACGACCTCCATGCCGCCCTCCTTGAGACGGTTGAGGCTGTCGACGTCGGCCTTGAGCGAGTTCGCCCAGAAGGTCGGCTCCATCTTCGTCGCGATATCCGCAACCAGCTTCTGTTGGTCGGCGGACAGCGCCTTCCAGGCATCGAGATTGACGGTGAGCATCTGCGACGACCAGACGTGGTTGGTCGGGTAGACGTATTTCAGGAATTCCCAGAACTTGCCGTCGACACCCGAGACGGACGAGGTGGACACACCCGAGACCGCACCCGACGCCAGCGCCGGTATCGTTTCGCCCCAGGGGATCATCACCGGCGCCATGCCGACCACGGCCAGCATGTCGACGGCGTTTTTGTCGGGCACGCGGATCTTGATGTTCTTGAGGCCCTCGACGTCGGCGACCTTGACCTTGAGGTGCAGATACTGCGTCGGCCACGGCACGACGTAGAGGATCTTCTGGTTGTTGCGCGCGGCGACCTTCTCGTATTCGGGCCGCACATATTTGTGCAGCACCTTCAGCTCGTCCATCGAACTGCACAGGAAGGGAATGCTCTCGACGCCCATGAAGGGCTCGTCGCCGACCTGCTGGATGTTGAGGACGTCGGCGAGCGGCACCAGACCGTCGCGTACGGCGCGCAGATGCTCGGGGCCCTTGAATCCGAGCTGACCGCCCGCCTTCACGGTGATCGCGACCGTGCCGCCGCTCTGCTTCTTCACCTCCTCGGCGAAAGCAAACGCGTTCTGGGTGTGGAAATTGCCGTCGGGCCAGACCGTCGACATGTCCCAGCTCACGCTCGCCGCCCGGGCGCGCGTGGAGATTTGGCCGGCGGCAAGCAGCGTCGCTGCCCCCGCGGTGAAGTTCCGACGTGTGATCATCAACCCCCTCCGTTCGTTATGCCCGTCGCCGGATGGCGTCAGCGCGCATACCCATAAACTGCAACCGCATTGTCGGCAGACACGAGGCCGCTTTCGATGTCGTCCCTGATCGCTGCACGGTCACGCTCGGTTGGCGCACCGATGCCGGCACCGCCCGGCGTCAGCACCACGAGACGATCATCCGGCGGCACCTGCTGAAAGCCCTTGCCGCGCAGCTTCTTGCCGGACTTCAGGCCGACATAGCCGGCCTCTCCGTTCTTGCCGCCATCGCGGCCGCGCGGCGGATGATCGATGCGGTCGAACGCCGCCAGGATATCGAACGGCGCGTCGACGCCGCTGCCGACCTCGATGATCTGGCCGAGGCCGCCGCGGGTGCGCCCTGCCCCGCCGGAATCCGGCCGCAGCTCCTTGCGCCAGAAGATCAAGGGCGTCTGCGTCTCCGCGATCTCGACCGGCGTGCCGCGCACGCCGCTGGGATAGGCGGTCGCCGACAGTCCGTCCTTGCCGAAGCGCGCGCCCGTGCCGCCGTTGGACGTCACCGCCATCGAGAACCCGTAATTGCCGCCGACGCCGCTTCGCGTCTGGCCGCGCACGTTGAGATTCCACAGGCACGAGGTGCCCTCCGCCGGCACGCGCTCGGGAATGATCTGGCGCAGGCAGCCGAACACGACGTCTGGCAGCATCTGGCCGATGATGTGGCGCGAGGCGACCGGCGCGGGCTTCGGCGCATTGAGGATCGCCCCAGGGGGAGCGGATACCGTCAGCGGCGAGAGCGAGCCGGCATTGTTCGGGATCTGCGAGGCGACGACACAGCCGAGGCCGAACACGGTGTAGGCGGTTGTATATGAAAGGGGCACGTTGATGCCGAACTTCGAGGCCGCCGAGGTGCCGTCGAAATCGACGTGAATGCCCGTATCCGAGATCGTCAGCGTCGCGGCCAGCGTCACCGGCGCATCATAGCCGTCGACCACCATGGTGTTGCGCCAGCTGCCCTTCGGCAGCTTTGCGATCTCGGCCAGCACGGCCTCGCGGGAGCGCTCGCAGATGTAGTCGCCGAGATCGTCGAGCGTGTCGATGCCGAACTCGGTCATCATCTCGACCAGCCGCTCGCAGCCGACGTCGTTGCAGCCGGCGAGCGAATAGGTGTCGCCCTCGGTGTCGATGGGCAGCCGCGTGTTGGTGCGGATCATCGCCATCAGCGTCTCGTTGACGACGCCCTGGTCGATCAGCTTCAGCATGGGGATGTAGAGACCCTCCATGAACACGTCGGTCGCGTCGGGTCCGAAGCCGATGCCGCCGATGTCCATGAGATGGCTGGTGCAGGAGAACAGCGCCACCGGCTTGCCGTCCTTGAAGCAGGGCGTGGTGACGACGAAGTCGTTGAGGTGGCCGGTGCCCATCCAGGGATCGTTGGTGATGTAGGCGTCACCCTCCTTCATCGTCTCGATCGGAAAGTGGGCGATGAAATGCTTGACCGATTCCGCCATCGAGTTGACGTGACCGGGCGTGCCGGTCACCGCCTGCGCCAGCATCCGGCCCCTGAGGTCGAACACGCCGGCCGAGAGGTCGCCGCATTCACGCACGATCGGGCTGAAGGCGGTGCGCAGCAGCACCTGCGCCTGCTCTTCGACCACCGCGATCAGCCGGTGCCACATGATCTGAAGATCGATCAGGCTCGCGCCATTTGCCTTGCTCATGATCAGGCTGCCTTTCGTTCCATGACGATGCTGCCGGCACCGTCGATGTGGGCGTCGAAACTGTTGGAGACGAAGGTCGAGGTCTCGTCCTCCGCGATCACGGCCGGGCCCGCGATGGTCGCGCCCGGCGCCATGTCCTCGCGGCGATAGAGCGGGATCTCGATCACCTCGCCGGCGCGGCCATCGAAGAATTTGCGGCTGCCGGTGGCCTTTCCGGCGGGCTTGCGCGCGACGGCGGCGACCGCGGACGGATTGCGCGCGTCGGTGGTGGCCAGCACCGACCAGCTCAACACCTCGATCGCGGCACCCGGGATCGACCGCTCGAACATCGCGGAATAGTCCGCCTCGAACTTCCGGCGAAGGCCGGCGAGATCGGCCGCCGTCAGCCGCCGGTTAGGCAGCTCGACCGAGATCTCGTGACCCTGGCCGACATAGCGCATGAAGGCGGCGCGGCGCTCGCGCACCGGCGCACCGGCCGCGCCAGGCTCGACCAATGCGCGCGCTTCGGTCACCATCTCCTGCAGGAGGTCGGAGACCGCTTCGGTGTCGAAATCGTCGAGCCGGACATGACGGCTGCGCACCAGCTCATAGGCGATCGGCGCGGCCAGGAACCCGACAGCCGAGCCGACACCGGCATTCGACGGCACGATCACCCGGGAGACGCCGATCTTCTCTGCGACCCGCGCCGCATGCAGCGGCGCGGCACCGCCGAAGGCGATCAACGTGTGCTGGCCGACAATCTCGCCGCGCTCGACCGCATGGACGCGCGCCGCGCTCGCCATGTTCTCGCAGACGACTTCATGAACGGCATAGGCCGCGGTTTCCGCGGACAGGCCGAGCGGCTCGCCGACATCGCGCAGCAGCGCCTGCTTGGAAAGCTCCGGATCGAGCTTGATCGTCCCGGCTGCAAACGCGTCGGGATCGATCATGCCGAGAGCGACGTCCGCATCCGTCACGGCCGGACGCCGGCCGCCGCGGCCGTAGCAGGCCGGTCCCGGCTCCGATGAGGCACTTTCAGGCCCGACGGTGACGCGCTTCATGGCATCGACATGCGCGATCGAGCCGCCGCCGGCGCCGATCTCGACCATCTCGATCACGGGAATGCGCACCGGCAGGCCGGAGCCCTTGAGGAAACGCGCCGCGCGATCGACCTCGAACACGCGCGAGGTCTCGGGCTGGTACTTCTCGATCAGGCAGATCTTCGCGGTGGTGCCGCCCATGTCGAAGGACAGCACCTTGCTCTCGCCAAGACGCGCCGCGATCTGTGCCGCGAAAATGGCGCCGCCGGCGGGGCCGGATTCGACGAGACGCACCGGAAAGCGCCGCGCCGTCTCGATCGAGGTGACGCCGCCGCCGGAGGTGACGAGGTAGATCGCGCCGCGGAACTGCTCGACCTGCAGGGCGTCCGCCATGCGGGCGAGATAGCCGTCGATCAGCGGTTGCACATAGGCGTTGGCCACCGCTGTCGACGTGCGCTCATATTCGCGGATCTCGGGACACACGGCGGAGGACACGGTCACGGAGATCCCGGGCATCTCGTCCGCCAAAATCGCGGCCGCTCGTCGCTCATGCTCGGGATTGGCGTAGGAGTGCAGGAAGGCGATGGCGACGCTCTCGACACCCAGCTCACGCAATTTCGGCGCGAGTGCGCGCACCGAAGTTTCGTCGAGCGCGAGGCGGACGACGCCGTGGGCGTCGACGCGCTCGGGCACGGTGAAACGCAGGCTGCGCGGCGCCAGGGGCCTCGGCTTGTCGATGCCGAGATCGTACTGGTCGTAGCGGCTTTCGGTGCCGATATCGAGCACGTCGCGAAAGCCTTCGGTCGCGATCAGCGCGGTTTTCGCGCCGCGGCGCTCGATGATGGCGTTGGTGGCGAGCGTGGTGCCGTGAATGAAGACATCGATGTCGCTGATATGCGCGCGCGCGTCAGTGAGAATGAGGCGCATGCCGTCCAGAACTGCCTGTTCGGGCCGCTGCGGCGTGGTCAGCAGCTTGCGCGTCTTCCGTATCTCGCCCACGTCCAGCACGATGTCGGTGAACGTGCCACCGATATCCACGGCAAGCCGTACCTCGGCTCCCTCAAGCATTCCAAATTCTCCGTGCTGATCGTCGAGACTGAGGTCGAAAGCGCAGCAATTTCCATGCCATGGACGACGAGGACAACGCCGCGCCCGGCTATTCTGCTTGGCACCTATGCAATAGGCAAGGCGTGTTCGCCGCCGGTGCGATCAGAGCAGGAATGCAAGCGCCGCTTCGCAGCGCTCCTCGACCTTCAACGTCAAGAGATCGTCGGCGCGAGTGCGTCCGAGATTGACCGCCGCGATCGGGATCTGCAGTTTCGCAGCCGCCTGCACGAAGCGGAATCCCGAATAGACCATCAATGACGAACCGACGACGAGCATCGCGTCGGCCTGCGCCAGATGGTCGTGCGCCGTAGCGACGATGTCGCGCGGGACGTTCTCGCCGAAGAACACGACATCGGGCTTGAGGATGCCGCCACAGGCCTCGCAAGGAGGCACTTCGAACGACGAAAAATCTTCGTGCTCGAGATCAGCGTCGCCATCCGGCGCATCGGCGGCATCAAGCTTCAACCACGCCGCATTGGCGTGGCCAAGCGCACGCTGAAATTCCTCGCGCGGCATCTTCGCTTCGCAGCCCATGCAGCGGACCAGATCGAGCCGGCCATGCAGGTCGATCACCTGACGGTGGCCGGCGGACTGATGCAGCCGGTCGACGTTCTGGGTCAGCAGCATCCCGCACCGCCCGTTCGCCTCGAGCCGGGCCAGCGCGCGATGCGCATCGTTCGGCCGCGCCTGGCCGAACCGCCGCCAGCCGATCAGGCTGCGCGCCCAATAGCGCCGGCGCGTATGCTCGTCCGAGATGAAGGCCTGGAAATTGACCGGCTGGGTGCGCTTCCAATTGCCGTTTCTATCGCGATAATCGGGAATGCCCGAATTGGTGCTGCAGCCGGCGCCGGTCAGCACGAACAGATTTTCGTGGCGGCCGATGAAATCCTGGAGCGGAGGGTTTGCCTGCGGAGCATTGGTCATGGCACATGATGTAGTTCGCGCCGGCAGGTTTTGCCAGATCACGGGAGAGCCGGCTATTGCGGGGACCGGCGCCCGGTGAGATCGAGCGGACGAGCTTTTTCCTGTCCAGCAATGCGGGCGGCTTGCTGCAGCGTCAGACGGAATTCGTCCCGCTTCTCGTGCACCGAGGCGATGGCATGTCCGACCGCAACGCCGAGACCGACCAGGGCCGCTTCGGAAAGCTGCAGGCTTGCCTCGATGGTTTCGGGCACCGCGTCGGTTGCGCCGATCGCATAGAGGTGGCGGGCGTGATCGGCGTCCCGCGCGCGTGAAACGATCAGCACATCCGGTCGCGCCGCGCGAATCCGCTCGACGACGGCATCGATCGCCGGCCGCGACTGGATGGTGATGATCACACCGGTCGTCTGCATCAGGCCGCAAGCTTCGAGGAAGCCCGGCTCCGTCGCGTCGCCAAAATAGACCTTGTGGCCGTCGCGCCGGTCGCGCGCCACGGCAACGGCCTCGTGATCGACCGCGATGTAGTTCAGGCCATGGCCGGTCAGCAGCGAGCAGACGACCTTTCCGACGCGGCCGTAGCCGATCACGATCGCCTGCGCCTGGTCGCCGGGCGGCCGAACCGACAGCTCGGGATCAGGCGAGCGCTCGGGACCCAGCTTTGCGGCTAATCGTCGTCCGAGCATGCTCAGAAGCGGCGTCAACGCCATCGTCACGGCGGTGACGGCGACGGCAAAGCTCGACACGCGAGGCTCGATCAGACCGCCGGCCACCGCCATTCCGATGCTGACGAAAGCGAATTCGCCGACGGGACCCAGCAGGAAGCCGATTTCGATCGCCGCGGGCCAGGAGAGCCTGAAGAGACGGCCGAGGAGGATGAGCACGATCGCCTTGCCGGCGACAATGCCGATGACGGCGGCCAGCAGCCAACCGGGCTCGCGCATGAACACGCGGAAGTCGATGGCCATGCCGACGGTGAAGAAGAAGATGCCGAGCAGCAGGCCCTTGAACGGCTCGACGGTGGCCTCGATGGCCTTGCCATACTCCGTTTCCGCCAGCATCAGCCCCGCAACGAATGCCCCGAGCGCCATGGAGAGGCCGGCCTGGTGCGCGGCAAGCCCCGCGCCGACGATGACGAACAAGGTCGCTGCGACGAACAACTCCGTCGAATGAGTGCCTGCAACCATCTGGAACAGCGGACGCATCAGCAGCCGCCCGACCAGAGTGAGAAAAGCGACCGCCAGTGCGGCCTTCAGGACAGCACTGGAAATGTGAGTCAGGACCGAGCCGCCGCTGTCCGCCCCGAGCACCGAGACGAAAACCAGAATGGGGACCACGGCGAGGTCCTGGGCCAGCAGCACCGAGAAGCTGGCGCGACCGGCCGTGGTCGCAAGGCGCCTCTCGCTGGACAGAAGCTCGAGCACGATCGCCGTCGAGGACAGCGCAAGGCTCGCGCCGAGGATCACGGCCGTATCGGAGCCCTGCCCGGCGAGAAGCGCCACGCCGAAAATGATGGCTGAGGTCAGAAGGACCTGCAGGCCGCCAAGCCCGAACACCAGGCGTCGCATCGTGACCAGCCGCCGGAAAGACAGCTCGAGCCCGATCAGGAAGAGCAGGAACACGATGCCCAGATTGGCGATCCCCTCGACGTTCTGCGCGTCCGTCACCGTGAACCAGTACAGGAACGGGACTTCGCGAACGAGCGAACCAAGGCCGAGCGGACCGAGGATGGCGCCCGCACCGAGATAGCCCAGCACGGGATTGATGCCCCAATGGCGGACGATCGGCACCACGACGCCGGCGGTACCGAGCACCACCAGCGCGTCGCTATAGGCATTGATGTTGATCGCTGTGGTCACGAGCCCTTCACGTGTCGGCGACTGCCAATAGCGGCAGCGTCGTCCACGGTCGATAGCACACAGCGCCGCAGACGCCCAACTCGGCCTGCCCTCTAGCCTCACGAGGCATGGGGCGGCCGAAGCGGACGTTCAACTCGCCCAATTCTCCCGGAATTCGGGAAACAGCGTCAAGCCTCCGCAGGCATAGAGGGTCTGACCGGTGATGTAGCTGGCGTCGTCCGAGGCGAGGAAAGCAAACACGGCGGCGATCTCTTCCGGCGTGCCCACGCGTCCCATGGGAATGTGGGAGGTGACAACGCCGCGCTTCTCGGGATCTCCCGTCCAGGCCGCGTTGATCGGCGTGTCGATCGCGCCGGGACCGACCGCATTGACTCGGATGCCTTGGCCGGCGAATTCGAGCGCGAGAGTGCGCGTCAGATTGGCCATGCCGCCCTTGCTGATGGAATAAGCGAGATAGCCGGGCTTGGGAATGATCTGATGCACGCTCGAGCAGTTGATGATGCTGCCGCCTCCGCCGCGCTTGACGAAGTGCGCGAGTGCCTTCTGCGCGCAGAGCACGGCGCCGTTCAGGTTGACGTCGATGATGCGGCGATAGGTTTCGATGTCGAGCGCCTCGCTCGGCGATTCCTTCTGGAAGCCGGCGTTGTTGACGAGACAATCGAGGCGCTTCCAGCGCGCAAGGATCGTTTCGAACATCGCGGCGATGTCCTGTTCGTTGCCGACATTGGCCTTGACAATGCAATGTTCGGGCTCGCCGTGACCGCGATCGCGCGAAGCGGCCTGCGCGAGCGCGCGGGTTTCTTCCGCCCGGTCCTCGTGCTCGAAATAATTGATGGCGACGGTCGCGCCTTCCTGGGCAAGCCGGACGGCGACCGCACGGCCAATGCCTTGCGAGGCGCCGGTCACCAGCGCGTATTGGCCGACGAGGCGCGAGGGAAAGACGCTTGGGCGATCGGTTTGTGGCATGAGTGATCTCCGGGGATGCTGATCATCGACGGAACCGGCGCTTTGTTCCATCCCTCAGCGCATTGCTGTACTTCAGCCAGCGTGCCGGGCCCGGGTCAAGGTCAGGATCTGGTACAGGATGATGGCGCCGAAGGTTGCGGTGCCGATTCCGCCAATCGTGAACGCGCCGAATTTCAGTGTGAGATCGCCGGCGCCTGCGGTGAGCGCCACTGCGACGGTGATCAGGTTTGCAGGATCTGCAAAGTCGACCTTGTTCTCGACCCAGATCCGGCCAGCCATCGCCGCAATCAACCCGAACAGCACGATCGAGAGGCCGCCGATGACGGGCCCCGGGATCGACAGGATCAGCGCGCCGAATTTCGGCGAGAAGCCGAGCAGGATCGATACGATGGCGGCGAAGGCAAACAACAGCGTCGAATAGACCTTCGTCGCCGCCATCACGCCGATATTCTCGGCATAGGTGGTCACGCCGGTGCCGCCGCCGCAGGCCGCCACGATGGTGGCGAGGCTGTCGGCGAACAGGGCGCGGCCGAGATAGGCATCGAGGCTCCGGCCCGTCATGGCGGCGACAGCCTTGATGTGACCGAGGTTCTCGGCGACGAGAATGACCGCAACCGGCGCGATCAGGAAGATCGCATCGGCCTGGAACGTCGGCGTGGTGAAGTTCGGCAGCCCGAACCACGGCGCGGCCGCCAGTTGCGCGAAGTCGATCGGCTTGCCGAATCCGAGACCATTCGCGAGCAGCAAATACAAAAGATATCCGCCGATCGCGCCGAGGATGATCGGCAGCCGGCGCCACAGCCCTGGCGCTGCCACGGCAACCACGCCGATGATCAGAACGGTCGCGAGCCCGATTCCAGTGTCGAACCCATTGGCGCTCACCGCCTTGACCGCCACGGGCGCGAGGTTGAGGCCGATCGCCGCGACCACGGCGCCGGTGACGGCCGGCGGCAGCAGTCTCTCGACCCAGCCGACCCCCGACCACATCACGATCAGCGCGATCACGCCGTACAGGACCCCGGCGCCGACGATGCCGCCGAGCGCAACCGACAAATTCGGGTTCGGCCCCTGCCCGGCATACCCGGTCGCGGCGATGACGACGGCGATGAACGCGAAGCTCGAGCCCAGATAGCTTGGCACGCGCCCGGCGACGATGACGAAGAAGATCAGCGTGCCGATGCCGGAGAACAGGACTGCAACATTGGGATCGAACCCCATCAGCAGCGGCGCGATGATCGTCGAGCCCGACATGGCGACGCAATGCTGGAAGCCGGACACCGCGGTCTGCCCCCATGACAGCCGCTCCTCCGGCATGATCACGCCCGAGGTCTTGAGCTTCCAGCGGGGAAAATAGCCTTGGTCGGAGCTGGTTGCGGTCGCCATGTTCCCCCCAATGTCGGTGCAATGATCGATCTTCGTGCGATCCGACAAAAATGTGATTGTCACTTCTGCGGCGGCCGTCACATGGTGCGGATCAAGCACGATCCAAATCCCGCAAGATCAATGCGGTCCGGGGCACATTCTATGTCACAAGTCGCGATCCAGCCAGCCATCCAGCGCCGGCATCAACCCTGGTACAAGATCCTCTACATCCAGGTCCTGGTCGCGATCGCGCTCGGCGTGCTCATCGGCTACCTCTATCCCGATCTCGGCAAGGCCCTGAAACCGCTCGGCGATGGCTTCATCGCGCTGATCAAGATGATGATCGCGCCGGTGATCTTCTGCACCGTGGTGCACGGCATCTCCTCGATGGGCGACCTCAAGCGTGTCGGCCGGGTCGGGCTGAAGTCGCTGATCTATTTCGAGACGGTCTCGACCGTCGCGCTCGCGGTCGGCCTCCTGGTCGGCGAGGTTCTCCAGCCCGGGCGCGGCTTCAACATCGATCCCGCCACGATCGATCCGAAATCGGTGGCGACCTACGTCACCAAGGCCCACGAAGAAGGCATCGTCGCCCATCTGATGGCGATCATTCCCGACAGCTATCTGGGCGCGATCGCGCGGGGCGATCTCCTGCAGGTGCTGTTGATCTCGATCCTCTCGGGCTTCGCCATCGCCTTTCTCGGCAAGGCCGGCGAACCCATTGCGGACGCGATCGACAAGGCCGCGAAGATGTTCTTCGGCATCATCCGCATCATCGTGCGCGTGGCCCCGATCGGCGCTTTCGGTGCGATGGCGTTCACGGTCGGCGCCTACGGCCTCGGCTCGCTGCTCAACCTCGCAGCCCTGATCGGCACGTTCTATCTCACCAGCATGCTGTTCGTGCTGATCGTGCTGGGCGCGATCGCCCGGCTCGCCGGCTTCTCGATCCTGCGCTTCATCGCCTACATCAAGGACGAGCTGCTGATCGTGCTCGGCACCTCGTCCTCCGAGACGGTGCTGCCGCAGATGATCCAGAAGATGGAGCATCTTGGCGCCTCGCGCTCGGTGGTCGGCCTCGTCATCCCGACCGGCTACAGCTTCAACCTCGACGGCACCAACATCTACATGACGCTGGCGACGCTTTTTTTGGCGCAGGCCACCAACACCCATCTGACCATCTGGCAGGAGCTGGGCATCCTCGGCATAGCCATGATCACCTCGAAGGGCGCTTCCGGAGTCACCGGCGCCGGCTTCATCACGCTCGCCGCGACGCTCTCGATCGTGCCCGACATCCCGATCCAGTCGATCGCGATCCTGGTCGGCATCGACAAGTTCATGAGCGAGTGCCGTGCCCTCACCAATCTGATCGGCAACGGCGTCGCCTGCGTCGTCATCAGCATCTCCGAGGGTGAGCTCGACCGCGACGCGCTGCACGAGACCATGGCCCACCCGCTGGAGATGGGCGAAGCCCTGGAGCCCGGCGGGGGCGGATCCTCGTAGTTGCACATGTCGGGCACCGTCCGCTTCCGATGCGGTAGTATCCCGGAGTAGCAAATTGATGCGGCGCGAGTCACAACAGCGACGTTGGGATCACGGATTGATACTCAGTTTTTCCGCCCGACGCGCTGGGGGCAGGGCGTCGGGCTTTTGAAGATCTTCGCTACATTTTGACCGGGCGATGGGATCACACGATCCCATCATTAGCGTGCGACCTCATGGTCGCAAGATCGAGCCGTCGTGTGATTTCAATTGACTGCAGGAATGCCTCGTCGTGGCTGACGACGAGCAGCGCGCCGTCATAGCCTCTCAAGCCAGCTTCAACGGCCTCGATGGACTCGATGTCGAGATGATTGGTCGGCTCGTCCAGGATCAGCAGGGATGGCGGCCTCGTCCCGCCCAGCACGCAGGCAAGCCCCGCACGGAACGTTTGTCCGCCGCTCAGATTGCCGACGATTTGCAACGCTGCATCGGCGCGAAACATGAACCGGGCCAGCGCGGCATGGCACGCATTCGCGCCCGCCGCTGGATTGAGGCGGCCGAAGTTCTCCAGGATCGATAGGGCGGGATCGAGGAGGCTCACTCTCTGATCGAACAGCGCGAAGTCGGATCTGACCCGGACGGTTCCCGAGAACGGGCGCAACTCGCCGGCAATGAGTTTCAGCAACGTCGTCTTGCCCGAGCCATTGGGCCCGACGAACGCGACGCGCTCCGGACCGACGATCGTGAACGACAGATCACGCAAGACCGGCTGCTCCGGCCGATAGCCGGCGGTGACGCCGTCGAGCCAAGCCACCTCCTTGCCCGCCGGCAGACCAGTCGCCGGCAACTTCACCGACAGCGGCTGAAGAACCTCGATGCGGCGGCGCGCCGTGTCGACGGCCTCGCGCGCTTCCGCACGCTGCCGCTCGGCGATCTGCGCGCTCTTTCCGCCGCTGTCCTCGCTGCGGTCCTTGCGCGCGCCGGCCAGGATGCGCGGTATGTCGCCCTTGGCGCGCTTCTTCTTCCCGCCGCTGTCCTTGCGTTGTTTCCGCTCGGCAGCCTCCTGGGCTTTGCCATCGATGTCGGACAGGCGCCGCTCGGCGTGCGCGAGATCGTGCCTGACGGAAGCGAGCTCGATTGCCCTCTGCTCGCGGTATCGGCTCCAATTGCCGCCGTATCGGGTTGCGCCCAGCGACGTCAGCTCGACGATCGCATCCATGGTTTGGAGCAGATCCCGATCATGGCTGACGACGATCGCACCGCCGCGCCAGGCGGCGAGGAGGTCGGCCACCGCCTTGCGTCCGTCCCGGTCGAGATTGTTGGTGGGCTCGTCCAGCAGCAGGAAGTCGGGCTCGGCAAACACCAGCGCGGCGAGACGGACGCGCGTGATCTGGCCGCCGGACAGGCGCGAGAGCTGCGTCTCGGGCGATGGATCGGAGCCGAGGCGCGCCAGCGCGGCCTGAAGCCGCGCTTCGAGCGTCCAGTCGATCGCGGCGATGTCGTCAGCGGAGGCCTCGCCCCGCTCCGCACGGTGCATCAGCTCCAGGGCGTGGCGCACACCGAACAGTTCAGCCACCGTGCTATCTGCAGGCGGCTGCACGTCCTGGCGCAGCAGGCCGATGGTGCCATCGATCAGAACACCGCCGGACTGGGGAACGTGCTCCCCCAAGATCGACGCAAGCAGCGTCGTCTTGCCGACGCCGTTGCGGCCGACGAGCCCCGTGCGCTCGGCCGCAAATGTCAGATCGATGCCGGAAAGAAGTGAACGGCCGTCAGGCGTGGACAGCGAGAGGTTCGACAGGATGATCGAGGCAGGCATGGAGTTCCCCGTGAGCAAGGCGGATGGGCGTTGCGATCGGGGTGAAATCCATGGCTGCGAAGTTCCTGATTGAGAGGTCTCTAACTAGTCCCGCAAGTGGGCTAGATCAAGCCGCGGTTCGAGGGAACGACAGCGCCACGGAAAGCGCTGTCGTCGATAGGCCTGCGATCAACCCTTCAGCGCTGTCACCACCACCTCGATCAGAGCACCGCCGCCGAGGTCGGCGACGCCCACGGTGGCGCGGGTCGGCAGATTGTCACCGAAGAATTCGGTCCAGGCGGCATCCATCTCCTTCTTCTTGGAGAGGTCCGTGACGAAGATCGAGGCGCTGACGACGCGGCTCTTGTCGGTTCCCGCTTCCTTCAGATAGCCGGCGATCTTGCCGAGGATGTTGCGGGTCTGATCGCCCATCGAGACCGAGGTGTCGTCGGCGATGGTGCCACCGAGGAAGACGAAGCCATTGGCCTCGACGGCGCGGTGCATGATCGGCGTGCGGATGCTGCGGGTAATGCTCATGATGTCCTCGTGTTGCTAGAGCGTCGTGGGATGGAAGCGGTCGATGCCGAGATCGCTGACGCGGGTCTGGGTGCCGCCGTTGACGATCAGCTCCGCCATGACGGCACCGGCGCCGGGGCCGAGCTGGAAGCCGTGCAGCGAGAAGCCGAACTGGTGATAGAGGCCCTTGTGACGGCTGCTCGGTCCGAACACGGGGATATCGTCCTTCATCTTCGCCTCGATGCCGGCCCAGGCCCGCACGATGGTCGCGCTGCGCATCACCGGAAAGAGCTCGAACACGGTGCGGGCGCTGATCGCAAGGCTCTTCCAGTCCAGCACCGTCTCGTTGCGGTCCTGATAGGGCGTCGCCAGATGGCCGCCGCCGATCAGCACGGTGCCGTTCTTGAACTGCTTGAAGGACAATTTTCGACCGCGAAGGATGACGACGGGGTCGATGAAGTGCGGCACGCGCGAGGTGATCATCAGCATCGGCGCGACGGTCTCGACCGGCACGGGCTCGCCGAGCGCGGCCGCGATCTTGCCGGCCCAGGCGCCGGCGGCGTTGACCAGCACCGGCGCGGCGTAGGTGTCCAGGCCGACGTCGACATGCCAGAGGCCGTCACGGTACCGGATATTGCCGGCCGCCACGCCCTCACGCACGGTCGCGCCAAGCTGCTCGGCCTTGCGGCGGAATGCCGTCGTCGCCTGCGCCGGGTTGGCTGCGCCGTCGCGGCGCGAGACCACGCCGCCGGGACAGGTCTCGGCGACCGCCGGCACGAGACGACGCAGTTCGGCCGCGTCGATCAGCTCTTCATGGGTGAAGCCGAGTGCATTGAGCTCAGCAACACGCGCGCGGCAGACCGCGAGCTCCTCATCGTTCTCCGCAACCAGCACCTGGCCGTAGCTCTCAAAGCTGCAATCGTCATCGAGGAGATCAGAAATCTTCTCCCAGATCCCCATCGAGCGGATCGAGAGTGGAATTTCGGGGACGTGCCGCGCGAGCTGGCGCACGCCTCCAGCGTTGACGCCAGAGGCGTGACGGCCGGCATAGTCCTTCTCGATCAGCACCGGCTTCATGCCGGCAAGGCACAGATGCAGCGCGGTCGAGCACCCGTGGATGCCGCCGCCGACGACGATCGCATCCGCGTTCCTGGTCATCCGCGCACCACCGCCTTGACGTCGGCCTCGCTCTTCGGGACGGCAGCGAGCTCGGCCAGCGTGATCGGCTTCACCGGCGCGCGCAGCCGGTAGTATCCAATTTCCTGCGGAGTCTTGCCGCGGGCCTGCGCCATCAGCTCGGTGACGGTGAGACCGCAGAGCCGGCCCTGGCACGGACCCATGCCGGTGCGGCGATAGGCCTTGAGCTGGTTCGGCCCGGTCGCGCCGATCGCGACCGCGTCGAGAATGTCCTTCGCGGTGACCTCCTCGCAGCGGCAGACGATGGTGTCGCCTGCGGGAATACGGAACTGCGGTGAAGGACGAAACAACGTGTCGAGGAAGACGCGGCCGCGCTCGGCCTTGGCGAGATCGGAACGGAGCGTTGCCAGCGACGGCAGCTTCGCGCCGGCCGCAGGCGCCAATGCCTCCACCGCCGCGCGTGCCGCGATGCGACCGCGCACCACGGCCGCGTTGGCGCCACCGATGCCGGCGCCGTCGCCGGCAATCGCGATGCCGGCCACCGACGAATTACCGCTCGCATCGAGCACCGGCGACCAGCACAGTTGCAATTCATCCCAGCGATGCTCGACGCCTGCCGCCATCGCCAGATTGACGTTGGGCACGACGCCCTGATGCAGCAGCAGCAGATCGGCAGGAATGGTTCCGCGCTTGCCGCCGGCGACATAGCTCACGCTCGCGAGCTGGCCGTCACCGGATGCCGAGAGCTCGGTGACGCCGGAGACGACCTGCACCTTGGCCTTCACCTCGCGCATCATCGAGAGACCCTTGGCGAAATAGGGCGAGGTCAGGAAGGCAAAGGCGTGCGGGAGCGCCGCGAAGTAATTGCCGCGCTCGGTGGTGTCGAGAATGCGGTCGATGCGGCCGCCGAGCCGCAGGATCTGCGCGGCGAGCAGCCAGAGCAGCGGCCCCTGCCCTGCGATGACCGTGCGTCCGTCGGGCACGAGCGCCGACGATTTCAGCATCGTCTGCGCGGCGCCCGCGGTCATCACCCCCGGCAGCGTCCAGCCGGGAATCGGAAACGGCCGCTCCAGCGCGCCGGTCGCGAGGATCACGCGCTTGGCCTTGACGAAGGCGGACGCGCCGCCGATCGACACGGCGATATCGAGATTGCGATCGAGGCTCCAGACGGTGGCACGATGAATGACCTCGGCCTTGCTTGCGTGCAGCGACTGCACGAGATCGGCACCGGCCCAGTAATCGGCGCCGAGCTGGTCGCGCTCGGTGACCGGCGTCGAGGCGATGGCACGGAACACCTGGCCGCCGGGGCCGATATTCTCGTCGAGCAGCAGCGTCGACAGTCCTGCTTCGGCGGATGTCGCGGCGGCCGCCAGGCCCGCGGGCCCCGCGCCGATCACCACGACGTCGTAGTCTTCGCGCTTGGGAGCCATACTCATCTTCCGATCTCCCGCTTGCCCTTCTGAATCTCGATCTGCATGCCCTCGGCGACGGGCACGAGGCAGCCCTGGCGGTTGCCGACGCCGTCGATGGTGACGAGGCAGTCGAAGCACACGCCCATCATGCAATAGGGCAGACGCGGCGCGCCGCTCACCGCGGTCGAGCGACGCGCGTCGCAGCCAGATGCCAGCAAGGCTGCGGAGACGGTATCGCCCTGGCGCGCCGCTACGGCAACGCTGTCGACGAAGATCTGCACCTGTGGGCGCTTGTCCCGTTCGGATCGTCTAAACATCTGGCTTCCTCAATATCTCTAGTAGCCGCTGTTGTTCGCCGCGCCCGCAGCGCCAAAGCGCCTGGCGGAGAACGCGCCGACCAGCTCCGGCTCGAGCGCGCCCTGCGCCACCATGCGTGCGATCTCGAAGGCGTGGTTGGAGGCGAGCGTCACGCCGGAATGGCAGCAGGCGACGAAGGCGCCGGGATGCGTCTCCGACTGGTCGTAGATCGGAAAGCCGTCCTGCGGCATGACGCGGATGCCGGCCCAGCTCCTGACCACGTTGAGCCGCGAGAGATGCGGGAACATGCGCTGGGCGCGATCGGTCATCACGGCGCTGATCGAATGCTTCAGCGCGCGATCGTCCAGCTCGTCCTCCTTGCTGTCGCCGATCATCACCGTACCCTCGTCGGTCTGGCGGATCGTGGTCAGCGGATGCGGCAGGAACGGCATGGTGCGCTCGGTCACCACGATCTGGCCGCGGGTCGGCCCCATCGGCGCATACAGGCCCACCATCGGCGCCAGCGTCTGGTTGGCATTGCCGGCGGCAAGGACGATTTTCGCGGCGCGCAACTCGCCCTTCGGCGTGGCCAGGCGGAATTCGCCGCCGCTCTTGCTAATCGCCGAGACCGGACGCTCCGGAAGATAGTCGATGCCGAACGCCTTGAAGCCGGTGTGGAACGCACGGAACGTGCGCAGCGAATTGACATGGCCGTCGAGCGGGCAGTAGCTGCCGCCGGACACTTCGGGCCCGATCAGCGGCAACGCCTTCTTCACCTCGGAGGCCGGCAGCATCTCCATCTTGTAGTCGGCCGCGCCAGTCTGGTTGTGCATGCGCTTGACGAGCTCGGTGCGCTGGCCGAATTCGTCCTCGCCGAGCGTGAGATGAAAGCCGCCGTTCTGCTGGAGCGAAACGTCGAGACCGGTCTGCTGCTTCAGTTCGGAGGCAAGCCGGCTCCATGCCTGTGACGCCTGTACGGTCCAGACCGTATAGGCGGGCATGCCGAGCCCCTTGCTCTGGACCCACACCAGCGCAAAGTTCGCGCGCGAGGCGCGCTTGGTGATGTCGCCCTCGTCGAGCACGGCCACCTTCTTGCCGAGCCGGCCGAGGCCCCAGGCAATGGCGGAGCCGAGCAGCCCGCCGCCGACGACGGCGACGTCGTAGTCCCCTGACATAAGATTCTCCTATCGTCCGGCGTCGCCACCCTTGCCGGCGAGCACGCGGTCGAGCCCGTAGAAGCGGTCGAGCAGAATGAGGGCGGTCATGGTGATCGCGATCACGCAGGCCGAGACCGACGTGACCAGCGGATCGATGTTGTCCTGGATGTAGAGAAACATGCGCACCGGCAACGTCTCGGTGCCGGGTGCCGCGAGGAAGACGGTCATGGTGAGATCGTCGAAGGACTGGATGAAGGCGAGCGCCCAGCCGCTGATGACGCCGGGCAGGATCAGCGGCAGCGTGACCCGACGGAACAGGGTCCAGCCGCCGGCGCCGAGCGAGACCGCAGCCATCTCGACCGTGCGGTCCATGCCGGTCGCTGCCGCCAGGGTCAGCCGCAGCGCAAAGGGAAACACGATGATGACATGCGCGATGATCAGCGCCGCAAAACTGCCGCCGAGACCGGCCGACGTAAAGAAGCGCAGGAAGGCGATGCCGAGCACGACATGCGGGATCATCAGCGGCGACAGGAACAGCGCTGCGAGCGCATCACGTCCGCGGAAGCGATAGCGCGCGATCGCCAGCGCCGCCGGCACCGCGAACAGCAGCGCCACCAGGGACGACAGCGCGCCGAGCCCGAGGCTGACCCAGAACGCGTGAATGAACTCCGGGTAGTTCGCGATCGTCCTGAACCAGCGCAGCGAAAAGCCGTTGGTCGGCAGCGAAAGGAAACCTTCGGGAGTGAAGGCGACGAGGCAGACCACCAGGATCGGCGCCACCATGATGATGACGAAGACGGTGTGGAAGATCAGCGCGAGCGGGCCGTTCCGTCTCATCGAAACACCTCCGCATAGCGTCGCTCGATCAGCGCGTTGCTGCCGACGACGATCAGCACCAGTGCCGCCAGCAGCAGCGTGGCGACCGCAGCCCCGAGCGGCCAGTTCAAGGTGTTGAGGAATTCGTCATAAGCGAGCGTCGCAGCGACCTTGAGCCGGCGGCCGCCGATGATCGCCGGCGTCGCAAAGGCGCTGGCCGAAAGCGAGAACACGATGATGGCGCCGGACAGCACGCCCGGCATGATCTGCGGCATGATGATGCGGCGGATGATGGTGGCGGGGCCCGCGCCGAGCGACATCGCGGCATTCTCGATCTGCGGATCGAGCCGCTGCAGCGCCGCCCAGACCGACAGCACCATGAACGGCATCATCACATGCGCGAGCGCAATCACCATGCCGGTTTCAGTGAACATGAAGGGAATCGGCGAGCCGATCACGCCGAGCGACATCAGGAACTTGTTGACGAGCCCGTTATTGCCGCCGAACAGCAGCGCCCAGCCCAGCGTGCGCGCCACCACGGAGATCAAGAGCGGCCCGAGGATGATCAGCAGGAAGAAGCTCTTCCAGCGTCCGCTCATACGGTTGAGAATGTAGGCTTCGGGCGCGCCGAGCAGCGCGGTCAGCAGCGTCGTCAGGATCGCAACGCGAAACGTCCGCCAGAACATTTCCGCGTAATAGGGATCGGTCGCGATCTCGTGCCAGTTCTTGAGGATGAAGACCGGCTCGATGCCCTTGTACTGACCCCAATCGTGGAACGACAGCATCACCGTCATCGCCAGCGGAATCAGCAGCACGCCGACGAACAGCAACAGGGCGGGCGCGGTCAGGGCCCATGGCGCGCGTACGCTGCGCTCTTCCTCCGCGGCCATGCTCATGCAGCGGCCCTCGCGCGAACGCTCATGTCCTCAGGACGCCACGACAACCGAACCGCGTCGCCTTCGGCCGGCTGCGCCTGGCCGTCGTTCTGGCGGACCACGATCGCCGGGCCGCATTCGCTGTCGCACTGGAACAGCCAGTGATTGCCCTGGAAGATGCGCGTGACGATCTTGGCGCTGAGACCGACGTCGCCAAAGCCGATCCGCTCGGGGCGAATGCTGACGGTCACGGGGCCGCCAAACCCGGCCGGCGCCGGTGCGCGCCAGGAGCCCGCCACCAATTGTGTCGGCGAGACGGTCCGATCGATCGTCGCGGCAAAGTCGTTGGTCTTGCCCAGGAACTGCGAGACGAAGGCCGAGGCCGGCATCTCGTAAGTCTCCTGCGGCGTGCCGATCTGCTCGATCTTGCCCTGGCTCATCACCACGATGCGGTCGGACAGCGACATCGCCTCGTTCTGGTCGTGGGTGACCAGGATCGTGGTGGTGCCGATGGTGCGCTGGATCTGGCGCAGCTCGATCTGCATCTCCTCGCGCAGCTTGGCGTCGAGATTGGACAGCGGCTCGTCGAGCAGGAGCACGCTCGGCTTGATCACCAGCGCACGCGCCAACGCGACGCGCTGCTGCTGGCCGCCGGACATGCGGCGCGGATGGCGGTCCTCGTAGCCGGCGAGACCCACCATCGCCAGCGCGGCACGAACACGTTCGGCCCGCTCGCTACGCGGCACATTGCGCATCTCGAGGCCAAAGGCGACGTTCTCCGCTGCGGTCATGTGCGGAAACAGCGCGTAGCTCTGGAACACGATGCCGAGCCCGCGCCTGGCCGGGTGAATCGCGGTCAGATCCTTGCCCTCCAGGCGGATCGCGCCGCGCGTGGGGTCGAGGAAGCCCGCGATCATCTGCAACGTCGTGGTCTTGCCGCAGCCGGACGGGCCGAGGAAGGAGACGAACTCCCCCTTCCCCACCGACAGACTGAAGTCGTCGACCACAGTCTGCGTGCCGAACTGTTTTGCGACCCGATCGAGCTCGAGATAGGCCATGCGCTGTCTCCGCTAGCGACGATCAGATCAACGCTCGACCTCGCGATTCCAGCGCTTGGTCCATTCCTCGCGCTTCTCGTTGATGACGGTCCAGTCCGGATTGTAGAGCTTTGCCGCGCGCTCGCCGATCGGGGCCATCTTGCCGAGGTCGGGCGGGATCACCAGCGATTTCAGCACCGGGCCGTAGCCGTAATCCTTCAGCAGCACGAGCTGGATCTTGGGATCGAGCAGCATCTTGACGAAGCTTGCCGCGAGCGGCGAGGCGTTCGGCTTGTTGATCGGGCACGCCGTCGTCAGCAGCGTCGCCGCGCCTTCCTTGGGATAGACGAAATCGACGGGGAAGCCGGTATTGGCAAAGCTCTGCACGCGGCCGGTGCCCCACACCGCGATCACGGCCTGGCCGGACTGGAACAGCTCGGTCATCTTGCCGGGCGACGGCTCATAGGCGAGCACATTCGGATTGACCTCTTCCTTGAAGATCTTGAAGCCGGAATCGACGTTGGTCTCGCCGCCGCCGTTCATCTTCGACAGCATCACCAGCGCCTCAAGGCCATAGGTGTTGTTGATCGGCGGGATCACGAGCTGCTTGGCGTATTTCTTGTCCTTCAGGTCGTTCCACGAGGTCGGCGGCGCCCAGCCTTTCTCCTTGAACACCTTGGTGTTGTACATCAGGCCCGTCGCGACGATGCCGATCGCGACCGCGCGATCGTCCTTGAAGCGCGCGGTGTCGTAGAGATCGGCCGGCAGTCCCTCGAGCTTGCTGCAGAAGCCGAGCTGGATCGCCTGGTACATCGGGCCGTCATCGACGATGGCGACGTCGATCTGCTGATTGCCCTTCTGCGCCTGAAGCTTGGCCAGCGTGTCCGTGGAATTGCCGGCGACGTATTCGACCTTGACGCCGTTCTCCTTCTCGAAGGCCGGGATCACCTCATCGCGAATGGTCTTTTCGAACGAGCCGCCATAGCCGGCGATGTAGAGCGTCTTTTGCTGGGCCGAGCCGGCCGACGGGACGGCGATGAGCGCTGCGATGCTGACCGCGGTCAGAAGGCGAAAAGTTGTCATGTGGACCGATCTCCATACCGGAATGAGGTGACGCGCCGACAAATCTCCGGCTGGGGCGCCTTCCGCATTTCCTTCCGCGCAAATTCCTCTCAGATCAGGGCTCCGGCCCCTGATCGGCGGGTTTTGACGCGATTTGGAGGTTTGAACCCCTCCAATCTGCCGAAAAAGCGGGCTGGCTCCAGCGCTGATGAAAAAGATCGCAGAACCAGGCTTCCATCGTCCAATGAATAATGGCACCCTTTGCATGCCAGAATGTTATGAATGGACTTCGAGATGGCGCGGATCAATTCGCGGCAGGTGGAAGCCTTCCGCGCGACGATGCTCACCGGCAGCGTCACCGAGGCGGCAAAGCTGATGGTGGTGACGCAACCGGCGGTCAGCCGGCTGCTGCGCGACTTCCAGGCGCTGCTGAAGATGGAGCTGTTCGAGCGGCGGGGCACTGGCCTCGTGCCGACTGCCGCGGCCATGGCGCTCTATACGGAAGTGGAGCGCTCCTTCGTTGGCCTCGAACGTATCACCGCGGCGGCCGAAGAAATCCGTGGCCGCCGCACCGGCTCGCTGCGCATCGCCGCGCTGCCGGCGCTGGCGAACGGCTATCTGCCGCGGCTGGCCGGCCACTTTCTGATGGAGCGACCTAACCTGAACCTCGCCTTCTTCGGCGTGATCTCGCCGATCGTGGTCGATTGGGTGTTGAACAACCAGTGCGACATCGGCTTTGCCGAGGTGCCGATCGCCCATTCCGGCCTGCCAAGTCTGCGGCTGCCGGCGCCCGCGCGCGTCGCGGTGCTGCCGACCGGTCATCGCCTCGCGGAAAAGGAGGTTCTGGAGCCGCGGGATTTCGAGGGCGAGACGTTCATCTCGCTGTCGGCGGGATCATCGAGCCGGCATCTCGTTGACCAGGTCTTTCACCGTCACGATGTCCGCCGCGTGCTCAGGGTCGAGACGACGTTGTCGGAGATCATGTGCGGCATGGTCTCGTCAGGGCTTGGCGTCGCGATCTGCGATCCTTTCACCGCAGCGGAATTCGCCACCCGCGGCGTGGTCGCGCGTCGCTTCCTGCCGCGCATCGACTTCGAATTCTCCGCCGTCTTCCCGGCGCAGCGCAGTCCTTCACCGGTGGCGCTGGATCTGGTGGAGACGATGCGCAAGGCGCTCGTCGAACTCGAGCACGAATCCACACCGGATTTTGCGCCCGGCTGACTTGGACGCCTTGCGATTCCTGCTGTATCCTTCACGTCTCGCAGGCAGCACATGGCACGCATCACCATCATCGAGACCGGGCTCGTCCCGCAAGAATATCGCGAGCGTCACGGCTCGTTCCCGGACATGTTCGAGCGCATGGTCCGTGCCGAGGATCCCGAAGTCACGGTGGATGTCATCAGCATCCCGAAAGGCGATACACTTCCCGATCCGCGCCAGCTCAAGGCGGTGCTGATCACCGGCGCTGCGGCCGGCGTCTATGACGGGCTCGACTGGATCGCGCCACTGGAAGATTTCGTGCGCGCCGCTTACGCCAACAAGACGCCGATGGTCGGCGTCTGCTTCGGCCATCAGCTGATCGCGCAGGCACTCGGCGGCACCGTGCGCAAGTCGGAGAAAGGCTGGGGCATCGGCCGGCATGTCTATCAGGTACTGCCGGAGAACGGCGTCATTGCCGGCGAGGAAGTCGCCATCGCCGCCTCGCATCAGGACCAGGTGATCGAGCGGCCGAACGACGCGCTCACGATCCTCTCGTCAGAATTTACGCCACATGCCGGCCTGCTCTACGCCAACGGCACCACGCTGACCGTGCAGCCGCATCCCGAGTTCGACGTGGCGTTTGCGCAAGTGTGCTGCGACCTGCGCGACGGCAAGGCGCCGGATGACATCGTCGCCACGGCAAGGGCATCGCTGGCGGAGCCGATGGACAACGCGAAACTGGGTGGGGCGATCGCGCGGTTCTTGACGCGGCGCGTCTAGGGAACGGCACGCTCCCTTCCCTTCTCCCCTTGCGGGAGAAGGTGGTGCGAAGCGCCGGATGAGGGGTTCTACCCACTCGCTGGACTGCTCGTGAAGAGAGATACCCCTCACCCGTCTCGCCGCTGCGCGACGAGCCACCCGCTCCCACAGGGGGAGAGGGTGCAGGGTGCTCGCCGGCGAAATTCTAGAACGGTTCGGTCCCCAGCCCCGCCACATCCGCCGGCCGCGGCCCCGGCGCGGCCCAATGAAATCGTCGATCCTTCTCAGCTATCGCAATATCGTTGATCGAGGCCTCGCGCCGCTTCATCAGGCCGTGCTCGTCGAACTCCCATTGCTCGTTGCCGTAGGAGCGATACCACTGGCCGCCGGCATCGTGCCATTCGTACTGGAAGCGCACGGCGATGCGATTCTCGTCGAAGGCCCAGAGGTCCTTGATCAGGCGGTAGTCCTGCTCCTTCTCCCATTTGCGGGTGAGGAAGGCGACGATGGCCTCGCGACCCTGAAAAACCTCCGAACGATTGCGCCAGCGGCTGTCCTCGGTATAGGCGAGCGAGACGCGCACCGGATCGCGCGAATTCCAGGCGTCCTCGGCCATGCGCGCCTTTTGCGCGGCGGTCTCACGGGTAAAGGGCGGAAGCGGCGGGCGCGACATGATGAGCCTCATGGGTTGGCGAAAGCGCAATCTATCGCCACACGCCACGGAGTCGAGAGGCCGTCCCCAATCGGGCGATCACGAAACCAGATCGGCCTTCATCAAGGTCCGGATCGATTTCGGGATCGGCTGGGCCCGGCCGCCGCTGATGAAGGCGACACGCACCTCGGCTTTCACCAGCACGTCTTCACCCTTCTTCACCTCCTGCGCAAGCATGATGGAGGCACCCTTCACCGCGATCGGCCAGGTCACGACGTCGAGCACGTCGTCCATCCGCGCCGGCTTGAGGAAATCCAGATGCATCGAGCGCACCACGAAGGCAAAACCCGCGCCCTCGGTCTCGACCTGATCGAACAGCGCCTGCTGCTCGGCGCCCATCAGCCTGAGATGATTGGTCCGTCCGCGCTCCATGTAGCGCAGATAGTTGGCGTGATAGACGATCCCCGAAAAGTCGGTGTCCTCGTAATAGACGCGGACCTGCATGTGGTGGCGGCCGTCGCGGATCTCGCCGTCGAGATGGGCAGTCACGTCGCGAGCCTCTTCACTTGTCGATCACCGGCCCGTTTTGCGCAAAAACGGCCGGCCGCGCAAGCGTGTTAGGACACAACCGGTGAGGCTCGCCCCAGCGTCACCTCGACGATCTCCGGCGGAACGCCGAAGCGGAGCGGCATGATGCTGCAACCAAGGCCGCCCGAGATGATGATATCGCATTTCAGCCTGACGTGCCCGTAGGCGAGCTGGATGCCCTGCTGCGGCGGCACCGCCGGCGACCAGCCGAGCAGGCGGACCTGGCCACCATGGGTATGGCCGGACAGCTGCAGCGCGACGCGCGCGGGCACGCGCGGCGCAATGTTGGGCTCATGCGCCAACAAGATGATGGGCGCATTGTCCGTGACCTTGGCGAGCGTCGCGCTGAGATCGTCGGCGCCGAACCGAGCCATGCTGCGAAACCGGCGTGCCGGCAGGAAGGCGAGCTGATCGCCGAGGCCGGCAAGCCAGAACGGGCGGCCGTCCTTGACGAGGCGCACGGCGTCGTTCTCGTAAACAGGGATGCCGGCGGCCTCCAACGCACGATGCGCGATCGTCGGCCCGAGCCCGGTCCGCTGCACCGTCCTGTCGTCCCAATAATCGTGGTTGCCCATGACGGCATGGACGCCGAGCGGCGCCTTGAGGCCGGCCAACACCCTCGCCCACTCCCGCGACGGGATGAGGCGCGTGACCTGATGAAGGCCGGCGACATAGTCGCCGAGCAGCACGATGATATCAGGCTTCAGCGCATTGGTGCGCTCGACGATGCCCTCGATCCGCTCCAGCGACATCCAGGGATCGCAGGCATGGATGTCGGCGATGGCGGCGATCTTCAGCGGAAAATCCGCCGGCCACTGCCGCGGCGTTGGATGATAGCGGGTGACGCGAAGCCGTAGCACCGGCTCGACGCCCACGCCATAGGCGGCGGTCGAGACGCCGAGAGCGGACAGCCCGCCGATGGAACGAATGAAATGACGGCGCGTGATCATGGAAGCCCGTTTCTGATGCAGCCTCTCGATGCGATCCGATTGGAGCGGAATTGGGGTGCGCTCGTGCAGGCCGTTTGCATCCGTGTGCAGAGGCCTGCACAAACATTACCAGCGGCTCTCGCCGATCAGCGCATCCAGCCGTGCTTTCAATTCGTCGGGCGCGCGGTAGTACCAGATACCGCCGAGCAGATCGCGAAAGCGTTCGTTGACACGCGCCTCGCGCTCGATGCGGTCGATCGTGGCAGCGTTGATCACGTCTTCGAGGGGACCTGCGGCCAGCAGCGACAGCAGCACGGGGTTGGCCTCGATCTTCAGGACTTCGAGAACCAGGTCGATCAGGCCATCCGGGTCCTCTTCGCGCAGGTCGCGCTCGAAATCCATGATCGCGAACAGATTGTCATCCTGGTCACGGTCCGACTTGGAATATTGCTCGACCCAGGCGCGGGCGAGCGCTGCGGTCGACAGGCTGGCGCAATCGAGCGGCTCGCGCGGCGTGCGCTTGGCCAGATGGTCGGCCTGCCAAGCCTCGCTATCGGCATGCTCTGCAAGGCGCGACATCAAGGGATCGTCGGGCGCGACGTGCACACCGCCGAGCAGCCAGCGCAATCGGTCATTCTGCATGGCCTCGTGCTCGATACGCTCGATCACGGCCTCGCCGTGCGCATAGAGCAGCGACAGCAAGAACTTGTCGTTGAGCTGCATCACCGTGGGCTTGTCGGCCTCGGTCTTGAGCACCTCCAGCACGAGATCGAGCGCCTGTTGCGGCCGGCGGTGCGGCAGATGGTCGAAATACAGTTTCAAGGCCCAGATGCTGCCGGCCTGGTCGCGCCGGCTCACGCGCTGGAGCGCGCACCACATCGACGCCAGCTCACTGATCGGCATCGGATCGAGGAACGCCTCGGTCTCATCCGGCGTGCGCAGCTGCGGCGCGGCCACGATGACCTCGAGCAAAGCGGTATCGTTCGGCGGCCGCATTCTTCCTACTCCAATCCGTGTGCGTCAGCGGCACTCCAGATCGCCGCGTGTTCGGATTAGTGAGGGGATTGACGCCGCGGGTTCACCGGTTGCGGCTCTCAGTCGTCCTCGGGCGAATCCGTGCCAAACAAGCCGAATTGCGCGGCCGCATCGCGCGAGGGCTCGGCGATGCCGAGATGGCGGAAGGCGTGCGAGGTCAGCAGGCGGCCGCGCGGGGTGCGCTGGAGATAGCCACACTGGATCAGATAGGGCTCGATGATGTCCTCGATCGCATCGCGCGGCTCGGACAGGGCGGCAGCCATGGTCTCGACGCCTACGGGACCGCCGCCATAGTTCATCGCGATGGTCGTGAGATAGCGGCGGTCCATGGCGTCGAGCCCCGCGGCGTCGACCTCGAGCGCGCTCAGCGCGTGGTCGGCAATCTTGCGGTCGATCTTGTCCGCATCGGCCGCCGAGGCGAAATCGCGCACGCGGCGGAGCAGGCGGCCGGCAATGCGCGGCGTGCCGCGGGCACGGCGCGCGATCTCGTTGGCGCCATCGGCGCTCATGCCGACATTGAGCACGCGCGCGCCGCGACTGACGATGCTCTCCAATTCCTCGATCGTGTAGAAATTCAGCCGCACCGGAATGCCGAAGCGATCGCGCAAGGGATTGGTGAGCAGGCCAGCGCGCGTGGTGGCGCCGACGAGGGTGAATTTCGACAGCTCGATCTTCACCGAGCGCGCGGCCGGACCTTCGCCGATGATGAGGTCGAGCTGAAAATCCTCCATCGCGGGATAGAGCACCTCTTCGACCGCCGGGCTGAGGCGATGGATCTCGTCGATGAAGAGCACGTCGCGCTCTTCGAGATTGGTCAGCAGCGCAGCAAGATCGCCGGCCTTGGCGATGACAGGCCCTGACGTGGCGCGGAAACCGACGCCGAGCTCCTTGGCCACGATCTGCGCCAGCGTGGTCTTGCCGAGGCCGGGGGGACCGACGAACAGCACGTGATCCAGCGCCTCGCCGCGCTTGCGCGCCGCCTCGATGAAGATCGAGAGGTTCTTGCGCGCCTGCTGCTGGCCGACGAAATCGGACAGCGATTGCGGACGCAGCGCGGTATCGCCGACATCGTCGCTGCGGCGTTCGGGCGAGACCATGCGGTTGGCCTTGGGATCGCTCACTTCGCGAGCTCCTTCAGGCCGAGACGAATGAGCTGTGCCGTTTCGACATTCTCACCGGCACTACGCGACGCAGACGCAATCGCCGCAGCCGCCTGCGGCTGGCCATAGCCGAGATTGACCAATGCAGAGATCGCATCCGCCACGGGGCGCGGCGCGCGCTGGTCATCGACGGCGCCGGCGAGATGCACCACGGCCGGATCGACATTGGCGAAGGCCGGCGCCTTGTCCTTCAACTCGGTGACGATGCGCTCGGCGACCTTGGGGCCGACGCCGGGTGTCCGCGCCACCGCCGCCTTGTCACGCAACGCAATGGCATTGGCGAGATCGGACGGCGCCAGCGTGCCGAGCACCGCGAGCGCGACCTTGGCGCCGACGCCCTGCACGGTCTGAAGCAGGCGAAACCATTCGCGCTCCTGATCGGTGCGAAAGCCGAACAGCTTGATCTGGTCCTCGCGGACATAGGTCTCGATCGACAGCACGGCGGCTTCGCCCGGCGAGGGCAGATGCTGCAAGGTGCGTGAGGAGCAATGCACCTGATAGCCGACGCCGCCGACGTCGAGGATGACGAAATCCTCGCCGTAGGAATCGATCAGGCCCTTGAGCTTGCCGATCATATCCCCACCACCTTCAGCCTGAGCGCGGTGCTCTGGCGGTGATGGGCGTGGGTGATGGCGATGGCGAGTGCGTCGGCGGCATCCGCGGACGGCGGCTCGGCCTTGGGCAGCAGGATCTTCAGCATCATCGCGATCTGTTGCTTGTCGGCGTGACCGGCGCCGACCACGGTTTTCTTGACCTGGTTCGGCGCGTATTCGGCGACCGGGATGCCGAACATCGCGGGCGCCAGCATGGCGACGCCGCGGGCCTGGCCGAGCTTCAGCGTCGCAACGCCGTCCTTATTGACGAAAGTCTGCTCGACCGCGGCTTCCATCGGCTGATGATTCGCGAGCACGGCCGCGAGCCCCTCATGGATCGCGAGCAGCCGGCTCGCCAGCGGCAGATCGTCCGGCGGCTCCACCGAACCGCAGGCGATGTAGATCAGGCGGTTGCCCTCGGTCTCGATCACGCCCCAGCCGGTACGGCGCAGGCCGGGGTCAATGCCGATGATGCGAACGGGGCCACGAATCGGGAGCGCAGTCATGGGCCAGTGATAGCGGCTGGCCGTCGTGGGGGAAACAGAAACAGAACGGAAGTAACAGGGGAGTGGGGGTCCCGGATGAGCACCGCCGCCCAACCTACATTCCGTCGTCATACCCCGCGAAAGCGGGGTATCCAGTACGCCGCGGCTTATCCGTATCCCTCTGGCGTCTCTGGAATACTGGGTCGCCCGGTCAAGCCGGGCGACGACGGCAGAATTCGGAGCTGGCTATCAGCCGCCCATCTTCGCCATCAGCGCGTCCGACACCTCGAAATTGGCGTAGACCTGCTGGACGTCGTCGTGCTCGTTGAGCAAATCCATCAGCTTGAGCAGCTTCTCGCCGGTCTCGTCGTCGACCGCGACCGTGTTCTGCGGCTTCCAGATCAAAGCGGCCTTGCGCGGCTCGCCGAACTTGGCTTCCAGCGCCTTGGCGACGTCGCGGTAGCCTTCGGTCGAGGCGTAGATCTCGTGGCCGCCCTCGCCGGAGACCACGTCGTCGGCGCCGGCCTCGATTGCGGCATCCAGCACGGCGTCATCGGAGGCGACGCTGCGGTCGTATTCGATGATGCCGGTACGGTCGAACATGAAGGAGACCGAGCCGGTTTCGCCGAGATTGCCGCCCGATTTGGTGAAGAAGGAGCGGATGTCGGAGGCGGCGCGGTTGCGATTGTCGGTCAGCGCCTCGACGATGACGGCGACGCCACCGGGGCCATAGCCCTCGTAGCGGATTTCGTCATAGTTCTCGCCCTCATTGCCGAGCGCCTTCTTGACGGCACGCTCGATATTGTCCTTCGGCATGTTCTCCTGGCGCGCCGCGATGATGGCGGCACGCAGGCGGGGGTTCATGTTGGGGTCGGGCGTGCCCAGCTTGGCGGCGACCGTGATTTCCCGCGCCAGCTTGCCGAACAGCTTCGACTTCTGCGCATCCTGCCGCCCCTTGCGGTGCATGATGTTCTTGAATTGGGAATGTCCGGCCATGCGTGGTCTCTTGAATGGTCTTTGGAGGTGTTCGCCGATGGGGTGGGAAGCGCGGCCTTATAGGCCGCCGGCCCACCGGAATCAAAGGGCTCTGGTGCCCTAAGGTAGCACTGTAGAGGTAGCCGCCGTAATGGTTCGTGCCTAGAGGTCGGGCATCGTTAACCCTGATTTCATTCCGGACTGCGAAAATAGCGTCCACCCGTTCCACGACAAGAGAGACGTGATGGCGTTCGGACTATTTCGGAAGCGTCTGCCGGAGGCGGCTGCGCCTGCACCAGCCCTGCAGGCTGCGCAGCCGGCGGCCCATTCCGAGCCCGTGGCCGCGGCCCAAACTGATTCCGCCCGGGAAATCCTCGAACTGCTGGAACTCGAGCTCGGCGCCATGATCCGCCAGCTCGAGCGCGCCGCCAATTCGGTGGCCGGCGGCGCCGAGGCGACCGCGACGACGCTTGCCGCCATTCGCGACCGCACCGACGCCCTGACCGGCCGCACCAATGCCGCGCAATCGAACGCCTCCACCTTCGCCCATGCCGCCGACAAATTCACCCAGTCCGCCCTCGGCATCGGGGCCCAGGTCCGCGAAGCCGGCAAGCTTGCCGACGAGGCCAGTGCCGCGGCGCAGGAAGCCCGTGCCAATGTCGACCGCTTGCGCGAATCCTCTGCCGCCATCGGCAACGTCGTCAATCTGATCGCCCAGATCGCGCGACAGACGACGCTGCTCGCGCTCAACTCGACCATCGAGGCCGCGCGTGCGGGTGCCGCCGGCAGGGGCTTTGCGGTCGTCGCAACCGAGGTCAAGGCCCTCGCGGTGCAGACGCAAGGCGCCACGGAAGAGATCACGAAGAAGATCGACGCGCTGCAGCGCGACGCCGCCGGCTCGGCAGATGCCGTGCACCGCATTTCGCAGGCGATCGAGGCGATCCGCCCCGTGTTCGAAACCGTCAACGGCGCGGTCGCCGAGCAGAACGCCACCACCAGCGAAGTCTCCGGCAATGCCGCCAGCGCCTCGGAGTTCATCGTCGCGGTCGGCGAGAGCGCGGCCGAAATCGACGCCGCGACCAAGGCGGCCGAGAGCCACGGCGAAAACGTCGCCAGCGCCGGCAAGGCCGTCACGACTTTTGCTCAAAAGCTGAAATCGCGCTGCGCCGTGCTGCTCCGCCAGAGCGAGCACGACGATCGCCGCAAGACGGAACGGCTGCCCTGCCACCTCAAGTTCGAGAGCGCGCGCGGCGTGATGCCGGTCTATGAAATCTCGATGGACGGTGTGTTGATCGGCGGCGCGGATGCAGGCCGGCTCACACCGCAAGCGATGATCGAAGGCACGCTCGAAAACGTCGGCGCCTGCCGTCTGCGCGTGATCGAGCAATCCAAGGCCGGCGCCCGCGCGCAATTCGCCAGCCCCGATGCCGAGCTCCGCGAAAAGATCGAGGACAGGCTCTGGTCGATCCACGAGGAGAACACCGAGTTCGTCACCCGCGCCATGGAGGCGGGCAATGCGCTGACGAAGATATTCGAACAGGCGGTTGCGCGCGGCGAGGTCAAGATCGACGACCTCTTCGACACCGACTATGTCGAAATCGCCGGAACCGACCCCCAGCAATACCGCACGAAATATCTCGACTGGGCCGACCGCGCCCTGCCGCCGTTCCAGGAAGCATTCCTGGCGAAGGACCCGCGCATGGCGTTCTGCGCCATGGTCGATCGCAACGGCTTCCTGCCGGTGCACAACAAGATCTATTCGCATCCGCAGCGGCCGGGCGACGTCGTCTGGAACACGGCCAACAGCCGCAACCGGCGGATATTCAACGATCCGGCGGGGTTGGCCGCCGCACGCAACCTGCGATCGTATCTGGTCCAGAGCTATGCGCGCGACATGGGCAACGGGAATACCGTCATGATGCGGGAGATCGACGTCGCGATCCGCGTGCAGGGCCGTCACTGGGGTGGATTCAGGACGGCCTACAAACTGTAGTGCACGCTCAGGCAAGACGCCGGGCGCGAATCATCCCTTAAGATCGAAATTGGAATGGGAATGCCGCCGTGAGCCGGCTTACGGCTCTGACTGGAGGACTCATCGAACATGTCCGTCGCACAACTTGCCGTCATGGACACCGGCTCCAACCGCACGCTGGCCGAACGGCTGATTGATCAGCTCGCCGACCGCATCGGCGGCCTCGGCGTGGAACTCGCCGACATTGCCGGCAACGTTCAGGAAGTCGCAAACCGCGTCGCGAACCAGTCGGAACGGTTCCACCACCTCCAGAAGACGGCCGAGACGATGGTCTCGGCCAACCACGACATCGCCAATGCATCGCAGGCGGTGCAAACGACCACGACCGCCGCGGTCGGCGAGATCGCGCAGTCGCGCGGCGCCGTCGACACCGCGGTCAGCCACATCTCCGAGCTGGTCGCAGCGGTGGAGCGCATCGAAGCGCGCCTCAGCGCCGTCGGCTCGGCGCTGGCGCAGGTCGCGAAAGTCTCCGGTTCGATCGAGGCGATCGCGAAGCAGACCAATCTGCTCGCGCTGAATGCGACGATCGAAGCCGCGCGCGCCGGCAACGCCGGCCGCGGCTTCGCAGTGGTCGCGAGCGAGGTGAAGAACCTCGCGGAGGCCACCCGCCAGGCCACGCATCAGATCTCCGACACCGTGCGCGATCTCGACGGCCAGATCGAAGGCCTGATCGGCGAAAGCAGCGACGCATCGCAGCGCGCGAAGACCGCAGGTGAAGGCGCGCAAGCGATCTCCGGCATCATCTCGCGGGTCCAGCAGGGCTTTGCCTCCGTGGAGGCGGAGATCGGCAGCGTCACGCGCGCGGCGACCTCCAATCTCGGACATTGCGACACCGTCATCAGCGAGCTGAACGAGCTCGCCAAGGGCGTCGACCTCTCCTCTCGCGATCTCAAAAGCGCCGATCAGCGGGTGACGAAGCTGCTCGACACCTCCGAAGGCCTGATCGCGTTGATCGCGGACAGCGGCGTCGAGACATCGGACGCACCGCTGATCCGAATCGTCGTCGATACCGCGAAGCGGATCTCGGCCGAATTCGAGGCCGCGATCGACCGCGGCGACATCACGCTCGACCGGCTCATGGACGAGACCTATCGCGAGATCCCCGGCACCGATCCGAAGCAGTACCTCACCAACTACGTCGACTTCACCGACCGCGTGCTGCCCGCGATCCAGGACCCGATCCAGAAATGCGATCCCCGCATCGTGTTCTGCGTCGCCTGGGCCAGGGGCGGCTATCTGCCGACCCACAATCCCAACTACCGCCTGCCGCAGGGCAAGGACCCGGTCTGGAATAACGCCAACTGCCGCAACCGCCGCCTGTTCACCGACCGCGCGGTGCAGAAGGTCGCAGGCAACACCAAACCGTTCCTGCTGCAAACCTACCGCCGCGACATGGGCGGCGGACAGTTCGTGCTGATGAAGGACCTGTCCTCACCGATCATGGTTCGCGGCAAGCACTGGGGCGCGTTCAGGATGGGTTTCCGGCAGAGCTGACGGCCGCGGGAAGGCGTCCTTGAAACCATAAAATCTCGAAAACAACCCCATGCACAGTAGCCGGGGCGTGCGGAATCAATGGCTTGCGACGGCAGGTCATGGGCGTATTTTGACACGTCGGGCAAAACAGGAGCGTGATGCTCCTGTTCTGAAAGACCATCGTCGCATTGCCGTCGTCTCCGCCGGGATAGAGCTGCTCCGCGCTGCAGCCCGGGCTTTTCCAAGCATTGGTTCGGCACATCGTGCATCGGTGCAGGCATCTCGTCCGCCCGCACCGATGCGCTTTCCTCATGTGATCGCGATGGGGCAGCCGTTGCTTCCGGTAGCGCCCTTGATCGGGGCCGGGGTGAAACTATAGACGAACTGGTACTTCTTGTCGGCGATCAGCTCGTCGAAGATCAGGTTCTCGTGGTTGTGGATGCCGTTCTTGGTTTGCAGTTCGGCGTGAACCACGAAGGCGAGCGTCTTGTCGGGATTGGGCACCACCTCGACTGCCCAGGTGTCGGCCCCCGTCAGCGCGAGATCCTTCTCGACGATCCATTTCGCAGCGTCGAGGCCGATGCCCGGCTCTCCGCTGTTGAAGCGATCGTTGTTCTTCATCCAGAGCGAGCCCCAACCGGTGTGGAACATGATCGCGTCGCCGGGCTTGATGTCGCTCTCGGGGATATTCTGCTTCGCCAGCGCCGCCTTGATATCGGCTGAGGTGATCTCCTGCCCCACATCCATCATGCCGCCCTTGAGCGCGACCATGTCGATCAGATGCGCGCGGGTGAAAATTGGCTTGAGCTTCTCGATGCCGAGCTTCTTCAGGCCGTAGGCGTCGCTGATCTCGGCCGCTGTGAAGCCGTTGTAGAATCGCATCTCGCTCTTGTCGCCCTCCTTGCCCATCTGGATGCCGATGTGACCAAGACCGTCGAACTGCGTGCCGGTCTGGCCGATCTCGGTCGCAAGAAACTCGTCGTGATACACGAGCTTGTTGTCGCCGAACGGTCCGCCAGTCGGGCTGCCGGGAATACGCAGTGCGAACACGCGCGCGCCGAACAGCGGCATCGCGGCCTCATAGACGCGACCGATCTTGTAGATCTTGCCGTCCTTGATCCATTTCGCCGCGTCGAGGACCTTCGCCGGGGTGATGTGGTTGGATGCGCCAGCCTCGTCATCCTTGCCCCATTTCGAGGGCCACCATGGCTTGTCGACGTTCTTGGGCATGGAGGCTGCAGTCTGTGCCTGGGCTTGGCTGATCGGCGCGAGCGAGAACTTGCCGTGCATCGAGCCGGCGAGCGCCGCGCCGGCGACGCCAGCGATGCCCGCAGTGCGGAGCAAGGTCCGGCGGTCGGTCGTGGCGCCGCTGGCGTCTTGATCTACGTCGTTGATCTCATTAGACATTGCACCCTCCCAGGTTGTGGCCCAGATAAGCCTGGACTCTAAAATGATTTCTGCCACCCTCCTCCTCAGCTAGGTTGTTGTCCAGCGACAAAAATAAGACCGTTGGTGCGAGTGATTCCAATGAGCCTATTTGAAGGCGACAAATCCGCGCAGCGACTTCCTGTTTCGCTGATCACCGGCTTTCTCGGCAGCGGCAAGACGACGTTGCTCAATCGCCTGCTGCGCCACGACGGTATGAAGGACAGCGCCGTTATCATCAACGAGTATGGCGAGGTCAGTCTCGATCATCTTCTGGTCGAGCGCGTCGATGGCGAGGTCGCCGTGCTCGCAAGTGGCTGCATCTGCTGCACCATCCGCAGCGATCTCGAGGAGACGCTGCGAAGCCTTCTTGTGAAGCGCGACCGCGGCGAGATTCCGCCATTCCGGCGTATCCTGGTCGAGACCACCGGTCTTGCCGACCCCGCGCCGATCGTGCAGCTCCTGCTCAACAATCCCCTCGTCTCCCACTTCCTGCGGCTCGACACGGTCGTGACCACGGTCGATGCCATCAACGCGCCGCATCAACTCGATCGGCAATATGAGGCGGTGAAGCAGGTGGCGCTGGCCGACCGGCTGCTGATCACAAAGGGCGATCTGGTCGAGAACATCGCGACGCTGGAGCTACGCCTGCGGCGGCTCAATCCCGGTGCCAGAATCGAAAGCGTCAGTCATGGCGAGATCGATCCCGCGCGGCTATTCGGTGCCGGCCTTATCGATCCCGAGTTGAAGAGGATAGACGTAGAGCGGTGGCTCAACGAGCGGGCCTTCGCGGAACCCCATACGCATGCCGGTCAGTCGCATCGCGATCATCACGCGCACCATGACCACGGCCATCATGATCACGATGCGTCGATTGCCAGCTTCATGCTAGCGTTCGACGAGCCGCTCGACTGGATGGCGGTGACGCACTGGCTTTCCTATCTGCGCAACGCGCGCGGAGAGGACCTGCTGCGAGTAAAGGGAATTCTCAATCTCCGTGGGGAGCCGACGCCGATCGTGATCCACGGCGTGCACCACGTCTTCCATCCGCCGGTCGCGCTTGGTGACTGGCCCGATAGCGATCGCCGCTCGCGCATCGTTTTCATCACGCGCGGGATCGCGCGTGATGAAGTGCTCGAGCTCTGGCAGGCCGTCCGCGCGGCGGCCTGAGACAGCCGAACTTGCCGTCAGCTCAACCAGAATTTCGGCGTTGCCGGCTCCAGCCTTCCCCCGACGCGCACCGGCGCAATCTTGAGCGCAAGGCCCGTCGCGTCGTCCGTCTCCACCGCGACGCCGCTGAGCGTTGCAGCACCCGCGGCCGGCTCGAACCGGCCTGACGGAATTCCCGATGTGAACCGCCGCAGCGGTTCTTCCTTCTGCATGCCGATGATGGAATCGTAGTCGCCGGTCATGCCGGCATCGGTCATGTAGGCGGTGCCGCCCGAGAGGATCTGGTGATCGGCGGTGGGCACATGGGTGTGTGTGCCGACGACGAGGCTGGCGCGGCCGTCGCAGAAGAAGCCGATGCCCTGCTTCTCGCTCGACGCCTCGCAATGGAAATCGACGACGATGGCGTCGGCGGCAACGCCGAGCGGGCAAGCGCCGAGCTCGCGCTCCAGCGCGGCGAAGGGATCGTCGAACGGGGTCATGAAGACGCGGCCGAGCGCGTTGACGACGAGCGCATGCTTGCCGTTCTTGGTCTCGACCAGAGCGGCACCGCGGCCGGGCGTGCCGCGCGGATAGTTCGCCGGACGCACCAGGCGCTCGGCGCGTTCGATGAACACCAGGGCTTCGCGCTGATCCCAGGAGTGATTGCCGAGCGTCACCGCATCGGCGCCGGCATCGAGAAACTCCTGATAGATCGCTTCCGTGATGCCGAAGCCTCCGGCCGAATTCTCGCCGTTGACGACGACGAAATCGAGCGACCAGTCCTTGACCAAGCCGGGGAGATATTCGGCGATGGCATTGCGGCCGCTGCGGCCGACGACATCACCCACGAAGAGAATGCGCAACTTCAGAACTCCGGAAATCGAACACGTCCGATTCCGTTAGCACATAATCCAGCGCCACGTCGTGGGCCAATGCCGGAACCGCCTTGATCTCCTGCGCTGCAAAAGCGAGCCCGATGCCGACGATGTTCTTGGTCTTGCGCAAATGCGCGAAGGTGAAATCGTAATGCCCCGCACCATAGCCGATGCGGTGGCCGAGACGGTCGAACGCCGCGAGCGGCGTCAGCATGACGTCCGGAATGACTTCGGCCGCTGCCGGCGACGGCTCGGGGATGCCGAGCGGGCCGAGCATCAGACGATCGTTCGGATGGAAGATGCGGAAGATCAGCGACTGCCCGCGCGCGGAGACGCAAGGCAGCGCCAGCCTGGCCCCCTGCTCCGCGAGCCTCGTGAGCAGCGGCATCGGATCGATCTCGCTGCGGATCGGCGAATAGCCGGAGACGATGCTGCCGGGCAGCAGGTCGAACGGCAGCCCGCGCTTGGCGAGCTTTGCGGCCGCAGTGGCGCGCTTCTTCTCGCTCAGCGCGTCACGCGCCGCGAGAGCTTTGGCGCGGAGTTCGGCTTTGGTGTTGGGCATGTGCGTTTTCCCCCGAAGGCAGAGCCTTGCTCCGCCGTCATCGTCCGCCTTGTGCGCCTTTGCGCAGTGGGGCGGACGATCCAGTATTCCAGAGACGCCAGTGCTAGACCTCGACGCGGCGGCGTACTGGATGCCCCGCTTTCGCGGGGCATGACACCGAGATTGATTGAACCGCAGGCGTGTCGGGGACGCAATTCGACAGGCACGAACCAGAAGGAAGAAACAGTGCGAAGCCGCGTACGCCGTTGAAGCACTCGATCCCGGAGTTCCCTACGAAAGTAGGTGGGCACCATATGTCCGGGCCCACGGGCCCGGCCAGGGACAGTTCCCTAAAGGATCGATAAGGCCCCGGGGATATATGGCTCCTGACGCGCGTCGCAGCCTCGCGGAGCCAATGTAACAACGATACTGACGAATCGCCAGTGGCGTGAAGTGGGGCTGTGGCCATCCTTCGAGACGCCCGCTTGGCGGGCTCCTCAGGATGAGGACTGAGCGCTTGGCAGCAATTCTATAGGCAAAGCTGTCGGTCAGCCTCATCCTGAGGAGACCGCGGAGCGGTCGTCTCGAAGGACGAGGCGCTTGCGCAGGCCGCGCGGCAGCCCCCTAGCCGATCGCTATGCCATTGCCGACCGTCCGGTTCAGGACCTGGGTCGACTTCTCGATGCGTTCGGCGGCGGCGTTCAGGGCGTTCACCACCGCGGTCTGCGTCATCCTGGCGCGCTCGACGGCCGCATTGCGGAAATCGCGAAGCTCGGTCAACTCCTGCTCCATGGCGCGGACACGGTTGCCGACGTCGACAAGCTCGTCGCAGACGGTCAGCGCCGCCATCACGGTGAGGCGCGCATCGCCGATCTCGCCGAATTTTCCGCGCAGCGACTGAATCCGAGTCTCCAGGCTTTCGGCGAGCTTGAGCAGCCGCACCTCCTGGCCCTCCTCGCAGGCCATGCGGTATTGCCGGCCGTTGATGGTGACGTTGATGTGGCTCATCCGTCCTCTCCGGTATCGAGCACCGAGCGTATCGTGACGATCGCGGAATCCAGCCGATCGGAGATCTCGCGATTGGTGCGCTCGAGCTTGCGCGCCTTCACCAGCGCGCCGTCGAGCTCGTCGGCGAGGCGCGAGCGGTCGGCGCCGAGGGCCTGGATCCGCGCCGCGAGCTCGTTCTCGTCGCGATCGGCATCGCGCCGCCGCTCCACCGCGCTTTCGAGCGCGTCGAGCGCCGCCATCAGCCTGCGGGTCGCGATCTCGATCTCGACCGCGGAGGACTCCGTCATGGCGGAACTGTTGGACACGCGATCGTTCATTGCAGTCAGCGGTGGAACCTGGCGGCCTTTGCCCAGTGGCCTTTTTCCTGGGGCTTGCCGCCCGGCAAAAGACTCGGTTCGGCAAGCGGTTAGAAGCAGAAATTTACGTGGCAAGCTAGGGAAGCGCAACGTCGCCGCGAAACTATGCACCGATAGATCGGAAGGAGCCCGTCCCAATTCGACCGTTGCTCCCACGCGCGGGCCCGGCGGAAAAGCGATCTCCACAGAGGCAACTTTTGCGGCCAAATCCGCGTTTGACTGCCTTGGACTCCCGGAACCGAGGTGCTATCCCAGCCCCGACCTTCAGTGGCCGCCAGGCTCCTCCCGCGCGGGCGTGCATCGCCAAGCGCCTCATTTCAGACGGATTTCAGACATGACGCAGGTCGATCACTCCCGTATGGCCAACGCGATCCGCGGCCTTTCGATGGACGCTGTCGAGAAGGCGAAATCGGGCCATCCCGGCCTGCCGATGGGCGCCGCCGACATCGCCACGGTGCTGTTCACGCAGTTCCTGAAATTCGACGCCGCCGCGCCCGCCTGGCCGGACCGCGACCGCTTCGTGCTCTCGGCCGGTCACGGCTCGATGCTGCTCTATTCGCTGCTGTATCTGACCGGTAATGCCGAGATGACGCTGGACCAGATCAAGCAATTCCGCCAGGTGGACTCGCTCACCCCTGGCCATCCCGAGAATTTCCGTACCAAGGGCATCGAGACCACGACCGGTCCGCTCGGCCAGGGCATCTCGACCGCGGTCGGCATGGCGCTCGCCGAGAAGATGCTCGCCGCCGAGTTCGGCAAGAAGATCGTCGATCACCACACCTATGTGCTCGCCTCCGACGGCGACCTGATGGAGGGCGTGTCGCAGGAAGCGATCGCGATGGCCGGGCACTGGAAGCTCAACAAGCTGATCGTGCTCTACGACGACAACGGCATCTCGATCGACGGCCCGACCTCGATCTCCGATTCCGTCGACCAGGTGAAGCGCTTCAAGTCGGCGGGCTGGGCCGCCGAGAAGATCGACGGCCACGACCAGGCGGCGATCGCCGACGCGATCACGCGCGCCAAGAAGTCCAACAAGCCGACGCTGATCGCCTGCCGCACCACCATCGGCTTCGGCGCGCCCACCAAGGCCGGCACCTCGAAGGTGCATGGCGAGGCGCTGGGGGCCGACGAGCTCAAGGCCGCCAAGGAGAAGCTCGGTCTCTCGCTCGAGCCGTTCGCGGTCGCCGAGGACGTGCTGAAGGCGTGGCGCGCAGCCGGTAGCCGCGGCGCAGCCGCACGACAGGAATGGGAAACACGACTTGGCGAGCTCGGCAGCCGCAAGCGCGCCGAATTCGAACGCCGCCTGCGCCATGAGCGTCCGGCCTCGCTGGCAAAGGCGCTGCGCGCGTACAAGAAGGAATTGCTGGAAAAGCCGATGACCGCGGCGACCCGCAAATCCTCGGAAGCCGTGATCGAAGTCATTGCCGGCGCGATGCCGATGGAATTCCTGGCAGGCTCCGCCGATCTGACCGGCTCCAACAACAACAAGGCGAAATCGGCGACCGCGTTCTCGGCCAAGACGCCGAAGGGGCGTTTCATCCATTACGGCATTCGCGAGCACGGCATGGCCGCCGCGATGAACGGCATCTTCCTGCACGGCGGCTACGCGCCGAACGGCGCGACCTTCCTGGTGTTCACCGACTACGCACGTCCAGCGATGCGGCTTGCCGCGCTGATGGGCTCCGGCGTCGTCTATGTGATGACGCATGATTCCATCGGCCTCGGCGAAGACGGTCCGACCCATCAGCCGGTCGAGCATCTCGCCGCGCTTCGCGCCATTCCGAACATGCGCGTGTTCCGCCCGTGCGATGCGATGGAGGTCGCCGAATGCTGGGAGCTCGCGCTCAATCGCGTGGACGGACCGACCGTGCTGGCACTGACGCGCCAGAACCTGCCGCAGCTCCGCACCACCGCACCGAACGACAATCCGTGCGCGGCCGGCGCCTATGAGCTGGTCGCAGCCCAGGGCGAAGCCAAGGCGACGCTGTTCGCGTCCGGCTCCGAGGTCGAGATCGCGGTCGCCGCCCAGAAGCAGCTTGCGGAACGCGGCATCGCCTCGCGCGTTGTCTCCGTTCCCTCGCTCGAGCTGTTGTTAGCGCAACCAGAGGCCAAGCGCGCAGCCATCATCGGCAACGCGCCGGTCAGGATTGCAATCGAGGCCGCCGTGCGCTGGGGTTGGGACGCCGTGATCGGCCAGGATGGCGAATTCATCGGCATGCATTCCTTCGGCGAAAGCGGTCCTGCCAAGGAGCTATACAAGCATTTCGGCATTACCGCCGAGGCCGCGGTTAACGCCGTGCTGAAACGCGTTTCCTGAGAGTTGAGCTTGCCCCAAAAAAGGACTACGTAGTCTCTCATATGATCAAGCACCGCCCGGCCGAACCGGGCGCCCGCCCCTAAAAAACCCTCGCAGGCGCGCATAGCGCGTTGTGCGGGATGACAACGGTCATTGAAGGAGACGAAACATGGCAGTCCGCGTTGGAATTAACGGTTTTGGCCGCATTGGCCGCAACATCCTGCGGGCTATTGCCGAGTCGGGCCGCAAGGACATCGAGGTCGTCGGCATCAACGACCTCGGTCCGGTCGAAACCAACGCCCATCTGCTCCGCTTCGACAGCGTCCATGGCCGTTTTCCCGGTACCGTCACCGTCGACGGCGACTCGATCAACCTCGGCGGCGGCAAGATCAAGGTGACCGCCGAGCGCGATCCCTCGAAGCTGCCGTGGAAGGATCTCGGCGTCGACATCGCGATGGAATGCACCGGCATCTTCACCTCGAAGGACAAGGCTTCCGCGCACCTGACCGCCGGCGCCAAGCGCGTTCTGGTCTCCGCGCCCGCCGACGGCGCCGATGCCACCATCGTCTACGGCGTCAACCACGACACGCTGACCAGGGATCATCTGGTCATCTCGAACGGTTCCTGCACCACCAACTGCCTCGCGCCAGTCGCCAAGGTGCTGAACGACCTCGTCGGCATCGAGACCGGCTTCATGACCACGATCCACGCCTATACCGGCGACCAGCCGACGCTCGATACAATGCACAAGGATCTCTATCGCGGCCGTGCGGCTGCGATGTCGATGATCCCGACCTCGACCGGTGCGGCGAAGGCGATCGGCCTCGTGCTACCCGAGCTGAAGGGCAAGCTCGACGGCGTCGCGATTCGCGTGCCGACCCCGAACGTCTCGGTGGTCGATCTCAAGATCGTCGCCAAGCGCGCCACCGACGCCAAGGAAATCAACGCGGCGATGAAGCGCGCCAGCGAGCAGCAGCTCAAGGGCATCCTCGGCTACACCAGTGCGCCGAACGTCTCGATCGACTTCAACCACGACCCGCACTCCTCGACCTTCCACGAGGACCAGACCAAGGTGCAGAACGGCACGCTGGTGCGCGTGATGTCCTGGTACGACAACGAGTGGGGCTTCTCGAACCGCATGGCGGACACCGCCGCTGCGATCGCGAAGGTGATCTGAGGATTGGGCGCGTTCCAACTGCGCCGTCATTCCGGGATGGTCCGAAGGACCAGACCCGGAATCTCGAGATTCCGGGTTCGGTGCTAGCGCACCGCCCCGGAATGACCTCCTAGAGGCCCGGGACAAGAGAACTCAGAGATGACCAACAAATTCCGCACCCTCGACGACGTCGACGTGAAGGGCAAGCGCGTGCTGCTGCGCGTCGATCTCAACGTCCCCATGGACAATGGCCGCGTCAGCGACACGACCCGGCTCGAGCGCGTCGCGCCGACCATCACCGAAATCGCGGACAAGGGCGGCAAGGTCATCCTGCTCGCGCATTTCGGCCGGCCGAAGGGACGCGATGCCAAGGACTCGCTCAAGCCGGTTGCCGAGGCGCTGTCGAAGGTCGTGAAGAAGCCCGTCGCCTTCGCTGAAGACTGCATCGGCGAGCCCGCGGCCAAGGCGGTCGCCAGCCTGAAGGACGGCGATATCCTCTGTCTCGAAAACACCCGCTTCCACAAGGAAGAGGAAAAGAACGATGCCGCCTTCGTCGCGGAGCTCGCAAAGCTCGGCGACATCTGGGTCAATGACGCGTTCTCGGCGGCGCACCGCGCCCACGCATCGACCGAAGGTCTCGGCCACAAGCTGCCCGCCTATGCCGGCCGCACCATGCAGGCCGAGCTCGACGCGCTGGAGAAGGCGCTGGGCTCGCCGACCAAGCCTGTCATCGCGATCATCGGAGGCGCCAAGGTCTCGACCAAGATCGACCTGCTCGAAAACCTCGTCAGCAAGGTCGATGCGCTGGTGATCGGCGGCGGCATGGCCAACACTTTCCTGCACGCCCAGGGCGTCGGCGTCGGCAAGTCGCTGGCCGAGAAGGATCTCGCCGCCACCGCGCTGCGCATCATGGAGAAGGCGGAAGCCGCCAACTGCGCCATCATCCTCCCCGTGGACGCCACCGTCGCCTATCATTTCGCCGCCAACGCGCCCTCGCATGCCTATGGGCTCGACGCGATCCCGGCCGACGGCATGATCCTCGACGTCGGTCCGCAGTCGATCGCCCGCGTCCACGCCGCGATCGACGACGCTGCGACGCTGGTCTGGAACGGACCGCTGGGCGCCTTCGAGATGCAGCCGTTCGACCGCGGCACGGTCGCGGCCGCCAAGCACGCTGCCGAGCGCACCAAGGCCAAGAAGCTGATCTCGATCGCGGGCGGCGGCGACACCGTCGCGGCGCTCAACCAGGCCGGCGTCGCCGGCAGTTTCACCTATGTCTCGACCGCCGGTGGCGCGTTCCTTGAATGGATGGAAGGCAAGCCCCTGCCCGGCGTTGAGGTGCTGCGCGTCAAGTAAGCTTCGATCGGCAAACATTGAGCGGCCTTGGAAGGCCCAAACGGGAGAAAAAGACAGATGGCTCGGATCACGTTACGTCAATTGCTCGACCACGCGGCGGAGAACGATTACGGCGTACCGGCCTTCAACATCAACAACATGGAGCAGGCGCTGGCGATCATGGACGCGGCCAACCAGGTCGATGCCCCCGTCATCATCCAGGCCTCGCGCGGCGCGCGCTCCTATGCCAACGACATCATGCTCAAGCACATGATGGACGCGGTCACCGAAATCTACCCGCACATCCCGGTCTGCGTTCATCTCGACCACGGCAATGAAGCGGCGACCTGCATGACCGCGATCCAGGCCGGCTTCACCTCGGTGATGATGGACGGCTCGCTCAAGGCCGACGGCAAGACCCCCGGCGACTGGGCCTACAATGTCGGCGTCACCAAGACCGTGACCGACATGGCCCATCTCGGCGGCATCTCGGTCGAAGGCGAGCTCGGGGTGCTCGGCTCGCTCGAAACCGGCATGGGCGACAAGGAAGACGGCCACGGCGCCGAAGGCAAGCTCAGCCACGACCAGCTCCTGACCAATCCGGACGAAGCCGTGAAGTTCGTCCAGGAGACCAAGGTTGACGCGCTCGCGATCGCGATGGGGACTTCTCACGGCGCCTACAAGTTCACCCGCAAGCCCGATGGCGACATCCTCGCCATGAACGTGATCGAGGAGATCCATCGCAAGCTGCCGAACATGCATCTCGTCATGCACGGCTCCTCCTCCGTGCCGCAGGACCTGCAGGAGATCATCAACGCCAATGGCGGCAAGATGAAGCCGACCTGGGGCGTGCCGGTGGCCGAGATCCAGCGCGGCATCAAGAACGGCGTGCGCAAGATCAACATCGACACCGACAACCGCATGGCGATGACCGGCCAGATCCGCAAGGTGCTCAAGGACAGCCCGGAAGAGTTCGATCCGCGCAAGTACCTGAAGCCGGCGATGGAAGCCATGACCAAGCTGTGCAAGCAGCGGCTCCAGGAGTTCAACACCGCAGGGCAAGCCTCCAAGATCAAGCGGGTCCTGACCACCGCCGAGATGGCCAAGCGCTACGCCAAGGGCGAGCTGGATCCGAAGGTGGCGTAAGCGACGTAAGGGCAGGCACCGTCATTCCGGGGCGCGCGCAGCGCGGGCCCCGGAATCCACGGTGCCACCGTCGACGCGGCTCAATGGATTCCGGGCTCGCGCCAAGGGGCGCGCCCCGGAATGACCGGCCTCCCCCCTTTACCCTGCGACGAACGTTAACTCGGCAATTGCCCGAGAACGGTCTATTTTCACGGGCAAGGGCAGAATCGTTTTGGGAGGACCTCTCGATGAATCTGACTGAGCTCAACAAGGTGGCGACCGCCATGGTCGCATCAGGCAAGGGTATCCTTGCCGCCGACGAATCCTCCGGCACCATCAAGAAGCGCTTTGACGCGATCGGCGTGGACTCGACCGAAGAGAACCGCCGCGACTATCGCGAGATGCTGTTCCGCTCCAAGGATGCCATGAGCCAGTACATCTCCGGCGTGATCCTCTATGATGAGACGATCTGGCAGGATGCCAAGGACGGCACACCGCTGGTCAGGTTGATCGAACAGAGCGGCGCCATTCCCGGCATCAAGGTGGACGAGGGCACGCAAGCCGTGCCGATGTGCCCGGGAGAACTCGTCACCGTCGGGCTCGACAAGCTCGCCGAGCGGCTGAAGAAATATCATGAGCGCGGTGCACGCTTCGCCAAATGGCGCGCCGTGATCGACATCGGCGGCGGGATTCCCTCGATGACCGCGATCAGCGTCAACGCCCACGCGCTGGCGCGCTATGCCGCGCTGTGCCAGGCCGCCCAGATCGTGCCGATCGTCGAGCCCGAGGTGCTGATGGATGGCGACCACGACATCGACCGCTGCTATGACGTCACGCAACGCGTGCTCAACAAGACGTTTCAGGAATTGCGGGTGCAACGGGTCGCACTCGAAGGCATGGTGCTGAAGCCCAACATGGCGATCTCAGGCAAGAAATGCGCGAAACAGGCCTCCGTCGAGGAAGTCGCGGAGAAGACGATCCGGCTCTTGAAGGCCTGCGTGCCCGCGGCGGTGCCCGGCATCGCCTTCCTGTCCGGCGGACAGTCGGATGAAGAGGCGACCGCGCATCTCAACGCCATGCACAAGCTGGGCCCGCTACCCTGGGGCCTGACTTTCTCCTACGGCCGCGCGCTGCAGGCCGCGCCGCAGAAGGCCTGGTCCGGCAAGGCCGAGAACGTCGCGGCCGGGCAACGCGCCTTCAGCCATCGCGCGCGGATGAACGGACTGGCTTCCAAGGGCGAATGGCAAAGCAGCCTGGAAAAGAAGGCGGCCTAGATCTTGTCGAACAAACCACCTCCGCCGCGCCCGGCGCCGCGTCTCTATCTCGCGACGCCTGTCGTCGATGATCCCGCTTCGCTTCTTGCCGAGCTGCCGGGCCTGCTCGCCGCCGCCGATGTCGCGGCCGTGCTGCTGCGGCTGAAGGAGACCGACCAGCGCACCATGATCTCGCGCATCAAGGCCTTCGCACCGCCGGTGCAGAAGGCGGGCGCCGCGCTGCTGGTCGACGGCCACGCCGAGCTGGTCGCGCGGGGCGGTGCCGACGGCGCGCACCTGCCCGGCATCGCCGCGCTGAAGGAGGCGCTGCCATCGCTGAAGCCCGATCGCATCGCCGGCGTCGGCGGGCTGACGACGCGGCACCATTCCATGGATGCGGGCGAGATGGGAGCGGATTATTTGCTGTTCGGCGAGCCCGATGCGAAAGGCCAGCGTCCCCAGGCGCAAGCGATCGCGGAACGGCTGGACTGGTGGGCCGAGCTGTTCGAGCCGCCCTGCGTCGGCTTTGCGATGTCGCTGGAAGAAGCCCATGACTTCGCCGCCAGCGGCGCCGATTTCGTGCTGGTCGGCGACTTCATCTGGTCCGATCCGCGCGGGCCCAAGGCCGCGCTGATCGAGGCGGATGCCGCGATCAAGAAGGCCCATGCGACCGCGAGCCAAGATCCTGCGAGCCATGATCCTGCGAGCCGGGAGCACGGCTAGCGCCCGACATGAAGCTCCCGCGCATCACCATCTTGGTCACGCTGCTGCTCGCGACGCCCGCGGCGGCACAGCTCCAGATCACCCCGCCGGCCACGACGCCGAGCGCGGCGCCTGAGAAGCAGAAGGCCAAGCCGCCCGCGCCTGCCAAGAAGAAAGAGGCAGCGCCGGCGCCGAAGGCGTCACCATCCCCCAAGCCGTCGCCGTCGCCCTCGCCCAAGCCCGCGACCGTCATCCCCGCGCCTCCGGCCGACAATCCCAATGTCGATCTGGTGTACGGCGCCTATCAGCGCGGCCAGTACAAGACGGCGTTCGAGCTGGCCACCGCCCGCGCGCAAGCCGGCGATCCCAAGGCGATGACCATGCTCGGCGAACTCTATTCCAACGCCATGGGGATCCGGCGCGACTACGCCAAGGCTGCCGAATGGTACAAGCGCGCTGCGGACGCCGGCGACCGCGAGGCGATGTTCGCGCTCGCCATGCTGCGCATTTCGGGCCGCGGCGGCACGGTCGACAAGGGCGAAGCGGTGAAGCTGATGGCGTCCGCCGCCAAGCTCGGCGAGCCCAAGGCGGCCTACAATCTCGCTTTGCTCTATCTCGACGGCCAGACCCTGCCACAGGACGTCAAGCGCTCCGCCGAGCTGCTGCGCCAGGCCGCCGATGCCGGCCTGCCTGAGGCGCAATACGCGCTCGCGACCTTCTACAAGGAGGGCACCGGCGTCGCGAAGGACGCGGAACGCGCCGTGCGGCTGCTTCAAGCCGCCTCGCTCGCCGACAATGTCGACGCCGAGGTCGAATATGCCATCGCCATGTTCAACGGCACGGGCACGCCGAAGAACCAGCCGGCCGCCGTAGCCTTGCTCCGCAAGGCGTCCCGCCAGGGCAGTGCGGTCGCGCAGAACCGGCTGGCGTGGGTGCTGATCAACGGCGTGGGCACATCCGTGGACAAGGTCGAGGGCTTCAAATGGCACCTGGTGGCCAAGACCGCCGGCAAGGGCGACCCGGAGCTCGACAAGCAATTGTCCGACTTGCCGGCCGAAGACCGGGCCAAGGCGGAGGCCGCCGCCAAAAAATGGCTCGGAACCAAATGACTTGACCCAATGACTTGACGCAAGCGCCCTCGCAGGGCACCCCATTGCTCAAACAGGCGCGATTTCCCGCCCTTTCCCCCGATCAAGTCCGAAGGCTCATGCTGTATTCCGCCACAATCAATGTCATGGTCAAGGCCGCGCGCCGCGCCGGCCGCAGCCTCAAGCGCGATCTCGGCGAGATCGAGCATCTCCAGGTCTCGCTGAAAGGGCCGGCGAATTTCGTGTCGCTCGCCGACAAGCGCGCCGAGGAGATCGTCTATCAGGATCTCGCCAAGGCCCGCCCCGGCTACGGCTTCATCGGCGAGGAAGGCGGCACCCGCGAGGGCAGCGACAAGAGCCACACCTGGATCGTCGACCCGCTCGACGGCACCACCAACTTCCTGCACGGCATCCCGCAATTTGCGATCTCGATCGGCCTCGTGCGCGAGGGCACGATCATTGCGGGCGTGATCTACAACCCCGCCAATGACGAGCTGTACATCGCCGAGCGCGGCAAGGGCGCGTTCCTCAACGACCAGCGTCTGCGGGTGGCCGGGCGCCGCCAGCTCAACGAATGCGTGGTCGCCTGCGGCCTGCCCCATATCGGCCGCGGCGACCACGAGGAATTCCGCCGCGAGATGACCGCGATCCAGGACCGCGTCGCAGGCCTGCGCCGCTTCGGCGCCGCCTCGCTCGACCTCGCCTTCGTCGCCGCCGGCCGCCTCGACGGCTATTGGGAGCGCAACCTGCAATCCTGGGACATCGCCGCCGGCATGCTGATGGTGCGCGAGGCAGGTGGAACGGTGAGCGACATCGCGACTCCCGGCGATCCGCTGGTCACGGGCCACGTGGTATGCGGCAACGAGTTCGTGCACGGAGAATTGGTTAAGATCTTGAGGAAGCCCGCGTAAGGCGGCGCTCCCTCATCGGGGCCGCGCCTTTTGGCGCTGGCCGGAATCCATTGATCAGCGTCGCGATGGATTCTCAGATGCGCATTTGCGCATCCGAGTTCGCGCTACGCGCCCCGGAATGACGGAAAAACCGTCAGTGGCCGGTCCTTGCCGGCGCGGGCGGTCCGTACGCCGCACCCTCCTTCGCCTTCGGCTCCCGGTCTCCCGCGAGCACGCGCTGCACCGAGACGAAGAACACCGGCACCATCAAGAGCGCCAGGATCACGACCGCGATCATGCCGCCCATCACGACGCTGCCGAGCGCCTGCTGGCTGGCGCCGCCGGCGCCATGCGCAATCGCCATCGGCAGCACGCCGCAGATGAAGGCAAGACCCGTCATCAGGATCGGGCGGAAGCGCAGGCGGCAGGCTTCGATGGTGGCTTCCACCAGCGGCTTGCCCTCTTTTCGCAGATCCTTGGCGAATTCGATGATCAGGATCGCGTCCTTTGCCGCGAGGCCGATGATGGTGATCAGGCCGACGGTGAAGTAGACGTCGTTGGGCAGGCTCCGCAGCGTCGCTGCGACGACCGCACCGACGATGCCCAGCGGCACGGTGAGCAGCACCGCGAGCGGGATGGTCCAGCTCTCGTAGAGTGCCGCGAGGCACAGGAACACCACGAACACCGACAGCGCCAGCAGGAACGGCGCCTGCGAGCCCGAGAGCTTCTCCTGGAGCGACTGCCCGGTCCATTCATAGCCGAAGCCGCGCGGCAGCCTGCCGGCGAGCCGCTCCATCTCGGCGATGGCGTCGCCCGAGGTGAAGCCGGGTTTCGCCTCACCGGAGATGCGCACCGCCGGATAATAATTGAAACCGGCGATCTGCGTCGGTCCCCGCGCCCATTCCACCGTGGCAAAGGACGAGAACGGCACAAGCTGGCCGCGGCTGTTCTTGACGTTGTAGTTGAGGATGTCCTCAGTCCGCATCCGGTCGCGGGCGTCGGCCTGCACCACGACGCGCTGCATGCGGCCGCGGTTCGGGAAGTCGTTGATGTAGTTCGAGCCGAGATTGGTCGAGATCGTGTTGTTGATGTCCTCGAAGGTGACGCCGAAGGCGCCGGCCTTCTCGCGATCGATCATGAGATTGACCACGCCTGCCTCGGGCAGGCCCTCGATATAGACCTTCTGCAGCACCGGGCTCGCATTGGCCTCGGCAATCAGTTGATCGGCGGCGCGCATCAATTGCTGATAGCCCTTCTGGCCGCGGTCCTGGAGGCGGAACGAGAAGCCAGAGGAGTTGCCGAGATTGTCGATCGGCGGCGGCTGCAGCGCCGAGATTTTTGCGTCGCGGATCGACGAGCCCAGGTCGCGGTTGACGTCGTTGACGATCGCTGAAGCGGAATCCTTCGGCCCGCGCTCCGACCAGTCCTTCAAGGTGATGAAGGCCTGCGCGGTGTTCATGCCCTGGCCGGAGAAGCTGAAGCCGGTGAGGAAGGTGACGTTGTCGACGCCCGGCCGTGCGGCAAGGTATTTTTCCACCTTCTCGATCACGGCCTCGGTACGGGCATAGGACGAATCCGAGGGCGTCTGCACGTCGGTGGTGATGAAGCCCTGGTCGTCGACGGGCAGGAAGCCGCCAGGCAGATTGACGAAGGCCCAGGACAGGCCGACCAGCAGAGCGACATAGACCAGCATCAGGCGGCCGGTGCGGTTCAGCGAGAAGCCGACGGTGCGCGAATAGCGTTCCTTGATGCCTTCGAGCAGGCGGTTGAACCAGCCGAACACGCCCTTCTTCGCATGACCGTGCCCGGCCGCGACCGGCTTGAGCAGGGTCGCGCACAGCGCCGGTGTCAACGACAGCGCAAGGAAGGCGGAGAAACCGATCGCGGCGACCATGGTCACCGAGAACTGGCGATAGATGATGCCGACCGACCCCGGGAAGAATGCCATCGGCACGAACACTGCCATCAGCACCAGCGTGATGCCGATGATGGCGCCGGATATCTGCGACATCGCCTTGCGCGTCGCTTCCTTCGGCGGCAGTCCTTCCTCGGACATGATGCGCTCGACGTTCTCGACCACGACGATGGCGTCGTCGACGAGGATGCCGACCGCGAGCACCATGCCGAACATCGAGAGCATGTTGATGGAGTAGCCGGCGAGCAGAAGCGTGGTGCAGGCGCCCAGAAGCGCCACGGGCACCACGATGGTGGGGATGATGGTATAGCGGATGTTCTGGAGGAACAGGAACATCACCACGAACACCAGCACCACGGCTTCGACGAGCGTCGTCAGCACCTTCTTGATCGAGGCCTCGACCACGGGCGTGATGTTGTAGGGGATCTCGTAGGTGATGTTGGCCGGGAAGAAGCGCGACAGCTCCTTCATCTTCTCTTCGACCGCGCTCGCGGTCGCCAGCGCGTTGCCGGTCGGCGACATCAGGACGGAGAGGCCCGCGGTCGGCTTGCCGTCGAGCCGCGTGTTGAACTGATAGCTGAGACCACCGACCTCGACACGCGCGACGTCGCGCAAGCGTACGGTCGAACCGTCGGCATTGGCGCGCAGGATGATGGCGCCGAACTCGTCCGGTGACGAGAGCTGGCCTTTGACCAGCACCAGCGCGGAGGTGCGCTGGCTCGACGTCGACGGCTCGGCGCCGATGCTGCCCGAGGCGACCTGCGCGTTCTGTGCGGTGATGGCCTTGTTGACGTCGTCGGCGGTCAACCCGTAGCCGACGAGCTTGGCCGGATCGACCCAGACGCGCAAGCTGCGCTCGGTAGAGTACAGCGTGGCGCGGCCCACGCCGGGAATGCGGCGGACCTCGCCCAGCACGTTGCGGATCATGAAGTCGCCGAGGCCGACCTCGTCGAGGCTGCCATCGGTCGAATTCAGCGTGATGATCTGCAGCACCGCGCTGGATGCTTCCTCGATCAGAATGCCCTGCTGCATCACCGCGCGCGGCAGGCGCGCCTCGACGCGCTTGATGCGGTTCTGCACCTCGACCGAGGCGGCGCTGGTATCGGTGCCCGGCTGGAAGTTGGCGATGATCTCGACCTGGCCGAGCGAGTCGCTGGTCGATTCGAAGTTGAGGATGTTGGCGGCGCCGTTGAGTTCCTCCTCGATCAGCCGCGTGACGCTGTTGTAGAGGTTTTCCGGCGAGGCGCCGGGATAGCTGGTCGAGATAGAGATCGAGGGCGGCGCGATGATCGGATATTGCGCGATCGGGAGCAGCGGCACGGCGATCGCGCCGATCAAGCAGATGAACAGCGCGACCACCCAGGCGAAGATTGGCCTGTCGATGAAGAAGCTCGCCATGCCGCGTTACCGCGTGAGTTGCTGGGCGGCGTGCCGGTTGTCCGCGGTCGCGTCGGCTTCCGACCAGGATTGCGGTTTGACCTTGTCGCCGGCTGCGAACTTCTGGAAGCCTTCGACCACGACCTTGTCACCGGCTTTCAGGCCTTCAGTGACGAACCAGAGGCCGTCCTGCACCGAGCCGGTGCGCACCGCCTGCACGGCGATGTGGTTGTCGTCCTTGACGACGAACACCTCGCTGCCGCCGCCGCCATTGCGCTGGATCGCCTGCTGCGGCACCGCGATCGCGTCGGAATCGAGACCCTGGTCGAGACGGACGCGGACATACATGCCGGGCAGGAGCTCACGCTTGGGATTGGGAAACTGGCCACGCAGCGTCACCTGTCCGGTATGGGCATCGACCTTGGCATCGGAGAACAACAGCTTGCCGTCGAGCGCATAGATCGTGTTGTCGTCGAGCACGAGCCGGACCTTGGCGGTGTCGGACGCAATACGCTCGAGATCGCCGGTTTCGAAGGCGCGGCGAAGCTGATTGAGTTCGTTCACCGACTGGGTGAAGTCTGCATAGATCGGATCGAGCTGCTGGATGCTGGCGAGATTGGTCTCGTTCTGCACGACGAGCGCGCCCTCGCTGACGAGGGCCGCACCGACGACGCCGTCGATCGGCGCACGCACGGTCGCATAGTCGAGATTGAGCTTGGCGCGCGCGAGGTCCGCCTTGCGTCCCTCGACGTCGGCATGGGCCTGGCGCTCGGCCGCGATCGCCTTCTCGTTTTCGGCCTCCGGCGCGGCGCGGTCCTTGGTGAGCGCAGCGACGCGGCGTGCCTGCTGATGCGCCTGCATCGCAGCGGCCTCGGCCTTGGCCAGCGCCGCCTCGTTAGCTTGCACCTCGACCTCGAACGGGCGCGTATCGATGCGGTAGAGCGGATCGCCCGCCTTCACCTCGCTGCCCTGGCGGAACAGGCGCTCCACCACGATGCCGGAGACGCGCGGCCGCACGTCGGAGACGCGGGTCGGCGCGATGCGGCCCGGCAGCTCACGCACGATGGCGCGCGACTGCGGCTTCACGATCACGATGCTGACGTCAGGAGCCGACGGAGGCGCGGCAGAAATCGCGGAGCTGGATTCATCGCAGCCCGCCAACAGCGGCGCCAAGGCCGCGAGCATCATTGCAACGCATGCCGATCGCGCACGAAGTCCTGACATGAAGTGGGGTGCCCCAAAATTGTTGAAACTGGTCATGCTCGCGCGAGGCCCGTTCTGGGCCTTTTGCACGCGGCTGATGCCGCCAAAATAGAGTGCATCTGCTGCAATGCAACGCATCGCGCGGGCGGCTCAATGTCACACGGGCTATGGTGCTGAGTTCTTGGCGTTTTTTACAGCTCACCCGATTGTGAGTCCGGTTCCATCCCCGCGTGCCGCGACAGAAGACCGCAACGAGCGGTGCTCCCGCCCCCGGCAGGCGGCGTCGATCACCAGGTGAGGCGGAAGCCGCCGGTACCCTTGTAATTGCGGTTGTCCGCACTGTTGTTGAGGCTCGCATTGTAGGAGACCTCGCCGAACACAGCGTAGCGCCCATTGGCCCAGCTATAGGTGCCGCCACCGCCGATGCTGCCCCACAGCCGGTCCTGCGCATTGGCAAAACCGGTGCCGGCGACATCGACGTTGGTGCCGTCGAGAAACTCGTAGCGCAGGTTGGCGATGCCGTAGACGTCGGAGCGCACGATGCCGGTGCCGTCGTTCCAGGTCCTCTGATGGTTGAGGGCAAGCCCGGCGCGGCCGAGCAGGCTGTCGCCATCGCGCAACGCCACCGGCGCGCCGAACCGATCGGCAAAGCCGTCGAAGGCAACCTTCGAATAGGACAACTGCGCCTGCGGCGTCAGCAGCCAGCCGCTGCCCAAACCGATCCGCTTGCCGGCTTCGGCGCTGAAGGCGTAGCCGAAGCCTTCATTGCCGTGGATCAGGCTGCCGGCCGGCACGGAGGACAGATCGCTGCGATAGAACATCGACTGCGCCTGACCGTCGACATAGAAGCCGTTGTCGCCATACCAGGTCAGGGTGCTGCCGACGCCCGTGCCCTCGACGCGGATACGCCCGTTGCCGAAGAACGAGGCGACATCGGCGGTCGTCAGGCCGTATTGCGCCGTGAGGCCGACGAACAAGCGGCCCCGCTCGTTCTCCAGCACAAGGCCGTCGAGCCCGGTCTGCACTTTCAGATGGTCGGCCTTGTAGGTCGAGCCGGTGGTGCTGGAGGGCTGCAGGTCGGAATGCCCGCCTTCGATACGGCTCCAGAACGCCGTCGGCGGCGGTGAAGCCGCGCCCGGCATCGTCGTCGCGCCACCGGCGCGCGCAAACGCATCGCTGCCGCCCCAATAACGGTTGCCGACGCGCTGCTGCAGCGTCGGCAGATCGTTCATGCCGAGCAGCACCTGCGCATAATTCTCGTACAGCGGAACGCCGGGCTGGTAGAGCGGACCGGGGGGTGTCACCGGCGGCGGGTTGATCAGGCTCGAGCGCAGATACCAATCGCCGTCGCCGGGACTAGCGATGCCGTTCTTCTGCAACGTATAGGCATAGGCCCCGCCGACCACCGCCTGCTCGCCGTGAAAGACATAGCTGCCCAGCAGCGAAAAGCTGCCGTTGGACGCGCCTGCTACGTCGACCACCTTGATGCCCTCGACGGTCTGCGCGCCGCTGCCGCCGACATTGGTGATGCGCAGCGACGATGTGCCCGACGTGCTCCCCTGCACCCGCAACAGGTCGGTCGGCGAACTGTCGTCGCCGAGCCGGGTGTTGAGCTGCACGGTGCCGCCATTGCCGACATAATTGCCGGCCACGGTCAGCGTGGTGCCCGACGCGCCGCCGAGGCTGACCGTGCCGGCATTGTCCAGCGAAGTCAGCGTTTGATTGAAGCCGGCCAGGTCGAGCGTGCCGCCGGAGGCCACGGTGAAGGCCGAGGCGGCGCTGAATGTATTCGCGGCTCCGGCGCGGAGGATGCCGCCGTTCACAGTGGTCGCGCCGGTGTAATTGTTGCTCCCCGACAGCGTCTGGGTGCCGCCAGCGAGCGTCACGCCGCCGGTGCCGCCGATCACTCCGGCGAACTGATCGTTCGCGTTGGTGATGGTGAGATTCTTCGCGCCCAGCGCGACGGTGCCGGTTCCTGCCAGGCTTTGAATGCTGGTGCCGGCAGCAGTGATGCCCGAGATGCTGAAGGCTCCGTTTGCGACGACCCGGCTCGACGCTGCAACCGAGCCACTGCTGGCGAGGGCGAGCGTGCCGGCCTGGATCACCGTCGCACCAGCATAGGTATTGGCTGCGCGGAGATTGAAGGTGCCCGCGCCGGTCTTGGTCAATCCGCCGACGCCGGAAAAACCGGCGCCCGCGCTCACAGTGAAAGCCTGGCTGTCGACGGTCAGGCCGCCCGCCGCGATATTGAGCGTCCCTGGCGAAAATCCACTGATGAAGAAGTTGTTGTTTATCCGGGCGCGCAGGGTGGCGTTATCGAAATTGACCTGCCCGGCTCCTGAACCGCCCTTCGCGAGGTTGATCGTCTCGAGCGTGCCGCCACTATTGATATTCAGCGTGCCTGTGCCGCCTGCGAAGGTTCCGAGAAAAACCCCTGTTTGGGCGACGACTCTGGCGCCACTCTGGATGTTGAGCGTACCGTTGCCACTGGCGCCGATTTCGATCTGATCGCCGGATGTGATCCATTGCGATCCGGCGCCGCTGACAGTCACGGTGCCGTTATTCCCGCCTGCGACTCCAATCGCGAGAGACGCGCCGTTGCTCGTCAGCGTGCTGCCGTTCTGAATCGTCAGACTGCTGGAAGATCCGCCAAGGAAGAGGCTTCCGGTCGCTCCGACCGCTGCGCCACTGGCGCCGAGCACGGTCGGGTTTGGCGAGGTCGAATTGATGTTGACGACGTTGCCCGCGATTGGGACCACTCCGCCCGACCAGTTGCTGCCGACCGTCCAGTCGTTGCTGGTCGCGCCGGTCCAGTTGGCCTGGGCCGAGGCCGATCCTATCGAGGCGACCGTCAGCGCCGCTGCCGACAGGCTGGCCAGAAGCAAGCGAAATATTCGGGTACAGAGGGAAGATGGTCTGGTTCGAAACTGATTCCGGAAGGGCCGATTTTCCTGCCGTCTACGGATCGAGGCAGCCCGGATGCATTCACGCATACACTATTCCAATTGGGTCCACAGCTTCGAGGGTGCGGATTTTCTTATCATGTGATTCACGAAGGACGTCTGCGAGGCTTAAGCGAGCGGAAACAATCAGACAACAATCGAAACGTGTTTGCTCGAAGAAATACCCGGCGTGTGCCGTCCGCACAACGCAACACACTTAACGACTTCTTTAGAAGTCAATCCGCTCCGGCCGCTTTCATCCGATACTGGCTGACGCCCCATTCGGTTCCATCGGCGTAGCCGAACAGGCCCGATGTCGCGAGCAGGAACCAGCGCCAGCGCCGCAGCCAAAGTGCGGTCTGCTCGCCATGGGCCTTGCGCAACGACGCCTCGATCGCGTCCCGATGCGTATCGAAATTGGCGAGCCAGTCGTTCGCGGTGCGCTGATAATGCGTGCCGCTCCAGCACCATTCCTTTTCGACCGTGAAGATGTCGCCGAATTGCCTCACGAGGTGATGGCTCGGCATCAGCCCGCCGGTGAAGACGTGCTGCGCGATCCAGTCGTCGCGATCCAGCCGGTCGAACAGCTGCGAGCCGGAGCGATGGGTGACGATCTGCATGAAGAAGCGGCCGTCGGGCGCGAGCCATGTCCGCAGGCGCGTCATCAGCTTCCGCCAGTTCATCATCCGCTCGAACATCTCGACCGAGACGATGCGGTCGAACTGGCCGTCGGGCGCGAACACGTTCATGTCCGCTGTGACCACGCGAAGGTTCGGCAAGCCGCGCCGCTGCGCCTGCTCCTCGACATGGGCGCGCTGCGCCTGCGAGGTCGCCACCGCCGTCACCTCAGCATGCGGAAACTGCCGGGCCATCCACAGCGACAGCGAGCCCCAGCCGCAACCGAGCTCGAGGATGGTCTGGCCGTCGGCAAGACCGGCATGCTCGACAGTCTGGCGCAGCGCCTCCTCCTCCGCCTCCTGCAGGGTGGTCGCACCGGTCTTGTAGAAACAGCAGGAGAATTTGCGGCTGGGGCCGAGCATGTCGGCGAAGAACGAAGCGGGCACCTCGCCGCCCCCGGCCTCGGCATCCCCAGCGATCGGCCGCAGCATCATCCGGCCGGCGAAAGCGGCGTCGGCGGCGGCGTCATGTGCGGCGAGGCGGGTTGCGCTGCGGGAGCACAGGCGCTGGATCGCGGCGCGGATCACCACGTCCGGAAGCGGCACCCGTTCGGCAGTCCCGATGATCGCGGAAACGACGCTCATGCGCCCCCCCGAATGGCGAACTTCTGCAGATACCCGGCTATCAAAGCGCCGCTTCGGCTCCGGGTTCCCCGAGCTGTCCCCGAAATCGGCTCATCCGGCGCTTTTTTTGGGCCGGCGCTGTGCCATAGTGCGCGCCGCAAGCAAGCTTACGTAATGGATGATACCGGCCATGCCGCCTGGCACTTCCCGCTCCACCATGGATATCGAGTACACCAAACTGTCCTCACCCAGCGTCTTCCTGGTGCGGATGCTCGTCTTCCTGGTGCTGTGCACGCTGGTGGGCGTGGTGCTCTACAAGCAGATCATCCAGGCCTTCTTCGCCAATCCCGGGCTCAATGCCCTGATCGGGGCGGTGCTGTTCATCGGCATCATCCTGGCCTTCCGCCAGGTCATCCGGCTCTATCCTGAAGTGTCCTGGGTCAACAATTTCCGCATCGCCGATCCCGGCCTGGCGCCGGCGCGGCACCCGAAACTGCTGGCGCCTATGGCGGCGATCCTCGGCGGCGAGCGCTCGGGGCGGATGTCGATCACCCAGACCACCATGCGGCACCTGCTCGATTCGATCGCGACCCGCCTGGACGAAGCCCGCGACATCTCGCGCTACATGACCGGCCTTTTGGTCTTCCTCGGCCTGCTCGGCACCTTCTGGGGCCTGATCGAGACGGTCGGCTCGGTCGGCAAGGTGATCGACGGGCTCAAGGTCGGCGGCGATTCCGGCGCATTGTTCGACACGCTGAAGGAGGGCCTCGCCGCCCCGCTCGGCGGCATGGGCATCTCGTTCTCGAGCTCCCTGTTCGGCCTTGCCGGCTCGCTGATCCTCGGCTTCCTCGATCTGCAATCGAGCCAGGCGCAGAACCGCTTCTACACCGACCTCGAAGACTGGCTCGCCACCACGGTGCGGGAATATGGCAGCGGCGAAGTCGCGGTCGCTTCCGGTGGCGGCGGCGGGGTCGCCAGCGGCGAGCTCCAGGCCGCGGTCGAACGCTTGCGCTCCGTGCTCGAGGAAGGCAGCGCCAGCCGCGGCACCACGGCCGCGATGGCAAGCCTTGCCGAAGCCATCCAGGCACTGGTCTCGCACATGCGCACCGAGCAGCAGATGATCCGCGAATGGGCCGATGGCCAGGGCGAGCAGAACCGCGAGATCCGGCGGCTGCTGGAACGGCTCGCACGCCAGCCGGAGAAGAGTTAGCGATATGGCTCTAGCGCGCGGCCGCCGCAGCGACGGCGGCCTCAACTACTGGCCCGGCTTCGTCGACGCACTGTCGACGCTGGTGCTGTCGATCGTGTTCCTGCTGTCGGTATTCCTGGTGGTGCAGTTCTTCCTGTCGCAGGAGGTCACTGGCAAGGACAAGGCGCTGGAGCAACTCAACGCCAAGATCGCGCAGCTCAACGAGCTGTTGTCGCTCGAAAAGCTCGGCAAGCTCACGCTCGACGATCAGGTCTCATCGCTGAAGGCCGGCCTCGCCTCCGCCGAGAGCGAGCGCGACCGCATCAAGGGCCTCTATGACGGCCTGGCTGCCGCCGGCAACGACGCGCAAGGCAAGACCTCGGAGCTCGGCAAGGCGCTGGACTCGGAGAAGGCCGTTTCGGCGCGGGCGCTGGCGCAGATCGAGGTGCTAAACCAGCAGATCAGCGCTTTGCGCCGGCAGCTGGCGGCGCTGGAAGAAGCGCTCGACGCCAGCGAGAAGCGCGACAAGGAATCACAGAACCGGATCGCCGATCTCGGCTCTCGCCTCAACGTGGCACTGGCGCAGCGCGTGCAGGAATTGTCGCGCTACCGCTCGGAGTTCTTCGGCCGGCTGCGCGCCATCCTCGGCAACCGGCCCGACATCCGCATCGTCGGCGACCGCTTCGTGTTCCAGTCCGAAGTGTTCTTCGACACCGGACAGGCGATGCTTCTGCCCGAGGGCCGTGCGGAACTCGACACATTGGCGACCGCGCTGATCGAGCTCGACAAGAAGATCCCGAGCGAGATCCCCTGGGTGCTGCGCGTCGACGGCCATACCGACGTCCGCCCGGTGAGCGGTGCGAACTTCAAGTCGAACTGGGACCTGTCGGCTGCGCGCTCGATCTCGGTGGTGCAATATCTGGTCTCGCTCGGCGTGCCGGCCCAGCGCCTCGTCGCGGCCGGTTTCGGCGAATTCCAGCCGCTCGATGCCGGCAACACCGAAGAAGCCTACAAGCGGAACCGCCGCATCGAGCTGAAGCTGACGGAGCGGTAGTGAGCGCCCTCCACCTCCGCGCCTATCGCCCCGAGGACGAAGCAGCCTCGATCGACCTCTGGCATCGCACCTGGCAGCAGGCCTATCCGCAGATCGACTTCGCGGCCCGTCTGGAATGGTGGCGCGAGCGCTGGCGCAAGGATCTGGTGCCGAAGGCCCGGATCGTGGTGGCGGAACTGAATGGCGGGCCGATCGGTTTCGTCACGATCGATGGCGAGGGCTATCTCGACCAGCTCGTGGTCGACCCCGATCACTGGGGCTCGGATGCCGCAAAGCTGCTGGTCGAAGAGGCCAAGCGCCTGTCGCCATCAGGCATCACGCTGCTCGTCAACAAGGACAACAGCCGCGCCATCCGCTTCTACGAACGCAACGGCTTTGCCCATGCCGGGGACGATGTGAACCCGACCTCCGGGCGGCCGGTGCTGAAGATGGAATGGCGCGGGCGATGACAGTGCGGGTGAGGCGACGATCGCAGCGCTTCACCTCGCCCGGCTCGCCGCCTCAAGCGCCCTCGAACTGCAGCCGCGCCAGCCGCGCATAAAGCCCGTTCGCAGCCACGAGCTCGGCATGCGTGCCCTGCTCGACGATCCTGCCCTGGTCCATCACCAGGATGCGGTCGCAGGACAGCACGGTGGCGAGGCGATGCGCGATCACCAGCGTGGTGCGGTGGCGCATCAGCTCTTCGAGCGCGGTCTGCACCAGCGTCTCGCTTTCGGCATCGAGCGCGGAGGTGGCTTCATCGAGCAGAAGCAGAGGCGCATCGCGCAGAATCGCGCGGGCGATCGCGATGCGCTGGCGCTGGCCGCCTGACAGCGTCACGCCGCGCTCGCCGAGCGGGGTGTCGAAACCTTCGGGCAGGCGGCGGATGAATTCGGCGGCATGGGCGAGCTCGGCGGCGCGCTCGACCTCGGCGTCGGTCGCATCGGGCCGGCCGAAGCGGATGTTCTCGCGCGCGCTCGCGGCGAACACGTTGGATTCCTGCGGCACCAGCGCGATGCGCGCGCGGAAATCCCGGGGATCGGCGGATTTGACCGGCACGCCGTCGAGCGAGATCGCGCCGCTGCGCGGATCGTAGAAGCGCAGCAAGAGGTGAAAGATCGTGCTCTTGCCGGCGCCGGACGGACCGACGATCGCGACCTTCTCGCCGGGGCGCACCGTGAATGACACGGCATCGAGCACATTGACGTCGCGCCGCACCGGATAGGCAAAGCTGACCTGATCGAAACTGACCTCGCCGCGCGCCGGCACCGGCAGCGCTCGGGGGGACGCAGGCGCCTCGATGTCCGGCTTCACGTGCAAGATCTCGAACAGGCGCTCGGCCGCGCCTGATGCCGCCGACACCTCGCCCCAGACCTCGCTGAGCTGGCCGAGGCCGGCTGCGGCGAACACCGCATACAGCACGAACTGACCGAGCCGGCCCGGCGAGATCGCGCCTGACAGCACGTCGTGCGAGCCGATCCAGAGGATCGCGACCACGCTTGCGAACACGATGAAGATGATGATGGCGGTGAGCACCGCGCGGGCCTGCGTCGAGGTGCGCGCAGCCTCATAGGCCTGCTCGACCTCGCCGCCGAAACGCTTCTCGGCGAATTGCTCGCTGGTATAGGCTTGCACGGTGCGGATCGCGCCAACCAGCTCGCCGGCATAGGCCGAGGCGTCGGCGAGCGTGTCCTGCGCATTGCGCGACAGCCGCCGCACCCAGCGGCCGAAGGCGACCAGCGGCAGCACGATCAAGGGGATGGCCAGCAGCACGAAGCCCGACAGCTTGGGGCTCGTGATCACCATCATCGCCGCGGCGCCCAGGAACATCATCAAATTGCGCAGTGCGATCGACACGGAGGCGCCGACGGCCGATTTGAGCTGGGTGGTGTCGGCGGTGAGCCGCGAGATCAACTCGCCGCTGCGCGCGGAATCGAAGAAGGCTGGGGAGAGCGAGAGCAGATGAGCGAAGACGTCGCCTCTGAGGTCGGCAACGATGCGCTCGCCGATCGTCATCACGAGGTAGTAGCGCGCGGCGCTGGCGAGCGCGAGCACGGCGACCACCGCGAGCATGACCGAGAAGTAGCTGTTGATCAGCTCGATGCCCTCGGGCGTCAGGCCGAAATCGATCATCCGGCGCACCGCGATGGGCACCAGCAGCGTGGTCATCGCCGCGACCGTGAGTGCGACGAAGGCCAGCGCCGCCCGGCCGCGATAGCGGATGACATAGGGCGCCAGCGCGAGCAGCGGCCGCAGCTTGGCGCGACCTTTGGCCGGCTCTTCGATCAGCTCGGCTTCGATCGAGGGGGTCTCGGCCGAATTCACTTGGGAATTCATTCCAGGCCGATCGACATACTGGTCATCAAGCCGTTCCACTGCGCTCATGAGATCCGACCCATTGCATTCGTTTGCTCCCAATAGGCCGGTGCAAGAGTAGTGGCAAATCCGGGATGTCCCTTAGGGGGAAGCCCGGTTCGCGGCCTGCCATGTCTTGTTTTACCTGATATCGTGGGGTATAGAGCCGCCCAAATCCGTCATTCGTTAGCCACCAGAAGGCGCCGGGGCGCCGAGGAATTGCCATGAAAGCCGAAATTCACCCGAACTATCATACGATTAAGGTCGTGATGACCGACGGAACCGAGTACCTGACCCGCTCCACCTGGGGCAAGGAAGGCGACACGCTGAACCTCGACATCGACCCGAAATCGCACCCGGCCTGGACCGGCGGCAACGCCCAGCTGATGGATCGCGGCGGCCGCGTCTCGCGCTTCCAGAAGAAGTTTTCGGGCTTCCTCAAGAAGGACTGATCCGGCCCGCAAGGTTGGACACGAAAAACGCCCCCGGGAGAGCCGGGGGCGTTTTTGTTTGCGGGGTGCCTGAGCAAGGCCTAGATTTCGAAAGGTGGTCAAAGCGAAAGCGTGCCCACGAAACTCCAGCTGTAGTCCCAGGTGAAAGATGGTGGGCACAGCGCTACGCGCCTTTGCCCACCCTACGGCAGCGTGCCCTTAGGGCACGTAAGCTTTAACGCTCGAACGCCGCCTTCAGCGCGTTGAGATGCGGCACCAGCGGATTGCCGATCGCGACGTGCTCGGCCGGCGGGGTGTGGATGGTGGTGTCGAGGCGGCGCACGCGGGTCTGCAGGCTCATCGAGCGATGGATCAGGTCCTGGAGCTGCGAGGGCAGCCTCTCGATGGTGTCGGCGGGGCCGGGATCGGCCGCGCTGAGCTTGACCTTGGTCTTCTCGCGATTGGCCTGGCTCAGCGTCATCTCGCCTTCCTTCACCGCGCGGTGCAACAGCAGCCACGAAGCGAGCTGCATCAGGCGGGTGGTGAGACGCATGCTCTCGGTTGCGTAGGTGAGGCTCACGGCACGGTCGAGGGCCTTGGCCTCGGTGCGGCCGTCGCCGTCGAGATAGGCGGCAGTCTCTTCGACGAGGTCCATGCCCTCGCGGAACAGGACGCCGAACGCCGCAGAATTGGTAAACCGCTCGCTGAGTTGAACGAGAGCGCCGTCGGCCTGCAAACGTTCCATGGTTAACGCCTCTTACGCAACTGTTTGACGATCCGGCTTTGGCGCCGGCTTATGATGAACAAATCATTGCGCGCCGGGAGCGCCGAGTCCAGTGACAAGCGCGGATATGGTTTCCGCGGGTCAATCCCGGGAATTCAACCGCAACGCGATACAAAAACGTAAAAAAAGAGCCGCCGGAGACCGGCGGCTTTGAAAGTTGATAACAGGGAGGCGTCAAACAGAGTGGACAGGAGCCACTCGGTGTCCAAACGAGGACAGCTCCAGTCATAAACCCGAAAGCTTAATCGACGGTAAACGAGCCAATTTTTTGAGAGTTCGTTAGCCATATCGGCCAGTGGCCGAGCTAGGTCTCGTTCCCCGGAACGCGGTGCGGCACGAGGTGCTGCACTGCTGAGCCGGGGCCCAGTTCTTTGGCCGAGGCGTTCGGTGAGGCATGGGTCCCGGCTCTGCGGAGCGTCACTGCGTGCCGCACCGCGTCCGGGACACGAGAGCGTGAATCCTATTTCTTGAAGAAATGATCCGCCGCATCGCGCGAGGCGCGCTTTTTGGTGGCGGCTTCCTCCAGTCTGGCGATCTCGGTCTTGAGCAGCGTGACGCGCTCGGTCAGTTCCTCCACCGACAACAGTGAGAGATCCTGTCCGATTTCATGCGTGATCTTCTTGCGCGGGCGGTCATCGTCTTCCGTCGCCATCTCGTTCCTCCTGCGTTCGCGGCACAATGCTGAGGCGGTTGCCAGCGTCGGCCGCGCTGGCTAAGCAATGGCCTCGTTCTCCCGCACCTTTGCTCAAGGACACATCATGGACAAGCTGCCCGCGCAAATGACCGTGGTCGCCATCTCCAAGCCCGGCGGACCTGAGGTGCTGGTTCCGGAACAACGCGCGCTGCCGCAGCCGGGACCGGACGAGATCCTGGTCAAGGTGATGGCTGCCGGCGTCAACCGGCCCGACGTCGCGCAGCGCTCCGGCGCGTATCCGCCGCCGCCCGGCGCCAGCGACCTGCCGGGTCTGGAGATTGCGGGCGAAGTGGTTGCGGTCGGCAGCAACGCCAAGCGGCACAAGATCGGCGACAAGGTGATGTCGCTGGTCGCAGGCGGCGGTTATGCGCAGTACTGTATCGCGCAGGACGCCCAGGCGATGAGCGTGCCGCCGGCGCTGTCGATCAAGGAAGCCGGCGCGCTGCCGGAAACGCTGATGACGGTCTGGCACAACGTGTTCGAACGCGGCGGCCTGAAGGCCGGCGAGACGCTGTTGATCCATGGCGGCTCCTCCGGCATCGGTACCATGGCAATCCAGCTCGCGAAGGCGTTCGGTGCGAAGGTGTTCGTCACCGTGGGATCGCAGGACAAGATCGATGCCTGTCTCAAGCTCGGGGCTGATCGCGCCATCAACTACAAGAACGAAGACTTCGTCGCCGTGGTCAAGGAAGAGACAGGCAAGGAAGGCGTCAATCTGATCCTCGACATGGTCGCGGGCGACTATGTCGATCGCAACTATGATGCCGCCGCGATCGACGGCCGCATCGTGCAGATCGCGACGCTGAACGGGCCCAAGGTCAGCGTCAACATCGCCAAGGTGATGGTCAAACGCCTCACCCATACCGGCTCGACCCTGCGCCCCCGTAGTAATGCGGACAAGGCGGCCATGGTGGCGGCGATCGAACAGAAAGTGATGCCGCTTTTGCGTGAAGGCCGCGTCAAGCCGCTGATGGACAGCACTTTCCCGCTGGAAAAGGCAGCCGATGCTCATCGGCGCATGGAAACCAGCGCACATATTGGCAAAATTGTGTTGGAAGTGTAGGCCGCCGGCCCACAGGGCTGGGCGGAAACCCTTTGATTTTCCTTGCTTTCGTGGCATCTATCGCGACGCACCGGACGTTTCCGTCCGGCCGAAATCGCCTTTTAGAATCGCCTTGTAGAGTTGCCTTGCACTCGAAATTTGCGTCAAACGCGGAGAACTGACCTTGCGTCTGATCAGGTGCCTCGCGCCCATCGCGCTGGGCCTCATGATGCTCGTTGCCGCGTCTCCTGCACGCGCGCTCGACGCTGTCAGCGTTCGCAGCGACGCGCCCGCGATCGACCTCACCGGCGTGCTCGAGCACCAGCGCAGTGACGCCGATCGTATCCAGGTCTCCACCGCGCCCGGCACCGACGGCATCGTCCGCCGCATCGAGGTGCGCGCCCGCGAGGGCGGCCAGAACTGGATCGTGTTCGCGCTCGCCAACAACACCGACGACCAGCTCGACCGGCTGATCGTCGCTCCGCATTACCGCATCGTCTCCTCGGGGCTGCTGTGGCCCGACCTCGGCCTGTCGCGCATCGCCACCATCACGCCCTCGATCGGCGATCGGCCCGAGCGTCAGGAAAGCGCAACCGCCGACGTGTTCCGCATCACGCTCGATCCCGGCGCCGTCGTCACCTTCGTCGCCGAGCTGCGCACCGACAAGCTGCCGCAGCTCTATCTGTGGGAGCCGGAATCTTACAAGGACAAGGTCAACTCGTTCACGCTGTACCAGGGCATCGTGATCGGCATCTCCGGCTTGCTCGCGCTGGTGCTGACGATCCTGTTCGTGGTGAAGGGCAGCATCATGTTCCCGGCCGCCGCGGCGCTGGCCTGGGCGGTGCTGGTCTATATCGGCGTCGATTTCGGCTTCTGGGGCAAGGTGCTCGACATGTCGAACAACGCCGAGCGCATCTGGCGCGCGGCGGGTGAAGCGATCCTGGCGGCAACGCTGCTGGTGTTCCTGTTCGCCTATCTCAATCTCAGCCGATGGCATGTGCGCTATTCGCACATCACCGTGGGCTGGCTGGCCTTCCTGGGGTCCCTGGTCGCGCTCGCGCTGTTCGATCCCGCCGTCGCCTCCGGCATCGCGCGCATATCGCTGGTGCTGATCGCCTTCGCGGGCTTCGCGCTGATCGTCTATCTCTCCACCCACGGCTTCGACCGTGCCGTGCTCTTGATCCCGACCTGGTTCCTCCTGGTGGTCTGGGTGGTCGCGGCCGGCATGACGGTCGCGGGTTCCGTGACCAACGACATCGTGGGCCCTGCCCTGCTCGGCGGCCTCGTGCTGATCGTGATGCTGATCGGCTTCACGGTGATGCAGCACGCCTTCGCCGGCGGCGGCGCCAGCACCGGCGTCGTCTCCGACATCGAGCGGCGGGCGCTCGCCCTGGCCGGCTCCGGCGATCTGATCTGGGACTGGGACGTTTCCGCCGACAAGGTCTTCACCAGCCCCGAGACCGAAGCCCTGCTCGGACTGAAGCGCGGCACGCTCGAGGGACCGGCGGCCTCGTGGCTCGAGGTGCTGCATCCGCTCGACCAGGATCGTTTCCGCGCCGCGCTCGACAGCGTGCTCGACCAGCGCCGCGGCCGCCTGGTGCAGGATTTCCGCCTGCGCACGCCGGACGGCCATTTCATGTGGTTCGCGCTGAAGGCGCGCCCGGTGGTCGGCTCCGACGGCGAGGTCTCGCGCGTGGTCGGAACGCTCACCGACGTCACCGATCTGCGCAACGCGGAAGAGCGCCTGCTGCACGATTCCGTGCATGACAACCTCACCGGCCTGCCGAACCGCAAGCTGTTCATGGACCGGCTGGGTGCGGTCGCGCATTTCGCCAAGACCATGCCGACGCTGCGGCCGACGCTGATGGTGATCGATCTCGACCGCTTCAAGCAGGTCAACGATTCCGTCGGCATCGCGGTCGGCGATTCCATTCTGCTGACACTGGCCCGCCGCCTCACCCGCATCCTGAAGCCGCAGGATACGCTGGCCCGCATGGCCGGAGATCAGTTCGGCCTGATCCTTCTGTCGGAGCAGGACCCGGCCCGCATCACGGCCTTCGCCGAGACCATCCGCAAGACCATCCGCGCGCCGATCGCCTTCAACGACCGCGAGATCTTCCTCACCGCGTCGATCGGTCTGGCACTGTCCGATCCGCAAGTTCAGCTCACGGACGAGATCATCAAGGACGCCGAGCTGGCGATGTATCACTCCAAGCGCATCGGCGGCGACCGCATCGACGTCTACAAGCCCGCGATGCGGGCGCGGAAGACGGACCGCCTGACGTTGGAGAGCGAGCTGCGCCGCGCCATCGAGCGACAGGAGCTCACCATCCTGTACCAGCCGATCGTGCGGCTGGAGGATCGCTCCGTCGCCGGCTTCGAAGCGCTGGTGCGCTGGGATCACCCCAAGCTCGGACGCATGGCGCCGTCGGAGTTCATCACCATCGCGGAAGAGACCGGCCTGATCGTCGACCTCGGCATGTTCGTGCTCGACCAGACCGCCAAGCAGCTGTCGATCTGGCAGCGCGCGATGCGCTCCCGCGAGCCGATCTTCGCCTCCGTCAACGTCTCGTCACGGCAATTGCTGCGCCACGACCTGATCCACGACATCCGCACCGTGCTGTCGCGCTCCTCGGTGGCGCGCGGCACGCTCAAGCTCGAATTGACGGAATCGCTGGTGATGGAGAACCCGGAGCACGCGGCACAGATGCTGACGCGAATTCGCGAGCTCGGCACCGGGCTCTCGCTCGACGATTTCGGCACCGGCCATTCCTCGCTGGCCTATCTGCAGCGCTTCCCGTTCGACACCATCAAGATCGACCAGTCCTTCGTCCGCACCACCAACCGCGGCACGCGGCCGGTGATCCTGAAGTCGATCATCGCGCTCGCGCACGACCTCGGCATGGACGTGGTGGCCGAGGGCGCCGAGACCGATTCGGATGCGGTCGAGCTCTACCAGATGGGCTGCGAATACGCCCAAGGCTTCGCCTTCGGCGAGCCGATGGACGCCGATGCCGCGATGCGCCTGCTGACGGAAGTGCGGCTGGAAGCGGCGAGCTAGGTTGCAGCGCGCGCCGCCTTCCCTTCTCCCCTTGTGGGAAAAGGTGGCGAGAAGCGCACACAAGAGAAACAACGGCGCTCTATCCCGGCCTGCGCCCGTCCTTCTTCAGCCTCGTGAACCGCACGCTCGCCCCGTCGGGCATCCGCACGGCCTTGAACCCCGCGGCGAGACAGGCTTCGCGTTGCGGCATCTGGATGTCGGGGCTGCGCAGGCTGTCCCACCATGAGGCACGATTGGCCGCGCGCGGCAGCGCCGCGCCGATGATCTCCTCGATCTGTTCGAAGCTCAGGACGAATTCGGCCTGCTTCTGCCGCATCAGATAGTCGCGCAACGCGTCGTAGTCGTTCACAATCGTCCTCTCGCCTGGACCGTCCCATCGAGGTCTGCCCAAAACCGTGGGCCGTGTAAACCGATCCTTAACTCATTGTGGCAGCGAAATCCCGCCTTAAACACTGCTCAAGCTTTCGGGCGCATCCACTGATGTCGGGAGCAAGCGATGTTGTCTGGATGGCGCGAGTTCACGGTCCGCCGGCCGTGGCGGATTTCGGCGAAGCTGCTGATTATCTCGTCCGTGGTGACGGTGATCGGCTTTTCCGCCATTTGCGTCAACGTGATGCTCGACATGCGCCGGGGCGAGGAGGCGCTCGCCCGCCAGACGCTGGAGAACCTCGCGACGAGCATCGAGTCCGACGTCAGCCGTAACGTCGAGATCTACGATTTGTCGCTGAAGGCGGTGGCCGGCAACATGCTGCTGCCCGAGCTCGCAACCGTCTCCAAGACGATCCGTCACCTGATCCTGTTCGACCATGCAACCACCGCCAAGCATTTCGGCGCCATCCAGGTGTTCGATGCCGACGGCCGGCTGACCATCGACGCCTCCACGCTCGATCCCCTGCCGGAGAGCCGGGGCGAGGAGGACTACTTCAAGGTTCATCGCGATAATCCCAAAGCCGGGCTCTTCATCAGCCGCCCGATGCTGTTCCGCGGGGCCTATTCCATCGTGCTGAGCCGGCGCATCAGCGACACCGACGGCGGGTTCCTCGGCGTCGTAGCCGGCTCGATCCGCTTCAGCTATTTCCACGAATTGTTCGAAAGGCTGAACCTCGATCCCGAAGACACCATTACCGTGCTCAAGCGTGACCGCACCATCATGATGCGGCGGCCTTTCGACCTCGACGTGATCGGCACGAACCTGAACGACCGCAGAGCCTGGAAGCCCGAGAATCTCCCGATTGGCGCCTCCTATTCGGGACAGGGCCCGGTCGATCCGACGCCGCGGCTCTATGTCCGTAGCTCGGACAGCGGACCGCTGTTCGTGGTGGCGGGCAAGCCTCTGGCTGCGGTGTTCGCGCTCTGGCAGAGGGAAGCGTTTCGCATTGGCGCGGTGGTGCTGGTCCTTGCCCTGTTCGTGCTGGGATCGACGCTGGTGCTGGCGCGCGAGATCGGCCGGCGCGCCGAGGCCGAGCGCAAGCTCGAGGAGATGGCGACGACCGATGCGCTCACCGGCCTGAAGAACCGCCGCAAGTTCGATTCCGTCATCGACGTCGAATGGCGGCGCGCCATGCGCCAGAAGACCCCGCTCGCGCTGCTGATGATCGATGCCGATCACTTCAAGGCCTACAACGACACGTTCGGCCATCAGGCGGGCGACCAGGTGCTGGTCGGCATCGCCATTTGCATTTCCGATTCGGTGAGCCGGGCCGGCGACTGCGCCGCCCGCTATGGCGGCGAGGAGTTCGCCGTGCTGCTGCCGAACGTTTCGGCCAGCGATGCCTTCAAGGTCGCCGAGGCGATCCGCCTCAAGGTGCAGGGCTGGTCCGACGAGCCGGTGATTTCAACGGTCTCCTGCGGCGTCGCCAGCCTCATTCCCACTGCCGGCATGGACTGGCCGGTCCTGGTCGCCGCCGCCGACAAGGCGCTCTACGCCGCGAAGGCTGGCGGGCGAAACCAGTCGGTGGTTGCGAGCCTGCCGAAGCTGTCGCTGGTGGCGTGAAGCGCTCCCTCCACGTCATTGCGAGCGAAGCGAAGCAATCCAGACTTTCTCCTCGGAAGCAGTCTGGATTGCTTCGTCGCTTCGTTCCTCGCAATGACGAGGGGCGCTACTGCCCCAGATACTTCTTTATCTCTGCGATCAGCCCGTCGCGCAGCTCCGGCCGCTTCAGGCCGTAGGCGATGTTGGCGCGGAGGAAGCCGGGCTTTGAGCCGCAATCGTGGCGCTCGCCCTCGAACTCGACGCCGTAGAATTTCTGCGACTTGGCGAGCCCGATCATGGCGTCGGTGAGCTGGATCTCGCCGCCGGCGCCGCGCTCCTGCGTCTCCAGTATCTTGAAGATCTCGGGCTGGAGGATGTAGCGGCCGGTGATCGAGAGGTTGGAGGGCGCGGTGCCCTTGGCCGGCTTCTCGACCATGCCGTCGACCTCGAACATCTTGCCGCTGCGCTTGCCGACGCCGCAGATGCCGTATTGATGTGTGAGATGGTCGGGCACCGCCTCGACCGCGACCAGATTGGATTTCTCGCCAAGCGAGGATGCCATCTCGATCATCTGCTTGAGGCAGCCCGGGGTGTTGAGCACGAGCTCGTCGGGCAGCACGACCGCGAACGGCTCGTCGCCGACGATGTCGCGCGCGCACCAGACCGCGTGACCGAGGCCGAGCGGCGCCTGCTGCCGGGTGAAGCTGACGGCGCCAGCTTCGGGCTGGTTCTGCGCCAGGATGTCCTGCTCGGCCTTCTTGCCGCGCGCCGCGAGCGTGGCGTCGAGCTCGAACATCCGGTCGAAATGATCTTCAATGACATTCTTGTTGCGGCCGGTCACGAAGACGAAGTGCTCGATGCCGGCCTCCCTCGCCTCGTCATAGACGTATTGGATCAGCGGCTTGTCGACGATGGTCAGCATTTCCTTCGGCATCGCCTTGGTGGCGGGCAGGACGCGGGTGCCGAGGCCGGCGACGGGGAATACGGCTTTGCGAATTTTCATGTGATTGTTCGAATACCTGGGGGCACATGGGGACGGAGCAATCGGATCTTGCTAACCTGTTTGCAACCGCCAACAAAGGCGGTTGTGGGGCCTCATCCGCGCAGAGTTAAGAAAAAGGCCGCCACCAAAATTTCACCTTTGTTAAGCTATTGGCAACCGTAACCAGGCCTCCTGATGGCGGATTCCAGAGGCCGACGGGTGGGACATGATGCAATCGGTGGCAGGGCAGGCAGGACGGGTGGTATCCGCGACCGGCGCAATGATGATTGCCGCCGCTTTGCTGCTGCCCACCAGCGCGCACGCCCAGGCGCAGAACGGCCTTTCCAACCTGTTCGGCGGCATCTTCTCCGGTGCAAGCCCCGCACCTTCGCAAGCGGCGCCCAGCCCGGGCGGCGCGCCAACGGGAGCGATCCCCTGGAGCGGCGAGGACGGCGCTTCGGGCCATCCGCTGATGACGGCCGCGGCGATCCGCGAGGCCGCCGGCAATTTTGGCAATTGCGTCGCCGGGATGTGGCCCGATGCCGCACGGCGCAACATCACCCAGGAGAATTTCCAGCGCTTCACGGCCGGGCTCTCGCCTGACCTGCGCATCATGGACCTGATGGATTCGCAGCCGGAGTTCACCAAGTCGATCTGGGCCTATCTCGACATCCTCGTGAACGACAACCGCCTCGCCAGGGGCCGCGAGATCCTCACCCAATACAAGGCGCAGTTCGACGCCACGGAAAAGGCCACCGGCGTCGACCGCTACATCATCGCCTCGATCTGGGGCATCGAGTCCAATTACTCGACGCAGATGGGCGACCGTAGCGTGCTGCAATCGACCGCGACGCTCGCCTGCATTGGCCGCCGCCAGGCCTATTTCAAGGACGAATTCCTCTCCGCACTGGAAATCCTGAACCGCGGTGATCTCAGGCCCGAGCAGCTGCGCGGCTCCTGGGCCGGCGCGTTCGGCCCGACCCAATTCATGCCGACCGCGTTCAAGCGCTTTGCCGTCGACGGCGACGGCGACGGACGGCGCGACGTCGTCGACAATCCGACCGACCTGATCGCCTCGACCGCCAACAATCTGAAGAAGGACGGCTGGCAGGCCGGCCAGACCTGGGGCTTTGAAGTCGTGGTGCCGCAAGGCTTCAACTACATGCTGGCCGACCGCGCCAAGGCGATGACCATCGCGCAATGGGAGAAGCTCGGGCTGAAGCGGGCGACGGGGCAGCCATTCCCGCATCCGGCGGAGAAAGCCTATTTGCTGGCCCCGGCGGGCGCGCAAGGACCCGGCTTCCTGATGCTGCAGAATTACCGCGTCATCATGAAGTACAATCCGGCCGAGGCCTATGCGCTGGCGATCGGCCATTTCGCCGACCGCCTGCGCGGCGGGCAGCCTTTCGTGCAGCCCTGGCCGCGGCAGGAGCGCGAACTGTCGCGCACCGAGCGGCTGGAACTGCAGCAGCTGCTGGCCCAGCGTGGCTTCTACAAAGGCACTCCGGATGGCCAGTTCGGCGGCCAGACCAGGGAAGCGCTGCGCAACTTCCAGGTCTCGATCGGGGTCCCCGCGGACGGCTTTGCCTCCTCGAATGCACTGGATCGACTGCGCGGACGGTAAAATCGCCCCGAAAGTAACCCTGAACAGGGATTTTGGCACGCAGCCTTGACGGAGGCGGCTGTTCCCCGGTGTATGGGGCAAGAATCTGCAACGGAATTTGCCTGTTTGGCGCCCGATTCCGTTATTATGTTAAGCCGCTTCCGATCCCCGTTGCGCGTGCCCGAGATCGCATGTCGAAAAAGTCCCTGTTCAAGGCGCTGACCGAGACCGGCCCATTGATCGCGCTGGGGACGGCGCTCGCGATTCTGGTGGCGGTCGCGGGCCCCGCCTCTGCGCAGTTCTTCAACTTCCCCGGCTTCGGCGGCCCGCCGCAGCGCGCGGCCCCACCGCCACAACGCGGCGGCGGCGGTGGCGGCGGCTGGTTCGGCGGCGACTTCTTCGCGCCGTTCCAACAGCAACAGCAGCAGGCACCGCGCCAGGATTTTTCACGCGCGCCGGCGCCGGCGAAACGCGACACCATCCCCGAGAAGAACGTGCTGGTGATCGGCGACGCCATGGCCGACTGGCTCGCCTACGGACTGGAGGACGCCTACAGCGAGCAGCCCGACATGGGCGTGATCCGCAAGCACAGGACCACCTCTGGCCTGATCAAGTACCAGCCGAAGGGTGAGCCCTCGGATTGGGCGGCAGCGGCCAGGGGTATCCTCGAGACCGAGAAGCCCGACGTCATCGTCGTCATGCTCGGCCTCAACGACCGCGCCGCAATCCGCGAGCCTGTCGCCGACAAGCCGGACAAGGCCACGGAGAAGGACAAGAAGAACGACAAGGGCGCCCGCGCCAAACCACCGGCAAAACCCGGCGAGACCAAGCCCGGCACCGACAGCGCCGCCAAACCGGACGACAAGCCTGCCGATGCCGACTTGCCGCAGGACGACGCCGACAATGCCGACACACCTGCGGCCACGCCGGAAAAGACCGCACGCAATGCGAGCGGCCTCTACGAATTCCGTGACGAGCGCTGGATCGAGCTCTACGGCAAGAAGATCGAGGAACTGGCCAATATCCTCAAGGCCAAGGGCGTGCCGGTGCTCTGGGTCGGCCTTCCCGCCATCCGCGGCCAGAAGGGCACGGCGGACATGCTGTTCCTCGATTCGCTCTATCGCGAAGGCGCGGCCAAGGCCGGCATCACTTATGTCGACGTCTGGGATGGTTTTGTCGACGAGGCCGGCCGCTTCCTTCAGAAGGGCCCCGATTTCGAAGGCCAGATCCGTCAGCTCCGCAGCTCCGACGGCGTCTTTTTCACCAAGCCCGGCGCGCGCAAGCTCGCCCATTACGTCGAGCGCGAGATCACACGCCTGCTCGCAGGACGCTCCGGCCCGATCGCGCTGCCGAGCGAGCCGGCGACCCCCGACACCAGCGTCGAGCCCGGCAAGCCCGCGCCACGGCCGCTGGCGGGCCCGATCGTGCCACTGGTTGCGGCCTCGATCTCGGCCGATCAATTGCTGGGCGGACCGGGCTCGCGTCCCGCCGCCGTCGATGCGCTCGCTGCGAAGACGATGGTGAAGGGCGAGCCGCTGACGGCTCCGGCCGGCCGTGCCGACGACTATGCCTGGCCGCGCCGCGAAGTCGGCCGCGAGCAGGCCAAGGGCGATACGCCTGTTGCGGCGACGACGCCTGACGGCAATGCGGCTGCGGGCGCAGCGGCCGTGATCGCGCCGCCAAAGCTCGCACCGAAAAGGCCGCCGATGCAGCAGCCGGCCCAGGCCCAGCCGTTATTCCGGGATTTCTTTGGCTTCGGTTCGCCGCAGCCACCGCCGCCGCGTCAACTGGCGCCGCCGCCCGGGCCACGCAATCCGAATCTCAATCCCGGGGCTCCACGTCCGCCCGGGAACGTCGGGCGCTCAGCCGAGATGTTCCGGTAATTGCCGCCATGTCTGCCGCCGTGTCCTGGACGCGGCGCAGCACTTCTTGGTGATGCGCCGCAGCCGGGACCCAGCTCTCTCACGCCAACTCTCTTGCAAAAGAATGGGCCCCGGCTCTGCGCAGCAGCGCTCTGGCGCTGCGGCGCGTCCGGGGCACGAGTGCGCGTGCTTGTCGCCTAGCTGTTAGTAGCGCCAGCGCGGCGGCGGACGGCGGGCAGGCCGCGACATCAGAAGCGCGAGCGCAAACCCGATGCCGCCGGCCACCAGCAGCGAGCCGAGCGGATTGTCCTGCACCTTCTTCGTCAGTGCCTGGGTCCCGTCGCGGAAAGTCTCGCCGCTGTTCTCATAGGCGTCCTTGGCGTAGCCGGCCGCAGTCTCGCCGGCGTCGCGCACGGCATCCTTGGCCTGGCCGTACAGATTCTGCACTGTACCCGCGGCTTCCCGAGCCTTGCCCGATGCCTGCGTCTTCGCATCGCCTGCCATGTCTCCGATCGCGCCTTCCGCGCGTCCGGCATATTCCTTGGCCGATCCAACAATCCGATCCGTGTCCATGATGATCCTCCTCGGGGGTCAGCCGAAGTAACCGATCAGGCGCGGCACAGTTCCAAGTCGCGACGAAAGTGTAGCTCGCTCGACTACAAGATCAGCCCGCCGTCGACGACCAGCGTCTGGCCGATGATGTAGGACGACAGCGGCGAGGCCAGGAACAGCGCGGCGCCCGCCATGTCGGCCGGCGTGCCTAATCGCCGCAGCGGAATACGCGCAAGCGCGCCTTCGAGCCGCTTCGGATTGTCGGTCGTCACCTTCGTCATCTTGGTGTCGACGAGCCCGGGCGCGATGCCGTTGACGCGGATGCCGTCCTCGGCCCAGGCCTCGCCCAGCGTCCGCGTCAATCCGACAGCGCCGGTCTTCGAGGCGTTATAGGCGGGATTGCCCATGGTGGAATGATAGGCCGCGGTCGAGGACACCATGATCAGCGAGCCCTTCGCATCCCGCAAAATGGAATGAAACCGCGTCGCGCAGGCCATCAGACTCATGAGATTGACCTCGACCACCTTGCGGAAGCCGCTCATCTCGAATTCGCCGCGGCGATAGAGCACCGCGCCTTGCGCGAGCACGAGCACGTCGAGCCTGTCGAAGGACGGCTTGAACGCCTCGATCGCACCGGGGTTGCCGACATCGAGCTGCGCATAAGAGAGGCCCGTGAGATCAGAGCCTTCCTCGATCGAATAGTCCTTCGGCTGTGCCCGCGTGCCGCAAACCGCGACAAGCGCGCCCCTCGTGCGAAAAGCCTGCGCGATGCCGTTGCCGATCCCGCTCGAACCGCCGACGACCAGCACCTGCCTGCCTGAGAAATCCAGCTCGTTCGCCATCGCGGCCTCCCTTTTGTCTTGTTTGTTTGACCTGTCTGCGGATCGATGCCAGCCTTGTCAATCATAACAAGAACAAGCAGGCCGCGAGGAAACAGCATGCCCGATTTCAAGCAGCTCAGCCGGTCCGTCAAGGGCTTGACCGTTCTCGTCACCGGCGCGGCCAGCGGCATGGGGCGCGCGACCGCGCGCGTGTTCGCCGCGGAAGGCGCCAACGTCGCCGTCACCGACTTCGATGCGCAGGGCGCGCAGGCTGTGGCCGGGGAGATTGCCGCGAGCGGCGGCTCAGGAAGGGCGTGGAAGCTCGACGTTGCCGCTGGTGACGAGATCAAGCGCGTGGTCGGCGAGGCCGCCGCGCATTTCGGCGGGCTCGACATCGTCGTCAACAATGCCGGCATCTCCGTGCGGGTTGCGATCGACGACGAGGGCTATGAGGACGCCTGGGCCAAGGGGATCGCGGTGATGCTGACGGCGCATCCGCGCATCATCCGCGCTGCGCTGCCCTATTTACGCAAATCGAACAGTCCGCGGATCGTCAACATTGCCTCGACCGAGGCGCTCGGCGCGACCGCATTGCACAGCCCTTATTCGGCAGCGAAGGGCGGCGTTGCGAGCCTCACCCGCTCGCTCGCCGTCGAGCTCGGTCGCGAGGGCATCACCGTCAACTGCATCTGTCCGGGCCCGATCCGCACGGCGATCACCGACCGCATCTCGGAGGAGCACAAGACCATCTACGCCAAGCGCCGCACCGCACTCGGCCGCTACGGCGATCCCGAAGAGGTCGCGCATATGACGCTGAGCCTGTGCCTGCCGGCCGCGTCCTTCCTCACCGGCGCGGTGATCCCGGTCGACGGCGGGCTGATGGCGCGGAACGCGTGAGTGCCATGCGTGCTGCGCGTTGACATCGCCGGACGCGCGAGTCATTTTTTCCGCAAACAGAGCGGAGAAACCGCTCGCAGATGCGGGAGAGAACGTCATGACGATCGCCATCCGGCAGCTTCAGAAGCATTTCGTCGGCGAGGTGTCCGGCCTCGATTTGCGCAAGCCGCTCACGGCAGATGAGGCGCGCGAGATCGAGGCCGCCATGGACAAATACGCGGTTCTCGTCTTCCACGACCAGGATATCACCGACGAGCAGCAGATGGCGTTCGCGCTGAATTTCGGCCAGCGCGAGGAAGCGCGCGGCGGCAACATCACCAAGGCGGATGAATACCGCCTCACCTCGGGCCTGAACGACGTCTCCAACCTTGGCAAGGACGGCAAGCCGCTGCCGAAGGACAGTCGCGCCAATCTGTTCAACCTCGGCAATTGCCTGTGGCACTCCGACAGCTCGTTCCGTCCCATCCCGGCAAAATTCTCGCTGCTGTCCGCGCGCGTGGTGAACCCGAAGGGCGGCAACACCGAATTCGCCGACATGCGCGCGGCCTACGACGCGCTCGACGACGACATCAAGGCGGAGATCGAGGATCTCGTCTGCGAACACTCGCTGATGTATTCGCGCGGATCGCTCGGCTTCACCGAATATACCGACGAAGAGAAGGAGATGTTCAAGCCGGTGCTGCAACGGCTGGTGCGCACGCACCCCGTGCATCGGCGCAAGTCGCTGTACCTCTCATCGCATGCCGGCAAGATCGTCGGCATGAGCGTGCCGGAAGGCCGGCTGCTGCTGCGCGATCTCAACGAGCACGCGACGCAAGGAGAGTTCGTCTATGTGCACAAATGGAAGCTGCATGACCTCGTGATGTGGGACAACCGCCAGACCATGCACCGCGTCCGCCGCTACGACCAGTCGCAACCTCGCGACATGCGCCGCGCGACGGTGGCGGGCACGGAGCCGACGGTGCAGCAGCAGGCGGCGGAGTAGGCGCGGCACAGCCCCGCTCGGCAAATGGTGTCGTCGCCAGGTCAAGCCGGGCGACGACAGCGGTGGGCGGGGCAGATACAGCGGAGCCTAACGCTACGCGTGCCCGGCCTCGTTCGAGAGCATGCCGGGATCGATACCGATCTTGCGGAGCGCGCGGGAATATTTGTCGTCGACGTCGTCGCCGAAAATCAAATCCGCGTCTGCATCGCAATGCAGCCAGCCGTTGCTCTGGATCTCGGTCTCGAGCTGGCCCGGCGCCCAGCCGGCATAGCCGAGCGCGAGAATGGCGTGCTTGGGGCCGGAGCCGTTGGCGATGGCGCGCAGGATGTCGACGGTCGCCGTGAGGCAGACGCCGTCATCGATCCGCAACGTCGCGTTTTCGATGTAGAAGTCGCTGGAATGCAGCACGAAGCCGCGGCCGGTATCGACCGGGCCGCCACGCAGCACCTTCATGCTTTCGGCATTCTCCGGCAGCTTGATGTGCTCGCCCTTCCTGATGATGCCAAGCTGCTGCAAGAGCTCGGGGAAGTCGATGCTGCCGGCCGGGTGGTTCACGATGATGCCCATCGCTCCCTCCGCCGAATGGGCGCAGAGATAGATCACCGAACGCTCGAAGCGGGAATCGCCCATCACGGGCATCGCGATCAGCAGCCGGCCGTCCAGATAACCGGCCGAATTGGGAAGAGCGGGGCTTGCGCTGCGGGTGCTTTCGCCCGTCCTCTTGCCTGTGGGAGCCATCGGTGAAGCACTCCGGTTTCAATTCCTATCCTGATGTCGGACCTGGCCGCTGTCAAATCAAGGCTAGCAGAGGCTCGATTCAAGTGCACCATCACAAGCAATTCAATGGTTTGCCTAGGTTCGACCCTGTAAAGACGTGCCATGCTCACAAGAGTTCCCCTGCGTGCGGCGATTGGCGTCGCGACCGCCCTGCTTGCGTCGTCGCTGGCCATCGTAGCCCGCGCCGATGACGCTTCGCCGTGGCAGCGCGACGGACATTCCGCGGTGCGGCTATTGGCGGGATCGCGCAGCGGCGCTGTCCTGCTCGGCGGTATCGCCTTCCAGCTTCAGCAGGGGTGGAAGACCTATTGGCGCACCCCCGGGGATTCCGGTGTGCCGCCACGATTCGACTTCTCGAAGTCGGACAATGTCGAGGCGGTGACGGTGATGTGGCCGGCGCCGCTGAAATTCGCCGATGGCGCGGGCGGCCATTCGATCGGCTATCACAACCAGATCGTGCTGCCCTTGCGGATCGTCCCCAAGGCGGCCGACAAGCCGGTGACATTGCGTGCCGAGATCAACTACGCGGTATGCGAGAAGCTATGCATTCCGGTCGAGGCAAGCGTCGAACTCGGCTTCAACAGCGTCGCCTCGACCGAGGATGCCAATTTGCGTGCCGCGCTCGACACGGTGCCCAAGCCCGCCAATATCGGCGATCCCAATCCGCTCACCATCCGCGACGTCAAGCGCGATGGACCCAAGAACGTGGTGGTCGACGTGGTGACGCCGGACAGCCGCAACGTCAATCTGTTCGTGGAAGGGCCGACGCCCGATTGGGCGTTGCCGATCCCGGCCCCGGTGCAGCATAGCCCGCCCGGGGTGATGCGATTTTCCTTCGAGCTCGACGGCCTGCCGCCGGGCGCCAAGCCCGAGGGAGCAGCGCTGAAATTCACGCTGGTCGGGCCGGAGAAGTCTTACGAGTTCAATACGAATTTGGAGTGAGCAATAGTCGCGGCCTGGTTGCGCAGTGAGCAACGGAGCGCGACTGGATCACGATCGTATTGCACCGCCAATCCAATCACCGTGCCGGGATGGGACGCCCACCCAACCCAATCTTAACGAATGGTTGCTAATCCCTCACCTGCCACAGCATGCCTAGCGACCTGAGGGACCGTTCGAATTGGCCGTGATGGATGCAGAACCCGCAACGACCGGACCCGCCGGGCTGTTCGCAAGGCTGCGGGCCAAGCTGACGGGCGGCCCGAGCGAGGCCTCGCTGACGCGGCGGCTTGCCGGCACCATCTTCATCATCCGCGTGATCAGCGCCGGGCTCGCCTATGTCTCGCAGGTGCTGCTCGCCCGCTGGATGGGCACCTCCGATTACGGCGTCTATGTCTATGTCTGGACCTGGGTGCTGCTGCTCGGCAGCATGATGGATTTCGGCATCTCCGCCTCGGCGCAGAAAATCATTCCCGAGTATCGCAGCAGCGGCGAGCAGGCGTTGCTGCGCGGCTTTCTCTCCGGCAGCCGCTGGCTGACCTTTGCCGTCTCCACGCTGGTCTCGCTCGCCCTTGCCGGCACCGTCAGGCTGCTGTCGCCCTGGATCGACCCGGCCGAAATACTGCCGCTCTATATCGGCTGCATGACGCTGCCGGCCTTCGTCGTTGCCAACACCCAGGACGGCATCGCGCGCTCGCATGACTGGATGCAGCTCGGCCTGATGCCGCAATTCATCATCCGCCAGGCGCTGATCATCGGCATCACGGGCGCCGCCTTCCTGCTCGGCTACCATCTCGGCGCAGTCGCCGCGATGGCCGCGAGCGCCGGCGCGGTGTGGATCGCGATGACGGGGCAGATGGTGGTGCTGAACCGCAAGCTCGCCGACCACATCGAGCCCGGCCCCAAGACCTACGACATCGGCGGCTGGCTCGCCGTCTCGCTGCCGATCCTGCTGGTCGAGAGCTTCTACCTGCTGCTGTCCTACACCGACGTGCTGGTGCTGCAGCAATTTCGCCCCTCCGAAGAGGTCGGCGTCTATTTCGCTGTCGTGAAGACGCTGGCGCTGGTCTCCTTCATCCACTACGCGATGTCCGCGACGACGGCGCATCGCTTCGCCGAATACAACGCAAGCGGCGACAAGGCACGGCTATCGGCCTATGTCGCGCATGCGATCAGCTGGACGTTCTGGCCGTCGCTGGCGGCGACGATCGTGCTGCTCGCGCTCGGCAAGCCGTTGCTCTGGCTGTTCGGGCCGCAATTCACGATCGGCTACGACATCATGTTCGTCGCCGCGATTGGCCTGGTGGTGCGCTCTGCGATCGGGCCGGTCGAGCGGCTGCTCAACATGCTCGGTCAGCAGAAGATCTGCGCGCTCGCTTATGCGCTGGCCTTCGTGATGAACCTCGTGCTCTGCATCGCGCTGGTGCCGCGCTACGGCGGCCACGGAGCCGCGGCCGCAACCTCGATCTCCCTCACATTCGAGACCGTCCTCTTGTTCTGGATCGTACGGCAACGGCTCGGACTGCACGTGCTGGCTTTCGGCAAATAGGCGCCGCGCGCTCGCCGTGCCCGCTGCTTTCCAGGGGAACGGCTTTGTCAGAGCGCCCAAGCAAACGAGGCAAACCGCCTCCCCTTATTGAACCTAAAGCAAAATATTTCTTATTCCGCCCAAGCAGTTGCGCATTGGGGGAACTTTATTCTACGCCATATTGCCCAGTCAACGAGATCAACCTAAGATTTCCCTGACATGTTCGATCCACTTTACGTCGCCTCCGGCTTCGGCGTCGGCCTGCTTGTCGGGATGACCGGCGTGGGCGGCGGCTCGTTGATGACGCCGCTCTTGATCCTGCTGTTCGGCGTCCACCCCTCCACAGCGGTCGGAACCGACCTGCTCTATGCCGCAGCCACCAAGACCGGCGGCAGCGTGGTGCACGGCTGGTCGCGCAGCGTGCACTGGCCGGCGGTGCTGCGGCTTGCCTGCGGCAGCATTCCGGCGAGCGCGCTGACGCTGCTGGTGCTGTGGAAGCTCGACCTCAGAAGCGATTCCGAACGGAGCCTGGTCAATCTGGTGCTGTGCTTCGCGCTGCTGCTGACCGCGACCTCGCTGATCTTCCGCAAGTCCATCATGGAGCGTTATCGCGGTCGGCTCGAACGGGTCGACGAGCGCACCACCGCGATTGCGACCGTCGTCACCGGCATTCTGCTCGGCGTGCTGGTATCGATCTCGTCGGTCGGCGCCGGTGCGGTCGGCGTGACCGTGCTGCTGCTGCTCTACCCTCGCCTGCCCATGGTGACCATCGTCGGCTCCGATATCGCCCATGCGGTGCCCCTGACGCTGGTCGCCGGCATCGGACACTGGGCGCTCGGTGACGTGGATTGGGCCCTGATGGGCGTGCTGCTGCTGGGTTCGCTGCCCGGCATCATCGTCGGCAGCTTCAGCGCCACACGCGTGCCCGAGACGGTGCTGCGCCTGACGCTTGCCAGCGTGCTGTTCGTGGTCGCAGGCAAGATGTTGTTTGCCGAGCTGAACTTGTCGTCCGCCTTTGTGACGGCGCTGGCCTGGGGACATTGAGCGGGAAACGAACGCCGGAATCGCAGGGTAGGCAAAGCGCAAGCGTGCCCACCCTTTTCCCAATCACGGACAGGTGGTGGGCACGGCGCAAGTGCGCCTTTGCCCACCCCATAGCACCGCGCCCTACGCCGCGGTCCAGCCGCCGTCGATCGAGAGGTTGGTGCCGGTTATCTGCGCGGCATCGTCGCCGCACAGGAACAGCGCCAGCGCGGCGACCTGCTCGGAGGTGACGAACTCCTTGGTCGGCTGCGCATCGAGCAGCACGTCGTTGATGACCTGCTCGCGCGTCAGGTTGCGCGCCTTCATCGTATCGGGGATCTGCTTCTCGACCAGCGGCGTCCAGACGTAGCCGGGGCTGATGCAGTTGCAGGTGATCTTGTGGGTCGCGACCTCCAGAGCCACGGTCTTGGTGAGACCGGCAATGCCGTGCTTGGCCGAGACATAGGCCGACTTGAAGGGCGAGGCGACCAGCGAGTGCGCCGATGCCGTGTTGATGATGCGGCCCCAGCCCTTCTTCTTCATGCCGGGGACGGCTGCGCGGATGGCATGGAAGGCCGAGGACAGGTTGATCGCGATGATCTGGTCCCACTTCTCGAGCGGAAACTCCTCGATCGGCGAGACGAACTGGATGCCGGCATTGTTGACGAGGATATCGACCGAGCCGAAGGTCTTCTCGCCGAGCGCGATCATCCCGGCAATTTCGGCCGGCTTGGTCATGTCGGCAGGCGAATAGATCGCCTTGACGCCGAATTCGGACTCGATCTTCGCGCGTTCCTTTTCGATGTCCTCCGCCGAGCCGAAGCCGTTGATGACGACGTTGGCGCCGGCTGCGGCGAAGGCACGCGCATAAGCGAGCCCGATGCCGCTGGTGGACCCGGTCACGACGGCGTTCTTGCCTGACAGACTAACCATTTGATTCGCTCCTTTTTGCCGGGGATGCGGAGACGTCCCCCGTGAGATCGTAGGTCACCATGGTCTCGCCGGACTGCGGCCGCTCGAGCCAATCCCTGTGGCGCATCGACAGATGCACGTCGTTCACGCCGGCGTCCCAATGCTCGACCATGGCGACGTGCGAGAAGTCGTAATCCTTGGACGAGGATTCGTAGTTCTTGCTGCGGTAGATCAGATGCACCACGGTGACGGTGCTTTCGCGCGACACCTTCGCGAGGAATTCGACGGAAGGATCGTTCTTGAGATAATCAGGCAATTTGCCGATCAGGTCGCGCACAGCCCTACGGGCGTTGTGCAGCTGCTTGTTCTTGTCGGTGTTCATTCGCGTGCGGCTGGAATAGCGGATGTCCTTCTCGCGCTCGGCGGCTTCCAGCAGCGACGTGGGCAGATCGCCGCGCGCGGAAAACAGGTCGACCTGGAAGATCAGCATATCGCGATCGACCTCGGCATCGAGCACATAGTCGAGCGGGGTGTTGGAGGCGATGCCGCCGTCCCAATAATGCTCGCCGTCGATCATGACGGACGGAAAGCCGGGCGGCAGCGCGCCGGAGGCCATGATGTGCTCGGGGCCGATGGTCTTGCCGAGCTTCTTGAACTCATAACTGTCGAAATACCTGAAATTGCCGGAGGTGACGCCGACCGCCCCAACCGACAGGCGCGTCTTCAGGTCGTTGATGCGGTCGAAATCGACCAGACGCTCCAGCGTCTTCTTCAGCGGTCCGGTGTCGTAATAGCTCTCGGCCTCGGCATGCCCCGGCGGCCAGAACGGCGCGGGCGGCACGCGCGGAACGAAGAAGCCGGGCACCCCGAAAGTGGCGATCAGCGCGGCGCTGGTCGAGTTGAACAGCTCGCGGCTGTGATCGCTCTTGCCGAGCGGCTTCCACGGCACCGGCGCGGAGACCATTTCCCAGAATTCCTTGAGCCGCCTGACGCGCGTCGGGCCCTCATTGCCGGCGATGATGGCGGCATTGACCGCGCCGATCGAGATGCCGGCGACCCATTCCGGCTCGAAGCCGTGGCCGCATAGCGCCTGATAGGCGCCGGCCTGGTAGGAGCCAAGCGCGCCGCCGCCCTGCAGGACCAGGACGCGTTGCGCATTCGCGGGGATGCTGGGGGATTCCGGGCTATGATCGGTCATGGAGGATTAATAGCAAATGGCGCGCCACCGTGGCGACACACCGCCGCGGCGTCAATGCATGCCGGGATCAAGTCTGGCTTATCGAGGCTCGGTGGAGGCCAGGATCATGGTCCAGAACACCTTGTATTTGGTGCCGGGAGCATAGCTCGCCGCGATGCCCAATTTTGTGACACCGCCCTTGAGCATGTTGGCGCGGTGCGGAGGCGAGTCACGCCAGCCGGAAAACGCTTCCGCCAGCGTATGATAGCCGGCCGAGATGTTCTCGACCGCCACGGTTGCGGGATAGCCGCCGGCGGCCAGGCGCTTGGCCAGCGGCGCGCGGACGTCATGATCCATCTTGTTGGCAGCGGCCATGGCATTGGACTGGGATTCGGCAAGCCGCATCAGGTCGGGGTCGATGACCACGGTGCCGAGGGCGTTGTTCTGGCGGTATTGCGAGATCATGATCGCGGCCGCCTGCGCATCGAGCTTGGAGCCCGGGACCGCCATATCGGCATACATGGACGGCTGCTGGACCGGTGCCTCGTTGCCGGCACAGCCGGCGAGCAGCAAAGTGATGAGAATTGCGGCCGCAGCGCGCATGGAGGTGCCCCCGAATGAGCGGCCGTTGTTGCATACCAACCGTGGCTGAAAGGTGAATTTTGAAGAAAATCTGACCGGTGTCATTCCGGGGCAGCGCGAAGCGCTTAACTATGGTGCGCAATCGCGCCCCTGAGAGTCTCGCGCCACAATCCCGGGATTCCGGGTTCGATGCTCCGCATCGCCCCGACATGACGGTCGCTTACCCCGCAAAAATCCGGTAGTGGCGGGGCTCGAGCCCGATGGTGTCGCCGGCGCGCAGTTCCTTGCCGCGGGGCGCGTCGATCTCGATCGTCTGGCCGCCCGACAATGCGACCTCAGCCCGCTGCACCGGACCGAAATTGCGGACATGCTGCACGGCGCCCTCGAAGGCGCCGCTGCCGGGCGGGCCGACCAACATGTCATGTCGCCGCACGAACAGTTTCGACGCGCCAGACGCAAGCCCATCCGCCGCCAGCCGCAGCGGCCGGTCGCCGAGCCTGACGACGCCGCCTTCGACCTGAACCGGCAGCTCGATGGATTCGCCGATGAACCCGTGGACGAACGCGCTTGCCGGCCTTTCATAGACGTCGTCGGGCGAGCCGATCTGCTCGATCCGGCCCTTGTCCATCACTACGACGCGGTTGGCGACTTCCAGCGCTTCCTCCTGATCGTGGGTAACGAAGATCGAGGTGACGTGGATCTCGTGATGCAGCGAGCGTAGCCACCTTCGCAACTCTTTCCGCACCTTGGCATCGAGCGCACCGAACGGCTCGTCGAGCAGCAGGATGCGCGGCTCGATCGCCAGCGCGCGGGCGAGTGCGATGCGCTGGCGCTGGCCGCCGGACAGCTGGCTCGGATAACGATCGGCGAGCCAGTCGAGCTGCACGAGATCGAGCAGCTCTTTCACCCGCGCACGGATTGTGGCCTCGTCTTTCCGTATCGCGCGCGGCTGCACGCGCAGCCCGAAGGCGACGTTCTCGAACACCGTCATGTGGCGGAACAGCGCGTAATGCTGGAACACGAAGCCGACATGCCGCTCGCGCGCGCCCTGTGCCAGCGCGTCCTCGCCGTTGAAGAAGACCTCGCCGGCATCGGGCCAGTCGAGGCCTGCGATGATCCGCAGCAGCGTGGTCTTGCCGGAGCCGGAGGGGCCGAGCAGCGCGAGCAGCTCGCCGTCATTGACCTTGAGGTCCACGCCGTCGAGGGCCGCAAAGCCTCCGAATTTCTTGACGAGATTTCTGACTTCAATGGTCACTTGCGTCGTATCCTTCGTCGAGGTGACGTTCGAGAATGGTTTTCGCGATCAGCGTGATCAGCGCCAGCATCGCCAGCAGCGAGGCGATCGCGAAGGCGGCGACGAACTGGTATTCGTTGTACAGGATCTCGACCAGCAGCGGCATCGTATTTGTCTCGCCGCGGATGTGGCCCGAGACGACGGAGACCGCGCCGAACTCACCCATCGCGCGCGCGTTGCAGAGCAGGACGCCGTAGAGCACGCCCCACTTGATGTTGGGCAGCGTGACGCGGAAGAACGTTTGCAGGCCCGAGGCGCCGAGCGAGATCGCGGCCTCCTCCTCCTGCGTGCCCTGCTCCTGCATCAGGGGGATCAGAGCGCGCGCCACGAAGGGGAAGGTCACGAAGGTGGTGGCAAGCGCGATGCCGGGCACCGCGAACAGGATCTGGATGTCATGACCGCTGAGCCAGCTGCCGAAATAGCCCTGCGCGCCGAACAGCAGCACGAAGACGAGGCCCGAGATCACCGGGCTCACCGAGAACGGCAGGTCGATCAGGGTGATCAGGAAAGACTTGCCCGGGAATTCGAATTTGGCAATCGCCCAGGCGGCGACGAGGCCGAAAACGAGATTGAGGCCGACCGAAATCGCCGCAACCAGCAGCGTCAGCTTGATCGCCGCCAGCGCTTCGGGCTCGGCGAGCGCGGCAAAATAGGCGAGGATCCCCTTCGAAAACGCCTGCGCGAACACCAGGACAAGCGGCAGCACGACGAAGACGGAGAGAAACAGGACCGCCAGTGTGATGATGACGATGCGCACCGCAGGCGACTCGGTACGAAGACTGTCGCGCGCCGCGGCGGCGCGCGCACGCGCATCGGGCGAAGGTAGCGAAACTGAATCTGCGATTTGCATCGTCATGGTCCGCCCCTCAATGCGCCGGCATCCGGCTCTGCGCCCAGCGCTGGAGCCGGTTGACCGCGAAGATGATCACGAAGGAAACGACGAGCATGACCACCGCGATCGCGGTCGCGTCGGCGTAGCGGAATTCGGACAGGCGGATCACGATCAACAGCGGGGCGATCTCGGACACGTTGGGCAGATTTCCTGCGATGAAGATCACCGAGCCGTATTCACCGACCGCGCGCGCGAAGGCGAGCGCGAGCCCGGTCAGCAGCGCCGGTGCCAGCGAGGGCAGGATCACGCGGATGATGGTCTGCCAACGGCTGGCCCCCAGGCTGCCCGCGGCCTCCTCGATCTCGGGATCGAGATCCTGCAGCACCGGCTGCACCGTGCGCACCACGAAGGGAATACCGATGAAGATCATGGCGACGAAGATACCGACCGGCGTAAACGCCACCTTGATGCCGGCCGCGGCCAGCGGCGCGCCCAGCCAGCCCTTCTCGGCGAACAGCGCGGTCAGCGCCACGCCGGCGACCGCCGTCGGCAGCGCGAACGGCACATCGACGATGGCATCGAACAGCCGCCGGCCGGGGAAGCGGTACCGCACGAGCGCCCAGACGATGATGCTGCCCATCACGAGATTGACGCAGGCCGCCGCGAAGGCAAGGCCAAAGGACACGCGCAAGGCATTCAGGGTGCGGCGGCTGGTGAGGATATTCCAGAACTGCTCGGGGCTGAGCTCGAGCGATTTCAGGAACAGCCCGGCGAGCGGAATCAGGATGATGACGGACAGCCATGACAGCGTCAGTCCCATGGTGAGACCGAAGCCCGGCAATGTCCGACGTCTTGCTGCGAGTGCGCTCACCAGGCCCCCCTGCTAAAGCCCTTAAGACGGCGCTCGATCAGTTCTTGTAGATCCGGTCAAAGACGCCTCCGTCGGCAAAATGTTCCTTCTGCGCCTTGGTCCAACCCCCGAAAACGTCGTCGATCGTGAATAGTTCGACCTTGGCGAAGGCGTTTTCGTATTTTTTTGCGATATCGGCATCGCGCGGGCGGTAAAAATTGCGCGCAGCAATCTCCTGCCCCTCTTTGGTGTACCAGTACCGCAGGTAGGCGTCAGCCGCGTTGCGGGTGCCCTTTTTGTCGGCAACCTTGTCCACGATGGTGACCGGCGGCTCGGCGAGGATCGACTGCGGCGGCGCCACGATCTCGAACTTGTTCGCGCCGAACTCCTTCAGCGCGAGGAACGCCTCGTTCTCCCAGGCCAGCAGCACGTCGCCGACACCGCGCTCGACGAAGGTGACGGTGGCGCCGCGCGCGCCGGTGTCGAGCACCGGCACCTGCTGGTAGAGTTTTCCGATGAAATCCCTGGCCTTGTCGGCCGAGCCGTACTTCTTCTGCGCAAAGCCCCAGGCCGCCAGATAATTCCAGCGCGCCCCGCCCGACGTCTTCGGGTTCGGCGTGATCACGGCGACACCAGGCTTGACCAGATCGTCCCAGTCCTTGATGGCCTTGGGATTGCCCTTGCGCACCAGGAAGACGATGGTCGAGGTGTAGGGTGACGAATTCTGCGGCAGCCGCTTCTGCCAATCGGCCGTGGTGAGGCCCTTGGCAGCGATGGCGTCGACGTCATAGGCGAGCGCGAGGGTCACCACATCGGCCTGCAACCCGTCGATCACCGCGCGCGCCTGCGAGCCGCTGCCGCCATGCGACTGCTTGATCTCGACGCTCTTGCCGGTCTCCTTCTGATAGGCATTTGCAAACGCCTTGTTGAACTCGGCATAGAGCTCACGCGTCGGATCGTACGACACGTTCAACAGGTTGATTTCAGCAGCGAGAGCCGAGCTTGCCCAGAACAGTCCTGCGGCGAGCAGGACGATGCGGCGCATCATGTCCATCTCCATTCACCTCGACGACATCGGCGTCGTCGATGGCACGCGGGCATAACTCAGGGCGAAAGGCGCTCAAGTCAACGGAACCAGATTTTCTTGTTCGCAGCGTGGCAGCGCAAGCGTGCTACGAAGCCTTCATCGTGTGAATGCCGCATTCTGTCTTGGCCCGTCCGCGCCAGCGTCCGGCTCGAGAATCCTCACCTTCGGCCGTTCTGCTCGTGCAAGGCATACAACCGACCGACAAGAATCCTGACACAACCAGAGGATGCCGCGGCAATTCAGCGCGGACAAAGATCGCCTCGAGTTCCTCGCGCGAGACGTTGGCGAAGGGGTTGAACTTCAACCGGGCGCCATCCTCTTCGACGACCGGAATGTCGGCGCGTGTATTGCCCTGAAAGCGCTTGCGGCCGTTGATCCAGGCCGAGAACGGCTTCAGCGCACGCGCCAGCGGTTCCACCTTGCGAATGCGGCAGCAGGCGTCGGGATCGGAGAACCAGAGGTCGCGATCGGGATCCTCGCGCGACAGCGCTTCGTCGGCCGGCTTGATCGAACGGACGTCCTTCAGGCCCAGCGTGGCGATCAGCGTGTCGCGATAGGCGAGCGTCTCCTCGAACAACCAGCCGGTGTCGAGGAAGATCACCGGGATCGCCGGATCGACATCCGCCATGACCTTGAGCAGCGTCGCCGATTCCGTGCCGAAGGATGACACCAGCGCGAGCTTGTCGCGCCCGACCGTCTTCAGGGCCGCGGCGATGACCTCCGCGGGCGAGGCATCGCGCAGAGCGCGATCGAGCTCATCCGCCGAAGGTAGCGCGGACACGGAGGATATCCGAGGAGCGATCGCGTTCACGTGCCGATTCCTTCGGAGTGGCGCAGCTGCATGCGCCGGTGCAGCGCCGTGATGCGGCCGTCACCGGTCGGCTGGTAGAACACTGAATAGCGCTTGGCAGTCTGCATGAAGGCTTCCGCATCGGCCTGCTTCTTGACCTCGAAGGCATCGAAGCCGGCGCGCAGCATGAACACGAACTGGTCGCGCAGCACCTGACCGGTGGCGCGCAATTCGCCGCGGTAGTTATAGCGCTCGCGCAGCAGGCGGGCCTGGCTGTAGGCACGGCCGTCGCGGAAAGTCGGAAACACCAGCGCGACGACCGCGATCTTGCCGAGAAACGGCACGAGCTCGGCGATATCGCGACTGTTCGGCCAGATTACGCCGACCTTGCCGGCGCGCTTGACCAACGCATCCGCCTCGCCGAGGAACCGCTCGGCCGGCACCAGGATGTCGCCGCCCTCGGGCAGCGGCGTATCGACGGCCAGCTTCACGAAGCTGTCGTCGGCGATCTTTCCGCCGTTAACGAGTGGCATAGACGCGCTCCTTGAAGGGTTCGACGCCGAGACGCTTCACCGTGTCCATGAACAGCTCTTCGGGCCGCTCGCGCAGCGCCAGATAGGCTTCCACGACGTCCTCGATGACATCGGCGACTTCGTCGAATTTGACGCCGGGCCCGATCAGGGTTCCGAGCGCAGCGTTCTCGTCGGCACGGCCGCCGATGGTGATCTGGTAGACCTCCTCGCCGTTCTTCTCGACGCCGAGAATGCCGATATGGCCGACATGGTGATGGCCGCATGCGTTGATGCAGCCGGAGATGTTGATGTGGAGCCGGCCGATCAGGTTCGCAAGCTCGTGATTGGCAAAGCGCCGCGTCAGCTCCTGCGCGATCGGGATCGAGCGCGCATTCGCCAGCGAACAGTAGTCGAGCCCGGGGCAGGCGATGATGTCGGTGATCAGATTGACGTTCGGCGTCGCGAGCCCGAGCTTGTCGAGCGCCTTCCACAGCGCCGGCAGGTCGCGCTTGGCGACATGCGGCAGCGCCAGGTTCTGCTCATGGCCGACGCGGATCTCTCCGAAGGAATATTTGTCGGCGAGATCGGCCAGCGCATCCATCTGCTCGGCGGTGGCATCGCCCGGAGGGGCTCCGATCGGCTTCAGCGAGATCGTGACGATGGAATAGCCCTGTACCTTGTGCGGAGCCACCGAGTTCTTGCGCCACGCCTCGAAATCCGGATCGGCCGCGGCCTGCCGCAGCTCATCCGGCATGTGCGGCAGTTTCTCGTAAGAAGGATAGGTGAAGCGCGAACGGATGTCCTCGATCACCTCGTCGTCGATCTGGAGCGAGGAATTGCGGATATTCTGCCACTCCTCCTCGACCTCGCGGGAGAATTTCTCGATGCCGAGCTCGTGCACCAGGATCTTGATGCGCGCCTTGTAGATGTTGTCGCGCCGGCCGTACTGATTGTAGACGCGCAGGATCGCCTCGATATAGCTGAGGATGTCGCGGCCGTGCACGAAGTGCTTGATGGTCTTGGCGATGAACGGCGTACGGCCGAGACCGCCGCCGACCAGCACTTCGAAGCCGGTCTCGCCCTTCTCGTTCTTGATCAGCCTCAGGCCGATGTCGTGGATCTTGATCGCAGCGCGATCATGGTCCGATGCGGTGATCGCGATCTTGAACTTGCGCGGCAGGAACGAGAATTCCGGATGCAGCGTGGTGTGCTGGCGGATCAGCTCCGACCAGATGCGAGGATCCTCGATCTCGCCCGGCGCAACGCCGGCCCACTGGTCCGAGGTGACATTGCGCATGTTGTTGCCGGAGGTCTGCATCGCATGGATGCCGACCTTGGCGAGATCCTCCAGCGCGTCCGGCAGCTCGGCGAGCTTGATCCAGTTGAACTGAATGTTCTGCCGCGTGGTGAAGTGGCCGTAGCCGCGGTCGTATTTGCGCGCGACATGGGCAAGCGCCCGCAACTGGTCCGTCGCCAGCGTACCGTAGGGGATCGCGACGCGGAACATATACGCGTGCAGTTGCAGATAGACGCCGTTCTGCAGGCGCAGGATCTTGAACTCGTCCTCGGTGAGCTCGCCGGAGAGGCGCCGCTTCACCTGGTCGCGGAACTCCGAGACGCGCTCGTTGACGAGCGTGCGGTCGATTTCGTCGTAAGCGTACATAGGAAGGTGCCTTAAGCCTGGGCCGACTGTCCGATGGTCACGCCGGTGCGGCGGATCTGCTCGCGCAGATTGCCGGGTTCGATCTTGCCGTCCGCGCCGACCTGCACCGGGGCGATATAGGGCCCGATCGCGCCGACGTCGTCGGCGACGGACTCAGCAAGCAACGCCTTGGCCTCGTCGGAGTTGCGCACGATCGCAGCTTCCGACAGGTCCGCAGACCAGCTCTTGGCGGCGGTGCGATACACGACGATGCCGTCCCAGGTCCGGTTGGCGGTTACGATCGAGGGGCCGGCGATCTTGATCTTCTTCTGTTCAAGCGGGGAGGTCATTCGGCTGCATCCAGGAGGTCAGAGATGATTTGCTTTGGGGTGTGGCGGCTAAGCGGGCCGGCATGCCGGACCACCTCGCCGATGATGAGGATGGCAGGACCGCCTTGGGTCCGCCGCACCAGTTCGGGCAGATCGCGCAGCGTGCCGATCGCGCCCTGCGCATCGGGACGCGTGACGCGGGCGAACACGCCGACCGGCGTCTCCGGCGAGCGGCCGGCGGCGAACAGGCCGGCGCGTATCGCGGGCGCCGCGGTCATGCCCATGTAGACCACGACGGTCATCTTGGTGTCGGTCAGCGTCGACCAGTCCACGACTTCCGCATCGCGCGCCTTGTGCGCGGTGAGGAAGGTGATGCGGGTCGCTTCGTGACGATAGGTGAGCGGCACCTCGAAATCGGCGGCGCCGCCGAGCCCTGCGGTGATACCGGGAATGATCGAATAGGCGATGCCGGCGGCGCGCAGCGCTTCCACCTCTTCGCCGCCACGGCCAAACACGAAGGGATCGCCGCCCTTCAGCCGCACCACGCGCTGGCCGGATTGCGCGGCCTCGATCATGCGCTTGTTGATGGCGTCCTGGCCGATGCCGGGCTTGCCGACGCGGCGTCCGACGGCAACGCGCGTGGTGTCGCGGCGGATGCGGTCCAGAATCTCGGGCGAGACCAGCTCGTCATGGAAGACGATGTCCGCGTCCTGCAACGCACGCAGCGCCTTGATGGTGAGGAGGTCGGGATCGCCAGGTCCGGCGCCGACCAGCGCAACCGAGCCTTCCGGCTTGTCTGCGCGCGCGAATTCGGAGGGATCAGCGATAGCTTTGAGCGAGGCCTCCGCCTCGGACCTACGGCCTGAGAGCACGGCGGCGCCGATCGAGCCGTCGATGACGCGCTCCCAGAACCGGCGGCGCAGCGGAAACTCGGCGATGCGCTCGTTGATGGACTTGCGAAAGCCGCCGATGAACTCGGCCAGCTCGCCGATGCGCGCGGGAAGCAGCGCCTCGATCTTCTCGCGCACGCGCCGCGCGACCACCGGAGACGTGCCGCCGGTGCCGACAGCGACCACGACATCGCCGCGATCGACGATCGCGGGAAAGATGAAGCTGGAATGCTCGAGATCGTCCATGACGTTGACGGGGAGGCCGAGCGCCTTGGCGCGAACGGACATCGCAATGCCGACATCGCCTGCTCCTGCGCAGACGATCGCAATGACGCCCGAGAGCTCAGCGGTCAGCGGGTCACCGGCTGCGATTTCGATGCGCGCGTCGTCGGAGCCGAGGCCAAAATCCCGATTGCCGTCGATCGCATGCACGCGGACGCGCGCGCCGGCGGCGGCGAGCACGCGCAGCTTGGCGCGCAAAAGCTCGCCCGCGCCGATGAGGACCACCGGACCGGCCTTGAGATCGAGAAACACCGGCAAGAACCGCATACGATACTCGCTCCCCCACAAACGGGGTTGACTGGAATTATTTTCTATATATGTCTCGTTTCGAGGGCGCAAAGAGAAAATTTTTTCTTCTCTTCCGCGCTGCAACTATAGAATTTTCGCCTTCAAACGCAAAGTGGCAGAGATGCATCTTCTCAAGAACGATTCCGCTGCTGATCGAATGACCAACCCGGCGCTGGCCGAGCGCGTGCGCGCGCAAGAATTTTCTGCCGAACTTGCCCCGGGCATGGACCATCTCGACCAGCTCGAAGCGCAGAGCATCTACATCTTCCGCGAGGCCTTCGCCCGCCTCAAGAAGATTGCCCTGCTGTGGTCGCTCGGCAAGGACTCCAACGTCATGATCTGGCTGGCGCGGAAGGCCTTCTTCGGCAAGATGCCGTTCCCCGCCCTTCATGTCGATACCGGCAAGAAGTTTCCGGAGATGTATCGGTTCCGCGATCATTACGGCAAAGAGTGGGATCTCGATTTGCGCGTCGAGCCCTGCCCGCCGATCGATGCCGTCGACCCAACGCTGCCGCCGGCCGCGCGTTCCGCCGCGCGCAAGACCGAAGGCCTCAAGATGGCGCTCGCCAAATACGGCTTTGACGGCCTGATCGCCGGCATCCGCCGCGACGAGGAGGCGACGCGGGCCAAGGAGCGCGTGTTCTCGCCGCGAGGCCTCGAAGGCAATTGGGACGTGCGCGACCAGCCGCCCGAGTTCTGGGACCATTTCAACGCCTCGCCGCCGCAGGGGGCACACTTGCGCATCCACCCGATCCTGCATTGGACCGAGGCCGACATCTGGGCCTACACCAAGCGCGAGAACATCCCGATCATCCCGCTCTATCTGTCGCAGAACGGCAAGCGCTACCGCTCGCTCGGCGATCAGGACATCACCAACCCGGTCGTCTCGACTGCGTCGAGCATCGACGAGATCCTGATCGAGCTCGAACAGACCAAGGTGCCGGAGCGCGCCGGACGCGCGCTGGACCACGAGACCGAGGACGCCTTCGAGCGCCTTCGCGTCGCCGGCTATCTCTGATCCTGAGGACGCGAGCGCGCTATGAATATGATCGTCACCCCCGCTTCGCCCGCCACCCCGACCGGTACCACGTCGATGCCAAATGGCACGACGCGTCCGCAAGTGCGCATCGTCATCGTCGGCCATGTCGATCATGGCAAGTCGACGCTGGTCGGCCGCCTGCTGCACGAGACCGGCAGCCTGCCCGACGGCAAGCTGGAAATGCTGAAAGCGGTCAGCGCGCGGCGCGGCATGCCGTTCGAATGGTCGTTCCTGCTCGATGCGCTCCAGACCGAGCGCGATCAGGGCATCACCATCGACACCACCCAGATCCGCTTCCGCACCAATTCGCGCGACATCGTGCTGATCGACGCGCCCGGCCATGCCGAATTCCTGCGCAACATGATCACCGGCGCCTCACAGGCCGACGGCGCGGTGCTGATCATCGACGCGCTCGAAGGCGTGCGTGACCAGACCAGGCGGCACGGCTATCTCCTGCATCTGCTCGGCGTGAAGCAGGTCGCGATCGTCGTCAACAAGATGGACCGCGTCGACTTCTCCGCCGATCGCTTCAGGGAAATCAGCGATGAGATCACGGCTCATCTCAATGGTCTCGGCGTGAAGCCCACGGCCGTGATTCCGATTTCCGCCCGCGACGGCGACGGCGTCGCCGAGCGTACCGACCGGATCGGCTGGTACAAGGGACCGACGGTGGTCGAGGCGCTGGACCAGCTCGAGCCGGCGCGCCCGCTGGAAGCGCTGGCGCTGCGCCTGCCGGTGCAGGCGATCTACAAGTTCGACGATCGCCGCATCGTGGCGGGCCGCATCGAATCCGGCAGCCTGGTTGCCGGCGACGAGATCGTGATCATGCCGGCCGGCAAGATCGCCAAGATCAAGTCGGTCGAGAGCTGGCCGGCGACGCCGGTCGCGGGACGGCAGGGCGCGGGCCGCTCCGTCGGGATCACACTCGACCGTGAATTGTTCATCGAGCGCGGCGACATCGTCGCGCATGCCGGCACCGCCCCGCGCGAGACGCGCCGGCTGCGCGCGCGCATCTTCTGGCTGCACGACAAGCCGCTCGCCAAGGGCGACCAGCTCCTGGTGCGCTGCGGGCCGAAGGAAAGCCGCGCCACTGTGGTCGCCATCGAGAAGGCGGTCGATCCCGGCGAATTGTCGAGCAGCGAGAACAAGGCGATCGGCCGCAATCATGTCGGCGAGATCGATATTTCTCTTTCGAATCCGATTGCCACCGATCCCTATACCGAGAATCCGCGCACCGGCCGCCTCGTGATCGAAGTGTCCGGACGCATTGCCGGCGGCGGCCTGGTGCTGTCGGTTGATGCGGGCCAGCGCGCCGTGCCCGTCGACATCGTGCCGGTGGAATCGGCGCTGCGTCCCGATGAACGCTCCGCGCGCTACCGCCACAACGGTGCCGTGGTCTGGCTGACCGGCCTGCCCGCCTCCGGCAAGTCGACGCTGGCCAAGGCGCTGGAGCGGCGGCTGTTCACCAATGGCGGCTCGCCGATCCTGCTCGACGGCGACACGCTGCGCGCCGGGCTCAATAGCGATCTCGGTTTCTCCGCTGCCGATCGCAGCGAGAACATCCGCCGCCTCGCAGAAGTTGCGACGCATCTCGCGCGTAACGGCCACATCGCCATCGTCGCCGCGGTCTCGCCGGCCCGCGAGGATCGCGCGACCGCGCGCCGCATCGCCGACACCGCGTTCCGCGAGATCCACGTCGCGACACCGGCCGAGGTGTGCGAGGAGCGCGACCCCAAGGGTCATTATAAAAAGGCGAGAGCCGGCGCGCTGGCTTCCTTCACCGGCATCGGCAACGACTACGAGCAGCCTGAGTCCGCCGAGCTCGTGATCGACACATCGAAGCGGACGGTCGCCGAGGCCGCCGACGAGATCGAGCTGATGCTGAAGACCACGGGCGTGCTGTTCGACGAAGTCGTGGACCTCGCCGCGAATATTTGAGTGCGTCCTAATCCCCGCTGTCGTCGCCCGGCCTTGTGCGCAATTGCGCACTGGGACCGGGGCGACCCAGTATTCCAGAGACAGCATTGGGATACGGAAAGGCTGCGGCGTACTGGATTCCCCGCTTTCGCGGGGAATGCCAGTGGTATGCTGGGCCGTCACCTCCTTGACATTTTGACAGACCTTTGAGGTCTTCTCACCGCCCCTTTTTTGGGGCTAATAAGGCCCCGAAAGTCGCTCTCTATGGGCGCATTTTGCTGCTGACGGGTCAAAAGCAGCCAAAAACAGCCATTTCCAACAAGAAAGCCCATCATGAAACGCGTCGACGCCCACGGATTGAAGATCGCTCCCGTCCTGTTCGATTTCATCGCCAAGGAAGCTGCCCCGAAAACGGGGATCGCGCCGGATGCGTTCTGGGCCGGGCTTGCCGCCATCATCAAGGAGCTGGGGCCGAAGAACCGGTCGCTGCTGGCATTCCGCGACACGCTGCAGGCCAAGATCGACGACTGGCACCGTGCCAACAAAGGCAAGGCATTCGACCTCGACGCCTATACCGCCTTCCTGAAGGAGATCGGCTATCTCGTCCCTGAGCCTGCGACGCAGAAGGTCGAGACCGCCAATGTCGACGAGGAGATCGGCAAGATCTGCGGCCCGCAGCTCGTCGTGCCCCTCACCAACGCGCGTTACGCGCTCAACGCGGCGAATGCGCGCTGGGGCTCGCTCTATGACGCCTTCTACGGCACCGACGCGATCCCCCACGACGCTGCCGAGAGCGGCAAGGGCTACAACAAGGCGCGCGGCGACAAGGTGATCGCCAAGGCCAAGGCGTTCCTCGATACCGCCGTGCCGCTCGCGACCGGCAGCCACACCGACGTCACGGCCTACAGCGTCGTCGCGGGTCAGCTCGCGGTGAAGCTGAAGAGCGGCAACGCCACCGCATTGAAGAACGCCGCGCAGTTCGCCGGCTTCCAGGGCGATGCGGCGGCGCCATCCGCGGTGCTGCTCGTCAACAACGGCCTGCATGTCGAAGTGAAGGTCGACCGCAGCAGCGCGATCGGCAAGGACGATCCGGCCGGCGTCGCCGACATGATCATGGAGTCTGCGGTCTCGACCATCCTCGACATGGAGGACTCGGTCGCCGCGGTCGATGCCGAGGACAAGGTGCTGGTCTACCGCAACACGCTGGGCCTCATGAACGGCACGCTGTCGGCCGATTTCGAGAAGGGCGGCAAGACGCTGACGCGCTCGCTCAATGCCGACCGCAGCTACAAGACGCCAGACGGCAAGGGCGAGCTCAAGCTGCATGGCCGCAGCCTGCTGCTGATGCGCAATTGCGGTCACCACATGTTCACCGACGCCGTGCTGGACGAGAAGGGCGAGGAGATTCCGGAGGGCCTGCTCGACGCCGCCGTGTCCGGCCTGCTCGCCATTCACGACCTCAAGGGCAATTCCAAGGTCAAGAACAGCCGCACCGGCTCTGCCTATATCGTCAAGCCGAAGATGCACGGCCCGGACGAGGTGTCGCTGACCTGCGAGATCTTCGACCGGGTCGAGAAGATGCTGTCGCTGCCCGAGAATACGCTCAAGGTCGGCATCATGGACGAGGAGCGGCGTACCACCGTGAACCTCAAGGCCTGCATCCAGCGCGCCTCCAAGCGCATCATGTTCATCAACACCGGCTTCCTCGACCGCACCGGCGACGAGATCCACACCTCGATGGAAGCCGGCCCCATGATCCGCAAGAACGAGATGAAGGCGCAGGCCTGGATCAAGGCCTATGAGGACTGGAACGTCGACATGGGCCTGACCTGTGGCCTGCCCGGCCATGCCCAGATCGGCAAGGGCATGTGGGCCGCGCCCGACAAGATGGCGGACATGCTGGCGCAGAAGCTTGGCCATCCGCAGGCCGGCGCCACCACCGCCTGGGTGCCCTCGCCGACCGCCGCGACGCTGCACGCGCTGCACTACCACCAGATCAACGTCATCGCGCGCCAGGAGGAACTGACCAAGGGCGGCCCCCGCGCCAAGCTGTCCGACATCCTCACCATTCCGGTGTCGAAGTCGAACTGGGCCCCCGACGACGTCAAGCAGGAGATCGACAACAACTGCCAGGGCATCCTCGGCTATGTCGTGCGCTGGATCGACCAGGGCGTCGGCTGCTCCAAGGTGCCCGACATCCACGACGTCGGCCTGATGGAAGACCGCGCGACGTTGCGCATCTCCAGCCAGCATCTCGCCAACTGGCTGCACCAGGGCGTGATCACCGAAGCTCAGGTGATGGAATCGCTCAAGCGCATGGCGGTCGTCGTCGACAAGCAGAACGCCGCCGATGCCATCTACAAGCCCATGGCGCCCGCCTTCGACGGCGTCGCTTTCAAGGCCGCTTGCGACCTCATCTTCAAGGGGCGAGAGCAGCCGAACGGCTACACCGAATATATCCTCACCGCGCGCCGCCGCGAAGCCAAGGCCGACGGTTAGGTTCAGTCACTCGAATGGCAAAAGCCCCGGCACCCGCCGGGGCTTTTTTGTTGGACGAAACGTCGCGTCGCGCATCGGAACGGCCGCGCGCGCCTCGCGTTGTTCGGCCATCAACCAACGGGAGATGGTCATGGACTGGAATCGGATCGAAGGAAACTGGAAGCAGTTCAAGGGCTCGGCCAAGGAGAAATGGGGCAAGCTCACCGACGACGACCTCAGCTTGATCGAGGGACGCCGCGAGCAGCTCGAGGGCCGGCTCCAGGAACGCTACGGCAAAGCCAAGGACCAGGTTCGCCAGGACGTCGACGACTGGCTGAAATCGCTGCATTGAAGCAGGTACAAACCAAGCCCCGGCTCACGCCGGGGCTTTTTGGTTCGGCACAGCGACAAGCGCCTCCGCTAGAACACCGCGAGATATTTCAGCAACGAGACGATACCGATGATGATGACGATCACGCGCGCGATCTGTTTGGCGCGGCCGTCCATCGGCAACATGTTGATGAGATAAAGGACGAGAATGACGACAAGAAAAGTGACGAGTACACCCACCAGCATCGCGAGACCCCCTTCAGGCAAATTGCGACCGCTGCTCTAACGCGCGTCTCGGGTCCTGGTTCCATCACTGCAACCCGCTGCAATGTCTCGCGAATATGCACTTGTCCGACTGGCTGCAGGCGACGTCGGCCGGAATTCAGGCTCCGGGGCGCCGCGAACGCGGGCTAGCGCGGCAATGCAGCTAACGCCACCCTACTCCTTCGCCACCACCGGCACCTGGCGGAATTTGGCGCGCACCGAGTCCGGCAGCGGCGAGAAGTTCATCGCGACACCACCGCGCTCGTTGGCATTGCGGCTGGCGACCACGAGGCCGTCGGCGCCGGCGACGATATCACCCTTGCGTAAGGTAGGATCGTCCTCGACCTTGACCGATGCCAGCCCGGCCGGATCCTTGCCGTTGCAGGTGCAGCCCGCGACGATCTCGTTGCGATAGCGGAAGGCGTTCGGCAGGCTGGAATAGGATTTTCCGCTGTCCGTGGTGGCGTCGTCGATATTGCTGCCATAGACCAGCGAGGTTTCGGAAGCCGGACAGAAGCTCTTGCAGGATTGCACCTTGCTCTCGGCGTCGTTGCCTTGCGCCGGGAAGTAGCGGCCATCGCAGCTACGCACGCAGTAGGCTGTGCCCCCGCCATAGGCGGCCCGTTGGCGCGGCACATCGTAACGCGGCATGTCGTCATGGGGAAACGGCGCCCGGATTTGCGGAGGTCGGCCCCCAAACGCGCCGAACAGCGCCGAGAAGAAATCTTGCGCTTGTGCCGGCGACGTCAGCGCAAGTCCGGAGAGAGCAACGGCGAGCATTGCCGTCGTACCAGGGGCCAGTTTGCGGATCGAGCGTTTACTCATGTGACCTCACTGAAGCCTAGTTCACGGACGACGCCGATATATTCAGCGCCTGCCGCCCCGGGGGCATCGCCGTCACCACCGGGCGCTTGCGCATGGTGTCGCCGCCCTTGGCCATCAACGGCGCGTTCTTCGGCAGCACCACGACCTTGGCACCGACATTGACGCGGCCGAACAGGTCGATGACGTCCTCATTGGTCATGCGGATACAGCCGGAGGATACGAACTTGCCGATGGTAGAGGGATCGTTGGTGCCGTGGATGCGGTACGCGCTGGAGCCGAGATACATCGCACGAGCGCCGAGCGGGTTGCCGGGACCGCCGGCGACGAACCGCGGCAGATAGGGCTGACGCGCGATCATCTCGACCGGCGGATGCCAGTCCGGCCACTCCGCCTTGCGGCTGACGCTCTGCACGCCGGACCAGGTAAAGCCTTCGCGGCCGACGCCGACGCCATAACGGATCGCACGGCCGTTGCCGAGCACGTAGTAGAGATAGGTATTGTTGGTGTCGATCACGATGGTGCCGGCCGGCTCGCTGCGGTCGAAGCCGACGATCTGCCTGCGCAGGCGATCGGGCAGCTGGGTATCCTCGTCAGCCGCCTGCGGCGCCTCGTCCACGTAGCCCTGCGAATAATCCTGGTCCTGCGGGTACGCTTGCGGCTGCATCGGCACATAACCGAGGGTTTGCCCGCTCGCGCCGCCGAAGGGCACCGCGGCCAGAGCAGCTGCGAAGGCGAATGCGGCGACGGCGCGCGGCGAAAAGCTGCGACGGATTGCAGAGAACTTTGTCATGTGCTGCCCCGTTGGATGTGTGCATCAGGGTGATGCGCGTCCCAGTGAACTCCGCAGATGCGATCCAAGTTCCGGCGCGGTGCGCGGCAGCCTTGTCACAGTCAAGCGAGCGCGTGTTCACGAAGCCGCGATGGAACCGACCCGATGCTCACGCATTGTCAATCAGTCAATGGGCGCGCGGATCGAGGCTTCCGTGCGGGAGAGAGATTGTGCGCGTCCTTCCCAGTGAACGTCTGATTCCGGGCAACGGCGAAGGCGAGCCGCTCCCCGAGAGACATACCGAGCTACCGCCGGTCATCCGCCGCACCGAATTTGTCGCCTTCGCGCTCGCTGGCTTGCTCCTGATTGCCGTCGTCGCCGTGCTCTATCTCGGGAGGGCGTTCTTCCTGCCCGTGGTGATGGCCTTCGTCACCGGTACGATGCTGTCGCCGGCTGCGAATTTCCTCGAGCGATGCAAGGTGCCGCGCGGGCTCGGCGCCGCCCTGATCGTGATCGCGGTGACCGCCGTCGTTGCCTTCATTGTCGCACTGATCGCTGCTCCCGCCATGGAATGGAGCACGCGCCTGCCGGAACTCGGCGCGCAGTTGAAAGACAAGCTGCACGTGTTCGATCGGCCGCTGGCGCTTTGGCGTGAGCTGCAAGGCATGGTCGGCGGCTCCGAGGGGTTTCCCAGCATTCACATGCCGAAGGTGGAGTGGGTGCAGCCCACGCTGGAATACCTGTCGCCGACCTTTACCGAATTCCTGCTGTTCTTCGTCACCCTCATCCTGTTCATCGCAAGCTGGCGCGACCTGCGGCGGGCGGTGATCATGACTTTCAGCGATCATGAGGCGCGGCTGCGTACGCTCCGGATCCTCAACGAGATCGAGGTCCATCTCGGCAATTACCTGTTGACCGTCACCATCATCAATGTCGGCGTCGGCGTCGCCACCGGGATCATCTGCGCGCTCACCGGCATGCCCAATCCGGCGGGGCTCGGCGCGCTGGCGGCAACGCTCAATTTCATCCCGATCATCGGGCCCATCGCAATGTTCGTGGTGCTGGTCGTGGTGGGGCTGGTCGCCTTCCCGACCATCAGCGGCGGCCTCATGGCGGCGCTCGCCTTCGGCGGCCTCACCTTCCTGGAAGGACACTTCATCACCCCGACCATCATCGGCCGGCGGCTGGCGCTGAACGCACTTGCGGTCCTGCTTGCGCTGGCATTCTGGACCTGGATGTGGGGCCCGATGGGCGCCTTCCTGTCGTCGCCGCTGCTGATCGTCGCGCTGATCCTCAAGGAGCATCTGTTGCCGGCGGATGCGCCGCAGCTGCCGCAGGACTGACCGGTTTCCGCGATCGGAACTTCCCCGACGACGAAACGTTCTCCGGCTATCTCAGCCGTCAACAGTGCGGAGCTCCTGATGTCCATGCCCAATGCCGAAGCCGGGATGAGAGACTGGACCGACAAAGCCACCAGAGAACGCCTCGAGAAGGATGTAGCAGCCGTGAAAAGCGATATCGCCGCCCTCACCGACCAGATTACCGACGCGCTCAATACCTTCGCCAATTCCACCAGCAAACAGGCCCGCCGAGGCTATCGCCAGGCCCGCGAGAACGTGGACTCCGCGATGGACGACATGTCGGAGCGCGGCAGCGCAATGATGGGCGCGGCCCAGGAGGCCTACGGATCGATCGAAGAGACGCTCGAAGACGCGATCACGCAGCGCCCGCTCGCGACCGTCGGGCTCGCGCTCGGCATCGGCTTCCTGATCGGCGCCGCCTGGCGCCGGTAGGCAGCGCAAACGGATATTGAGACGGCGGCGCTACCGCGCCGCCGATGGCGGCCTGTGGACGATTCGGCTTGTGGGGATTTGAGGAGCAAGGCCATGTTTCAGCGCATCATCGACGGGATCAGTGCGTCCACCGGCACGACTGTGCGGCTGACCTCCCTGGCCGCGGGCGCGGCGTTCGCGCTGTTCATCACCACCTGCTTCCTGTGCGCGGCGGCGTTCATCTCGGTGCTCAACAAGTATGGTCCGGTGCAAGCCTGCCTCGCGGGTGCTGGCGTCTTCTTTCTCCTGACCGTGGCCGCAGCGGTGAGCTACTGGGTCTACAAGCGGGAGCTGCGCAAGCAAGCCCAGATCGCGGCCGAGCGGGCCGCGAAGTCGGCGGCGCAAAGCATGCTCGCGGATCCTATGCTGCTCGCCACCGGGCTCCAGATCGTTCGTGCCATCGGCGTCAAGCGGCTGCTGCCGATCCTGGCGATCGGCGGCGTCGCCCTCGGCATCATGGCGAGCCGCGCCGGCGTGTCCGACGAGGTATCGGCCGAACCGGCCGAGTAACGGTCCGATCGGGTTAGAAATTTCGTTACAATTATTGCATGCAGACGGCGCCGCTCAATTTGTCGCCATGCGGCGGGAATGCCCCCGCTCACGCAAACGCTACTCGGATGGGCAGGCGGTTGCCGGTAAAAGCATCACCCTGATTCCCAAAGCTATTTTACTCAATGAAACCTTCCGTCAAGGCGAACCTCTCCGCATTCCAGCACGACGCCAGGCTGTACTTGACGCTCGGCATCGCCAATTGGTCGATTTTCGTCGACCATATCCCGAACAACGTCGTCAACCTGCTGACGCTGCGCAACTTCGGCTTCAGCGGCGCCGCCGATTTGTTCGTATTCGTGGTCGGCTATGGCGTTGCCATCATCCACGGCCGGATGGCGCTGGAGCGCGGCTACATGGTCGCGGCGACGCGCATCTTCCGCCGCGTCTGGCGGCTCTATGCCGCCTATGTCGTGCTGTTCGTGATCTATATCGACACCATCGCCTATGTCGCCTCGCAGTCGATGGCGCCGGAAATCATCCACCAATACAACATCTCGGGAATTCTCGAGCACCCACTGCGCATCCTGGTCCGCGGCCTGGTGCTCCAGGAGGAGCCGCTGAACCTCGACCTGCTGCAACTGATGATCCCGTTGATGGCCTTCTTTCCATTTGCACTGTGGGGCCTGTTGCGGCGGCCGAACGTGACACTGGCGGCATCGGTCGCGCTGTATCTCGCCGCACGCTGGTTCGACTGGAATTTCCGGGTCTATCCGGACCAGGAGTGGACCTTCAATCCGCTCTGCTGGCAGATGCTGATGGTGCTCGGGGGCTGGTTCGCCGTGACAGGCGCGCCCGGACGCGCGTTACGCGACATGCCCTGGCTGCGGATACTGGCCGGGACCTATCTCGTGTTCGCGATGGCCGTCACCTTGCTGCGCCGTTCGCCGGAACTGTCCGCTTATTTGCCGGACCTTGTGCTCGACAGCATCGCGCCGACGGACAAGGAAAATCTTGCACCCTATCGCGTGGTTCACTTCCTCGCGCTCGCCTTCCTGGCGACCCATCTCATTCCAGCCGATCACCCCGGATTGCGGCTGAAGCCGCTCCAGGCGGTCATCAGATGCGGCGAGGAATGGCTCGCCGTGTTCTGCGTCGGAGTGTTCCTGTCCTTCGCCGGCCATCTCATCCTGATCACCAGTGCCAATCTGATGGTGATGCAGGTCGTGGTGAGCCTCGCCGGATTCGCCGCCATGACCGCAGTGGCCTACTACGTCGCCTGGTCGAAATGGCAGGATCTGCCCGCCGCTTTGCGGCAGCAAGCCTAGCCGGTCGCGATTCCGCTAGGTTGACCGTCGCGGCTGCGCTATCCCGGAACGGCAGCGGATTGCGCGAGGGAGATCGGGCGTGGTGACGGCGAATGGCGGGGGTGACGGGGCCGACAGCGCTCCTCGGCGCGGCCGGCCGCGGTCGATCGAGACCAGCAACGCCATTCTCGAAAGCGCCTACACGCTGATGGCGTCCACCGGACTTGCCGCCACCACCATCGACGCGGTCGCCCGCCACTCCAGCGTCTCCAAGATGACGATCTACAAATGGTGGCCGTCGCGCGAGGCGCTTTTGATCGACGCCTTTCTCCAGCATGCCGCGCAGATGCTGCCGCTGCCCCCGGCGAGTTACGGCAGCCCCGCGGCGCGCACTCGCCGCCATGCGGCGGCCTACGCCGAAGCGCTCCAGGGCGAGTTCGGCAGGGTTCAACTCGCCGTCATCTCCGAATGCATTTCCAAGACGGGCTCGGCCGAGTTGTTCTACGCCCGCTATCTGCAATTCCGTCGCGACGCGCTGGTGGAGATGATTGCGGCGGGCCAGGACGACGGCAGCATACTGGCCGAAGGCCCGGCTGAGGATCTCTACGACGCGATCTACGGCGGCCTCTTCTATCGCTACGTCTTCGGCATCGCGCCGATCACGCCTGGCTACGCCCGCCATCTGGTCGACGTCGTGTTGCGGCCGAAACCTTAGCCGCACGACGTTTATCGCGCAGGCCTCACCGGGGCCGAGATCCTGTCCGTGCGATCGCGTTCGGTCATGTCGACCACCGTCTCCATCGGTGCGGTCAGCTCATAGACGTAGGAGGCATCGGTGAAATAGCGCTTGGCCGTACCGCCGAGCGCCTCGGGGGCGACACGGTCGAGCAGGATCAGCCCGAAATCGGAATCGGGACGGCGCGTCGCCTCGCTGGTGTTGAGCTCCTCCCAGCGGAAATGGAAGACCTCGTCAGTCCCCTCGCCCGTCACCGTCCAACTGGCGGTGATGTGCGGATGCTTTCCGACCAGCGACAGTCCCTCGTCGGAATGCGAGGCCAGTTCGAAGAACAACAATGAGAGGCTCTGCGCCGCGCGCGCGCTGACGGCGATGTCGGGACCGGTCACGGCGATGCGATCGGCATGCGGAATGGCGCGTGCCTCGAACAGGCCCTTCAGCTTGACTCCCTGCCATTGGCTCTCGCTGAGCAGAGAAACCACGTTCGACATGGCGTGGATGCGACCGATCAGGAGCTCTCGGGCGACGTCGATGTCCGAGCCGTGACGCAAGGTTCGCGTCACGATCGACTGGATGACCGCAAGGATGTTCTTGACCCGGTGGTTGAGCTCGTCGATCACTGCGGTCAGTCGGCGCTCGAAGCCGATTCTTACCTGGATTTCCCGGCTGAGCCTCAGATTGTTGTAGGCAACATAGCCGAACAGCCCGCAGACCATCGCAGTGATCGCAAAGCCGATCGCCGCCACGATGATTGCGGTCTGCTCGGCACGGCGCAGCGAGTTGGTCTTCGCGTAGTAGCCGAGCTGCCAATCGCGGCCACCGAAGCTCACGGTGCGCGTTGCCGACGGCGCCGGTCCGTCCACCAACGCCCTGCGCGTCGAAACCACGCCTTGGTCGTTGGCGATCAGCTCGCCGCCTTCCTTGCGCGGATCCCTGAGCGCGACCGAAAACAACGACATGTCGTCATTGGTCAGCATCAGCGAGGCGAGCTCGTAGGAGAACGTAACGAACCCGGCCGGCTCGGTTGCCCCCTCGGGAACGACGGGCGCGGCCACGATGACGCCGACCGGCCCGTTGGCGTGCAACAGCGGAACCGGATCCGAAGCCACCGACCTCTTCTCGATCCGGGCGCGCGTCAACATGGCGCTGCGAACCGGGTCCTGATCGTAACTACGGCCCGGCAGGGCCTTGGTCTCGTCGCTGCGCGGCTCGAGATCCAACAGCACGTCGATCGGTTGCGTGATCTCGGCGGGATTGATCGGCTTGTCGTCATAGGTGCGGATCTTCGGATTCGGGAAGCCGGCGCCGCCAATGGCAGCCTGCGCCGCCGTAAGCTCGTTCGGCTTCAGCCGGGCGATCCAGCCGGCCACCACGAAATCCGTCTTGAAGGCGTAGATGGCCGAGCGCAGCGGCTCCAGCATGTTCGGCTTGATCACGGATGGCGTGCGGAACAGGCCTGAAGCGACGCGTGCGAGCAGCTCGCGCTCGGTGAGTCGATCCTGGACCAAACTGGCGTGAACGTCGATCGCACGCGCGAGCGCGATCCGATCCAGCGCCAGCTCCTGATCGTGGACGCGATAAGCCGCAAGCCCCGAGAGCAAGACTCCGAGCAGAGCAATGAAACCAATGATGAAACCCAGCCGGACCACGCGACTACTCAGGCGAACGCTGGAGGTCGGCAATAAACAACAAGCATATGAACGCCGTTCGAACGGCCACGTGCCGAAACAGGGTGGACCCCAGTGGCAGAGATAATGGAGGAGGAGACATCGGTACGCAACTTCGGTCGCCTGAAAAGCTTAATCGGCCCGGCCGAGGGTCTGGCGGGGATGGACTGCCCAGCGCCGGAGGTAATCAATCGCCGTGTCCGAAATTTGTTCCGCAGGTGCGGCGAGCCCCCAACGTTAACGACGAAAAGCGCATGCGCCAAGTCGTCGCGCCGTCAGCCGGCCCGTTTCAAACCGCCTTTGGCCTCGATGAAGCCGACGATGCGGTCAAGCCCCTCGCTCTTCTTCAGGTTGGTCATGACGAAAGGGCGCTCGCCGCGCATGCGCCTGGCATCCGTGTCCATCTTCTCCAGGGAGGCGCCGACATGGGGGGCGAGGTCGATCTTGTTGATGACCAGAAGGTCGGACCTGGTGATGCCGGGGCCGCCCTTGGACGGGATCTTGTCGCCGGCGGCGACGTCGATGACGTAAATGGTCAGGTCGGCCAGCTCCGGGGAAAAAGTGGCAGCGAGATTGTCGCCGCCAGACTCGATCAGCACGAGATCGAGCCCGGGAAACTTGGCGCGCATGTCCGCGACCGCGGCGAGATTCATCGAGGCATCCTCGCGGATCGCGGTGTGCGGGCAGCCGCCGGTCTCGACGCCGGCAATGCGGTCCGGCGTCAGCGAGCCCGAGCGCACGAGGAACTCCGCATCCCATTTGGTGTAGATGTCGTTGGTGATCGCAGCGATGTCATAGCGTTCGCGCATGGTCTTGCAGAGCAGGTCCATCAGCGCCGTCTTGCCCGATCCGACCGGGCCGCCGACGCCAACACGCAAGGGGCCGTGAGATTTCGACATGGATTTTGCTCGCTCTCGATGGGTTGAAGGCCGCCTCGCTCTCACGATCGAAACAGCCTGGTATATTGCGTCTCGTGCCGCAGGCTGGCGAGATCGGCGCGGAAGGTCGCGCTGCCGAGATCATCCAATATCGCATTCAGTGCACGATTGGCGGTCGCGGCCACAATGGCTTCCAGCCTCACCAGCACGCGCTGGCTGTCGGTCTGGCCGAGCGGGATGAGCCGGCTGGCCGCGGAAATCCAGTTCGAGACCAGCGCATGCAGGAAGGCGTGAAGCGTCGGCGCCAGCGGCACACCGTGCTTGGCCGCGACCACGCCGACCGCGACCGGATAGACCAATGGCGTGCGGCATGCCGCAACCATGGCATCCAGGCCGTCGGCATCCCACGCGGCGCGGGTGATGTCGATGAAGGCGCGGCCCTGCGAGCTCGTCTCCAGCTGCCGCTCGCGCGACGGCACGAAAGCAGCAGCGAGCTCTGCGATATCGTTCAAAGTGACCTCATCGCCCGCCTCCGTGGCGCGATAGGCATGGACCAGAAACGTCGCATCGCAGAAGCCGGAGCCGTCGCAGAGCATCGCGTCGAGCCAATCCGCCAGCGTCGCAGTATCCGTGATGTCGCCGGCCTCGACCGCCCATTCGATGCCGCTGGAGTAGGAGAATCCGCCGACCGGGAATGCGGGCGACAACCAGGTCATCAACCGGTACAGCGCCGCCGCCTCGCGCGCGGCGAGGTCACCGGCGCCGACCGGCTCATTTGTGGTCATGAGCATGCGTGTGGCCGTGGTGATGATCGGGATGGTCGCAATGTTCGTCGTGGTGATGGTGGTGATCGTGCCCATGGTCATGCGCGGCGTGATCATGGACATGATGATCGTGGCCGTGATGATCATGGTGATCGTGATCATGACGATGGCCGTGATCGTGATGCGCATGGTCATCGTGCCCTTGCGCGTGGCCGGCATCGGCATAGGCGCCGCCTTCGGGATCGAACGGCGCCTCGATCTCGATCACACGCGCGCCGAGCCCCTTCACCATGGCTTCGATGACGTGGTCACGGCGGATGCGCAAGGCTTTGGCCATGATCTGCGTCGGCAGATGACGATTGCCGAGATGCCAGCCGACGCGGATGAGATGGTGCGGATCGTGGCCGCGGATCTCGAGCAGCGGCTCGGGCGCCGCGACCACCTCGACCAGCCTTCCGTCCTCCAGTACCAGCGCATCACCGCCGCGCAGCGCGACGGCGTGCTCCAGGTCGAGCAGGAATTCGAGCCCCCGCGTCCCCGTCATCGCCATGCGGCGGCGGTGCCGATCGTCGAAATCGAGCACGACCGTATCCGCCGGCGCTTCCGTAAAGCGGTGCTGTCCCTTAACCTGCGTCGCCCGGATCATGCGCTTTTACCCTGTTACCGTGTCTCGACCTTCTCGGGCGTGATCACCTCGATCTTCGGCGGCGCGGTGAAGCACTTCACCGCGACCCGACCGAAGGTCTTCATGTGTTCCATGGCACGATGAGGCACCAGCGCCTCGGCATTCTCCCATTGCTCGACGAACACCATCTTGCTGGGGTCGGTGACGCTCTCATGCATGTCATAGGCGATATTGCCGGGCTCTTTCCGCGTCTCCTTGATGCAAGCGGTGGCGGCTGCAATGAATTCGGCGCGCGTTTCGGGCTTGATGGTCAAGGTGGCAACGACGTAGATCACGAGAAATCCTCCCGGCTTTTCTTCTGGGTTACGATACCGGGCGGGACATTAGACCAGGCGGGATCGAACGCAACAGCGGAAAGGCCATCCTGGACGCCGGCCAGGACATGCGTTGAGGCGCTATTTCAGTACATGAAATATCGCTGCGCCATCGGCAGCACTTCGGCGGGGGCGCAGGTGAGCAGCTCGCCATCGGCCCGCACCTCGTAGGTCTCGGGATCGACCTCGATATTGGGCGTGGCGTCGTTGTGGATCATGCTTTTCTTGGAGATCCTGCCGCGGGTGTTCTGGACGGCATAGAGCTTCTTGTCGATGCCGAGCTTTCGCGCGAGGCCGCCGGTGACGGCAGCCTTAGAGGTGAACACCACGGAGGATGCCGTGCGCGCCTTGCCGTAGGCGCCGAACATCGGCTGATAGTGCACCGGCTGCGGTGTCGGGATCGAGGCATTCGGATCGCCCATGGGCGCGGCCACGATGCTGCCGCCCTTGACGATGCAATCCGGCTTGACGCCGAAGAAGGCGGGCGACCACAGCACGAGATCGGCGAGCTTGCCCTTCTCCACGGAGCCGATCAGTTTCGAAACGCCATGCGCGATCGCCGGATTGATGGTGTATTTGGCGATGTAGCGCTTGACGCGAAAGTTGTCGTTGTCCTTGCCCTTGTCCTGCGGCAACGCCCCACGCTGCTTCTTCATCTTGTCGGCGGTCTGCCAGGTCCGGATGATGACCTCGCCGAGACGGCCCATGGCCTGCGAGTCCGAGGACATCATCGATAGCGCGCCGAGATCGTGCAGGATGTCCTCGGCGGCGATGGTTTCCTTGCGGATACGGCTCTCGGCGAAGGCGAGATCTTCGGCGATCGAGGGATCGAGGTGGTGGCACACCATCAGCATGTCCAGATGCTCGTCGATGGTGTTGCGCGTAAAGGGCCGCGTCGGGTTGGTCGAGGACGGCAGCACGTTTTTGAGCCCGGCGACCTTGATGATATCAGGGGCATGGCCGCCGCCGGCGCCTTCGGTGTGGAAGGCGTGGATGGTGCGACCCTTGAAGGCCTTGATGGTGTCTTCGACGAAGCCGGACTCGTTCAGCGTGTCGGTGTGGATCATCACCTGGATGTCGTGAGCATCGGCCACCGACAGGCAGTTGTCGATCGCCGCCGGCGTCGTGCCCCAGTCCTCGTGCAGCTTCAGCGCGCAGGCGCCGGCCTTGATCATCTCGACCAGTGCGGCCGGGCGTGATGCGTTGCCCTTGCCGGAAATGCCGAGATTGACCGGGAAGGCGTCGAACGACTGGATCATCCGCGCGATGTGCCACGGGCCCGGTGTACAGGTGGTGGCGAAGGTGCCATGCGAGGGGCCGGTGCCGCCGCCAAGCATCGAGGTGACGCCGGACATGAGCGCGTGCTCGATCTGCTGCGGGCAGATGAAATGGATGTGGCTGTCGAACCCGCCGGCGGTGAGGATCTTGCCTTCGCCCGCGATCACATCGGTGCCGGGGCCGATGATGATGGTCACGCCCGGCTGGATGTCGGGATTGCCGGCCTTGCCGATGCCGGCGATCATGCCGTCCTTGATGGCGACGTCCGCCTTCACGATGCCCCAGTGATCGACGATCAGCGCATTGGTGATGACGGTGTCGGCCGCGCCCTGCTTGTTGGTGACCTGCGACTGGCCCATGCCGTCGCGGATCACCTTGCCGCCGCCGAACTTAACCTCCTCGCCATAGGTGGTGAAATCCTTCTCGACCTCGATGATGAGATCGGTGTCGGCGAGCCGCACCTTGTCGCCGGTGGTCGGGCCGAACATGTCGGCGTAGACAGAACGCTTCATCTTGACGGACATCACAAGCCCCGTTTGCGTTTGAATGTTTGGTGGGTCACAGCAAGGCCCTCGCTGCTTTCACGGCATCATCGAATTTCTCGTCGAGCCAGACATTGCCGCCGCGGCAGCCCGCAACGACCTGCGTGGCCCAGCCGATGTAATCGGCGAGATCATCACGCTCCTCGGCGCTCAGGTCGGTGTGAATGCGCGCCCCTGTATTGCTGATCTTGTCGGCGATCTTGATCAGCTTGGCACCCGGCGATTTGTTGGGCGCGTCCTCGATCTGCTTCTGCCGCCGCTGCGCTTTCGGCAAGCTCATGTCGTCGGTGCACTCGGCGACGAGCGAGGCGACACGCTCCGAAAATCTGTGCGCAAGCTCCTCGCGCGTGGTGTCAGTGTCCTCGATGGTGTCGTGCAGCCAGCCGGCCGCGACCAGCTCGGCATCAGCACCGTCGGTCGCAGTCGCGAGCAGGTTCGCGACCTCGGCGAGATGATTGGTATAGGGCTCATTGCCGCGGCCCTTGCGCGCCATGCCGTTATGACGATGCGCGGCGAGCTCGGCAGCTTCTGAGACGAGGCGGATGGGGGACAGCATGATCATGCCTCCTCGACGCCGGGAGACGCGCCACTCTTGTCATCAGTCAGGGACGCATCGCTGGACGGGGTCCCTCCCCCCTTGCGGGGGAGGGTTAGGGAGAGGGGTACCGCTTGCTCCGCTGCTTCGATAATGGAAAGAACAACCCCCTCGAGATTTTTCATCACGTCGTCGTTGGTGAAACGCAGCACACGGTATCCGCGGGATACGAACCATTGGTCGCGTCGCTCATCGTGGCGTACGCGGTCTTCGAAATCGTGGCTCTCACCATCGAGCTCAACGATGAGCTTGCAGGAATGAGCGACGAAATCGGCGATGTAGGGGCCCATGGGTGTTTGACGGCGAAAGGCCAGGCCCGCGAGGCGATCGGCCTTCAGGTAGCGCCACAGCAGCGTCTCCGCGCGAGTCATCTCGCGCCTCAGTCGCTTGGCGCGGGTTCTTTGCAACTGAGGGACCTCGTCGTGTGGCATACCCCTCTCCCCAACCCTCCCCCGCAAGGGGGGAGGGAGCCCGACCGGCGTGCTAACCTCACTGTGGACCACGGCACTCGCCTCGGCTTACGTCACAGCTTCCCCATGACCTCGCCACGGAAGCCGTAAATCGTCTTCTTCCCCGCCACCGCGACGAGTTGCACGTCGCGGGTCTGGCCGGGCTCGAAGCGGACTGCCGTGCCGGCGGCGATGTCGAGGCGCATGCCACGAGCTTTCTTGCGGTCGAACTTCAGGGCCGGGTTGGTTTCGAAGAAATGATAGTGCGAGCCGACCTGGATCGGGCGATCGCCGGTGTTGGCCACCGTTAGCGTCACGGTCTTGCGGCCGGCATTGAGCTCGATCTCGCCGTTCTGGATGAAGAGTTCGCCGGGGATCATGTCGCGCTCCTACCTGATTGGCTCATGCACGGTCACGAGCTTCGTCCCGTCCGGAAAGGTCGCCTCGACCTGGATGTCGTGAATCATCTCGGGAATGCCCGGCATCACCTGGTCGCGGGTGAGAACCTGCGCGCCGGATTGCATCAGCTCGGCGACGGTGCGGCCGTCGCGCGCACCTTCGAGGATGAAATCAGAGATGATCGCGATCGCCTCGGGATGGTTGAGCTTGACGCCGCGATCCAGCCTGCGGCGCGCCACGATCGCCGCCATCGAGATCAAAAGCTTGTCCTTTTCGCGGGGAGACAGGTTCATGCAGAATCTCTTCCGTTCAACTCGTCAATTCAGCCAGTCAGTTCAGCCAGAGCCGCGGCAGGGCCGCACCGGTGCGCGCCAGCACGGCCATCATGTCGGCGCGCAAGCGCGCCGCATCTTGGGCACAGAACCGCGCCATTGCAAAGCCATTCCACGAGGAGATTCCGACCTCGCCGGAGAACGACTCCGAAGCCTCCCGAATGCGCTCGACCAGTGTCTCGTCACCGGGCACGATCAGAGCGGTCCCGATCGCGGCACCGGTTTTGGCCACGGCAGATCGCCCAAGTCTTGCGCCGATATCGCCGTCGAGCCGGACCGTCTCGGCGAATACCAGCCTGCCGCCGCGACGCAGCCGCCAGCGATCGACGAACTCGCCCTGCTCCATCCGCTCGCCCATAGCGATCCGGCCGAATACGACAATTTCACAAAGGAGCAGCGAGGCCGCCTCGTCGAGTTCGATGTCGAAGCAGCGATGGACCCGCGCGCGGTCGAACAGGATGGTTTCCTGCGGCAGCCAAGACAAATGCGCGCCTGCGCCGACCTTCAGCGCGATGCCGAGCTGCGCCGCCGCGCCCGGCGCGCGATAGACCTTTTCGGCCGCCGCCGTCGTCAAGGTCAGCCGCGAGCGATCCGCCGCCGAGATCTCGATGTCGAAGCGATCGCCGCCGGCAACGCCGCCGGCCGTGTTGACGAACACGCCGGAGAGTCCGTCGTCTTCCGGCGAAGGAAAGCGCACGCGCAACGAGCCGGATTCATGCAAAGTCCCGCGCCGTGTCACACCATCGCGCGCATGCACGTCGAAGCGCACCGCGCCGCGGGCCCGGTTCGCCTCGAAAACCCCTGACGTGACCAAAACGTCGCTGCGCATCCGCCTCCCCAGCCGATCGCGGCAGAATGGCTTACAGCGCCATCTGGCGGCTGATCTCGCCCGGATCGAGATTGGAGCGGTCGCAGCTGAACTTCACCGCGCCGCGATCCATCACGGCGAAACTGTCGCCGAGTTCGCAGGCAAAGTCGAGATATTGTTCGACCAGCACGATGGCGATGTTGCCGAGATTGCGCAGGTACGAGATCGCACGGCCGATGTCCTTGATGATCGAGGGCTGGATGCCCTCGGTCGGCTCGTCGAGCAGCAGCAATTTTGGTCGCATCACCAGTGCGCGGCCTATCGCGAGCTGCTGCTGCTGACCACCGGAGAGATCGCCGCCGCGCCGGCCCAACATGGACTGCAGCACCGGAAACAGCGAGAATACGTCGTCCGGAATGTGCCTGTCCTCGCGCTTGAGCGGACCGAAGCCGGTCTTGAGGTTTTCCTCGACCGTCAGCAGCGGAAAAATCTCGCGGCCCTGCGGCACGAAGCCGATGCCCTTACGCGCCCGCTCATAGGGCTTCAGGGCCGTGATGTCGCTGCCGTCGAGCACGATCGCACCCGACGAGATCGGATATTGCCCGACCATCGCGCGCAACAGCGACGTCTTGCCGACGCCGTTGCGCCCGAGCACGCAAGTGACCTTGCCCGGCTCGGCCGCGATGGAGACGCCGCGCAGCGCCTGCGCCGCGCCGTAGAACAGGTTGATGTCCTTGACCTCAAGCATCACTCAGCGCCCCAGATAAACTTCAATGACCCGCTCGTTGGACGAGACCTGGTCGATGGTTCCTTCCGCCAGCACCGTGCCTTCGTGCAGGCAGGTAACCTTGACGCCGAGCTCGCGCACGAACGTCATGTCGTGCTCGACCACCATCACGGTATGTGTCTTGTTGATCTCCTTGAGCAGCTCGGCGGTGAGATGGGTCTCGACGTCGGTCATCCCGGCGACCGGTTCGTCGACGAGAAGCAGCTTCGGATCCTGCGCCAGCAGCATTCCGATCTCGAGCCACTGCTTCTGGCCGTGGCTGAGGCTGCCTGCGAGACGGTTGCGGGCGTCGGTGAGACGGATCGTCTCCAGCACCTTGTCGATGCGCTCGGACTCGGCCTTGCTGCCGCGCCAGAACAGCGTGCCGCGGACCGAGTGGTCGACATTGAGCGCAAGCAGGAGATTGTCCTGCACCGTCTGGCTCTCGAACACGGTCGGCTTCTGGAACTTGCGGCCGATGCCGAGCTCGGCGATGCGGGTCTCGTCCAGGCGCGTCAGATCGGTGACGCCGTCGAACAGCACGGTGCCCTCATCCGGCTTGGTCTTGCCGGTGATGATGTCCATCATCGTGGTCTTGCCGGCCCCGTTGGGGCCGATGATGGCGCGCATCTCGCCGGGCTCGAGCGTCAGCGAAAGATTGTTGATGGCGTGGAAGCCGTCGAACGAGACGTGCACGCCGTCGAGATACAGCATCGCGGAAGTCGTGCGAGTATCCATGACGTTCATCGCGCTACTCCGCCATCTTGGGTTCGGTGACACCCTCTTCGGCCGCAGCGCTCGCCAGGTTCGCGGCGTTGCGCTTTTCCTTCGACTGGTCCCACCAGGCATTGAAAGTGCCGACAATCCCCTTCGGCAGCAGCAGCGTCACCAGGATGAACAGCGCGCCCAGCATGAACAGCCAGTACGGCGCCAGCATGCCGGAGGTGAAGAACGTCTTGGCATAGTTGACGACGACGGCACCGAGCGCGGCGCCGACCAGCGTGCCGCGGCCGCCGACTGCAACCCAGATCACCGCCTCGATCGAATTGCCCGGCGCGAATTCGGATGGATTGATGATGCCGACCTGCGGCACGTAGAGCGCGCCGGCGACGCCGGCCATGCAGGCCGACACCGTGAACACGAACAGCTTGTAGGATTCGACGCGGTAGCCGAGGAAGCGCGTGCGCGATTCCGCGTCCCGCACTGCAATCAGCACCTTGCCGAGCTTGGACGAGACGATGGCGCGGCAGATCAGGAAGCCGATGATCAGCGCCAGGCAGCTCAACGCGAACAATGCGGCGCGCGTGCCTTCGGCCTGGACGTTGAAACCGAGGATGTCCTTGAAGTCGGTCAGGCCGTTGTTGCCGCCGAAGCCGAAATCGTTGCGGAAGAAGGCGAGCAGCAGCGCATAGGTCATCGCCTGCGTGATGATCGACAGATAGACTCCCGTGACGCGGGAGCGGAAGGCGAGCCAGCCGAAGCAGAAGGCGAGCAGGCCGGGCACGACCAGCACCATCAGGGCGGCGAACCAGAACATGTCGAAGCCGTACCAGTACCAAGGCAGATTCGAATAGTTCAGGAACACCATGAAGTCGGGCAGAACAGGGTTGCCGTAGACGCCGCGGGTGCCGATCTGCCGCATCAGATACATACCCATGGCGTAGCCGCCGAGAGCGAAGAAGGCGCCGTGGCCGAGCGAGAGGATGCCGCAATAGCCCCAGATCAGGTCGATCGCGAGCGCGAGGAGGGCATAGCAGACATATTTGCCCCAGAGCGCGACGAGATAGGTCGGCACCTGCAGGAACGAGCCTGCGGGCAGCAGCAGGTTGGAGAGCGGGATGAGGATGCCGCAAGCCGCAACGACGGCAAGGAAGATCGTCGCGCTGCGGTCCAGCGATCGCGTCAGCATGTGAGGGGTCATGCTTCCACCGCACGGCCCTTGAGCGCGAACAGGCCGCGCGGCCGCTTTTGAATGAACAGGATGATCAGAACCAGGATGGCGATCTTGCCGAGGACGGCGCCGGCGACCGGCTCCAGGAATTTATTGGCGATGCCGAGCGTGAAGGCACCGACCAGCGTGCCCCAGAGATTGCCGACGCCGCCGAACACCACGACCATGAAACTGTCGATGATGTAGCTCTGGCCGAGATTGGGGCTGACATTGTCGATCTGCGACAGCGCCACCCCGGCGATGCCTGCAATGCCCGAACCCAGGCCGAAGGTCAGCGCGTCGACGCGCGAGGTGGCGATGCCCATCGAGGCCGCCATGCGGCGGTTCTGCGTCACCGCGCGCATCTCGAGGCCCAGCGCGGTGTAGCGCAGCATCGCGAGCAGGATGGCGAACACGGCAAGCGTGAACACCAGGATCCAGAGCCGGTTATAGGTGATGGTGATCTGCCCGAGCTCGAATGCGCCGCTCATCCAGGAGGGGTTGCCGACCTCGCGGTTGGTCGGGCCGAACATGGTGCGCACCGCCTGCTGCAGCACCAGCGACAGGCCCCAGGTCGCCAGCAGCGTCTCCAGCGGACGGCCATAGAGGAAGCGGATGATGCTGCGCTCGATCAATACGCCGATCGCGCCGGCGACGACAAAGGCAAGCGGCACGGCGATCAGCAGCGAATAGTCGAACAGGCCGGGATAGCGGGTGCGGATCACCTCCTGGACCACGAATGTGGTGTAGGCCCCGATCATCACCATCTCGCCATGCGCCATGTTGATCACGCCCATCACGCCGAAGGTGATGGCGAGCCCGATCGCGGCGAGCAGCAGCACCGAGCCGAGCGAGAGGCCGTACCAGGCATTCTGAACCGTGGACCAGATGGCGAGCGAAGACTGGATTGATCCGATCGCGCTCGCGGCGGCCTTGGTCACCGAAGCCGGCTGGTCGCCCATGCCGGTGAGCAGCGCCATCGCCTCCTGGTCGCCGCGGGCCTTGAGCGTGGCAACCGCGTCGAGCTTCTCGACCTCGGAGGCATCCGCCTTGAACAGCAGGATGGCCGCGCGGGCCTCGCCCAGCACCGTCTTGACGGATCTGTTGGTTTCCTTGGCAAGCGCGGCGTCGACGGCCTCGAGCGCGGTCTCCTCATGCGACTTGAAGACGGATTGCGCCGCCTGAAGCCGCGTCCCGACGTCCGGCGACTGGAGCGTCAGGCCGCCGAGCGCGGCATCGACGCTGCGGCGCAGACGGTTGTTGAGGCGGACCGCGCTCGCGCTGTCGGGAACGCTGGCCACCGCCTGACCCGTCGCGGCATCGATCGACTTGCCGTCGGTGCCGGTGACGTAGACCTTCTTGCTGTCGGGGTCGGCCATGAGGCGGCCGTCCTGGAGCGCGCTGATGATGGGGAAAGCCAGGGGATTGCCGCTGCCCGCGACCGCGCCGATTGCCTCTTCCGTGTCGGAAAAATCGTCATTGGCGAATTTGGCGACCCCGTCCTCGAACGGACCGGCGAAGGCCGGCAGTGCGAACGCGATCAGCAACATCGAGAGCGCAAGCGAGCAGAGGCGCGCGGACAAATAGGCTGGCACTGTGAATGACCCCGGCGGAAATGAGTGGAGAAGGCGGCGGGATCGCCGCCTTCTCCTATCGTGCAATGCGTGTCAGATCCGGATCAGGAGCCCGAACCGAGGCACTTGTTGGTCTTGGTGTTGAAGTTGCCGCACTTCTTGCCGACCCAGTCGCCGATCAGGTCCTTGGAACCGTCGAGCTCCTTCGACCAGGCATCGCCCGCCACGAGACCGGGGGTCTTCCAGACCACGTCGAACTGACCGTTGGCCTTGATCTCGCCGATGAACACCGGCTTGGTGATGTGGTGGTTCGGCAGCATCTTCGACACGCCACCGGTCAGGTTCGGCGCCTCGATGCCGGGAAGCGCATCGATCACCTTGTCCGCATCGGTCGACTTCACCTTCTCGACGGCCTTCACCCACATGTTGAAGCCGATCACATGCGCTTCCATCGGATCGTTGGTCACGCGCTTCGGGTTCTTGGTGTAGGTCTGCCAGTCCTTGATGAACTTCTCGTTCGATCCGTCCTTGGTCTTGATCGATTCGAAGTAGTTCCAGGCGGCGAGATGGCCGACCAGCGGCTTGGTGTCGATACCGGCGAGCTCTTCCTCACCCACCGAGAACGCCACGACGGGGATGTCCTTGGCCTTGATGCCCTGGTTGCCGAGCTCCTTGTAGAAGGGAACGTTGGCGTCGCCATTGATGGTCGAGACCACCGCGGTCTTCTTGCCGGCCGAGCCGAACTTCTTGATGTCGGCCACGATCGTCTGCCAGTCGGAGTGACCGAACGGCGTATAGTTGATCATGATGTCTTCCTGGGCGACACCCTTGGACTTCAGATAGGCTTCCAGGATCTTGTTGGTGGTGCGCGGATAGACGTAATCGGTGCCCGCGAGCACCCAGCGCTTCACCTTCTCTTCCTTCATCAGGTAGTCGACGGCGGGGATCGCCTGCTGGTTCGGCGCCGCACCCGTGTAGAACACGTTGCGCTCGCTTTCTTCACCCTCGTACTGCACGGGATAGAACAGGACGCTGTTCAGCTCCTTGAACACCGGAAGCACCGACTTGCGCGACACCGAGGTCCAGCAGCCGAACACCACCGAGACCTTCTCCTTGGTGATCAGCTCGCGCGCCTTCTCGGCGAACAGCGGCCAGTTGGAGGCCGGATCGACGACGACGGCCTCGAGCTTCTTGCCGTTCACGCCGCCTTTCTTGTTCTGCTGGTCGATCAGGAAGAGGATGGTGTCCTTCAGCGTGGTTTCGCTGATGGCCATGGTGCCGGAAAGGGAGTGCAGCACGCCGACCTTGATGGTGTCGTCGGCGGCTTTCGCGCCGGTCAATGGAGCCAGGCCGAGCATCAGGCCGGCGGTCGCAGCGAGAACGCCGCGGCGGCTAAATGACGCCGCTATATCGTGAATGGATTTGCTAAGCATGAGTGTCTGTTCTCCCTGACGCAGACGTGAAAAACGCTGCGAAACGGCCCCACGGCCGCCTGCGATTAACGGATTCGCAAGAACCGTGCCATGGACGAAACACCCATCAACATCTTGATTTCGCTGGAATAACTGGCAGAAATCAAAGTTTGGCCACTATCAATCAGCTCAAATATTGAGCACTTCAAATGTATGCCAAAGCGGCATTGAGGTTATCTTTTAGGCAGATCGCCAGCTCTGGCTAAATTTCCGGCAAAACTATTTCTGCACCGCAATCGCTATTTCGGGCGCCCCTGCCTTGAAACCGCCCCCTCGATGTTCCATATGAACAACCGAGATCTCTTGCGAATCAAGGGGTCGTTGCGAGCCGCGTGTTCTTAAGCCCCTACGGGCCTCTGGCTTGCCCCATATCTCCCAAGCCATCCGACACCCTAAACACGCAGGTGTCTTCTCGACACCCTCTTGCGCGCGCCGCGCTGAATGCGCCGGGCGCCCGCTTTTGACATGGAAAGAACCCATCTTTTGACTTCGTTTCAGGATTTCGGCCTCGCCGAACCGATCGCGCGTGCTCTCACCGAAGAGAACTACGTCACTCCCACCCCCATCCAGGCCCAGACCGTTCCGATCGCACTGACCGGCCGCGACGTCGTCGGCATCGCCCAGACGGGCACCGGCAAGACGGCGTCCTTCGCGCTGCCGATTCTGCATCGCCTGCTGGAGAACCGCATCAAGCCGCAGCCCAAGACCTGCCGGGTCCTGGTGCTGTCACCCACCCGCGAGCTGTCGGGCCAGATCCTCGACAGCTTCAACGCCTATGGCCGCCACATCCGCCTGTCCTCGACACTTGCCATCGGCGGCGTGCCGATGGGCCGTCAGGTCCGCGCTCTGATGCCGGGTGTCGATGTGCTGGTGGCCACCCCCGGCCGCCTGCTCGACCTCGTGCAGAGCAACGGGCTGAAGCTCGGAAGCGTCGAGTTCCTCGTGCTCGACGAAGCCGATCGCATGCTCGACATGGGCTTCATCAACGACATCCGCAAAATCGTCGCCAAGCTGCCGATCAAGCGGCAGACGCTGTTCTTCTCGGCCACCATGCCGAAGGACATCGCCGAGCTCGCCGACGCCATGCTGCGTGACCCCGCCCGCGTCGCGGTGACCCCGGTCTCCTCGACCGCCGAGCGGATCAACCAGCGCATCGTCCAGGTCGACTTCTCCGCCAAGCCCGCCTTCCTGACCAAGCTTCTGAAAGACGAGCCGGTCAACCGCGCACTGGTCTTCACCCGCACCAAGCACGGCGCCGACAAGGTGGTGAAGTCGCTCGAGAAGGCCGGCATCCCGGCCAGCGCCATCCACGGCAACAAGTCGCAGAACCATCGCGAGCGCACGCTCGCCCAGTTCCGCTCGGGCGAGATCCGGACCCTGGTCGCCACCGACATTGCCGCCCGCGGCATCGACGTCGACGGCATCAGCCACGTCATCAATTTCGACCTGCCCAACGTGCCGGAAACCTACGTCCATCGCATCGGCCGCACCGCGCGCGCCGGCGCCGACGGCACCGCGATCTCGCTGGTCGCAGGCGGCGAGGAGCTCAGCTATCTCCGCGACATCGAACGGCTGATCCGCGTGGCGCTGCCGCGCGAAGACCACCGCACCGACGCCGGCCGCCGCGATGCCGGCCCTCCCCCGGCGCAGCAGCGACAGGGCCGGTCAGGCCGCCCCGGCCAGCGCCCACAGGGTGCCCGGCACGGCGACGGACGGCGTAGCGACGACAGGCATGCCGACGGACGCCATCATAGCGCCAGCAGGCAGGGCGACGGACGACCCGGCGAAGGACGCCATGGCGAGGGCAGGCCTGTTGATGGCAGGCCCGGTGAGGGCCACAAGGCCTCCAAGGGGTCTCGCCGCCGCCACGGTTCCGGTGGTAAGATGAACTCCTCACCCGCCGATCGGTCGGAACAGCGTCCCGCGCATAGCGCCGGCAAGCCTGATGGAATACAAGGCGTTGCCTTTTTGCGTCGCGAGAGTCGCCCCAACGGCCGACCGAATCGCAATCCTCATTCGAACTAACAGTCCACGACTGGAGACCCCCCACATGGCTAAGGAAGAGCTGATCCAGTTCGAAGGACTGGTCACCGAAATCCTCCCCGACGCCCGCTACCGCGTGCAGCTCGACGCCGGACACGAGATCGTTGCCTATACCGCCGGCAAGATGAAGAAGAACCGCATCAAGACGCTGGCGGGCGACCGCGTGACGGTGGAGATGTCGCCTTATGATCTCGAGAAGGGCCGGCTGATTTTCCGCCACAAGGACGAGCGTCCCAGCGGGGTGGGTGGACCGCCTCGTCCGGGCCAGCGCGGCGGCCAGTTCCGCCGCCGCTAGGCGGTTGCCGGCGCGCGCGCCGCCAGCCAGATTCCGGCCTGCCTGTCGATCCGCCGTGGCCCCCGCGGCGGATCAAAAAATCGTGCATGGCCGGATTGTTTTGAGGCCTCAATTCCGATAAAATGAATTAATCGATTTTCGGCCGGACGACATTAGCATCCACCGGTACAGCCGGTTCAGACACGCTGACGACCCTTCCAAAAATTCGATCTAACCGGCCTGCGCGAGCGGGCTCCAACATTGTGTTATCTGAGAAGGGACTACCCCCGTGAGCATGGGAACCGTGAAGTGGTTTAACGCGACCAAAGGCTTCGGCTTCATTCAGCCCGACGACGGCGGCCAGGACGTGTTCGTTCACATCAGCGCTGTTGAGCGTGCAGGCCTCGGCACGCTGCGTGAAGGTCAGAAGATCTCCTACGAGATCGTGGCCGACCGCCGTTCCGGCAAGTCGGCAGCGGACAACCTGCGCTCCGCAGGCTGAACCGCAGGGCGCCTGGCCGATCGGCTTGCGTCACCAAAGAAAGCAGGAAGGCCGTGCGCGACGCACGGCCTTTTTCATTCCGGAAGCCCGCTCGTGGAAGTCAGCACGAGGACGGCACGCCGTTGTAGGGAACGCAGGTGACCTGGCGCGGCCGCGTGTAGGACAGATCGCTCAGCGGTATGCTCGACTTCAGCACGTAGCCCACGGAAGGTATGTAAGTGTAGCTCGCCTCGCTGAGTATGAGGTAGGTCGACGGAATCAACAGGGTCGAGGGAAGCTCGCTGGTGACCTTGTCGCCGGCCTTCCGAGCCGAGGTCGCCAGCGTCGCCTGCGTCGCCCCGCTCGCAATGGTCCCGGCCTTGCTCCACTGGACCGTGGCAATGCTGTTGGCGTCGATATAGATCTGGGAGATCGAGCCTTTCACAAGTGTCGCGTCGTAAGGCATGATGATCGAGATGCTTGCCGTGAACGCGTTCTGCATGTCGGAATCGGTCAGCGTCGTCGACTGCGATGTCAGGTCGGACAGCGTCCGTGCAATCAATGTGACTTTGCGATCGATCGCCACGGCCGACGAGAATTCGACGGTACCGAAGAACATCACCAGCATCAGCGGAACGATGACCGCGAACTCGGTCGCCGCGAGCGCGCGGCTGTCGTCGACGAAGTCGCGCATCGAACTGCGCACGTTCCTCGAGAAATTCGCAATCGTCTGCATCGGTGCGCTCAGATCCATCTGCCTCAGAAGGGTTCGTTCTTGAAGGCTGCGGTCGCCACCAGCAGCCGCTTGCTGCTGCAACCGATGTTGTAGCCGAGACCGGTGACGATGAGCGGCCACTGATAGAACAGCCGCACCACGACGACCTGGCTGGAGCTGCCGGGATTATATTGCACGCCGGTCGGATTGAAGTTGCAGGAATCGCCGTAGCTGGTGAGACTGAGCGCCGAGAAGGAGCTGGTGCTCACCACGTCGACGTAAAGCTTGCTGCAATCGAAGAGCGCCGGGATCTGGCTGCAGACATAGGTCTTGAACGTGTTTTGATCACAAGCCGAGACCACATTGGGCGTGGTCTGACAGGCTGCCACGGAGCCGCCCTGCGCTTGCGCCTGGCCGGTCAGAATGGCACGCGCGGAGTTCTGGGTGACGGTCTCGAGCACCTGGCCTGCGAAGAACACCAGCGCCGTCTCGATGATGGCGAACAGCAGCGCGAAGAAGATCGGAGCGACCAGCGCGAACTCGACCGCCGCGGAGCCGCGGCGGCTGCCATGAAACCGGGATAGCGCTTTCCGGAGCGTGAACCTCGTAGGTGGAAGCGATGGCATCGCGTCAAATTCTCCAGCAGAGGCGATCCTCTGCTTCGATCAATAGCTAAAACTGATTGTTTAAGTGTTGCAGACGATTCACGTCCGGCGAACCGCATCGTCAAGGATGCGTTAACCGTGCGCGCCGCGAGACAGTGGAAAGACGGCGCGCGCGAAGCGAGCTCGCCCTGACATCCGGAAAATGCCCCGGCGGGATCATGCGACCCAGCCCGGGCGAACCCGCCAGTCGGCGGGCTAATTGGGCTTGGTGCCGGTACCGGCATTGCCGCTGGCACTGCTGCTCAGCGAACCGGCCTGGCTCATCGTGTTGTTGAAGTAGTTGTCACTGTCGCCGAGCGTCACGCGACGCTGGCAAAGCGGCACGCAGCTGTAGGACTCGCGCTCGATCCCGCGATAGACGGTGACGAGCCGGTCACTCGGACCCTCGACCTGGATCTGGCGGTCGACCAGAATCTCGCCGCTCCGGTCGAGCGCAATGAAATTGGTGGCACCATACCCCTTGCCGGTCACGACGATCATGCCGCCGGGCTGGAGGGTGACGTCCGCGATCAGGGGATTGCCGACCACGATGGTCGCTACCTTGCCGGGCAGCCGCACCAGCTTGGCCTGATCGACATTGACGGCGATGGTATCGGCGGTGGGCTCGGCGAGGCCGGCAGCCGGCGATACCAGCATGGCGGCAGCAACCAGCAGACAGACGCGCCCATGACGGCGCAGCAATTCTTTACGCATACTCTTACCCCCGGGACGTCACAAACCGGCAGAAGCGACCAGATATTGGCGGAGCCAGTGCCCGACCCCGGTAACCTGCCTTTAATTCGTGAACGTTCCGCAAACTCGCCGACTATTGTTTGAACGGACTGCCTTTACGCGCCAATATTCCAATCCTATTGGCGGAACGGATAGGCCAGCTGGCCCCCGAACTCCTTCGGCATGGTCGCTTCATCCTTGCCGTAGTCCTGCGGCAACTGCCCCTCCGGCATGCGGAAGGTGCCGAACAGCACATCCCAGATCGGGAACGTCCCGGCGAAGTTGGTGTTGCCACCCTCTTCGAGGGAGGTGTGGTGCCAACGATGGAATACCGGCGTTGCCAGCAAATATTTGAACGGTCCGAAGGTCCAGTTCAGGTTGGCATGCACGAAGGCCGAATGAAAGGTGGTGAACGGGCCGACCCAGATCATGACGTTCGGGGAGATGCCGGCCATCAGCAACACGACGTCGACGCTGATCGTCCCGAGCATGAGATTGACGGGATGGAATCGGGCCGCGGAAATCCACCCGATTTCCTCCGACGAATGATGGACGGCGTGGTACTTCCAGAAGCCGCCGTCATGGAAGAGCCGGTGCAGCCAATACAACATGAAATCGGACAGCACCAGGAACAGCACGGCCTGCACCCACAGGGGCAGCTGCGCCAGCGGGCCATGGCCGTTGTCGTAGAAGGCGATGAGCCCGTCGGCATCGTGGATGTTGAAGATGGCGCTGGCGCCGACGATCAGAAGCCCGATCCGCATGGTGCGGGCGAACACCGGAACGAAGAACCAGTAACAGATGTCGGTGACGATCTCCCGCTTGCGCCACCACGGCGCACCGGGATTGCAGGCCCAGAAATGCTCGAGCACGGTGAACACGGCCGCGAGCGCGAAGGTGACGGGGATGACCTTCACGATGGTCTCGCCGAGCATCAGGGCGACTTGCATGGGCAGGCTCGACATCATCGCCTCTCTCCGCGGAATCCAGTTCTCTTATGCCTACTCCGCTAGATTTAAGGGACGGTGAAGCCGCCGTCGTGCTCCCGCTGCATCTGGAACCGGAGCGGATTCCAACCGCGGCTTTAAGGGGAAATTCACTCTGGGCGAAAGCATCGCGCCGGAATCGGGTTTGCTCGATCGAATTAACTCTACCGAAAGAGCTCGGCTCTCATGGTCAAGGGGTCAAAGACGGCGCCGAACGAGGCGATCTTCACCCCAGATGGAGTTTTGTTCATGAAGAACTTGATTGCGCGTTTCGCGAAGGATGAATCCGGCGCCACCGCCATCGAATACGGTCTGATCGCCGCCGGCATCGCGCTGGCCATCATCACCGTCGTCAACAATCTCGGCACCACGCTGAACACCAAGTTCACCTCGATCAGCACGTCGCTGAAGTAAGCGACCGACGAACGACGGCAAGAGCCCCGGATCTCCGGGGCCTTTGTTTTTGAAGACGGCGAGTTCCAGTGGCGTTGCGCGAGTACAGAACCGATGCCGCGGTCGCGGCGAACCAGGCAGGGGCTGCGCAGGCCGGCTCGCCGGTCTATTGGGTCTGCCTTGCGCTGCTGCTTGCGACAGTCGCGCTCGCCGCGCGCATTGCCGGCTCCTGGTGAGCCCGCGTTCCGCGGCTTCGGCGCCCGCGACTCATACTGCCGTTGTCGGTTTATTTAGCAGTCCCGATTAGCATCGCCGGACGCCAGTTCCCGCGGCAAAACCCTCGGCCACAAGACGCAGCCCATGATCCTCGACCTTGCGCGCCTTCTGCTCTTCCCGGCCCTGATGGCGTTCGCCGCCGCGAGCGATCTCTTCACGATGACGATCTCGAATCGCGTGTCGCTGGCGCTGGTCGCGGGCTTCTTCGCACTTGCCCTCGCCGGTGGCATGGCACCTTACGAGATGCTGACTCATGTCGGTGCCGGCGCGCTTGTCCTGGTCGTGGCCTTCACCTGTTTTGCGATGGGCTGGGTCGGCGGCGGCGACGCAAAGGTCGCGGCCTCGGTCGCGCTCTGGTTCGGATTCGCGCAGTTGATGAACTTCCTGCTCTACGCATCGCTGTTCGGCGGCGCGCTGACGCTGCTCCTGCTCCAGTTCCGGCAATGGCCCCTGCCCTATGGGCTGGCGGGTCAGGCCTGGCTTGCGCGGCTGCACGCCAAGGAGAGCGGCATCCCCTATGGCATCGCGCTCGCCCTGAGCGCGCTGATGGTCTACCCGGAGACCGAATGGGTGAAGGCGATCGACCTCGCCCACCTCGCGCTGCGCTGAACGCACTGGGTAAACCCAGCGTTAAGGCGATTTAGATACGCCTCATTAACCATGCTTTGACGAATAGCTGGTCAACTGCCGATTACGGCGGCGGCAGCGTCGCGGCGTTTTGTTGGAAAGTGAAGCGTATGAATAGGGCACGCATTGTCGTCCTGGCGGTCGCCATCTGCGCCGGCGGCGTCGCCGCGTACCTGGCGAGCGGCACGGACAATTCTGCGCCGCCTCCGGCCCCGGTCGCGCAGCTTCCGACCGTCGACGTTCTCGTGGCCAAGAACGACATCGGCCTCGGTCAGACCGTGAAGCTGGAAGACGTGCAATGGCAGACCTGGCCGGCCGCGACCGCCAGCGCTACCTTCATCCGGCGCAACGAGCGTCCCGAGGGCGCGACCCAGGTCAGCGGATCGATTGCGCGTGCCCCCTTCATCCAGGGTGAGCCGATTCGCGACCAGAAGCTGGTCAAGGCCGAGGGTTCCGGCTTCATGGCGGCAATCCTGCCCACCGGCATGCGGGCGATCTCGACCGAGATCTCGCCGGAGACCGGCGCAGGCGGCTTCATCCTGCCCAACGATCGCGTCGACGTCCTTCTCACACGCCGGCTGAAGAACCCGGACCAGAGCAGCGGCGCTCCCGACGTCGTCACCTCCGAGATCATCCTGGCCAATATCCGAGTCCTCGCCATCGATCAGGCGCCGAAGGAGAAGGACGGCCAGAACGCGGTGGTCGGCAAGACCGTCACCCTCGAGCTCAATCCCGCGCAGACCGCGACGCTCTCTGCAGCCCGCCAGAGCGGCACGCTGTCGCTGGCGTTGCGCAGCATCGTCGACGTCAAGATGAGCGAAATCACGCTCGATGATTCCGCGCAGAAGCGGGACGGTATTTCGATCATTCGCTACGGCATTCCAAGTCAGACGGCGAAAGCACGATGAAGACAGTCGATATGAAATGCAGGGTGGATCTGGCGACGATGCGGACCTCCGTGGTCCGCGCCCTGTCGTTTTCGGCCGCTATCGCGCTGGCGCTCAACCCGGTGCTGAGCCCCGTGGTCGCCGCCGATTACCGACCCGCGGCATCGGCTGCGGCGGACGGCCAGATGAACGCGCGCTTCCTCTCGCTCGGCGTCGGCAAGTCCATCGTGATCGACCTGCCCCGCGACATCAAGGACGTGCTCGTCGCCGATCCCAAGATCGCCAATGCGGTGGTCCGCTCGGCGCAGCGCGCCTATATCATCGGCGCCGCGGTCGGCCAGACCAACATCGTCTTCTTCGATTCCGCCGGGCAGCAGATTGCGGCCTATGACATCGCGGTCAAGCGCGACCTCAACGGTGTGCGGGCGGCGCTGAAGCAGGTCCTGCCCCATGCAGACATCCAGATCGACGGGCTCGGCGACGGCATCGTCCTGACCGGCACGGCGGCGAACCCCTTGGAAGCGCAGCAGGCCAATGATCTTGCCGCGCGCCTGGCCGGCGGCGCCGACAAGGTGGTGAACTCGATCATGGTCCGCGGCCGCGACCAGGTCATGCTCAAGGTGACGGTGGCCGAGGTCCAGCGCAACATCGTCAAGCAGCTCGGCATCGACCTGACCGCCAACCTCAACTACGGCACCTCCGTGGTGAGCTTCTCCAACTCGAATCCGTTCACGGCTCTCGGCAAGAATCTCGTGGACGGCAACAATCTGACCACGAAGTTCGGCGGCGCGCCGTCGGTGCAGGCCACCCTGCGCGCGATGGAAACCGCGGGCGTGATCCGCACGCTGGCCGAACCGAACCTGACCGCGATCTCCGGTGAATCGGCAACGTTCATCGCCGGCGGTGAATTCCCGGTCCCGGCAGGTTATGCGTGCGATCCCGTCACGCATGTCTGTACCACCCAGATCAGCTTCAAGAAGTTCGGTATCTCGCTCAATTTCACCCCCGTCGTGCTGAGCGAAGGCAAGATCAGCCTGCGGGTGATGACCGAGGTCTCCGAGCTCTCGAACGAAAATGCGATCACGCTGTCGCAGGCCGTCAGCTCGACGTCGGTGAACTCGCTGACGGTGCCCTCGATCAGGACCCGGCGCGCGGAGACCTCGCTGGAAATTCCCTCCGGCGGCGCGATGGCGATGGCCGGCCTGATCCAGCAGCAGACCAAGCAGGCGATCAACGGACTGCCGGGGCTGATGCAGCTCCCGATCCTCGGCACGCTGTTCCGCAGCCGTGACTTCGTCAACAACGCGACCGAGCTCGTCGTGATCGTGACGCCTTACGTCGTTCGCGCGGTGGCGCCGAAGGACCTGTCGCGGCCGGATGACGGCTTTGCCCCGCCGGCGGACCCGCAGGCCCAGCTGATCGGCAACATCAACCGCATCTACGGCGTGCCTGGCCGGACCGAACCGGCCAAGAACTACCGCGGCACCTACGGCTTCATCACCGACTGAAGCGGAACGGGGACTTCACGATGATCACAAGACCACCCCAGCTTCGCAAACGCGCCATCCGCCTCGGTGGCGCGCTCGTCGGCATCGCGCTGGCGCTCTGCGGCTGCCAGCACGACGAAGTCCTCACCGCTTCCATTCCCGACGACTACAAGCAGCGCCATCCGATCGCGATCGAGGAGCAGAACCGCTCGATCGTCGTCTTCGTCGGTCATGCCCGCGGCGGATTGACCGCCGCCCAGCGCGCAGACGTGATGGGTGTCGCATCGGCGTGGTTGCGCGAAGGTACGGGCGCCATCCGCATCGACGTTCCATCCGGCACGCCCAACACGCGTCCGGTCGCGGACACGATGCGTGAAATCCAGGCGATGCTGGCAGGCGCAGGCGTTCCGCCGCGCGGCGTCAACATTCGTCCCTACCAGCCGGAAGACAAACGTTTCCTGCCGCCGATCCGGCTCACCTATTCCAAGATCGCCGCGGTCGCGGGTCCTTGCGGCCTGTGGCCGGAGGACATCGGTCCTTCGATGAAGAACAAGAGGTGGTTCGAGAACAAGGACTACTACAATTACGGCTGCGCCTATCAGCGCAACCTCGCGGCGATGGTCGACAATCCGTCGGACCTGGAGCAGCCGCGGCCTGAAACGCCGTCCTACACGGCCCGACGCATCACTGGTCTCGAGAAGTACCGCAAGGGACTCTCGACGTCGACCACCTATTCCGACGCCGACAAGGCCAAACTCAGCGACACCGGCAAATGATCAGCTACGCTCGCCAGACACACGAAGAGCAGCCGGAAGCAGCTCCTCCCCCGGTCGAGGAGCATATTGCGCCCGCGCCGCGCGTCTCGGTCCAGGCCTTTTGCGAGACTGTGGAAACTGCTGCCGCCGTCCAGTCGGCCGGCGAGGATCGTCGGCTCGGCAAGGCTCATCTGAAGATCCAGATGGGCGGCATGGCGGCCGCGGTCGAAGCCTACCGCTCGGCCCCCACGCCGAACGTGATCGTGCTCGAGAGCGACGGCCGCAACGACCTCTTGGGTGGGCTCGACCAGCTCGCCACCGTCTGCGACGCCGGCACCCGCGTGGTCGTGATCGGCCGCATCAACGACGTCACGCTCTACCGCGAGCTGGTGCGCCGCGGCGTCAGCGACTATGTGCTCGCGCCGGTCGGCGCGATCGACGTCGTGCGCTCGATCTGCAACCTGTTCTCGGCCCCGGAAGCCAAGGCGGTCGGCCGCATCATCGCCGTGGTCGGCGCCAAGGGCGGCGTCGGGGCTTCCACCATCTCCCACAATGTCGCCTGGGCGATCGCGCGCGACCTTGCAATGGACGCCGTCGTCGCCGACCTCGACCTCGCGTTCGGCACCGCCGGGCTCGACTACAACCAGGATCCGCCGCAAGGCATTGCCGACGCCGTGTTCTCACCCGATCGCGTCGACACCGCCTTCATCGACCGCCTGCTGTCGAAATGCACCGACCATCTCAGCCTGCTGGCCGCGCCGGCGACGCTCGATCGGGTCTATGATTTCGGCAGCGACGCATTCGACTCCGTTTTCGACACGCTGCGTTCCACCATGCCCTGCATCGTGCTCGACATTCCGCATCAATGGTCGGGCTGGACCAAGCGCGCCCTGATCGGAGCGGATGACATCCTGATCGTGGCCGCTCCTGACCTCGCCAATCTGCGCAATACCAAGAACCTCTTTGATCTGCTGAAGGCCGCGCGTCCCAACGACCGGCCGCCGCTCTACTGCCTGAACCAGGTGGGCGTGCCGAAGCGGCCCGAAATCGCCGCTGCCGAGTTCGCCAAGGCGATCGAGAGCCAGCCGATCGTCTCGATCCCGTTCGAGCCGCAGATTTTCGGCTCTGCGGCCAACAACGGCCAGATGATCGCGGAGATCTCCGCCAACCACAAGTCGATCGAGATGTTCCTCCAGATCGCCCAGCGCCTGACCGGCCGCAGCGAGACCAAGAAACAAAAGTCGTCCCTGTTTTCACCCCTGATTGACAAGTTGCGGGGAAAATAAGCCGCCGCATGGAGTTGTTAAGTGTTCGGTAAGCGTAGCGGAACAGACACCGACCTTCGGGCGCCCAAGCCCGGCGCCGTGTCGCCCGAGCCTGTCCAGGCTCCGGCGCCGACGGTGTCGCGCGCCCCGCCTCCGCCGGCCGTCGCCTCCCCGCCGCTTGCGCCTGCCAAGGCTCCACCACCTCCGCCCATGGAGAGCCGGCGCTCGGACAATTATTACGAGGTCAAGGCGACCATCTTCGGCGCGCTGATCGAGGCGATCGACCTGGCCCAGCTCGCCAAGCTCGATTCGGAGTCCGCGCGCGAGGAAATCCGCGACATCGTCAACGAGATCATCGCGATCAAGAACATCGTGATGTCGATTGCCGAGCAGGAGGAACTGCTCGACGACATCTGCAACGACGTCCTCGGCTACGGCCCGCTCGAGCCGCTGCTGTCGCGCGACGACATCGCCGACATCATGGTCAACGGCGCCAACACCGTCTACATCGAAGTCGCCGGCAAGATCCAGCGCACGGGTATTCGCTTCCGCGACAACCAGCAGCTCCTCAACATCTGCCAACGCATCGTCAGCCAGGTCGGCCGGCGCGTCGACGAATCCTCGCCGATCTGCGACGCGCGCCTGGCCGATGGCTCCCGCGTCAACGCCATCGTGCCGCCGCTGTCGATCGACGGGCCGACGCTCACCATCCGCAAGTTCAAGAAGGACAAGCTGACGCTGGATCAGCTCGTCAAATTCGGCGCGATCTCACCGGAAGGCGCGGAGATCCTCCAGATCATCGGCCGCGTCCGCTGCAACGTCCTGATTTCCGGCGGTACCGGCTCGGGCAAGACCACGCTGCTCAACTGTCTGACCAACTATATCGAGCACGATGAACGCATCATCACCTGCGAGGATGCGGCCGAACTGCAACTGCAGCAGCCTCACGTGGTGCGACTGGAAACCCGTCCGCCCAACATCGAGGGCGAGGGCCAGGTCACCATGCGGGAGCTGGTGCGCAACTGCCTGCGCATGCGTCCTGAACGCATCATCGTCGGCGAAGTCCGCGGCCCGGAGGCGTTCGACCTGCTCCAGGCCATGAACACCGGCCACGACGGTTCGATGGGGACGCTGCACGCCAACAACCCGCGCGAGGCGCTGTCGCGCTGCGAATCCATGATCACGATGGGCGGCTTTTCGCTCCCTTCGCGCACCATCCGCGAGATGATCTGCGCCTCGATCGACGTCATCGTCCAGGCCGCGCGCCTGCGCGACGGCTCGCGCCGCATCACCCACATCACCGAGGTGATGGGCATGGAAGGCGACACCATCATCACCCAGGACGTCTTCCTCTACGACATGGTCGGCGAGGACGCCAACGGAAAGATCATCGGCCGGCACCGCTCGACCGGCATCGGCCGTCCGAGATTCTGGGAACGCGCCCGCTATTACGGCGACGAGAAGCGCCTTGCCGCTGCGTTGGACGCGGCGGAAGTCAAGCCGACGACGTGAGCAGGACGGCACCGCCATGAACATGCAAGTCCTCGCCCTCGCATTTCTTGCCACCGCAGCCGTCGGCGGCATCGCCTGGGTCTTTCTCTATCCGCTGTTGTCCGGGGAACGAAAGGCCGAAAGCCGTCGAGCCTCGATCTCGCGCGCCGAGGTGCCCACGGCTCGCCAGGCCGAGAAGACCCAGCGCTCACGCCGCGAACAGGTCGAGACCACCCTGAAGGATCTCGAAGCGCGTCGCCTTCAGGAAAAGAGCGTTTCGCTCAGCGTCCGCCTGACACAGGCTGGGCTCGACTGGACGACACAGAAATTCTGGGTGGTCTCCGCCGTTGTGGCGGGCGTCCTCTTCGCGGTCGCCCTGTTTGCCGGCGGCGGCCTGATCGGTGCGGCCGGCCTTGCCTTTGCCGGCGGATTCGGGCTGCCGCGCTGGGCGTTGGGCTTCCTGAAGAAGCGTCGCGAGACCAAATTCCTGGCGGCGCTGCCGGACGCAGTCGACGTGATCGTCCGCGGCATCAAGGCGGGCCTGCCGCTGTTCGAATCGATCAAGGTCGTTGCCGCAGACGCGCCCGAGCCGCTGCGCAGTGAATTCCTGTCGATCATCGAGACGCAGGCGATCGGCATGCCCCTCGGCGAGGCCTGCTCGCGGCTCTATGAGCGCATGCCGCTGCCTGAGGCCAATTTCTTCGGCATCGTGGTTTCGATCCAGCAGAAGTCTGGCGGCAACCTTTCCGAGGCACTCGGCAACCTCTCCAAGGTGCTGCGCGACCGCAAGAAAATGAAGGAGAAGATCCAGGCGATGTCGATGGAAGCCAAGGCTTCGGCCGGCATCATCGGTTCGCTGCCGCCGATCGTGATGTTCCTCGTCTATCTCACGACGCCGCAATACATCTCGCTGCTTTGGACTCATCCTACCGGCCAGCTGATGCTGGTCGGCTGCGTCGTCTGGATGTCGATCGGCATCATGGTGATGAAAAAGATGATCAATTTCGATTTTTGACGGTGCCGTATGGTCGATTTTCTCGTCTCGAAACTGCACGACGTTCGCTTCATGACCATGCTGCTGGCGGCCATTGCCGCCAGTGCCACCGTGTATACGCTGGTGATGCCACTGCTCGCCGGCGAAGGACTTTCCAAGCGCATGAAGGCGGTCGCGAGCGAGCGTGAACGCATTCGGCAGCGCGAGCGTGAGCGCCTTAACAAGAACGAAAAGGTCTCGCTGCGCCAGACCCCGAAGCAACTCGTCTCCAAGGTCGTCGAGGACTTCAACCTCACCAAATGGCTCGCGCAGGAGGCTGCGCGGGACAAGCTCATCATGGCTGGCTACCGCGGCCATGCGCCCTACATCACCTTCCTGTTTGCCCGCATGGTCGCGCCGATCGTGCTCTTCATCGGCTCGGTCATCTACGTTTTCGGGATCGCGCATATGGAGCAGGCGCTGCCGATCAAGATCGGCATCTGCGTCGGCGCCGCCTATCTCGGCCTCCAGGCGCCGATGCTGTTCCTCAGGAACGCGATTTCCAAACGTCAGCTCTCGATCAAGCGCGCCTTTCCCGATGCGCTCGACCTGCTCCTGATCTGCATCGAATCCGGCATGTCGGTGGAGATGGCGTTCCGGAAAGTCGCCACCGAGATCGTGGGGCAGTCGATCGCGCTGTCCGAAGAGTTCACGCTGACCACGGCCGAATTGTCCTACCTGCAGGATCGCAAGGTTGCCTATGAGAATCTGGCGCGACGCACCGGGCTCGAGGGCGTCAAGTCGGTGTGTCTCGCACTCATGCAGGCAGAGCGTTACGGCACCCCGCTCGGGCATTCCTTGCGGGTCATGGCGCAGGAAAACCGCGACATGCGCATGAACGAAGCCGAGAAGAAGGCGGCCGCCCTGCCGCCGAAGCTGACGGTGCCGATGATTCTGTTCTTCCTGCCGGTGCTGTTCGTCGTCATTCTCGGGCCGACCGGCATCAAGATCACCGAGCTGCATTGAGACGGGGCGATCCGCGCGGTTCCCCCTGACGCCGCAGTCTAGGGATCTGATCAGTCGGGCTGGCTGAGCGAAGCGACCGGTGTCCGCTTCGGTCCGCCGCGCGGGCCCTCGCTGCGGCTGAGCATGTCCTTGAGATAGGCGACGTTGGCGGCAGCCTGGTCCGGGGGCAGATCTGCCTTCACGATGGTCTCGGCTTCCGCGAAGCGGCCCTGAAGGCCGACGACGAGGCCGAGATTCTGCCGCACGCGGGTGCTCGCCCGCGGCGAAGCGTAGGCCTGCCGCAGCGCCTCTTCGGCCTTGGGAAGATCTCTCGACAACATGTAGGACAGGCCGAGATTGGAGAGCACGCCGGGATCGCCCGGTGCGATCTTGAGCGCGCTGGCGTAATAGGAACGCGCCTCCTCGTGACGGCCCATCTGGTCCAGCGCAGTGCCCTGCACCGAGAGCAGGCGCCAGTCCGGATTATCAGGCGAATGCGCTTTCGCCAGGACGTCGTAGGCTTGCTGGAATTTGCCGTTGTCGGCGAGCGCGCGACCATACAGGGCGAGGAGTGTCTTGTTGCCAGGATTGGCGATGGTCGCCTGCTCGAGCACGGCCGCGGCCTGGGCGCGCTGGCCGTTGCTGCGCAAGGCCTGCCCATAGGCAAGCGCGGCATCGGCATCCTTGGGATTGGCACGGTAGCGCTCGCCATAGGCTTCGACGGCGTGCACCGGATCTGCCGGTGTGCGATCGGTGGGAGGCGCCTCTGCCCGTGATCCGCCGACCGAGCCCGTCACGTCGGAGAGTTTCGACATGGCCGTGCAGCCGCCGAGGCCCATGGCCAATGCCGCGACCACTGACGTGGACGCAAGAAGTCGGGCTAGCCTGAACCGTTGACGCATGACGCCTTGACTCTCGAGCCGATTGATCGAGCCGAACGCGCCAGCAATAGACTGTTAACCCTAACGGCCGGTTAACGCCGCCTTGCAGTCCGCACCTCTCAGGGCGCCGTTTGGGGCGGCGCCTCACCGCCGAGATCCAGATCGAGGCCGAGCGCCATCATCGGTTCGTTCATCTCCCGCAGCAACTCCCGCCTTTGCCGCGCCGCCGGCTGGGTATCGACACCCTCGCCGGACAGGCTCGGCAGTTGGCGCAGGAAGTCGTCACGGTTGATCGAGCGCCTGCCGGAGAGCGAATCGAGCTGAGCGCGGTCGACGCCGAGCACCTCGGCGGACTGCGCGATCAATCGAGCGAGCAGTGTTCTCACCGCGGACAATGCGACGATGTCAGACCTCGGTCCCGACCTCACGACCTTGCCTTCGAGGTCCCTCCAGGCATGAGACGAGACGACGTAGGTGTAGAACGCGTTCGCCCAGTCCGGTTCGGCTTCATCGTAGAAGCCGCGGCGCGCGAACAATCGGCGGGCGAACGCGGCGACCTGATTCCGCTTCAGCGAGACGCATGAGGCGATCTCGATTGCCGACTGAACCGCCGGATCACGGGAAAAGTCCCGCCCTGCCGGCAGCCTGATGATTCCGTCCGGCAGGTTCGAATCGAGCAGCCTGAAAGCGCCTTCGTTGCGCGGTCTCGAGTAGCGCGCGACCGCGAAACGGTAGTCCATACGGCCGGCATGGGACACAGGACTAAAATGGATGATGTTGAAGCCGGCATCGTCGCCGGCTTGCCCGGTCGAGGACGGACAGGAGAGCACGTAGATGGTGCGCCAGAACGCTTCGCCGCTCTCGCTCGAGGTCGCGCGTGGATCGGGAATGGAATAGCGGGTCAATCCCTCGACATGCCGGTGACCGTGCAGCACCAGATCGACGTTGAGGGAGGTTGCCGCTTCGAGGAAGGTTGCGGGCGCTGCCAGATACATCAGCGGCTCGTCGGGCACGCCGAGAAAGCGCTTTCCTTCCCCGGTCGCCTGCGGCAGCGGATGATGATGCAGGGCCAGCACGCGCACCAGATTCTCCGTCGGTTCGGCATAGTCGGCGCGCCCCGCAGAGCCCATGCTGCCCGCGAGCTCGACGCTCAGCCGGGCGGAATCCGCGACCATCGTCTTGTACGTGCCCTCATCGATGTTGCCGCTCGCAAGCGTCGTCAGGCTTGCGCGGTTGGAATCCAGCAGCACCAAGTCGAGGCCGGCCTGCCGGTAATAGACGCTCTTCGAGGTCCGCGGCAGATTGAAGTAATCATAGACGTCGTGGCGGCCGGTCCAGCGGCTCGGCCGCTTGACGTCGTGATTGCCGGCAACGGCCTGGATGTCGGTGAACACGCGTGTCTGCCGGAGGGACGCGATGACGGCGAGCGCTTCGTCGAGCGCGCGCGGCGTCGGATCGTCCACGAGATCTCCCGTGATCAGCAGGATGCGGTCGGGGACGTCGGCGAGGCCCGCCATTCTCTCGCGGAGAGCGGCACTGAGCGTTTCGATCGCCGCAAGCAGCCGGCCCGATCCGTCGAGATGCAGATCGGAAATCTGCGCAATAACGAACGATCTATCCATTTTGCGCCGCTCATTTGCCGATGCTGCGCCGCCCAAAACGATGCGAGAAATACCTTTGACGAAACAGATCGAAGCCAGTCATAGCTCGGGCAAAGATCTTGCTCTTGAGGCGTGCAGAGGCGCACGACACAATCTAAAATATTCACCAATCATGACACAACCGTGGCGCTAGTAAAGCCCCGCGGCAACACTCGGGTGAACGGCAGTTCTCAACATGAAATACGAGACCTGCCGTACGACGGTTTCATTTCGTCCGATCAATATTCGATGGCAAGCCGCTTGCGGATTTCGTCGACGCGCCTGTCCAGCGCATCGAACCGCGCGTGGACGGATCGGTCATGGAGATAAAACACGTAACCGCCGACCAGGAGCGCGAAGATCCAGTGATGGTGCTCGATATAGCCAAAAATAGCCTCGACGGCCTGTCCGATGAATGTGACCACGCTCCACACAAATTCCATTGCGCTTCCTCCCGGCGGGCTTTGTCGTCGGTCGCCCGGTTTCCATCTCTGGCGGCCTTGCCGGAACCTAGCATGGGCCCCTAGCCGCGAGTAGCGCTCGCTGAACGGTGACGGCAAAGCCGATTGCAGCAGCGGCCAAACTCTGCGAAGTCTCGTCCGGTCGTATGACCCGTTTGATCTGACGATCGGGACCCGCCAATGCCTTCTGTCTTCGAGACGTCACCCGCCGCCATCCCGATCATCTTCGTCACCAAAGCGAGCTGGGATCAGGTCGCCGAGACGCTGCCGCCAGCGCAACGCCTGTTCGCCACGGCATGCGCCTTCACCGCCAAGCCGGGCGCCCATCTCGCGCTGCCCGCGCCCGACGGCGCGATTGCGCAGGTGCTGTTCGGCCTCGAGGACGAGGGCGCAAGATCGCGCGACCTGTTCCGGCCTGGCGCCCTGCCCGGGCTTTTGCCGCCGGGCACTTATCGCTTTGCCAATGCGCCGCATGATACGCGGCTGGCAGCGCTCGCCTTCGCGCTGGGATGCTACCGCTTCGCGCGCTACCGCAAGGCTAATCGCCCCGACGTCCGGCTGGTGCCTCCTGATGGCGTCGATGCGGCCGGGATCGAGCGGGTCGCTGAGGCCGCAATGCTCGCGCGCGACCTCATCAACACGCCGTCCAACGACATGGGACCGGCAGAGCTGGCCGCCGCCGCGCAAGACCTCGCGGCCGAGTTCGGTGCAAGTTTCGCCTGCACCATCGGCGAAGAGCTGGAGAAGAATTTCCCGCTCATCCACGCCGTTGGCATGGCATCCAGCCGCGCCCCGCGGCTGATCGACATCGGCTGGGGCGACCTTGCTCATCCCAAGGTGACGCTGGTCGGCAAGGGCGTCTGTTTCGACACCGGCGGGCTCGATCTGAAGCCGTCGAGCGGCATGCTGATCATGAAGAAGGACATGGGCGGCGCTGCCAACGTGCTGGCGCTGGCACGCATGGTGATGGTCGCCAAGCTGAAGGTGCGGCTGCGCGTGCTGATTCCGGCGGTCGAGAACGCGGTTGCCGGCAACGCCTTCCGCCCGCTCGATGTCTTCACCTCGCGCAAAGGGATCACGGTCGAGATCGGCAACACCGACGCTGAAGGGCGGCTGGTGCTCGCCGACGCGCTGGCGCTGGCCGACGAGGAGAAGCCCGACCTGCTGATCGATTTGGGCACACTGACCGGCGCGGCGCGGGTCGCGCTGGGTCCGGAACTGCCGCCGTTCTACACCAATGACGAAACCCTTGCCGCCGACCTCGCGCGCTGCGCGGTGCAGGAGAACGATCCGTTGTGGCGCATGCCGCTGTGGCCGCCTTACGATTCCTGGCTGGACTCCAAGACCGCCACCATCACAAACGCGCCGTCAGGCGGTTTTGCCGGCTCGATCACCTGCGCGCTGTTCCTGCAGCGCTTCGTCGAGCACGCCAAGAGCTGGCTGCATGTCGACATATACGGCTGGACGCCGTCGGCCAAGCCGGCGCGGCCCGAAGGGGGCGAGTGCCAGGCCGCCCGAGCCATCTACACCTTGCTGGGCGAGCGCTATGCATGATCCAAAATACGATCCGCGGCTGACGCCGGCGCGGGGCGACCTCGCCGCGAAATATCTCGAAGGCGAAGTTGAGGCTGATCGCTTCGTCACTGGTGAGGAATTCGAGGTGGTCGAACCGATCGCGCCGGTCCGCGAGCAGCCGTCTTCGAACGCGATGCTGATGACGGAGGCACTGCGCGGCGAACGCGTCACGGTTTACGACCGCAACGGCGAAGGCTGGGCCTGGGGCCAGCTCAATGACGACGGCTATGTCGGCTGGCTGCCGGACGCGGCGCTCGCGAAGCCCACGGCGGGCCCGACCCACAAGGTCAGCGCCCTCAGGACGTTTGCGTTTCCCGGCCCCTCTATCAAGCTGCCGCCGGCCGAGACGCTGGTGATGGGATCCAGGCTCGCGGTGGCGCGCCAAGACGGCAGCTTCGCCGTGACGCGGGACGGCAGGTATCTGCCGAAGTCCCATCTCGCCGCGCTCGATCACCGCGAGCCGGATTTCGTCGCCGTCGCCGAGCGCTTCGTCGGCACGCCCTATCTGTGGGGCGGCAAGAGCAGTTCTGGCATCGATTGCTCCGGCCTGGTTCAAGTCTCGCTGACAGCGTCAGGCACCGGCTGCCCGCGCGACAGCGACATGCAGCAGGCCGGGCTGGGCCGCGCACTGGAGCCGCATGAGCGAAGCCGCTTGCAGCGCGGCGATCTGATCTTCTGGAAGGGACATGTCGCGATCGTCCGCGACGGCAGCACCATGGTTCATGCCAACGCGCATCACATGGCGACTGTGATCGAGCCGATCGAGCCGGCCATCGCACGGATCAAGCAGGCCGGCAGCGAAGTCGTCGCGATCAAGCGGTTGTGACGGGGCTTACGTCGCCGCCGAGCCGTTCCCGGCGGCCTCCAGCCGGAACGCCGCCGCGAACAGCGCCCGCGTGTAATCCGTCTTCGGGGACTTGAACAGCTCGGCGGCCTGTCCCTCTTCGACGACCTTGCCGCCGCGCATCACGATCAGGTGGCTCGCAAGGGAAGCGACGACGCGCAAATCGTGCGAGATGAACATGTAGGTGAGCTCGCGCTTGCGCTGGAGCTCGCGCAAGAGATCGACCATCTGCGCCTGGAACAGCATGTCGAGCGCGCTTGTCGGCTCGTCCAGCACGACGAAATCCGGCTCCAGCACCACCGCCCGCGCGATGCTGATGCGCTGGCGCTGGCCGCCGGAGAATTCGTGCGGATAGCGGAAGCGCGTCTCAGGATTGAGCCCGACATCCTCGAGCGCCTTGACGACGCGCGCCTCGCGTTCTTCGCCCGACAGCTTCGGCTGATGCACGGAGAGACCTTCGGCGATGATATCGGCGACCGACATGCGTGGGCTGAGCGAGCCGAACGGATCCTGGAACACGATCTGCATGTCGCGGCGGAAAGGCCGCATCTCCTTGAAACGCAGTCCCTGGATGTCTTTTCCCAGGAATACGATGCGCCCGTTCGAGGAGATCAGCCGCAGCAGTGCCAGCCCCAGCGTGGTCTTGCCCGAGCCGGACTCGCCGACGACGCCGAGCGTCTCGCCCTTGCGCACGGCGACGCTGACGCCGTCGACCGCCTTGATGTGGCCGACCGTCTTGCGCATCAGGCCGCGCTTGATCGGAAACCAGACCTTCAAATCGTCCGCCGACATCACCACCGGCGCATCCGGCTGCGGCGGCGCCGGGTCCGGCTTCGGCTCGGCCGCGAGCAGATCGCGCGTATAGGGATGCTTCGGCGACTTGAAGACCTGCTCGACCGGTCCCTGCTCGACGATCTCGCCGCTCTTCATGACGCAGACGGTGTCGGCGATGCGGCGCACGATGCCGAGATCATGGGTGATGAAGAGCAGGCTCATGCCGAGCCGCGAGCGGATCTCGGCGAGCAGCGCCAGGATCTGTGCCTGCACGGTGACGTCGAGCGCCGTCGTCGGCTCGTCCGCGATCAGCAGATCCGGCTCGTTGGCGAGCGCCATCGCGATCATCACACGCTGGCGCTGACCGCCGGAGAGCTGATGCGGATAGCTCTTCAGCCGCGTCTCGGGCTCGGGGATGCCGACCTGCGTCAGCAGCTCCAGCGTCCGTTTGCGCGCCTCGGCATTACTGGTCGGATTGTGCAGCTGGATGATCTCGCCGATCTGCGCCTCGATCGTGTGCAACGGATTGAGCGAGGTCATCGGCTCCTGGAAGATGATGGAGATGTCACTGCCGCGAATCTCCCGCATCTGCTGCTCGGATCGGTCGATCAGCTCCTGCCCCTTGAAGCGGATGCTGCCCGAGGGATGCGAGGCGTTCGGATAGGGCAGGAGCTTGAGGATCGAGAGCGCGCTGACGGACTTGCCGGAACCGGATTCGCCGACCAATGCCAGGCATTCGCCGCGCTTGATCTGGAACGTGACCTTGTCGACCGCAAGCGTGGTGGCGCCGCCCTGGTGGAAGGCCACCGAGAGGTCGCGCACGCTGAGCAGGGGCTGGTTGATCGCGTCCATCGGCCTACCTGAACGTCTTGCGCGGATCGAAGGCGTCGCGAACGGCTTCGCCGATGAAAATCAGGAGTGACAGCATGATCGCGACCGAGAAGAAGCCGGAGAACCCGAGCCAGGGTGCCTGCACATTGGACTTGGCCTGCGACAGCAATTCGCCGAGCGAAGGTGACCCCGGCGGCAGGCCGAAGCCGAGGAAATCCAGCGCCGTCAATGTCATCACCGAACTCGACACGATGAAGGGCAGGAACGTCATGGTCGCCACCATCGCGTTCGGCAGCAGGTGGCGGAACATGATGGTCGGGTTGGAGACGCCGAGCGCCCGCGCCGCCTGGATGTACTCGAAGTTGCGCCCGCGCAGGAACTCGGCCCGCACGAGGCCGACCAGCGAGACCCAGGAAAACAGCAAGAGGATGCCGAGCAGCACGAAGAAGCCGGGCACGAGGACCGAGGACAGGATCAGGAGAAGATAGAGCGAGGGGATAGCCGTCCAGATCTCGATGAAGCGCTGGAAGATGAGATCGACCCGGCCGCCGAAATAGCCCTGCACCGCGCCCGCTGCGATGCCGATGACCGACGAAACGATCGTGAGACAAAGGCCGAACAGCACCGAGATGCGGAAGCCGTAGATCAGCCGTGCGACCACGTCGCGCCCCTGGTCGTCGGTGCCGAGCCAATTGTATTCGAGGTCGCGGCAACTCGTCAGCCCCTTCTTTTCCACCACCGGCTTGCATTGCTTCTCGGTCAGCATCCAGGTCGGCGGCGACGGCGCCGGCGTCGGCAAGTCGAGATTGTGGGTGTCGTAAGAGTAACGGATCAGCGGCCAGACGATGGTGCCGTTCTTCTCCTTGATCAGCTTCTGCAAATAGGGATCGCGGTAGTCAGCTGCGGTTTCGAAGTCCCCGCCGAAGGTGGTTTCGGAATAGGTCACGAACGCGGGCCAGTAGAGGCGACCGTCGAACTTGATCAGAAAAGGCCGATCGTTGGCGATCAACTCCGCGAACAGCGAGAGCACGAACAGCGCAATGAATAACCAGAACGACCAGTAGCCGCGGCGGTTGGCCTTGAAGTTCTGCCACCGCCGCCTGTTGAGCGGCGAAGGAGCGAACGGCTTGCGTGTGATCGGAACGACCTCGCCCAATGGGGACTGGGCCGTGGTCTCGATCGGCGTCGGTGCGGTGATCGTCATCAGACCTCCCGCGCTTCGAAATCGATCCGGGGGTCGATCCACATATACGTCAGGTCGGAGACCAGGTTGATCACGAGGCCGACCAGCGAGAAGATGTAGAGCGTGCCGAACACCACGGGATAGTCGCGGTTGAGCACGCTCTCGAAGCTGAGCAGGCCCAACCCGTCCAGCGAGAAGATGGTCTCGATCAGCAGCGAGCCGGAAAAGAAGGCGTGGATGAAGGTCCCCGGGAAGCCGGCGATCACGATGAGCATGGCATTGCGGAAGACGTGACCGTAGAGCACCCGGCCCTCGCTACAGCCCTTGGCGCGCGCGGTCATCACGTATTGCTTGCGAATCTCGTCCAGGAACGAGTTCTTGGTCAGGAACGTCATGGTGGTGAAGGCACCTAACCCCATGGCGATCAGCGGCAGCGTCAGATGCCAGAAATAGTCGATGATCTGCCAGTACCAGGGAAACTGCGACCAGCCGTCCGAGGTCAGTCCGCGCAGCGGGAACCAGTTGAAGAAGGAGCCGCCGGCGAACAGGATGATGAGAAGGATGGCGAACAGGAAGCCGGGAATGGCATAGCCCAGCACGAGAATGGTCGACGTCCAGGTGTCGAAGCGCGTGCCATCCTTCACCGCCTTGCGGATGCCGAGCGGAATCGAGATCAGATAGGTGATCAGCGTCAACCACAGGCCGAGCGAGATCGAAACCGGCAGCTTCTCCTTGATGAGTTGCAGAACGCTGACGTCGCGGAAATAGCTCTTGCCGAAATCGAAGCGGGCAAAATTCCACACCATCAGTGCGAAGCGTTCCGGTGCCGGCTTGTCGAAGCCGAACTGCACCTCGAGCTTCTTGATGAAGTCGGGATCAAGACCCTGCGCACCGCGATATTTCGAGTTGATGGCGTCGCCACCGGCCCCGACCTGCCCGGGCGCGCGCTGCGCAAAGTCGCTGCCGCCCGAAATGCGCGAAGTGCCGCCGGTGTCAGCCCCGGAGAGTTGCGCGATCACGCGCTCGACCGGGCCGCCCGGCGCGAACTGCACGACGACGAAAGACACGAAGAGAATCCCCAGCAGCGTAGGGATCATCAGGAGGATGCGGCGGGCGATATAGGCGCTCATGATTATTTCGCCTGTTCGAGCTTGGCGGCCTTGGCGGGTTCATGCCACCAGATGTCGGGCGCGCCGACGCCGTTGGCATAACGCGGCAGCTTCTGCGGGTGGCCGAACTGATCCCAATAGGCCAGCCGGTGCGTCTTGTTGTACCATTGCGGCACCCAGTAGCGGCCGGCGCGAAACAGGCGGTCGAAAGCACGACAAGCAAAGGTCAATTCCTCGCGGCTGTCGGCTGCCATGATCTTCTCGATCATGGCGTCGATGGCCGGGTTTGCGATGCCCGCGAGATTGTACGAGCCCTTGGTGTTCGCGACCTGCGAGGAGAAGAACGAGCGCATGGCATCGCCCGGCGTTGCCGACATGCTGAAGCGCTGGATCGTCAGGTCGAAATCGAAGTCATCCTGACGCGCCCTGTATTGCACCGCATCAACAAGGCGCACGTTCGCCTCGATGCCGAGCGTCGCGAGATTCTTGATGTAGGGCGCGTGATGCGGCTGGAAGGAGGGTTCGTCCAACAGGAACTCGATCTTGAACACCTCGCCGTTGGGCAGCATCCGCTTGCCATCCTTGATCGGCACGCCAGCCTCGCTCAGCAATTGCTGCGCCTTGCGCAACAGGCTGCGGTCCTGCCCGGAGCCGTCCGTGACCGGAGGCGTGAACGGTGCGGTGAAAACTTCGTCGGGAACCTGGCCGCGAAACGGCTCCAGCAGCTTCAGCTCTTCCGGCGAAGGCGGCACACCGCCCGCCATGAGGTCCGAATTCTGGAACGGCGACACGGTACGGGCATAGGCGCCGTACATGATGGTCTTGTTGGTCCATTCGAAATCGAAGGCGTTGATCAGGGCCTCGCGCACGCGCGGGTCCTTGAACTTGTCGCGCCTCGTATTGATGAACCAGCCCTGCGCGCCGGAGGGCGTGTCGTCGGGCACGACCTCCATCTTGACGCGGCCGTCCTTGACGGCCGGAAAGTCGTAGCGCGTTGCCCAGATGCGCGAGGTGAACTCTTCGCGATAGAGATAACTCTTGCCGGTGAAGCCCTCGAAGGCGACATCGCGGTCGCGATAGAATTCATAGCGCACGACATCGAAATTGTAGGTGCCGCGGCAGGGCGGCAGATCGGCCGCCCACCAATCCTTGACCCGCTCGAACTCGATGTAGCGATTGACCTCGAACCTCCCGACCTTGTACGGACCGGAGCCGAGCGGAATATCCAGCGTCGATTCATCGAACGGCCGGGACGTGTAATACGCTTTCGAAAAGATCGGAAGACCGGCGACATAGAGCGGCACGTCGCGGGCGCGTCCCTTGGCGAAGGTGACGACGAGCGTTGCGTCGTCGATGGCTTCCGCGCTCACGAAGTCGCGCATGTTCACGACGATCAGCGGGTGGCCCTTCGCCTTCAGCGTCGTCAGCGAGAACGCCGCATCATGCGCGGTGAGCCTGGTGCCGTCGTGGAATTTCGCTTCGGGCCGCATCGTGAAACGATAGACCAGCCTGTCCGGCGATATCTGCACGGATTTGGCGGCAAGCCCATACATCGCGTCGGGCTCGTCGCTCGCGCGCACCATCAGCGGCGAGAACGTCATGTCCATGCCTTGCGCGCCATCGCCCTTCAGAATGAACGCGTTGAGCGAGTTGAAGGTCTGGTAGGACTGGTTATGCGATTTCGTCGACGGAATCAGCGAGAACGTGCCCCCCTTCGGGGCAGCCGGATTGACGTAGTTGAAATGGTGGAAATCGGCGGGATATTTTAGATCGCCGAACGCGGAGATGCCATGGGCCTCGATTCCGGCCTCCGACGCGCCAGCCTTGCGCAACGGCGGCACGCCAAGGGACACCCCAAAGGCGCCGCCAACACCCAGGGCCAGCACATGGCGGCGTGACATCTGCGTCATGCGGGGGATGTCCTTCACGACTTCTTTGCGATCCGTGCCGCCTTGTCTGCGTCGTACCACCAGATGAACGGGAAGCCGGATTGGCCGTATTTGGGCAGTTCCGAGGGCCGCCCAAAGCGATCCCAGCGGGCGGTGCGGACCTTGTTGTAGGTCCACTGCGGCACGACGTAGTGATTCCACAGCAGCACGCGGTCAAGCGCCTTGGTAGCCGCGACGAGATCATCACGATCGGTAGCGTAGATCACCCGTTCGATCAGCTTGTCGATCGCCGGGTTCTTGATGCCGGCAATGTTGCGGGAGCCGGCGATATCAGCCGATTTGGACGACCAGAACTCGCGCTGCTCGTTGCCCGGCGACTGCGACTCGCCCCACGAGTTGGTGACGATGTCGAAATCCCACTCGCGTGTCCTGTTCTCGTACTGGGTCGGATCGACGGTACGCACGCTGACCGCGATGCCGAGCCGCTCCAGCGACGGCTTATAGAACAGCGTGATCCGCTCGAAGCTGGGATCCGAGTTCAGCAATTCGAGGGTGAACTGGGCGCCGGTCTTGACGTCGACCAGCTTGCGGTCGCGTACCTCGTAGCCGGCCTCCTTGAACAGGCGCAGCGCCTCGCGGAGATTATCGCGCACGGCTTCCGGATTACCGCCGACCGGATTGGTGTAGGCCGTGGTGAAGACTTCGGGCGGGACCTGGGCGCGGACGGTCTCGAGGATCTCGAGCTCCTTGCCCTGCGGCACGCCGGTTGCCATGAGCTCGTCGATGCCGTCGAAATAGCTGCTGACGCGCTTGTACTGGCCGAAGAAGATCTGCTTGTTCATCTCCTCGAAGTCGAACGCATAGTTGAGCGCACGCCGCACGCGCGGATCGCTGAACTTGCCGCGGCGCAGGTTCGGCACGAAGGCCTGCATCACGCCCGAACTGCGATTGGCGAACTCTTCGAGGATCACGCGCTTTTCGGTCACGGCCGGGAAGTCGTAGGCGGTCGCCCAGTTCTTCGCGCTGTTCTCGGTGCGCCAATCGACCTGGTCGGCCTTGAAAGCCTCGATCGCCACGGTGGCGTCGCGGAAATATTCGTAGCGTAGCTCGTCGAAATTGTTGCGGCCGACATTGGCAGGCAGATCGCGGCCCCAATAGTCCTTGACGCGCTCCAGCGCGATCGACCGTCCCGCCACGAAGTCCTTGATCTTGTAGGGACCGGAGCCGAGCGGAACTTCGAGCGTGGTCGCGGAGACATCGCGCTTGCGGCCCTGCGCGTCCGTTCCCTCCCACCAATGCTTCGGCAGGACCGTGAGCTGCCCCACGATCTGCGGCAGCTCGCGGTTGCCCGGCGCGTCGAATACGAACTTCACCTCGCGCTCGCCAACCTTCTCGGCCTTCACGACGTGGCTGTAATAGGCCGAGTACATCGGGTGATGCTTCTTGAAGGAATCCAGCGAGAAGATCACGTCCTCCGCGGTAACGGGCTTGCCGTCGTGCCATTTGGCCTGCGGCCGCAAACGGTAAGTGACGAAGGCGAAATCGTCGGGGTGGCTGACGGCCTCGGCCAGCGCGCCGTATTCGGTCGAGACTTCGTCGAGCGAGGCCGTCGTGAGGGACTCGTAGATGAATGCGACAGCGCCGGCGACCTGGCCCTTCACGCCCGACACAACGATGTTGAAATTGTCGAAGGTGCCGACGGCGATCTGGCGGGCGATGCCGCCCTTGGGCGCTTCCGGATTGACATAGTCGAAGCGCTTGAAATCAGCGGGGTACTTAACCTTCCCGAACAGGGACAGCGCGTGGCGCCAAGGCAGCTCATTCGCCGATTGCGCCGCGGCACTGCCGACGACGGAAAGGCCCGCTACGGAACCGAGGGCGGGAAGCGCTGCGGCCGCAGTGCCGGTGAGCAGGAGATCGCGTCGGGTAATGGCCAAATCAACATCCCTGTCTTGAAGGAGGCTACTCCTTTAAGTTCCCAATATAGGCGAGGTTTCGACCGAATATGTTGCTTTTTCCTCATCTTGGAAGCCCCGGCCGCCGATCGGATGCGGCCAAACGCCCCGATAAATTCACTGGGAGGGCCGGATAAGGAAACGGCCAGGCTTTTGAGCCTGGCCGCACATTCCAAGACGAGTTTGGGCGACGTTATTTCGCCGCCGTTGGCAGCGGCTGGGGTTTCTCCGACAGCGAATTCAGATAGGCAATGACGTCGGCCCGCTCGGAATCCTTCTGGATGCCGGCGAATCCCATCGCGGTACCCGGGACAAAGCCCTTCGGATTGGCGATGAACTTGTTGAGGTCATCGAACGTCCAGTTGCCGCCCTTGCCCTTGAGGGCCGCCGAGAAGTTGAAGCCGCCGCGGCCCTGGCCCTTTGGCTCGCCGACGACGCCATAGAGGTTGGGACCGACGCGATTCGGGCCACCCTTTTCGAAGGTGTGGCAGGCGCCGCACTTCTTGGCGGCGGCAGAGCCCTTTTCGACGGAGGCGGTCTGGAGCAGCTTTTCGATCGGTTCGGAGGCTGCCGCGGCGGCGCCTTCCTTGCCGTGGCCGGCATCTTCCTTCACGGCGATCTCGAAGCCGGGCTTTTCCGGCATCTTGGGCGAGAAAAGAGCCTGGGCGGTAAAGCTGGTCACCAGGAGAAAGAGACAGGTACCGAGCACGGCACCCATGATCTTATTGAGTTCGAAAGAGTCCATTTCCGGCCAGGCCCCACCGCAAGAAGGAAACAGCGGCGCAATCGGCCGCCAGGACGAGCCTCGGGAGAATCAAACGTACCCTATTGTTTCCCCGAGTTTTGCCATTGAGATATCGGTTTGCCCGGGGTCTGGCAACCCGTATAAGCGACCCGGCTTTCAACCCGTCCCACCTCCATTTCTCGGCGCGGAAAACGCCCTGTTTGCAGGCTCTTGACCCGATGATCGATCCTCGCATCCTGGTGCTGATCCCGGCCCGCATGGCCGCCACCCGCCTGCCCGGCAAGCCGCTCGCCGATATCGCGGGCCAGCCGATGATCGTGCATGTGCTGCGCCGCGCCGAGGCCGCCGGTATCGGCCGGGTCGCGGTCGCAACCGATACGCCGGAGATCGCCTCGGTCGTGACGGCCCATGGCGGCGAAGCCGTGATGACGCGCGCCGACCACCCCTCCGGTTCGGACCGCATCCACGAGGCCATGCAGAAGCTCGACCCGGACGGCAAGGCCGAGATCGTGATCAACCTGCAGGGCGATTTCCCGACCATCACGCCGCAGACCATCCGCGAGGTGCTGCCGCCCTTTTCCGAACCCGCGGTCGACATCGTGACGCTGGCCTCGCAGATCCACACCGAGGAGGAGGACCTCGCCCCCAGCGTCGTGAAGGCCATCGGCTCGCCGATCGGGCCGCGGCGGCTGCGGGCACTCTATTTTACCCGCGCCACAGCCCCTTACGGCAATGGACCGCGTTACCACCACATCGGCCTCTATGCATACCGCCGCGCGGCGCTGGAGCGGTTCGTGGCACTGCCGCCTTCGCCGCTGGAGCGTCAGGAAAGCCTGGAGCAGCTCCGGGCGGTCGAAGCCGGCATGCGCATCGACATCATGATCGTCGACAGCGTACCTCGCGGCGTCGACACGCCGCCTGATCTCGAAACCGCGCGCAGCATCCTTTCCAAATCCTGAGCGGCTGGTACAAGGCGCCGCAGGAGCACTATTAAGACATGAGCAAGCTGAAAATCGCATTCCAGGGCGAGCCCGGAGCCAATTCCCACATCGCCATCGTCGAAGCCTATCCCGACGCCGAGCCGATGCCCTGTGCCACCTTCGAGGATGCGCTGTCTGCGATCTCGTCGGGCGAGGCCGATCTCGGCATGATCCCGATCGAGAACTCGGTCGCCGGCCGCGTCGCCGACATCCATCATCTCTTGCCGGCCTCCGGTCTCTTCATCATCGGCGAGTGGTTTCTCCCCGTTCGGCATCAGCTGATGGCGGTGAAGGGCACCAGGCTCGACGACATCAAGAGCGTCGAGAGCCATGTGCATGCGCTCGGCCAGTGCCGCCGCATCATCCGCAAGCTCGGCATCAAGCCGATCGTGCACGCCGACACTGCCGGCAGCGCCCGCGACATCTCGGAACGCAAGGACAAGACGGTCGCCGCGATCGCCTCGCGCCTCGCCGCCAAGATCTATGGCCTCGACATCCTCGCCGAGGACATCGAGGACGAGGCCCACAACACGACGCGCTTCGTGGTGCTGGCGCGCGAGCCGAAATGGGCCGCGCAAGGCACGGGTCCGCTGGTCACGACCTTCGTCTTCCGGGTGCGCAATTTGCCGGCCGCGCTGTACAAGGCACTCGGCGGCTTTGCCACCAACGGCGTCAACATGACCAAGCTGGAAAGCTACATGGTCGACGGCAATTTCTTCGCCACGCAGTTCTATGCCGACGTCGATGGCCACCCCGAGGACAAGGGCCTCGCCTTCGCCATCGAGGAGCTGAAATTCTTCTCGCGCGAATTCCGCATCGTCGGCGTCTATCCGGGCCATCCGTTCCGCGCGACGTTCAGCGAAGCGCAGCAGGATTGAACTCGTGTCCCGGACGCGCGAAGCGCGAGCCGGGGCACGAGAGCGGGTTACGCGACTTCGCTTTTCGTCAGCCCAAACCCCTCCGCCAGCAGCGAATACGACTTCTTTCGCGCCTCGTGGTCATACACGGCGGTGATCACCATCAATTCGTCCGGCTTGCTCGCGTCCATCAGCGGCTGCAGCTTCCTCCGCACCGTCGTTGGGCTGCCGACGAACAGGCGGGAGCGGTTGCGGAGGATCGAGGTGCGCTCGGCGTCGGAGTAAGGATAGGCCAGCGCCTCCTCGACGCTCGGTAGCGGCAGATACTGACCGCGGTCGCGGCGCAGCCGGTTGAGGTCGAACGAAGAGGCGAGACGTTCGGCTTCCTCATCGGTATCGGCCGCGATGGCCGCGACTGCGAGGATCGCGTGCGGACTCGCACGCCAGGCCGACGGCTGGAAGCGGTTGCGGTAATGCACCATCGCATCGATCGCATCGTGGGACGCGAAATGATGGGCGAAGGCGAAGCCCATGCCGACTTGCGCGGCCAGCTCCGAGGAATAATCGCTGGAGCCGAGCAGCCAGATCGGCGGCAAAGCGGTGTCGTCAGGCATGGCGACGACATTGTTGTAGGGGTGGCCTGCAGGGAATTCGCGCGTCTGCCACAGAATCAGTTCGTGGAGCCGCTCCAGGAAATCGTCGCCTTCGCGGCGGTCGAGCCGGCTGCGCAGCGCGTAAGCCGTTGCTCCGTCGGTGCCGGGCGCACGGCCGAGGCCGAGGTCGATGCGGCCGGGAAACAGCGCCTCCAGCATCTTGAAGCGCTCGGCCACCACTAGCGGCGCGTGATTGGGCAGCATCACCCCGCCGGAGCCGACGCGGATATGCTTCGTCACGGCGGCGATCTGCCCGATCATGACGTCGGGCGCGGGGCTCGCCACCGAGGCGAGATTGTGGTGCTCGGCGAGCCAGTAGCGGACATAGCCAAGCCCGTCGACGTGGCGGGCCAGATCAATGCTGTTGCGCAGCGCCGCGGCAGGCTTGGTGCCCGTGGTGACGACGGAGAGGTCGAGAACGGAGAGCGGAATCATGGCGCGCTAAGTTAGTTGCGTGCGGCGACGCGGCAATGGGTCGGCTGCGCAGGTCTGACGTGTGCGGGAGGCGAGCCGGCCATCTGGCGACGTTGGGACAATTTACAGAGGCATGACCGCAAAATCATTCTGCCCACCTTCGTTCTCGGCGTGCATCATGGTCACGGCTGCGGTATTTTATTGAATTTTCATGATATTTTAGATCAATCTCACTTCCCACCGCTCAGTCAAAAGATGACGATACTCAGATTATCTCGCATGAAGTGGGCCACTTCCCATCCGCGATGGGCTGTAGATCAAACTGCCTTTGCCGTATCTTAGGTCATCCAAGCGAGAACCTGACTGTCGGCCGCCGAAACCCGGCGACAAATCTGGAGTGACTGGGGCCATGACCGATCTGACGATTCCTGCCCGCGCCGACGGGCAAGACGGGCACCTGAAGCGGCCTGCGATCTCCTTCGAGTTCTTTCCGCCGAAGACGGAAGAGATGGAGCGCAATCTCTGGGAGACCATCAACCGCCTCGCCCCGCTCGACCCGAAATTCGTGTCGGTGACTTACGGCGCCGGCGGCTCGACCCGCGAGCGGACGCACTCCACCATCTCGCGCATTCTGAAGGAGACCGCGCTGCTGCCGGCGGCGCATCTGACCTGCGTCGGCGCCTCGCGCGGCGAGATCGACGAGATCGTCGACCGCTATCACGAGGTCGGCGTCCGCCACATCGTGGGCCTGCGCGGCGATCCCGCCGGCGGCATCGGCACGCCCTATGCCAGCCATCCCGACGGCTACCAGAGCTCGGCGGAGCTCGTCGCGGGGATCAAGAGGCGGCATGCCGATATCGAGGTGTCGGTCTCGGCCTATCCAGAGAAGCACCCGGAGGCGCGCGACTTCGACGCCGACATCGACACACTGAGGGCCAAGGTCGACGCCGGCGCGAGCCGCGCGATCACCCAGGTGTTCTTCGACAACGATCTCTACTTCCGCTATCTCGACCGCGTCCGCGCCCGCGGCATCAGCATTCCGATCGTGCCCGGCATCATGCCCATGCACAATTTCAAGCAGGCGCGCAATTTCGTCACCCGCGCCGGCACGAGCGTGCCCGACTGGTTCGCCGCGAAGTTCGAGGGCCTCGATGACGACGCCGAGACCCGCAAGCTGGTGGCCGCGACGGTTGCGGCCGGCCAGGTGCAGAAGCTCGCCAAGCACGGCGTCGACACCTTCCACTTCTACACCATGAACCGCGCCGATCTCGTGTTCGCGATCAGCCATTTGCTCGGCATCCGCGCCAAGAGCGCGCAGAAGGCGGCTTAAGACACCATGACAGTATCCACCTCTCCGAAGCGAACTGCCCTGCTCAACGCCGCGCGCGAACGCATTCTCGTGCTCGATGGCGCCATGGGCACGATGATCCAGAACCTCCAGTTCGACGAGGCCGCCTTCCGCGGCGAGCGCTTCAAGAACTTCCATCGCGACCTGCGCGGCAACAACGACCTGCTGATCCTGACGCAGCCGCAGGCGATCGAGGACATCCACGCGGCGTATTTGCGTGCCGGCGCCGACATCGTCGCCACCAACACCTTCTCCACGACCTCGATCGCGCAGGCCGATTACGACCTCACCGACATCGTCTACGAGATGGCGCGCGAAGGCGCCCGCCTCGCCGGCAATGCCGCAAGGCGCGTCGAAGCCGAGGACGGCAAGCCGCGCTTCGTCGCGGGCGCCATCGGCCCGACCAACCGCACCGCCTCGATCTCGCCCGACGTGTCCAATCCCGGCTACCGCGCCGTCACCTTCGACGATCTGCGCAAGTCCTATGGCGAGCAGATCAACGGCATGCTTGACGGCGGCGTCGACCTGCTGCTGGTCGAAACCATCTTCGATACGCTGAACGCCAAGGCGGCGCTTTATGCGATCGCCGAGATTACCGAAGAACGCGGCATCGACATGCCCGTGATGGTGTCGGGCACCATCACCGACAAGTCCGGCCGCCTGCTCTCGGGCCAGATGCCGGAGGCGTTCTGGAATTCGGTGCGGCACGCCAAGCCCATCACCATCGGCTTCAACTGCGCGCTCGGCGCCGAAGATTTGCGCGCGCATATCGCCGATATCGGCCGCGTCGCCGACACGCTCGTCTGCGCCTACCCCAATGCCGGCCTGCCCAACGAATTCGGCCAATATGACGAGACGCCCGAATACATGGCGCGCCTGGTCGGCGAGTTCGCACGCGACGGCCTCGTCAACCTCGTAGGCGGCTGCTGTGGCACCACGCCGGACCATATCGCGGCGATTGCCGCCGCCGTTGCCTCGCACAAGCCGCGCATCGTGCCGGAGATTACGCCGCGACTACGGCTCTCCGGCCTCGAGCCGTTCGTGCTGACGGATGCGATTCCTTTCGTCAATGTCGGCGAGCGCACCAACGTCACGGGCTCGGCCCGCTTCCGCAAGCTGATCACCGCCGGCGACTACACCGCAGCGCTCCAGGTCGCGCGCGACCAGGTCGAGAACGGCGCGCAGATCATCGACGTCAACATGGACGAGGGGCTGCTCGATTCCGAAGCCGCGATGGTGACCTTCCTCAACCTCGTTGCCGCCGAGCCCGACATCGCCCGCGTCCCCGTCATGGTCGATTCCTCGAAATTCTCGGTGATCGAGGCCGGCCTGAAATGCGTGCAGGGCAAGCCGGTCGTCAACTCGATCTCGATGAAGGAAGGCGAGGAGAAGTTCATCCACGAGGCCAAGATTGCCCGCCGCCACGGCGCGGCCGTCGTCGTCATGGCGTTCGACGAGGTCGGCCAGGCCGATACGTTCGCGCGCAAAACCGAGATCTGCAAGCGCGCCTACGACATCCTGGTGAACAAGGTCGGCTTCCCGCCCGAGGACATCATCTTCGATCCCAACATTTTTGCGATCGCGACCGGCATCGAGGAGCACAACAATTACGGCGTCGACTTCATCGAGGCGACGCGCTGGATCCGCCAGAACCTGCCGGGCGCGCACATCTCCGGCGGCGTCTCCAACCTGTCGTTCTCGTTCCGCGGCAACGAGCCGGTGCGCGAGGCCATGCACTCGGTGTTCCTGTATCATGCCATCAAGGCCGGCATGGACATGGGCATCGTCAATGCCGGGCAGATGATCGTCTATGACGACATCGACCCCGAGCTGCGCCAGACCTGCGAGGACGTCGTCCTCAACCGCGATCCCGGTGCCTCCGAGCGCCTGCTGGCACTCGCCGAGAAGTTCCGCAGCAAGAAGACGGAGAGCAAGGAAGCCGATCTCGCCTGGCGTGAATGGCCGGTGGAGAAGCGGCTGTCGCATTCGCTGGTGCACGGCATCACCGAATTCATCGAAACTGACACTGAGGAGGCTCGCAAAGCTTCGAAGCGCCCGCTCGACGTGATCGAGGGACCGCTGATGGCCGGCATGAACGTGGTCGGCGATCTCTTTGGCGACGGCAAAATGTTCTTGCCGCAGGTGGTGAAGTCCGCGCGCGTGATGAAGCAGGCGGTCGCGTGGCTGATGCCGTTCATGGAGGAGGAGAAGGCGCGCAACCTCGCCAACGGCATCGGCACCGAGGGCTCCTCCTCCGCCGGCAAGATCGTGCTGGCGACGGTCAAGGGCGACGTCCACGACATCGGCAAGAACATCGTCGGCATCGTGCTCCAGTGCAACAATTTCGAGGTCATCGACCTCGGCGTGATGGTGCCAGCGGCCAAGATCGTCGAGACCGTGAAGGCGGAGAAGGCCGACATCGTCGGGCTCTCCGGCCTGATTACGCCCTCGCTCGACGAGATGGCGTTCTTCGCCGGCGAATTGCAGCGCGAAGGCCTCAAGCTGCCGCTGCTGATCGGCGGCGCCACCACCAGCCGCGTGCATACCGCGGTGAAAATCGACCCGAGCTATCGCGCCGGTCCGGTCGTGCACGTCAACGACGCCAGCCGCGCCGTCGGCGTCGCCTCCTCGCTGCTCTCGCCGGAGAAGCGCGAGGCCTATGCCGCCGAGGTGCGCGCCGAATATGCCAAGATCTCGGATGCACATCTGCGCGCGCAGGCCGACAAGAAGCGCCTGAAACTCGCCGCTGCCCGCGCCAACCGCGTGCCGGTCGATTTCGCCAGGAGCAGACCGCTGAAACCGACCTTCCTCGGCATCCGCAGCTTCGACGATTACGATCTCGGCGAGCTCGTGCCCTACATCGACTGGACGCCGTTCTTCCAGACCTGGGAGCTCGCCGGCCGCTTCCCCGCCATCCTCGACGACGCCAAGGTCGGCGAGGTCGCGCGCTCGCTCTATGACGACGCCCACAAGATGCTCGACACCATCGTCAAGGAAAAGTGGTTCCGCGCGCGCGCGACGATCGGCTTCTGGCCGGCGAATGCCGAAGGCGACGATATCGCGCTCTATGCGGACGATAGCCGCACGAAGAAGGTCGCGACGCTGCACACGCTGCGCCAGCAGCTCGAGAAGCGCGAGGGCCGCTTCAACGCGGCGCTCGCCGATTTCGTCGCGCCCGCGGGCGTGCCCGACTATGTCGGCGGCTTCGTCGTCACCGCCGGCATCGGCGAGGATGCGGTGGCCGATCGCTTCAAGATGGCGAACGACGATTACTCCTCGATCCTGTGCAAGGCGCTGGCCGATCGCCTGGCCGAAGCCTTCGCCGAGCGCATGCATGCCCGCGTGCGCCGCGAGTTCTGGGCCTATGCGCCGGACGAGACGCTCTCGACCGAGGAACTGATCCTCGAAAAGTACCAGGGCATCCGCCCCGCGCCCGGCTATCCCGCCCAGCCCGATCACACCGAGAAGGCAACGCTGTTCGAGCTGCTCGATGCGGAGGCCACGGCCGGCGTGAAGCTGACCGAGAGCTTTGCGATGTGGCCGGGCTCCTCCGTATCCGGGCTCTATTTCGCTGCGCCTGAGAGCTATTATTTCGGCGTCGGCAAGATCGAGCGCGACCAGGTCGAGGATTACGCCGCGCGCAAGGGCATGACGGTCGCGGAGACCGAGCGTTGGCTCGCGCCGGTGCTGAACTACATCCCGTCGCAACAGACCGACAAAGTCTTTGCGGCAACGCCGGCGAACGACGAGACGTCAAAGGATCTCGCCTCGCATCCGCCAGGCTGTACCTGCGCGGTGCATCTGGTCTGGCAGAAGAAGCGCGCGGGGGCGGGTTAGGCGCCTCCAAATCAAAAATTGAGAAAACAACCCCATGCACAGTAGTGATGGGGTTGAAAAGCTTGAACAATTTCGGTGTTGCCGAAATGGTGCTCCGTCGGGCAAAACACCTGTACTATTTCATCATCGGCTGCTGCGTGGCCTCAGGCTTTCGCCTCGCCGTCATTCCGGGGCGCGCCTCTTGGCGCGAGCCCGGAATCCATTTCTCCGCATCATCCGCCGCACGATGGATTCCGGGCTCGCGCTTCGCGCGCCCCGGAATGACAGAGGGGGGCCTCACCCCTTCGGCGGCGCCAGCGGCTGCACGATCTCCTTGAACGGAGCCAAGGCCTCGCAGCGCTCGGCATGCGCTGACAACGCCGGATAGCGCGAAGCATCGAACAACTGCGGATGCGCTTCGCGGGTGAAGCGAACGACGCAGGCCACCGCGACGTCGGCATGGCCGATGCGCGTCCCCAGCCAGTACGGCGTCGTCACCTTGACGCGCTCGGCCTCCAGCACTTTCAGGACGTCGCCGATCTGCGCCTGGCAACGCTCGACCCACAGCGCAAGCTGCTCCTTCCGCAGCACGCGCTCGTAGAGCAGGCTGACTGCCTTGTCGCCGAGGCCGGATGCGAGCGCGCAGATGCGCAAATGCCTGCGGCGTTCGGTGCCGGCGCGCGGCAGCATCGCCTTCTCGGGACCAACGAGGTCGTCGAGATAATCGAGAATGATGGTGCTCTCGATCAGCGCCTCGCCGTCGTCCAGCACCAGCGTCGGCACCCGGCGCAGCGGATTGTACGGCGCGATCTTGTCGGCATCGCCGAAGGTCGACCACGGCCGGTGCTCGAAGGCGAGCCCGTAAAGCCGCAGCGCAATCGCGACGCGGCGGACGAAGGGGGAATCATATTGGCCGATCAGGAACATGGTTCGCGTTCTTCCTGGTTGGACGAGGCAGGGCCGATCAGTCTCCACGACCAGCTCGGTGCGGCGCAACAGATATCTTGGAAATGGTGCGTTGCGCCGGTTGCAACGACGCCGGCGACAGCGTCACGTACCACGCGGTCAAAGCCCCTCCTGGATCGATCGCTTGATCGCAGCGATGGCCGTCTCGTTGCGCTTGTACATCGTCCACTGCTTGATCCGCTTGGCACGCACCAGCTTGGCTGATGTCAGCACCCGCATGTGCTCGCTCACCGTCGGGGCGCTGACGCCGAGCTTTTCGGCGATCAGCAATCCGCAAACACCGTCCTCGACCAGGTCGCCATCGGCCTGCTCGCGAAAATGCTTCCGCGGATCACGCAGCCAGTCCAGGATCTGCAGGCGGCGCTCGTTGGCGAGCGCGCGCAAGGCAACGGCAAATTTCATTTAGCCATTTTGCTAATTACCTAATTGATGTCAACCGGCCAATGGGGTATTCTGAACGCATCATGACAGCGACAATTGACATCACGCGGGAGCGGATTGCGGCGACCGAGGCCGTCATCCGTCCGCACATCAGACGCACGCCCCTTGTTCAGGTCGACCTCGCCGATTTCGGCCTGCCGGCAGCGCCCGTCACGCTCAAGCTTGAGATGCTGCAGCATTCCGGATCGTTCAAGGCGCGCGGAGCCTTCGCCAATCTGTTGCTGCGGCAGGTACCGCAAACCGGTGTCGTCGCCGCGTCCGGCGGCAATCACGGCGCGGCCGTCGCCTATGCGGCGCAGCGGCTCGGCCTTCCCGCCACGATCTTCGTGCCCGATATCACCTCGCCGGCCAAGGCCGAGCGCATCAGGGGTTATGGCGCAAAGCTCGTGATTGCCGGAAGTCGCTATGCCGATGCGCTGGCTGCGAGCGAGTCCCACGTCGCGCAGACCGGCGCGCTTGCGGTCCACGCCTACGATCAGGCCGAAACCCTGCTCGGCCAGGGCAGCGTCGGCCTGGAGCTGGAGCAGGACGCGCCCGGCACCGACACGCTGCTGGTCGCGGTCGGCGGCGGCGGATTGATCGGCGGCATCGCGGCGTGGTTCGCCGGCAGGACACGCATCATCGCGGTCGAGCCGGAGCAATCGCCAACCCTGCACGCCGCGTTCGCGGCGGGCGCGCCGGTCGATGCGCCCGCCGGCGGCATCGCCGCCGACAGCCTTGCGCCGCGGCGCGTCGGCGAGCTGATGTTTCCGATCGCGCGCGTACATGTGCACCGCGTCGTCCTCGTCAGCGACGAGGAAATCCGGCAGGCGCAGGAGGCGTTGTGGACCAGCGTGCGTCTGGTGGCCGAGCCCGGCGGCGCGGCCGCGTTTGCCGCGGTGCTCTCCGGCCGCTATCGTCCCTCGCCCGGCGAGCGGGTCGCGGTGCTGGTCTGCGGCGCCAACACCACGGCCGTGAATTTCGACGGCTAGTTAGGAGGCGACATGATCGGCCCGCGCGAGCTAATCCTGGTAGCGCTTCTCACGGCGGTCAGCACCGCCGTCCATGCCCAGGACCGTCCGATCGGCTTTCTGACGCCATCGAAAAACATCGTCTGCCAGTTCTTCACCGACAACGGACAGGGCGTGCTCCGTTGCGACATCATGAACATGGAGACCCGCGCGCGCCGCCCCGCCGATTGCGAGCTCGATTATGGCCACGCCTTCGAGATGAGCGCGAAGGGAGCCGCGGGGCGCATCTGCGCCGGCGACACCGTGATGGATGCCTCGCTGCCGGTGCTGGCCTATGGCGAGGTGTGGCAGCGCGCGGGATTCACATGCCGGTCGGAGCAGACGGGGCTGACGTGCTTCAACGCGATGCAGCGGGGGTTTTCGTTGGCAAGGAACAAGCAGGAGGTGTTTTGATAAGTCGTAGCCCGCATGAGCGTGGCGACATGCGGGCTACGACTGCTCAATGATCGGCACATGCTTCGCCGCGTCGCGCGGCGCCGTGCCGTCGAGGCGCGGGTCGTCGGCGATCTCGATCTGGCGGCGGAAGGGACGGAAGCCGGAGCGCTGGTAGAAGGCGACGGCGGAGGGATGATCGAGGGTGCAGGTGTGGACCCAGACGCGGCGGACCTCGCGCGACCACGCGCGCTCCAGCGCACGGTTCATCAGGAAGCGGGCGGCGCCGGTGCCGATCAAGGGTGCGGTGACGCCGAAATAGACCAGCTCGCACTGGCCGGGCTCGCGGAAATCCAGCTCGAGCAGGCCCTCATCGCGGCCGTCCACGCCCAGCGCGTAGACCTCGACATTGGGCGCGTGAATGATCGCGGCGAGCTCGGCATCGTTCATGCGGGCGCGCGAGAACCACAGCCAGTCCTCACCGACGCGGCGATGGAGGTCGCGGTACCAGGGAAGCGGCGGCGCGTCGGCCTTGCGCAGAGTCCACGCTCCCGGCGGATCGTCGCGGCGCTCGGGAGGTGCGGTCATCTCCAGATGGGTGACGACGGCGGCGATCTTGCCGGCGGGGACGTCGGAATAGCCGTCGGGGAGGATCATGGTTGGTTGGTACCCTTGATATTGAGCCGGCGGGCGGTGCCGTTTCTAGGAGCGACAGCAGCTTCACACTCCGTCATTGCGAGCGTAGCGAAGCAATCCAGGATCTTTCCGCGGAGGGACTCTGGATTGCTTCGTCGCAAGAACTCCTCGCAATGACGTGGAGAGACAGCGTGTACCGCTACCCCTCCCCCTCGTCGCTCGCCAGCACGCCTTTCACCGCGCGCGCCCAACCCGCAAGCTTCCGTTCGCGCGTTGCCTGGCTCATGTTCGGCTTGAAGCGGTGCTCGAGGCGCCAGTTGTCGGCGAACTTGGTCGGCTCGGGATAGACGCCGGCCTGGAGGCCGGCGAGGTAGGCGGCGCCGAGGGCCGTGGTCTCCTGGATCACGGGGCGGTCGACGGGCGCATCCAGGAGATCGGCGAGGCGCTGCATGGTCCAGTCGGACGCGGTCATGCCGCCGTCGACGCGGAGCACGACGCTGGCGGTTTCCGAGCTCGGCCAGTCCGCGCGCATCGCGGCCCAGAGATCGAAGGTCTGGTAGCAGACGCTTTCCAGCGCGGCATGGGCCAGCTCGGCAGGGCCAGTGTTGCGGGTGAGGCCGAACAGCGCGCCGCGCACCCGTGGATTCCAGTACGGCGCGCCCATGCCGACGAAAGCCGGCACGAGATAAACGCTCTGCATGGAGTCCGACTGATCGGCGAGAGGTCCCGTCTCGGCGGCGTGCTTGATGATGCCGAGGCCGTCGCGCAGCCATTGCACGGCTGAGCCTGCGACGAAGATCGAACCTTCGAGCGCGTAGGTGCGCTTGCCGTCGAGCTGATAGGCGACGGTGGTGAGCAGCTTGTTCTTCGACCCCACAGGCGTGGTGCCGGTGTTGAGCAAGGCAAAACAGCCGGTGCCATAGGTCGACTTCATCATGCCCGGGCGGAAGCAGGCTTGTCCAATGGTCGCGGCCTGCTGGTCGCCGGCGATGCCGGAGATGACGATGGGGCCGCCGAACAGATCGGGCGTGCTCTCGCCGAAGCGCGCGGAGGAATCCTTCACCTCGGGCAGCATCGAGCGCGGCACGCCGATGATCTCCAGGAGCTCGTCGTCCCACTCGCCCGTGTGGATGTTGAACAGCAGCGTGCGCGAGGCGTTGGTGGCGTCGGTGGCGTGCACCTTGCCGCCGGTGAGGCGCCAGAGCAGATAGCAGTCGACGGTGCCGAACATCAGCTCGCCGCGCGCGGCCCGTGCCCGCGCGCCGGGAACGTGATCCAGGATCCAGGCGACCTTGGTGCCGGAGAAATAGGGATCGATGATCAGTCCGGTCTTCCTGGAGATCACCGGCTCGCGGCCGTCGGCTTTCAGTTTCGCGCAGATGTCGGCAGTGCGGCGGTCCTGCCAGACGATGGCGCGGTGCACCGCCTGCCCGGTGGCGCGATCCCACACCACCGTGGTCTCGCGCTGGTTGGTGATGCCGATCGCCGCGATGTCCTTAGGCTTGATTCCGGCCTGCGCGATCGCGTCGCGGCACACGTTCACGGTCGAGGTCCAGATGTCCTCCGGCTCGTGCTCGACCCAGCCCGAAGCCGGGAAATGCTGCGGAAACTCGGCTTGCGCCTTCGCCGCAATGGAAATGTCGCCGCGAAACACGATAGCGCGCGAGGAGGTGGTGCCCTGGTCGATGGCGAGAACGAAAGACATGGCGGCTTACCCTTGGCGTATGTCGGCGTTTTGTTGGCAGTTTCTTGGCGTTGCCCCCGGAGGGATCATTGTGTCGCGCCAAAGGGAGCGGATTGGAGGCGGAAGGTCAAGACTCGCTTACCCTCCCCTGGAGGGGGAGGGTCGGCTCACATTGAGCAACGCGAAATGTGAGACGGGGTGGGGTGACGGTCTCTCCGCGTCGCACAGTCGTAGTCCTGCGCAAGGCTAGGACCGCTCCCGCAAAAATGCTACACGCCGGAGCGGGCACGCGGGGCGGCATGACTTTCACCTCCTTTCAGTTCGGCATCTTCGTCGCGGTCGTGTTCGGCGCGTATTACCTGCCGCCTCTGCGCCGCTTCCAGGTGCAGTTGCTGGTGGCCGCAAGCGTGTTCTTCTACGGCTTGGGGCAAACGGAGTTGCTGCCGCTGTTGCTCGTCGCGGTTCTGGGCACCCATGTCTGCCTGGTGCTCGCGTTCGAGAACCGCGCTGTCTGGATGCCGGCCGGCATCGTCTTCAATCTCGGCCTGCTGGCGTTCTTCAAGTACAAATTCCTGTTCGTCGACGCCGGCGCGGCCGATCTGAGCGGCGCCGCACCGATCGACTTCCTGCTGCGGCTACCGCTGCCGATCGGCATTTCGTTCTTCGCGTTCCACAATATCAGCCTGCTGGTCGACCTGACCCGCGAGAAACGCACCGCGCCCCTGCGCGACGTATTCCTCTACATCATCTTCTTCCCGCAGCTCGTCTCCGGGCCGATCACGCGCGCCGCCCAGTTCATGCCGCAGATCGTTCCCAAGCAGATCGGTGACGTCGCCTTCGTCGAGGCGGCGAAGTGGATTCTCGTCGGCTATTTCTTCAAGCTGTACGTCGCGAACAATCTGAACGAGATGACGGCCTACATGGACTTCCCGCTCTACGAGACGCTGCGCACGCAGGACCGCTGGCTGCTCGTGTTCCTCTACAGCTACCAGATCTATGCCGACTTCTTCGGCTACTCCGCGATCGCGCTCGGGCTCGGGCTGCTGTTCGGCTATCGGCTGCCCGTAAACTTCAACCTGCCCTACATCTCGACCTCGTTCTCCGAATTCTGGACGCGCTGGCATATCTCGCTGTCGAGCTGGCTCAGGACCTATCTGTACATTCCGCTCGGCGGCAACCGGCATGGACGGCTGCGAACTATCTCAACCTGATGATCGTGATGACGCTCGGCGGCCTCTGGCATGGCGCGAGCCTGAGCTACGCGCTGTGGGGCATGGCGCACGGGCTGCTGCTGGTCATCGAGCGGCCGTTCCTGAACCTTCTCGGCAATACAAGCCCCGCGGTGCGGGTGATCCGGATGGGCATCGTGTTCTTCTGCGTCACGATGCTCTGGATCTTCTTCAAGTTGCCGAATTTCGATCACGCGCTTGGCTACCTCAAGGGGATGTTCATCGCGACCGACGTCCCCAATCCGCCAAAGTTGTTCACCAATCTCGCTTTGCTCTACGCCTTGCCGGTGATCATCCAGCACATCGGCATCGGCACGTTCGTCGAAGGACGGTTGCGGCGATGGGAGCCCTAACTCTATGGTGCGCTCGCGGCGCTCGCTTATCTCGAAGCGGGACCCGACAGCGCGTTCATCTACTTCCAGTTCTGACATGCGGCAGGAATCAACGCTTTCGTGGACGATCAAATTCGCGGCAGATGTCGCTGCGCTGTTGCTTGCCTGCGGCCTGGCCACGGCGCGGTTCGGCTTGGACCGCAGCAGCCGGCGGTCACGACCCGCGGCGGCAGCCTCGTCAGCCTCAACCGCTATGTGCGGGATCCCATGCCTGATATCGTGCTGGTCGGCAGCTCGATCGCCTGGCGCCTCAAGGAAGGGTATTTCTCGCCTCCGCGCGTCCGCAATCTTTCGTTGGCGGGCGGCTCGCCGGTGACAGGTCTCGAGATCGTCGCGAACCGGCCGAACTCGCCGAAGATCGTTCTGATCGAGACGAATATCCTGACGCGCGAGCCGGACACCGCGCTCATCGAGAGATTTTCCGGCGGCGCGCGCACGGAAGCGCCGCTCTTGCGCCCGGTGCGAACAGCGGTCGCGGGCTATGAAACGTGGAAACACGGTGAACCCGATCCCGCCCAGGCACGCGCCGAGTGGGATCGCCTGCTCGGCCAGCCGCCGAGCACGTTCGACAACAAGGTCTATCTCGACCGTGCGCTGGCGCAGATGGACGAAGCCGACCCGGCCGTCGCTCGCGCGAGTGTAGCCCGCATCAGGCAGCTCATCGACGAGCTGCAGCGGCGTGGCACCCGCGCATTTCTGATCCGCGTTCCCTTTGCGCCGGAGGTCGAAGGCTCCCGCATGGTCCGGATGACCAACGAGATCGTCGACGAAGCCTTCCCTGATCGCGCGCTTTGGCTTCAAATCGATCCGCCGCGCCGCGAGCTGCGTTGGGACGACGGCGTGCACCTCGACGAACGTTCGGCGCTGATCGTCGTACGCGCCATCGAACGCGCCTTGGCCGAGCGCGACGCCCGTAACGGAAGACCGGCAGCTACACCGCCGCCGTCGTCACACCGCCGTCGATGACGATCGTCTGGCCGGTCATGAAGCTCGAGGCGTCGGAGGCGAGGTAGGCAACGGCGCCGGCGATTTCATCAGGCTCGCCGATGCGGCGCAGCGGCGTGGTCGCGGTGCGGCGCTTCAGCATGGCTTCGTCTTCCCACAGCGCACGCGCGAAATCGGTCTTGACCAGGCCAGGCGCGATGCAGTTGACGCGGACGCCTTTCGGACCCCATTCGCCGGCGAGGGAACGGCACAGCGCGAAATCGGCCGCCTTCGAGATGCCGTAAGCGCCGATCACGGTGGAGCCGCGCAAGCCGCCGATGGAAGAAATGATGATCACGGAGCCGCCGCCGCGCTCGGCCATTTGCGGGATCGCGAGCGCAGAGAGCCAGATGTTGCTCTTGACGTTCGAGCCCATGATCTTGTCGAAGGCCTCGTCGGTGATATCGAGCAACGGGCCATAATAGGGATTGACGGCGGCGTTGCAGACGAGGATGTCGATCTTGCCGTAATGCCTGGTCGCGCCCGCGATCAGCGCCTCGACCTCGGCCTTGCGGGCGATGTTGCAGGGGATGACGGTGGCCTCTCCGCCGGACGCGATGATGCCGTCGGCAACGTCCTTGCACGCATCCGCCTTGCGCGAGGACACCACGACCTTGGCCCCGAGCCTGGCGAGCAGCTCGGCGGAGGAGCGGCCGATGCCGCGGCTGGAGCCGGTGACCACGGCGACCTTGCCGGTGAGATCGAACGGGGTGTTTTTCATTGTTGTTGCTCCGCTGCGTCCGCTTGTTCGGTGTCATCGCCCGACGTGATCGGGCGATCCAGTACTCCGCGGCCGGAGTTACGTGGACCAACTGCCGCTGCGGAGTACTGGATGCCCCGGTCAAGCCGGGGCATGACAGTCGTCGTTGTCAGATCAACCCGCCCGCATCCGCGACGCGGCGCTGGTGGTAGTCGGTGTCGCCGAAGCTGTTCTCGATCATGGTGAGGCGCTTGAAGTAGTGGCCGATCTTCGCCTCCATGGTCATGCCGATGCCGCCGTGGAGCTGGATCGCCTGCTGCCCCACGAATTTCAGCGACTTGCCGATCTGCACCTTGGCCGCAGCGATCGCATTGCTGCGCTCTGCGGCGTCCTCGAAATCGCCAGCCATGGTCGCGAACATCGACATCGATCGCGCCTGCTCGGCCGCCACGAACATATCGGAGGCGCGGTGCTGCAGCGACTGGAACGAGCCGATCGCGACGCCGAACTGTTTTCGGGTCTTGATATACTCGACGGTGGTCTTCAGCGATTCGTCCATCAGGCCGACCGCCTCGGCGCAAAGCGCGATGCGGGCTTCATCGACCACGCGCTCGATCAGCGCGAGCGAGTCGTCGGGATTGCCGATCGCGGCATCCGGGCCGATTTCGACGCCGGTGAAGGTGATGTCGGCGGCATGCAGGCCGTCCTGGGTCGGGTAGGACTTCCTGGTCACGCCCTTGGCATTGGCAGGAACCAGGAACACGCCGATGCCGGTCTTGTCACGGCGGTCGCCCTTGGTGCGCGCGGTGACGATCAGCGTGTCGGCATTCTCGCCGTTGAGCACGACGAACTTCTCGCCGTCGATGACCCAGCCGTCGCCCTTCTTCTTCGCCGTCGTGGTGACGTCGAACAGATCGTAGCGCGAGTTCTTCTCGAGCTGGGCGAACGCCAGCGTCTTGCTGCCGTCGATGATCCCGGGCACGTAGGCGGCCTTCTGCGCATCGGTGCCGGCATGGCGCAGGAAGCCGCCGCCGATCACGACCGTCGCCAGATACGGCTCGAGCACCAGCGCCTTGCCGAGCGCCTCCATCACGATCATGGTCTCGACGCCGCCGCCGCCGAAGCCGCCATCGGCTTCGCTGAAGGGCAGGCCGAGCAGGCCATGCTCGGCGAGCTTGAGCCAGACCGTTTTGCTCCAGCCGCCCTTCTCCTTCATGTATTTCTTGCGCTGCTCGAAATCGTAGGAATCGGTCAGCAGGCCGTCGATGCTTTCCTTGAGAAGCCGCTGCTCCTCGTTCAGATCAAAATCCATTCTCTTGGTTCCTCGTACCGGGACTTACTTTGCTTCGTCATTCCGGGATGGCCCGAAGGGCCAGGCCCGAAAATCCATTTCACCTTTGAACGTGCGGCCCGATGGACTCCGGGTTCGCGACTTCGTCGCGCCCCGGAATGACGGTGGAAACATTGCCCTCCCCGCCTCGCGGAGAGGGAGAAGATCACAGCCCCAGCACCGCCTTGGCGATGATGTTGCGCTGGATCTCGTTGGAGCCGCCGTAGATCGAGACCTTGCGGTTGTTGAAGTAGCTCGGCGCGATCTGGGCAGTCCAGTCCATGGCTTCGTTCGAGCCGTCGTCGCCGTGTACATCGTAAGGCGCGGCGAAGGGGCCGATCACTTCCATGAGCAGCTCGGTGGTGGTCTGCTGGATCTCGGAGCCCTTGATCTTCAGCACCGAGGAGGCCGGATTGGGCTTGCCCTTGCCGTGCTTGCCTTCGTCGGCGACGACGCGAAGCTGCGTCAGCTCGAGTGCCTTCAGCTCGATCTCGCAGGCGGCGAGCTTTTCGCGGAAGGCGGGATCCTGGATGATCGGCTTGCCGCCTGACTCGACCTTGCCGGCGAGATCCCTGATGCGGCGGATGCGCTCCTTGGATACGCCGACGCGGGCGATGCCGGTGCGCTCATTGCCGAGCAGGAATTTGGCGTAATCCCAGCCCTTGTTCTCCTCGCCGATCAGGTTCTCGTAGGGCACCTCGACGTCGTCGAAGAACACCTCGTTGACCTCGACGCCGCCGTCGATGGTTTGGATCGGGCGCACGGTGACGCCCTTCGACTTCATCGAGAACACGATGAAGGAGATGCCCATCTGCTTCTTCGCATTGTTGTCGGTGCGGCACAGACAGAAGATCATGTCGGCGTGCTGGGCCAGCGTGGTCCAGGTCTTCTGGCCGTTGATGATCCACTTGTCGCCCTTGCGCTCGGCCTTGGTCTTGAGCGAGGCGAGGTCGGAGCCGGAGCCGGGCTCGGAGAAGCCCTGGCACCACCAATCGTCGACATTGGCGATACGCGGCAAATACTTCTTCTTCTGCTCCTCGTTGCCGAAGGTGTAGATGACCGGACCGACCATGCTGACGCCGAAGGCGAGCGGCTGCGGCGCCGGATAGGACTGCAGCTCCTCGTTGAAGATGTAATGCTGCACTGAGGTCCAGCCCGTGCCGCCATATTGCGTCGGCCAGTGGCTGACGCCCCAGCCCTTCTTGTTGAGGATGCGCCACCACGTCACCATCTCGTCCTTCGAGAGGTGGCGGCCCTCGACCATCTTGCGCCGCGTATCCGGCGGCACATTGTCGCGGAAGAACTGTCGCACTTCCTCGCGAAACGCCTGTTCTTCTTTCGTGAATGCGAGATCCATCGGATCCTCCTGTGAGCTTTCTTCTATGCGGATTGTGCTGGTTTCTGCCGCTGGCGCAATTCGTGGCGCGACAATTTTCCGACCGGCGTACGCGGCAGGTCGTCGACGAATTCGGCCGCGGCCGGCAATTCATGCTTGCCGAGCTTGCCGGCCAGCTGCGCGCGCAGCTGGTCGAGGGAAAACGGTTTTGCGTCCGGCCGCAGCTTGATGAAGGCCTTTGCGGCTTCGCCGCGATAGGGGTCGGGAATGCCGAGCACGATCACCTCGTGCACGCCCGGGATGGTGTAGATCGCCTGCTCGATCATCTGCGGATAGACGTTGAAGCCGCCGGAGATGATCATGTCCTTCTTGCGATCGACCAGGAAGAAGTAGCCATCGGTGTCGACATAGCCGATGTCGCCGGTGAGGAAGCGGCCATCGACGAAGGCCTCGGCCGACCCCTCCGGCTTGTTCCAATACCCCTTGGTGACGTTGGGGCCCTTGATGCGGATCTCGCCGACTTCGCCGGGTGGCAACACGCGCTTGGGATCGTCGAGCGCGACCACATCGAGCTCGATGCCGGGCAGCATCAGGCCGATCGAGCCCGGCTTGTCGGGACCGGTGGGCGGATGGCCGGTGCCGGGCGAGCAGGTCTCGGTCATGCCCCAGCCGCTGCGCAGCTTCTTGCCGACCTTGCGCTCGAAGAAGTTCGCGATCTCCACCGGCAGCGGCGCGCCGCCGGAGCCGATGCTGGCGAGCGAGGAGAAATCGCGCTTGTCGAGATCAGGCAGCGCGGCGATCGCGATCCACATCGTCGGCACGCCGGGAAAGTACGTCGCGCGTTTGACCTCGATGTCGCGCATGACCGCTTCGACGTCGAAACGCTGATGCAGCGAGATCAGATTGCCGCGGCTGAGTGAGGAGAGCAGCACCACGGTGAGCGCATAGATGTGGAACAGCGGGAGCACGCAGATCACGCGCTCGACCACGTCGCCGCGCGCAGCGCGCGACGGCTTGCCCCAGACGTCGTAGATCGACACGGCGGACGTGAGATTGCCGTGCGTCAGCATCGCGCCCTTGGGCAGGCCGGTGGTGCCGCCGGTATATTGCAGCAGCGCGACGTCGTCGGCCGTCACGTTCGGCCATCGTGCCGGCGCGGTCGCGCCCTCCACAAAAGCCTTGAAGGTGATGATGCGGGGATCATTCGGGATCGCCGCCTGCGGCGTGCCGACTTTGCCCCAATCGTCGTCCTCGCAAACGACGAGGCGGTCGATCAGGCCCTTCTCCAGGAATTTCAGCGCCGTCGGCAGCAGCGTCTGAAGGTTCGAGGTGACGAGCAGACGCGATCCTGAATCGGAAACCTTGTGCGTCAGCGCGATCTCGCCGTCGAGCGGCGACAGATGCGCTATGCGGGCGCCCGCCTTCAGCGCGCCGAAGAAGTTGACGGGGTGATCCGGCGTGTTGCCGAGGAATAGCGCGACGGAGGCGTTCTTGCCGATGCCTTCGCGCAGGAACGCCGCGGCGGCCCGCTCGGCCTGAGCTGCGAGCTCGGTGTAGGTGATGGGACGATCCCGGAATTCGAGCGCGGTGCGCGGGCCGTAGTCGGAAGCTGCGTTCGACAAAAGATCCGGAAGCGTGCCCTCGACGATGGCGTCGTCCCAACGCACGCCATCGGGATAAAATTGTTCGCCGGGATGGGTCATTTTCTGCATCATATTCCGTCGTCATTCCGGGGCGCGACAAAGTCGCGAGCCCGGAATCCATCAGGCCGCACGCTCCGAGGAGAGATGGATTCCGGGCCTGGCCCTTCGGGCCATCCCGGAATGACGTGCGGATAGACTGCGGCCATCACGCCGCCTTCGACGCCGCCGCCAGCGAGGCAAACGTCTTGCCTTCGGCCGCCAGCTTCTTCAGCAGCGGGGCGGGCTCGAGGCTGGGGTCGTCGGTCTCCTTGGCGTAGAAGGCCAGGCGATCGGCGATGTGCTTGAGGCCGACGCTGTCGGCCCAGAACATCGGGCCGCCGCGGTAGATCGGCCAGCCATAGCCGTAGAGCCAGACCACGTCGATGTCGGAGGGGCGCGCGGCGATGCCCTCTTCCAGGATTTTCGCGCCCTCGTTGATCATCGGATACATCATGCGCTCGAGGATCTCCTCGTCGCTGACGACGCGCTTCTTGCGGCCGAGGCGCAGCAGCGTCTCGTCGATCAGCTTCTCGACCTCGGGATCGGGCAGCGCCGAGCGCGAACCTGCCTCGTACTTGTAATAGCCCTTGCCGGTCTTCTGGCCGAAGCGGCCGGCTTCGCACAGCGCATCCGCGATCTCCGACTTGATGCCGCGGTCCTTGCGCGAGCGCCAGCCGATGTCGAGGCCGGCGAGGTCGCCCATCGCGAACGGTCCCATCGGCATGCCGAACTTCGTCACCACGGCATCGACCTGCTGCGGCAGGGCGCCTTCGAACAACAGCTTCTCGGACTGCTTGCCGCGCTGGGCGAGCATGCGGTTGCCGACGAAACCGTCGCAGACGCCGACCACGGCCGGCACTTTTGCAATCTTGCGCGCGATGGTGACCGCCGTCACGAGAGCGTCCGGCGCGGTCTTGTCGGCGCGCACGATCTCGCACAGCTTCATGACATTGGCCGGGGAGAAGAAGTGCATCCCGAGCACGTCCTGCGGACGCTTGGTCGACTTCGCGATCTCGTCGATGTTGAGATACGAGGTGTTGGAGGCCAGCACTGCGCCGGGCTTGACGTATTGGTCGAGCTTGCCGAACACTTCCTTCTTGACCGCCATGGTCTCGAACACCGCTTCGATGACCAGATCGGCATCGCCGACATTCTCGATGCCGACGACACCGTTGATCAGCGCCATGCGCTTGGCGGGCGCGTCAGCCGGGATACCGCCGCGCGCCGCGGTCGCTTCCCAGTTCTTCTGCATGATGCCCATGCCGCGCTTGAGCTGCTCCTCACCGGTCTCGATCAGGGTGACGGGAACGCCAGCATTGGCAAAGGACATCGCGATGCCGCCGCCCATGGTGCCGGCGCCGAGAATGGCGACGCGGTTCACGGGACGCGCCTTGGTGCCTTCAGGGACACCTGCGATCTTGCTGGCTTCGCGCTCGGCGAAGAAGGCATAGCGCTGCGCCTTGGACTGGTCGCTGGCGACGAGCTTCAGGAAGCCCTCGCGCTCCTTCTTCAGACCTTCGTCGAACGGCAGGTCAATGGCGTAGCCCACCGCGTCGGCGGCGGCGAAGGGCGCCTCGAGGCCGCGCGACTTCTTGGTCATCGCAGCAACCGCATTGGTGAAGATCGAACGATCGGCCTTGGCGGCCGCGATCTTGGAATCGTCGTCCCGCAGGCGGCGCAGCGGACGCTTCTCGGCGAGCAGCTTGCGCACGAAGGCCTCGCCGCCCGATGCCGGTCCCTCGACGATTTCCTCGATCAGGCCGTTCTTCAGCGCGTCCGCAGCACCAATGGGATCACCGCCGACGATCATCTTGACCGCGAGCTCGGGACCGACCGCGCGCGGCAGGCGCTGGGTCCCGCCGGCGCCCGGCAGCAGGCCGAGCTTCACCTCCGGCAGGCCGAGCTTGGCTTCCTTGACGGCGACGCGGAAATGACAGGCGAGCGCGACCTCGAGGCCGCCGCCAAGCGCCGTGCCATGGATCGCAGCAACCACCGGCTTCGGTGAGTTCTCGATCTCCGACAGCACATCGTTGAGGGCGGGCGGCTTCGGCGGCTTGCCGAATTCAGTGATGTCGGCCCCCGCAATGAAGGTACGGCCGGCACAGGTCAGCACGATGCCCTTGATGGCGGGATCGGCGATCGCGGCCTTGATGCATTCCAGGATCCCCCCGCGGACTGCGGCACTCAGCGCATTGACCGGAGGGCTATTGACCGTGACGATCCCGACTTCGTCATGACGCTCAAGCTTGACCACTTCGCTCACGGTGTCCCTCCTTGGTGGGGCTATGTACTTTTGTCGATTTCGCGGTGCGGAATTTAATTCCGCATCTTGACGGCAGGGTTATTTTGAAGCACGGACGTTGTCAACGACTCCGCGCAAGAAGCAGATCAGGGATGAAGCGTACAGGAAAGAAGACCGCGACCGATCGGAACTTCGTCGTCGCGCTTTCCCGCGGACTGGACGTATTGCGCGCATTCCAACCCAATGACGGCCTTCTCGGCAATCAGGAGATCGCGGCGCGGACCAACTTGCCGAAGCCGACCGTGTCGCGGCTGACCTATACGCTGACCAAGCTCGGCTATCTGGCGCCGGTTCCCCGCTTCGAGAAGTACCAGCTCACGCCCGCCGCCATGTCGCTCGGCTATGCAGCGCTCGCCAATCTCGGCGTTCGGCATTTGTCCGAACCGTTTCGCGAGGACCTGATGCGCGCGACCGGGGGCGCCGTCGCCGTCGGCGGCCGCGATCGTCACAGCATGATCTATTTCGGGCAGAGTCGCGGCACGGAAACGGTCGGTGTTCAACTTGACGTCGGCTCCCGCGTGCCGATTGCAACCAGCGCGATGGGGCGCGCCTATTTCTGGGCGCTCGACCCCGACGATCGCGCAGAACTCTCGCGTCTGCTGCGCGAGCATTACGGCAGCCGCTGGACCAAGATGCGCGACGGGCTGGAACGTTCCGGGGAGACCGTGGCGAAATACGGCTTTGCGATCTCCGTCGGCGACTGGCACGACGACATCGGCGCCGCCGGCGTCGCGCTCAAGCTCAACGACGGAACTGGTCCTTACGCCTTCAATTGCGGCGCGCCCGCATTCCGCTTCACGGAAGAGCGTTTGATCAAGGACATTGGACCGCGTCTCTTAGCGATGGTAAGGAACATCGAAGCGGCGCTCGGGGGTCTGATGCCGCATTCCAAAAAAGACATCGGCAAAAAGCTGAAATCAGGAGGAAAAGTTGCGCGTGTGGCCGAGGGGATCAGATAGCTTTTGTCATCACTGGGAGCGGTTCGCATCGCCCCTTCGCTCACTCAATGATGTGAGCGAGACGAGATGACGCAGGCACAGCTCGCGCAGGGGACATCGCCCCTGCTCGCGGTTCGCGACGTCAGCGTCGTGTTCGGCGGCATCGTCGCGCTCAACGGCGTGTCCTTCGACATGCACAAGGGCCAGATCCTCGGACTGATCGGCCCCAACGGCGCCGGCAAGACCACGCTCTTCAACTGCCTGTCCCGGCTCTATCAGCCATCGTCCGGCGATATCCTGATGGAAGGCGCGAGCATCCTGACGCGGGCGCCGCACCGGATCGCGGAGATCGGCATCGGCCGCACCTTCCAGAACGTGGCGCTGTTTCCGAACTTGTCGGTGATGGACAACGTCCGCGTCGGCGCGCATTCGAAGACCTCCAGCGACATCATCAGCGACTCCCTGAAGCTTGCCTGGGTCCGGCGCAGCGAGGCCACCGTCAACAAGAAGGTGCATGAGATCCTCGCTTATCTCAACCTCGAGGACGTCGCCCACACCGTCGTCTCCGGCCTGCCCTTCGGCACGCAGAAGCGCGTCGAGCTGGCGCGCGCGCTGGCAGCCGATCCGAAGATCCTGCTGCTCGACGAGCCGGCCGGCGGCCTCAACCATGAGGAAGTCCATGTTCTCGGCGACCTCATTCGCCGCATCCGCGACGAGCGCCACATGACCGTGCTGCTGGTCGAGCACCACATGGGCCTCGTGATGTCGATCGCCGACCACGTGGTCGCGTTGAATTTCGGCAAGAAGCTCGCGGAAGGCACGCCCGCCCAGGTGCAGGCGGACCCGGACGTCATCAAAGCCTATCTCGGGAGCAAGGATCAATGACGCCACTGCTCAACGTCAAGGACCTGCGCGCCTATTACGGCCAGGTTCAGGCGCTTCATGGCCTGTCCTTCTCGCTCAACGAAGGCTCGCTCGTGACGCTGCTGGGTGCCAACGGCGCCGGCAAGACCACCACGCTGCGCGCGATCTGCAACATGGTGCGCTCCACCGGCGGCGTCGAGTTCGAAGGCAAGCCGCTGAACAACCGCTCGACCGAGAGCATCGTGCGGTTCGGCATCGCCCACGTGCCGCAGGGCCGCGGCACCTTCACCAACATGACGGTGGAGGAGAATCTTCAGCTAGGGGCGATCACCCGTAAGGACCGCGCCGGCATCGTCTCCGACATCGAGCGCATGTATGCGCACTTCCCGGTCCTGAAGCAGCGCCACACCCAGCAGGCCGGCACGCTGTCCGGCGGCGAGCAGCAGATGCTCGCGGTCGCGCGCGCGCTGATGCTGCGCCCGCGGCTGATGCTGCTGGACGAGCCGTCCTTCGGCCTCGCGCCGCTGGTGGTGCGCGACCTGTTCGGCATCCTCGGCAAAATCAACCGCGAGGACAAGGTGTCGATCCTGGTGGTCGAGCAGAACGCCCAACTCGCGCTCGAACTCGCCGACCAGGCCTATGTGATCGAGACCGGTCGCATCGTGATGTCCGGCAAGGCCAAGGACATCGCGAACAACGAAGAAATCCGCAAATCCTATCTGGGTTACTGAGGGAGCCGGGACAATGGAGCTGTTCACCAACCAAGTCCTGGCCGGCATCGCCACGGGCGCGATCTACGCCTGCATGGCGCTCGCCGTGGTCATGATCTACCAGGCCATCGACCATCTCAACTTCGCGCAAGGCGAGATGGCGATGTTCTCGACCTTCATCTCCTGGCAGCTGATGCAATGGGGCGTGTCCTACTGGGCCGCCTTCGTGATCACGCTGGCCTTCTCCTTCGTCGCCGGCATCGCGATCGAGCGCATCCTGTTCAAGCCGCTGGCGAAAGCGCCGGTGCTGACCAACGTCGCCGGCTTCATCGCGCTCTTTGCGATCATCAACTCCTCGGCCGGCCTGATCTGGGACTTCACGATCAAGCAGTATCCGACCCCGTTCGGCTCCGCACCGTTCCTCGGCAGTCAGCTGATCTCCACCCACCAAGCTGGCATGATCGGCGTCACGATAGCGCTGCTGCTCGCGCTGTACTTCTTCTTCCAGTACACGCGGATCGGTCTTGCGATGCGCGCCGCCGCCTCGGTGCCTGAGTCGGCCCGCCTCGTCGGCATCAACACCAGCTGGATGATCGCGCTCGGCTGGGGCATGGCAACCGCGATCGGCTCGATCGCCGGCATGCTGATCGCCCCGGTCGTGTTCCTCGAGCCCAACATGATGGGCGGCGTCTTGATCTACGGGTTCGCCGCCGCGGTGCTCGGCGGACTGTCGAGCCCGTTCGGCGCGGTGGTCGGCGGCTTCCTGGTCGGCGTGTTCGAGAACCTCGCCGGCACCTACATCCCCGGCGTCGGCAACGAGCTGAAACTCCCGATCGCGCTTGCGCTGATCATCTCCGTCCTGGTCGTCAAACCCGCTGGCCTGTTCGGCCGGCACATCGTCAAGCGAGTTTGATCATGAGCGCAGCAGAAGAAGTCGTTGGCCAAGGCCACGAGGCGGTCGAGGCGGTTCCGAAGCGGGCCATGACGCTGGGCACCGGCACGTCGCTGGTGGTGCTGGCGGCGCTGTTGGTCGTGCCGTTGTTCGTCAAGAACTTCATCATCTTCCAGATGACGATGCTCCTGATCTACGGGCTCGCCGTGCTGGCGCTGAACATCCTGACCGGCGGAAGCGGCCAGTTCTCGCTCGGCCAGAGCGCGTTCTACGCCGTCGGCGCCTATGTGTCCGCGGTGCTGATGGAGCATGCGAACGTCAACTATGCGCTGACCATTCCGATTTCCGCGGCGATCTGCTTCGGCTTCGGATACCTGTTCGGCAAGCCGGCGTTGCGGTTGTCGGGCATCTATCTCGCGCTCGCGACCTTTGCGCTCGCCACCGCGATGCCGCAGCTGCTCAAGCTGAACTTCCTCGAGCACTGGACCGGCGGCGTGCAGGGCCTCGTCGTCACCAAGCCTGACGCGCCGTTCGGCCTGCCGATGTCGCAGGACATGTGGCTGTATTATTTCACCCTCCTCGTGACGCTCGCGATCTACATCTTCTCGGTGAACCTGCTGCGCTCCCGCTCGGGCCGCGCCTTCATGGCGATCCGCGACAACGAGATCGCGGCCTCCTCGATGGGTGTCAACGTCGCGCTGTACAAGACGCTGGCTTTCGGGGTGTCCGCCGGCATCACCGGCGTTGCCGGCTCGCTCGGCGCCATCGCCGTGCAGTTCGTCGCGCCCGACAGCTACACCATCACGCTGGCGATTTCGCTGTTCCTCGGCATGGTCGTCGGCGGCGTCGGCTGGCTGCCCGGCTCGTTCGTCGGCGCTGCCTTCATCATCTTCGTGCCGAACATGGCGGAGAGCATCTCCAAGGGCCTCTCCGGCGCCGTGTTCGGCGTGCTGCTGTTCCTGGTCATCTACCTCGTGCCGCACGGCGCACGGCAGGTGGCGATCCTGGGCCAACAACTTGCCGGCAAGCTCAAAAGAAACTGAAACTCTCTACAACTGTTGTTTAACGAAGGAGACCCAATTGCTTTCTGGAAGAACACTGCGAGCCGCCGCGCTGGTCACGGCAACGGCGGCCATTGCCCTCACCTCCGGCGCTGCACTCGCTCAGAAGAAATACGACACCGGCGCGTCCGATACCGAGATCAAGATCGGCAACATCATGCCGTACAGCGGTCCGGCGTCGGCTTATGGCATCATCGGCAAGACCGAAGAAGCCTATTTCAAGATGATCAACGACAAGGGCGGCATCAACGGCCGCAAGATCAACTTCGTCACCTATGACGACGGCTATTCGCCGCCCAAGGCCGTCGAGCAGGTCCGCAAGCTGATCGAGAGCGATGAAGTGCTGGCGGTGTTCAACCCGCTCGGCACGCCCTCGAACACGGCGATCCAGAAATACCTCAACTCCAAGAAGATCCCGCAGCTCTTCGTCGCGACCGGCGCCACCAAGTGGAACGACCCGAAGAACTTCCCCTGGACCATCGGCTGGCAGCCGTCCTACCAGAGCGAAGCGCAGATCTACGCGAAATGGCTGATGAAGGAGAAGCCGGACGCCAAGATCGCGATCCTCTACCAGAACGACGATTTCGGCAAAGACTACCTCAAGGGCACCAAGGACGGCCTCGGCGCCAAGGCCTCTTCCATGATCATCATGGAAGAAAGCTACGAAGTGTCCGAGCCGTCGATCGACGGCCACATCGTCAAGATCAAGGCCGCCAATCCCGACGTGCTGCTGATCTACACCACGCCGAAGTTCGCGGCCCAGACCATCAAGAAGACCGCCGAGCTGAGCTGGAAGCCGCTTCAGATCCTCACCAACGTGTCGATCTCGGTCGGCAGCGTGATGAAGCCGGCCGGCTTCGAGAACGCGCAGGGCGTGCTGTCGGCAGCCTATGCCAAGGATTCGACGGATCCGCAGTGGGCCAACGACCCCGGCATGAAGAAGTGGAACGAGTTCGTCGACAAGTATATGCCGGGTGCCGACAAGTCCGACACCAGCATGGTCTACGGCTATGGCGCCGCCTCGACGCTCGCCAAGGTGCTGGAAATGTGCGGCGACGATCTGACCCGCGCCAACATCATGAAGCAGGCGGCGAGCCTGAAGGACTTCGTGCCGGATACCCTGTTGCCGGGCGTCAAGATCAACACCAGCCCGACCGACTTCGCGCCGATCGCCCAGCTCCAGATGATGCGCTTCAAGGGCGAGAAGTGGGAACTGTTCGGCGAGATCATCAGCGGCGACGTCGCTTCCGAGTGACGCGCTGACGCAGCAGACCGAGCCCAGGAAGCCCCCGCGAACCATCGCGGGGGCTTTTTGTTGACGGCAGGCGCCAAACTTGTTCAATGCGGCGATCCAACCCGGGGTAGGAGAACAATGCCCGCCGTTCGTTTTCAGGTTGTAGCCCTGTGGACCGCGCTCGCTTTGTGCACTGCGACGAGCAGCCCGACACTGGCGCAGAAGAAATACGACAGCGGCGCTTCCGATGCCGAGATCAAGATCGGCAACATCATGCCCTATAGCGGCCCGGCCTCGGCCTATGCCGCGATCGGCAAGACGGAGCAGGCCTATTTCAACAAGATCAATGCCGAGGGCGGCATCAACGGACGCAAGATCAAGCTCATCTCCTATGACGACGCCTATTCGCCGCCGAAGACCGTGGAGCAGGCACGCAGGCTGGTCGAGAGCGACGGGGTGCTCCTGATCTTCGGCTCGCTCGGCACGTCCACCAACGGCGCCATCCGCAAATACATGAACGAGAAAAAGGTGCCGCAATTGTTCGTGGCGAGCGGCGCGTCCAAGTGGAACGATCCCAAGCAATATCCCTGGACCATGGGCTGGCAACCGAGCTATGCGAGCGAAGCGCGCATCTACGCCAAGTACATCATGAAGGAAAAGCCCGACGGAAAAATCGGGGTGCTCTACCAGAACGACGATTTCGGCAAGGACTATCTGAAAGGGCTGAAGGACGGTCTCGGCGCCAAGGCCTCGATGATCGTGATGCAGGAGACCTACGATACCTCCGAGCCCGCGATCGACGAACACGTCGTCAAGCTGAAGGCCTCGGGTGCCGACGTGTTCATCAGCATCACGACGCCGAAATTCGCCGCGCAGGCGATCAAGAAGGCGGCCGAGATCAACTGGCATCCGGTCCACATCGTCTCGAACGTCTCGGCCTCGGTCGGCGGCGTGATCGAGCCGGCCGGCCTCGAGATCTCCCAGGGCATCCTGTCGGCAAGCTACCTCAAGGACGGCTCCGATCCGCAGTGGAACGCCGACGACGGCATGAAGAAGTTCTATAACTTCCTCGCGCAATACGATCCCAAGGCCAACAAGCTCGAGGCCGGCGTGGTGTTCGGCTATGCCGCAGCTCAAACCATGGTGAAGGTGCTGCAGATGTGCGGCGACGATCTCACCCGCGAGAACGTCATGAAGCAGGCCGCCTCCTTAAAGGATTTCGAACCCGACACGCTGCTGCCCGGCATCAAGATCAACACCGCGCCGGACAATTTTGCCCCGATCGAGCAGCTCCAGATGATGCGTTTCAAGGGCCGGAAGTGGGAGCTGTTCGGCGACATCATATCGAGCGAGATCGGCCATTGAAGCCGCACACGACGCAATTATAAATTGCGTATGTTCCAGAAGGCAATTTTGGCGTAGCTGAGTGATGGCGCGCTTCATCTCGCGCGCCGGAATATTCCGCATCCCCTCGCAGAAGAAGACCTGGTGCGACGGCGCGTTCTCCTTGCTGGGCACCTGAGAAGGGTATTCAATGCGTGCTGGAGCGACGCGCAATGATCGCTCACGACAAGAACAATCGACACATTCAAACCGACCTAGGGAGATCAAGATGCCTGCAATGCATGTGCGATTGGGGGCCTTCTCGGCTGCCCTCGTGCTGGCTGCCACCCTGTCCACAACAGCGTCCGCGCAGAAGAAATACGACACCGGCGCATCCGACAGCGAGATCAAGATCGGCAATATCATGCCCTACAGCGGACCAGCCTCCGCCTACGGCGTGATCGGCAAGACCGAGGAGGCGTATTTCCGCAAGATCAATGCAGAAGGCGGCATCAACGGCCGCAAGATCAACTTCGTGACCTATGACGACGCCTATTCGCCGCCGAAGACCGTGGAGCAGGCGCGCAAGCTCATCGAGAGCGACGAGGTGCTGCTCATCTTCAACTCGCTTGGCACACCGCCGAACACCGCGATCCAGAAATACATGAACCAGAAGAAGGTGCCGCAGCTGTTCGTCGCCACCGGCGCCACCAAATGGGACGATCCCAAGGAGTTTCCGTGGACCATCGGCTGGCAGCCGAACTACCAGACTGAGGCCCGCATCTATGCAAAGTACATTCTGAAGGAAAGGCCGGACGCCAGGATAGCCATCCTCTACCAGAATGACGACTACGGCAAAGATTACGTCAAAGGCCTGAAGGACGGCCTGGGCGCCAAGGCGGCGTCGATGATCGTGGCCGAGGAAAGCTACGAGGTGGCGCAGCCGACCATCGACTCCAGCATCGTCAAGCTCAAGTCAACGGATGCCGACGTCTTCTTCGACGTCACCACGCCGAAATTTGCTGCTCAGACGATCAAGAAGATGCATGAGATCGGCTGGAAGCCGATGCATTTCCTCAACAACGTCTCGGTTTCCATCGGCAGCGTCATGAAGCCGGCCGGCTTCGAAGCCTCGCAAGGCATCATCTCCTCGAACTACTACAAGGATCCGACCGACACGCAATGGAAGAACGATCCGGCGATGAAGGCCTGGAATGAGTTCCTCGACAAGTACTATCCGGATGCCAACCGCACGGATTCGGCTGTGATGTACGGATACATCGTAGCCCAGGGTCTTGCGCATGTATTGAAGGCGTGCGGCGACGATCTGACGCGAGCCAACGTCATGAAGCAGGCAGCCGCCCTCCGGGACTTCGAACCCGGAGGCCTGCTGCCGGGCATCAAGGTTAACACCAGCCCCACCGACTTCGCGCCGCTGTCCCAAGTGCAACTCATGCGCTTCAAGGGCGAAAGCTGGGAGCTGTTCGGGGACGTCCTCAGTAGCGAGGTAGGCGGCTAAGGGCGCGGCCCTGCCCAATGACTACTAAAGAAGCAGCCCCTGCGGCGTCGTCGCAGGGGCTTTTTCTTGAAGGCGGCAACCAAATCGTATTGAATTGCGGCAGCGTCGCCAAAAACAATCAAGCCAAGAAAAGGGACGCCCACATCAAGAAAATAGGGAGAATGGAATGCCTGCTGTCACCGGCAAATTTGCCGCCGCGTCACTGGCGCTTGCGCTCATTGCGGCCTCGACCTCCACTGCATCGGCCCAGAAGAAATACGATACCGGCGCGACCGATACCGAAATCAAGATCGGCAACATCATGCCCTACAGCGGACCGGCCTCCGCCTACGGCATCATCGGCCGGACCGAAGCCGCCTATTTCAAGAAGATCAACGACGAGGGCGGAATCAACGGCCGCAAGATCAATTTCGTCTCTTACGACGACGCCTATTCGCCGCCCAAGACGGTGGAGCAGGCGCGCAAGCTGGTCGAGAGCGACGAGGTGCTGCTCGTCTTCAACTCGCTCGGCACCCCGCCGAACTCGGCGATCCAGAAGTACATGAACTCGAAGAAGGTGCCGCAGCTGTTCGTCGCAACCGGCGCCACCAAGTGGAACGATCCGCAGAACTTCCCCTGGACGATGGGCTGGCAGCCCAACTACCAGAGCGAGACGCAGATCTATGCAAAGTACATCCTGAAGGCCATGCCCAACGCCAAGATCGGCGTCCTGTACCAGAACGACGATTACGGCAAGGACTACCTGAAGGGCCTGAAGGACGGCCTCGGCGCCAAGGCCGCAAGCATGATCGTGCTGGAGGAAAGCTACGAGACGTCGGAGCCAACCATCGACAATCACATCGTCAAGCTGAAGGCGACCGGCGCCGACGTCTTCATCAACATCACCACGCCGAAGTTCGCGGCGCAGGCGATCAAGAAGATCTCCGAGATCGGCTGGAAGCCGACGCACTTCCTCAACAACGTCTCGGCCTCGGTCGGCAGCGTGATCAAGCCCGCGGGCTTCGAGAACTCGCAGGACATCATCTCGGCCGCGTATCTGAAGGACGTCTCCGATCCGCAGTGGAAGGACGACGCCGGCATGAAGGGCTTCCTGGACTTCATGGCGAAGTACTTCCCGGAAGGCGACAAGCTCGACGGCGGCACCATCGTCGGCTACGGCGTGGCACAGACGCTGGTCGAAGTGCTGAAGAAGTGCGGCGACAATCTCACGCGCGAGAACGTCATGAAACAGGCGGCCAGTCTGAAGGACTTCCGTACCGAAGTGCTGCTGCCCGGCATCAAGATCAACACCGGCGCGAACGACTTCGCACCGATCAGCTCGCTCCAGCTCATGAAGTTCAAGGGCGACAAGTGGGATCTGTTCGGCGACGTGATCAGCGCCGACGCCGGCGGCTAGTCGCTGGAAGACGTGGACGGCAGGCTCCCTGCGATGCTCTCGCAGGGAGCTTTTGTTTGCCCGCCGATTGCGATCACGCGATTGCACAATCGAATGATGGCCAAGGCCGCTTACGCTTTGGCGCCTGATGGGGTAGGCATGTGACCGGGGGCGCTTGCCGCCGATCCCTCCTGTTCGCCCAAGGCTTTTCGTCATGACCGACCGACGTCCCCTGCTCCGCGCGCTCTACGATGCCGCCGTTGCCGCCGCCCATCCCAACGTCGTGCTGGCACCGCATCTGCGCCCCGCGCCGAGGGGACGCGTGATCTGCCTTGCCGCCGGCAAGGGCGCGGGCGCGATGGCCGCGGCGGCGGAGCGGCATTATCTCGACACCCTGGGACTGGCGCCGGAGCGGCTGGTCGGCATCGCCACCACGCGCCACGGTTACGGCGTGCCGACGCGCCGCATCCGCGTGGTCGAGGCCGGCCATCCCGTGCCCGACGAGGCCGGCCTGAAGGGCGCGGCCGACACGCTCGCGCTGGCCGGCGAGGCCGGCCCTGACGATCTGCTCCTGGTGCTGCTCACCGGCGGCGGCTCGGCGAACTGGATCGCGCCGGTGGAGGGTATCAGCTTCGCGCAGAAGCAGGCGGTCAACAAGGCGCTGCTGCGCTCGGGCGCGCCGATCGGCGAGATGAACGTCGTGCGCAAGCATCTGTCGCGGATCAAGGGCGGCCGTCTCGCGCGCGCCGGCAGGAATGCCGCCGAGATCGTGACGCTCGCGATCTCCGACGTGCCGCATGACGATCCCTCCGCGATCGCCTCCGGCCCCACGGTGGCGGATCCGACCACCCTGGCCGATGCGCGCGCGATCGTGGCAAAGTACAGGCTCGACATCGACGATGCCGTTCGCCGCGCGCTCGACGATCCCGCCAACGAGAGCTGCAAGCCTGACGATGCGGCCTTTGCCCGGGCCCATTTCGAGCTGATCGCGCGGCCCAAGCAGTCGTTCGACGCCGCGGTGAAGCTCGCGCGCGAGGCCGGTTACGAGACCATCGGTCTCGGCGCCGATCTCGAAGGCGAGGCCCGCGAGGTCGCGGCCGATCATGCGAAGCTCGCGCTTCAGGCACGCGCGCAAGGCAAGCGCGTCGCGATCCTCTCCGGCGGCGAGCTCACGGTTACCGTGCGCGGCCAGGGGCGCGGCGGACCGAACCAGGAATACGCGCTGGCGCTCGCCAGCCTGCTGAAGGACACGCCGGATATCTCGGCGCTGGCCGCCGATACCGACGGTGCCGATGGCGGCGCCGGCAACCCCACCGATCCCGCCGGCGCGCTGATCGACGCGGCGACGTTCGCGAAGATGAAGGCGCAGGGACTTCAGCCACAGGCCTACCTCGACAACAACGACGCCACCACGTTCTTCGAGGCGACGGGGGATCTGCTGCTGCCCGGCCCGACGCTGACCAACGTGAACGACATAAGGGTGATCCTGGTGGATTGAGGCCGCCAGCCCCAACGACGGGGTCATTCCCCGCGCAGGCGGGGAATCCAGTACGCCGCAGCCTCTCGATGAACCACAACCGTCTCGGAGTACTGGATCGCTCGATCATGTCGGGCGATGACAGCGGAGAATGTGGGTTGGGCTCGTCACAAGCCAGCTTGGGCTCGACGGCCGCCCCTCAAAACTCGTTCGCGATCTTCGAGAGCATCGCGATGAGCGCCTCGCGGTTGCTCTGCCCGAGCAAGTCGTTCAGCCGGGCCTCGTGCTTGGTGGCGACGAGCTTCTTGGCGCGGGAAAGCACGGCCTTGCCCTTGTCGGTCAGCACCAGGATGTGTGAGCGGCGGTCGTTGGTGGAGCGGATCCGGGCGCAAAGATCGCGGCTCTCGAGATTGTCGAGCATCGCCACGAAGTTCGGCCTGAGGATGCCGAGGGTCGAGGCGATCTCGGTCTGGTTACGGCCGGGATTCTTCTCGACCAGCAGCAGCACGGAGAATTGCGCCGGCGTCAGCTGGAGCGAGGCCATGCAGCGCAGGAAGTTCTCGAACACCTTGAGCTGCGCCCGCTTCAGCACATAGCCGAGCTGCTCCGAGAGCTCGCCGAGCTGGAGGGCTTCGGCGGACCCCTGACCCTGCGCCTCGGCCACGTCCTTGCGGCCCTTGGCCGTATCGGCAGGCTTTTCAGAGGACTTTTCAGCAGCTTTGGAAACGGTCATCGCCTCGTGCTCGTAATCCCGCTAAATTCGGGACGGGTCATCCACCCCGCCCTTGATGTTATATTTGATAATTGTTATGGACCATATCAAATATCGCATGCGTTTTTCAATGGCTGTGAGCGTACCGTCCACCGCAATCCAGGGGACCGGTCCGTAATCTTTAGGGGGAGCGTCCGGTCTTGAATACCACCATCATGCTGTTCCTGGTGCAGGATGGCATCACCAATGGCGCGATCTACGCGCTGCTCGGCCTCGCGCTGGTGCTGGTGTTCGCCGTCACCCGGGTGATCCTCATTCCCCAGGGCGAGTTCGTCACCTACGGTGCGCTGACCTATGCCTCGCTGGCGGCAGGCCAGATGCCGGGCACGGCCAAGCTCGCGCTTGCGCTGGGCATCGGCGCCTTCGCGTTCGACCTGTTCGTGGCACGCAAGGCGCTGCATGGGCGGCTGATCGTGCGCAGCTTCGTCACCAACGTCGTGCTGCCGGCCATCGTGCTGGCGCTGACCGTGTATTTCGCCGCCCAGAAGCCGCCGGTCGCGATTTGCATCGCACTGTCGCTGGTGATCGTGGCGATGATCGGCCTCTATCTCTACCGCGTCGCGTTCCAGCCGCTGGCCCACACCTCCGTGCTGGTGCTGCTGATCGCCTCGGTGGGCGTCCATCTCGCGCTGCAGGGACTTGGCCTGCTTTTCTTCGGCGCCGAAGGCCAGCGCGGGCCGGCGGTGCTGTCCGGCGCCTTCACCGCCGGCGCATTGCGCTTCACCGGCCAGAGCCTCACCGTCTACGGCATCACCATCGCCTTCATCATCGGGCTCTGGCTGTTCTTCGGCCTGACGCTCTACGGCAAGGCGCTGCGCGCGACCGCCGTGAACCGGCTGGGGGCGCGGCTCGCGGGCATCCGCACCACGCTATCGGGGCAGATCGCCTTCCTGCTGGCATCCGTCATCGGCGCGCTGTCGGGCATCCTGATCGTGCCGATCACGACGCTCTACTATGACAGCGGCTTCCTGATCGGCCTGAAGGGTTTCGTCGCCGCGATCATCGGCGGCCTCGTCAGCTATCCCCTCACCGCCGCCGCGGCGCTGGTCGTCGGCCTCGTCGAGGCGTTCTCGTCCTTCTATGCCTCCAACTACAAGGAGGTGATCGTTTTCATGCTGCTGATCCCCGTGCTGCTGCTGCGCTCGCTCGCCGCGCCGGCGGTCGAGGAAGAGAAGGACTGACGCCAAGATGCAGAGCCGGCTTCCCATTCTCGTCTTCGCACTCGTCATGGCGGCGATCCCGTTCATCCCCGGCATGCCGCCGTTCTGGATCGTGCTGCTGGACAATATCGGCCTCGCGGCCCTGGTCGCGATGGGCCTCGTGCTGCTGACCGGCGTCGGCGGCCTGACCTCGTTCGGCCAGGCGGCCTTCGTCGGCTTCGGCGCCTACACCACCGCGGTGCTGTCGACGGCCTATGGCGTGTCGCCGTGGCTGACCCTTCCGCTGTCGCTCCTGGTCAGCGGATCGCTGGCGGTGCTGCTCGGACTGATCACCGTCCGCCTGTCCGGCCATTATCTGCCGCTCGGCACCCTCGCCTGGGGCCTCGGCCTGTTCTATCTCTTCAGCAAGCTGGAATTCCTGGGAAGAAACGACGGCATCTCGGCGATCCCGCCGCTGTCGATCGGCACGTTCAAGATGCTCTCGCCCGGCTCGATCTACTACGCGATCTGGTTCGCCGTGATCCTGTCGGCGCTGCTGACGATGAACCTGCTGGATTCCCGCACCGGCCGCGCCATCCGCGCGCTCAGGCGCGGCCATGTCGCGGCGGAAGCCTTTGGCGTGCACACGCCGCGCGCAAAGCTCCTGGTGTTCATCCACGCCGCCGTGCTTGCCGGGCTCTCGGGATGGCTCTACGCGCATCTTCAGCGTGCGGTGAACCCGACGCCGTTTGGCGCACATATGGGCATCGAATATCTCTTCATCGCCGTGGTCGGCGGCGCCGGCTATGTCTGGGGCGGCGTGCTGGGTGCCGCGATCGTCGTGATCCTGAAAGAGGTGCTGCAGAGCTATTTGCCGCTGCTTCTGCCCGGCTCCGGCCAAGTCGAGACCATCGTGTTCGGCATCATGCTGGTGGCGCTGCTCCAGCTTGCACCCGGCGGGCTCTGGCCCTGGCTGATATCGTTCTTCCCCGAGCGTACCAGTGGCAAGAAGCCCGACACCTCGCTGAAACTGGAGCATCGCGCCCGCGCACCCGGCCAGTCCAGCGCCCTGCTCCAGGTCGACAAGGCGCGGAAGCAATTCGGCGGCGTGGTCGCGGTCAACAACGTCTCCTTCGACGTCCAGGCCCGCGAGATCGTCGCGCTGATCGGCCCGAACGGCGCCGGCAAGAGCACGACGTTCAACCTGATCACGGGCGTCCTGTCGGCAACGTCGGGCTCGGTCTCGGTGCTCGGCAAGAAGGTCGACAAGGCGCCGCCGCAGGAGATCGTCAAGCTCGGCATCAGCAGGACCTTCCAGCACGTCAAGCTGGTCCCTGACATGACCGTGCTGGAGAATGTCGCGATCGGCGCGCATCTGCGCGGCCATTCGGGCCCCATCTCCTCGATGCTGCGGCTCGACCGCGCCGACGAGGCCAAGTTGCTCGCGGAGGCCGCCCGCCAGATCGAGCGTGTCGGCCTCGCTGAGCAGATGCACCAGCTCGCAGGCAGCCTTTCGCTCGGCCAGCAGCGCATCGTCGAGATCGCGCGCGCGCTCTGCGTCGATCCGATGCTGTTGCTGCTCGACGAGCCGGCCGCGGGCCTGCGCCACATGGAGAAACAGCAGCTCGCCACCCTGCTCCGCGAATTGCGCGACGGCGGCATGAGCGTCCTGCTGGTCGAGCACGACATGGGCTTCGTCATGAACCTCGCCGACCGCATCGTCGTGCTCGATTTCGGCACCAAGATCGCGGAGGGCACACCTGCCACGATCAAGTCAAATCCTGAAGTGATCAAGGCCTATCTCGGAGTGGCGGCATGAGCGCGCTGTTGTCCGTCACCGACGCCCATGTCGCCTATGGCAAGGTCGAGGCCGTGCGCTCGGTCTCGCTCGAGGTCGGCCAGAACCAGATCGTCACCATCGTCGGCGCCAACGGCGCCGGCAAGACCACGCTGCTTTCAGCCGTCATGGGCATCCTGCCGCTGAAGGGCCGCGTCACCTTTGCCGGCCAGGATCTCGCCCGGCTCGACATCGAGGATCGCGTCGCGATGGGACTTGGCCTCGTCCCGGAGCACCGCGAACTGTTCGTGACCATGAATGTCGAGGACAATCTCGAGTTGGGGGCCTTCCGCATCGAGCGAAGCAAGGCGAAGGCTTCGATGGAGCGCGTCTATACGCTGTTCCCGCGGCTGAAGGAGCGCCGCAAGCAGCTCGCCGGCACGCTCTCCGGCGGCGAGCAGCAGATGCTCGCGATGGGCCGCGCGCTCATGGGCGAGCCGAAGCTCCTGATGCTGGACGAGCCCAGCCTCGGCCTTGCCCCGATCATCGTCGCCGACATTTTCCGCATCGTCACCGAGCTCCGCGCCAGCGGCGTCTCGGTGCTGCTGGTGGAGCAGAATGCGCAGGCCGCCCTGAAGATCGCGGACCAGGCCTATGTGATGGAGCTCGGCGAGTTCGTGCTGAGCGGCAAGGCCAGCGACATCGCCGCGAACGAGCGCGTTGCGGCAAGCTACCTCGGCTTCCAGCACGAAGGCACGAGCGCGATCTGATTTCGTGCTGGGCGGTGACAGCTAGGCTCACGCTCTTTCCTCCTCGTCATTGCGAGCGCAGCGAAGCAATCCAGAATCCCTCCACGGAAAGCCTCTGGATTGCTTCGCTGCGCTCGCAATGACGGCGTTGACGGAGCGCGCGCTATCTCGGCTGGATGAATTCGCGGAGACTCCCGCCGGCCCCGCCCGAACTCATCGCGCCTGAATCTCTCCCCTCGCACGTTAATGCGTGATGCGAGGCTCGATGACCGCTCCACGATTGACGCTGACCGCTGATCTCTTCCGGCCCTATCTGGTCGGAACGACCTGGGAAAGCGGAACCTGGAAGCACGTCCGTTGGCTCGACGGCATTGTCGGCACCGCTGCGCGGCTCGGCGGATGGCAGGTCGGCACGGCGTCGTGGGATGCGCGGCTACGCGGGGACCATCACTATTTTCACACGCCCGATCTGTACGAGCAGGCCGGCTTGCCGCTGACAACGGAAGGATGGGGCAAGCTCCTGTCGCTCGAGACCCTGCCCGCCGGGATCGCGAACGCCGTGACCGAGCTGTTTCGCGGCACCACCGTGGTCGGCTACGAACTGCCGGATCTGATGTGCAGGCTGCTGGACCAGGCTGGAATCGCCGTCATCGATCTGATCCTCTATCCGGTCCGCTTCCTCGACGATGTGGTGTTCGCGGCCCGCACCAACCGAGCTTCGATCCATCGGATGCTGCTGCACAACATGCTCGATCTCCGCGACGCCGCGCTCCGCGCCGGCTTCGTCAGGAGCAAGGCGAGTTTCATGACACCGTTGAATCTCAGGCCCGGCACCACCCTCATCCTCGGGCAGGTTCCGGACGACCGTGCGGCGCTCGATCTCGAGACCGGACGCTTCGTTCAGCTTGGCGATTATCTTTCAGACCTGATCGAGCTGTCGGTGCGCTCGTCGGCGGTCCTGTTCAAGCCGCACCCCTATGACCAGCCGCACTCGGCGGCGCGCAAGGCCATCAAGAGCCTGCGCTCGGTCGGCTGGACCGACCTCAACCTCTACCAGCTCCTCGCGCAGCCGGAGATCGAGACCGTCTGCGCACTGAACTCGAGCGGCCTCGTCGAGGCAGAGCTGTTCGGCAAGCGGACGATCGCGTTGAAGCCGCCGCTCTGCCGCTTCGGCACCGGCGCCCCCGGCACCGACGGCGGATTCGGCGATGCGGTCCCGCAGAGCGCCGGCTGGTACAGCCCGCAGACGTGGCACTGTCTGCTGGATGAGAGCCACAGCCTGCCCAAATTCTCGCATGGCCTGGAGAAGGATCGTCTGCGTCGCGCGCTCAATGCGGATTGGGGCTTTAGTGCAATCGACAGAGTGGTGGCGTGATGCCCGGAAGCTGGAGCTCGGTCCTGTCGCTGCTGGAAGAGCAACGCTTTACCGACGTGGTCGCTCACCTCGATGCGACGCTGCGCAGCCAGCCGACCAATATCGAGGCTCTGCTGCTGCGCTCGATCGCCAGAGCCAATATCGGACTGACGCAGGAGGCCGAGGCGGACCTGTGGCGCGCACTCGTCGTCAATCCCGCTGCGCCCGGGATCCGAACCGCACTTGGCGATCGCTTCGTGCGCAATCCGGCGGCCAAGCTCGACGGCCACGATCTCTCGCTCGACAGCGGCGAACGTCAGACCGCGCATGAGGTCGGAGCCGTCAGACGGGACCACACCGCCCGCTACGAATTCGCCGCGCGCTGGCTCGGCCGCCACTTGACGGCGCCCCACGCGGCCAGCGGTCTCGACCTCTTTTGCGGCAACGGCTACGGAGCCAGAATCATCGCCGATCGCTGCGGTGCAAGAGTGATTGGCATCGACGGCTCCGCGCCGGCCGTTACACTGGCCGAACGATCCTACGGCGATCATCGCGTCGTCTTCACACAAGCCTACTTTCCGTTCGAGCTCGCTGCGGCGTCTGCCGACTTCGCGGTCTGCTTCGAATCGATCGAGCACGTCACCGAGTGCGACGAATTCCTCCGGCAGGCCGGCAAGGCCACCGCGGGACCGATTTTACTGTCGTGCCCGCTTGAAAGCGGTTTGCCTTTTGCTTTCCACAAATCGTCGTTCCGCTTCCATGTGCGGCATTTCACGATTGAGGAGATCGAGGACAAGCTCTGGCGCCTTGCCGGACGCCGCATCGCCGAGATCCGCGGACAAATGGTCTATCGTCTCGAGGCCGGCCGCCTTGCCGGCCTGCTCGCGCCTGCGCAAATGGAGCTTTCTCGCCTGAACGGCGACAGCCAGTTCGCAATCGTGGCCGCCGTCTAGGTCGCCGACTGTCCCTTCAGCGCCGCCACTTCCGCCTCCAACTCCGCTATCCTCGCGTCCCGCGCCGCCAGCGCCGCCGCGACATCACCCGCATCGAACTTCTGCGGGATGTGCTGCGGGCAGTTGGTGTCCCACGCGGAGATCTTGAACAGGATCACCTGCTCCGGCCGCGCGCGATAGCCTTTTGGCATCAGCGACGTGGTCAGTGCCTCGTCGTCCTCGACGACGCGCGCCTCGCCCCAGATCTTCACGCGGCGGCGGTGGGCGTAATCCATGACGAAGATGTAGGCCTTGGGGTTCTCCGAGAGGTTACCCTGCGTGATGTATTGCCGGTTGCCGGCATAGTCGGTGAAAGCCAGCGTCTGCTTGTCCAGCACCTTGAGAAAGCCCTTCGGGCCGCCGCGGTGCTGGATGTAGGGCTGGCCGTCGGCCGATGCCGTTGCAAGATAGAAGCTGTTGGCGTCAGCCAGGAACGCCGCGAGGTTCTCGTCGACCTCGGTGCGCCATCCGCGCTGCTCGGCATGGGCATAGCCCTCGCGCGACCCCTTTCGGGTCTGGATCGATTTCACCGCCGGCGAAAAGGCGATATCGCTGGCGTAGGTCTGAGTTGCCGTCATCGGAATGGCTCCTGAAATTCCGGCGCATTGCTACGTCTTTCGACGACCAATCTGGGTTTTTCTGCAGCCAGAACAATCCGGCCGCTTGACACTTCATCATTGCGATATATGCAATAATGCCATGGACCGCCTCGAAGCCATGCACGTCTTCGTCACCGTCGCCGATCTGCGAGGCTTTGCGCCGGCGGCGCGCAAGCTGCGACTCTCGCCCTCGGCGGTGACGCGGCTGATCGCGGCGCTGGAGGAGCATCTCGGCGCGCGGCTGCTGCAGCGGACCACGCGGCAGGTGAGATTGACCGATGTCGGCACGCGCTATCTGGAGCGCGCGCAGCGCATTCTCGCCGATGTCGAGGAAGCCGACGGCTCCGCGCGGCAAGAGCGCAACCGGCCGAGCGGACGGCTCGTGGTCTCGGCGCCGGTCGGCTTCGGCCGGCTGCATGTCGGGCCGGTCATGACCGCTTATCTCAAGCGCTATCCCGAGGTCGCCGGCGAATTGCGGCTCTCCGACCATCTCGTCAACCTGGTAGAGGATGCCGTCGACGCCGCGGTGCGGATCGGCCATCTCGCCGATTCCTCGCTGGTGGCACGCCAGGTCGGGGAGATGAGGCGGATCGTGGTGGCCTCGCCCGGCTATCTCAAGCGCCACGGCGAACCCAAGACGCCGGAAGCCCTCCCCGCACATCAGACCATCCAGTTCGGCCCCTGGTCGGAATGGCGCTTCCAGCACGACGGCCACGACATCGAGGTGAAGCCGTCTCCCCGCTTCATCAGCAACAGCGCCGACGCGGCGCTGCAATATGCCGAGGCCGGCGGCGGCGTGACGCGCGTGCTGGCCTATCAGGCGGCCGACGGGCTGAAACGCGGACGGCTCAAAATCGTGCTCGCGGCATATGAACAGCCGGCGCTTCCGATCCACATCGTCTATCCGACCTCGCGCCTGCTCTCGGCGAAGGTGCGTGCGTTCGTCGATCTCGTGGTGGAGATGGCAGAGTGGAGGTTCGGGTAGGTCTTGTGCCGGACGCGCTGCAACGCGTAGCGTTGCTGCGCAGAGCCGGGACCCGGTCGGCGGTACTGTAGCGTGTCGATGGATGGGCCCCGGCTCCGCGGAGCGCCACTTCGCGCCGCACCGCGTCCGGGGCACGGGAGAGCTTCACCCCTTCTTCGGCACCACGCGAAACGTCCCGCTCGCTCGCGCGATCAGGGCGTCGTCGGCCCTCACCAGGCATTGCGCGAAACAGATCGTGGAGCCGGTCTTGATCGCCTCGCCCTCGACCGCGAGCCATTGGCCGATCTCGGCCGCGCCGACATAATCGACCGACAGTGAGATTGTGACGAAGGACGTCGTCCAGCCGGTCGCCTGGGCGCAGCTATAGCCCATGGCGGCATCCGCCAGCGCCGCAATCAGCCCGCCATGGATCAGCCCGCGCGCGTTGGTGTGGGGCGTAGCCAGCCGCAATCCCACGGTGACGCCCTTGTCGGTCTTCCTGGAGTAGAGCGGCTCCCAGGGATCGGTGAGCGGCGCCTTGCGGAAATGCGGCTCGAAGCCGGAGGGGATGTCGGGAGAGGTCATTTCTGTCTCGCGCTGCTGTGTTGCCGGCATTGAACGCGATGTGCGTGACCGTTGCACCAATTACAAAGTTTTAAACGAAATTTGCGCAGGCGTTTGAAACGGACGATGCTGCAATGACGGAGCCGTAGGGTGGGCAAAGGCGCGAAGCGCCGTGCCCACGATCTCTCATAATTGAGAAAGCTGGTGGGCACGCTTACGCTTCGCCCACCCTACGGCACCTGCGCTCGTCCTAAAACGGCAGCCCGACATAATTCTCCGAGAGCGACGTCATCGCGGCCTGCGACTGCGTGACATAATCGAGCTCGGCAAGCTGGATGCGGGCACCGATGGTGCCGGTGTCGGGGAATTTGTGCAGCATCGAGGTCATCCACCAGGAGAAGCGCACGGCCTTCCAGACCCGCGCCAGCGCGGTGGCGGAATAGGCGTCGATCCCGGCGCTGGATTTCTCGTCATAGAACTCGCGCAAGGCGCTCGATAAATAATGCGCGTCGGAAGCGGCGAGGTTCAGGCCCTTGGCTCCGGTCGGCGGCACGATGTGCGCGGCATCGCCGCACAAGAACATCCGGCCGAAGCGCATCGGCTCGGCAACGAAGCTGCGCAAGGGCGCGATGCTCTTTTCGATCGACGGGCCCGTGACGAGGCTGTCGGCCGCCTCCTGGTCGAGCCGGCCCTTCAATTCGTCCCAGAAGCGATCGTCCGGCCATTGGTCGACGTGATCGTCGAGCGAACATTGGACATAGTAACGGCTGCGCTTCATCGAGCGCATGGTGCACAGCGCAAAGCCGCGCGCGTGGTTGGAATAGATCAGCTCGTGGCTGACCGGCGGCGTATCGGACAGAATGCCGAGCCAACCGAACGGATAGACCCGCTCGAACTCCTCGATCGAGGTCGCCGGAACGCTGGCGCGGCTGACGCCGTGGAAACCATCACAGCCGGCGATGAAATCGCAATCCAGCGTGTGGGTGACGCCGTCCTTCACCCAGGTTACGCGCGGGTGACTGCCGTCGAAATCATGCGGCTGCACGTCCCTGGCCTCGTAGACGGAGACGAGACCGGCAGCCTTGCGGGCATTCATCAGGTCGAGCGTAACCTCGGTCTGGCCATAGATCATCACCGTCTTGCCGGTCGCGCCCTTCATGTCGATGCGGTGACGGCGGCCGGAAAAGGCGAGTTCGATGCCCTCATGCACCAAGCCCTCGGCATGTGCCCGCGCGCCGGCGCCGATCTGGTCGAGCAGCGCGACGGTTCCCTCCTCCAGCAGGCCGGCGCGGATACGGCCGAGCACATAGTCCGGGCTCTGCCGCTCCAGAATGACGTTGTCGATGCCATATGCGTGCAGCAGTTGCCCAAGCAACAATCCGGCCGGCCCGGCCCCGATGATTGCGACTCTTGTCCGCAACACTTGCTCCTTCCGATCCTGTAGGCTTTGCGCGCGGCCCGCTTGTCGCGCCGGCCCGCAGACGATAATTATACTACATAATTGTTAGGCAGAAGGGGAGCGGTCGTCGCCCGAGCAGCGACAAATCCATGCAACATGGCTGACGTAGACGACGCGGCAAGGCCGCATGCCAGTTCCGGCTTGAACGCGCCAGCCAATTAGATAACATGTTAAGTAATGAGACCGGGCCATCGAAGCCCGCCGTCGAAAACAGGGAGAGACGCGTGATGAGAAAAGCCTGTCTGGCATTGCTGCTGGCCGCGAGCGTGACGCCTGCCTACGCGCAGGACAAGACCTTCGATTTGAAGATCTCGCATTGGGTGCCAGCCTCGCATCCCCTGCAGAAATCGCTGGAGGACTGGGCCGCGGCGGTCGAGAAGGATTCCGGCGGCACCATCAAGGGCAAGGTGTTTCCGGCCCAGCAACTCGGCAAGGCCTTCGACCATTACGACATGGCACGCGACGGCATCGCCGACGTCACCTATGTCAATCCCGGCTACCAGCCCGGCCGCTTCCCGGTCATCGGCGCCGGGGAATTGCCGTTCCTGATCTCGGATGCCAAGGGCGGCTCGATGGGGCTCGACGCCTGGTATCGCAAATATGCCGAGAAGGAGATGAAGGACGTCAAATACTGCCTCGCCTTCGTCCACTCGCCCTCCTCCTTCCATTCCAAGACCAAGAAAATCGTCAGCCCTGAGGACGTGAAGGGCATGAAGATCCGCCCTGCGCACGCCACCATGGCAAACTTCGTCACCTCGCTCGGCGGCACCAATGTGCAGTCCTCGGCACCGGAAGTGCGCGATATCATCGAGCGCGGCGTCGCCGACGGCGTCACCTTTCCCTGGGGCTCCCTGGTGCTGTTCGGCATCGACAAGGTGACCAAATACGACATGGAGGCGCCGCTCTACACCACGACGTTCGTGTTCGTGATCAACAAGGACAAGTACAATGCGATGTCCGACAAGCAGAAGGCCGCGATCGACAAGAACTGCACGGTCGAGACGGCAGGCGCGGTCGGCGAGCATTGGGGCAAGTTCGAGGACGCCGGCATCGCCAAGGTGAAGGCGGAATCCAGCCACGAGGTCTACAAGCTGACACCCGAGCAGACCGCCGCCTGGAAGAAGGCCGCCGAGCCGCTGGTCAAGACGTGGGGCGACAATGCCAAGAAGACCGGCGCCGATCCTGATGCGGCTCTCGCGGATCTGAAGGCCTCGCTGAAGAAGTACAACGCGCTGGCAGAGTGACGCCGCACCCGATCGGCCCTCCCTCTCCCTCTCCCCTTCTTGGTGGGAGAGGGCCGGGGGGAGGGCTGCTTCCGGCATGAAAGTGAGGGATGGGCTCGCCGAGCGGGTCCCTTCACCCGCATCGCGTCTTCGATGCGATGCCGCTCTTCCCGCACGCGGGGAGAGGCGAAGAACCGCCGCTGGAGTCGAGATCAAGCAATGACAGAACCCGACGGGCCACAGCCGACAAGACGCTCCTGGATGGATCGCGTGATCGACTCGATCGAATGGATCGCGGCCGGCTTCGTCGGCATCGTCGCGCTCGATATCTTCCTGTCGGTGCTGCTGCGCAACACGCTGAACTATTCGATCCCCGACAGCTTCGACATCGGCCGCATGCTACTCGGCATCCTCATCTTCTGGGGCATCGCGGCGACGTCCTATCGCGGCACCCACATCACCGTGGACCTGATCTGGGCCAATGTCGGGCCGCGCTACCAGCGCATGATCGACATATTTGCGACGCTGGTGCTGCTGTTCGTCGTCACCGTGCAGACCTGGACGCTGTTCGATAAGGTCCGGCTGACCTACAACGACAATGTTCAGACCTTCGACCTGCACATGCCGACATGGCCATTCTTCCTCGTCGCCTGGATCGGCGACGTCTGCGCCGTGCTGTTGATCGCGATCCGCACGTACCGCCTGATCTTCCATCCCGAAGAGATACATGAACCGAAAATCAAGGTGACGGAGTAAGCATGGATACCGACGCCGTCGCCGTCATCGGCTTTGTTGCCCTGTTCGCCCTGATGCTGCTGCGTGTGCCGGTCGGCATGGCAATGGGTCTCGTTGGCGTGTGCGGCTTCAGCTATCTCGTCGGCTCGACGCCGGCCCTGAAGATGGTCGGACAGGTCACGATGCGGACGGTGACCGACTACACCTTCGGCGTGATCCCGATGTTCCTGCTGATGGGCGCCTTCGTCACCAACTCCGGCATGAGCCGCGAGCTATTCCGCGCAGCCAACGGCTTCGTCGGCCATTTGCGCGGCGGGCTGGGCATCGCGACCGTCGGCGCCTGCGGCGGCTTTGCCGCGATCTGCGGCTCCTCGGTCGCGACGGCCGCAACCTTCTCCGCGGTCGCTTATCCGGAAATGCGGCGCTTCGGCTACCCGCAGTCCTTTGCCACGGGCGTGATCGCGGCCGGCGGCACGTTGGGTGCGATGCTGCCGCCCTCCACCGTGCTTGCGGTGTACGGCATCATCACCGAGCAGGACATCGGAAAGCTGTTCATCGCCGGCATCATCCCGGGCCTGCTCGCGATGACAATGTACATGCTGACGATCTTCCTGATCGGTTATTTCCGCCCTGACTTCCTGCCGAAGGGCAAGGTGACACCCTGGCGCGAGCGCTTCGCCGGATTGAAGGACATCTGGGCTCCGGTTCTGCTGTTCATATTCGTGATCGGCGGCCTCTACGGTCTGCCCTTCCTGCCGCGCTTCACGCCGACGGAAGCCGGCGGCGTCGGCGCCACCGGCGCCTTCATCATCGGCGTGGTGACGGGCCGGCTGGACCGCGAGAAGGTGCTGGCCTCGCTACTGCAGGCGACGCGCACCGCGGCCGCCGTCTTTACCGTGCTGATCGGCGCGCTGATCTTCGGCTATTTCCTGACGGTGACGCAGACGCCGCAGAAGGTCACGGAATTTCTGACCGGCCTTGGCCTAGGTCCCTACGGCGTGCTGGCGCTGATCATGGTGATGTATCTCGCGCTCGGCTGCCTGATGGATGCGATGGCGATGATCATCCTGACCGTGCCGATCGTCTTCCCTGTCATCATGCATCTCGGCTTCGACCCGATCTGGTTCGGCGTCATCATCGTCGTGACCGTCGAGCTCGGCCTGATCACTCCGCCGGTGGGCATGAATGTCTTCGTCATAAAAAGTGTGGTGAAGGGCGTCTCCTTCTCCACCATCTTCAAGGGCGTAAGCCCGTTCGTGGCAACGGACGTCGTGCGCCTCGTGATCCTGATCGCGTTCCCGCTGCTGGCGACCTGGCTGCCGACACGCATGATGGCGCATTGATGAGGGGAAGCGATGACCACACCGACGCTTGAGACCAGATACGTCTTCACCGTCACCGCCCGCATCGGCGATGTCGTCACCGCCGGCGAGACCGGCATCGGGGTGCGCCGCATCATTCCGATCGTCGGCGGTGAGGTGACGGGCGCGATCAATGGCAGAGTGCTTCCGTTCGGCGCCGATTTCCAGACCATCCGCCCCAATGAGCTGATCGATCTCGAGGCGAAATACGCCTTCGAGACCGATGACGGCGCGATCATCTATGTCGAGAACAAGGGCATGCGCTTCGGCCCGGTCGAACTGCTGCAGAAGCTCAAGCGCGGCGAGCCGGTCGATCCGAAGCTGATCTATTTCCGCACCGTGCCGAAGTTCGAGACCGGACACGAGAAATATCGCTGGCTGATGGAGCACATTTTCGTCGGCTCGGCGGCGCGGCACGCGGACCGGGTGGTGATCGACGTGCATCAGGTGATGTAACCGCACGCTCCGCCGTCGTCCCTGCCTGGTATGCAATTGCGCACCAGGCAGGGACGACACCGGATCCGGAGAACGAACTTGGCCGCCTGACCGGTACCATCCGCATTTCCCCTGCGTCCCCTTCTTGACTCCCCCAGAATTCGTTATACAACATAACTATTCTGACAAGGACGCAAATGACACAGGGAAACGCCGAGACCGCTGACGCGGGTGCCTCCGGGCTATTGAGGATCGAGCGGGCGGACCGGGTTCTGACGGTGGGTCTGAACCGGCCGGCCAAGCGCAATGCGCTCAACGACGGCATCATCCTGGAAATCGGCGAGTGTTTCGCGTCCCTACCCGAGGATATCGGCGCGGTCGTCATCCACGGCATCGGCGATCATTTCTCCAGTGGCCTGGATCTCTCCGAGCTGACCGAGCATGACGCGACCGGCGGACTGCTCCATTCCCAGATGTGGCACCGGGTGTTCGACCGCATCCAGTACAGCCGCGTGCCCGTGATCGCGGCCCTCAGGGGTGCGGTGATCGGCGGCGGGCTTGAGCTTGCCTGCTCGGCGCATATCCGCGTCGCCGAGCCCTCGACCTATTTCGCGCTGCCGGAGGGGCAACGCGGCATCTTCGTCGGCGGCGGCGGCTCGGTGCGGCTGCCGCGGCTGATCGGCGTCGCCAGGATGATGGACATGATGCTGACAGGGCGCGTGTATAGCGCCACCGAAGGCGCCTCCTACGGCTTCGCGCAATATGTGACGGAAGCCGGCAACGCCCTCGGCAAGGCGCTGGAGCTCGCGACCAAGGTCGCCTCCAACGCGCCGCTGACGAATTTCGCCGTGCTCCAGGCGCTGCCGATGATCGCGGAGGCCAATCCGCAGACCGGCCTCTTGATGGAATCGCTGATGGCGACCGTGGCGCAGAGCGACAAAGAGGCGAAGCGCAGGATCCGCGAATTCCTCGAGCACAAGACCGCAAAGGTGAAGCCAAAATCATGAGCGCGCAGCCGTCCTCTTCCAGCACGGAGCGCGGCGCGAGCACTTTTCCGCTGCGGCCCATTTCGTTCGGCGATCCCGTCGTCAACATCGAGCGCCGCGACGACGGCACGATCTACCTGCGGCCCAAACAGCCGCTCGGCGACTATCCCGTCCGCATCACCGACCGCCTGCATCATTGGGCCAAGACCACGCCGGACCGCGTCTTCATGGCCGAGCGCGAGGGCGGCCGCGGCTGGCGCAAGATCACTTACGCCGAGCTGCTCACCGCGAGCCGGCACATCGCGTCGAGCCTGATTGCGCGCGGCCTGTCGGCGGAGCGGCCGGTGGTGATCCTCTCCGGCAACTCGATCGACCATGCGTTGCTTGCGTTCGGCGCTTTCTATGCCGGCATCCCGTTCTGCCCGGTGTCGCCGGCTTATTCGCTGGTGTCGAAGGATTACGGCAAGCTGTCTTACCTGATGAAGCTGCTGACGCCCGGCCTCGTCTTTGCCGAGGATGCCGACAGATTCGCCGATGCGCTCACCGCCAATGTCTCGCTCGGCACCGAGATCGCGGCGTCCTATGGCCACGTGCCGGGCCGCGACGTCACCCTGCTCGCCGACCTCATGGCGACGCCGATCCGCAGCGATCTCGACGACGTCCATGGCAGGATAGGCCCTGACACGATCGCGAAATTCCTGCTGACCTCGGGTTCGACCGGCAACCCCAAGGCCGTCATCAACACGCAGCGCATGATCTGCGCCAACCAGGTGATGCTGCGCGAGACGCTCGCCTTCCTGAAGGACGAGCCGCCCGTCATCATCGACTGGCTGCCCTGGAATCACACCTTCGGCGGGAACCACAATATCGGGCTGACGCTCTACAATGGCGGCTCGATGTATCTGGACGCCGGCAAGCCGATGCCCGGGGGCATCGAGGAGACCGTGCGCAATCTCCAGGAGATCTCGCCGACGGTCTATTTCAACGTGCCCAAGGGTTATGAATCGCTGCTGCCCTATTTGCGCGACGACCAGGGCCTGCGGGCAAAGTTCTTCGACCGGCTGCATGCGATGTTCTTCTCGGGCGCCGCGCTGTCACCGTTCATCTGGGACAGCCTCGACGAGCTCGCTGTGAAGGAAAAAGGCTACCGCGTGCCGATGCTGACCGGCTTGGGTGCGACCGAAACTGCGCCGTTCTTCATGTCAGTCAATCCACGCACCAGCCGCTCCGGCCATGTCGGCCTGCCTGTTTCGGGCAACGACGCCAAGCTCGTTCCGAACAACGGCAAGCTGGAAGTGCGCGCCAAGGGGCCGAACGTCATGCCCGGTTACTGGCGCCAGCCCGACATCAGCGCGAAATCCTTCGACGAAGAAGGATTCTACAAGATGGGGGATGCGCTCAAGCCCGCCGATCCCGACGATCTCAACGCCGGGTTCGATTTCGACGGCCGTGTCGGTGAAGACTTCAAGCTCGCCAGCGGTACCTGGGTCAGCGTCGGCCCCTTACGCGCGCGCCTCACCGCGGCCTGCGCGCCGCTGGTGCGCGACGTCGTCATCGCCGGCATCAACCGCGACGAGGTCTCCGCGCTGGTCGTGCTCGACCTCGACGGTTGCCGGCTGATCAACCCGACGCTGCCGACCGACGACCTCGTCGTCGCGACGCGCGACCGGCTGGTGCGCGACGCCTTTCGCGAGCGCCTGACGCGCTTCCTCAGCCAGGCCACGGGATCCTCGACGCGGATCACGCGCGCGATCCTGATGGACGCGCCGCTCTCCATCGACAAGGGCGAGGTCACCGACAAGGGCTCGATCAACCAGCGCGCGGTGCTCGAGCATCGCGCCGCGCTGATCGAGGAGCTCTACGCTGCCAATCCGTCGGACCGTGTGATATCGGTCGGGTAAGAAACCAACGCCACAGGAGAACGCCATGTTGTTGAAGGATCAGGCAGCCATCGTCACCGGCGGTGCATCGGGGCTCGGCGCTGCCACTGCGCGAAAGCTGGCGGCGCAGGGCGCCAAGGTCGCGGTGTGCGATCTCAATGCCAAGCTTGCCGAGACGGTTGCCGCCGAGATCAACGGCGTGGCCGTGACTTGCGATGTCTCCGATGCCGCCTCCGCCGAGGCCGCGGTCGCGCAGGCTGCCAAAGCCCATGGCCCGGCCCGTGTGCTGGTCAATTGCGCCGGCATCGGCGTCGCCAAGCGCGTGGTCGGCCGCGACGGCCCGATGGCGCTCGCGGATTTCGACAAGGTGATCAAGGTCAATCTGATCGGCACCTTCAACATGTTGCGCCTGGCCGCGACCGAGATGTCAAAGCTGGAGCCGCAGGCAACCGGCGAGCGCGGCGTCATCATCAACACCGCTTCCGTTGCCGCCTATGACGGCCAGATCGGCCAATCCGCCTATTCGGCTTCGAAGGGCGGCATCGTCGGCATGACGCTGCCGATCGCGCGCGAGCTCGCGCAGTTCGGCGTCCGCGTGCTGACCATCGCGCCCGGCCTATTCCTGACGCCGCTGCTCGCGAACCTGCCGCAGGAAGCCCAGGACTCGCTCGCCGCCGCGATCCCGTTCCCGCGCCGGCTCGGCCAGGCCGACGAGTTCGCCGCGCTTGCGCTGCACATGGTCGAGAATGCGTACCTGAACGGCGAAGTGGTGCGCCTCGACGGCTCGCTGCGCATGGCGCCGAAATAAGGCACCGCGCATGTTCGTGAACCGGCGCGACGTCCAGATCCAGTGGGGTGATTGCGACCCCGCCAACATCGTTTACTACCCGCGCTATTTCGCGATGTTCGACGATTCGACCTCGACCCTGTTCGAGGTCGCCGGCTTCTCCAAGCAGGACCTGGTCCGCAAATACGGCCTGGTGGGGATTCCCATGGTCGACACGCGGGCCAAGTTCTACATCCCGTCGACCTATGGCGACTGGATCACCATCGAAACCAAGATCGAGAGCATCAAGCGCTCGAGCTTCGAGGTGAAGCACAATGTCTACAAGGACGATGCGCTGGCGATCGAGGGTTTCGAAACCCGCGTTCTGGTCGGCCGCGATCCCGTTAACTCCGACAAGCTGAAATCGGCACCATTCCCGGCGGAAATGGTAGCCAAATTCACGGGAAGCTAAATCGCCGCATCACCAAAAGAGGGGGCTGAATTACCCCCCGATTTCTGCTTTCAAGGACACACGTAAAGGGAGGAATAGATGAAACGCTTTTACCTGACTGCCGCCATCACCGCGGCGACACTGGCCCTGCCGGCCCTGCCCGCGCTGGCTCAGACCAGCGAAGTCACCATCGGCATCACCACCACCACGACCGGCCCCGGCGCAGCGCTGGGCATTCCCGAGCGCAACGCGCTGGAGTTCGTGCCGAAAGAGATCGGCGGCGTACCGCTCAAGGTGATCGTGCTCGACGACGGCGGCGATCCCACCACCGCGACGACCAACGCCCGCCGCTTCGTGACCGAATCCAAAGCCGACATCATCATGGGCTCGGCGCTGACGCCGCCGACGATCGCGGTCTCCAACGTCGCCAACGAAGCCGGCATCCCACATTTCGGCCTCGCGCCCTTCCCGATCACCCCCGAGCGCATGAAGTGGTCGGTGGCGATGCCGCAGCCGATCCCGATCGTGGGCAAGGTGCTGTACGAACACATGAAGTCCAAGGGCGTGAAGACGCTCGGCTATATCGGCTATTCCGACTCCTACGGCGACCTCTGGTTCAACGACCTCAAGGCCCAGGCCGTGCCGATGGGCATGACCATCGTCGACGAGGAGCGCTTCGCCCGTCCCGACACCTCGGTGACCGGACAGGTGCTCAAGCTCGTTGCCGCCAATCCCGACGCGATCCTGGTCGGCGCCTCCGGCACCGCGGCCGCCCTCCCGCAGACCGAGCTGCGTGAGCGTGGCTATCAGGGCCTGATCTACCAGACCCACGGCGCGGCCAGCATGGACTTCATCCGCATCGCCGGCAAAGCGGCCGAGGGCGTGCTGATGGCCTCCGGCCCCGTCATGGATCCCGAGGACCAGCCGGACACCGCGCTCACCAAGAAGCCGGGCCTCGCTCTCAACTCGGCCTATGAAGCCAAGTACGGTCCGAACAGCCGCAGCCAGTTCGCCGGCCATTCCTACGATGCATTCGAGATCCTCAAGCGCATCATTCCGGCGGCATTGAAGACGGCCAAGCCGGGCACGCCGGAATTCCGCGAAGCGATCCGCCAGGCGCTGCTGACGGAGAAGGAGCTGGCGGCGAGCCAGGGCGTCTACAATTTCACCGAAAAGGACCGCTATGGCCTCGACGAGCGTTCGCGCATCCTGCTGACGGTGAAGAACGGCAAGTACACGCTGGTGAAGTAACGGCAAGCGAGACTTCTGTGACGACGAGAGCCGGCCCGAGGGCCGGCTCTTTTGTTTTGTGCTTTACGCTGAGCTGCCGGCGTCGTTAACAGGCTTCCGTCCTACGAGCGTCAAGCCGCCTGCCGCAGCGGGGTCCAGGCGAACTCCGGGTAGTAATCGTCCATCATGCGGTCGACGTAAGCCGTGAGGTTCGGAAAGCCCTCGGCGCGCTCGCGCAGGATCGATTCGAAGAACGGCGAGAGGATACCGGCCAGCATGCCGAAGGCCGTGGCATCGACGCCGCAGGGCCTGTTGCCCATCAGGTACGCCTTGTCGCCGAGCTGCACCGACAATGCGAACAGCGAACGCACCGCGAGGTCGACGTCGTCATCGGGCGCGTGGCGGCCAAGGCCCGAGAGCAGATAGTTCTCGGCGACGCGGAATTGCGCATCCTCTCGCAACTTCTCGCGGTTGTGCTCCGGTGCGCCGTCGAAGAAGTGGGCAGGCCCCTTGGCGAAATTGACCGGGTCGACCCAGCGCGCCCCGACCAATCCCCAATAGACGTGGTGCTCGATCATCCGTTCGAACGCCCAGGCCTGGGCGCGCTCGGCCAGCGACAGGCCGGCGTCGAAATCGAAGCCGTAGCGCCGCTCGATATGGGCGCGGATGAAGGTGGAATCGGCCACCGCCTCACCGCCGTCGTCGATGAACGGCAGTTGCCCCTTGGGCGAGGCCGGCGGCATCGCCCGCTCCTTCCGGTAGGGCAATCCCGCCATCTTGAGCTGCACCTCGGTCTTGGTGACGAAGGGGCTGATTTCCGGCAGGCCAAAGCCGGCGCCAAAGCCGTAAAGCGTGATCATGCGTGCTCTCCTGAACCTCTCGAAGACGGAACCTAGCGACCGGCTGCTGCCACCATGGTGGCAGCAGCCGTGATATCTTCTGCGAAGCGGGCGCCTCGCCAGGCGCGGCCCATCACATGCCGCACCAGCGCGTCGGCGGCCTGGACCAGCGAACGTGTCACCACGCTCGCGAGCGCCAATCGGAGGTCGACGGCCATGAGATCGAGCGAAGCGAGGCGGCTGAGCGCCAATGCTTGCCAATTCCGGGCCTGCCACATCTGGGCGCGCCACAACGGAACGGCCGGGCCGAAATGGGTTGGAATGATCATGGACAAATCCTCTTCAGTCGATGTGTTGTCCCGGTATAGAACCCCCCTGCTGCCAACATCCTGTCAGCAGCCGCGCGCCGCCTTCTGAAAAGATCACCGACAAGGGACCACTCATGAGACGCGCCGACCGGCTGTTTCAAATCATCCAGGTGCTGAGGCGCACGCGTAAGCCGCTGACGGCGGATGCCATCGCGGCCGAGCTCGAGACCTCGAAGCGCACGATCTATCGCGATATCGCCACGCTGATCGGTCAGCGCGTGCCGATCCGCGGCGAAGCCGGCATGGGCTACATCCTGGAAAAGGGTTTTGACCTGCCGCCCTTGATGCTGACACCCGACGAGATCGAGGCGGCTGTGCTGGGCGCGCAATGGGTGGCGGGCCACGCCGACTCCGCGCTGGCACGCGCCGCCGAAGACCTGATGGCCAAGATCGCCGACACCGTCCCCGAGCGCCTGCGGCCCTTCGTGCTGGAGCCGGCGAGCCGCGCGCGGCCAAGCTGGAACAGGGAGCCGGACCGGCTGGACATGGCGCGCACGCGCACTCAGATCCACGAAGGCAAGAAGATCATGCTTCGCTATCGCGACGAGCAGGGCCGCGCCAGCGAGCGCATGATCTGGCCGATCTCGGTCGGCTATCTCGAAGCCGTGAGGCTGCTCGCAGCCTGGTGCGAGCTGCGCGGCGACTTCCGCAGCTTCCGCACCGACCGCGTCGTGGAGGCGAACTATCTCGACGAGAAATATCCGGAACGACGCGACGTGCTGCGCGCAAGATGGCGGCAGAGCCTGGTCTGGGGCCCTCCCAAAGACACTTGAAGAATACGTGACGATGATGGAAGAGCACTCCCCCACCGATCCGTCGAGCTGTTGCCAGAATTGCGGCGCGTGCTGCGGCTATTCGGCCAACTGGCCGCGCTTCTCGATCGAGAGCGACGAGGAGCTTGCAGCGATTCCGGAGACGCTGGTCAACGAACGCCAATCCGGCATGCGTTGCGAGGGCGATCGCTGCTCGGCCCTGCAGGGGGAAATTGGGAAAGCGACCGCCTGCGGCATCTATGCGCTGCGGCCGGAGGTGTGCCGCACCTGCATGCCGGGCGACGCCGAATGCGCGATGGCGCGGCGGAAGTTCGGGTTGCCGGCGATAGAGGCCGCTTAGGCCGGAACGGCTTCGCTGATCTCGTCGTCGAATTCGTCCTCGAGCGGTGCGAGCACCGAGAGCGGCTTGGTCGACAGCGTGATCGGCTTGCGGCCGCCCGACAGCGACGGCGAGGATTTCGCCGTGCCTTCGCGCGCCAGCGCGTACAGCGTCGAGCCGACGCGGCCACCATTCTCGATCAGGTCGCGCTCGCTGCAGCTTCCGGCGATCGCGACCGCCAGCGAATGCAGATGGCTGCGGCGATAGCAGAACAGCGCCAGCCTGGCGCGCGCGTCAGGGGAAACACTCTCGACCAACCTCGGCAGGCCACTCTCGCTGGCGCGATACATCTCGCCAAGGAGCTCGTCGCGGACCGGGCAGAAATCGCTTTCAATGGAATCGCGGCTTGAAAACATTGCAGTTCTCCCTCGTACGGCGAAGATGCAGCGCAATTCTCTAATGAAAGGTTAACCACGCTGCCCGGTAGTCACCCGGGGTGGTTGCGCCCTGGCCGCGAATCAGGCGGCCGCTTTGCCGATTGCCATCATTCCGGGCTCGCGAAGCGAGAACACGGAAATGACGGGTGCGGGCCAGCCTCAGTTCGCCGCCATATAGATGGAGAGGCCGAAGCCGGTGAGGTGATGCAGGGCCTGGTCGACGCCGATCAAGGTCCAGAACCAGGGATGCGCAAGGTCGACCCCGAAATTGGCCGAGACGAACCCTTTGGCGCGGTCGATCGTGATGTGGATCACGAAATCGATCAGCGCCACAAACCAGAATTTCGGCGCCACGATCAGGATCAGCGGCAACGCAACCGCAAGATGAACGAGGCAGTGCACCAGAAGTGGCAGGGCCCAGCCATGCTTCTGGTCCTTGCCGTGCGCCATCCAGGCGGTCTGGAGGACGAAATCGGCGATGATGTGCTTGAAGGTGAGCAGCAACATCCAGCCAATGAGCGCTTCGACCGGAACCGCCGATGACATGGGTGGAAACGACAAGCTGACGCCCTCATTGACGTGACAAGAAAAATTGGAGCGTTCAGCGCAACTTCTTCTTGGACCGGTCAAATCGCCGGGACGCGCGATTTATGACATCTCCCGCGGCGGAATGCAGCCGGGGGAACCGGAAAATCGCCAAGTGTGGCTAACTTGTGATATGATGACTAATCGCCGCGGCGGCCTGGAGTAAGGTTACCTCCGGCTCGAAATTTGCTTTCCGCTGCCTTCGCGCTATCATTGACGGCAGCGAATATCGTTCTTTTTTCAGATGTTTATGAATTGCAGAGGCGCCCGCCGCGATCACGTCCGCGAGCCGCCGGCCACCTAAAGAATAAGGCCCGAGTGCTGCCATGAGTACTGAAGGCCCCATTTCATCACCGACCGAGCCGCCGCCCCGGCGTCCCAAGGTCATCAAGACCAATCAGCAGCAGGTCTTTCTCTACGTCGTGCTGACCCTGTTGTTGTCGCTCGCCACTGTCTGGGGCGGCCGCGCCATGCTGCACAATTCGGAAACGCTGACTTTTGCCGTCAGCGCTCCCAACAGCGACGAGGCGCTGTTCGCGGCCAAGTTCGCCACCGTGCTGAAGACCAACGCCTCGCGCTTCCGGATCAAGATCGTCAACAACGCGGACAATGCCAAGGCGCTCGCACAGTTCGACCGCAAGGAGGCCGACCTTGCCGTCCTGCGCACCGACGCCAAGGTGCCGCTGCGGGCGCGCACGCTCGCGATTCTCGAGCACGATCTCGTGCTTCTGCTCGGTCCCGGCAGCAAGAAGATCAAGTCGATCGCCGAGTTGAGGAAGAAAAAGGTCGCGGTCGTCGCCGAGAACGAGTCGTCCCTCGCTTTCGTCCGCAGCATCCTCGACATCCCCGACGGTCCGGACGCCGCAAAAATCCAGATGGCGCCGCAGGGCTCGACGCTCGACAAGCTGTTTGCAGCGCCAAACGGCTTCGGCGCGGTGATCGCCATCGTCCATGCCTCCAGGGCAGTGCGGGACAAGACCTATGAGCAGGCCGCCAAGCGCGGCGGCTTCACGCTCAACGCGATCGACGAGGCCAAGGTGCTGGCGCGGAGATTGCCGGGCATTTCCAGCGAGACGCTGGCGGCGGGCACGCTGTCGGCCTCGCCGCAAATTCCCGAAGACGATCTCGACACGATCGGGCTTGAATGGCTGCTGGTCGCGCAATCCAGAATGTCGCCGAGCACGGCAGGCGAGCTCGCACGCATCATCTATGAAAACAAATCAGCGCTCGGGCTCGACAACGGCTTTGCCACCAGGATAGAGCCGGCTTCGGTCGAGAAGGACGCCTTCGTGATCGCGCATCAGGGCGCGGCCGACTACATCAACGACGACACCAAGTCGTTCATGGATAAGTACAGCGACCTGATGTATCTGGGCGCCGTCGCGCTCAGCGTCATCGGCTCGATCTTCGCCGCGATCTACGCCAAGATCACCCGCATCGCGCCCGAGAAGGCCAGCGAGCTCTCCACAGCCATCCTCGACATCGGCGAGCGGATCGAGCACGCTCACTCTCTGGATCAGCTCGAATGTCTCCAGGACGAATTGGAGGGGATCTTGCGCCGCGCCGTCATCGGCTTGCGCGACGGCACGATCAGTACTGACGGGCTCGACACCTTCAAGCTCGGCTACGAATTCGTCCGCGACGAAATCGGCATGCGTCGCGGCTATCTGAAACGTCATGCCGGCGAGGCCGAAAAGGCGCCCCGCGAGGCGGGTCCTGCCCAGCACGATGAGAGCAATGTCGTGGTGGTGAAGACCGCCCAGAGCGCCTGAAGGAGTCGATGCAGCTCGCCCGGAGCCCTGCCGGGTTCCCCGTCTAGCACGGGGCGAAATTCGGGAACCGCCGCGATCTGCAACCGTTGGTTTCCGGTTACAACCGGAGACCGCAGCATGCGTGCACTCCTCGTCGTCCTCCTCCTGGGAATGCTGGCGGCGGCCGGCTACTTCGCTTACTCCGCAATGGCGGTCGAAGGTGAGCCGATCCCGACGGAAGGCTATGTGGCGCTGGCGCTGGGCGCGGGATTTTCCATCATTATCGGCATCGGACTGATGGTGCTGCTGTTTTTCAGCAGCCGCCGCGGTTACGACGAGCCGCCACATTTCAGGTAGCGGCCCCAGCCGCTTTCTCATCGGCCCTCGGCCTGTTTCGACGACGCCGAGGCCCGGGCCTGTCGTTGACGGCCTCGACCCGTGCGGGCACTTTGGCGCCGACGTCCCAGCCGGGACCGTAAGAGCCAGAACCGAGCCGCCTTTCCGCATGTCCAAGCCGATGATCTCCGCTCTGGCCCAGTTCGCGGCCGCCACGGCCGGCCGCAACATGCCAAAGCAGCCCCTGCGCGGCACCCGGATCTCGCCGAGACCATCGACGCCGAGGCGAAACGGCGCGCGCTCGAAAACAGCTAAATGGAGACAAGAATGTCGGACATCACCGACGCAGCCACCGGCCCCCTGCTCGAACGCCGCGGCGCACGCGCCACCATCCGCCTCAACAGGCCCAAGCATCTCAACCGGCTCCAGGCGGAGGATCTCGACGAGCTCGTCAGACTGTTCGACCAGATCGAGACAGATCCAGCCATCCGCGTGCTGGTGCTGACCGGCACCGGCCGCGTCTTCTCCGCCGGTTACGACCTCAATTCGGTCGCCGAGCGCGCCGTCAGCGCAAACGAGCAGCAGAGCGCGGGCTCCGCCTTCGAAGTGGTCGTCAACCGGTTGGAGGATTTGGGCGTGCCGACGATCTGCCGGCTCAATGGCGGCGTCTACGGGGGCTCGACCGATCTCGCGCTCGCCTGCGATTTCCGCGTCGGGGTCGACACCGCCGAGATGTTCATGCCGGCGGCGCGGCTCGGGCTGCATTATTACCGGAGCGGCATCAAACGCTACGTCACGCGGCTCGGCGTCGACAATGCGAAAAAACTGTTCCTGACCGCGCAGAAGATCAGTGCACCGGAGATGCTGCGCATCGGCTATCTCACCGACATGGTGCCGGTGGAATTCCTGGACGAGGAGGTCGACAAGCTCGCTGGCGTCCTCGCCGGCAACGCGCCGCAGGCGATGCGTGGCATGAAGCGGGCGATCAACGAGTTCGCCCGCGGCGAGCTCGATGATCGCGCCGCCGACCAGCGCCACCGCGACAGCATGCGCGGTGACGAGATCAAGGAAGGCATCAAGGCGTTCGCGGAGAAGAGAGCGCCGAAGTTTTAGCTCCGAATCTTCGCAAAACACCACCCTGTGGTTATGGGTCCCGGGTCTGCGCTTACGCTTGCCCGGGACGACACCGAACGTGAGGCGCGCGCCCTCAGCCTCCGACCGCCTTGGCATGCTGCGCCGCCATCTCGTCGTCCGCCGCATTGACTCGCTGGAACGCCGGCCGTGCGGTCATGCGCTCGGCATAGCGGACGAAGACGTCCTTCCTCGGCACGATGCCGAACATCATGGTCCAGCTGAACGCGACGCCCCACAGCACATCGGCAGCCGTCATACGCTCGCCCAGCAAATACGGCCCCTTCGACAGCTGCGCTTCGAGCGCGCCGAGCATGGTGTCGTAGTCGGCATAGGGCGACTGCGTGATGGGCGCCGGCTCGCGCTGCATGAACTTATCGATCAGCGCCGGCTCGAAGGATGAGCCGTAATAGGCGATCCAGCGCAGATAGGGACCGCGCAACGAATCGTTCAGCGCCGGCGTCAGCCCCGCCTGCGGAAACAGATCGGCGAGATGGATGGTGATCGCGACCTGCTCGGTTACCAGGGCGTCGCCGTGGCGAATCGCCGGCACCTTGCCGAGCGGATTGATGGCGAGATAGGCGGGTTGACGCTGCTCGCCGGCCTTCATGTTGAGGACATGGAGATCGTAGGGCGCCCCCAGCTCCTCCAGCAGCACCCGCGTGCCGGTGGCGCGGCTTTGCGGCGAGTAGTACAGCGTGATGCGGCTCGGATCGGTCATGGCAGGTCCGGTCATAACAGGTCTCCTGGGGTGTCGTCTGACGACGCGTCTTGTAGAGACCCATACCTGACATCCTGTGTCAGGTATGGTTAAAGCAATCATGCGCGCGAGCCGGATGCTGTCGATCCTCACCACCCTCCAGGCCAGGGGGCAGGTTACCGCGCCCGAGCTCGCGGAGGCCTGCGAGGTCTCCGTGCGCACGATCTATCGCGACATCGACGCGCTGGCGGCGTCCGGCGTTCCCGTTTACGCCGATCGCGGCGCGGAGGGCGGCTATCGCCTGCTCGACGGCTATCGCGTGCGGCTGAACGGCCTGTCGCAGAGCGAGGCGGGCGCACTGTTCCTGGCGGGATTGCCGGGGCCGGCCGCGGCGCTCGGGTTCGATGCTGCGATGATCGCCGCGCAGAACAAGCTGATGGCCGCGCTGCCGGCTAATCTGCGCGAGGACGCCGGACGGATGCAGGAGCGTTTTCACCTGGACGCGCCGGGCTGGTTTGGCGAGACCGAAGACCCAAAGCACCTGCGCACGATCGCCGGGGCGGCCTTGCGCGGGTCGCTAATCAAGATTCGCTACCAGAGCTGGCGCTCAGAGAAGCAGCGCCGCGTTGCGCCGCTCGGCCTCGTGCTGAAGGGCGGCAGCTGGTATCTCGCAGGGCAGGTCGACGGCAACGTCCGCACCTATCGCGTCGCGCGCGTGCTCGACTGCACGGCGCTCGACGATCGCTTCGAGCGCCCCGCCGATTTCGATCTCGCCGCATATTGGCAGGCTTCGACGCTTCGTCTCGAGGCCGAGATGCATCCCAATGTCGCTGTCGTGCGGCTGTCGCCGTTCGGCGTCAAGCTGCTCGATGCCTTGAGCCAGCCCTATGTCAAGGCGCGCACGCAGCTCGAAGAGACCGCTGATGCCGACGGCTGGCGCATTGCGCGCGTGCCCGTCGGCAAGACATCCTGGCATGCTGCGGCCGAATTGTTGCGGCTGGGTCCCGAGGTGGAGGTGCTGGAGCCCGCCGATCTCCGCGACAAGATGACGGAGCTGACGCAGGCCATGGCCGCGCGCTACCGCGCGGCGCATAAAACCTGACCGCGGCGTGCATCGCCGCAGCCGACGAAACAATCCTGAAACACGATTCTCGGCCAACGGCGTGAACGCATTCGCGTCTCGGCCCGACCGAGATGCAGGGACACAGCAATGGCCCTAGCGCCAAATGGAGAATGAAGATGTTTCGTAAGCTTGCACTTGGTCTGATCGCCGCCGGCTCGCTCGCTGTCGCCGCTCTCGCCCCCACCGCCGCTTCTGCCGGCGGCTTCCATCATCACCACGGTCATCACCACTGGGGTCCCGGCTGGGGCTTTGGCGGCATCTACCTCAACACCGGCGTCAGCAACTGCTACCAGGAGCGCCTTGTCCGCACCCGTCACGGCATGCGCGTCCGCGTCGTGAATGTCTGCGCCTACGGGATCTACTGATATCGCCTTCACGACAAAGCTCCGGTCGCACCGCGACCGGAGTTTTGCATTTGACTAGCCGCCCTGCCGTTGCCGGCGAAACCAGGCCCAGGTCTCGCGCGTCGTTCTGAGGTAGCCGCGGCCGCGATAGACGATCTCGCCGTCGACGATCTCGTTCAGCTTCGGCAGCGCATGGAAGGGGATCGAGGGATAAGCATGGTGCTCGACGTGGTAGGGCATGTTCCACGCGAACCATTTGACGACCGCGCCGGTGTAGGTGGTGCGGGTGTTCTGGAAGGCGCTGCGGGTGCGGTCGCAGCCAGTATGCTCGGCATAGAGATAGGGCCGCAGGAAGAACTGCCCGATGACGAGCGGCACGATCCAGACCCAAAGCAGCAACGCTGACGAGAACCACAGCGAGAGCGCGAGCATCAGGACATAGAGCGCGACATAGGCGCGCGCCTCGATGACGATGGTGGCGCGCTTGCCCTCGGGAATCCAGGGGACAGTGACCTTGCCCGTGACGGCATGGCCGAGCATCAGCCGCAGACGGCCGGCGACCTGGAGCAGGCCGCTATAGGCAATCGCGAGCTGCGTGTCGGATTTGGGCTTCACGCCGACGACCAACTCGGGGTCCTTGTCCGGATCCTGGGTGTAACGGTGATGATCCCAGTGGAACAGGCAGTAATATTCGTAAGGCAATCCGACGATGAAGCCTGAGAGATAGCCGACCGCGAGGTTGAGACCGCGGCTTTTGAAGGCGGTCTTGTGCGCCGTCTCGTGCACAGCCATGAACAGGAAGGCGACGAAGTAGCCCTGCACCGCCATCAACGGCAGCGCCCAGAGGACGCCGTATGTCGCAGTAACCTTCCATATCAGCGTGCCGACCAGCGTGATCACGCCATAATGGCAGAGGCTACGCGCCGCGCCCTGGACATTGGAGCGAACCGACAATTCGCGCAGCATCGCGGGCGTCAGCGGCTTCAGGCGGTGGCCGGACTCTGAAACGGTCGCGTCAGTCATGGTCGGATGCCTCTGTCACTTGCCGAGAAGGGCTGCGATCTCTGCCTTGATGAAGGCCTGGTCGCGCGGATTGCCAACGGGGTTGCCGGCGCGATGGCCGTGCAGGGACGGGATCGGATGCAGCACGGCCGATCTCGCGTTGGTCAGCCGGCCGAGTTCGTCCTCGTTGTCGCGGACGTCGAAATAACGATCGGTCGCGCCCGGCATCAGCAGCATGTGCGCCCTGATCGCCGCCAGCGCCCGATCGAGGTTGCCGCCGAATGCTCCACAGCGACTGATGTCGCCACGCTGCCAGATGCCGATCTGCGCCAGGAGATCATTGGCGTCGCGGCGGGCAAAGGCCGCATCCCAGGTGCGAACGAGGTAGTCCTCCAGCGAGGCGAAGCCGGCCTCGCGCCAGAGCTCGTCGCGATAGAACCCGTGTGACATCGCCCAGCCGGCATAGACGCGCCCCATGGCGCGATAGCCGGCGACGGGCTTCCCGGCGAAACGGCCGTCGCGGAAGGCGGGATCGGCGGTGAGCGCCGCCTTCACGCTTTCCAGGAAAACGTAATTATAGGGCGCGCAACGTGCACTCCCGCAGACCACGGCCGCGCGCGCGACCATATCGGGATGCAGTGCCGCCCAGTGATAGGCCTGCATGCCGCCCATCGACCAGCCGTAGACGAGGGCAAGCCTTGCGATGCCGAAGCGTTCGGTGAGCAGCCGGTGCTGGACTGCGACCGCATCGTGATAAGTCACCTCGGGGAACGGCGCCGCGGTATTCGATGGCGAGGACGACAGGCCGTTGCCGAACAAGTTCGGGACAATGATGAAATAGCGCGTCGGATCGAGCACGCCGTCCGGGCTAATCAGCCACTCAGTGTCGAAATGCTGCGCGCTGAACGAGGTCGGATAGAGGATGACGTTGTCCTTTGCCGGGCTCAACGTGCCGTAGGTCTTGTAGGCGAGCTTCAGCGAGGAGAAGACGGCCCCGGACTGGAGGGGGACGTCGCCGGCTTCGAAGATGTCGTAATGTGCCGTCAAGAATCGAACTCCCGTTCGCCACCCGGAATGCGCCGCTTGAGGCGGGATGCATCGATCATGCCGAACCGGCAGACGCGCCGTTGCGTCACGCCACATAACTGTACTTATAGTACAGTTATTTTGGACCGGCAAGATACATCAGCGAACCGACTGCTCAGGCGATGGCGGCGATATAGCGCTCGACCGATGCCGCGAAAGCCGCCTTGGCCCCAGTGGCAATATTGCGCCCCCACCAAGCGCCGTAGATCCGATCGAAGGCGAGCGGCTCGACGGCGGTCGCGATCCGCCGCACCGCGGCGGCATTGAGCGGCATGTAATTGGGGTAGGAATACATGAAGCTGACGAAGCGGCGGTCCATCGTCACCTGGGCGATGTCGCCGGTGAGCAGCGCGCCCCTGCCGTCCGCGCCGCGCGCAGCGTGCAGCATGGTGGCGCCGGCGAAATGACCGCCGGTGCGCAGCAGCAGCACATCGTCGGAGATGCGGTGGTTCTCGCCGGTCCAGTGCACGATCGAGGGATGCGGTCGCGTCACGAAAGCGCGATCGTCGGCATGCAGGTAGACCGGCACTCCGCCAAATGTGTCGCTCCAGTCGGCGACCGCGCCGTAATAGTGCGGATGCGAGATCGCGATCGCCTTCAGTCCGCCGAGTGCCGCAACGTATTGGACGGCTTCATCGGTTACGAGCGGAATGCAATCCCACATCACGCAGCCGTGGCCTTGAGGCACCAGCAGCGCGCGCTGCCCGATGGCGAAGCTCGGCTCCAGACCGATGCCGGTGAGGCCGAGATCGTCGCGTCCCACCAGTCGGTACCCCCGCATGAGCTCCTCACGCGTGAGGAAGCTCTGCCCTTTCCAGTTCACGAATTGCCGCTCGTCCTCGCAAATCGGGCATGAGACGGGCGGATTTCTGCCGCTCGGGAATTGAGCGCCGCAGGTTTCGCAGGACCAGAGAGGCATGACGCGAGCTCCGTGGGGAATGATCGCAGGATGACATTACGAGCAAGCGTTCAGCAAGGTCGATGAGCAGCAAAGGAGTGCCTGGAACCAACGCGGCCAGCGCTCGTTACGCTTCAGATCAACGCCAGAGCGATCGGCAAGAGGATCACGACACACGAAGAGCATGTTCGAGTTTCGATGACATCGAGATCCCCTTCTCCGTCCCGTCTCTGGCCCCTGTTCGCGCTCAATTTCTTCATGGCCGACATGCAGTCGGGCATCGGGCCGTTCGTCGGCGTATTCCTCCAGGAGCGCGGCTGGGCGACCGGACTGATCGGCACTGCGCTGACGATCGGCAATGTCGCGGGCATGCTGATCACGACGCCGATCGGCGGCTTCATCGATGCCAGCCGCAACAAGCGGATGTGGGTCGTGATTCCCGGCATCTGCGTCGTTCTCGCCTCCTCCATCATCCTGATCTCGCAAAATTTCTGGGCGGTGACGTTCTCGCAAGTCGCGCAATCGCTGGCGAGCGCCGCGATCGTACCGGCGGTGACAGGCATCACGCTGGGCATCGCCAAGCAGAAGGGCTTCAATGCGCTCAACGGCCGCAACCAGGCGTACAACCACGCGGGCAACATGGTCGGCGCCGCCCTGTCGGGCTATCTCGGCTACAAATACGGCTATGTCGCCGTGTTCATGCTGGCGGCCTTGTTCGGTGCCATCGCGATCGCCTGCGTGCTGATGATTCCGGCCAAGGCAATCGATGACCGGGCCGCGCGCGGCAGCAAGGAGGATGACTCCAAGGCTCCGCCGGATGCGATGGCGATGCTGCTCAAGCACAAGGCACTGCTCGTGCTGGCACTCGCGCTCGCACTATTCCACCTCGGCAATGCCGCGATCGTTCCACTCTACGGGCTCGCGGCGGTCGCCGAGGGACAGGCCAACGGCCCGAGCTTCGTCGCGACCACCGTCGTCATTGCACAAGGCGTGATGGTCGTGACGTCGCTGATCGCGATGAAGGCCGCGAGCAAGCGCAATTACTGGCCGGTGATCCTGGTGTCCTTCATGTTCCTGCCCATCCGCGGCGTGCTCGCCTTCTTCGTGACGGGATGGTGGGGCGTCGTGCCGATGCAGGTGCTCGACGGCATCGGCACGGGTCTGCAGACCGTTGCCGTCCCCGGCATGGTCGCGCGCGCGCTCAACGGCACCGGCCGTATCAATCTCGGCCAGGGCGCCGTGATCACGGTGCAGGGTGTCGGCGCCAGCCTCAGCCCCGCGCTCGGCGGCTGGATCGCGCAATGGACCGGCTACGGTCCGGCCTTCCTGCTGCTCGGCGCGTTCGGGCTCGCATCAATGGCGCTGTGGTTCGCGTTCGGAGCGGCGGTGAAGAAGTATTGAGCTTCGCCCCCGCGCGAACACCATAGCGGGAATTGCCTGTGTGATCCCGGCGTACCGAACTGCGGCACCTGGTCGCGGTCCCCGCACGTCATCGCGAGTGGCTTATCACGCAATCCCGCGCTTTTGCCGTTGCGGCGCATCAGCCTGACGGTACAACCTGCCGGCAGATCGCCGACAAACCTGCGCCTTCCGATCGATGACACAGCCACAACTCTCGTTCAACGGCGATCCGACGGGGCCGGCCTATGAGGGGTGGCGCGAGCAGTTCTGCCGGCGGGTGATGGGGACCGACTTCGTTCCGATCGGAGACGGCCCGGTGCACCGAATGATCACGCCGGCCATCCTTCCGCGCCTGCGGCTGTCCGCCTCCTACGGTACGCCGATGAGCTTCGTGTCCATGGGCACCAACGACGAATTGGTTGTCGCCATGTCACCGAATTCGGCTCTGAACGGAACCATGGGCAGGCGCGGACTGAACATTGCGGCCGGCGACCTCACGATCGGCGATCCCTCGATCAAGGGTGCCCAAATCACCCAGACAGGGTACGGCAACTTCCAGACCGCACTGTTGCCCCGCAAGGCGTTACTGCGGGCGTGCCCGAATGCCGAGGACCTGATTGCCCAGTCGATTCCCGGCGCCAATCCGATCACGTCGATGTTCCTGCGGTATTACGATCTCGCGCATGCTTATCCCGACAAGCTCGCGCCTGCGGAGCTCGATGCGGTCTCCCAGCATTTGTTCGACCTTTCGGTGCTGATGATCGGAGCCCGCGGCGATGTCGCCGAGGAAGCTCGGACGCGCGGCCTTGCCGCAGCACGTCTCGAGACTCTCAAATCCGACATCCTGGCACAGTTGGACAGCCCCGCGCTGTCACTCACCGTCCTGTCGGCCATGCACCGGGTCAGCCCACGCACGATCCAGCTTCTGTTCGAGCAGGCCGGCATCACTTATAGCGGGTTCGTGCTGGAGCATCGCTTGCTGCGCGCCGAACGGCTGCTTCGAAACCCTGCCATGCGCACCCGCAAGATCATCGAGATCGCGCATCTCGCGGGCTTCCACGACGTATCCTACTTCCATCGCGCGTTTCGCCGCCGCTTCGGACAGACGCCCGACGACGTCAGGAAGCTGGCCGGCAACGTCGGCTAGCGAAGCTCGACCGCGACGCTGCCCAGCGCCGCCCGGTTCTATGCCCCAAAATTCTTCTGGATCGCCTTGTCCAGCGTCTCGCCGCCGACGAAGCGCTGGCGCAGCTCGCGCTTGAGCAGCTTGCCGCTCGGATTCTTCGGCAAGGCATCGACGAAAATGACGCGCTTGGGCACCTTGAAATGCGCCATCTGGGCAGCGCAGTGCTTGATGACGGCGTCCTCGTCCAGCTTTTCACCGCTCTTGACCACGACGATGGCGGTGACCGCCTCGATCCACCGCGGATCAGGCAAGCCGACGACGGCGACCTCCGAGACCGCGGGGATGCGGTAGACCATCTCTTCGACCTCGCGGCTGGCGACGTTCTCGCCGCCGGTCTTGATCATGTCCTTAACCCGATCGACCACGGTGATGTGGCCTTCCTCGTCGACCGTGGCGAGGTCTCCCGAGTGAAACCAGCCGCCCGAAAATGCTGCCGCAGTCTTCACCGGATCGTTGTAATAGCCGGACAGCAAATGCGGCGAGCGGTGCACGATCTCGCCGACTTCACCGACCTTGACGTCCTCCATCGCGGTGTTGACCACCCGAGTCTCGACATTGAGCACAGGCTTGCCAGCCGAGCCGGCTTTGCGCAGTTGGTCCTCCGGCCGCAGCACGGTCGCGAGCGGCGCGATCTCGGTTTGGCCGTAGAAGTTCCAGAACTTGACGTTGGGCAGGCGGCGCTGAAGCTCGAGCAACACCTCCACAGGCATGATCGAGGCGCCGTAATAGCCCTTCTGCAGGGTCGACAGATCGGTCTTGTCGAAGTTCGGCGAGCGCAGCATCGCAATCCAGATCGTCGGCGGCGCGAAGAACGACGTGATCCTGTGCGCCTGGATCAGCGCCAGGATGTTGTCGGCGGTCGGCTTGCCGGTGATCACGCAGGAGGCGCCGAGATAGATCTGCGGTCCCAGGAACACGTCGAGCTGGGCGCAGTGATAGAGCGGCAGCGCGTGCAGGAACTTGTCCTCCACGCTCATGCCGCCATCGATGATGCAGCTGACATACTGCCACATCACGGCTTCATGGGTCAGCATCGCGCCCTTTGGCAGCGATTCCGTGCCGCTGGTATAGACGATCTGAGCCAGATCGCGGCTGTCGACCGACGCTTCCAGGAACGAGCGGTCGGCATGAAGCAGATCGTCGAAGGTGGTGAGGCCCGCAGGCGCGGACGCAGGGTCTTCACCCGGCAGCCAGATCATCTTCTCGACCGCACAATCCCTCGCGCTGGCTGCGCGCGCAGGCTCGACGAAATCCGGTCCGGTCGCGAGCAGCTTTGCGCCGGAGCTCTTGAGGATGAAATTGATCTCGTCCGGATTGAGCATGAAGTTGATCGGCACCAGCACCGCGCCGATCCGCGCCACCGCGAAACGCAGCGCGGCAAAGGCGTGCGAATTGCGCGAGAGCACCGCAATGCGATCACCCTTTCCGACGCCGAGGCCGAGCAGGCCGCGGCCGAGCCGGTTGCAGATCGCATCCATCTCGGCGAAGGTCCAGCTCACGCCGCCGCAGCTCACCGCAAGCTTGCTCGGCTCTCGGCCGGCGGAACGGCGCAAGAGATCGCCGATTGAATGCTCGCGCGCTTTCGAGATGGTGGCTGCGGTGTCGCCGGTCATACGTTCCTCCACGTGATGTCTTTTTTGCTGGATTTATTACTTGAGATCTTGCGTCTTGTTTGTTTGCGCTACTTATGCCGGGCCGCCCGCGCGTGCTCCATGTACATGTGCTCGACCGAACGATCGAGCGAAGCAATCTTCTCGAATCCGCGGCGCCAGTCCTGAAGATGCCGGCGCGTCCACAGCACGCCGGCCTCGCGGTCGCGGTGACGGATCGCCTCGATGAGATGGCGGTGCGCCGCGACGAGACGCGGGCCGCCTTCGGCGACATTGGTCACGATCATCTCGGTGGTCGGATAGAACAATTGCGCTGCCGGCTCGCGCGCGAGCTGGAGCACGCGGTTCTGCGAGGCCTTGGCGACCAGAACGTGGAATTCGGCATCGCATTCGGCAAGCATCGCGGCATCGCCGACCACGGACTCGCTGCGCGCGAGGTTGTCATCGAGCTCGGCGAGATTCTCCTCGTTCGCCCGCTCCACCGCGCCTTCGATGCTGGCGACCTCCAGTGTCATGGAGGCCTCGTAGAGCTCGCGGAAGGTGACCTCGTGCAGGACCAGCGCACGGCTGAGACGGCTTGCGAGCTTGCTGTAGCGCGGCAGACAAGCGTGCAGGCGGCGCGAGGAATCGCGCCGGATCAGCCCGCCCTCCTCCAGCACACGGATGCCCTCACGGATGGTCGAACGGTTGACGCCGAACTGACGGACCAGATCGTGTTCGGTGCCGATGGGATCGCCCGGCTTGAGGCGGCCATTGACGATCTCGCGTTCGATGGCGTCCGCGACCTTCTGATAGGCCGGGGCGACATCGATCGGTCGGAAGAGCGGCGCGACAGGCAAAATCGACCTCCAATGGCGATTGTCGGACAAATCATACGCACGGGCGCCTTAGGCGTCAAACTCCGGCTATTCATGAGATCTTGGAGGAAATTGACTCTGTTGGGAGCCCGATCTAGCTTTGTCGGACAAAGGGACAGAATAGTCCCGTGTAAGAGGAAACGTATCCATGAGATTTATCGCACTCGTGTCCGCGGCCGGCTTGCTGTCCGCTGCCCTCATCGCCCCCACCTCCGCCCAGCAGGCACCGCTCAAGATCGGCGTGCTCTCCGACTTCTCCTCCGTCTATTCCGACATCGGCGGCATGGGGAATGTCGAGGCGACCAAAATGGCGATCGAGGACTTCGGCGGCCAGATGTTCGGCAGGCCGATCGAGATGCTCAGTGCCGACGTGCTCAACAAGCCCGACGTCGCCTCCACCATCGCCCGCAAATGGTGGGAGACCGAAGGCGTCGACATGATCATCGACCTGCCGACCTCGGCGACCGCGCTTGCCGTGATGGAGCTGTCGAAGCAGTACGAGAAGATCATGATCGTGACGGACGCGGCGAGCTCCGACATCACCGGAAAGTCGTGCTCGCCCTACACCGCGCACTGGACCTACGACACCTACGCCAACGCCCACACCGTCGGCAGCGCCATCGTCAAGACCGGCGGCGACACTTGGTTCTTCCTCACCGCCGACTACGTGTTCGGTCATTCGGTCGAACGCGATACCGGCGACGTGGTGAAGGCGGCGGGCGGCAAGGTGCTCGGCAGCGTCAAGCATCCGCTCAACACGGCGGATTTCTCCTCGTTCCTGCTCCAGGCGCAGGCCTCAAAGGCCAAGATCATCGGGCTCGCCAATGGCGGCGGCGACACCATCAACGCGATCAAGCAGGCGGGCGAGTTCGGCATCGTCGCCGGCGGCCAGAACCTGGCTGCGATCGTCATGTTCATCTCCGACGTGCACAGCCTCGGCCTCAAGCTCGCGCAGGGGCTGATCATCACCGAGGCGTATTACTGGGATCTCAACGACAAGACCCGCGCCTTCGGCAAGCGGTTCCTGGAGCGCGTCAAACGCATGCCGACGATGAACCAGGCCGCGACCTACAGCGCCACGCTGCATTACCTCAAGGCCGTACAGGCTGCGGGCACCCGCGATACCAAGACGGTGATGGCAAAGATGCGGGAGCTGCCGGTGCGCGACGCCTTCACCGACAACGGCGTGCTGCGCGAAGACGGCCGCATGGTGCACAGCATGTACCTGTTCCAGGTGAAGAAGCCGGAGGAGTCGAAAGGACCGTGGGATTACTACAAGCTGCTCGCCGAGGTGCCCGCCGACCAGGCGTTCCGGCCTCTGAAGGATGGCGGCTGCCCGCTGGTGAAGTGAGGCGGCCCGGATCGGGCCCATAGTCATCCGTTCGACAAGCCTCGCTCGTCCGCTTGACAATCTGGGCGGACGAGCGGCAAGGGCGCGCAGCTCAAAAAGCGGGCAGAGACGCCTCGCGCCGCCGTCTGATCTGCATCAAGCTGCGGTGCAAAATTCGCTGCAATGTTGAGGCCGCCCTTCCGCGCGTTCCGCGGCCGGGCGTTCGTATCTCAACAATGGGCGCCGCCGCACGGCGTTTTGAACAGATGAACTTCACGCCGGGTCGAGTCATCGCCGCGATCGCCGTGCTCGTTGCAGGTGGCGGCTACTATTATTGGCAGCACCGCGATGCCAACACGCTGCCGGCAGGCTTCGCCCGCGGCAACGGCCGCATCGAAGCGGTCGAGATCGACATCGCCACCAAGACGCCGGGACGGATTCGCGAGATCCTGGTCGGCGAAGGCGACTTCGTCCGCGCAGGTCAGATTCTGGCGCGCATGGACACCGAGCAGTTGCAGGCCCAGCGCCGCCAGGCCGATGCGCAGCTCCAGCGCGCAGCGATCAACGTCGAGACCGCGAAGAGCCTGGTGAACCAGCGCGAGGCCGAACGCAAAGCCGCCGAAGCCATGGTCGACCAGCGCATCGCCCAACTCGACAGCACGAGCCGCAAGCTCGATCGCTCCGAACAATTGATCAAGACGAGCGCGGTGTCGCAGCAGGTCCTGGACGACGACCGCTCCTCCAACGCCACCGCAAAGGCCGCGCTCGCCGCGTCCCACGCCCAGGTCGCAGCGTCCGAGGCCGCGATCAGCTCCGCTCGCGCGATGGTGATCGACGCTGGCGCCGCGGTCGACGCCGCCAAGGCCGCGATCGAGAGCATCAATGCCGACCTCAACGACAGCGTGCTGAAGGCGCCGCGCGACGGCCGCGTGCAGTATCGCGTGTCGCAGCCCGGCGAGGTGCTCGCCGCCGGCGGCCGCGTCCTCAACATGGTCGATCTCGGCGACGTCTACATGACGTTCTTCCTGCCGACGGCGGATGCGGGCCGCGTCGCGATCGGCGCCGAGGTTCGCCTCGTGCTCGACGCCATCCCCCAATATGTGATTCCCGCCAAGGCCACCTTCGTCGCCGACGTCGCACAATTCACGCCCAAGACCGTCGAGACCGAGGAAGAACGCCAGAAGCTGATGTTCCGCATCAAGGCGCATATCGCACCCGATCTGCTGCGCCAGCACATCGAGCACGTGAAGACCGGCCTGCCCGGCATGGCCTATGTGCAGCTCGATCCGGCCGCGCAATGGCCCGGCAATCTCAACATCAAGCTGACGAGATGAGCACGGCTGCCGCAGCCGAGCGACCTGCCGAGCGCGGCAGCGTGGCGCATCTCGACGACGTGGGCCTCAACTACGGCAAGACCCGCGCACTGGATGCCATCACGCTCGACCTCCCATCCGGCTGCATGGTCGGACTGATTGGCCCCGACGGCGTCGGCAAATCCAGCCTGCTCTCGCTGATCGCCGGGGCCCGCGCGATCCAGCAGGGACGTGTCCACGTGCTCGGCGGCGACATGGCGAGTTCGCGCCATCGCCGCAACGTGTGTCCCGACATCGCCTACATGCCGCAGGGGCTCGGCAAGAACCTATATCCGACACTGTCGGTGTTCGAGAATATCGACTTCTTCGGCCGCCTGTTCGGACACGACAAGGCCGAACGCAGCAGGCGGATCGCCGGCCTGCTGCGCGACACCGGGCTAACGCCGTTCGCCGACCGGCCGGCGGCAAAACTCTCCGGCGGCATGAAGCAGAAGGTCGGCCTGTGCTGCGCCCTGATCCACGATCCCGAGCTGCTGATCCTGGACGAGCCGACCACCGGCGTCGATCCGCTGTCGCGCCGCCAGTTCTGGGAACTGATCACCTCGATCCGCGCCAGCCGCCCCGGCATGAGCGTGATCGTCTCGACCGCCTACATGGAGGAGGCCGCGCAGTTCGATGTCCTGATCGCGATGAATGCCGGCCGCGTGCTGGCGACGGGAACGCCAGCCGAGCTCAAGCGGCAGACCGGCGCCGATACGCTCGATGACGCCTTCATCCGTCTCCTGCCCGATGCGGATCGCAGTAACTACACCAATATCGTCATCCCGCCGCGCGGCGAGGGGCATGACGAGATCGCGATCGAGGCCGATCATTTGACCCGACGGTTCAACGGCTTCGTGGCCGTCGACGATGTCAGCTTCCGCATCAGGAAGGGCGAGATCTTCGGCTTCCTCGGCTCGAACGGGTGCGGCAAGACCACGACCATGAAAATGCTCACCGGCCTCCTGCCGGTGAGCGAAGGCACCGCGCGATTGTTCGGCAAGACCATCGACGCCGGCGACATGTCGGTGCGGCGGCGCATTGGTTACATGTCGCAGGGGTTCTCGCTCTATTCGGAGCTCACGGTCGCGCAAAATCTCGATCTGCATGCGCGGCTGTTCAGGCTGCCGGCGGACACCATCGCCGCGCGCACCAAGGAGATGATCGCGCGGTTCGATCTCGCCGACGTCGCCGATTCCTTGCCCGACACGTTGCCGCTGGGTGTGCGGCAGCGTTTGTCGCTGGCAGTCGCCATGATCCATGCGCCCGACATTCTCATCCTCGACGAGCCGACGTCCGGCGTCGATCCAGTCGCCCGCGACCGCTTCTGGCAGATCCTCGCCGAGCTATCCCGCAAGGACAACGTCACGATTTTCGTCTCGACCCATTTCATGAACGAGGCCGAGCGCTGCGACCGGGTCTCGCTGATGCATGCGGGCAAGGTGCTGATATCGGACACGCCCGCGGCGATCGTGGCTGCACGCGGCACCGCCACGCTGGAGCAGGCCTTCATCGCCTGCCTGGAAGAGGCGATCGCGGACGGGGCGGAGCCGGCCGGCCGGCCGGCGGCCGTCTTGCCAACTCCCGCATCGGCAACCGCCGCCCCGCCCGCTCGGCGCAATGCTGCATTCAATCCGACGCGCATGCTCGCCTATTCCAGGCGGGAGACGCTCGAGCTGCGGCGCGATCCGATCCGCGCCACCCTCGCGATCCTCGGCAGCGTGCTGCTGCTGTTCGTGCTCGGATACGGCATCAGCATGGACGTCGCGAACCTGACCTTCGCCGTGCTCGACCGCGACGACAGCGCGATCAGCCGCGACTACAGCCTTCAGATCGCGGGCTCGCGCTACTTCACCCAGAAATCGCCGATCACGGATTATGCCGACCTCGACCGCCGTATGCGCGCCGGCGAGATCGGACTTGCCATCGAGCTGCCGCCGGGCTTCGGCCGCGACGTCAGCCGCGGCCGCCGTGTCGAGATCGGCGCCTGGGTCGACGGCGCCAATCCGACGCGGGCCGAGACGCTGCGCTCCTACGCGCAGGCGATCCACGCGACCTGGCTTGCGCAGAAGAGCCGCGAGCTCTACGGCGACGCGGCAATCACCGGCGCGTATCAGCTCCAGCTGCGCTACCGCTACAATCCTGATGTCATCAGCGTCGTCGCCATGGCGCCGGGCATCATCCCGCTTCTGCTGGTCATGATTCCGGCGGTGCTCGCAGCGCTTGCGGTGGTGCGCGAGAAGGAACTCGGCTCGATCGTCAATTTCTACGTCACGCCGGTGACCCGGCTGGAATTTCTGCTCGGCACGCAGCTGCCTTACGTCGTGCTGGCGTTCGGAAACTTCCTGCTCCTGGTCGCCTTCGCGCTCACCGTCTTCGGCGTCCCCTTCACGGGGAGCTTTGCGACCTACGCACTGGCCGCGCTCCTCTACGTCACGGCCACGACCGGCCTGGGGCTGGTGATCTCGGCCTTCATGAACAGCCAGATCGCGGCCTTGTTCGGCACCGTGCTGATCACCCTGATACCCGCCATCCAGTATTCCGGCCTGATCGATCCGGTCTCATCGTTGCAGGGACTGGGCGCCGTGATCGGGCGACTCTATCCCACCACCTATTTCGTCACGATCTCGCGCGGCACCTTCTCCAAGGGCCTGGCGTTCGACACCCTCCACAACGATCTCCTGGTGCTCGCCATCATGGTCCCCGTCCTGATGATTGCCGGCACGATGCTGCTGAAGAAACAGGCTCGCTGACCATGCGCTTCGACAATTTATTCCAGCTCGGTGTCAAGGAATTGCGCGGCCTGGTGCGCGACCCGATGCTGCTCGTGCTGATCGTCTATTCCTTCACGCTCGCGATCTATGCCGGAGCCAAGGCACTGCCCGAAACCTTGAACCACGCCGCGATCGCCATCGTCGACGAGGACCGTTCGCCGGTTTCCAGCCGCATCGAACTGGCATTCACGCCGCCATACTTCTCCGAGCCGCGCCTGATCTCGCAATATGAAATGGACCGGCGGATGGACGCGGGGCTCGACACGTTTGCGCTGAACATTCCCCCGGAATTCCAGCGCGACTTGCTGGCAGGGAAGTCGCCGGCGATTCAGCTCAACATCGACGCGACGCGGATCTCGCAGGCGTTCAACGGCGGCGGCTATATCGAGCAGATCGTCAGCGCGGAAATCGCCGAGTTCCTGGCGCGGACGCGCAATGCGCAGACCGCGCCGATCGAGCTGACCCTGCGGGCACGCTTCAACCCGGAGCTGAAGAAATCCTGGTTCGGCGCCGTCGACGAGGTCATTAACTCGATCACCATGCTCTCGATCATCCTGACGGGCGCCGCGCTGATCCGCGAGCGCGAGCACGGCACGATCGAGCACCTGCTGGTGATGCCGGTCACGCCGCTCGAGATCATGGTCAGCAAGGTGTGGTCGATGGGGCTGGTGGTGCTGGCCGCTTCGGCGTTGTCGATCGTCTTCGTGGTCAAGGGATGGCTTGCGGTGACCATCGACGGCTCGATCGCACTGTTCCTGCTCGGCGCGGCGCTGCAGCTGTTTGCGACGACCAGCATGGGCATCTTCCTCGCCACCGTCGCCGGATCGATGCCGCAGTTCGGATTGCTCCTGATGATGACCCTGCTGCCGCTGCAGACGCTGTCCGGCAGCATGACGCCGCGGGAGAGCATGCCGCAATTCGTCCAGGACATCATGTTGGCGGCGCCCAATACGCATTTCGTGATGCTCGCGCAGGCGATCCTGTTCCGTGGGGCGGGACTGGAGTCCGTGTGGCCGCAGCTCGTCGCGCTCGCCGTGATCGGCTGCGTCTTCTTCGTGATCGCGCTGCGGCGATTTCGCGCGTTCCTGGCGTGAGCCGCGAAGGGCTTCGCCTCAAATCTGCGAAAACAACCCCATGCACAGTAGCTAAGCTATTGCCTTGCCTGCAGAATTTTTTTGACCCGTCGAGCAGATTTGGTGCATCGCGGCGCTGACCCCGGCAGGCGGGGTCAGGTCAGCTCATTTCCCCGGGCGAGCAGCCCGGCCAGCATCGCCTCGGCCTTGCTCTGGAGCGGCTGCGCGCCGCATTCGGAGGCGATCGCGATCGCCGCGCGCAGAGCGGCGAGGATCGCGGCCTTGTTCGCCTCGCTCGAAGGAGGCGTCACCACGGCTTCACCGAACAGGGCCTCGGCTTCGAGGCCTGAAAACCCCTGCTGGCGGGCGGTGTTGCGCGCCTCGCGCAGCATGTACTGCGCCGCCTGGACGTCGTCGAGGCGGGAGGTCGCGAGCGCAAGGTAGATCGAGCTGCGCAGCACCGCCGAGGTATAGCCGACCGCCTTCGCCTCCTCGCGCGCTTCGGTCAGCATGCCGCGCGCCCGCTCGAACAGACCCCGCTCGAGATAGGCCATGCCGAGATGGCAACCGAGCACCGGCACGAACAGCCGGATGCCGTGCTTCTGCGCAAGAACGAAGCCGTCCTCGAGGATGGCGGCGGCCGCAGCGGGATCGTTCTGAGCGAGCTTCAGCCAGCCGCCACTATAAGCGGCGGCGACGCGGTCGTAGGGACGGCCCGTCTCCTCGGCAATGGCGGAAGCCTCGCGCTGGAGCTGCTCGGCGGCATCGAGCTCGCCCATGACGGCGTGGGTGATGCTGTTCATCATGCAGCAAAGCAACAACGCAGATTTCGGCGTCGAGCCGAAAGGAGCACTGGCCTCCGGCCCCGTCAGCTGGGCGCAGGTCCGCGCGAAGAGCCCATCAGCTTCACGATAGCGCCCGGCAAGGAAATACACCTGGCCAAGACCGTATTGCGCAGCGTTGAGCCAACCCGGATTGCCCCACTCCCGTGCAAGGCGCACCACCTCCTCGCCGACGATGACCGCTTCGACTGGGGTCCCGTAGAAATTCTGTGCAGCCGCCATGACCGTCAAAGCAGCTACTTTCCGCCCGATGTCGTTGATTGCGTCGGCACGACGCTCGGCCTCCTTGCCGAGGTTCAGCCATTCAGCAATCTGGCCGGACGCAATGAACGCCGCACGCGCTTCGATGCGAACGTCCACGGCATTCGCTTCCCTTGCGGGATTGGCCGGCGTCATGTCCAGCGATCTCATCGCGGTCTCGAAATAATCTGCCGCATCGCTAAATGCCGACCGCGCCAGACATCGTCTCGCCGAGGCCCTGCCGTAGACGAACGACTTGTCCCAATCCTTCGCTCGCGTGGCGTGATAGCAGAGCTTGTCGGGATCGTCGGCGCCACCTTCGCTGCCCTCCAGGGCTGAAAGAATGCGCGCGTGGATGTCTTCACGCACCTTTTCGACCATAGAGTCATAGGTGACCTGCCGGACCATCTCGTGCCGGAACTCCAGCGAATTTTCCAGTTCGCTGTCGATCCTGACGAGCAACTCGGCGCGATCAAGCGCTGCGAGGCACCCTTGCAGGACATCCTCGGGCAGGGCTGCGATCTTGCCCAGCATGGCTTCGTTCGATCTCGGCCCCAAGGTGGCGGCGATCTGCAATATGGATCGCTCTTGCTTGGACATCCGATCGAGACGCGCTGCAATCACGCCCTGGATGCTGGTGGGAATACCGAGTTCGTCGATCGGACGCACGAGCGCGAGATCGCCCCATTGGCCGCGCAGCGTGCCGCTATCCTTCAATCCGCGGCAGACCTCCTCGATGAACAGGGGGACGTTGGCGGTATGAGATATGATCCGGCTCTTCAGATCGGCGTTCGTCTCGGAGGAGCCAAGCATGTCTGCCAGCATGGCCAGCCCTGAATCGTCGTCGAGCGGCCGCATCGCGACGATCTCCGCCTGACAACGCGCAATCCAGACCGGCATGCCATTCGGCCGCGAGGTGAGGAGCACGAGAAGGCCGGCCGTCTGTAGCGAGGCGATGGCGGCCACGACGACGTCGCTGGCCCGATCGATCCAGTGCAGGTCCTCGAGCAGAACCACCGTTCGCTGGCGGCTGGCGAGGCCTCCGATGATGGCACAGCTTGCATCGGAGAACGCTCGCCCCCGTGCATGAGGCTCCAGCTCATCCCAGTGCGGATTCGATACAGGCAGATCAAGCACCGCGTCGAGCGCAGTTTGCTGGATCGCCGGCAGGTCCTTGCGAGGATCCTCCGCGCCGTGGGCTTCCTTCGCCGCATCCATCGCCGCCAGCAAAATCCGCTTGAGCGTGCTGAACGGGGCCCCCTGCAGGTTCGGGCTGGACTCCGCGTCGATCAACCGCCAACCATCGGCTTTCAACTGCTGGGCAAACTCATGCGCAAGCCGCGATTTGCCGATACCCGCATCGCCCAGCAGCAGGATTGTCTGTCGGGCGGCCCTGGCGTTTCCGGCGGCGCGCTCCAGCAGAGCCCGCTCGGTCGTTCGATCGACGAAGCGGGAGACGCTGCGCGCCCGGCGCACCCGCCAGCTCGACAGGTCGCTCGCGCCTACGATCCGATAGACCGGCACGGGCTGGCTGAATCCGCGCAGGGACTTGCCGCCCAGCGCTTCGAACCGGACATGTCCCTCGGCGAGCTTTTGACAGGCTTCCGAGGCATAGATCTGGTTCGCCTCAGCCGCCGTCTCCAGCCGTGCGGCCAGATGCTGGGCCGCGCCACCGATCTCGTAGACTTTCGAGAACTCGCTGGCGACCATGTAGGCAACGACATGGCCGGAGTGGAGGCCGACCCGCACCTGAAGCCCGGGATCACCCAGGCTTGCGACGCGCCTGACCAGCTCGATCGCCGCGTGGCAGGCCATGGGCGCATGGTTGTCGTCGGCGATCGGGGCACCGAACACCGCGGCGAGCCCGTCGCCCAGCTCCTTGCTGACGATGCCGCCGAACTGCCGAACCGCCCCTCGCATAGCCGCCAAGGCTGGCTCCAGCCGCGAGACTGCCTCCTCCGGGTCCAGTTCGGCAACCAGCCCGGTGGAATCGACGACATCGGCCCGGAGAATTGTGACAAACCGTCGTTCGCTGTCGGGATCGACGCGCTGGCGGACGGCCGCTCCGCATTTGGGGCATCGGCTATCGCCCTGGTCGATCGTCGACTGACACGCCGTGCAAAGCATTCCCGTGCTCTCAGGACATTGCGGCGGCATCCTCTGTCGGCCTCCGCAATCGATGGCGATAAGATCGCTTAAGGAAACCTGCTTAGCAACGGCGCATGCAATTCATCTCGGGCATAGCGTCCTCCACCGGTTGGCGATCTGGACGATTCACAGTTCCAGGTGGTAGCTTGCAGGAGCTGCGCGAAAAAGAGGCTGCGAACAACGGACCGTCAGGCCCGTGTTCAAGCCGTCGACAAGCTGCATATTTCCCGAGGAAGCCAAGCACTTACTGAGAGGCAAGATACATGGGTATGTTAGTCTATACGGGTAAGCCATTTAAAGACCTGATGAACAGCAATTACTATCCCCTCGCGAACATGAAGAGGAGCGTCGCCAAGCTCAAGGCATCCGAAGACATCGATCTGCCCACCCTCGAATACGGCCAGTATCACCTGATCTTGAACCCGCCTTCGACGTGGCCGCAGGGAAGCGCCAAATACTGGCACAAGGAGAAGGGCCGGGCCCGCGTCGATCTCAGCACCCAGCCGAACACCGTTCCTCTGTCCAAGGACGAGCCCGGCGTCATCCCGCTGACGCGATGCGACCTGCTCGATGCCTGCGTCCGGAAGTGCTTCAATTCCGAACCGCCGATCCCGATGAAGACGAAGGTCATCACTCACGCTGCCAGCGACGCCTATGCGCACCGGCATGAGATCCGGCTGGAGTGGGAATACAAGAAGGGCTCGGACAAGCCGACGCTGCTCCATCTGACGATGGTGTGCCCGTTCAGATCGTGATTGGAAACGTTTGACGCCGTTGAAATGATCGTCGCCCGCGCCACAGGCGCGGGCCTTTTGTATGCTGCCTGACTGCGGAGAAGGCCCGGCGGACTCGCCGTGGTCCGGCATCTGCCCTATACGGCCTCACCCCAAGGCTTCAGGATGATCTTGCCCGCACTGGCTCGCTCGGCGAGGATACGATGCGCCTCTGCCGCCTTGCTCAGGGGGAGAATGTGGCCGATCTGAACGTCGATATCGCCGGACCTGATGAATCCGATCAGCTTCCGCAAGGCGGCGGCCGCTTCTTGCGGCCGTGACTGAAACCAGCCACCAACATAATACGTGATCAGCGACTGATTCAGGCCAAGCATGGCGTAGGGATTGACCGGCTTACGTTCGCGGGACGCCGCGCCGTATACGACGATACGGCCGAACGGTCCCATGGTTTGAAGACTTTGGTTCAGAACATCACCGCCGGTGGCCTCGAGCACCACGTCAATGCCCTTGCCAGCGGTGAGCTCGCGCGCCTCTTTGACCCAATCGGGCTTGGTGTAATCGATGGCGGCATCCGCACCGAGCTTCAAGGCGAGTTCGCGCTTGGCCGGGGTACTGGCGGCGGCGATGACCTTGCCGGCGCCCAGCAGCTTGGCGAGCTGCACCGCGTAGGTGCCGACACCGCCGCCGGCCGCCTGCACCAGGACGGTTTCGCCCGGCTGCAACCGGGCGCAATCGGCAAGCGTTTGAAATGCGGTCATGCCGGCCACCACCAGCGAACAGGCTTGGTCCGGGGTCAGGCCATCCGGGAGAGGGATGACCTTCCCGAGTTTGGCGACCGCATATTGAGCGTAGCCCCCGGCCCCACCGTTTTCGAGCGAGGCAAAGACCTTGGCTCCGACCGGAATGGTCGTCACGCCCTCGCCAGCAGCTTCGACCACACCCGCGACCTCGCTGCCGGGAATAAACGGAAGCGGCGAAGGAAACGGATAGGGATCGTTGTTGCGCCTGACGACGTCGGCAAAATTGACGCTCGCGGATTCAACCTTGATCAGGACCTCGCCGGCAGCAGGTGTCGGCTTTGGCGCGTCCTCGTAGACCAGAACGTCCGGTCCGCCATACTCGTGCAGTTGGGCAACTTTCATTGCACTCACTCCGCAGCTTCCGCCGATTCAAGCGCGGGGTAGTCGACGTAACCGGGCGCGCCGCCGCCATAGAAGGTCGCGCGATCGTAGGGATTGAGCGGAGCGCCGATCTGCAGGCGGCGCGGCAAATCCGGATTGGCGATGAAGTGCCGCCCGAAGGCAACGGCGTCGCCCTGCCCAGCTCGGATCGCCGCATCCGCCGACGGGCCGATGAAGCCGCCGGCGAGAATCAAGGTGCCGGGCCAGAACGGACGTAGATCGTTGATCGCGAGCGGCGCTCCGGCCTCCCCCGCATCGGTGTTACGGGATTCGATCAGGTGGACATAGGCGATATCGAGCGGAGCAAGCTGGGACAGGACGTGGCCGTAGAGTCCGATCGGGTCGGCCTCGCCGGCATCATTGACCACGCCGAACGGAGAGAACCGGACGCCGACGCGATCTCCGCCCCAGATCTCGACCAGCGCTGTCATCACCTCGATCAGCAGGCGCGAGCGGTTTTCGACCGAGCCGCCATAAGCGTCCGTGCGGTGATTGGTCTTGCTGTGAAGGAATTGCTCGATCAGATAGCCGTTCGCCCCGTGAAGCTCGACGCCGTCGAAGCCGGCAGCCAGCGCATTGCGGGCGCCTTCGCGATAGGCTTCGACGATTCCCGGAATTTCGGCGAGATCGAGCGCACGCGGCGTCTCGAACGGCACCATCGCGAAAGAGGGCGTGAACGCCTTGCCCGCCGGGGTGATCGCCGAAGGCGCGACAGGCTGCACGCCACCCGGCTGGAAGCTCGAATGAGAGATCCGACCGGTGTGCCAGAGCTGCAGAAAGATGATGCCGCCCTTGGCGTGAACCGCGTCGGTGATCTTCTTCCATCCGGCAACCTGTTCGGCGGAATGAATGCCCGGCGTTGCCGGATAGCCCTGCCCATAAGGTGTGACCTGGGACGCCTCGGTGATGATCAACCCGCCGGATGATGCGCGCTGCGAATAATAGGCGATGGCGAGGTCCGTCGGCACATTGCCGGTCGAGCGCATCCGCGTGAGCGGCGCCATCACGACGCGATGCGAGAGCGTGTAGCGGCCGAGCTTGAGCGGGGCGAACAAGTCCGTGGAAGTCATGGCGTCATCCTTCGTTTCGGAACGAGCTGGAAGCCCGGGAGATGGGGCCCTCATTCTGGTTTAATCTTGAAACCATCGACAAGATGGCCGAGATGGTTTAAATTTGCAACCAGTTAATTCATCACATCGCCGTGGGCGGGTGGCAGACGAGGGAAGGCATGAAAGGCAAGCGGACCAACCTCGATGATGCAGGCTGCGCCATTGCGCGCTCGCTCGGCGTGATCGGCGACTGGTGGTCGCTCCTGATCATCCGCGATGCGCTGGGTGGAAAGCGGCGGTTCGGCGAGCTTCAGAAAAGCCTTGGGATGGCCAAGAACATCTTGTCGGCGCGGCTGCAGAAGCTCGTCGAGCACGGCATTCTCGCCACCGCGCCAGCTTCGGATGGCACCGCCTACAAGGAGTATGTCCTCACCCCCAAGGGAAAGAAGCTCTATCTCGTCCTGGTTGCGCTCTGGCAGTGGGGCGAGGAATTCTGCTTCGCGCCCGGCGAGCTCACCTATGACATGGTCGACAGACAGACGCAGAAGCCATTCCAGCCGCTCGAACTCAAGGCGCGCGATGGAGGCCTGCGCGGACCGGACGATATGCGGGCATTGTCGCGTCCGGCGGCAAAGGCGCCGCGCAGAGCTTCAGTGAGGCGCTAGAGGCAAAGTACGCCCCACGGAATGCTGCCGTCCACCGCCGCGCCGAATTTCTGAAAGCGGCGCTGCTCAATCATCCCCAAAACAAAAATGGCCCGCTTCAAGCGGGCCATTTTCGTATCGGATCCGGTAAAAATCCGAATTTGGTTGCGGGGATAGGATTTGAACCTATGACCTTCAGGTTATGAGCCTGACGAGCTACCGGGCTGCTCCACCCCGCGTTAACACTTGCACGCCTTCAGCCAGATCCTGGGGACGGTCGGTTGAGGCCGACGCTGTTCGCGTGGCTTTCCTCTTCCGTCCCAAAGGTTTCCTTGGAAGGCAACCCCGGGGCAGTGCCCATCGGGTGCGGGGCGTATGTATCAAGGCGTGCTGACTTTGGAAAGGGCTGCGGGAACGTTTTTTTCGACTTTATGACAGGAGAAGCGACCGATTTTCGCGGCGTTCCGCGTGCTCTTGCCAGAAGTTCCACAAAGGGCCAGCTTGCGGCAACAAGATTAAGGCCAAAGTGCCGGCTGAGGGAGGAACGCCCGTGGACAATGCCTGATCAGCGCCCCGCGGCGGGCGCCGGAGGAGGCCTTCCGCGCCATGGTTGCGTTCTCGCGGGACGAGCTCGGCCTGGATGGCGCCGCAGCGGATCGCGATTTTCCGGGCTCGCGACTTCGTCGCGCCGGGGAATGACGACCAACAAGAAGACTCTCGGGGGGAACAAACATTGAGTGACACATTCGATTTCGTCGTCGTGGGCGCTGGCTCCGGCGGCTGCACCGTTGCGGGCCGCCTGTCGGAGGATGCGGCCACGTCGGTGGCGCTGCTCGATGCGGGCGGCCGGAACGACAATTGGCGGATCAGCACGCCGTTCGGGCTCGCTTTGCCGTACAGTCCGGCCAACTGGGCCTTCGATACGGTGCCGCAGAAGGGATTGAACGGCCGCATCGGCTATCAGCCGCGCGGCAAGGGTCTCGGCGGCTCCTCGGCGATCAACGCCATGGTCTACATCCGCGGCAACAAATGGGACTACGACCACTGGGCCGCGCTCGGCAACACCGGCTGGTCGTATGCGGACGTGCTGCCCTATTTCAAGGCTTCCGAGAACAACGCCGATTTTGACGGCGCGCATCATGGCAAGGGCGGCCCGCTGCACGTCAACAGGCTGCGCTCGGACAATCCGATCCATGACGTCTTCCATCAGGCCGCGCGCGAGGCGCAGTTCCGCATCCGCGAAGATTTCAATGCGGAGGACCAGGAAGGGCTCGGCAGCTACCAGGTGACGCAGCACAATGGCGAGCGCTGGAGCGCGGCGCGCGCCTATGTGCACCCCTACATGAACAAGCGCCCCAATCTGCGCGTCGAGATTGGAGCACAGGCCACGAAGATCCTGTTCGAAGCCGGCCGCGCGGTCGGCATCGAATATGTGCAGGGGAAGCAGACCAAGCGGCTGCTCGCCCGGCGCGAGGTGATCCTCGCCGCAGGAGCCTTCCAGTCACCGCAACTGCTGATGCTGTCGGGCATAGGTGAAGGCGATGCGCTGCGTTCGCATGGCATTGGCGTCATGCATCATTTGCCGGGCGTCGGGCGCAACCTGCAGGATCATCCGGATTTCGTTTTCGTCTACGCCTCCGACTATCCGCACTTCGTGCACTCGTCGATCCGTCGGCTGCCGTCCCTGCTCCGCGCCGTCCGGCGGTACCGCCGCGAGCGACGCGGCCTGATGACCACCAATTTCGCCGAATGCGGCGGCTTCCTGAAGACGCAGGTCCACCTCGACGTGCCTGACATCCAGCTGCACTTCGTCATCGCGATGCTCGACGACCATGGCCGCAAGAAGCACAAGGAGGCAGGGTTCTCGTGCCATGTCTGCCTGCTCAGACCGAAGAGCCGTGGCAGTGTCTGGCTGAAAAGCGCCGATCCGCTCGCAGCGCCGATGATCGATCCGAATTTTCTGGGCGAGGAGGAGGATCTCGAAACCCTGGTCGCGGGCTTCAAGACCACGCGGCGGCTGATGGAGACGCCTGCGCTACGCGCGTTGCAGAAGAAGGACATGTTCACCGCGAACGTGAAAACGGACGACGACATCCGCGCCATCCTGCGCAACCGCGTCGACACCGTCTATCACCCGGTCGGCACCTGCAAGATGGGGACGGATGCGATGGCCGTGGTCGATCCCACATTGAAGGTGCACGGGGTCGAGGGCTTGCGCGTCGTCGATGCCTCCATCATGCCGACCTTGATCGGCGGCAACACCAATGCGCCGACCATCATGATCGGAGAGAAGGCTGCGGACATGATCAGGGCGGAGATGCGGGCGAGTTAGGCGATAACGTCGCGCCAAGCGACGTTATCGAAGCCAGCAGCAGCATCGCGCCAGTGATGGTTTCTTTACTGACGCCGAATAGGTCTGACATGACGATCACCCTGACGCACCCCTGAGCTTTCGGAGGCACCAATACAGACGATTTTATCGATCTGAAACCGGAATGACCGGTCCGGCGTTCATTCGTTCCATCGAGGCGGGGTTTTGCTCATGAACAGTTTCGATCTCGCCGTCTATGCCGCGCTCGCCATCGCGGTCGGATTCGGCTTCAGGACCGGCCTGCTGCGCAGCGCCATGACCATCCTCGCCTATCTTCTTGCCGCGCCGATCGCGGTTGCGCTGATGCCGCTGATTGCGCCGCAAATCGCAGGTAACCCGAATTCACCGTTGCTGCAGAACTGGATCTGGTTCTTCGCCATCTTCGTCGTGGTCGGCATGCTGTTCGGGCATATCGGCCGCATCGCGCTGAACGACACCATCGGAGAGGCCGGCATCGGCGACCGGCTCGGCGGCGCCGCGCTCGGCGCCATCAGGGTCGGTCTCGTCGCCACCACGCTGGTCCTGGTGTTCGACCAGATCGTGCCGGCCAATCGCCAGCCGCCCTTTCTCGCCGGCTCGTATTTGCGGCCGCTGTTCTCGACGGCAGGTCAGATGGGGTTCAAGTCATTGCCGCCGGAAGCAGCCTCCGCAATCGACCGCCTCAAGCAGGAGCAGCGCATCTAGAGCGCATTTGCATCGCCGCAGACCGCGCCATGCATTTTGACGTGGGCCCCTCCCTTATCAGCGGCGCCACGATTGGCTAGAGTGCCGCCATCCAAAACCTGCCTGACATTACGGGAGTGAAACAGTGGATCTTGGGATCAAAGGTCGCCGCGCCATCGTCTGCGCATCCAGCAAGGGCCTCGGCCGAGCCTGCGCCATCTCGCTTGCCGACGCCGGCGTTCACGTCACGCTGACCGCGCGCGGCGCCGAGGCTCTGAAGAAGACGGCCGACGACATCCGCAAGGCCTATCCCGACGTGACGGTCACCGAGATCGTCGGCGACATCACGACGCCGGCGGGCCGCGAAGCCGTGCTGAAGGCGTGCCCCGAGCCCGACATCCTGATCAACAATGCCGGCGGCCCGCCGCCTGGCGATTTCCGCAACTGGACCCGGGACGACTGGATCAAGGCGATCGACGCCAACATGCTGACGCCGATCGAGCTGATCAAGGCGACCGTGGACGGCATGATGGCGCGCAAGTTCGGCCGCATCGTCAACATCACCTCGGCCGCGGTGAAGGCGCCGATCGACATTCTCGGCCTCTCCAACGGTGCGCGCGCCGGCCTCACCGGTTTCATCGCCGGCCTGTCGCGCAAGACCGTGATCAACAACGTCACCATCAACGGCCTGCTGCCGGGTCCGTTCGAGACCGATCGCTTGACCAGCACCGCGAAGGGCGAAGCCGACAAGCGTGGCGTGACGCCGCAACAAATCCTGGCCGAGCGCGCCAAGCTCAATCCCGCCGGCCGCTTCGGCCAGCCCGACGAGTTCGGCTACGCCTGCGCCTTCCTGTGCGGCGCCAAGGCCGGCTTCATCACCGGGCAGAACATTCTGCTCGATGGTGGTGCATTCCCGGGGACGTTGTAACGCCCCCTTCGCTCTCTCCCCTCGATGCGGGGAGAGAGCGCTTCGCGGATCACCGCTGCCTGGTCGGCTCGTCTTCGTCCTGCTGACTGGGACCGGAGGAATCGGCCGTCGTGCGCTCGTCGGTCCAGTCGACGCCGAATTCGTCGAGCCCGTCCGCGAGCAGGTCGCCCAGCATCGGCTCGCCGAGCAGGTAGTGCACCGTTTCGCGGCGCGGGCTGCGGTACTCGGCGCGCGCCTCGACCGCGCGGGCGCGCAGATCGTCCCAATCATCGATCGTGCCGTCGCCGCGACCGAGCCAGGTCAGCGCGACGAGATCGACCTGCTCGTCCTCGTTCAAGGCGATCATAAAACTTCCGAGCTCGTTGACGACAGGATCGGAGCCGTCGTCCGCGAGCACATCGACCGCATCGTCATCGGCCGGGTTCGAGCCGGAATCCGGATCGGAATCGCCCTCCTTGACGTCGAATTCGCGCGCCTTCTCGATGATGAAGGCAACCTTCTCCGCGGATATTGCAAGCTCTGGCATGGCTCTCTCCAGGGTTCCGGCGATAACGCCGCACCGCGTCAGATGATCCATTGCGCATCATGGCGGAACACCGCATGTTTCGGCGTTCTCTCCTCGTCATTCCGGGGCGAAGCGCAGTCGCGAACCGGGAATCTCGTGAAACAAGAAAATGGGAAGGTGCCGGATGCAGTGGAAGGTCGGCCAGGTCAAAATCACCAAGGTTGTGGAATTGGAGACGGTCGGCTCGACCCGTTTCATCCTGCCGCTCGCGAGCAATGATGAAATCCGCAGGCTGCCCTGGCTGATCCCGCATTTCGCCACCGAAGAGGGCCGCCTGAAAATGTCGATCCATTCGCTGGTGGTGGAGACGCCTTCGCAGCGCATCGTGGTCGACACCGGCCTTGGCAACGACAAGCAGGGCCGCAGCGTTCCGACCTGGAATAACCGCACCACGCCGTTCCTGGCGACGATGATGGCGGCAGGCTTTGCGCCCGACAGCATCGACACGGTGCTGTGCACGCATCTTCATGTCGATCATGTCGGCTGGAATACGAAGCTGGTCGAGGACCGATGGGTGCCGACCTTTCCCAAGGCGCGCTACGTCTTCGGCAAGACCGAGTACGAATACTGGCTGGAGCATTCGACCGAGCCGGACAAGCGGGCCGTGTTTGACGATTCCGTCAAGCCGATCGTCGATGCCGGCAGGGCCGATCTGATCCCGAGCGACCACCGGCTCTGCGAGGAGATCAGCATGATCCCGACACCGGGCCACAGTCCCGGCCATATGAGCATTCTGATCCGATCGGACGGCGAACAGGCCCTGCTCACCGGAGACGTCGCCCATCATCCCTGCCAGATGACACATCTCGACTGGTCCTCGACCGCGGATTCCGACCAGACGCAGTCTGCCACGACGCGCCGTGAACTGTTCGGCCGATTTGCCGATACGCCGACGCTGGTGATCGGCGGCCATTTCTCGGCCGGGCATATCAAGCGGGATGGGGATGCGTTCAGGCTCGAGGCGCTGGGGTGATCTCCGTTTTTGGGCGGTTGAATTTCCGGCCGCCCTGTTCCATGAAGCTGTTAACCGATCGGTCCAATCCCAAGGGAGAAACGAAAATGAAGCTTGTTCGCTATGGCGAGAAGGGTGCGGAAAAGCCCGGCCTGATCGACAAATCCGGCCAGTTGCGCGACCTGTCGGCGCATCTGAAGGACCTCACCGGCGAGGCCTATTCGCCCGAGAGCCTGAAGAAGCTGGCAGGCCTCGATCCCGCCTCGCTGCCTGCCGTATCGGGCAAGCCGCGTTTCGGCGCGCCGGTCACCGGCATTTCGAAATTCGTCGCCATCGGCCTCAACTACTCCGACCATGCCAAGGAGACGGGCGCTGCGATCCCGACCGAGCCGATCATCTTCATGAAGGCGAACACGTCGCTATCAGGCCCGAACGACGCCGTCGAGAAGCCGCGCGGCTCGACCAAGCTCGATTGGGAGGTCGAGATCGCTGCCGTCATCGGCACCCGTGCGAAATATGTCTCGGAAGCCGATGCGCTGGACCACGTCGCCGGCTACTGCGTCTGCAACGACGTCTCCGAGCGCGCCTTCCAGATCGAGCGCCTGGGACAGTGGACGAAGGGCAAGTCGCACGACACGTTCGGCCCGCTCGGACCGTGGCTTGCCACCAAGGACGAGATCAAGGACGTGCAGAACCTGTCGATGTGGCTGGATGTCAACGGCCAGCGCCGCCAGACCGGCTCGACCAAGACCATGATCTTCTCCATGGCCAAGTGCATTTCCTATGTCTCGCAGTTCATGACGCTGCTGCCCGGCGACGTCATCACGACAGGCACCCCGCCCGGTGTCGGCCTCGGCATGAAGCCGCCGACCTTCCTCAATGTCGGCGACGTCGTGACGCTTGGCATCGAGGGTCTCGGCGAGCAGCGCCAGGAGATCATCGCGGCGTAAGGGCCTCCGGCCCTCTCCACGTCATTGCGAGGGAAGCGAAGCAATCCAGAATCCCTCCGCGGCGACACTCTGGATTGCTTCGTCGCTTCGCTCCTCGCAATGACGAAGCAAAACGTTCATTTGTGGGATACTCTGGATGAAACTCACCTTCTCCCCCGCCTCGCCCTTCGCCCGCAAGGTGCGCATCGCCGCGATCGAGCTCGGACTGATCGACAAGATCGAGCTGACGCCGGCGACCGTTGCGCCCGGCACGGCCAATGAGGACTATTCGAAGATCACGCCGCTGAAGAAGCTGCCGGTGCTGATCACCAATGACGGCGACGTCATCTTGGATTCCTACGTCATCGTCGAATATCTCAACGAGATGGCCGGCGGCAGCCTGATCCCGGATTACGGCCCGCGGCGCTGGAAGGCCAAGACCAATCACTCCCTGATCAACGGCATGCTCGATTCGATGCTGCTGTGCCGTTACGAGAAGATGGTGCGGCCGCAGGGCCTGCAATGGCAGGCGTGGTCGGACGACCACTGGAACCGGGCCTGGATCGGCATGGCGCGCTTCGAGAACATGCCCGACGTCCTGGATGGCCCGTTCGACATCTCGCAGATCGGCCTCGTTTGCGTGCTCGGCTATGCCGACTTCCGCTTCGCCGATTGCAACTGGCGCAAGGCCTATCCGAAGCTCGATGCCTTCCACCAGAAGATGCTGGAGCGGCCCTCGGTCAAGATCTCGGTGCCGCCGGCGGCGTAACAGGAACATGCCGGGAGAATGATGATGCGCGATCGCTTCTCCCGTCTCACACGTCTCGGCGCGAGCCTCGTGCTCGCGCTCTCCGTCTCAGCCACTCCTCCACGGGCCGAGAGCATGTCGCCTGGACCAGCCGATCAGGCCTGCGGATCGCCGTCATCGATCGACGATGGCTGGGAGATCGCCTCGCCCGCCAGCGTAGGCATGGACGGCGCGCAGCTGTGCACAGTCGCCGTGCGACTCACGCAGCGGTCAACCGCGGTCCATTCGGTCGTCGTCGCCAGGCATGGCAAGCTCGTCTTCGAGCAATATTTTCCCGGCTACGACCAGCCTTGGGGACAGCCCGACGGCCAATACGAATTCACCGCAGTAACCAAGCACGACATGCGCTCGGCGTCCAAGAGCGTGACCTCGCTGCTGATTGGAATCGCGATCGACCGCAAGCTCATCGCGGGCGTCGACGAGCCCGTCCTGAAATTCTTCCCCGACACCGCAGCGGTGAAGCAGCCGGGATGGGACGCGATCACGCTGCGTCATCTGCTGACGATGTCATCGGGCTTCACATGGGATGAGGCACGCGCCTGGACTGATCCGAAGAACGACGAGCCGCATCTTGTCTTCGAGCCGGACCCGATTGGCTATGTGTTGTCGCGACCGATCGCGGCACCACCCGATATGCTATGGACCTATAATGGCGGCGGCACCGAGCTGCTCGGCAACATCATCGAACGCGTCTCGAACAAATCTCTGGAGGCCTTCGCGCGCGAGACACTGTTTCAGCCGCTCGGCATCACCGATGTCAAATGGAAGTCATACAAGAACGGCAAGATCGCAGCGGCCTCGGGCCTGCGCCTGCGGCCGCGCGATGCGGCGAAGATCGGCCAGATCGTGCTCAGTCGCGGCCAGTGGAACGGCCGACAGATCGTCCCGGCCGACTGGATCGCACAATCGATCACGCCGCGCTTCCAGGCGGTCGGCTTTTTCGGCGGCACGCTGTTCTACGGCTATCAATGGTGGATGGGCCGCTCGTTCGCCGGCGGCAAGGAGATCAAATGGGTTGCCGCATTCGGCTGGGGCGGGCAACGCATCTTCATCGTACCGGAGCTTGATCTCGTCATGATGACGACTGCCGCGCAATACGGCCAACCCAAAGAAGGCCTGACTGCGATCGACATCCTCTCCAATATCGTCATTCCGTCCGTGCGCGACGCGCACTGATCACGAGGGAAGCGAACATGAGTCTGAAATTCTCGGTCGGCGATCTCACCATCCATCGCGTCATCGAGCAGGAAACCTCGTTCGTCCCGGCGCTGGAGATGCTGCCGGACCTGACGAGCGACGTGCTGGCCGAGAACCGCGCATGGATGCGCGAAGCGAAGGCGCTGGACGAGGAGGATGTGCTGCTGCTGTGCTTCCAGTCCTATGTGGTGAAGACGCCGCACCACACCATTCTGATCGACAGCTGCATCGGCAACGACAAGCCGCGGCCGCAGCGGCCGAAATGGAACATGAAGACCGACGATACTTATTTGCGCGGCCTCGACGCCGCCGGGTTCTCGGTCGACGACATCGACTTCGTGATGTGCACGCATCTGCATGTCGACCACGTCGGCTGGAACACGCGGCTCGAGAACGGCCACTGGGTGCCGACCTTCCCCAAGGCACGCTACGTCTTCGCCAGGCAGGAATTCGACCACTGGTCGGCGCAGAACGCGAAGGCGGCGGTCCCGCCCTTCGCCGACAGCGTCCTGCCGGTGGTCGAGGCCAAGCGCCACGAGCTCGTCGGCAATGATCATCAGATCGGCGACCACGTCCGCATCCTGCCGACGCCCGGCCACACGCCGGGCCATATCGCCATCACGATGGGCCGCAGCAAGGACGATGCCGTGTTCTCGGGCGACCTGATGCACTCGCCGTTGCAGACGCTCTATCCGGAGCTGTCGATCAAGTTCGACGTCGATCCGGCCAGGGCGGCGACGACGCGCCGCAGCTTCCTGGAACGCTATTGCGACACCGACACGCTGTGCTGCACCGCGCATTTCCCCTCGCCATCGGTCGGGAAGATCAGGCGCAAGGGCAGCGGCTTCGTTTGTGCTGCGGTTTGATGTAAGGCGGTTGCACCGCGAACTCCCGTCCTCCCCTGGAGGGGGAGGATCGGTTCGCATGCAGCGCTGCGGAATGCGAACCGAGGTGGGGTGACGGTCTCTCCACAACGGACGCTGCCCGTGTTGAGAGATCACCCACCCCGCTCGCGCTTCGCGCGATCGACCCTCCCCCTCCGGGGAGGGTAAGGAGGAAGCACCGATGGCCGATCTTCCCGACGTTCCTCTCCCCGCCAGCATCCGCTCGCGCTATGTCGACGGCATCAACGGCTTGCGCATGCATGTGCTGGAGGCCGGCTTCGAGAGCAAGGGCCGTCCCTGCATCCTTCTGCTGCACGGCTTTCCCGAGCTGGCCTTCTCCTGGCGCAAGGTGATGCCTACGCTCGCTGCGGCCGGCTACCACGTGATCGCACCGGATCAGCGCGGCTATGGCCGCACCACGGGATGGAGCGCGGACTATGACGGCGATCTGGTCCCGTTCTCGCTGCTCAACCTGGTGCGGGATGCGCTGGCCCTCGTGTCTGCGTTCGGTTACAGGCAGGTCGACGTCGTCGGGCACGATTTCGGCAGTCCGGTCGCGGCCTGGTGCTCGCTGATCCGGCCCGACGTGTTTCGGTCGGTGACGATGATGAGCGCGCCGTTCGGCGGACCGCCATCGCTGCCCTTCAACACCGCGGGCGAGCCCGCCAAGCCCGCGGTGGAAGACCCCGTCCATCGCGAGCTCGCCGCGCTGCCGCGTCCACGCAAGCATTATCAATGGTATTATTCGACACGGCAGGCCAATGGCGACATGCAGCACGCGCCGCAGGGCGTGCATGATTTCCTGCGCGCCTATTATCATCACAAGAGCGCGGACTGGACCGGCAACAAGCCCTATCCGCTAAGATCGTGGTCGGCGAGCGAGCTGGCAAAGCTGCCGACGTATTATGTGATGGATGCCGGCGAGACCATGGCCGAGACGGTGGCGAAGGAGATGCCCTCACCGGCCACGATTGCCGCCAACCAATGGCTGCCGGATAGCGACCTCGCCTATTACAGCGCCGAATATGGCCGCACCGGCTTCCAGGGCGGCCTGCAATGGTATCGCTGCGGCACGTCAGGCGCTTTCAACTCCGAACTGCAATTGTTCGCCGGCCGCAGCATCGACGTTCCCTCATGCTTCATCTCGGGCATGCAGGATTGGGGCACATATCAGCGCCCGGGCGTGTTCGAGACGATGCAGGCGCGCGCGTGTACGCAGATGCTCGGCTGCCATCTCATCGACGGCGCCGGCCATTGGGTCCAGCAGGAGCAGCCCGGGGAGGTGAGCCGGCGGCTGTTGGACTTCCTCGCCCAAACCCGCAAGGCCTGATTTGACCCGGGAACCTCGGCTCCCTATATAGTTTAGAACAATTCTAAACTATGGGACATTGGGTTACCGTGAAGAATTTTGCCGATCTCACTGAGCGCGAGGTGCTTGCGGTCGCGATCTCCTCCGAAGAGGAGGACAGCCGTATCTACATGACCTTCGCAGAGGATCTCCGCGAGCGTTACCCGGACACGGCGAAGATTTTTGAAGAGATGGCCGAGGAGGAGCACGGCCACCGCCACATGTTGCTGGAATTGTACGAGCAGCGCTTCGGCCCGCATCTGCCACCGATCCGCCGCGAGGACGTCAAGGGATTCCTGCGCCGCCGCCCGGTCTGGCTCACCAAGAACCTGTCGCTCGATGCCATCCGCAGGGAAGTCGAGACCATGGAGATGCAGGCGGAGCGCTTCTACGTGAAGGCCGCCGAAAAGGCTCAGGACGTCGGCGTGCGCCGCCTGCTCGGCGATCTCGCCGAAGCAGAGAAAGGTCACGAGGAGACCGCCGCAAAGCTCACGGGCGAGATCCTGAGTTCCGACGTCCGCGCCGAGGAGGACCGCACCAACCGCCGCATGTTCGTGCTGCAATATGTGCAGCCGGGCCTCGCAGGCTTGATGGATGGTTCGGTCTCGACGCTGGCGCCGCTGTTTGCGGCGGCGTTCGCCACTCACCAGAACTGGCAGACGTTCCTCGTCGGCCTTGCCGCCTCGATCGGCGCCGGCATCAGCATGGGCTTCGCCGAAGCACTGTCCGACGACGGCTCGCTGACGGGACGCGGATCGCCTTGGCTGCGCGGGGTCACCTGCGGCGCGATGACGACGCTTGGCGGGCTCGGCCACACCGCGCCCTATCTCGTGCCGGATAGCTGGGCCAATGCGTTCTGGATCGCAACGGCCATCGCCTGCGTCGTGGTGTTCTTCGAATTGTGGGCGATCGCATTCATCCGCTCGCGCTACATGGACACGCCGTTCCTCCAGGCGGCGTTCCAGATCGTGCTCGGCGGCGCGATCGTGCTCGCGGTGGGGATATTGATCGGGGCGGCGTAGTCGTGGTCTCCGCTGTCGTCCCGGACAAGCGGGATATGGGTCCCGGCCTTCGCCGGGACGACAGCGAATGCGTGGCGGAGCTTTCGCGTCTCGCTCGACCTCTCCGGCATAGCAATCGCCATCAAACGCCGGTTGCGGCATTCGGCCAAACTGCGCATCATCCTTCGACAAGAACAGGAGAAACGCCGTGGCCAAATCGCAGTGGAGTTTCAGGAGCGCCGTCGAGCTATCGGCCGCGCTGGCGGCGAAGAAGGTCTCGTCAGTCGAGCTCACGAGGGACGCGATCGACCGCATCGAGCGGCACGACGGCAAGGTCAACGCCATCTGCGTGCGGGATTTCGACCGCGCGCTCAGTGCCGCGCGAGACGCGGACGCTGCTTTGGCACGCGGCGAGCGCAAGCCTTTGCTCGGCCTGCCCGTGACCGTGAAGGAATCCTTCAACATCGCGGGCCTGCCGACGACTTGGGGCTGGACGCCGCAGAAGGATTTCAGGCCGCCGGAGGACGCGCTCTCGATCAGCCGGGTGAAGACCGCCGGCGGCGTCATTGTCGGCAAGACCAACGTTCCCGTCGGCTTGGGAGACTGGCAGAGCTACAACGACATCTATGGCACGACGAACAATCCGTACGATCTCGGCCGCACGCCCGGCGGCTCGTCTGGCGGCTCGTCGGCAGCGCTTGCCGCCGGCTACGGGCCGCTGTCGCTCGGTTCCGACATTGGCGGCTCGCTGCGCGTGCCGGCCTTCCATTGCGGGGTCTATGCGCACAAGCCGACCTACAATCTCTGTCCGACGCGCGGCCACACGCCGCCGCCATTTCCCGCGATCCCGATGGAGCGCGATATGGCGGTGATCGGTCCGATGGCGCGGAGTGCCGTCGATCTGACGCTGCTGCTGGACGTGATGGCCGGCCCCGATCCGCTCGACCTCGGCGTCGGATACAGGCTTGCGCTGCCGGAGGCGCGCCACGCCGGGCTGAAGGATTTCCGCCTCCTGATGATCGACGGCCATCCGCTGCTGCCCGCGAATGCCGAAATTCGCGGCGCGATCGAAAAGCTGGCCGGGCAGCTGACGAACGCCGGCGCGAAAGTCGCGCGCGAGAGCCCGCTGTTTCCGGACTTCCGGGAGGCCTCGCGGCTCTACATGCGCATGCTCATGGGCTTTCTCGGCGCGTTCTTTCCGCCTGATATTCTCGCCGGCGCACGTGCCGGCGCGGCGCAGCTCTCACCCGACGACAAGAGCCTTGCGGCCGAGCGGCTGCGCGGCATGACCTCCAGCCATCAGGCCTGGGTGTTCGACGAGGGCGCGCGCGCCGGCCTGCGCGCGCAATGGCGGCAATTGTTCAGGACGTTCGATGCCGTGATCTGCCCGATCATGCCGACCCCAGCCTATCCGCATGATCATTCGCCGGAGCAGGAGAAGCGGCGGATCAATATCGACGGCAAGGACCATTCCTATCCGGACCAGCTCGCCTGGCCCGGAATCGCCACGCTGACGGGCCTGCCGGCCACGGCCGTCCCGCTCGGCCTGTCGAAGGACGGCCTGCCGGTCGGCGTCCAGATCATCGGGCCTTTCCTCGAAGACCGCACGCCGCTCAAGCTCGCCGAGCTGATCGAGCGCGAGTTCGGCGGGTTCGTGCCGCCGAAGATGTTCGACGATTAGTGCCGCCTCGTCATTGCGAGCGTGGCGAAGCAATCCAGGCTGCATCCGCGGAGACACTTCCGGATTGCTTCGCTACGCTCGCAATGACGGAGCAAGACAATGTCGGGATTTCCGGGGTCGCCCTTCGCGCGCCCCGGAATGACAGGGAGGCAGGAACACCATGAGCAACGACCTCGATCAACTCACCGCGCTCAACCGCGACTACGTTGCCTCCGTGCAGAACTGCGACGTCAGGCGTTTCGACGAGATCCTGGCGCCGGATTTCTATTGCTCCAATCCCGACAAGACGCTGGTCGACCGCGCGGCTTTCCTGGAGCAAACGGCACGGCCGATCGCGATCCGCAATCTGCATGCACATGATGTCATCATCCGCATCTTGGGCGACTTCGCGATCATTCATGCCGCGACGAGCTACACCACCGCGGACGGACAGCGGGCGACCGGGCGATATACCGATTGCTGGGCGAAGCAGAACGGCAGATGGCTGGCGGTGTCCGCGCACGTGTCGCGGTGAGATGGCAAGCCATTCTCATACCCACCGTCATGCCCCGGCTTGCCGCCTTCGCTGAAGCTTCGGCGAGCCTTGGCGGAGCCGGGACCGGGGCATCCAGTACCCGGCGGCCGTCATCAGCCCACACAACTCCGCCACGGCGTACTGGACGCCCGGTCGAGCGGGGCGATGACACCGATTTTGGAGCGACGCTGGGGAGCGCCAGCGCTCAACTGTCAAACATGATCACGCTCCGCAGCGTCTTGCCGGCTTTCATGTTGGCAAAGCCGTCGTTGATCTCGCTCAGCTTCAGCTTGGCCGAGATCCAGTCCTCCAGGTGCAGCCGTCCTCGCAGGTAGAAATCGACCAGGCGCGGCATGTCGACGCGAAAATGGTTCGAGCCCATCGAGGAGCCCTGGATCTTGCGCTCGCGCAGGAAGTCGAAGCCGTGCAGCTCGATCTTCTGGCCGAACGGAATCATGCCGACGATGGTGGCGGTGCCGCCGGAGGCGAGCATGCCGAACGCCTGCTCCGCCGTTTCCTTGCGGCCGAGCACCTCGAAGGAATGATGCACGCCGCCATTGGTGAGATCGCGCACCTGTTTCACGACGTCGCCATCGGCGGGATTGATGATGTCGGTCGCACCCAGCTTGGTCGCGAGCTGGAGCTTCGCCGGATTGGTGTCGATGGCGATGATGCGGCCGGCGCCCGCGATTTGCGCGCCGTTGATCGCGGCCATGCCGACGCCGCCGCAGCCGATCACGGCAACGGTCTCGCCCGCCGTCACTTTGGCCGTGTTCACGACCGCGCCGTAGCCCGTGATGACCCCGCAGCCGATCAGCGCGGCGAGATCGAGCGGCATCTCCTTGCGGATTTTGACGATCGCGTTCTCGTGCACCAGCATCTGCTCGGCAAAGGACGAGAGATTGAGGAACTGGTGCAGCTTTTCCGGCTTGGACCATTGCATCCGGTTGGAGACACCCGGCAGCAGCTTAACCGTGGTGTCGGTGCAGAGCACGGTGCGGCCGGTGGTGCAGTTGTCGCAGGTGCCGCAGAACACCGACAGGCAAGTGACGACGTGATCGCCCGGCTTGACGTAAGTGACGTCGGAGCCGACCTGTTCGACGACGCCGGCGGATTCGTGGCCGAGGACCGCTGGCAGCGGATGCGGATAGAGCCCTTCCATGAAGTGCAAATCGGAATGGCAGAGCCCGGCGACCGCCGTGCGGATCAGCACTTCGCGCGGGCCCGGTTTCGGCAGGCTGACATCCTCGATGACCAGCGGCTGGTTGACTTCATAGAGGACGGCGGCCTTCATCGAGCACTCCCTGTCGCTTCTTTTGGTTGAGCGTGGCGCGCAGCCTACGCCGCCAGAACGAGTTCGCCAACCTCGCTCATGCCGGCTGAGCTGTCGCCGAGCAGCAGCGCGGCGATCTTCGCCTGCACGGCATTTTCCGTGAGCCGGAACGGATCGTTCGGTGATACCCGGTGATCGATCACGAGCCGCGACAACAGCAGCCGGCGCGCATCGCCGCGCATCTCGTGGATGCGGTGGGCCTCCCAGGCGAGCGCGACCGCACTTGCGACATGATAGAGCAGGCTGGTGGCACGCCGCGCATCGGATTCGTTGTCGGCCTTGCCCGCCACTTCGCGCGCGAAGCCGACGGCGCGATCGACGAGACCGCGCAAACGGTCGCGCCAGGCCTGCGGCACCGAGGCGCTGTCGTCGAGCCGGGCGTGCAGATCGGCGGCGAGCGCGGACTCCGCACCGTGACGTCCGACCGCGCGCCTGAGCGCATCGATGGCGACGATGTTGCCGGTGCCCTCCCAGACCGAGCCGAGATGTGCATCGCGAAGCAAGCGGGCCGTGGCGAACTCCTCGATATAGCCGATGCCGCCGCGCATCTCGAGCGCATCGCCGCAAACCTTTCGCGCATCGCGCGTGGCGCGGAATTTCAGCGTCGGGGTGAGGATACGCAGCAGCGCTGCCGCATCCTGGCTGCCGGCTTCGGCGCGGTCGAGAGCATCTGCGGTGAGAAAACTCATCGAGAGGGCCTGCTCGACCGGCAGCATGATTTTCAGCATCTGCCGCCGTCCGAGCGGCAGATCGATGATGCGCTGACCGAACACGACACGGTTGGTCGCCACGGTCATCGCATCATGATAGGCGCGGCGCATCAGCGCGGTGGATTTGACGCCGTTGGACAGCCGCGAGGAGTTCACCATCTCGGCCATCTGCACGAAGCCGCGGTCGAGCTTGCCAACCGCGTACGCAATTGCGCCTTCGAGCTTGATCTCGCCCGAGGCCATCGAGCGGGTGCCGAGCTTGTCCTTGAGGCGGACGATCCGGTAGTGGTTTTGCGAGCCGTCGTCGAGGAAGCGCGGCATCAGGAACAGGCCGACGCCGCGCGTGCCGGGACCGGCGCCTTCGGGACGCGCCAGCAGCATCACGACCTTGGCATCGGCATTCGAGCAGAACCATTTCTCGCCGGTGAGGCGCCAATGGTCGCCTTCCTGCACCGCCCGCGTCGTCAGCGTGCCGACATCGGAGCCGCCCTCCTTCTCGGTCATGAACTGGCCGCCTTGCGTCAGCTTGCTCATGTCGGTCGATGTCAGGCCGTCCAGATATTTCGCCTTCAGTGCCTCGCTGCCGAAATTCGCCAGCAGCTTGGCGCAGCCGTCGGTCACGTTGATCGGGCAGCCCATGCCGAATTCGGTCTGGTTGAACAGGAAGGTGAAGGCGTGTTTGGCCACGACAGGATATTTGTCCGGCCAGCCCATGATGCCCTTGCGGATCGAGAGCGCGTGGATGCCGAATTCGCCGAACGCTGCATTCTCCAGCTCGCGATAGGCCGGGTGATATTCGATCCACTGCACGTCGCGGCCGAACTTGTCGCGCTGGTGCAGCACCGGCGTGTGCCGGTCGGCGAGCCGCGCGCACTCGTCGAGACGGCCGCCGGCCAGTTCGCCGAGACGGTCGAGATGCGGCTCGATGTGACGGAACAGCATGTCCGGCAGATGGATGCGCAAGAGATCGGTGAGCGCGGGATCGGCGCGGTAGAAGTTCATGCCTGACGTATCGGGTGCCAGCAGACCGGGTTGCTCGGCCGCGACGTGTTTCGGCTGCGCCGTGACCGGCTTGTGCATGATGGTTCTCTCGTTTCCGCTGGCCCGGACGTTCAACGCCACTTTAGCGCTTGCCGCTCGGGATGATGTCGATCATGCTCCAGCCGCAGACACGTATAAAGCCGCAAATTGTCAGGGCGGCATGATCGCCGTGAGGGAGCAATTCGCCGCCCTGCGGAATTGTGACCGCGCCGGCTGGTTGTTCGCGCGGCCCATGCATAGATCAGCGTCGCCCTGTCCCAAGAGATCACGCCCATGGAACATCCGAATTACAAGATCGCCCTCATCGTCGGCGCCGGCGAAGGCCTGAGCGCCTCGCTGGCGCGCTTGCTCGCCGCGCAAGGCATTCGCGTTGCGCTGGCCGCCCGAAAGATCGAGAAGCTTGGCGCGCTCTGCACTGAGACCGGCGCGAAGGCCTATTCCTGCAATGCCACCGAGCCTGACGAGGTCGAGCGCCTGTTCGGCCTCGTCGAGCGCGAGATCGGCACCCCCGATCTCGTCATCTACAACGCCAGCGGCCGCGCCCGCGGGCCCATCGTGGATCTCGTCCCGGCCGATGTCGCGCAGGCGATCGCGGTCAGTGCCTATGGCGGCTTTCTGGTGGCGCAGCAGGCGGCCAAGCGCATGCTGCCGAACAAGCACGGCGCGATCCTGTTCACCGGCGCCTCTGCCAGCGTCAAGGGCTACGCGCAGTCCGCCTCCTTCGCGATGGGCAAGTTCGCGTTGCGTGGACTCGCACAGAGCCTGGCGCGCGAATTGTCGCCGCAAGGCATCCATGTCGCGCATTTCGTGATCGACGGCGGCATCAAGAGCGCAGCGCGGAGCGAGCCGGATGACAAGCCGGATTCGATGCTCGATCCCGACGCGATCGCGGAGAGCTACTGGAACGTGTTGCAGCAGCCGCGTAGCGCCTGGAGCTGGGAGATCGAGCTGCGGCCCTGGGTGGAGACGTTTTGAGCACCAACGTCGCCACAATCCTCATTGCGAGGAGCCCTGGCGACGAAGCAATCCAGGGCTGTCACCGCGGAAACATCTCTGGATTGCTTCGCTTCGCTCGCAATGACGGCAAGGAGGAACGATGAGCACGGAAACCACCATCGATACCGGCACCAATGAACTCCTCTGCAGCATCCGCGACCGGGTCGCAATCATCACGCTGAACCGACCGGAGGCGCGCAATTCGTTGTCGGACACGCTGACGCCGGCGCTGCGCACGATGATCCGGAGCTGCGGCGAGAATCCCGATGTCGGCGCGCTGCTGCTGACGGGTGCGGGTGAAGCCTTCTGCGCCGGCGGCAACGTCAAGGGCATGGGCGCGCATCGCGATCCGAAGAAGCTGGAGATGTCGCTCGACGAGCGCATTGCCGACCTCCAGGAGCGGCAGCGGCTGCTCACGGGTGCGCTGGTGTCGGTGCGCAAGCCGACTATCGCCGCGCTGCCCGGCCCCGCCGTCGGCGCCGGGCTCGCCATCGCCATGGCCTGCGACATCCGCATTGCCGCGCAATCGGCTTTCGTCGCCACCGGCTATGCGCGCATCGCGCTGTCAGGCGATTACGGCATCGCCTGGCTGCTGACGCGGCTGGTCGGCACCGCGCGGGCGCGCGAATTGATGTTCACCGGCGATCGGATTGATGCTGTCAGGTGCGAGACGATCGGGCTCGTCAATCGCGTCGTGCCCGACGACAAGCTGCAGACCGAGGCCTTTGCTCTGGCCAAGTCGCTCGCCGAAGGTCCGCGCCTGGCGCTGCGCTACATGAAGGACAATCTCGACGAGGCACTGCTGTTCGACTTCGAGACGGCGCGCGACCACGAGGCCGAACGTCTGACCCGCCTGACCACGACCGCCGACCACAAGGAGGCGGTGCAGGCCTTCATCGAGAAGCGCAAGGCGATGTTCACGGGGAGGTAGGTGCTCGCTTTGCAACAGGCCGTCGAGACGGGTAACCGGCTGTCATTCCGGGCGATGCGAAGCATCGAGCCCGGAATCCATCTGGCCGCAAGACACGTCGTGAAGTAGATTCCGGGTTCGCGCTACGCGCGCCCCGGAATGACGATGTGGGGAGGGTCTTCGCACGAACCGCAACCGGGCAAAAAGAAGACCCGGCACTGGGGTCGCCAGGCCGGGCTGCAGTGGTGTCAGACCGAGGCTGAGGGGCTATCGGCCTGACGGGAAAGCGCGGCGAGGCGCCAGCTCGCGCAGGGAATGTCTTTCGGGGCGACCGAGATTTCCTTGTCGAAGTGCACCAGCTTCCAATCATCAGGATGATTGACGAAGGCGAACCCGGATTTGCGGGCGAGCGAGAGCATGGTTTCGTTGGAGCGCAGCGTCTCGCCGAAGATGCGCTCGGCGCCGAGCGCCGCGGCGCGGCATTCGAGGTTCTTCAACAGCGCGGTGGCGATGCCGTGGCCCTGCCAGCGATCATCGACCGACAGGCCGAATTCGAACATTGCGGTTTCGGCATTCAGCGCGTATCGCGCCTCGGCCACGATGGTCTCGAAGCCGTCGATGATCATGGTCGCGACCACGCTAAAACGTTCGCGCTCGCCGACCTGAAGGAAGTCGTGCAGCAGTCCGTACGGCAGCTCGCTGATCGCGCCGAAAAAACGGTTGTAGCGCGAGCGAGTCGAGAGCGAGCGGAAATAGTGCTGGAGCTCGTCCGCGTCACGCGGCTCGACAAAGCGGACGTCGAGCGCCTCGCCATGACGGGTGCGCAGCGTGTCCGAATATTGCCGGAGGTCTTCGAGGCGAAGGGTGCTCATCACACAAGCCCTGCGGAAAAGGGTCCGCCGGCGCCCCTGTCTTCAGGCGGCGCCGGCCTGGCGGCCAATCAGGCCCGCCAGAAGGGTTTGTCGGCCTCGTAGGCGATGTCGCTCCAGGACAGTCCGACGTCCTGGAGATCACGCGCGGTCCAATGGGTGAGCTCGCGCCTGTTGCGGTAGCGCTCGTACCAGACGTGAAGCGTCTCAAGGACCTGATTGATCAGGCCGGGCGCATGATGATTTGTCATCGAGGTGTGGGTCAAAGTAGACATTTTGAGCTCCTAGAGCTAACTTGGATGCAAATATCTGCTTCTTGGTGCACTGCGACAAACGACAATTTGTACCTTTTCGCATGAAATAACGTCATGTATCCTGCTGCCAAATGACTGCCAGATTGCCGTCCCTGAACGGATTGCGGGCGTTCGAGGCCGCCGCGCGCCATCTCAGCTTCACGCTGGCAGCCAGCGAGCTGAACGTGACGCAGACCGCGATCAGCCATCAGATCCGAAGGCTGGAGGAGGAGCTCGGCATCCGCCTGTTCATCCGGCAGAACCGCGCGCTGGCGCTGACGCCGGAAGCGCGCGACTACCTCCCGGGCGTCCGTGCCGCCTTCAACGACCTCCGGCTTGCAACCGACCGGTTGCTGCGCAAGGACGACGACAAGGTGCTGACGGTCTCGACGTTGGCCTCGCTCGCCGCGAAATGGCTGCTGCCGCGGCTGACGGATTTCCAGGAGCAGCATCCCGGCATCGATGTCCGCATCACCACCTCGGCCAGCCTGGTCGATTTCCAGCGCGACAATGTCGATGCTGCGATCCGCTACGGCCGCGGCCAGTGGCCCGGCCTGCGCGCCGACTGGCTGATGGCCGATGAGCTGTTTCCGGTGTGCAGCCCCTCCCTGCTGCGCGGCGACAAGCCGCTGCGCCGTCCAGAGGATCTCCGACACCATCCGCTGCTGCACACCTCGAGCTCCAACAGCGATGATTGGCGGCTGTGGCTGACCGCGGCGGGCCTGCCGGCCGACATCGCCAGGCACCCCGGCATCACCTTCGACATGATCTTCATGACCATCCAGGCAGCGATCGACGGCATCGGCGTGGCGATGGGGCGGACGTCCTACGTCCAGGACGACATCGCCAAGGGCCGCCTCGTGGTCCCCTTCAAGATCGCCCTGCCGGCGGATGCCGGCTTCTACCTTGTGGCGCCCGAGGGGCGCCGGGAAGCGCCGAAGCTGATGGCGTTCCGGAACTGGATGCTTGCTGCAACGCAAAATAAGGCCTGAAAAATCAGCGGCTTCCGCGGCGAAAGCGATTGACTTGCACCGCCCCGCGCGGGAAGGGGTATGACAGATTGTCGCAGCATCAATCTGTCGCCTTGCCGGGAAGACGATTTCCGGCAGGCGCGCCTTTCCAAGGGGAGAACGCCATGGCTGGATCAGCCGCATCGACCAATTCACCCGCGATCAAGTCGCGCGTCGGCGCGATCCTGCGCGCCACGTCAGGCAATTTCCTCGAGCAGTTCGACTTCTTCCTGTTCGGCTTCTATGCGGCCGCGATCGGCAAGGCGTTCTTCCCCTCCTCCGACGAGACCGCATCGCTGCTCAACACCTTCGGCGTGTTCTGGCTCGGCGCCTTGATGCGGCCGGTCGGCGCGATCGTGCTCGGCTCTTACATCGATCGCATCGGCCGCCGCCAGGGCCTGATCGTCACGCTCGGCATCATGGCCTTCGGCACCGTGGTGATCGCGTTCTGCCCGAGCTATGCGACCATCGGCATCGCCGCGCCCGTGATCGTGCTGCTCGGCCGGCTGCTGCAGGGCTTCTCGGCGGGCGTCGAGCTCGGCGGTGTCTCGGTCTATCTCGCGGAGATCGCAACGCCCGGCAATCGCGGCTTCTACACCTCGTTCCAGTCGGCGAGCCAGCAGGTCGCGATCTTCGTAGCCTCGATCCTCGGCTTCATCCTGTCCGAAGTGATGCCCGCCGACACGGTGGCCGCCTGGGGCTGGCGCATTCCCTTCTTCGTCGGCTGCCTGATCATTCCGCTGATCTTTGTCCTGCGGCGGACGCTCGAGGAGACGCCGGCCTTCCTCGCCATGAAGAAGCATCCGACAACGAACGAGGTATTCGCTTCCGCGCTCGCCAACTGGCGCATCGTCGTCCTCGGCATGATGATCGCGATCCTGACCACGACGACGTTCTATTTCGTCACCGTCTACACGCCGACCTTCGGCAAGACCGTGCTGAAGCTGTCGACACAGGACGCGTTGCTGGTGACCCTGCTGGTCGCGGTGAGCAACTTCATCTGGAATCCGGTCGGCGGCGCGCTGTCCGATCGCATCGGCCGCAAGCCGGTGCTGCTCGCCATCGCCGGCCTCTCGCTCGTCACCGCCTACCCTGCGCTGCACTGGCTGGTCATCGCGCCGAGCTTCGGCAAGCTGCTCGCGGTCGAGATGATGTTCTCGTTCTATTTCGGCGTCTACAGCGGCACCATGTTAGGTGCGCTCGTCGAGATCGTGCCGGCGCATGTCCGCACCACCTGCTTCTCACTCGCCTTCGCGCTCGCCGCCGCCCTGTTCGGCACCTTCACGCCGTTCGCCTCGACCTGGTTGATCGAGCGCACCGGCGACAAGGCTTCGCCCGGCTTCTGGCTGATGCTCGCCGCCCTGCTCGGCATCATCGCGGCCACCACGGTGTATCGCGGTGGCGGCAAGGCGGCGCCGGCATATGATGCGGTCCCGGAGCCGGTCGCGGGGCGCTAGGACAGTGTCATTCCGGGGCGCCTCTTACCCTCCCCTTCCAGGGGAGGGTCATGCGCCGCCTACAGCTCCACCACCACGTAATCGCTCTCGACCCTGACCGGGATGGTCTCGGCGACATACGGCCCCTTCACGACGCTCGCGCCCGGCTCGACATGGGCGGGATAAGCCTTCACGCGGAAGCGGCGAGGGTCGCAATAGGACTGGCCGGTGCGGATGTCGAACTCCCAGCCGTGCCAGGGGCAACGGATGATCTCCCCTAGTTTGGTATATTCGATTTCGCCGGGCTCGCTGGATTGCGCGAGCCCGATCAATGGCCCCTCGCACAGCGCGGCGCCCTGATGCGGGCAGCGGTTCATCAGGCCGAAATATTCGCCCTTGATGTTGAAGACCGCGATCGGCCGTCCGTCGATCTCCAGGAATTTCCGCGTGCCCGGCGGAAGCTCGTCGACCGCGGCAATGACGTGTCTTGCCATCATGAAACGCCGTAGAGCTTCTTCGCATTACCGAGGTAGAACGCCTCGCGATCGGCCTCGCTGACGCCCGCCGGGAGCACGCGCGACGGCTCGTCATAGTCCCAATGCGGATAGTCGGTGGCGAACAAAAGCCGGTCCCAGCCGATCCAGTTGATGACGTCGAAAAGATCCTCGCGCCGCTCCGGATCCTCCATCGGCTGTGTCGTCCACCACACCTGCTCGCGGATATATTCCGACGGCGGCCGCTTCACATGCGGCACCTCGCTGCGCAGGCGCTGCCAGGCCTTGTCGAGCCGCCACGCCAGCGACGGCGCCCAGCCGAAGCCGGCCTCGATCATCACCATCTTCAGCTTCGGGAAGCGCTCGAACACGCCTTCCAGAACGAGGCTCGCCAGCGCGGATTGCTGGCACTGCGAATGCCCCACCATCTCCTCGATGTAATAGGAGGGCCAGCCCGACGGCGTGATCGGATTGCCGCCGAAGCCGAAGGCGTGCACGCCGACGGGCAGCCCTGCTTCTTCCGCGGCCTGATAGATCGGCCAGTAGCGGCGCTGGCCGAGCGGTTCGACATTGCGGCTGAGCAGCAGCACTTGCACGAAGTTCTTGTCGCCGGCGCGCTCGCGGATCTCGGCGGCGGCCGACAAACCATCCTCGTTACCGACGACGATCGACGCCTTCAGCCGCTTGTCCCTACTGGTCCATTTGTCGATCTGCCAGTCGTTGATCGCCGAGCACAAGGCGGCCGAGAGCTCGTGATTGCGGATGCCCTGCCCTGTGTTGAGCGGATTGAGCACGCCCAATTGCACGTTGTTGGGATCGAGCAGCTGCTTCTGCATGAAGGAAAGCGAGGAGCCCTGCGGCCCGCCTTCCGGTGGATAGGCATCGCGGCGCGAGGCATTGGGCTGGGCTTTGGGATAGGGCGGGCCGTCCATCATACCCTGATAGGCATGAACCCCGTAGACTTCGAGATGATGCTGCCAGCGTTTGGCGAGATAAGGATAAAGCTCGGTGCGGGTGGCGCGGGCCGGATGGATGTCGCAGTCCGCGATCGCGGTCTTCGTCGTCAGTGGGGAAGCAGCTTCTTGGCTCTCGCGGAACTGGATATTCATCGCCTTGCCTCCTTTGGCAGCGGGCTCACCTCAGGCGGGGATAGGTCGCATGCGGATTGTCGATCATGATCTTGCGCACGAGATCGGGGGTGAGACCTTCGGGCAGCGCGTCCTGGCCGTCGAACTGCCAGTGCGGATAGTCCGTGGAGAATAGGACCAATTCGTCCGACTGCATATGATCAAACAGGCGAATTAATGTCGCGTCGTCTGGCGGTGCATCAAATGGCTGCAACGAGAAACGGATGTTGCTGCGCACAATCTCCAGCGGCGCACGATCGACCCAAGGCGTCTCCATCCGCACCCCGCGCCAGAACTTGTGCAGGCGCCAGAGATAGGGGGAGATCCAGGAGACGCCCGACTCCAGCATCACCATTTTCAGCCGCGGATATTTGGCAAACACGCCCTCGACGATCAGGCTGGTGAGCTGGGTCTGGAACGCCTGGGCCTGCCCGACATAATCCTCGATATGGTAGGACCCCCATCCCACGGCGGTCGGCGGATTGTGATAGGCGGAACCCGCGTGGACACCGACGGGAAGTTCCAGACGTTCCGCGGCTTCGTAGATCGGCCACAGCGCGCGCTTGCCGAGCGGCGTGTCACCCATGACCAGCACCAGCACCTGCACGAAACGCTTGTCCTGTGCGCAGCGCTCGATCTCGGCAACGGCCTTCTCGACGTTTTGCGCCGGAATCACGATCGAGCCGCGCAGCCGGGAATCGCGATCGAGCCATTCCTTCGCGAGCCAATCGTTCAGCGCGCGGCAGAAGGCTGCCTGCATGTCTTCCGAAAATACCATCTGCACGCCGTAGAGCGGATTGCATATGGCGAGCTCGAGCTTGAAAGGATCGAGCACATGGCGCTGCATGTCCTCCAGGCTCTCGCCCGGCTTGCCGCGTTCGGGACGCCAGTCGGGCCGGGCCGTGATCGGCGAATTCTCCGGATAGGATTGCGAGACGAGATCGGCCATGCCACGCGTCGTCACCTGATCGCGCCAGTAGTCGTTCAGGTACGGCAAAAGGCTGGTCAGATGCGGCACGGCCGGATGCACATCGCAATCGACCCCGCCCGCGATCAGGGACGCCATGAGGTCTCCTTTGCGTTTCCTCGTCTCTCGACTTGTGTTCCCGCTATTCAAGCAGGCCTGCCCGTCGCCCGCAACTCGGCCAAGGCTTCCGTCATATGCTAGGAAGGCTGAGCTCGATTGCGAGGGAATGAGAGGTCAAAAGAGATGAAAGAGCTCGTCGGCATTGCGGAGCAGGTCGCCGCCAAACTGATCGCAAGCAAACAGACCGTCGCGGTGGCTGAGTCCTCGACCGGCGGACTGATCTCCGCCAGCCTGCTCGCGGTGCCCGGCGCCTCCGCTTATTTCCTCGGCGGCGCCGTGGTCTACACCCGCGATGCCAGGCGCGTGCTGATGGATATTTCGGATGAAGGAATGAAGGGCTTTCGCTCCTCGTCGGAGCCCTACGCAAGCCTGCTGGCCGAGCAGATTCGGACGCGCTTCAAAAGCGACTGGGGCCTGTCCGAGACCGGGGCCGCCGGCCCCACCGGCAACCGCTACGGCGATGCCGCCGGCCACAGCTGCATGGCAGTTGCGGGGCCGGCGGTGGAGGTGATGACGCTGGAGACGGGCAGTAACGACCGGTTCGCCAACATGCAGGTGTTCGCGGCGACGGCACTGAAATTGTTGTTGAGGAAGCTGGAGCGATGAGTTGCGCGATGTGAGTGAGTTGGGACCGTCTCACCTCAACCACTGTCGTCGCCGGGCTTGACCGGGCGATCGAGTACCCCGAGGCCGTCGTGATGGAATCGACAGGCCGCGGCGTGGTGGGACGCCCCGGTCCCGGCTCCGCCAAGGCTACGCCGAGGCTCACGGAGTTTAATCGGCGCGCCGGAGCTTCAGCGAAGGCGGCAAGCCCGGGGGGCATGACAGCGCCGGGCGTGGCGGCGCTACCGCCCCAGATGCCGCATGAAAATCCGCACCACGTAGCCCTGGAAGCGCGGTGCCTCGTCGTACAGATCTGACGCGATCCGCTCGATGGTCTCGCGCAGCGACAGGAATTGTGCCTGCCGCGCGCTGCTTTCGGTGCCCTGCATGCCCGCGAGCTCGTCCATTGCGGCGTCGCTGATCTGGCACTGCACGACCTCGTCGTCGTTCAGCATGGTGAAGCGAAAGGCCAGCCGTTCGAGATCATGGCCAATGATCTTGTCGCGCATCAACGGCATCAAGTCGTCCCGGTCGAGCCCCCGCGCCGACAATGCTGAAAATCCGCCGCCTTGTCAGCAGCAAAGAGCGGCTTCGTCCTACTGGAACGCGACTTCGGCGAAACTGCGGAGCTTTCGCGAATGCAGCCGCTCCGATTCCTGCTGCTTGAGCCGCTCCAGCGCCTTCAGGCCGATCTCCAGATGCTGGCCCACGCGGCGGCGGTAGAATTCGCTGGCCATGCCGGCGAGCTTGATCTCGCCGTGCAGCGGCTTGTCGGAGACGCAGAGCAGCGTGCCGTAGGGCACGCGGAAGCGGTATCCATTGGCGGCGATCGCGGCCGATTCCATGTCGAGCGCGACCGCGCGCGATTGCGACAGGCGGCGGATCACCCCTGGGCCCGAGATCTCCCAATTGCGATTGTCGACGCTCGCGACGGTGCCCGTGCGCATCAGCCGCTTCAGCTCGAAACCTTCCAGCCCGGTGACGTCCTCGACCGCCTCTTCGAGCGCGACCTGCATCTCGGCCAGTGCCGGGATCGGCACCCAGAGCGGCAGCTCGCGGTCGAGCACGTGATCCTCGCGCACGTAGCCATGCGCGAGCACGTAGTCGCCGAGCCGCTGCGTGTTGCGCAGGCCCGCGCAATGGCCGAGCATCAGCCAGGCATGCGGGCGCAGCACCGCGACGTGGTCGGTGACGTTGCGTGCGTTGGACGGACCGGTACCGATGTTGATCAGGGTGATGCCGCGATAGCCCGGCGCGACCAGGTGGAAGGCCGGCATTTGCGGCGTGCGCGCGGGCGCGCCCCCGCTGATCGCGCCACCGCTGCGCGTGATGACATTGCCGGGCGCGACGAAGGCTTCGAGGCCGGCTTCGCCGGACTGGAGCCGCTGCTGGCAGGCTTGCGCGAATGCGTCGACATAAAACTGGTAGTTGGTGAAGATTACGAAGTTCTGGAAATGCTCGGGATCGGTGCCGGTGTAATGATAGAGACGGCGCAGCGAGTAATCGACGCGAGCAGCGCGAAAAAGCGACAGCGGCTCGGGCGCGCCCGGCTGCAGCTCAAACGTGCCGTCGGCGATGGAATCGTCCATCGTCGCGAGATCCGGCACGTCGAACGCATCGCGCAGCGACCGCGTCACAAGTGAATTCTCGCTGGTGGTGATGGCGGCCTCGATGTTGATGTCGCGGCGGTAGGCGAAGTGGATCGGAATCGGCTCGGAGGATTCCCCGATCTCGACAGGCACGCCATGGTTCTGGATCAGCAGCCCGATCTGTTCGACCAGATAGCTGCGGAACAGATCCGGTCGCGTGACGCTGGTCTCGTGCACGCCGGGGCCGGCGACGAAGCCATAGGCGAGACGCGAATCCAGCCGCGCGTGCGTCGCGGTGGTGACGCGCACGAACGGATAGTAGGCCCGCACCCGCGTCGTGATCGCTTCGCCGCCAACATAGGCCTCGAACCGGTCGCGCAGGAACTTCGTGTTGCGCTCGTAGATCTCTTCGAGGCGGGCAACGGCAAGGGTCGCGTCGGAGAAGGATTCGGTGGCGATGGAGGGGAGAGATCGCATGGGTCGACCGCCGGGCTGTCTGAGCTTCGAGTCGAACTATAGCAAAGAAGGCGGTGTCGTAGGATGGGTTAGCGCAGCATAACCCACCACTTCTGCTTCTGCTGACGCAGAAGCGGTGGGTTGCGGCTTCGCCTAACCCACCCTACGAGATCTCCGGAATCACGCGCTTTCGCGCGTCACTTCTCGCGGAACGCGCGCATCAGCTGGTCGTGCAGCGGCTTCATCAGATAGGACAGCATGGTGCGGTCGCCGGTCTGGACGAAGGCTTCCACGGGCATGCCGGGAATCATCTTGACGTCGCCGAGGCGGGCGATCTCCTCGGCCGGCATCGAGACGCGGATGGTGTAGTAGCTCTGACCGGTGCGCTGGTCGGTGGTGACGTCGGGCGAGACGCGGCTGACGAGGCCGTTGAGCTCCGGCGTGGTGCGCTGGTTGAAGGCAGAGAGCCGCAGCAGCGTCTTCTGGCCGATCTGGAGCTTGTCGATGTCCACCGGGTTGACCTTAGCTTCGACCTGGAGATCGTCGGCCTGCGGCACGATCAGCATCAACGCATCGCCGGCGGTGATGACGCCGCCGACGGTGTGCACCGTCGATTGCAGCACCATGCCGTCCTGCGGCGCGCGGATGTCGATGCGGCGAAGCTGGTCTTCGGCGGCGACCTTGCGCTCGATCAGCTCACCGATCTTGTCGTTGGTCTCGCGCAGGTCCTTGGAGACTTCGCTCACCACGTCCTTGTCGACCTGGATGATCTGCAGCTCGGTCTCGGTGATCTTGCCCTTGGCCTGGGCGCGCGCGGCGATGTACTGCGCGCGCTCACCGTTAAGGCGGGCCGAGTCGCGTTCGAGCTGGGTCAGGCGCGAGATCTGCACCAGGCGCTTGTCGTAAAGCTCCCGCACGCCGGTGAGCTCGTTCTGCACCAGCGCGATCTCCTGGTCCTTGGCCTTCTCCTGGGCGCTGAGGCCGGAGATTTCCTCGTTGAGCTGCGTGATGCGCTCGCGTAGCTGGGCCTTCTGTCCGGTGCGGCCGTTGACACGGACGTCGAACAGCTTGGTTTCGGCGGAAAGCAGCAGCTTGACGTCAGGATCGACGGCGCGATCGAGCAGGGCCTGCGGAAATTCGATTCTGTCCACACCGCGCTGCTCGGCCTGCAACCGCGCCGCGCGCGCCTGCGCGGCGTCGAGATTCTTGGTGACGATGGCAAGGTTCGCCTTGGTGACGGTGTCGTCGAGCCGAACCACGATGTCGCCGGCCTTGACCCGGTCGCCGTCGCGGGCGCGCACCTCGCCGACCACGCCGCCGGTCGGGTGCTGCACCTTCTTGACGTTGGATTCGACCACGATCTGCCCCGGCGCGATCAGCGCGCCCGAGATCAGCACCGTGGACGCCCAGCCGCCGAGACCGACGACCAGGACCAGCACGATCACGAGGCCGAGGATCAGGTGAAACTTGATGGATTCGCGCACGGTCTTCTTCGCGGCAGGCTTCGGGCCGCCGATGGCCATCGTGCTCATGGCTTGGCCACTCCGCCTTCGCTGACGATCTTGATCGGTGCGGGCGGCGTCACGCGCGGCTGCAGCACCTGGGCGAGCACCTGCTCTTTCGGGCCGAACGCCTGCATGCGTCCGTCGCGCAGCACCAGGATCTGGTCGACCGCCTCGACGCCGATCGGGCGGTGCGCCACCACGACGACGATGGCGCCACGCTCGCGCGCGGCACGGACGGCGCGGGTCAGCGCCTCATCGCCTTCGGTGTCGAGATTGGAGTTGGGCTCGTCGAGCACGATCAGGAAGGGGTTGCCATAGAGCGCACGCGCCAGCGCCACGCGCTGCGCCTGGCCAGCGGAAAGCGCAGCGCCCTGCTCGCCGACTTGCGTGTTGTAGCCCTCGCGCATCTTGATGATCATCTCGTGCACGCCGGCTTCTTTCGCCGCCGCGATGATGGCGTCGGAGGTCGCCTCGGGATCGAATCGGCTGATGTTCTGCGCGATGGTGCCGCCGAACAATTCGACGTCCTGCGGCAGATAGCCGATGTGCCGGCCGAGCATGTCGGACGACCATTGATCGAGCGCCGCACCGTCGAGCCGCACCTTGCCGCGCACCGGCTGCCAGACCCCGACCAGCGCGCGAATCAACGACGACTTGCCGGAGCCGCTCGGGCCGATCACGCCGAGACCGTTGCCGGCCACGAGCGCGAAGGTGATGTCCTGCACGATGAGGCGTTGATCCCCGGGCGGCACCATGGCGATGCCTTCGACCGAGAGCCGGCTGGTGGGCGCCTGCAACTGCGTCGGCATCGTCTGGGCCGGCATCTGCTCCAACAGGCGGGTGAGGCGATGCCAGCTCTGGCGTGCCGCGACGAAGGATTTCCAGTGCGCGATGGCGAGATCGACCGGTGCAAGCGCGCGGGCGGAGAGGATCGAGCCGGCGATGATGATGCCGGCGGTCGCCTCCTGGTGAATGACGAGATAGGCACCGACCGCGAGCACGGCCGATTGCAGCATCATGCGGAGCACCTTTGCGACCGCGCCCAGACCGCCGGCGACATCGCTCGCACGCTGATTGCCGGCGAGGTATTTTTCGTTGGCCTCGCTCCAGCGCGCGTTCATCCGGCCGGCCATGCCCATCGACACCATGACCTCGGCGTTGCGGCGGCTGGCCTGGGCGATATCGTTGCGCTGCGCGGCAAGTCCCATCGCCTCCTTCGCCGGCTGGCGGGACATGAATTCGGTGACCAGCGTCAGGCCGACCAGGATGATGGCGCCGATCAAGGCGGTGACGCCGATCATGACGTGGAAGGCGAAGCAGATGGCGAGATAGAGCGGCAGCCAGGGCAGATCGAAGAACGCGCTCGGACCCATGCTGCCGAGGAAGGAGCGGACATTGTCGAGATCACGCAGCGGCTGAAGCCCTTCGTTGCGGCTGCCGACCAGGAGCGGCAGGCGCACGATGGTGTCGAACACGCGCTTGTTGAGGGCTTCGTCCAGCGCGGTGCCGATCCGTCCGAGGATCCGGTTGCGGATCATGTCGAGCAGGCCCTGCGCCATGTAGAGGAAGCTGGCGAGGATGATAAGGCCGACGAGGGTGGGGATGCTGCGGCTCGGCAGCACCCGGTCGTAGACCTCCAGCATGAAGATCGACCCGGTCAGATAGAGCAGGTTGATCATGCAGCTCATCAAGCCGACGCCGACGAACGCCGTGCGACAAGCGCGCATGGCGTCACCGAGCTCTGAACGGCGGGCGCCAGGGATGGCTGCCATCAGTCTGATCTCTTTCCGGTGAGAGGCAAAGCCCCTGATTTCAAAGGCGAAATCAGGAGTACTTGACTCGGATTAATATGGCGTTTTCCGCCTGTCCAACGCGGCCGACCTAATCTAGGCCTTCATGAGCCACATCTACCCCTGGTGGCCTCGCGCGCAAGTCCGGATTTTCACAGGCTTGCGGCTTTTTCTTGCGGTCTTTCAGGCTCTTCCCGGAAAAACCAGAGCGCGAAAGTTCCGATCCGTCGGGCGCGGGCTAGAACCGACCCCCGCCACGCACCAGCCGCACCACCAGCAGCAGGATGACCGCGCCGATGGCGGAATAGACGATCTCCGACACAAGGCCGGTGCCAAGACGAATGCCGAGCTTCGGAAACAGGAAGCTCGCCACCAGCGCGCCGGCGATGCCGACCACGATATCGCCGATAATGCCGAACCCGGTCCCGCGCACCACCTTGCCGGCGAGCCAGCCGGCCACCAGGCCGACGAACAGGATGACAAGCAGGCCTTCGTTGGAAATGTGCATAAGTGAGGTCCCTCTCCGTGACCGCGCCATGGAACGGGAACCGGAATGAATGAGGTGTGAATGCTGTTCCCCGGCGGCCGGTTGAGGCCGGAAACAGAAAAAGTCGAAAAACAACCCCATGCACAGTAGCCAAGTCGGTGTTGTCGCAGAGAAATTTCGAAGGGCGTATTACGGCATTGCGGCCGCCTGCTCCGCCAGCACACATCGCGCCGCCCGGCCCGGCCCGACCTCCACATTTGCAGGCAATTGCTCCAGGCAACGAGGCTGGGCCGCCGCGCAGCGGGGAGCGAAGGAGCAGTTGTGGGGCTGTTCGGCCAGCGAGGGCGGCGTGCCGGGAATGGTTTCGAGGCGCTGCCCGCGCTTGGCGCCGTGGACGGTCGAGGCAAGCAGGCCCTTGGCGTAGGGGTGCACCGGGCTGCGGACGATGTCGCGCAAGCTGCCCTGCTCCACGATCTGGCCGGCATACATCACCGCAACCCGGTCGCAGATCTCGATGGCGACGCCGATGTCGTGGGTAACGAAGATGACGGACATGCCGAACTCGCGCTGCAGCTCGCGAAGCAGCAACAGGATCTGGATCTGCACGGTGGCATCGAGCGCCGTGGTCGGCTCGTCCGCGAGCAGGATCTTGGGCCGGCAGGCCAGCGCCAGCGCAATCATCGCGCGCTGCCGCATGCCGCCGGACATCTCGTGCGGATAGGCGTCCAGCCGGCGCTTGGCCGAGGGAATGCGCACGACCTCGAGCATCTCGAGCGCCCGCGCCCTGCCCTCCGCATGAGATTTTCCTTCGTGCCGCACCACGCTTTCAGCGATCTGCGCCCCGATGGTGTAGACCGGGTCGAGTGCCAGTGCCGGCTCCTGGAAGATCATCGAGACGGTCTGGCCGCGGAACGCCGACAGCTCCTCGTCGTTCATGGCGAGCACATCGCGGCCCATCACGTTGACCCTGCCCGAGATCTGCGTGCGCTTCTTCGGCAATAGCCGCATCAACGCCCGCAATGTCACGCTCTTGCCGGAGCCGGACTCGCCGAGCAGGCCCAGCACCTCGCTGGTTCCGAGCGAGAGGCTGAGATCGTTCACGGCATAGACCGTGCGCTCGCCGGTGAAGCGGATGTTGAGGCCTGAGATCTCGACGAGGTTGGTCATGACGGCAGTTTCGGCAATCGATCGTGATAGTCGGTGACGCGCTGGAAGGCGGCGCCGATGGTGAGCAGGGTGGCTTCGTCGAAGGAACGGCCGATCAGTTGCATGCCGACCGGCAGGCCGCTTCTGGTAAAGCCGGAGGGCACCGTGAGCGACGGCAGGCCGAGATAGTTCACCGGGCGGGTGAACAACGTCAGGCGCTGCACCATGGCCGGCGCGTTCGGTCCGCCGCCGACATCGCTCTCCTCGATGGTCGGCGCAGGCACCGGCGAGGCCGGTGCGATGATCGCGTCGACGCCGGCGGTGGCTGCGTTGTGCGCGGCGAGTGCCGGACCGCGCCAGCGCATCGCCTCGAGATAGGTGATGGCGGGAACGGCGAGGCCGTTCTGAAGCCGCATCAGCACCTGCGGGCCATAATCCTGCGGACGCTCGATCATCCAGCGCTTGTGGAAGGCGGCAGCTTCCGCGGCGAGCACGAGCTGGCTCGCCGCGGACAATTGCCGTTGGTCCGGCAGCTCGACCTTGACGATGTCGGCGCCCTCGCGCTTCAGCACCGCGATGGTCTCGTCCAGCACGCGCGCGACCTCGCTGTCGAGATCGTCGACATAAAAGGTCCCGGGCACGCCGATCTTGAGGCCCTTCAGCGAGCCCTTGGTCGCAGCGACATAGTCCGACAGCGGCTCGTGGCTGCATGTCGAATCGGCGGGGTCTGGGCCGGCCATCAAAGCCAGCAGCAGCGCGCAATCCTCGGCGGTCCGTGCGAGCGGACCGACCGTGTCGAGCGATTGCGACAGCGGCATTGCGCCGGCGCGGCTGACGCGGCCCACGGTCGTCTTGAGGCCGGTGACGCCGCAGAAATGCGCGGGCATGCGGATCGATCCGCCGGTGTCCGAGCCAAGCGCCGCATAGGTCAAACGCGCGGCAACCGCCGAGCCCGAGCCCGACGAGGAACCGCCGGTAATGTGGGCGACGTTCCACGGATTGCGCACCGGACCATAATGGGCGTTATGGCCGGTCGGGCCGTAGGCGAACTCCGCCAGATGCAGCGTGCCGAGGCGCACCTGTCCGGCGTCCTTCAGCCGCTGCAAGGCGGTGGAAGTCACGGTCGGCACGAAATCGCGGCGGATCAGCGAGCCGCAGGTCGAAACCTTGCCGGCATCGTAATACATGTCCTTGTGCGCGAGAGGCACGCCATGCAAGGGACCGCGGACATTGCCCTTGGCGAGCTCGGAATCGGCAGCTTCGGCCGCCTTCAATGCAGCCTCGGCCTCGACCGACATGAAGGCGTTGAGATGCGGCTGCCACTGCGCGATGCGGTGCAGCAGCGCGCGCGTCGCCTCATGCGAGGATACCTGCTTCATCGCGATCGCGCGCGCGACCTCGGTGAGCGTCATCAATGCAGGCTCAGTGCTCATTTCGAGACCTTCTGCGTCTGCGCGAGCACATAGCCGGCGGGCTCGAGGTCGAACGGCAGCGTGCCGGCGATGGCCTCGAAGCCTTCGAAGGCGGGCCCGATGGAATTGGAGATGCGCGTTGCGATCTCATCATCCACGGGGACGCCTGCGATTTGCGCGATGGGCTTGATCTCTTTCGGTGTCGGTCTCGTCATGCGGTCTTCTCCCTGGGCGCGCGGCTATGGCCTGAGCCCGGTATCGCCATGTAGCACGCGGCCTCGTGGCCCATTCTATCCAGAGCTGTGAGCTTTGGTGTCGCATTTGCGCAGAGCGGCTCCGCAAACGGGCAGCGCGTGTGGAAGCGGCAGCCCGAGGGCGGATCGATCGGATTGGGCGGATCGCCCGTGATCGGCGGCGTCTCGGTGCGCCTGTCGGGATCCGAGGACGGCATCGCGGCCAGCAGCGCGCTCGTATAGGGATGCGCAGGCCGATCCCAGACCTGGTCGACCGGGCCGAGCTCGACGACCTCGCCGAGATACATCACCAGCACACGGTCCGAAATGTAGCGGACCACGTTGAGGTCGTGGCTAATGAACAGGTAGGTCAACCCGAACTCGCGCTTGAGGTCGGCGAGCAGATTGAGCACCTGCGCCTCGACGGATTTGTCGAGCGCGGAGACGGCCTCATCCAGGATCACCAGCCTTGGCGACAATGCCAGCGCGCGCGCGATGTTGACCCGCTGGCGCTGGCCGCCGGAGATCTCGTGCGGATAACGGCTCGCGAAGTTCTCCGGGCGCAGGCCGACCTTGCCGAGCAGCTCGCGCGCGAGGGCGCGCGCCGCGCCGTCGGCCATGCCGTGGACCTTGGGGCCGAAGGCGATCGATTCCTCGATTGTCAGGCGCGGATTGAGCGAGGCGTAGGAATCCTGGAACACCATCTGCATGCCGCGGCGCAGCTCGCGCAGCGACAGCGACTGTCCGACGGTCATGCCGTCATAGATGATGTCGCCAGTATCGCGCGGCATCAGATGCATCAGCAGCCGCGCCGTGGTCGACTTGCCGCAGCCGGACTCGCCGACGATGCCGACGGTCTCGCCCTTGGCGACAGTGAAGGAGACATCGTCGACGGCGCGCACGGTACGCTTGGCGGCGAACAGCCCGCCGCGCACGGGAAAATGCTTGGTCAGCCCGTTGACCTGAAGCAGCGGCTGCGCCACGCCACCGACGTCCTCGACCTGCTCCAGCATTTCGACGGATGCGCTGTTCTCGCTCATCGCTAGTTCCTGATGTCCATGGCGCTGCGCAGGCCGTCCGAGAGCAGGTTGAAGCAGATCGAGACCGCGAAGATCATCGCGCCCGGCAATGCTGCGACCCAGGGATTGACGTAGATCGCGGTTCGCAAGGTGTTCAGCATCAACCCCCATTCCGGCTCCGGCGGCTTGGTGCCGAGACCGAGGAAGGAAAGACCGGCGGCGAGGATCATCGAAACCGAAATGAGACTGGTCGCATAGACGAAGATCGACCCCAGCACATTGCCGAGGATGTGCACGCGCATGATTGTGAAGGGCCCTGCGCCAGAGGCACGCGCGGCCTCGACGAAATCCATGTTGCGCACGCCCGTGGTGACGCTCTCGGCGACGCGGGTGATCTGCGGCACGAACACGACCGTCAGCGACACGATGGAATTGAGGATGCCGGCCCCCAGCGCGCCGGAGATCGCAATCGCCAGCAACACGGAAGGAAAAGCGTAGAACACGTCGATCGTGCGCATGATCGCGGTGTTGAGCTTGCCGCCGACATAGCCGGCAACGAGACCGAGCGAGGTGCCGATGCAGAAGGCGAGGATCACGGGCAGGATGCCGATGACCAGCGACAGCCGTCCGCCATAGATCAGGCGCGCCAGCATGTCGCGGCCGAGTTCGTCCGTCCCGAGCGGGTAGCCCGCTGTGCCGATGTGGCGCAGGCGGCGGATCATCGATCCCTTGTAGGGATCCTCCAGACCCAGCCATGGCGCGAGGATCGCGGAGAGGACGATCAACAGCAGCACCACCGCGCAGGCCATGCTGACCTTGTCGCGCCTGATGCGGCGGCCGACGGTCGCCCAATATCCGCGCGCCCTGGTGGCGGGCGCGACCTGCAGCGCGGAATCGGCGGTCGCAGACAATGGAAGCTCGCTCATTCCGCTAGCCCCGCTTGATTCGCGGATCGATCGCGGCTTGCGCGATGTCGACCAGGAGATTGAGGAAGACGAAGAACAGCGCCAGGATCAGGATCGTGCCCTGCAGCAGCGGCAGATCGCGCTGGAAGATCGCCGAATTGAGCAGGAAGCCCGATCCCGGCCAGGAGAACACGGTCTCGATCAGGATCGAGCCGCCGAGCATATAGCCGAGCTGAAGTCCCATCACCGCAAGCGCCGTGGGCGCGGCGTTCTTGATGACGTGGCGGAAGACGCCGCGCTCATGCAGGCCTTTTGCGCGCAAGGCCTCGACGAAGTCCTGGCTGAGGATGTCGCCGGTGAGCGCGCGCACGGTGCGGGTGACGATGCCCATGGGGATCACCGACGTCGTGATCGCCGGCAGCACCAGATATTTCAGATGCGCCCAGTCCCAGGCCCATGAGTTGGAGCCGTTCGGCCCGGCGCCGACCGCGGGCAGCCAGTTCAGCTGCACCGAGAAGATGATGACCAGTACCATGCCGAGCCAGTAATGCGGCACCGACACGCCGGCGATGGCGAAGGAGGTCGCGATCTTGTCGATCCAGGTCTCGCGGAAATAGCCGGCGATCAGGCCGAGCAGGATGCCCATGGTGAAGCCAATGATCGCGGCGGCGATCGCCAGCGTGACGGTGTTGCCGACGGCGCGCATGACCTCGGCGAGCACGGGGCGGCCGGTGGCGATGGAATTGCCGAGATCGCCATGAAGGGCCCGGAGCAACCATAGCCCGAATTGCACCGGCAGCGGGCGATCGAAGCCATAGGCGGTACGCAGTTGCGCGGCAAGCTCCTGCGAGGCGTCGGCCGGCAGCACCGCCACAAGCGGATCGCCCGGCGTGATGTGCACGAGCAGGAAGCACACCAGCGCCACGCTGATGACGATCGGAACGACATAGACAATGCGTCTGGCGATATAGGCGAGCACGTTGTTTCTTCTTCTTCCCTCCCCCCTTGTGGGAGAAGGTGGCGCGAAGCGCCGGATGAGGGTTCTATCCGCGGAGAGAGTCGTTACGAACGCGAGAGGGTTATCTGCGGAGAGAGACCCCTCACCCGGCTTCGCTTTCGCGAAGCCACCCTCTCCCACGAGGGGAGAGGGTGCACTGAGCGTATGGCACTCACTACTGCGCGATCGACACCGGCGAGAAGTCGATGAACCAGCTCTTCGGCTGCACGACGCCCGTCACCTTGGGGCTCATGGCGCGGGGGCCGACGTCGTGGGCAACGTAGAGGAACGCCGCATCATCGACCGAGGCCGCGTGCAGCTCGGCGAGCGCGGCGTCACGCGCGGCGGGATCGAAGGTTTGGCGAGCCTTCTTCACCAGCTCGTCGAACTTGGGGTCGTTGATGAAGCCCCAATTGTTCGAGACCGGCGGAGCCATACCCGATTGCAGGAAGCGCACCAGCGCGAAGAACGGGTCCATCGCCGCATAGGTGACGTTGGTCGCGTTCGAGCCGTTGGCCGAGGGGTCCTTGGCGCCGCGGCGCCAGTTGGTGAACAGCGTATTCCATTCGATGACGTCGAGCTTCACGTCGAAATAGCAGTCGGCGAGCGCCTGCTGGAGATATTCGTTCATCGCCAGTGGCTGCATCTGTCCCGAGCCCGACGCCGAGGTCTGGGTCTTGACCGTCAGCTTCTTGCTCGGACCGAATCCGGCCTCCTGCATCAGCTTTTGCGCAGCCGCCTTGTCATACTTGATCTGAAAGCTCGGCTTGCCGCGCCAGGGATGGCCGGGCTCGAAAGTGCCGGTCGCGGGCACCATCAACCCGGCGAGCAGGCCGTCCCTGAGGCCTTCGCGATCGATGCAGAGGTTCGCCGCCTTGCGCACGCGGATATCGTTCCAGGGCGAACCCTCGACGCGCGAGAACTGCCAGGGCCAGACATGCGGCTGCTCGTTGGCGTAGAGCTTGAAGCCGCGCTGCTTCAATTCGGGCAACGCATCCGGCGCGGGCGCCTCGACCCAATCGACCTGCCCGGAGAGCAGCGCCGCGGTGCGCGCGTTTGCCTCCGGCATCGGCAAGAGCACCATCTTGTCGACCTTGGGCACGCGATCCTTGTTCCAGTAGGCCGCATTCTTCACCAGCTCGAGCCGCTCGCGCGGCGTGAAGCTCGCCATTTTCCACGGACCGGTGCCCGCTGCGTCCTTGGCAAACGCAGTCCATGCGGCCTGCGATTTCGCCTTGGCATCAGCGCCTTCGGCCTTGTCATAGAAGTGCTGCCACTTCGCAGGACTCGCCATGAAGAGGTTGGTGAGGTTGATCGGCAGGAAGCTGTCGGGCTCCTTGGTGGTGAGCTCGACGGTCATGTCGTCGATCTTCTTGGCGGAGGCCAGCGTCGGCATGCGCGAGGCCGTGACGCCGACCTGGCTGGCGTCGAATTGCGGCGCATCCTGCTTCAGCACCTTCTCGACGTTCCACACCACGGCGTCCGCATTGAAGGGCGAGCCGTCGTGGAAAGTCACGCCGGGGCGCAGCTTGAAGACCCATTTGGTCTTGTCGGCATCATCGACCTTCCACTCGGTGGCAAGGCCAGGGATCACCACGCTCGCCTTGTCGGCGGAGGACAAATCCCAGCCGGTGAGCGCGTCATACATGGTAAGGCCGGTGAAGCGGTTGCCCTCAAAACCCTGATCCGGCTGGCCCAGCGTGCGTGGAATATCGGCAGCGGTCATGCCGATACGCAGCACAGTCTGGGCGCTGACCGCACGCGGCCATGCAGCGGCAGTCGTTAGAGCGAGCACCGCGATCAATGCCGCGCGTGTAGTCTTCTTGGTAAGCATCGCCTTAATCCTTTTCCGGCTTCGATGACTATTTTTGATGCAATCGTATGCAATGGCTATGCCAAAGAGAAACTTATTCTGTCATTTGTCACTGCGACGACAAGTCCTTGTGGCCCGCGCGCGGGTAAGTGCATCACGCTGCCTATTCTGGCATCAAGATTGCAGGTCAGGCTCCGAAATTCGTTGGGAGCTTTGGGCCATGCGTCTTCGTTTATCGACCTGTCTCGCCGTGCTTGCGCTGGCGTCGTTCGCACTCTCGGCGCGCGCCGAAACGGTGGTGCGCTACGGCATCTCGATGGCGGATATCCCGCTGACGACGGGGCAGCCCGATCGCGGTGCCGGCGCCTATCAGTTCACGGCGTACACGATCTACGATCCCCTGGTGGCCTGGGAGATGGACGTCAGCGACCGTCCCGGCAAGCTGGTGCCGGGGCTCGCGACCGAGTGGAAGGTCGATGACACCGACAAGACCAAATGGCGCTTCACGCTTCGCAAGGGCGTCAAGTTTCACGACGGCAGCGAGTTCAACGCCGATGCGGTGATCTGGAATCTGGACAAGGTGCTCAACGACAAGGCGCCGCAATTCGACAAGCGGCAGAGCGCGCAGGTTAAGACCCGCCTGCCCTCCGTCGCAAGCTACGCCAAGATCGACGACTTCACGGTGGAGATCACGACCAAGACGGTCGATTCCTTCTTCCCCTACCAGATGCTGTGGTTCCTGGTCTCGAGCCCCGCGCAGTATGAGAAGCTGGGCAAGGATTGGGACAAGTTCGCGAGCCAGCCCTCCGGCACCGGGCCGTTCAAATTGACAAAACTGGTGCCGCGCGAGCTCGCCGAGCTCAGCAGGAATCCGGATTATTGGAACAAGAAGCGCATCCCCAAGGCCGACAAGATCGTGCTCGTGCCGATGCCGGAAGCGCTGACACGCACCAATGCGCTGCTTGCGGGGCAGGTCGACCTGATCGAGACGCCGGCACCGGATGCCGTGCCGCAGCTCAAGGCCGCGGGCATGAAGCTCGTCGACAACGTCACGCCCCATGTCTGGAATTATCATCTCAGCGTGCTGCCGGGCTCGCCCTGGACCGATATCCGCCTGCGCAAGGCGCTGAACCTCGCAATCGATCGCGATGCGGTGGTCGGCTTGATGAATGGCCTCGCAAAGCCCGCGAAGGGCCAGGTCGACCCGTCGAGCCCATGGTTCGGCAAGCCGGGCTTCGAGCTCAAATATGATCTGGCCGCGGCGAAGAAGCTGGTCGAGGAGGCCGGCTATTCCAAGGCGAAGCCGCTGAAGGCCACCTTCATCATCGCGCAAGGCGGCACCGGCCAGATGCTGTCGCTGCCGATGAATGAATTCCTGCAGCAGAGTTTCAAGGAGATCGGTATCGACATCGACTTCAAGGTGGTCGAGCTCGAGACGCTCTACACGCACTGGCGCAAGGGCGCGGCCGACGAGATGAACGCCGGCATCACCGCCAACAACATCGCCTATGTCACGTCAGATCCGCTCTACGCCATCGTCCGCTTCTTCCACTCGGGCCAGATCGCGCCCGTCGGCGTCAATTGGGGCGGCTACAAGAACCCGAAGGTCGACGCGCTGATCGACGAGGCCAAGCAGACGTTCGATTCCGTCAAGCAGGACGCGCTGCTGGCGCAGGCGCATGCCCTGATCGTGGACGATGCCACGCTGGTGTGGGTCGTCCACGACACCAATCCGCACGCGCTGTCGCCGAAGATCAAGCAGTTCGTGCAGGCGCAGCACTGGTTTCAGGATCTGACGACGATCGGGATGGAGTGAGAGCGGCAACGCCGGACATCGCTGCGGTAGCCAACCATCACCGTCGTCCCGGGCAAGCGGCAGCGCAGACCCGGGACCCATAACCAGAGGCAGTCCCTGCGTTCGGGACGGCAGCGCATATGTGGCTGCCTTCAAACCACATCTGACTCCACTACTTCGTCAGCAGCGCATACGCTCCGGTCCAGCCCTCGGCCGGTGGATTGATCTGGAACTCCTTGATGCGGGCCTCGTAGAGCCTGAACAGCTTTTCCAGCGTGTCGGCATCTTCGCTGCGACGGCCGCGTTCGATCGCATCCAGCGCACCCTGCCAGTCGCGGCCACGGTAGCAGCCGAGCATCTCGATGGTGATGTTGCGCAGGCGCTGGAAGGCGGCCGAATGCATCACGTCCTCGCGACCGGCGATGGCATAGATCACCTCCGGCTCGGTCTTGCCCTTCACCATGATGAAGTCGAGCTCGAGGATCGCGAATTTATCCTTGACGGCAAGCGCGGTCCTGGAGCCCACGATGATGGGAAAGCCGTATTCCTTCGACTGGCCTTCCAGACGCGAGGCGAGGTTCACGCTGTCGCCGAGCACCGAATAGTTCTTCTTCAGGTCGGAGCCCATATTGCCGACGACGCCGATGCCGGTGTTGAGGCCGATGCCGACATTGAGCGGAATGTAGACATGGCCGCCCTCGGCGGCCTCCTCCTCGCGCTCCTTGTTGACCGCGTCGATCTGCTCGAGCATCCGGATCGCGGCCTCGCAGGCATTGACCTCATGTTCGGCATCGTCGAGCGGCGCGTTCCAGAACGCCATGATGGCGTCGCCCATGTACTTGTCGATATACCCCTTCCGGTCGATGATCACGTCGGTCAGCGGCGTCAGGAAGCGATTCATCAGCGCGATCAGGCCTTGCGGGTCGTGCTTGTAGCTTTCCGAGATCGTCGTGAAGCCGCGCACGTCGGAGAACATGATCGTCATCTCGCGCTCCTCGCCGCCGAGCACGAGCTTTTCCGGCGACTGCGCCAGCTGCTCGACCAGGACCGGCGACATGTACTGCGCGAACATGCCGCGGATCTGCACGCGCTGGCGCTGCTCGCGCACGAAGCTGGCGAAGATCAGGGTCAGATAGATCGCGGTGGTCGAGAGCAGCGGATAGGTGAAGTCGATGAGGTAGCGATGCTGCGCGTAGAAGAACCAGGACACGCCGACCAGGATGGCGGCAAAGGCAGCGCCAGCGAGCACCAGGCGCACCGGTCCGAGATTCGGCGTGAAGATGATGACCAGCAGGCCGATGATCAACGCCGCGATCAGCTCGACACCGAGCGCATAGTTCGGCTGCGAAATGACCGCCTTGCTCAGCACGCTTTCGAGCACCTGAGCGTGGATCTCGACCCCCGGCATGGCCCGGGACACCGGCGTGGTCTTGATGTCGTTCAACCCGCCGGCGGAGGTGCCGACCAGCACCAGCTTGCCGGCGATCTTGGCGGCCGGTACGATGTTGTCGATGACATCGACGGCCGAGACATAGATCGAGGGATCGCGGCGGGCATAGTGGACCCAGAGCTGGCCGTTCCGGTCGGTCGGGATTTCCACGCCCTTGAGGCGGACGCCCTTGAGGCCGGTCTTGTCGGTCCTCACAAGCAGCGTCGGCGTGCCGGTCGCAACGCGCAGGATCTCGAGGCTGAGCGAGGGCATGATGTTGCCCTGGGCGAGCATGATCATCGGCACGCGGCGAATCAATCCATCGCGCTCGGTCCTGATCGAGAACAGGCCGCGGCCGGCCGCGGCCTTCTCGATGACCGGCACGTTGCGCAACAAGCCGGGGAATTCGAACAGGAACCGTTCGGCCCCCTCCTCGCCGACGGTCGCGACGCCGGTGAACGGAAGTGACTTGTCCAGCTCGGACAGGACCTCGGGCAGCCCGGTCTCGCCCAGCACCACGCGCGAGCGCTTGATCGCGTCGGCGAGGATCTGGTCGTTGCTCGGCAGTTCGCGGAGCTTGGCGCGGGTCGCCTCGTCCAGCGAGCGCATCTGGCCCGCGACCAGATCCGGATTGAGACGGTCGGCCTCCGAGAACACCACGTCGAAACCGATCACGACCGCGCCGTGATTGGTCAGGTTCTGGATCATATCCGCGATCCGCGTCCGCGGCCACGGCCATTGCCCGAGCCTGGCGAGGCTCTTGTCGTCGATGTCGACGATGGTGACCGGCCGCGCCGCCTTCTGGCGGGGGTCGATCAGCTGGAACATGTCGAAGGTGCGCAGCCGCAATTCCTGGATCGGCGGCGGATCCCAGAGGCGCGCGCCGGCAAACAGGACCAGCAGCGCAAGGCACATCAGCCGCGCAAGGCCGAACTTGCGCGCAAACCACCGCCGCAGGATTTTGAGCCGTTTCATGATGGATGGATATCACGCTTTTGCGGCGGGCGGCAGCGCGGATCGGCTGAGCAGTCGTTCACGTATCAAGCGGCCATCAGGCGTGGAGTATGTCGTTCGTCTGAAGGCTGCTGACGCCCTTGAGGACCACCGTGTTTGCCGCATCAATCGTGATCAGGGTGTCCTCCGTCCCGGACGGGGCCACATGCTGATTCATCCACGCCGCGATGTCACTGATCGGCCCCAAGGCCGACAGGTCGATGTGATCCGTGCCAGACGTGAAGTCCAGGATCACATCGTGGTTCGAATTGGCAGCGAACACGAACTGATCCTGATAGCCGGTCCCGAACAGCACGTCCTTACCGTTGGTGCTGGCGAGGGTCACCGGGCCTTGTTCGGACAGATTGAAGATCAGGTTGACCGTATCGCTCACGCCGTGGCCGTCGGTGACGGTGATCGCGACCTTGTCCGTCGCAGGCGCGGTCGGGCCCGGATCGGTGTAGGTCAGCGTCTGCAGCGCCGAATTGACGTTATCGAGCGTGTCGGAAGTCGATGCTGGGTCCACACTGGTTTGTGAATCTGCCACCGCCGTGAGCGCGAAGGTTTCGTCGGCGAGCGCGTCGGCATCGCTGACCGAGAGGCCGTGAACGAAGACCTGATCACCCTCCTGGGTCACGCTGATCTCAGCGATGTTGATCACGGGCGCATAGGTCGTTTCGTTCGCGCCCGTCACGTCCACCGTGAGCGTGGCCGTGCCGGTCGCGCCATGAGCGTCTGTGGTTTGGATGGTGAACGTATCGACATACGATCCGTCCGCCAGCGCGTTGATCGCCGTCGCGCTGGGAACGTAACTGTAGCTGCCGTTAGGGTTGACCGTCAGCGAGCCGTAGTGCCCGGCTAGCGTCGTCACCGCATGGTGGTCCGCATCCAGAATGGCATAGGACAGCGTTGCCGTCTCGCCGCTGTCGTCGTCGGTTCCGGACAAGAGGCCAGTGAGCTCGGGGAAGGTGTCGGCCGCAGCGGTATCCGCGAGCGTGCCGATGTTGGCATCGGCGAGCGCCGGCGCGTCGTTCGTGCCGGCGATGTTGATGGTGACGACTGCACTCGCACCCATATCGTACCCGTCATCCGGAACGATCGTGTATTGCAGCGACAGCGTCTGCCCGGCGGCGAGGAAATCCAAGGCCTGGCTGCCCGAGCTGAATTGCCAGGCGAACTGGGCGTGCGTCGCCGTGCCGTTGAGAACGGCGCCAGCCGGGACAGAGAGATAATTCAACAGGGTCTCGTGCGACAGCCCGCCGACGCCGGCGGCTTGCGGCGCGCCGTTGAGCGAGACCTGCACCTGGCTGACCGACACCGTGACGTGATCGGTGGCGTCGACGTCGGAGACCGCCAGCACTCCACGCGAGAGCTGGCCGGCATTGGTTTCGATGAGATCGGCGATGGCGCCGCCCGGCCCCGTGGTGCTGCTTCTCCAGTCCGCATCGCCATCGATTGCGAGGTTCTTGTCGGGGTCGACCGTATTGGAGACCGCGCTTCCGCTGCCATCGCGAAGCTGATAGTACGCGGCCAGATCCGCCTCGTTGCCGGTGAGTGCTGTGAAGTCGATCGACTGGATCTGCGCCTGCGTGAGCGCCGTGGTCCAGACGCTGACGTCGGCGATCGAGCCGGTGAAGCCTTGGGCTGCGAAGCCAGGGGCGTACCTGTCGCTCGCCGCCCCGATCATCATGTAGGACGGCTCCTGGCCGTTCCCGAACGGGTTCACGTTCCCGCTGCCGGAATAGACGGCGTTGCCGTCGACGTAGAGCGTGAAAATGCCATCGTCGCGCGTGAGGGCGAGGTTGTGCCATTGCCCTGCCGACAGCGCGAAGCCGGTATCCTGGATCTCGACGCCTCCCTCGAGGATCTCGAGCTCCAGCTTGCCGGCGACGACCGTGCCGATGACGCCGAAGCCGGCGCTCGAGGTATTGCCGTTATAGAACAAGACCTGACCGTCGGGCGAAGCGTCTCCGTTCCAATTCACCCAGCCGTCCAGCGTCACGTCATCGGTGGCGACCGTCGGCACCTCGCCGACCGCAATCGTCTCGCCGTCGAAGTTCATGTAGTCCGATGTCACATAGGAGACGGCGGGCTCATCGTTGGTGCCGGTGATGGTGACGGTGACGTCCTGCGAGACTTGAGCGCCGTGATTGTCGGTGAAGGTGACGGTGTAGACTTGGGTGATGGTCTGGCCTTCGGCCAGCGACTGCAGCACCGGATTGCTGTTGTCCAACGTGAACTGCCAGTTCAGCGTCGCACCGTTGCTGGTGTCGGCATTGGACTCGGACACCGAACCGATCGAGAAGGTGCCGATATGCGAACCTGTCTCGAAGCCTGGCAGAGCCGAGCTGATCGACGACGACTTGAATCCCGCCTGTGCCGTGTGCGTGTCGATCAGGTCGACGTCCTGGATCGCCAGCGTGCCGCTGGCCGTCAGAGTTGCGCCGGCATCCTCGGTGACGCCGCCCTCTGCCGCGCCTGCATTGCTCGCGATCGTCGGTGCGTCGTTGGCGCCGTTGATGGTAACCGTGACTGCCTGCGAGACTTGCGCACCGTGATCGTCGGTGAACGTGACGGTGTAGACCTGGGTGATGGTCTGGCCCTGCGCCAGCGACTGCAGCATCGCATTGCTGTTGTCGAGGCTGAAGTGCCAGCCCAGCGTGGCGCCGTTGTTGGTGTCCGTGCTGCATTCCAGCACCGACGGATCGATCGTGAAGGTACCGATGTTCGCGTTGGCACCGAACCCCGGCAGGGGCGAGCTGAGGGATGACGACGTGAACACCGCCTGTGCCGTATGGGTGTCGATCAGGTCCAGATCCTGGATCGCCAGCGTGCCGCCGATCGAGAGCGTCAGGCCGCTGTCCTCGGTGACGTCTCCCTTTGCTGCGTCCGCATCGCTCGTGATGGCCGGCGCGTCGTTGGTGCCGGTGATGATGACCGTGACGTCCCGGGTGACGATCCCACCGTGATGGTCGTCGACGGTCACGGTGTAGACTTGCGTGATGATCTGGCCCTCGGCCAGCGACTGTAGCACCGGATCGCTATTGTTGAGCGTGAAGGTCCAGCCTACCGACCCTCGTGTGCTGACACCAGGGCTCTCGCTCACCGCCGTTAGCGCAAAAGTGCCGATATGCGAGGTGCCGCTACCGAAGCCGGGCAGATGCGCGCTCGACGTCGTCGACTTCAAGACAAAGCTCGCGCTGTGCGTGTCCGTGAGGTCGGGATCATTGAAGGAAACGGTGCCGTTCGCCGTCAAGGTTGTCGCCGAATCCTCAGTGACCGCGCCGGTCGGCGTCGTCGAGTCTTCGACGATCGTCGGCAGGTCATTTGTGCCCTCGACATTGACGTCCGCGCCATCGATGGACACCGTCAACGGCGTGCTGACGACACCGCCGTGGCCGTCATCGACCTGTACCACGTAGTTGAGGATCAGCTTCTCGTCCTCGCCGAGGAAATCGAACAGATAGTCCGGAACGCTGTAGGTCCAGGTGGCCGAGCCGTTGTTGCCGTTTCCAGCGCCCTGAACCACGGTCAGCGGCACCTCGACGGCGGCGATCGCCGCACGCTGCTCCGGCGTCAGCGTTGCGGTGATATCGTTGCCTTCGGCGTCGAGATATTTGAACGGCTGGGCGGACGAGAGCGCCGCACTCACGATCGGCCGGTCGGTCAGATCGACGTCGGTGAAGGTGACCGTGCCCGTGATGACGTCCAGCGCCTCGTTGCCGGTTCCGACCTGCTCGATGACGGTGCCGCCCGACGTCGCGACCGTGGGCTTGTCGTTCGTTCCCGTGACCGTGATGGTGATGGGAATGAACTTGCTCTCGGGGCTCACCGAGAAATTGGTGTCGACGCGGACCATGTAGGTCAGCGTCACCGTTTCGCCGGCGGCAAGGAAGTCGAAGACCTTGTCCGGGATCGTATAGGTCCAGACCGCCGAGCCGTTGTTGTTGTTGCCGGGGTCGGGGGCCACGCTGATCTGGATCTGCGTCGCCGCGATATTCTGCTTCTGGAGCGCGCTGAGCGAGCCGGTGACGTCCTGCTGGCCGGCATTCTTGTAGACGTAGTTCGGCGCCTCGGCGAGGCTGATGCTCACCGTTGGGCGGTCGCCGAGGTTCTGATCGACGAAGGTGATCCGACCGGAGACCGTGTCGGGCTGCGCGTCACCCGTCGTGTCGGCGCGCTCGGTCAGCGCGAACGCCGTCTTCACGTTACCGCTCGAATCGAGGCTTTGCACCAGCGGCTGGCCGGGCATACGGGTGACGATCGGCGTGGAAGTGCCGGGACTGTCCTGTCCCTGCGGATTGAGGTTGACGAATGTCGCGGTCACGATGGCGCCGGCCGCCGACTTCAACAACACTTCCTGGTAGATCGGCGTGAGCGTATCGGTGAAGTTCGTGGTCAGCTTGGTGTTGGTGTTGTTGTCGGTGAACTTCAGCGTGAACACGTCGGTGATCAGCTTCTGCACGTCCGGCGACATCAGTGCATTGGAGATCGAGACGTTGCCGCCGCTGATCTGGATCATCTGGCCGGCCTGGTTGACCGTCGCGATCGGCAGCAGCGTGACCTTGTCGAACAGGATGTAGGAGCCCGTCGTGCCGTTCGGCTCGACCAGCACCTGGAAACTCGCCTGCGGCTGCGGATCGCCGCCGCCGGCGGGAACGACGAAGTTGATCTGGGTCAGCACGGCGGTGCCGCGGATGCCCATGGTCGCGACCGGCGTGTCGATCTTCATGTCGCCGTGCTTGGCGGTCTCGCCGGCGACGAAGGTGATGGTGCCGGCAACCAGGCTCAGCAGCGAGGAATTGCTCGACCCGTTCGGGTCGTAGACCATCTCATTCAGCACCATCCGCGCGTTGGAGGACAGGCCGAACACGGTGCCGTCGATGAAGGTGATGCCGAGCGTCGAGTCGGCGCCGGTCGAGACCACGTCGCCTTTTTCGACGTTGTCGCCGTTGTTCAGGATGACCGAGACGCCGTTGCGGATCGCGGTCGCGCTGCCCACGAGCTTGGTGACGTGGCCGATGACCTGGGCCGCGGCCGCGCCGGGCGCGGCTTGCGCAACCTGGACATGGCCCGTGAGCGCGTTGACGACGTCGCCGGTGAGGTGGGCGCCGTCGGGCGAGGCAAGCGCGGCGCGCTTGTCACCCCTGAAATAATCGTGAACGACGAACTCGTGCCCCTCGTGGGACAGCACAAGATCGAGACCCGTGCGCTTGAACTCGCCGTTGAAGATCAGATTGGGGTCGGGAACAACGAACGCGCCCTCGGGCACGTGCCCCTGCGCCTTTGCCGTAAAGGAATCGACATGGGTTCCCAAAGGCGAACGGGAACCTTGGCCGTCCAAAGAAATCGCGGCGTCAAATTGGCCAGCGTAGTTCAACCGGGCACCGTAAAAAGGGTTAAAATTTAAGTAAGTATCGACTGCCTAAGCTTGCATAGCATTAGCTAGTCCTTAGCGATACCACCTATTGCTTGTGTGATTTCGCATCACTTTGCCCCAGAAGGCGGCACGGGTCAGATCACTTCCAGCCAGGCTGAAGTAATCGCTCGGATATTTTAAAGTCGAATTCAGCCTGTTTCCACGCATTTCCAGTCATCCCAAGTATCCTTTCGTATAGTCGTGGAGCAGATACTTGTGTCATCTTCCCTTCGCGGGGTCCCGCAGCATCCTGCGGCAAATACGGAGTTAAATCTGTGACCTAACTAACAGAACCCCATGAAATAGGGGGTCGTTAGCCATGGAACGCAGATTCGACAGTCCTACAACCTGTGTCTGTATTACTTCCCTTTCGCAGCAACAGGACCTCCTAGCCTCCGAATCGTAAAATTTTACGCAATCTGGACAGGCCGGTTTCAGCCTGTTCCCGCTTTTGGGAAGCCCTGCCGGGCGCGTTAAGCAGAACAAAACGGCCCGTCTCGCACTATCTCCACGAAAGCAACAAAGCCCGGCGCGTCGAGGTCGAGGGGGACCTGGCGAAGCTCGGAAGGGGATGTCAGATGGAGACCGCTGCTCGCTCGCGCGCCTGGCGCGCAATCCTTGTCCTGTGCGGATTGGTCCTGCTCGGATCGTCCGCCGAGCTTCGCGCCGGCACGCTGCTGTCGCCGGGAGCAGGTCTTCTCGTGCGCAAATCCGCCGAGCCGTTCGGCGTGTTCGCCTTCGCCATCTCGTCCGGCAGCCTGCAGCAGAAATGGTCCGCGCTGAAGACCAGGCTCGACGACGACATGGTGCAGCTCGCGCTCTGCGACGGCGACCGGGACAATTGCGCATCGCCTGCGGCCGTGAAACTGCTCGCCATTGTCGACCAGGCCCGCACCCGCGATGGCCGCGCGCGGCTCGGCGAGACCAACCGGGCCGTCAACCTTGCCATCCGGGCCGCCAATGACGGCATCGACGACGTCTGGAGTTCGCCGCTTGCGACGTTCGCCCGCGGCGCCGGCGATTGCGAAGACTATGCCATCGCCAAGCTGGCCGCGCTGCGGCTGGCCGGCATTTCGTCCGAGGACCTCCGCATCGTCGTGGTGCGCGACACCCGGGCCGGCGAAGAGCATGCTGTCGTCGCAGCAAAGCTCGACGGGCGCTGGCTGATGCTCGACAACCGCCGCATGGCGATGATCGAGGACAACGCTGCGCAGGGCTACCAACCGCTGTTCACGCTCTACCAGTCGGCCGTGATGAAATATGTCGACGAACCCGCGCGGCTATCGATGCTCGCCTCCGAGGCACGTTGATCCATTCGGACGACATCCTCCACAAACCCATTCCACCGCGAGATCCGAGACGCTAGCATGGCGCCTTCCATGCGGAGGCGACTGGAATGCGGTTCGTGGTACCGACTGTGCTTGCGCTGCTGGTGTTGCCGGCGGCACCGGGCTTCGCGCAGTCCGGCACATCCGACCGCTCCGTCGCCGACCGGCTGCCGCTGTTTGCCAAAAACAACTGCCAGCAGATTCGTGATCCCGGCAATCAATTGTTCTGCGGTGATGCCGCGCTCGCCGCCGCCGCCGAGAAGCTGAGCGCAGCGATCGAGGCGCGGCTCGCCCGCCTGCCCGATCGCCTGCCCGCGATCGAGGAAAACGCGATCTGGATCCGCCAGCGCAACCTCGGCTGCGGCATCGTCGGCCAGACTTCGATCCGCACCGACGATTTCGATCGGGTCAAAGCCTGCCTGCTCAAGGTGACGGAGGAACGCACCGCAATCGTGCGCGATCCTGATTTCGACTGTCTCGCAGCCAACACCGCAGCGGGCGCACTGATCTGTGCGGACCCGTCGCTGGCGCTGGCCGAAACCGAGCTCAACGGCCAGATGCTCGGCCTGATCGGCAAGCTGGACCCGACCGCGGCACGCTTTGCCTTCGCCGAATATGGCAGGTGGACACGCGAGCGCGATCGCAAATGCAATCTGGTCGGCAAGGAGAATGTGCCGCTCCAGGAGCTCGAAGCCGCGGAGGAGTGCCTTGCGGAGCATTCGCGGCGCAAGACCGACGAGATCCGCGCGGCCAGGGGCGACCCGAAGAAGGTGTTCGGCCGGCAGGTCGCGGCCCGCATCCCCGACACCGACGCGGTCGACTTCTGCGCAGCGCGCATCCATGCCGCCAATTCGTGCGGCAGTTTCCTCCGCATCAACCGCGTCTACGCACTCGACAGCCAGGTGACAGGGCAGGAGGCGCAAGTCACAGGCGAAATCGAGATGGCCGTGCTCGCGCCCTTCAACATGTGCAGCAGGGTCGCCTCCACCTGCACCGGCACCTGCTGGGACGCCAAGACGGGTCGTCCGCAGCCGGGAGCCGGCAATGAGCGTTCCGCCGAGGCCTTCACCGTCACGCGACGCCTGCGGATCCAGCGAACGTTCGCTTTCGTGAAAGCCGCCGACGGCTGGCGTTGCCGGGAGGACGAGTTGGCGCCGGTGATTTCGGGCACGGCAAGCGGGGGGTCGTAGGCTCTTACCCTCCCCTGGAGGGGGAGGGTCGCCACGCATGTAGCGAAGCGGAATGCGTAGCGGGGTGGGGTGACAGTCTCTCTACCGGAGTAGTGCCCGTTTAGAGAGATCACCCCACCCCGCTCGCGCTTCGCGCGATCGACCCTCCCCCTCCAGGGGAGGGTGAAAGCGAAGCATCAAAACATCAGATTGTCCTTCACCAGCACCCAGCGGCCGTTCTTCACCTGCTGCACCTGGGTGACGGTCGTGGCGAGATGGTTGGTCTTCGAGAACACGGTCGGCGGCGAATTGAAGATATCCTGGAACTGGTCGCCGGACTCGAGCGCGTCGAGCATCTTCTGGCCCGTGAGATCCTTGCCAGCCTTGTTGACGTAATGCGCGAACGTCATCACCGCATTGTAGCCGATGATCGCCTGGGTGTTGGCGTCGGCGCCAAACATCTTCTTGTAATTGACGAGCCAGTCCTTGACCTTGCCTTTCGCGGTGTCTTCATAGGGAATTTCGAAGCCGCTCGCGGCGTAGAGACCTTCGACGGCCTCCTTGCCGAGCGCCGGCACTTCGAGCACGTTAACGGGCGTGGCGCCGAGGAAGGTGACGTCCCATCCGAGCTTCTTCGCTTCACTCATCGTGCCGATCGGCTCACGCAGCACCGCGCCGAGCACGACGAGGTCGCAGCCATCGGACTTCATCTTGGCGACCTGCGCGCTGAAATCGGAGGCGCCGCGCTTGTAGCTCGTGATCGAAGCCGGCTGCACCTTCATGGCGGTGAGCTGCTGGTTGAAGCCGTCGAGCACGTTTTTGCCGTACTCGTCATCCTGATGCATGATGCAGGGCTTCTTGAAGTTCTTCCACTCCATCATGTATTTCAGCGCCGCGCGCGTGCTCTCGACATAGGGCAGGAGGTTGTTGAACTTCAATCGCTCCTGCGGCTTGGCCGGATCGAACTTGAAAGTGAACTCGGCCGCAGTCAGTGGAAAGAGCTGAAGCACGCCGGCGTCGAGCAGGATGTCCTGCGCGGCGAGCACGGTGGGCGATCCCATCGGCCCGACCATCGCGAAGATCTTGTCGCGCTCGATCAGTTTTTGCGACGCCAGCACGGCCTTCTTCGGATCGTAGCCGCTGTCCTCGACCACCAGCCGGATCTTGCGGCCGTTGATCCCGCCCGCAGCGTTGACCTCCTCGACGGCCATCTTCATGCCGTTGGAGACCGGGACGCCCCAGCCCTTGATCGGGCCCGACAGGTCCTGATGGGTGCCGATGACGATCTCGGTTGCCGAGATGCCCTCGTTGGTGACCTTGGTCTGCGCTGTGGCCGGCACACAGGTGAGCACCACGGCACCCACAGCAAGGCCGAATGCGCTGAACGATTTCGACATTGACGTCTCCTCTCCTAAGGGCCCGTATTACGCGAAGGGCGGGGGCCATCGCTCCTTCGCTTTCCCAAACGTGCTTTTCTCCTTTGCGCATGTCCCTTCTCGGAAAACCGGTTCCCGCTTTTCCGGGGCATGCGCATGCGTCACGCCACCGCGCGCTGGCGATACATCGCTTCGATCTCGGCGGCGTAGCGCTTGTTCACGAAACCGCGCTTCAGCTTCATGGTCGGGGTCAGTTCTTCGTCTTCCGGCGTAAGCTGGCGCTCGATCAGGTAGAACTTCTTGATGGTCTCGACGCGGGCAAAATTGCCATTGACCTGCTCGATCTCGCGACCGATCAGATCCTGGATCTCCGTCGCCCGGCACAGGCTGGCATAATTGGTGAAGGGGATGTCATGGTCCTGGGCGAACTTCTCGACATTCTCCTGGTCTATCATCACGAGGCAGGTCAGGTACGGCCGCTTGTCGCCGATCACCACGGCGTCAGAGATGTAGGGCGAGAATTTGAGCTGGTTCTCGATCTCCGAGGGCGTGATGTTCTTGCCGCCGGAGGTGATGATGATGTCCTTCATCCGGTCGGTGATCCGGACGAAGCCCTCGTTGTCGATGGTGCCGACGTCCCCGGTGTGCAGCCAGCCGCGGGAATCGATGGTCTCGGCGGTCTTCTCCGGCTGGTTCAGATAACCCATGAACAGGAAATCGCCCTTGATCAGGATCTCGCCGTCGGGCGACAGCGCGACCTCGCCCCAGGGCACCGCCGTGCCGACCGAACCGAGCTTGATCCGCTCCGCCGGCATCATGGTGGCGACGCCGCAATTCTCGGTCTGACCGTAGAGCTCGTGCACGTCGATTCCGAGCGCGAGGTACCAGCGGATGAGCTCCGGCGCGATCGGCGCGGCGCCGGTGAAAGCGATACGGCAACGGTCGAGCCCGATCATGCGACGGATGTTGCGGAATGCGATGCGATAGGCGAGACCATTGGCGATGCGCAGCGACAGCGGCGGCGTCTTGCCTTCGAGCCGATAATCGACCATGCGGTAGCCGATGCCGATGGCACCGCGATAGACCCATTGCTGGAGCGGCGTCGCATCCTTCAGCGCGATGGTGATCGCGGAATAGAATTTCTCCCAGATGCGCGGCACCGCGAGGAAAACGGTCGGCTGCACCTCGCGCAAATTGTCCGGCACGGTCTCCGGGCTCTCGGCAAAATTCATCACCGAACCGAGCGCGACCGAGATGTAGTAGCCCCCGACGCGTTCGGCGACGTGGCAGAGCGGCAGGAAGATCAACCGCTCATCGTCATCTCGCGCCGGGATGAAGTCATTGGCATGCCGCATCTGGTGCGTGACGCTGCGGTTGGCGTGCATCGCGCCCTTGGGCGGACCGGTCGTACCGGACGTATAGACGAGGATGGCGAGATCGTCGGCGCCGCGGCTGTCGATCATTTCCTGCCACAGCGCTTCGCGGCCGACCATGTGATTGCGGCCCAGCGCGCGAAATTCGTCGAGCGACATCACCATGTCGTCGGAGAAGCCGCTCAGGCCTTCCATGTCGAACACGATGATCTTCCGCAAGCTCGCGCAGCGCGCGCGGCAGGCGAGGATCTTGTCGAGCTGCTCCTCGTCCTCGGCGAAGATCACCTTCGTCCTGGAATCATTGACGACATATTCGACCTGGGACGACGCATCGGTGGGATAGATACCCGAGGAGACGCCGCCTGCGCACAGGACGCCCATGTCGGCATGGACCCATTCGGGAACCGCGTTGGCGATGATGGAGGCGACGTCGCCGGGCATGAAGTCGATCGCGCGAAGCGCGTAGGCGATTTCCTTCGATGCCTCCAGCCACTCGCGCCAGCTCGTCGGCTGCCAGATGCCGAATTTCTTCTCGCGGATCGCCGGCCGCTCGCCCCGCGTCTCGGCAGCGCGCAAAAAGCTCCTTGCGATCGTATCAGCGACCGTCAGCACCGCCGGCCGGACCATGCGCCTCTCCTCCCTGTCGCCCCCGCCGCTGCCTGCCTTGCCGGCGGTCTTTGCTTGCGGATGGGCCATCACATCTTACTGCCGGCTCTTCCTCACCGCCACGTCTTCTTCTTTTTCCAGCGCCGCTCGCCCCGCGCGCCAGCTTCCTTGGCGCCAAGGTAGAACTCCTGGATGTCCTGGGAATGCATCAAGCGGTCGCAGCTGTCGTTCATCACGATGCGGCCGATCTCCAGCACATAGCCGTAATGCGCGGTCTCCAGCGCCACCTTGGCGTTCTGCTCGACCAGCAGGATTGACATGCCCTGCTCCTCGTTGACCCGGCGGATGATGGTAAAGATCTCCTTCACCAGCAGCGGCGACAGGCCGAGCGAGGGCTCGTCGAGCAGAAGCAGCGTCGGCCGGTTCATCAGGGCACGCCCGATCGCCAGCATCTGCTGCTCGCCGCCGGAGAGCTGGCCGGCCGGCTGGTTGATGCGCTCCTTCAGCCGCGGGAAATAGCCGTAAACCCGCTCCAGATCCTCCGCGACGCCGTCGCGGTCCTTGCGCGGATAGGCCCCCATCATCAGGTTCTCGCGCACGGACAGGAACGGAAACACCTCGCGCCCCTCCGGCACGTGACTGAGGCCGAGCCGCACGATCCTGTCGGCTTCCATGCGCTGGATCGGCTTGCCCATGAATTCGATCGAGCCCTTCTGGGGATCGAGAATGCCCGAGATTGTCTTCAGGACCGTGGTCTTGCCGGCGCCGTTGGCCCCCAGCAGCGTGACGATGCGGCCGCGCGGCACCTCCAGCGAGATGCCGCGGATCGCCATGATCGGCCCGTAGTAGCTCTCGATATTGGAGAGCTTCAGGATTGTCTCGGGTGTCACCGCAGCATCCATACATCAGGCTCCCAGATAGGCGGCGACGACATCGGGATGCTGCTGAACCTCTGCGGGCGATCCCATCGCCAGCACCCTTCCGTAGTTCAGCGCGATGACGCGGTCGGAGACGCGGTTGACCAGCGACATGTCGTGCTCGACCATCAGCACGGTGATGCCGAGCTCGTTCTTCAAGTCGCGGATCCAGAACGACATGTCGTCGGTCTCCTCAACATTGAGGCCGGACGACGGCTCGTCGAGCAGGATCAGCTTCGGCTCCGAGCACAGTGCGCGCGCCAGCTCGATCACCTTGCGCACGCCGTACGGCAGGCCGGAGATCAACTTGTCGCGATAGGGCTCGAGATCGAGGAGTTCGATGACCTGCTCGACCCGGCGGCGGTGCACCTTTTCGTTGGCCCGCACGCTCGGCAGGAACAGGAATTCCTGCCAGAGCTGCGTGGTCGAATGCCGATGGCGGCCGACCAGGAGGTTGGCGAGCACGGTCGCATTCTCGAACAGCTCGATGTTCTGGAAGGTCCGGGCGATGCCGAGCTTCGCGATGTCGTAGGGTGGCTCCTCCGTGATGTCCTGGTCCTCGAAGAAGATGCGGCCAGAGGTCGGCCGGTAGATCCGCGAGATCAGGTTGAAGATCGAGCTCTTGCCGGCGCCGTTCGGCCCGATGATCGACAGGATCTCGCCCTTCTCGACCGCAAAGGACACCGCATCGACGGCCTTGAGGCCCCCGAAATGCAGCGACAGATTCTCGGCGCGAAAATAGCTCATCGGTTCCGCTCCGACTTCACGTAGATCTTCTGCCGCTTGAAGGTGGCGCGCTTGTAGAGCGGGAACAGCTGGAAGAAGAGCTTGATCTTGAGCCAGCGGCCGTAGAGCCCGAGCGGCTCGAACAACACGAAAAGCACGATGATGATGCCGTAGATCGCGCCCTTCAGGCCGTTGAGCGAGGCGAAGGCCGCGACGCTCGACTGGATGTTGGCCGCGGTCGCCGCGCCCGCGCCGAACGCGGCGGCGATGCCGGCGATGATGCCGGGCATGTCGTCCTTCAGGTAGGTCAGGAACGGATCGATCATCACGATGAAGATCGCGCCCAGCACCGCGCCGTGCAGGCTGAAGGTGCCGCCGATCAGGATCACGATGATGAACTCGATCGAGAGCTGGAGCGTGAACATCTCCGGCGAGATGAAGGAGAGCTTGTGGGCGAACAGCACGCCGGCAAAGCCGGTGATTGCCGCCGAGATCGCAAAGGACTTCACCTTGTAGAGCGCGACGTTGACGCCCATGCTGCGCGCCGCCGTCTCGGAGTCGCGGATCGCAACGAAGGCCCGGCCTGTCGGCGAGCGCAGCAGATTGAGCGTACCGACGATGGTCAGCACCAGCACGGCGAGGCAGAGGAAATAGAAGGCCGGGCTGTCGCGCGGCACCGCGACGCCGAGCAGCGACAGCGTCTTGACCCGCATGCCCTCATTGCCGTGAGTGACGCTCTCCCAGCGCGCCAGAATCTCCTCGACGATCAGGGCAAAGGAGATGGTGGCGATGACGAGATAGATGCCGGTCAGGCGCAGCGCCGGAAAGCCGACCATCGCTCCGATCAGGCCGGCCAACGCGCCGGCGGCGAGGAAGTAGACCGGGAACGGAACATTGTATTTCTGGAGATATGCGGCAGTGTAAGCGCCGATCGCGAGGAACGCGGCGTGGCCGAGCGAGGCCTGGCCGGTAAAGCCGGTCAGGATCAGCAGCGCGACGCCGACGGTCGCATAGATGCAGACGAAGACGAGCTGGCTCATTAGATAGCTGGAGAGCACAAAGGGTGCGATCAGCAGCAGCGTGAGCAGGATGCCGTAGGTGACGATGTAGCCCGAATGCGGGAACAGCTTGATGTCGTCTTCATAGTCGGTCTTGAACAGGAAGCGCATGGCGTTCAGACCTTCTTGCGGACGTGATGGCCGAACAGACCTTCCGGCTTCAGGAGCAGCACCGCGAGCAGCACGAGGTACGGCGCGACGTCCTTCCAGCCCTCGGGCAGGTAGAAGCCCGCCATGCTCTCGATCACGCCGATCAGGACGCCGCCGACCACCGCCCCCGGGATCGAGCCGAAGCCGCCGAGGACCGCGGCGGGAAACGCCTTCAGGCCGAGCACGAGGCCAACATTGGAGTGGATGAAGGTGATCGGCGCCAGCAGCACGCCGGCGCAGGTCGCGACCGCCGCGCTGATCGCCCAGACGATCGACACCACGCGCTTGACCGGGATGCCCATGTAGTAGGCAGCGAGCATGTTCTCGGAACTGGCGCGCATCGCAGTGCCGAGCGTGGTCTTGTTGAAGAAGAGATAGAGCAGCGTGCACAGGATCATCGTCGCCGCGATCACCGACAGCTTGTCGTAGGCGAGCACCAGCGATCCGATCCGCAGCACGCCCTGGCTGAACGGTGTCTCGATCTTCAGATCATCGGTGCCCCATATCATGCCGGCGATCGAGCGCAGGAAATAGCCGAGGCCGATGGTCGCCATGATGATCGAGAACTGGGGATAGCCGAGGATCGGCCGTACCACCACGCGCTCCGCCACCATGCCGAACAGCGCCATTGCGGCCACCGCACCGGCAAAGCCGAGCCAGTAGTTCAGGCCCATCATGCCGATGAAGGTGAAGGCGAAGAAGCCGCCGAGCATCATCAGATCGCCCTGGGCGAAATTGACGACCTCGGTGGCCTTGTAGACGAGCACGAAGCCGAGCGCGATCAGGCCGTAAACGCAGCCGAGCGCAACACCGCTGACCAGCTGCTGAACGAAATCCAGCATTGACGCGCGTCCTCCCGATACAACGGGCGGTTCTTCTCGACCGCCCTGCCGCATCTTGTGTCCAGTCGCTACGCAGTCGTTTCGCCGCGTCAGCGCCATTTGTCCGGAACCAATTCAGCCTGAACCGTCCTGCGCTGTCAACAAACGGTGACTTGCCGGGGTGACTTGCCTTTAGTCCAATCCGGAGCACGGAATTTGCGGCAGCGCGATTCACGGTGCCGAAACATCTTCGAGTCATGGTCGCGGGCGATGCAGAACCGCATGGTATGGCCGTCATGAAGCCGGATAGCTCGGCGCTGGAAGTGCTGGGGTTAACGAAGCGTTTTGACCGTCTGGCGGTCGACGGCCTCGATCTCACCATCCACGCCGGCGAATTCTATGCGCTGGTGGGGCCCAACGGCGCCGGCAAGACCACGACGCTGCGCATGGTTGCGGGCCTGCTGCGCCCCGATGCCGGCTCGGTCTCGATCTTCGGCGTCGATGCGCTCCAGGACCCCGTCGCGGCCAAGCAGGTGATGGCGTGGGTCTCCGACGAGCCGATGATCTACGACAAGCTGACCCCGCTCGAATATCTCGAATTCGTCGCCGGCCTCTGGGGCATCGCACCATCGGCCTCGGAGCCGGTCGCGCAGGAACTCCTCACCTCGCTCGGCCTCGCGCCGCACCGGCACGAGCGCTGCGAGGGCTTTTCCAAGGGCATGCGCCAAAAGGTGGCGCTGGCCGGCGCGCTGGTCCACGATCCCCGCCTCATCATCCTCGACGAGCCGCTGACGGGGCTCGATGCCGTCTCTGCCCGCCACGTGAAGGGTCTTCTCGGCGAGCGCGTCCGCGCCGGCTGCACCGTGATCATGACCACGCATATTCTCGAGGTGGCCGAGCGGATGGCCGACCGCATCGGCGTGATCGCCTCGGGCCGCCTCGTCGCCCAGGGCACGCTGACCGAGCTGCGCCAGCAGAACGGCCACGCCGACACCAGCCTGGAGGATCTCTTCATCGCGCTGGTGACGCTTCCGGAAGCCGCATGAGCTCGGCAACCGCGCTCTCTTGGTTTGCCCGCCACGAGCTGCGGCTCGCCTGGCGCGAATGGCTCGCCATGATGACCAGCGGACGACGCAAGCGGACGCGCGCCGCCATCATCGGCCTGATCTGCTTCGCCGCGCTGCTGCACCTGCCGGCCTGGGCGGTGATCGGCCGCTTCGCCGATCTGCAATTGCCGCTCGACAAGGCCTCGCTGATCGTGATCTCGGCGACGATTTTTCTCGCCTGGACCTTGATGCTGTCGCAGGCGATCGAATCCGTGACACGGGTGTTCTACGCCCGCGCCGATCTCGACCTGATCATGTCCTCGCCGGCGAGGCTGGCCAATCTGTTCTCGGTCCGCATCGCCGCGATCGCGCTGACCGTCACCGCGATGGCGCTGCTGTTCTCGACGCCCTTCATCGACGTGCTCGTGATCGGCGGCGGGGCACGCTGGCTCGCGACATTCGGGGTGGTCGTCGCCATGGGCCTGTCGGCCGCGGCGATCGCGATCGCCGTCACCATCCTGCTGTTCCGTCTGATCGGCCCGGCGCGGACGCGCCTCATTGCCCAGATCCTCGCCGCGGTCATCGGCGCCGGATTCGTGATCGCGCTCCAGGTCGCCGCGATCATGTCCTACGGCACGCTGTCGCGCATCACCATCCTGACCTCGGGCAGCCTGGCCGCTCATGCCCCCGATGTCGACAGCATCTGGTGGTGGCCGGCGCGGGCCGTGATGGGCGACAGCGAAGCGCTGCTGCTGCTCCTCGCGCTCGCTTTGGTGCTGCTCGGAAGCGTCATGGCGATCTTCTCGCACCGCTTTGCCGACACGGCGATCGATGCCGCAGCCTACGGCACCTCCGGCAGCAAGCGCACCAGGGAGCGTCCGTTCCGCCGCGGGTCGCGGCAACAGGCGCTGCGGCGCAAGGAATTCTCGCTGCTCTGGCGGGATCCCTGGCTGATCTCGCAGACATTGATGCAACTGCTCTATCTGGTGCCGCCGGCGCTGCTGCTTTGGCGCAACTTTGCCGACAGCTCAGCGGCGCTGACGCTGATCACGCCCGTCATCGTGATGGCGGCCGGACAGCTTGCCGGCGGGCTCGCCTGGCTGACGATCTCGGGCGAGGACGCCCCCGACCTGGTCGCGACCGCGCCGCTGACACCGTCGAGCGTCACCCGCGCCAAAATCGAGGTGGTACTGATCGCCATCGCCGTCATCTTCTGCCCACTGGTCGCGGCACTCGCTTTCGCCTCGCCCTACCAGGCCGCGATCAGTGCCGGCGCGATCATCGTCAGTGCGGCTTCGGCAACCGCGATCCAGCTCTGGTTCCGGGTGCAGGCACGGCGCAGCCAATTCCGCCGTCGCCAGACCTCGTCGCGGCTCGCGACCTTCGCCGAAGCCTTCTCCTCGATCGGCTGGGCCGCGACCGCCGCGCTGCTGCTTGCGCTCCCCATCGCGGGCCTCATCAGCGGCCTGATCACCGCGAGCCTCGTTGCGATCACCTGGAAGCTCCGCCCAAGACGCGAGCAATAGGTGCGACACTGACGCGCTGTTGATCCCAGCCCATTGGCGAGGCGCTGCATTGCACGTTAGACTTCGCCGTGAAGTCATCGGGGACGGATACATGCGGCGACTGGTTTCGGCGGCTCTGGCTCTGTTCGGTGCATTCCTCACCCCTGCTCTCGCCCAGCAACCGCAGCGCAGCGAGTGCCTGGCGATGGCCAATGCCGCGCCGCGGGCCATACCGGTCGCGTTCCGGCAGGCCGCCGGCTCCGCCGAGGTCGAGATCACTTACGCCGGCCATTCGACCTACTACATCGACACGCCCGCCGGCTTGCGTATCGCCACCGACTATAGCGGCGCCTATCAGGTCGGCCGGCTGCCCGACGTCGTCACCATGAACCGCGCCCACAGCACGCACTACACCTTGTTCCCGGACAGGCGTATTCCCCATGTGCTGCATGGCTGGAGCGAGGACGGCAAGCCCGCGATCGTGTCGACCCGCGTCGGAGACACCATCATCCGCAACGTCACGACCGACATCCGCCGCTATTTCGGTGATGATGCCGGCGCCGACATGATCCGCGACGGCAATTCGATCTTCATCTTCGAGGTCGCCGGCCTCTGCATCGGCCATCTCGGCCATCTCCACCACAAGCTCGACGACAGCCATTTCGCCCAGATCGGACGGCTCGACATCGTGATGGTGCCGATCGACGGCACCTATACCATGTCGCTAGGAGGCATCTCCGAGATCACCAAGCGCCTGCGCTCCTCCGTGGTGCTGCCGATGCACCGCTTCGCCACGCCGCTCGACGATTTCATGCGCCGGATCGGCCAGGACTTCGAGATCGACCGCCGTACCGAACGCTCGTTCCGGATGTCGCGGGATGGACTGCCGTCGAAGCCGACGGTGATCATCCTCGACGGGGTCTGAGGCGCAATTTTCTCCAAGTCGTCTGCGGCCGGTCGTGCTGGTCTCCTCGCAACAGGAGATCGACATGACCGACTTTGCAAGATTGTTGCACGCGGACGGACCAAACCTCGAGCATGAGGCGGCGCTCCAACTTTACGGCCGCTTCGTCGGGGACTGGGATGCCGAGATCACCGCTTACGGCTCCGATGGAACGAGGCATACCGCGCCAGGCGAGATCCATTTCGGCTGGGTGCTGCAGGGCCGCGCCGTGCAGGACGTCTGGATCATCCCCCGGCTTGCAGGCGCGCCGGAATTTCCGATCGCCGGCAATTGGTACGGCACGACGTTTCGAGTATATGACCCGACCATCGCGGGATGGCGGATTTCCTGGTTCGACCCCGGCCGGAGCTTGTTCCGCCAGCAGATCGGCCGTCCGCGCGGCGATGACATCGTGCAGGAAGGCACGACCGAGGCGGGCGAATTGACGCGCTGGAGCTTCACCGAGATCACCGGCGATTCCTTCCATTGGCTTGGCGAGGTCAAGCCTGCCGCGGCTGCGGACTGGCGGCTCACGGTGGCTGTGAGAGCGAGGCGGCGCAAGGGCTGACGACGACCCGGCTGTGCTCACGACGATAGGCGCGGTTGCATAGCGCGCGCTGCTGCGCGTCGAGATGAAGTGCTAGGCTCCCGCCACAAGAACAAGGAGGGAGCGAATGCCGATGGCTGCAAGCGGAGTGCCCGCCAACACGAGCGGGCTGTTCGTCGAGCCGCGCGAGGACTGGCTCGCGCTGCACCAGGAGGAGATCATCGATCCGGCGCGGCCGATCGTCGATCCCCATCACCATCTCTGGAATCGCGGGCACCGTTATCTGATCGAGGAGATGGCCGCGGACATCGCGAGCGGCCACAACGTCATCGCCACGGTCTATGTCGACTGCCGCTCGATGTACCGCGCGCATGGGCCGGAGGCGTTCCGGCCGGTCGGCGAGGTCGAGTTCGCCAACGGCGTCGCCGCGATGAGCGCGAGCGGCGCTTACGGCAAAGCGGCGATCTGTGCCGGCATCGTCAGCCACGCCAATCTGTTGCTCGGCGACGCCGCCAAGGGGGTGCTGGAAGCCGAGATCGCGGCCGGCAACGGCCGCTTCCGCGGCATCAGGCATTCCTCGGCCTGGGACCAGGACCCCGTCGTCGCCGGCATGTACGCCAACAGGCAGAAAGGCCTGTTGCAGGACCCAGCCTTCCGCCGAGGCTTTGCTTGCCTCGCGCCGCTGAACCTTAGCTTCGATGCCTGGCTGTTCCACCCGCAGATCGGCGAACTGACTGAACTGGCCCGCGCCTTCCCCGATACCAGGATCGTGCTTGACCATTGCGGCGGCCCCGCCGGTATCGGCCGCTTTGCAGGACGGCGCGAGGAGGTGTTTCCGCAATGGCGCGCCTCGATCCGGGAAATCGCAAAATGCGAGAACGTGGTGGTGAAGCTCGGCGGGCTCGCCATGTGCCTGCTCGGCTACGACTTCCATCTGCGCGAGAGGCCGCCGTCATCCGAGGAGCTTGCCGCGGCCTGGCGACCCTATATCGAAACCTGCATCGAGGCGTTCGGACCCAAGCGCGCGATGTTCGAAAGCAATTTCCCGCCGGACAAGGGCCAGTGCAGCTACCAGGTGATCTTCAACGCCTTCAAGCACATCGCATCGCCCCTGAGCGAGGCCGAGAAGACAGCGCTGTTCTCGCAGACCGCGATCGACGTCTATCGGCTTGAATTGCCGTCATGACGAGAAGAGGGGCCGGGATGTAATCCCGACCCCTCTTCCGTCGTAGCCGCTGGGAAGCGTCCTTGAAACCTGATTGCGAACTCTAGCCGGCACCCATCAGCGAGGCCGGACGGCGCTCGCCGCCGAAAGCGAAAATCTTCTTGAGCTTGTTGACGACGCGGATCAGGAAACCGATCATCACGGGATTGGTCTTGCGGCAGAAGGCGATCTTCTTGACGTGGCCTTCGACATGCCATTTGGCATGCGCGCCGTCGCGGAAGAAGATGACATCGCCGGGGCCATAGCGCTTCGGCGGCATGCCGTCGCTTTCGAGCACGATCGAACCTTCCATGATCATGATCGTCTCGTCGATATCGTAGTACCAGTTGAAACGTCCTTCGGTGCACTGCCAGATGATGGTCTGGGCCGTGCCGTCGGCGCTGGTCGACAGGACGCGTGAGCGCGATACCGGATTACCCTCGATGACCCAGGACGGCTCGATCGGCCGCAGCTCGAGATCCACATTGCAACTACCGACTTCAATCAATGCGCGCGACATTTGCTTCCTCGGAAATGATATTTGCGGCCGATCCGGGCCGGGATTGTTTCGAAAGATATTGGGACGCTAGTCATCCGTTTTTAATTCTTTCTTACATCGACTTCGAGAATCAGCCGGATGCGAAACGTGCTCACGGTTAACGTCGCAATTCCCTTGCAAATCCGCGGACATGCCCCGGTCGTCTTCCCGGGTGCGACAAAATGCGCGAAGGCACGGACGATGCCTATGCCTCGACGCTCGAGCCTCTGCTAGTCGCTCCGGTCGCGCGCTCAACGCTGCCCGGATGAGGACGGGACCTCTTCAAGGAACGGCGCAACAACTATGGCCGGAGAATCGACCACAGAGAATATGTCGCGCGGCGCTCACGTCTCCCAGAAGAAAGGTACGCGCGCTACTTCGCCCACTCGCCCTTGCGGAATACCGGCACCTTGCTGCCATCGGGCAAAATGCCGTCGATATCCGTCTCGGCCGAACCGATCATCCAGTCGATATGGATCAGGCTCTGGTTGCCGCCTTGCGCCGCGATCTGCTGCGGGGTGAGCTGCGCGCCGTTGACGAAGCATTTCGAATAGCACTGGCCGAGCGCGATGTGAGACGCCGCATTCTCGTCGAACAGCGTGTTGTAGAACAACAACCCGCTTTGCGAGATCGGCGATGAATGCGGCACCAGAGCCACTTCGCCGAGACGGCGTGCGCCCTCGTCGGTGTCGAGCACCTTGTTCAGCACTTCCGCGCCGCGCGAGGCCTTCGCATCCACGATCTTGCCGTCCTCGAAGCGCACGGCGATGTTGTCGATCAGCGTGCCCTGGTAGGACAGCGGCTTCGAGCTCACGACATGGCCGTAGACCCGGCGGCAATGCGGCGTGGTGAACACCTCTTCGGTCGGGATGTTGGCGTTGCAGCTGATGCCGTTCTTGGACAGCGAGGCGCCGCCCTCCCATTCGTGGCCGTCGGCAAGGCCGATGGTCAGGTCGGTCCCCGGCCCCGAATACTGCAGTGCGCGGAAACGCTGGCCATTCAGCCAGTTGGTACGCTCGCGCAGCACCGCATTGTGGCTCGCCCAATTGCCCATCGCGTCCTCGCGGTCGACGCGCGAGGCCGCGAAGATCGCATCGGCGAGCTTGCCGATCGCGACGTCCTCGGGGTCATTGGGAAACACCTGCCTGGCCCAGGACGGGCTTGGATAGGCGATGATGTTCCAGTTGGTGTCGAAATTGACGATCTTTTCCAGTGCGGGCTGATAGGCCATCGAATTGGCCTTGCTGGCGCGCGCCACTTTCGACGGATCCTCGCCGGACAACAGCATCGGATTGTCGCCGACGATTGCGAGCCGCGCGGTGTTGTCCGAGAACGCCTTGGCCATGCCCTCGTACAGCCAGCCGGCGGCACGATCGAAACTGCTGTCGTGGCCATGGCGGTAGCGCGCCAGCGTCATCTCCTCGTCCGACAGGATCGGCGTCACAATGCCGGCGCCGGCCTTGTAAGCATGCACCGCGATCCGCCGCACCAGCGGCAGCGCGATCGCAGGCGCGGTCAAAAGAAGATCCTGCCCCGGCCGCAAGCCCAGGCCCACCTTCACCGCCACCTCGGCCAGCCGGTCGAGTTTGGCGGGATCGATGGTGGTAGCGGAATTGCGGTGATCAGTCATGCGAGTCCCTCTGCCGAAAATCTCTCGTTCAATCTAAGTCTAGCATCGTGGGGCGCAAGTACGCGAGCACCTTGCGACGTCGAGAAGATACGCAGTTTCGCGCATTTTGGTTTTCAACGCGTTGCCGATTTCAGCACCCGGTCAACCATGGCAGGCGCAAGCCCGAGGTAATTTTTCGGTGAGGTGAGCGCCTCGATTGTGGCGCGATCGATGCGGCTCGTGATCCGCGTGTCCCCTGACAGCGCATCGGCCAGGCTCATTCCCTCGTCGTTGGCCCGACGGCAGGCGTCATAGACCACGTCATGTGCCTCTTGCCGGCCGAGTTGCGGCGCGAGCCCCATCATGACCGCTTCGGCCACGATCAGGCCACGGCTGATGGCGAGATTGTCGTTCATCTTCGCCTCATCGACGATGAGACCTGCGAGCGCAAACTTCGCCTGGTGCAGCGCGCCGGCGGTCAGCACGAAGCTCTCGGGGATCGCCATCCATTCGGCGTGCCAGGGACCCGTGGCGCGCTCGAAATCCTGCACCATGGCATCGAGCATCAGGCCGGCGTGCTGGCGTACCGCCTTGGAGGCCGCCAGCATCAGTTCCGACGAGATCGGGTTGCGCTTCTGCGGCATGGTCGAGGAGGCGCCGCGTCCCTTGACGAAAGGCTCGTAGACTTCGGCGAACTCGGTCGAGGCCATGATCATGATGTCGAGCGCGATCTTGCCGAGCGAGCCGGTGACGAGCGCGAGGAAGTTCACGGCCTCGGCAAAGCCGTCGCGCGCGACGTGCCAGGTCGAGGCGGGAACGCCGAGCTTCAGCTCGGCGCAGAGCGCCTCCTGCACCTCGAAGCCCTTGTCGCCCAGCGAGGCCAGCGTGCCCGCGGCACCGGCGAACTGGCCGACCAGGACGCGCGGCTTCAGCTGCGCCAGCCGCTCGGCATGGCGATCGAACATGGCGAGCCAGATTGCAGTCTTGTAGCCGAAGGTCACCGGCAGCGCCTGCTGGAGATGGGTGCGGCCCGCCATCGGCGTGTCGCGATGGCGTTTCGAGAGGCTCGCCAGGACGCGGCGAAGCTCGTCGATGTCGCGCGCGACGATCTCCAGCGCGGCGCGGAGCTGCAGCACCACGGCGGTATCCATGATGTCCTGCGTGGTCGCGCCCCAATGCACGTAGCGGCCGGCCTCGCCGCATTGTTTCACCATCTGGTGCACCAGCGGGAGGATCGGATAGCCGACGATGTCGGTCTCCTGCCGCAACAGCTCGAAATCGAGCGCGGCAACGTCAGTCCGCGCAGCGATCTGATCGGCAGCCTGCTGCGGGATCACGCCACATTTCGCCTCCGCCTTGGCCAGCGCCACCTCGACCTCGGCATAGCGCGCCACCAGCGCAAGATCGGAGAACACCTCCCGCATCTCCGGCGTGCCGAAGGCGTCGCGGAACAGCATGGAATCGAGCACGGTGGTGGAAGCGGCAAAGGCGGGCATGGGCGTTTCTTCGTGGTTGATGTTGGTGTGCGCGACAGCTTACGCAGTCGGCGCAGCTCGGCAAAGGACATTCGCCGATCACCACATCTGCCGCGCGACGGCATTATGACGACACCTCACGCTCTCACATGGGATGCAACGCGTCTCGTGGTGAGCCCGGAAGGACGAGCGGCCGCGCTGGAGCCGAGCCGTCCATCCTTCGAGGCCTCCGCCCAGCGGCGCAATTGCGCCGCAAGGCTCCGGGCGCCTCAGGATGACGGAGCTGGATGAGCGAACATGATCCCATTGGCAATCGGCCCGCAACATTCTGGCCGCGATTATATTCGCGCCCCGAAAACGACATGACAGCCATCTTTCGATGGCGGTGAACCAATCATGACCTTCGGCAGACTCACAGTTTTCAACCCAATTTTTCACTTTTTGTCATTCTGCCTGTCCGATTTCGTAACGAAGCCTGAGTTTTCGACGTGCAGTTTCTGTTCAGGGACCATCTTCTCGATACCGACCTGCGCGAGCTGAGCCGCGAGCAGGTTCCCGTTGCCGTGGAGCCGCAGGTTTTCGATCTCGTCGTCCACCTCATGCAGAACCGCGACCGGGTGGTCAGCAAGGACGAATTGATCGACAAGATCTGGCACGGCCGCAGCGTCTCCGAATCCACCCTGACCAGCCGGATCAACGCCGCGCGCAAGGCGATCGGCGACAGTGGCGCGAGTCAGGCGCTGATCCGCACCATCGCCCGCAAGGGTTTTCGTTTCGTCGGCGACGTCGAGGCCAAGGGGGGCGAGCTCGCCCCGGAGCACGGCCGCACCGCATGGGCGTCGCGGGCGGCACTCGCGCTTCCCGAGCGGCCCGCGATCGCCGTGCTGCCCTTCACCAACATGAGCGGCGAGGCCGAGCAGGATTATTTTTCCGACGGCATCAGCGAAGATATCATTACCGCGCTGTCGAAGCTGCGCTGGTTCTTCGTTGTCGCGCGGAACTCCTCCTTCGTCTACAAGGGTCGCGCCGTGCACATCCGCGAGGTGGCGCGCGAGCTCGGGGTACGCTACGTGGTCGAAGGCAGCGTGCGGCGGAGCGGCGATCGCGTGCGCATCTCGGCCCAGCTCAACGACGTCTCGACCGGCAGCCATCTCTGGGCCGAGCGCTATGATCGTGAGCTCGCCGACATCTTCGCCGTGCAGGACGAAATCACCGAGGCGATCGTCGCCGCGATCGAGCCTCAGCTCTATGCCGCCGAAAACTTTCGCGCCCAGCAGAAGCCGCCGGGCAGCCTGGACGCCTGGGACCTCGTGATGCGCGCCTTGTCGCATCATTGGCGCAGCACGCGCGAGGACAATGCCGCCGCGCAAGAGCTGCTCGAAAAAGCCATCGCGATCGATCCGGCCTATGGCAAGGCGCTGGGCCTGCTCGCGACGAGCCATATCTTCGGTGCGCATATGGGCTGGGCCGACATGGCCGCGACGGTGCCGATCGCCGAACGCGCGGCGCTCGCGGCGGTGGAGGCCGATCGCGAGGATGCCTTTGCCCATCACGGCCTCGCCTACACCTATCTGTTCCGCCGCCGCTTCGACGACGCGCTGGCGGAGTTCGAACTGGCGCTGCAGCTCAATCCGAATTTTGCAATGGCGCACGCATTCTATGGCGTGACGCTTTGTTATGCCGGACGATGGCAGGATGGCGATGCTGCTGCGCGCCGCGCGCTGCGGCTCAGCCCGCGCGACCCGCTCGCGGCGATCTATTGCGGGATTGCGGCCTATGCCCGGTTCGTCGGCCGCGACTACGGGGGGGCCGTGCAGATGGCGCGGGAGTCGCTGCGGCAACGCGGCGATTTCGTCGGGGCGCATCGCGTGCTGACCGCCGCCGCCGGGATGTCAGGCGATACGGCGCTCGCGGCTTCCGCGCTCGATGGCCTGCGCCGCGCGCAACCCGCGGTCTCGCTCGCCTGGATCACGCGCGAGCTGCCGATGCTGCGGGACGAGGATCGTGCGCATTATCTCGAGGGATTGCGGCGCGCGGGACTGAAATGACGGCGGCGCGATCGTGACGGCGCACCTTCCACCATTGCGGCCGCGATCCCGGGCCAGCCGCTAATCGTCGTCGGGCCCGAACAGCCTGATCTGCGGGAAGCTGCTGCGCGGCCGGCCGGCGTAATCGCGCGCCTCGGAATCTTCGCGGACGTTGCGGGCAACGTCGTCCCAATCGGGACGGCCGCGCTGCTCGCGGGAATCGTAGTAGCGGCGCTCGGCCCAGCGGTCACGGCGCTCCATCCGGCGCCGCTCGGACGCCGCACGCTTCACTTCCGACTCCCTGGCCTTGGCATAGGCATTCTCGGGTGAGGACGTCGGATCGGCCGAGGCCTGCTGCTCGGTGGATTTAGCGGCCTTCGAGGAGGAGCCGATTGCTGGCTTGGCCTGTTCCTTCGGCGGCTCGACGGCGGCCGCTTGTGAAGGCGGCGGTGCCGGCGGCTCGGCGTTCGCCTGAGCAGGCTGCGTGTCAGGCTTTGCGGCTTCAGGCTTGGTGGTCTCAGGCTTGGTGGTCTCAGGCTTGGCTTCGGCTTGCGCCGGCGCGGCCATGATCGTGCCGAAGGCTTGCGAACCGGTGAGGTAATTGACGCGTTCCGAAGCTGCGTTTGCCGAAGGCGCGTTTGTCGCCGCCGTCGCGCCGGCGGATTCGGCACGCTGCGCCATCTTGCTGGTGTCCGGGCCCCGTTTGGACGTGACCGGATTCATGATGTTGCCGGCAACGATGCCGCCGCCGAGGCCGATAGCAATCGCTGCAACAATGGTTCCGGCACCGACGAAATAGGCGGTCGAGGCGCGCATTGATCCACTCCCTCTTTGGGGCGAGCAACGCACGTTGATTGCCAGATGTTCCTGATGCGAGAGCGGTTCCGAAAGGAACCCGCGTCAGATCTGCTGCGCGACCTTTTCAAGCCCGATGAGGCGGGCCAGCTTACGCACTTCTTCCTTCTGATCGTCACGCAGCTGGAACAGCAGGGGCATTGCTGCCGACTTCAACTGCTGGACCTCATCGCAATTCGGATCGATCTGCGCGCTAGGTGGCGCGTGCGGATTGGAGAGCCTGTTGGCCGAGATCTTGCGGACGACGTTTCTCAGCGCGGTCTCGACCGAAGGCCAGTAATATTCCTGCGACGAGGACAGCTTCAGACGATCCCTGATCCCCGCGATCTGTGCGTCGGAGAGCAGCGAATAGTTTTTCTGCGGCTGCGGCTTCGCCACAACCTTCGGCTTGGCCGGGACTTCGACGGCGGGAACCTCCGCTGCGGCGGGCGCCTCATGCGCGCTTGGTTTCGGCATCGGAAAGTCCGACGGCGTGGCGGCAGCGAAGGCCTGGCGCAACGGCTCGGTCAGCACGGGAGCCTGGGCAAGCCTGTCGGCGGGCACCTGGACCGGCTCATACGCGGCCGAAGCCAGCGCCAGCGTCGGAACCAGACGGTCGGCCTTGGCGGCGCGGTTGGCTGCGAGCGGCTTCGGCGGAGGGGTCTGCGAGATCATCTCTTCGCTGACGCTGGGTACGCTGTCGCGGCCAAGGATGGCGGTGGTGGCGGCGCCCAGAACGAGGAAACAGGTCAGCACAACGATGGTGATGGCTTTGGACAAACGTCTCTCCGGGAACGGACGCTTCACGAGTTTGTTAACGTTGCCCGGGAAAAGGGCACGAATTAAGGCTTGAGTGTGCCATCGTTGCGACAATCAGTATGTTTGCCGCGACATAGCCCCGTAAAAATCCTGGTAAATCAAGCAGCTACGGCCAGCTCGTAGGCGTCCTGGATGTCGGCGACGATCTCCGAGGCCTCCCAGACCGCGCGCGGCTCGACCGATTGCAGCGCCACTGTCCAGTTACCGCCCCGGCGGGTGCGGGGGACGCTGACGATGTCGAAACGGACGTTGCGGCACAGCGGGTGGCGGGCCAGGGCATGAGCGACGCGAACGCGGATTTCGTCCAGCGAAGCCGCCGTCTTGGTGTTGAGATAATCGAAGTCCATCGCCTGTCCCTCTCGGTCCTGATTGGCGGCCGTGAGGGATTCTTGGCGGGCGTTGGTTAATCTGCCGTTAAGCGTGGCGTTTCGAGCGCGCCCTGGATTAACCGTGATCGGACGAGCGCCCCTGACTTTCCGCATTCTTACGGGGAGAGACGTGCCCTCGCCTCACGATATTCGACCCCCGTCCGCGCAACGAGCTCGTCGACAGGGAGCACGTCGGTGACACCAGAGGTGGAGTGCCCGCCGCTCCAGATGTCACGCCAGCGCTTCGGCCGGTTTTCGCGCGCGGCCAGATCGATATCCTCGGCGATGTCGATCGCGCCGCGCGCCGGCAGATCGTCGGGATCAAGCCCGGCGGCCACGATCGACGGCCTCAGCATACTGGTCTGCAGGCCGGTAAAGGCGGTAGTGAGCAGGACGTCGTCGGCGCTGCTCTCGACCAGCATCCGCTTGTGCCGGTCGTCCGCCATGCTCTCGCGCGTCGCGATGAACTTCGTGCCCATATAGGCGAGATCGCAGCCGAGCACTTCGGCCGCGTGCAGCGAATGGCCGTCGCTGATGCCGCCCGCGAGCACGATGACGCCGTCGTAGAATGCACGGACCGCGCGGACGAAGGCGAACGGGTTGAGCCAGCCGGTCTGGCCGCCGGCGCCCGCGGTGAGCAGCACCAGCCCGTCGGCACCTGCTTCCGCCGCGCGTTCGGCATGGCGGATGGAAGCGACATCGGCCAGCACAAGCGCACCGGCATCGTGCAGCGGCTTCAACACGGGCGCGGGCGAGCCGACCGACGTGATGACGACCTCGGGTCTGTGCCGCAGCAGCACGGCGAGATCCTGCTCCAGCCGCGCATTGGAGCGGTGCACGATCAGGTTCGGACAGAGCGGCGCCGCCTTGCGGCCGGTCTGGTCTTCGTGCTGGCGCAGCCGCGTCTCGATCGCGGAGAGCCATGCATCGAGCTGGTCCGTGCTGCGGCAATTCACGGTCGGGAAGCTGCCGATGACCCCGTTGCGGCAGGCCGCGACCATGAGCTCGACGCCCGACACCAGGAACATCGGCGCAGCGATCAAGGGCAGAGCGAGACGATCGCGAAAGCGTTGCAGTCGATCGGATGCCACCCAATTCTCCTTGTCACTCTTGCCTCGCAGCACGGGCTTTGTCGTTTCATCCCGCGGTCCCTGTGCTAGCGTCATCAGCAACATTGGCACGCCAGAAGCCGGTGACAAGCAACGAGGAAACATATGTCCGATCCGCTCCACGCATCGTCCCCGACTTGCGCGCAGACGCTACGGGCGCTGTCGCGCTATCCCGGCCGCACCGCTTTCGCATGGCCCGGGGGATCGCTGAGCTATCAAGGCACCATCGATTTGATCGGACGCATCCAGGGCGTGTTCATGCGGCTTGGATTGCAGGCGGGCGCGCGCGTCGCCTTCCTCACCGCGAACCGTGCCGATACCTGGTGCGCCGGCGTCGCCGCGCAATTGTCGCGGCTCTGCATCACCTGGCTGCATCCGCTGGGATCGCTGGAGGACCAGCTGTTCCAGCTCGAGGATTCCGAGGCGGAGATGCTGGTGGTCGATGCAGCCGCCTTCCGCGACCGCGGCGGCGAGCTCGCTGCGAAAGCGAGCCTGCTCAAGGCGGTCTTCACCATGGGGCCGGCCGGCTACGGCGTCGATCTGCTGGCGGCCATCGAGAGCGCGGGACACGCCAGCGCGCAGTGTCTTGCCAGCCTCGACGATCTCTCCACGCTGAACTACACCGGCGGCACCACCGGCAAGTCCAAGGGCGCGTTGCGCTATCACCGCGAGAATGCCGGGGCCGCCGCTGCGATCCTCGCCGACTTCGAGATCCCCGACGCGGCACGCTACCTCACCGTCGCCCCGATCAGTCATGTCGCCGGCACGAAAGTGCTGCCGACCCTCATGCGCGGCGGCACCGTGCACATGCTGAGGGGATTCGATCCCGAGGCCGTGCTGGCCACGATCGCGCGCGAGCGCATCGACTTCACGCTGTTCGTGCCGACCATGATCTACGTGCTGCTCGACCATCCTGCGCTTGACAAGACCGATCTGTCCTCGCTCGATCTGGTGCTCTACGGAGCGTCCGCGATGTCGCCGAGCCGGCTCGTCGAGGGCATCGAACGCATCGGACCGGTGTTCTCGCAGCTTTACGGCCAGACCGAATGCTATCCGGTCTCGGTGCTGCGCAAGGCGGACCACGATCCCAGGACGCCCGAGCTGTTCCTGTCCTGCGGCTTCCCGATCGCGGCCTGCGAGGTCAGGATCCTCGACGATAACGATCAGGAAGTGAAGACGGGCGAGGCCGGTGAGATCTGCGTGCGCGCCCCGCATGTCATGGCCGAATACTGGAAGCGGCCCGACATCACCGCCGAGACGCTGAAGAACGGCTGGGTCCACACCGGCGACATCGCGCGCAAGGACGAGCGCGGCTACATGTTCATCCTCGACCGCAAGAAGGACATGATCGTGTCCGGCGGCTTCAACATCTTCCCGCGCGAAGTCGAGGACGTGCTGTCGCAACATGCCGATGTCGCCATGGTCGCGGTCGTCGGCATCCCCGACGAGAAATGGGGCGAAGCCGTCACCGCCATCGTCGTGCCGCGCGAGGGCGCACGGCCCGATCCGGACGAACTGATCAACCTGGTCAAGACACGAAAGGGCTCGGCACATGCGCCCAAGCAGATCCAGTTCGTCAACCAGCTCCCGATGACCGGCGTCGGCAAGGTCGACAAGAAGGTGCTGCGTGCGGGCTTCTGGAGCGGAAGGGACCGGATGGTGGGGTAAAACCCCCGGGATTCTACGGTGTCGTTGTGGCGCCGACACCACAGCGCGCGACGGAGTGCCTGGCGGCGATGCCCCCGCAATTGCCTGCGAATCGGGGAATCACCTAGACCGCTGACGGGGCTGGGAAGCGGAGAGTAGGATGAGAGTCGCTTCCCTGGAAAGTGCAGTCGCCGCGATCGCGTTGATCACGGCTATCATCGTGGTGCTGTGGGAGATCAAGATCTTCTACGGAATCTGAACAGGCAGGATGCCTCTGAACACGACCAAGCATCCCTTCCGCGGCGGCGGAAGCCTGCCGTTCAATCGGACCAAAGAGCAATCGCGGCGCTCGCCGTCACGCTCACCGCTTCTCGATCACGAGGCTCTGCACCGCGCGGCCGAAATAGCCCTGGCGGTCGGCGAGGCGCGACATTGCGAGTCCGGCGCCGTCAGCGCCGATCCAGGACTCACCGTCGAGCAGGATCCACTCGCCGACCGGCTGGCGCGAAAAACTCACGGTGAGATCGGCGTTGATGTAGGTCCAGGCGCGGAAGTCGAGCATCGACGCGGTGCCGTTGGAAAAGTCGGCGGCGACCACTGCGCGCATCGCCTGCGAGATCGCCTCGCCCTCGATCAGCGGATTGTCGACGCGAAACCAGATCGCGCCGGCGCCGGCCTGACCGAAGCGGCCGCGCGCGGCGCGCATCGAGACCAATCGCACGAACGGGCTGGTGACGGCGGCACTCTCCTCGACCAGCGAATCCTCGGGCGAAGGTAATGTGACCGGCAGCTCCTTGACGCCATCGGGCAGCGTCAGCGCCTGGCGCCTGATCTTGAGCACGGTGGCGCCGACCACCTGCACGCCGTCGGCGAGCAGCTTGATCTGGCAGAGCTGAATCTTGCGGCCCTCGCGCAAGACTTCGGTCGCGATCGTGAGCGGCCCGACCGGCACCGGGCGCATGAGATCGATCGTGACGCGCGCGATGTCCATCGCAACAGGCGTCGGAATGCGCTCGGCCGCCCATGTCACCAGCGAAGCGGGCGCCGAGCCGTGCTGCATGCGCGGGTCCCAGGGGCCGGCGGCATCCGGACTGCTGACGACATTGTTGCCGTCGACGCGGTAGACGGGGGGCATATCTGTTCGATACCTCGGCTGGCGTTCCCCGGACGCAGCGCAGCAGCGTTACACGCTGCCGCGCGTCCGGGACACGAGAACTACAACGGCGGATCGATGGCTTCGTCGTATTCCTTCTTGAAACGCGCGATCAGTTCGGCGGCAGGTACGATGCCGTCGATGCTGCCGATGCCCTGGCCCGAGCCCCAGATCTCCTTCCAGGCCTTCGGCTTGGCGCGCTCGCCGGAGGCGTCGGTGCCGAAATTCATCTTGGAGGGATCGGAGGTCGGCAGATTCTCGGGATCCATGCCGGCAGCGAGGATCGAAGGTTTCAGGTAGTTGCCGTGCACGCCAGTGAAGAGGTTGGAATAGACGATGTCGTCGGCCGTCGCGCCCGCGATCATCTCCTTGTACTTCTCGACCGCATTGGCTTCCTTGGTCGCGATGAAAGCCGAGCCGATATAGGCGAAGTCGGCGCCGAGGATTCGTGCGGCGCGGATCGCCTTGCCGTTGCCGATCGCCCCTGACAGCGCGATCGGACCATCGAACCACTTGCGGGTTTCGGCGACGAAGGCCAGCGGTGAGATCGTGCCGGCATGGCCACCGGCGCCGGCCGCGACCAGGATCAGACCGTCAGCGCCCTTCTCGATCGCCTTGTGCGCGAATTTCTGGTTGATCACGTCGTGGAAGACGATGCCGCCCCAGCCGTGCACGGCCTGGTTCAGCTCCTCGCGGGCGCCGAGCGAGGAGATGATCATCGGCACCTTGTACTTGGCGCAGAGCTGCATGTCGTGGTCGAGCCGGTTGTTCGACTTGTGCACGATCTGGTTGACCGCGAACGGCGCCGACGGCTTGTCGGGATGGGCGCGGTCATAGGCCGCGAGTTCTTCGGTGATGCGCGCGAGCCATTCGTCGAGCAGCTCCGGCGGCCGGGCATTCAGCGACGGAAACGAGCCGACCACCCCCGCCTTGCACTGCGCGATCACGAGATCGGGCACCGAGATGATGAAGAGCGGCGAGCCGATCACGGGGATCGACAGGCGTCCCTTGAACAGGGCAGGCATGGACATAGCGAAACGATCCTCTGTTGGCCGGTCAATGGAAGGTTGGGCAACATACCAACAAGGCAATCTTTCCACTGTCAAGTATTGCGTTTTGGCGCCGTAGGCGGCACCAGCGATACTATTCCAAGGTGCGGAATTCTCTCCTCGTCATTCCGGGGCGACGCATCAGCGTCGAACGCGGAATCCATCGGGCATCAGTATGCGTGGCGAAATGGATTCCGGGGTTGCGCTGCGCGCGCCCCGGATGACGGCGCCCCCTACCCAATCAAATCCGGATTGATCAGCCGCTCGAACGAGAACATCTCGTCCCACTTCTCCTGCGTCAGCAGCTTGCGTTCGACCACGACGATCTGGTGCAGCGACTTGCCGCTCTTGTAGCCCTCGCGGGCGATCTCGGCGCATTGCTTGTAGCCGAGCAGCGGCTTCAGCACCGTGACGATGCCGAGGGAATTGAGCACCATGTTGCGGGTGTGCTCCTCGTTGGCGGTGATGCCGACGATGCAGTTTTCGCGCAGGCTGTTGACGGCGCGCTCCATGGTGCGGATCGAGAAGAACAGCGCGAACGAGATCACCGGCTCCATCACGTTGAGCTGGAGCTGGCCGGCCGAGGCCGCGAGCGTCACCGTGGTGTCGAGCCCGATGACGAGGAAGCTGGTCTGGTTGACGACCTCGGGGATGACGGGATTGACCTTGCCGGGCATGATGGAGGAGCCGGGCTGAAGCTGCGGCAAGTTGATCTCGTTGAAGCCGGCGCGCGGGCCGGAGGCAAGCAGGCGGATGTCGTTGCAGATCTTCGTCAGCTTGCTCGCGGTGCGCTTCAGGACGCCGGAGAGCTGCACATAGGCGCCGGTGTCGGACGTCGCCTCGACAAGGTCGCCGGCGAGGATGAAATCGACGCCGGTCAGGGCACTGAGATGCCGGACCGCGAGCTTGGGATAGCCGACGGCCGCGGTCACGGAGGTGCCGATCGCGGTGGCACCGAGATTGATTTCGCGCAGTAATGCTCGCGCTTCCGAGATGCGATCGACTTCCTCGCCGATGGTGGTGCCCCAGCCCCGGAATTCCGCGCCGAGCGACATCGGCACCGCGTCCTGAAGATGCGTGCGTCCCATCTTCAGCACGCGGTCGAACTCGCGGCCCTTGGCGAAGAAGGCTTCCTGGAGCTGGCGCAGCGCCGTCATGTAGCTCTCGAGCCGCAGGATCAGCGCCAGGCGAAAGGCCGTCGGATAGGTATCGTTGGTGGACTGGCCATAATTGACGTGATCGTTGGGGCTGACGTGCTGGTAGTCGCCCTTGCCGAAGCCGAGCGATTCCAGCGCGAGGTTCGCGATCACCTCGTTGGCGTTCATGTTGGTCGACGTACCGGCGCCGCCCTGGATGAAGTCGGTGACGAACTGATCCATCATGTCGCCGGCGATGACCCGCTCGCAGCCCAGGATGATCGCGTCCGCGACCCTGGCGTCGATCGCGCCGAGATCGCGATTGGCCATGGCGGCGGCCTTCTTGACGTAACCGAGCGCCTTCACGAAGTAAGGCTCCTGGTTCATCGGAATGCCGGTGATGTGGAAGTTCTCCTTACCCCGGATGGTCTGAACGCCGTAATAGATGTCGTCGGCGATCTCACGCTGTCCGAGGAAATCCTGCTCCGTACGGCTCATGGGCGCTCCTTGCTGCATGCGCGCGAGGCCTTCACGTCAGTTCTGGCACAGCGCGCTGGTCACGAAAGTATCGGTGCGGCAGTCGTCGGGCTTGCGTTGCCGGCCCGGGATCAGGACCTTGGCCGAGCATTTCTCGGCGGAGTCGGCATTCAGGCTCTTGCCTTCCTTGTAGCCCTTGCTCTGGCAGAGCTGGTCGGCGGCCTGCTTGCAGTCGGGCGCGCCGTTCGACGAAGCTGGACAGGCGACGCGACCCGAGACCATGGTCGACGGCTTGGCGAGCCGCGACAGGTCGTCCATGGTTTCACTGGGGCTTTTGATCGGCGGCAGGATCGAGGGCAGCTTGTCGAACAGCTTGCCCATTTCATTGATCAGGCCGGGATTTTCCTCGCGCGCCGGCGGCGCCGATGGAGCGGGTGTCGACGGCTGAGGCGCGGCTTGTTGCCCCTGCTCCTGCAAACCGAGCGCCGGCGGAGCGGATTGCGCCCACCCGGTCCCGTCGGCGCCGAGCAGCACCAGCAGCACTGCTGAAATCAGCGTCCCGAGCCGCAAGGCCGGATTGCCGGATCGAACCATCATGACGGCAACCGTAGCCGAAGCCGGCGCGGCGGCAAAGCCGCTCGCCTCTAGATCAGCTTGATGGCGACGACGAAGCCGAGCACCAGCACGATGGCGCCGACCGCCACCACGAGACCGAGATGCTTCTCGATCTTCACGCGGATCCAGTCGCCATAGCGGTTGAGCAGGATCGCGACGACGAAGAAGCGTCCGCCGCGCGCAACGATCGAGCACAGGATGAACAGGATGATGTTGTAGCCGGCAAAGCCCGAGGTGATGGTGACGAGCTTGTAGGGGATCGGCGTCAGCCCCTTGAGCAGGATGATGACTGCCCCCCATTCCGCATAGGAGGCGCGGAAAGCCTCGACCTTGCCGCCGAGGCCGTAGACGTCAATCAGCCATTGGCCGACCGAGTCGAACAGCAGCGCGCCGATGGCATAGCCGACGATGCCACCCAGCACCGAGGTCACGGTGCAGACCGCGGCATAGAGCCAGGCGCGCTGCGGACGCGCCAGTGACATCGGAATCAGCATCACATCCGGCGGCACCGGAAAGAAGGAGCTTTCGGCGAAAGACACAATGCCCATGATCCAGAGTGCGTAGGGCTTGTGGGCGGCGTCGATGCACCAATCGTAAATACGTTTCAGCATGGCGCCGCGATGAAGCACCATGGGATGGATTTGTCCATGCCGAGATTGAGGCGAATTATGACGTTTCGAGCATGATCCGGCCCCGCGTGACCGCGCCAGCGCAAGGTGCGCAGCGGTCTTCCAAAAAGATCATGCTCAAACAAGAGGCTGAAGCGCGATGCCCCATTCACCCCGGTTTCATCGCGGTTTAGTGGCGCTTGCGCGCGGTGCGGCCCTCGAGCGCGACAATTGGCCGCCTGGCGGCCACGCGAGGTGACGCGACTTTGGGCAGCTTCATCGCGGATTTCGGCAGCTTCTCGGCGATGCCGAGCATGTCTTCACGCCGCGTCATTTCGCGCCAGACGTCCTCGGGGCGCACGCCGGCCGATGCCCAGAGCACGGTGAGATTGTAGAGGAGATCGGCGCTTTCCCGGATCACGGCCTCGCTGTCGCCGTTGACCGCGTCGATCACGACTTCGATGGCCTCTTCGGCCAGCTTCTTCGCCATTTTGGAAGGCCCGCGCTGAAACAGCCGGGCCGTACGCGATGTTGCCGGATCAAGATCTCTGGCCGCGAGCACAGCCAGATATAGCCGCTCTAGCGAATCACTCATGTACTCAAAATTACTCTAAACCCGTGGCGCGGGCGTTAACGCGCGACAATAAAAGCAGAAAACAGGCCGGCGCGGCAAGCGCGACGGCCTGTTCGCCGATGGCGTATGGCCGATCAGCTAGTAGCAGCTGTAGCCGGAATAGCCGTGGGCGCAGGGGTTCTTGTAGCCGCCATAGGTGTAGCGGTTGGGCGAGTCGTAATAATAGGATCCATAGCCGGGGCTGCTGTAATAGACCGGGCCGCCGCCGTAATAGTAACCCGGGCCCGGATCGTAGGCGTAGGCGTCCCGGGTGGCTGCGATCGCAAGACCGGTCGCGGCCAGGCCGAACATCGCTGCAGCGGCGGCGCCGCCGCCACCACCATGCCAATGACGACCGCCCGCGTAGGAGGCGGTGGGTGCAGCGGCGGTCAGAGCCACCACGGCGGCCGTGGCAAGGACGGCCTTGCGGCCGACAAACTTCGAAAGGCTGTCAAACATGATTTGGACCCTCCTTGGGACCTCGGATGGTGCCTGACGACAGGCTGATGTCTGTCAAACACTCGCGACCTAAGTAGGTTCCCCAACCCCAACACAAGCTGAACGGGGTTGCGTAACGATGCCGCAACGCCGCTCATCCTCCGTTCATGTTGGCGCGGACAGACTGACTGCCGGCCGGCGCTGCGAGCGTCACGAAGCCATAACAATGCGGGACCGGCGCAACTGATGTCGGAATTCAAGACGATCGCGCTTCGTTGCCTGCTGGCCCTCTCGATCCCGCTTGCGATGCTGATCGCCCGCGATGTCAGCGCGGCCGAGACTGCGCCTTCCATTGCGATCCATTTCAGCTTCGACCGACCATTGGATGCGAGCATGGCACCGTTCTTCCTTGCGGCGAAGGACGGCAGGTTCAGCGCCGAGCGTCTCAACGTGTCCTTCGCCAGCGCAACCGGATCGCCGGAGGCGCTCGCACGCGTCGCCAAGGGCGACAGCGAGCTTGCGCTCGTCGACATCAACGAGCTGATCCGCTTTCGCGACAAGGAAGATGCGGCGCCGGTCAAGGCGGTGTTCGTGCTGTTCAACCGCGCGCCCTACGCGATCGTCGCGCGCAGGAGCCGAGGCATCCAGGTATTGCCGGATCTCGACGGCAAGACCGTCGGCGTTGCCGACGGCGATCTGTCGATGCGGCTGTGGCCGGCGCTGGCACAGCAGAACGGCATCAAGGCATCGCGCGTCAAATTCCACAAGATTGGCGCCGCGGTGCGCGAGCCGATCCTGTCCGCGGGACAGGTCGATGCGGTCGCGGGCTTCAACTATCTCTCGGCGGTGAATTTGCGCGACCGCGGCGTGCCCGGAGCCGATCTCGTCGTGCTGCGTTACGCCGACTATGGCTGCGAAGCCTATGGCTTTGCCGTGGCGGTCAATGCCGCCTTCGCCGCAGCAAGGCCGGATGCCGTGAAGGGCTTCGTCCGCGCCTTGATCGCCGGCATCGCCGCGACCGTCAAGGAGCCTGCGCGTGCGGCTGACGAGGCCGCGAGCCGCATCGACGGCAGCGAGCGCGACCTGGAGCTGGAGCGCCTGCGCACCGTCCTCGCCGAAAACGTCCTGACCGACGAGGTCAGGCGCAACGGTCTCGGCGGCATCGAACCGCCGCGCCTGGAGCGCTCGATCGACCAGATCGCGCAGGAGTTCAAATTCCGCAAGCGGCCGACCGCGGCCGATATCTTCGACGACCGGTTCCTGCCGCCGGTGGCGGGGCGGCTGATCAACTGAGCAAAACTGACAGCTTCCGCTATATCTCGCGGAAATCCCTGCTTAGAATACGGACACCGTCATCCGTTCGAGTTCGTCGCCCGCATGTCCATCCTCCGCCTCTACACCCGCGTTCTCGAGCTGCTCGGCAAGGAGGCGCGGCTGGGCTGGCTGCTCGCGGTCGCCAATCTCCTGCTGGCGGCTTCGCAATTCGCCGAGCCCGTTCTGTTCGGCCGGATCATCGACGTGCTCTCGGGCAAGACGGTGGCCGGCTCGAACTCGGCCTGGCCGTTCCTCGTGGCCTGGGTCGCATTCGGGATCTTCACCATCCTGTGTAGCGCGCTCGTGGCCTTGCAGGCCGACCGGCTCTCGCACCGCCAGCGCCAGGCGGTGCTGACAGATTATTTCGAGCACATCCTGCAGCTGCCGCTGACATTCCATTCCGGCACGCATTCGGGCCGGCTGATGAAAGTGATGCTCAACGGCACTGATGCCTTGTGGCGGCTCTGGCTCGGTTTCTTCCGCGAGCATTTCGCTGCCATTCTGTCGGTCGTGGTGCTGCTGCCGCTGTCGCTCTACCTGAACTGGCGCCTTGCCATCCTGCTGTTCGTGCTCTGCATCGTCTTCACCGCCCTGACGACCTTCGTGGTGCGCAGGACCTTCGGCATGCAGATGGAGGTCGAGGAGCATTACAGCGAACTCTCGGCTCGCGCCTCGGACGCGCTCGGCAATGTCGCGCTGGTGCAGAGCTTCGTCCGCGTCGAGTCCGAGGTCAAAGGGCTGCGCTCCGTCGCCGACGAACTGCTGGCCGCGCAGATGCCGGTGCTGTCGTGGTGGGCGCTCGTCACCGTCATCACGCGCGCCTCCACCACCATCACGGTGCTTGCGATCTTCACCTTCGGCATCGCGCTGCACGACCAGGGACTCACCTCCGTCGGCGAGATCGTGATGTTCGTGAGCTTCGCGACCATGCTCATCCAGAAGCTCGAGCAGGTCGTCAGCTTCATCAACAACGTGTTCATGGAAGCCCCGCGCTTGCGCGAGTTCTTCAATGTGCTCGACGCCGTGCCTGCGGTGCACGACCGGCCCGACGCGATCGATGCCGGCAGGCTGTCCGGCCTCGTCGAGTTCAACGACGTCACCTTCTCCTATGACGGCAAGCGGCCGGCGATCGAGGACCTCACCTTCACCGCGCTGCCCGGCCAGACCATCGCGCTGGTCGGCCCGACCGGCGCCGGCAAATCGACCGCGATCGCGCTCCTGCATCGCGCCTTCGATCCGCAATCCGGCTTCATCAGGATCGACGGCATGGACGTGCGCGGCGTGACGCTGACGTCGCTGCGGCGGAACATCGGCGTCGTGTTCCAGGAAGCGCTGCTGTTCAACCGCTCGATCGAGGAGAATTTGCGCGTCGGCAAGCCGGACGCGACCGAGGCCGAGATGCGCAAGGCGGCCGAGCGCGCGCAGGCGCTGGATTTCATCGAGCGCAGCGGCGGCTTCACGACCAATGCCGGCGAGCGCGGCCGCATGCTGTCCGGCGGCGAGCGGCAGCGCCTGTCGATCGCCCGCGCGCTGCTGAAGGACCCGCCGATCCTGATCCTGGACGAAGCCACCAGCGCGCTCGACGCCGTCACCGAGACCAAGGTGAATGCCGCTCTCGACGAAGTGATGAAGGGCCGCACCACCTTCGTGATCGCCCATCGCCTCTCCACCATCCGCAATGCCACGCGGATCCTGGTGTTCGAGAACGGGCGCGTGATCGAAAGTGGAACTTTCGATGAACTCGTGGCCAAAGGCGGCCATTTTGCCGAGCTCGCGAGGGCCCAGTTCATGGTCCATGAGACCGCTCAAGCGAGCACACGGGCCAGCATGACAGCGGCTGAGGCTGCCGCGACGGCGGCCAAATCCCCGTAGTAATTCCTCATAACATCGTCGAAATTCGGCCTATTTCATTGCGGAATACCGCACTGATCCCCCTATTCTCGACACACCAGCCGGTATAGGTTTGCGGCGCCGCAAGCGGCGGCGCTGGATTTCAAAACCGAACATCAGATCACGAGGACCGTCCGGAACCGGCCGGTCTCCAAGGACCGGAATCGGATAGTGCACGCCCTACGCCCGCTGCTTCGCAAATCCCTGTTCAACCTGTTGGCTGCGAGCCTCGCATGCGCCGCATTGCTCGCGCCGCGCGCGGCGAGCGCCGAGGCGCTGCTGCTGATCGAGGCCGACACCGGTAAGGTGCTGCAGGCGGATAACGCGACCATTCCCTGGTACCCCGCTTCCGTCACCAAGATCATGACGACCTATGTGACGTTGAGGGCGGTCAAGGACCGCAGGCTCACGCTGGACACGCTCCTCACGGTATCGCCAACGGCAGCCTCGCAATCGCCGTCGAAAATGGGTTTCCGTCCGGGAACGCAGGTCACGGTCGACAATGCGCTCAAGATGATGATGGTCAAGTCGGCTAACGACATGGCCGTGGTGCTAGCCGAAGGCGTCGGCGGTTCGGTCGACGGCTTCTCCGCGATGATGAACGACACCGCGAAGAAGCTCGGCATGACGCAGACGAGCTACGTCAACCCGAACGGCCTGCCCGCCGACGGCCAGGTCACGTCGGCGCGCGATCTCGGAATCCTGGCGCGCGCGTTCCTGCGCGATCTACCGGAATACGAGTACTTCGTGCACATTCCAGCGATCCGCTTCGGCAAGCGCGTCACCGGCAATTTCAACAAGCTGATCGGCCGCTATCCCGGCGCCGACGGGTTCAAGACCGGCTTCATCTGCGCCTCCGGCTACAACCTCGTGGCCTCGGCGACCCGCAACGGCCGCCGGCTCATCGCGGTCGTGCTGGGTGCGAGTTCCGGCACCGCGCGCGCGGTGAAGGCGGCGCAACTGCTCGAGCGCGGCTTCGCGCAGGACAATCTCACCTGGCTGCGCCCCTCGCTCGGCACGGTCGACAACCTCGTGCCGATCGACGCCTCGCCGCCGAACCTGCGCGACGAGATGTGCGGGCCCCACCGCAAGCGGCCGGCCAGCGACGACGACGGTGCATTGATTGCAGCAAATGGCGGCACCACCGGCTCGGCCTCGGCCACTGGCGGCGAAGCCCAGATCACGTTCTTCACCGCCGGCCTCCAGCCGCCCCCGATGAAGGCGTCCGAGCTGATGGCCTTGCCTCCGGCGGCCGCCGAGCCCGTGCCGGTCTATACCGGCCCGACCCGCACCGGCACCGCCCTGATTGCGGCGGTCGCGGCCGATGCCGACCAGCAGGCCGCCTCCAAGCCGCGTGGCAAGAAGTCGCGCGTCGCCAAGAAGCCCGACGCGGCCGACAAGCCGAAAGATCCGGGCAAGGACAGCAGCAAGGATACCAAGACGGCGGCGGCCAAGCCGGATGCTAAGCCGGATGCCAAGCCGGCTGCGGCCAAGAGCGACAGCAAGAGCGACACCAGGACAGCGGCGAAGCCGGCGGCGCCCAAGCACGCCGCCGCCAAGCACGATACGGCGGCAAAACCCGCCGAGAAGCCTGCGGCGAGCGGCGATCCGAAGCCCGCCAAGCCCAAGGCCGCGACCAAGCCCGCCGCCAAGCCGGCCAACAACAGTTAAGGGCCCCCTCACCGCGACAGCCGGCGCTTCGCACCTGCGGCAGCGCCGTTCAGGATAATTCCAGTAGCGACACCCCGACCTTTGCCCTAAGCCTCGACCGCTTGCCACGCGTTCCGGCAGGTTCGATACTGGCGGCAATGAGGCAAGCCCGAGACACAACGGGCTCTGGTCAATGAGGGGAGTTTTCCATGGAGCGCATCTGGCTCAAGCAATATCCGCCCGGCGTGCCCGCCGATATCGAGCCGACGCAATACGCATCGCTGGTCGACCTGCTGGAGGAGAGCTTCACGAAGTTCGCCGACCGCAAGGCGTTCATCTGCATGGACAAGTCGATCAGCTACCGCGACCTCGACCAGATGTCGGTCGCGCTCGCGGCTTATTTGCAGGGCCGCGGCCTGCAGCGCGGCGCCCGCGTCGCCCTCATGATGCCGAACGTATTGCAATATCCGGTCGCGACCGCCGCGGTGCTGCGGGCCGGCTTCGCGGTCGTCAACGTCAACCCGCTCTACACCCCGCGTGAGCTCGAGCATCAACTCAAGGATTCCGGCGCCGAAGCCATCATCGTGCTGGAGAACTTTGCCCACACCGTCGAGCAGGTGATCGGGAAGACCGCGGTGAAGCATGTCATCGTCGCCAGCATGGGCGACCTGCTCGGCTTCAAGGGCGTGATCGTCAACCTCGTCGTCCGCCGCGTCAAGAAGATGGTGCCGGCCTGGTCGCTGCCCGGCGCGGTGTCCTACAACGAGGCGGTTGCGGCCGGCCGCGGCATGACCTTCAGCAAGCCGAAGCTCTCGCCGGGTGACGTCGCCTTCCTGCAATATACCGGCGGCACCACCGGCCTTTCCAAGGGTGCCACCCTGCTCCACCGCAACATCGTTGCCAACGTCCTGCAGAACGACGCCTGGCTCCAGCCGGCGATGGCCGCGCCGCCGCATGTCGATCAGCTCATGATCGTCTGCGCGCTGCCGCTCTATCACATCTTCGCGCTGACGGCCTGCTACCTGCTCGCGGTGCGCGCCGGCGGCTGCAATCTCCTGATTCCCAATCCGCGCGACATTCCCGGTTTCATCAAGGAGCTGGCGAAATACCAGGTCAACAGCTTCCCGGCCGTGAACACGCTCTACAACGGGCTGATGCACCATCCCGATTTCAAGAAGCTCGACTTCTCCAAGCTGAAGATCTCGAATGGCGGCGGCATGGCGGTGCAGCGTCCCGTCGCCGATCAGTGGAAGGCGATCACTGGCTGCTTCATCGCCGAAGGCTACGGCCTGTCGGAGACCTCGCCGACGCTGACCTGCAACCCCGCAACCGCGACCGAGTTCACGGGCTCGATCGGCATCCCCGTGCCGTCGACCTACATCTCGATCCGCGACGACGACGGCAACGAGGTGCCGCTCGGCCAGGCCGGCGAGATCTGCGCCAAGGGTCCACAGGTGATGTCGGGCTACTGGAACAGGCCGGAAGAGACCGCGAAGGTGATGACTGCGGACGGCTTTTTCCGCACCGGCGACATCGGCATCATGGACGAGAGGGGCTACACCAAGATCGTCGACCGAAAGAAGGACATGATCCTGGTCTCCGGCTTCAACGTTTATCCAAATGAGGTCGAGGAAGTGATCGCGAGCCATCCGGGCGTGCTCGAATGTGCCGTGATCGGCATTCCCGATTCCAAGTCGGGTGAAGCGGTGAAGGCTTTCGTGGTGAAGAAGGACCCCAACCTCACCGCAGAGGCGGTGATAAAGTTCTGTCACGAGCAGCTCACCGGCTACAAGGTGCCCAAGCACATCGAATTCCGCACCGACCTGCCCAAGACCAATGTCGGCAAGATCCTGCGCCGGCAGCTCCGCGACGAGAAGAAGGCGGAGGCGGCGTAAGGCCGCCTTTGGTTCATGACTGACGTCGGGCACATCACGCCATCAGGCATTCTCGCCTTCTGGCGCGAGGCCGGCCGCGAGCGCTGGTACAAGCGCGACGCCGTTTTCGACGCGGAGGTCCGACGCCGCTTTCTCGCCCTGTGGCAGAAGGCGGCCTCCGGCGAGCTTGCATCATGGGAGACCAGCGACGACGGCGCGCTCGCGCTGGTCATCGTGCTCGACCAGTTCCCTCGCAACATGTTTCGCGACACGCCGCAGGCCTTTGCCACCGATGCGCTGGCGCGCGACGTTGCCCGCCGCGCCATCGAAAGAGGCACGGATCGCAGGGTCGATCCCATCCTGCTCGAATTCCTCTATCTGCCTTTCATGCATTCCGAGCATCTGCCCGATCAGCTGCATTGCGTCGCGCTGTTTCAAAACGCCGATAATGCCGAGAATCTGAAATACGCCCGCGAGCACGCCGACATCATCCGGCGGTTCGGTCGCTTCCCCCACCGCAACCGTCTCCTCAACCGGGACACCACCGAGGAAGAGCAGGCCTTCCTCGACGGGGGCGGCTTCGCCGGCTGATGACATCATGGTGAAGGGTCCAGACAGAGGCGCGGCTTCCGCCGCCGGCAATATTGTGCAGGCCGGCGCACCGGTCTAAAAAGCGGGATCGATATTCAGGGAGACTGACGATGGCGATCCAGACTGGCGACAAGCTGCCCGAGGCGAAATTCCGCGTGATGACGGCGGAAGGCCCGCAGGTGAAGACCACCGACGATATCTTCAAGGGCAAGAAGGTCGCGCTGTTCGCGGTGCCCGGCGCCTATACCGGCACCTGCCACAAGATGCATCTGCCGAGCATCTTCCTCAATGCCTACGCCATGAAGGACAAGGGCGTCGACACCATCGCCATCGTCTCCGTCAACGACGCCTTCGTCATGAACGCCTGGAAGCGCGACACCGACCAGCGCGACGAGGCCGTCTTCCTCGCCGACGGCAATGCCGAGTTCGCCAAGGCGATCGGCATGGAGCTGGACGCCTCCGCCAACGGCCTCGGCATTCGTTCCAAGCGCTATTCGATGCTGGTCGAGGACGGCGTGGTGAAGAAGCTGAACCTCGAGGCGATGCCCGGCAAGGTCGAGGTCTCCGGCGGCGATACGCTGCTGGGGCAGCTGTAAGACTCTCGTCGCGACAAGAGACGCTGTCATGCCCCGGCTTGGCCGGGGCATCCAGTGCGCCGAGGCTTCTCGGCTCAATCACGGCCGTCTCTGGGATACTGGATCGCCCGGTCAAGCCGGGCGACGACAGTTGAGAGTGGAGCGCCGATTGCGCCCCCTACTCGCTCACCCTCTGCTGCAACCGTGCCTTCACGATCCCGTCGCGTGCCAGCTGATCCGCACGTTCGTTCTCGGGGTGGCCGGCATGGCCCTTGACCCAGTGCCAGCGGACCTCATGCTGCTTCAGCGCGGCATCCAGGCGCTGCCATAGCTCGACGTTCTTCACCGGCTTCTTGTCGGCGGTGCGCCAGCCGTTGCGCTTCCAGCCGAAGATCCATCCCGTGATGCCTTGCCGGACATACTGGCTGTCGGTGTAGAGATCGACGGTGCACGGCTTCTTCAGCGCTTCGAGCGCGGAGATCGCCGCCATCAGCTCCATCTGGTTGTTGGTGGTGTGCGGCTGGCCGCCGTTCAGCTCCTTCTCCTTGTCGCCGAACCTCAGGATCGCACCCCAGCCGCCCGGCCCGGGATTTCCCGAGCAGGCGCCGTCGGTATAGATCGTGACATTGGGAAGCTCGCTCACGCCGCCTGTCCTGACGGCATCAGCCCATAGTCGCGCACGCTCGTCACGCTCTGGTGAAAGCGCAGCTTGCGGACATATTCCAGCGGATCCTTCGGCTTGACCAGCGCACCCACGGGCACGTTGAGCCAGTCCACCAGCCGCGTCAGCAGGAAGCGGATCGCAGCGCCACGCGCGAGCAGCGGCAACGCGGCCTCTTCCGCCTCCGAGAGCTTCCGCACCCGGCCATAGGCGTTGAGGAAGGCCCGCGCCTTGGTGACATTGAAGGAATGATCCGGCTCGAAGCACCAGGCGTTGAGGCAGATCGCGACGTCATAGGCCAGCATGTCGTTGCAGGCGAACGTGAAATCGATGATCCCGGAGAGCTGGTCGCCGAGGAAGAAGACATTGTCGTTGAAGAGGTCGGCGTGGATCACGCCCTCCGGCAGATCGGTCGGCCAGACCCCGCTCGAGAGATGATCGAGTTCGGCCGCGAGAAACGCGCACAGGCCCGGCTGCACTTCGTCGGCACGGTGTGAGGCCGCATCGAACAGCGGCCGCCAGCCGGAGACCGACAGCGCATTGGCGCGCCGAATCGCAAAGTTCGCGCCGGCCAGATGCATCTTCGCCAGCGCCGCGCCGACGCCGGCGCAATGAGCCACGTTCGGCTTGCGTGGCCACATGCCTTCGAGAAAGGTGATGATCGCCGCGGGACGCCCCGACAGCTCGCGCAGCGCCTCGCCGTCCGTTCCCTTCACCGGCAGCGGGCAGTTGATGCCGTGCTCCGCCAGATGCGTCATCAGGGCGAGGAAGAACGGCAGATCGTTCTTCGCCACGCGCTTCTCGTAGAGCGTGAGGATGAACGAGCCTGTACTCGTATGCAGCAGGAAGTTGGTGTTCTCGACGCCCTCGGCGATGCCCTTGTAGGAGAGCAGTTCGCCGAGATCATATTGCTTCAGGAAATCCGCAAGCTCGTCGGCGGCAACGTCGGTGTAGACCGCCATAAAAGTCTACTCGGCGGCGGCTTCAGGGCGCACCTGACGCGGCAGCGGGAAGAACTCGTTCTCCTCCGCAGCCGAGACCGTCTCCACATGCAGCGTGTAACGCTCGGCGAACGCGTCCATGATCTCCTCGACGATCACCTCCGGCGCGGATGCGCCTGCGGTGATGCCGAGACTCGTGATGTTGCCGAACTTGGTCCAGTCGATGTCGGTGGCGCGCTGCGCCAGCACCGCGATCCCGCAGCCCTCGCGCTCGGCGACCTCGCGAAGGCGCTGCGAGTTCGAGGAGTTCGGCGCACCGACCACGATCAGCGCGTCGACCACCGGCGCCACCTTCTTCACCGCGAGCTGGCGGTTGGTGGTGGCGTAGCAGATGTCTTCCTTGTGCGGCCCGTTGATGTTCGGGAAGCGCTCCTTCAGGAGCGCCACGATCTCCGCGGTGTCGTCGATCGACAGCGTGGTCTGGGTCACGAAGGCGAGGTTGTTGGGGTCCTTCGGAGCGATGGTCTTGGCGTCCTCGGCAGTCTCGATCAGGGTCACGGCCCCGGTCGGAAGCTGGCCGAGCGTGCCGACCACCTCGGGATGATGGGAGTGGCCGATCAGGAAGATCTCGCGGCCACGCTTGAAGTGGATCGCGGCCTCGCGGTGCACCTTGGTCACCAGCGGGCAGGTCGCATCCAGCGAGAACAGATTGCGCGACTGGGCGTCGGCCGGAACCGATTTCGGCACGCCATGGGCCGAGAACACCACCGGTGCGGTGGTGTTTTCCGGGATTTCGGCGAGCTCCTCGACAAAGATGGCGCCCTTCTTCTTCAACCCATCGACGACGTACTTGTTGTGCACAATCTCGTGGCGAACATAGACGGGGGCGCCGTATTTATCGAGCGCCCGTTCCACGGTGTCGATCGCCCGGACCACCCCGGCGCAGAAGCCACGGGGAGAACAAAGCACGATCTTGAGGTCTGGTTTGGCTGACATTGAGCGATCTCGGGACCGAATCACCTCGCCAAATGGGCGGGGAGCGGTCGATGAATGGAATAGGGCTTAGGTACGGGCTTACAGGGAATTGGGCCCCCTTTCGGGCGCTGTCAAGGCACTATCTATAGCAGAACCATTGCGTGGCTACCCCCTCCGGGCTTATATAGCGCGAATTCCCAGTCATCGCTGATGACCACCGGCTTCGCCTCCAGAGGGGTGGGCGAAGCACAAAGGAGATTTGCCATGAGCAACGCACCTCTGATGCCCAAGGCGACCGCCGTCTGGCTGCTCGACAACACCGCGCTGACCTTCGACCAGGTCGCCGATTTCACCAAGATGCATCCCCTCGAGGTGCGCGCGATCGCCGACGGCGATGCGGCCCAGGGCATCAAGGGCATGGATCCCCTCTCCAATGGCCAGCTGACCCGCGAGGAGATCGAGAAGGGCGAGAGCAATCCGGATTACCGGCTCCGCCTCCAGGAAAGCAAGGTGGTGCTGCCGCCCCAGCCCAAGCGCAAGGGCCCGCGCTACACCCCGGTCTCGCGCCGCCATGAGCGTCCGAGCGCCATCCTCTGGCTGCTCCGTAACCATGCCGAGCTCAAGGACGCCCAGATCATGCGCCTGGTCGGGACCACCAAGAGCACGATCGCGAGCGTGCGGGACCGCACCCACTGGAATACCTCCCAGCTGACCCCGATCGACCCCGTCACCCTTGGCCTCTGCTCGCAGATCGAGCTCGATTTCGAGGTGGCGCGCGCGGCCAAGGAGAAGCCGATCGACGCAGCCTATGGCGGCGCAACCCTGCTGCCGGCGTCCGAGACCACCAAGAAGGACGAGTTCGAGCCGGCCGAGCGATCGAGCGACGACCTCAACCTCGACGCCGTATTCGCCAAGCTCAAGACGCTCGGCGGCAAGAAGCAGGAAGACGAGGAGGAGTAGTTCCTCTCTCGTTCATTCACCATCGAATGCAAACGCGGCGGGAGAACCCGCCGCGTTTTTGTTTGTGAGAGGGGTTTGAGCGATAGAGCGCGCCACACCCACGCAGTCGTCCCCGGGACGACTGCGGAGTTGTCGTTCTATGCGAGCGTCCCTCAGAACTTGTACGTCACGCCCGCGCCGACCAGCCACGGATCGATATGCGCGGTGCCGGTCACCGGCAGGCCGGAGACGGTCGCGCTGTAATCCGGACGCAGCCAGAGCTTCTTGACGTCGACGTTGAGACCCCAGTGCCGGTCGATCATGTAGTCGAAGCCGAACTGCACGGCGCCGCCCCATGCGTTGCTGACGTGCAGGTTGGTTGTGGTGGCGACGATCGCGGGCGGACCGGCGATGGCGGCCGGCGCATTGGCCGCCGAATTGTTGAAGAACACGGTGTAGTTGACGCCGGCGCCGATATACGGCTTGAACGCGCCGAACTGGTCGAAGTGATATTGCAGCGTCAGCGTCGGCGGCAGCAGCGTGGTCTTTCCGATCGGCAGGTTCGCAAGCGAGCCGGTGCCGCTGATCGAGTGCCGGGTGACGCCGAGGATCAGTTCGGCCGCGATGTTCTTGGTGAAAAAATAGCTGATGTCGAGCTCGGGGACGACCTGGTCGCTGATCGACAGGCCGGAATTCGGCGACGACAGCGAGGGCACGCCCGCCACATTGACGGTCGAGCCGCCGGCATCGGGCAACACGCCGAGCACGCGCAGGCGCACCATCCACGGATTGAACGCCTCCACCTGCGGCGGCGCCTTCTTGTAAACCGGCAAATCGGCCGCCTGCACCGATGCAAACGTGCCCGCGATCATCGCACCAACCGTCGCAAGCCGCGCCAGGTTTCTTGTCGTTCTCTGCATTTCAATCCCCTTCAGCCGTCTCTCGCGCGTCGTTGCGCGACAAGAGCGTCAGAGCAGAAAGGGGATGGTGAAGGATTTGATGCCGATCAAACCAGGCGAAGGTCGCCACGATTTGGCCACGGCGTTGCAGCTGTGCCACGGAAACAGCGCATGCGTTGTACGCGGCGCGGCAGGATAATGCCGCAGCTCACATCAAGGCCGCTCGGGATGGTTCAGCATGTATTCGCCGAGGTCGCGCTGGCGACGGTCGGCACGCGCGGTGGCGGCGTTGCGCTGGACGTCGCGGTCCTTGCGGCAGGCCACGTATTCCGGCGAGCCTACCGCATAGCCGCGGCTCTGGCAGACCGCGTCGTCATCGTCACCACCCGCCGCCACCGGCGTCTGATAGCGCGAGGAGCAGGCGGAGAGCATGAGGCCGGCAAACACAATCGCAAGAAACGGCTTCGAATTCATAGCAGCTCTTTCGTCCTCATGGCGAGGAGCCCGCGCAGCGGGCGTCGCGAACCATGCAGGCCCGGATGCAGCAGCGGGGCCTTTCATCCTTCGAGATGCGCGCCGGGCGCGCCTCAGGATGAGGGTTGAGCGGAAAAATGCGGCCTATTCAAGCCCCATCTGATCGCCTCACACCCTCCCCTTCAGCGCCTCCCCGATCTCGTCGAGCGTCTTGGGATCTTCGATCGTCGCCGGCATCGTCCAGGACTCGCCGTCGGCGATCTTCTTGATGGTGCCGCGAAGAATCTTGCCGGAACGCGTCTTCGGCAGGCGGCCGACCGTGATCGCGAGCTTGAAGGCGGCGACCGGGCCGAGCTTGTCGCGCACCAGCGCGACGATCTCCTTCTCGATCTCCGCCGGCGCACGTTTCACGCCGGCCTTGAGCACCAGGAAGCCGCAGGGCACCTCGCCCTTGATCGCGTCCTTGACGCCGAGCACGGCACATTCGGCAACATCGGGATGCGAGGCCAGAATCTCCTCCATGCCGCCGGTGGAGAGCCGATGGCCGGCGACGTTGATGATGTCGTCGGTACGGCCCATGACGAAAACGTAGCCGTCCTCGTCCTTGTAGCCGGCATCGGATGTTTTGTAATAGCCGGGGAATTCGCTGAGATACGCCTCCCTGAAGCGCTCATCCTGATTCCACAGCGTCGGCAGGCAGCCGGGCGGCATCGGCAGCTTGATGACGATCGAGCCCATGGTGTTGGGTCCCACGGGCTTTGCCGCCTCGTCGACCACGTCCACCTGGTAGCCCGGCATCGGCACCGTCGGCGAGCCGTGCTTCACCGGCAGCATGCCGAGTCCGACCGGGTTGCCGGCGATGCACCAGCCGGTCTCGGTCTGCCACCAATGGTCGATCACCGGCACCTTCAGCTGCTGCTCAGCCCATTCCACCGTCGGCGGATCGGCGCGCTCGCCGGCCAAAAAGAGCGTGCGGAATTTCGACAGGTCGTACTGCCGGATGAACTTTCCTTCCGGATCCTCTTTCCGGATCGCGCGGAACGCGGTCGGCGCGGTGAAGAACGCGACCGCCTTGTGCTCCGAGATGACGCGCCAGAACGCGCCGGCATCGGGCGTACCGACCGGCTTGCCCTCGTACATGATCGTCGTCGCGCCGTGCAGCAGCGGACCGTAGACGATGTAGCTGTGGCCGACCACCCAGCCGATATCGGAGCCGCACCACCACACCTCGCCCGGCTTGACGCCGTAGAGGTTGAACATCGACCATTTCACCGCGACGAGATGGCCGCCATTGTCACGCACGACGCCCTTGGGAATGCCCGTGGTGCCTGAAGTATAGAGGATGTAGAGCGGATCGGTCGCGGCGACCGGGACGCAAGGCGCTTTCTTGCCGTCGTTCAGCGCCTTGCGGCGCAGGCTCGCCCAATCATAGTCCCGGCCCGGGGTCAGGTCGCAAGTCAGTTGTGGACGTTGCAGCACGATGCAGGCCTTCGGCTTGCTGCCGGCAAGCCTGATCGCCTCGTCGAGCAGCGGCTTGTACTGCACGATCCGGCCCGGCTCGATGCCGCAGCTTGCGGAGAGAATGAGTTTCGGCTGCGCGTCGTCGATTCGGGTGGCGAGCTCTTTCGCGGCAAAGCCGCCGAATACCACGGAATGCACTGCACCGATCCGCGCGCAGGCGAGCATCGCGACCACGGCCTCCGTCACCATCGGCATATAGAGGATGACACGATCGCCCTTGGCGACGCCGAAATCCTGCATGATCGCGGCGAGCGCCTGCACCTCGTTCAGCAGTTCCGCATAGGTCAGTTGGGTGACGCTGCCCGTCAGCGGCGAATCATGGATCAGCGCGACCAGGTCGGCGCGGCCGCGTTCGACATGGCGATCGAGCGCGTTGTAGCAGGTATTGACGACACCGCCGGCGAACCAGCGGCCGTAGGTTCCCTGCGAGGGATCGAAGATCGTCTTCGGCGGCTCGATCCAGTCGATCTCCTTTGCCGCCTCGGCCCAGAAGCCTTCGGGATCGGCCAGCGAGCGCGCATGGACTTCGTGATAACGACTTTTACCGTCGGCGTTCATTCCCGCGCTCCCGTCCCTTTATTAGCCTGATCTTGAACCTTGCGGCAGGACGGTCGCCCCGCCATGACCCGGATCAAGTATCGGACTTGTTTGGGGGCTATTTTCCCGGGAACGAGCCGCGGTTCAAGCTGAAAAGGATGGGGCATTACTCCCTCTCCCTCTCGCGGAGGAGGGCTGGGGGTGGGGGGGCCGCCGCGCCGGGATTGCCAGAGGCGTTCGAGGAAATCCCCAAGGGGAGAAAGCCCTCACCCGCCGCGCTCTTCGAGCGCGTCGACCTCTCCCGCAAGCGAGAGAGGTAACCGGAGCCAGCCGCGCGACTTCGGCCCGCGGTTCTCAGCTCTCCATCGCATTCAGCCGTTGCAGACGGTCCTGCATGATCTTCTTCAGGTCGTAGCCGGGACGACCAAAGCTGGCGTTACGGAGGCTGAGGAAATCGCGCTGGGTCTTGCGCAGCTCGCCGGCCGCGCGCTTGCCCGCCGATTTGAGCACGCGCTCGAACGTCTCGGCGATCTGGCGGTCAAGCACGCCCAGTTGCGGATCGGCACAGATCACCTTCTCGACCTCACGCCTGGCCGTCGCGCATGGGAAGGACGGACCATTGCCGGACGCCGCATTCAGCGCCCGCGGCGGCTCGCCGCCGAACTTGGCGATCTCCGCCATCGTGCTGCGGCGGCCGTTCGCTGCATTCTCGTTGCCGGGGTCCAGCTTGAGCGCCGTTTCATAATCGGCCAGCGCCTTCTTCCGCTCTCCCATCTTCTTGTAGAGCACGGCGCGGTTGTTGTAGGTCTTTGCGAAATTCGGATCGAGCTCGAGCGCGGCATCATAGTCGCTCAGCGCAGCTCCGAGCTCGCCCTTGAACTGATGGGAATCGCCGCGATTGGTCAGGAAATTGGCGCGCCGCTCCCGGCGGATCGCCTGGTCGTAATCGGCAATCGCCTTGTCGTACTCGCCCATCGCAGCGTAGGTCAGGCCGCGATTGTCGTAGTATTCCGGCACCTTCGGATCGAGCCTGATCGCCTCGCCGTCATCGGCGACCGCCTTGTCGAGCTGGCCGAGCTTCTTCCAGGCCGCGCCACGGTTGGTGTAGGTGCGGGGCCGGTCGAGGTCGAGCCGCAAGGCCTCGTCGAAATTCTTGATCGCCTTTTCGTTGTCACCGGCGAGGTAATAGGCCACGCCGCGGTCGGACCAGGCCTGCGCATAATCCGGCTTCAGCTTGATGGCCTGGTCGTAATCGGCGAGCGCGCGGTCGAGCCGGCGCTGGTTGGTATAGACGACGCCGCGCAGCTCGAAGGCTTCCGCATTCTCGGGATCAAGCTCGATCGCCTTGCTGAGGTCAGCCGCAGCGCGGTTGAGGTCTCCGCCGGCCTCGCGCAGAAGGTCTCCCCGCAGGCGCCAGGCCTTTGCATCCTTGCCGTTGAGCGCAATGGCGCGGTCGATGTCTCGCAGCGCCTGAGTGAGGCCGCCCGAGGTGCGCGCATGGGCGTCGGCGCGAACCAGCAGGGCCGCGGCGCGGTCGGAAGCGGGATTGGCGGCCTGGTCGATGATGGTGCTGCAGGCCAGGATCAACTCGGCCGGAGCAGCCTTGCTGCCCGGCACGCAATCGGCGGCAGAGGCCGGGGCGGCGACAAGGAAGCTCATTGCCGCGCTGAACAGAAAGATTCGCAGCGAACTCTTGGCAAACGAAGAGGTTTGCGCGGAAGGTAGCGTGCCGCACATGGGAGAGGACTCCGTGACGTCGGGTTCTCACCATTGTCGCGGCTGGCAAGGGATGGGTTCAATGAGGGCTGTAGTCAGGGGCAGACGATGCTTGCACTCGCTCGCCCCGCTTGCGGGGAGAGGCGAAGAGCTCAAAACCCGTCCACCCCGTTGAGCCGTTGCAATCGCTCCTGCATCGCCTTCTTCAGATCGTACCCCGGCCGGCCGAATTCGGCGTTGCGGCGCGCGATGAACTCGTCCTGCTCGCGCTGGAGGTTCTTCGCTTCCGCCGCATTGCGCGCCTCCCGGATCGCACGTGCGTTCGACCCAAAAATCTCGCGATCGAGATCGGCGAGCTCGCGATTGCCGCAGATCGCCTTCTCGACGGCTCGGGCCGCACGCCTGCAATTGAAGCTGGGCTTGCCGGCGAGGGCCATCTGCGCGCCGATCCGCTCGATCTCGCGTGCCATCGCCTTGTGATTGGCCTTGGCCTTCTCGTGGTTCGGATTGATCTTCAGTGCCGCGCCGAAATCCTGCACCGCCTTGGGCTTGTCGCCCTTCCTGAGCCAGAGCTCGCCGCGCGCATTGAAGATGTCGGCAAGGGTGGGGTCGAGCAGAAGCGCGCGGCTGTCGTCGGCGATGGCCCGATCGATCTGGTCGTGCCGCGCATAGACCGCCGCGCGTGCGATCAGCGCCTTGATCAGATCCGCCTTCGCCGTCTTTTCATTGTCGATCACGGCGGCGCAGGCTGTGGCGGCCTTGTTCATGTCGTCGACTGCTGCCGCCGCAAGGCATGAGGCAATATCGACCTGTATGACCCCAGCCGGCTCGCCGCCGGTCGCAGCCTGAGCGACGGCGAGCGGGAGCGCGCAAAGCAACAGGCCAGCTGACGATTGAATGAGGTTTCGGAAACGCATGCTCATTGCAGTCGGAGTCTTGCTTTCGGTCTCTTAACTCTTGCTTCAAGTCTTGCCTCGGGGCCGTACTATCCATCATAGACCCGGATTGGTGCTAGCTTGTGGCGCCGCTCATATCGGCTTCGGGGATCATCGTGTCGACATTCGAATGGATCATCACGCTTTTGCTCGGCGCCGTTGCCTTATCGGCGCTGGCGCGACGGATCAAGGTCCCTTACCCGACCTTTCTCGCCATCGGCGGCGCACTGATCGCCTTCGTGCCATCCAGTCCGTCCTGGACGCTGGAGCCGGACCTGGCATTAGCGCTTTTTGTCGCACCGGTGCTGCTCGACGCCGCCTTCGACACCTCGCTGCGCGATCTGCGCAACAACTGGGTTCCCGTCTCGACCCTGGTCGTCGCCGCGGTCGGCCTGACCACGGCTGGCGTCGCCTTCGTCGCGCACCGGCTGATGCCCGATATGCCGTGGGCCGCCGCGGTTGCCCTCGGCGCCATCGTGGCGCCACCCGATGCGGCCGCGGCGGTCGCGATCCTGAGCCAGGTCAAGCTGCCCCACCGCATGGTGAAGGTGCTGGAAGGCGAAAGCCTGCTCAACGATGCCACCGCGCTCCTGATCTATCGCATCGCGGTCGGTGCGGTCGCCGCCGAGCATCTGACATGGAGCCAGGTCGCGCCGACCATGGCACTGGCGCTGGTCGGCAGCGTCGTGGCGGGATTCGTCGCAGGACGCATCATTCCGCTGTTCATGGAGCGCGTGACCGAGGCGCCGAGCGCGATCATCGTGCAATTCGCCACGACGTTCATGATCTGGATCGCCGCAGAGCATCTCGGCCTCTCCGGCATCCTCACCATCGTGGTCTACGGCATCACCCTCGCGCGCACGGCGGGGGCGCGCATGCCGGCACGGCTGCGGGTGCCGTCCTATGCGGTCTGGGAGACGATGGTGTTCGTGCTCAACGTGCTCGCCTTCATGCTGATCGGCATGCAGATGCGGCCGATCTGGACGCGGCTGGACGCGGACGTGCGCTGGGAATATTGCGTGGCAGCGGCCTGGATCCTGCTCACCGTGGTGCTGGTCCGGCTGCTCTGGGTGACGTTCTACCGCACGAGCTTGCGTGTGCTGGTCGCGCAGGGGATCTATCACCCGAAGGATCCGAAGCAGGTCGCTTCGGCCAAGGGCGGCCTCATCATCTCCTGGTGCGGCATGCGCGGTCTCGTCACGCTCGCCACCGCCTTCGCACTGCCGGAGAATTTTCCCTATCGCGACTTCATCGTCTTCATCGCCTTTGCGGTGGTGCTGGGATCGCTGGTGATCCAGGGCCTGACGCTGCGGCCGCTGATTCTGGCGCTCGACCTCAGGGACGACGATCCCGTCGGCACCGAGGTCGCGCACGCCCGCGCCGTCGCCTATCGCGCCGCGCTCGATGCGATCGAGAGCGATCCGTCGGAGGAAGCGGAGATCCTGCGGCTCGAATATCGCGCGATCCTGATGCAGGCCGAAAACGATCCAGGCGGCGGCATCGCCAATAGCGAACTGCCCGCCGATCCCCTGCGCCGCCGCGCCATCGAGGCGGCGCGCAGATCGATTTTCGATCTCCGCGCCACCGAGGTGATCGGCGACGACGCCTTCCACCGGATCGAAGAGGAGCTCGATCGCGCAGAATTGAGCGCGGGGGGATGAGGCACATAGAAAGCCGGTGTCGGCCGGCATTGAACCAAACCCCACCGCCCCAGACTCACTCCTGATGACGACTCTGACCGACGACCGTCGTGTCCGCGCGCGTGATGCGTCGCCTGCACGATATTTTTATCTGCAAATGGCCCTGGCCTGCGCGGCCACCGCGTTTCTCGGCTTCGCGCCGACCTATTGGCTACCCCTCGCCCGCGGTGCGTTGTCCGCAAGCCCGGTGGTTCACTTTCACGGACTCTTGTTCTTCACCTGGTCGCTCTATTTCGTGCTGCAGACCTGGCTCGCCGCCTCGGGCCGCGTCGCCAATCATCGTTCGCTCGGCATTGCCGGCGTGTCACTCGCCACCGCGATGACGATCTTCGGCTTCCTCGTCTCCGTGCATGTCATGCAGCATTCCGCGGCGCTCGGGCAGCGCGAGGCCGGCATCGGTTTCTCGATCGTGCCGATGAGCGGGATCGCGTTCTTCGCGATCGTCTTCGTGCTCGCGATCATGAACACGCGCAGACCCGAAATTCACAAGCGCCTGATGCTGCTGGCCGCGGTCTCGATCCTCGATGCCGCGATCGCGCGCTGGTTCCTGACATTCCTGGCGCCTCCAGGACCGCCCGGTCCGCCGCCGGTGCCGGTGACGATCGCGCCGGCTGTCGTGGCATCGCTCCTGCTCGTCGTCGCCATGGTGCGCGACTGGCGTGTGGAAGGCCGCGTGCATCCGGTCTACGTCTACGGCACGATCGCGCTGCTGGCGGTGAAGGTGCTGAACTGGCCGATCAGCGAGAGCGCGGCCTGGCACGCGTTTGCCGGCGGGATATTGGCGCTGTCGCAGTAACCACCGCTGTCGTCCCGGACAAGCGAAGCGCAGATCCGGGACGACGGCGAAGGTTGAAGCTACGCCCCCGCCTTGCACGTGATGCCGCCGTCCACCACGAGCTCGATCCCGGTCACATATTTCGCTTCGTCCGACGCAAGGAACAGCGCGGCGTTGGCGACGTCGAAAGCATCGCCCATGTGCCCCATCGGCACTTGCGCGTCGCGGGCGCGCCACATCGCCTCGACATCGCCCTTGGCGTAGCTGGCGGCAAGGCCTGCGGAATGCTCGACCATCGGCGTCTTCATCAGGCCGGGCAGGATCGCATTCACCCGCACATGATGGCGCGCGAATTCGATTGCGGTCGTACGCGTCATCTGGTTCATCGCCGCCTTCGAGGTGCCGTAGGTCACGTAGGAGATGCCCATGTGGCGAATCGAGGCAATCGACGAGATGTTGATGATCGAACCGCCGCCCTGCTTCACCATGACGGGGATGACGTGCTTCATGGCGAAATAGGCGCTTTTGAGGTTGACGCTGAAGACACGGTCCCAGCTTTCCTCGGTCACCTCGACCACGCTGCCCATCTCGGCGATGCCGACATTGTTGTCGAGAACGTCGATGCGGCCATAGGCCTTCAGGCACGCCGCCACCATCGCCTCGACCTCGGCAGGCCGCGAGACGTCCGCGGTGAACGCGATTGCCTTGCCGCCCTCGCCGGTAATGATCTTCGCGGTCTCCTCGGCCGCAGTGCCATTGCGATCGACGCAAAACACCTGCGCCCCCTCGCGCGCGAAGGTCACCGCGGTCGCCTTGCCATTGCCCCAGCCCGGCCCGATCGAGCCGGCCCCCACCACCATCGCAACCTTGCCCTTGAGCCGATCCATCGCGTTTCTCCCTTGTTGTTCTTCATGGCCCGAATGAGCGGAGCGATATCCGGGGACAGTGGTCCGGCATATCGCTCGCTCATGCGGGCTAGCGATCTTTACAGGCGCTCATCGTCGTTACGTTAGCACCAATGGGATGCCCGACAATCTCCGACAGCGTCCGGCACTGTCCGTCGTGGCACAGCCGCCATTCCCCCGCCGCGGCCGAATTGCCCAGCACGACCTCTTGCAGGGCTGCGCGCTTCGGCTGCCACTGAAACCAGCCGTCGACCAGCCGCGCCTCCGGCGGCGGCTCCATGCCCGGGCCGGTGCCCTTGATGCGGGCCTGCACCAGCTCCAGGCCGGCGGGCGTGACGCGCCAGTCCTCCTGCCATTCGACCTTCGCGATCGAATGCGTCCAGGCCAGCGTGAAGGTGGACAGCGCCAGCGCCTTCACGCCTGCAGCCGTTGCGAAGCAGAGGCTCACATCGCCTCGACCGTTACAGCCGGACGCTGCCGCCATTGCCACACCGCGAGCATTGCGGCGAGCACGAAGCCCGCGGTGTCGCTGAACGGGAATTCGCCGAGCAGGCAGAACGCGGCGCCGAGTGCGACCAGGCGTTCGATCAGCGTCAACCGCGTGAACAGGAATCCGATCGCGACCATACCGAACAGCGCAATTGCCACCAGCGCCTTGAAGCTCGCGAGCGCCACTGCGCCGTAGAAGCCGAGCGTGGCTGCCATGGGATCGCCGGGCTGCAGCATCAATGCCGGTGAGAAGACGAAGATGAAGGGGATGACATAGCCGGCGAGCGCGATACGCATCGCTTCCCAGCCGATCTTGTCCGGATTCTCCTTGGCGATCGGCGCCGCCGCGAGCGCCGCCAGCGCCACCGGCGGCGAGAGGTCGGCCATGATGCCGTAGTAGAACGCGAACATGTGGCTCGCGATCAGGGGCACCCCTAACTTGGCCAGCGCAGGCGCGGCGAGCGCGGCGGTGATGATATAGGTCGGGATGGTCGGGATGCCGGTGCCGAGCAGGATCGACAGCAGCATGGTCATGACCAGCGCCAGGAAAATGCTCTTCTCGCCGAGCCCGATCACCCAGCCGCCGAAGATGGTGCCGACGCCGGTCTGCGACATCATGCCGATGATGACGCCGACGATGGCGCAGGCCATGCCGACGGTGATGGCGGATTTGGCGCTTTCGGCCAGCGCATCGCGGCAGGCGCGCAAGGCCGCGAAGCCGCCGCGCACGAATGCCGTGATCACGATCAGGGCAACCACGACGGTTGCGACCGGCGCGATCTGCAGGCCGTCACGCGACAGCGCAGCAACCACGAGCGCAAGCCCGATCCAGAAGATGTAGCGGATCACATTCGAGGAGGCCCCGGTCGTGATGGCGGTGCCGAGGATCAGCGTCACCGTCAGCGCAAGGCCCATGCTGCCGGCATAGAGCGGCGTAAAGCCTTCGAACAACATGTAGACCAGCGCGGCGAGGGGCAGCACGAGGTACCAGCGCGTCACCAGAGCCTTCCAGGCGCTCGGGATCTCCGAGCGCTTCATGCCGACGAGGCCGTGCTTGCCGGCTTCCAGGTGCACCATCCAGAACGCGGACGCGAAATAGAGGATCGCAGGGATCGCCGCCGCCTTCACGATCTCCGAATATTGCACGCCCAGCGTCTCCGCCATGATGAAGGCGACCGCGCCCATCACCGGCGGCATGATCTGTCCGCCCATCGAGGCCGTGGCCTCGACGCCGGCCGCGAAGGCGCGGCGATAGCCGAACCTGATCATCAGGGGAATCGTGAACTGGCCGACGGTGACGACGTTGGCGACGCCCGAGCCGGAAATCGTGCCCATCATGCCCGAGGCGAACACCGCGACTTTCGCAGGTCCGCCGCGGGTGCGGCCGAACAGGCCGAGCGAGACGTCGGTAAAGAGCTGGATCATGCCGGCGCGTTCCAGGAACGAGCCGAACAGGATGAACAGGAAGATGTAGGTCGCCGAGACGTAGATCGGCACGCCGTAGAAGCCCTCGGTGCCGAACGACAGATGCGTGACGATCTGGTCGAAATCGTAGCCGCGGTGATTGAGCGGCGACGGCAAATACTGGCCGAAGAACCAGTAGACGAGGCACGCGCCGCACATCAGCGGCAGCGCCGCGCCCATCAGCCGCCGCGTGCCTTCGAAGATCAGCACCGCGAGCAGCGTGCCGACCACGAGATCGAGTCGCGTCGGATCACCGTCGCGTGCGATCAGATCGGCGTAGAAGATCCACTGGTAGAGCCCGCAGAAGAAACCGGCAGCGCCGATAGCCCAGCCGAGCACGCGGCCGAAACTGCTCCTCGCGGTGAAATTGGCGATCAGGCCGAAGGTGAGCAGGACCAGGAAGCCGACATGGACTCCGCGCACCACCTGGCTCGGCAGATAGTTGAAGGCGGCGACATAGAGCTGGAAGGTGGCGAAGGCGATGCCGATCCAGTAGGCGAGACGGCCCCACCAGCCCGGGCCGAAGCCTTCGGGAAAGCCGTGCTCGAAATTGTCGAACTCGACCTTGACCTTCTCGGGCGCCGTCTCGGTGCCCTCTGGCTTTTCCAGCATCTATTCGTCCTCAGTCGTCCAGCGCGTATGCTGCGCGGTCCACCCGCCGTCATGCCCGGGCTCGTCCCGGGCATCCACGAACTTTCTCACCTAGCCCAAGAACGTGGATGGCCGGGACGAGCCCGGCCATGACGCCCTGCTGCGAGAGCCGATCTTACTTGATCAGCCCTTTTTCCTTGTAATAGCGGATCGCGCCGGGGTGCAGCGGAACCGGGCTGCCACTGGCGGCGGTCTCGAGCTTGATCTCCTTGCCGGCGGCGTGCGCGTTCACGAGTTCCGGCAGCGACTCGAAAACCAGCTTGGTCATCTGATAGGCGAGATCGTCCGACACCGCGGAGCTGGTGACGAGGTAGTTGATCACGGCCGCCGTCGGCACGTCCTTGTCCTGGCCGCTATAGGTGTTGGCCGGAATGATCGCGGAGACGAAGGGCGGGCCGATCTTGTCGACCGTCTCCTTCGGCACCGACACCACCGTGATCGGGCTCGAGGTCGACAGGTCCTTCAGCGAGGCGACGCCGAGACCAGCCGATTGCAGGGTTGCGTTGAGCTGCCGGTTCTTCATGAGATCGACGGATTCGGCGAATGGCAGATACTCGACCTTGCCGAGATCCTTGTAGCTCATGCCGGCGGCGCTGAGGATCGCCCGCGAATTCAGCTCCGTCCCCGACTTCGGCGCACCGACCGAGAGGCTCTTGCCCTTGAGGTCGGCCAGCGTCTTGATGCCGGATTCAGTGGTGGCGACGATCTGGATGTAGTTCGGATAGATGGCGCCGATGGTCCTGAGCTTGTCGAGCTTGGTCTTGAAGCCCGCCTCCTCCTCGCCGTCCCAGGCGGCCTTGAGCGAGTCGCCCAGCGTGAACGCCAGCTCGCCGCGGCCCTGCTGCAGCAGGATCAAATTCTCGACCGACGCCTTGGTGGCCTGCACCTGCGTCTTCACGTTCGGAATCTTGTCGCCGTAGATCTTCCCGATCGCGACCCCCAGCGGATAATAGACGCCGGAGGTGCCGCCGGTCAGCACGTTGATGAAGGATTGCGCCTGCGCGCAAGGTGCCGACGCCGCCAGAGCAAGTGCCGCGGCCGCGCCGAAAATCGTCCGTTTCATGGTTGTTGTACTCCCCAAACCGGCGGGGAAATTGGCCGGATGAAGCGAGCGGGTCAACCCATCCAAAAGGCAAAACAGGACTGCGGTAAACGGCCTTTCCGGCTCGATTATTCGGGAACTGACGGGTGCGGCGAGGTGGCACAGCGGGTTGGAGCGGCGTTAGGCGCGATAGCTGGCGCGGCTTGCTCGGTCACCTCTCCCGCTTGCGGGAGAGGTCGCGCCGAAGGCGCGGGTGAGGGTTCTTTCCTCCAGGGAAGTGTCTCTTTGTCCCTTTGTGGAGACACCCTCGCCCTCCCCCGCGAGCGGGGGAGGGAGCGCAGCATCTACGAGGCGATCAACCAGGCGCTCATTGGAACGTCATATCCAGGCACTTGGAGATATCGGAGCCGAGGCCCGAGGAGATGGTGATGCAGCCGCGGATCTTCTGCGCGCCGACGTCGGCGGCCCAGATCGAATAGCCGCCGGGGCCGAAGAACGAGTTGGTGTTCGGCGGCTCGGTCTCGGTGGCGTCGAAATCGTATTTGCCGTCGGTCTCGAAGATGCGCGGCTTCTTGATGCAGCCGCCGTCGGTCTGGACGTTGATGACTTCCTTGTTGTCGCGGGTCAGCGCCAGCGAGACCTGGCAGCGGAAATATTCCGAGGTCTTGGTGTTGAAGAGATAGGTGTAGGATCTGCAGGTCGCCGTGTTCAGCTTGCCCGGCGCAAGGCCGCGGCTGCATGAGATGCGCTGGTTGTGGCTGAGCTGGTAATCATCGGCCCGGGCGGCCGGCGCCAGCGCCGTCAGTGACAATGCAGCAGCCCAGCAAAGTTTGATCACATGGCGCATCCGAATCATCCCTACCCCTAATTTTGTCGAGTTGCGTTCTAGACGGAAAGCGGAACATAGTCGCGAGGGGACGAAGGGAAAATCACAAACTACTGGACAAGACGTGATGCGCTGCGGCGCTATCGCAAATTGACCCGGGCACGCCGTTCGTGATTTGTTCAAACCCGGAATGTCCCGACGTGGGAGGATGGGAATGACGGTATTTTCAATCAAGACATTTGCAATCGTAGTCGCGCTCGGCGCCTTCGCCGCGCCCGCATCGGCGCAAGCCCCGGCAACGCCGTGGGAGCTCAAGTCCGACACAGGCTATGCCTATGACAAGGAAGGCAAGACCTTTTCCTACAAGATGGGCACCAGCAACGCCGGCGAACTGCTGAAGGGCGCCAAGAAGGTGCCGAAGGGCACGCTGTTCTTCATCGGCCACAACGGCCAGCTCTACATGCGCAGCGGCCCGTACCTGGAAGGCGACGGCAAGTTCAAGTTCGGCCCGGATCAGTAGGGAGCGCCGGCGACAGTCTCGTAGGGTGGGCAAAGGCGCCCTTGCGCCGTGCCCACCATCTCTCTCTATCGCAAAAGGTGCGTGGGCACGCTTCCTTCGCTCTTCGAGCTACGGCGGACGAGTTGCTTTGCCCACCTACGACAGTCCTACGGCAGTCCGCTAAAACGCCCCCGCCAGCTCCCTTGCGCCGGGCTTGCCGCTGTTCACATCCATGCGCTCATCCGTCACCGCCAGCAGCTTGGCCACCGTGTTGTGGCGGATCGCGACCGGGTTGCGCTCGTAGCCGCCGCGCTGGAAGAAGTTCGAGGTCGGCACCTGCTCGCGCATCGCCTGCGGCATCGTCACCATGTCGAGGCCGGTGCCGTCGCCGGTGAGGTTCATCATCTCGAGCTCGGCCGCGGAGAGCGGACGGGTGTAGCCCTTGGCGCGCGCGAACAGCACCGAGGTCAGGAGCTTATGCGTCTGCAGCATCGGACCGATATCGATGTCGAGCACCATCGCATGCATGGCCCAGCCCTGCGGGGTGACGCCCATCTTTTCGTGCTCCGACCAGGTGTCGGGCACCGACTTGGCATGCGCCACCATCTTCTTGAGCACCACGAGCTTGTGCTCGAGCGCCTGCCGCGCCGGGCCCGAGCTGCGCGCGACCTTATCCGAAAGCGCACGGATGATCTCATGGCCCTGCTCGGCCAGCAGCTCGACGCTGTTGGTGGTCAGGAGCTGGTTGTACCCCATCGCGGTCGAGATCGCTCGCTTGCCGCCATGCTCGATGCCCGCCTGCACGTCGTGCGTGCCGGTGCCCCCGGTCTCGAAGGCGTAGACCCGCACCGCCTGCTCGCGCGTCAGGCCGTTGGCGAGCGCGTAGCGCGCATAGGCGCGTTTGAACTCGACCTCGCTGGAGGGGCGCTGCGGCGTGAACTGGTAGAGCTCCTGCGCCGCGCGCAGGAAATCGGTGACGACGGGGATCGGCTTGCGGGGCGGCCGGTCGGGCGTTTCCTCGGGATCCGGGTTCACCGGCTTCTTGGGCCCGCTGTAGAGCGGTGGATGCACCAGCACGTAGTCATCGAGCGTGATCTGCTGTCCGCTGCGCCGCTTGGCGTTGCGGCCCTTCCGCTTCTCCGAGATCTGACTCCAATAGGCGCCGGCCTCGGCGTCGAAAGCGGCACGGGCCGCCTGATATTCGGCGAGCTTGCGGCGATATTCGAGCACGGCCGGCGAGGCCCCGCCTTGCGCAAAAAACTGCGACAGCAACTGGGCGTTGGCATCGCGGATGGCCGGTGGCAACGCGTCGGCCTCGCCGCTCCGCGCGGGCAGCGTGAACAGGGCGAGCGCGAGCGGAACCAGCGCGAGGCTATGTCGAATCGAATGATGCATGATGCCCTCTTAGCAGGCATCCGGTAACCGTCACGTTAACGCGCCGTTTACCATGTCATTTCCACGCGAAAACCGGCTGTTCCAGCTCGGTCACGCGGGTGTGCCGGCCCGCCAGCACCTCGCGGAACTGGTAGATCAGCGCCGCGGTCGGCGCGTGGATCAGGCTCATCTGGTGGTGAAAGCGGATCACGCGGCGCGCGCTCTCGGCGATGGCGACGAAGTCGAAGGCGTCCTCGCGCTCGATCGTGGCGAGCGCGATGCGATGGACGGAAGCGACCTCGTCCGGGTTCGGCCTGATTGCCGTGCTATCTGCGACCCAGACCACGACCGGCGTGATCAGATAGCCGGAGCGTGTCGGATAATCGTCGAGCGTGCCGAGCACGTCCGCGCTGGTGAGGCGAAGACCAAGCTCCTCGTCGAGCTCGCGCAGCGCCGCCTCGACCGGCGTCTCGCCGCCGTCGCAGCGTCCGCCCGGCAAGGCCCATTGGCCGCGATGGGCGCGCAGATGCGACGCGCGCAGCGTGAGCAGGAATGCGGTCTCGTCGCGCTCGCTCGCGGTCAGCGCAACCGCCACCGCAGCACGCTTCAACGCCATTGGTGCTTCTTCCTCCGGCAGACGCGTGAAGGCGGCGCAGGCAGCCGCGATATTCCGCCGTGTGGCATCGTCGAACGGTCTCATGATGCTTGACTACACCACGTGCGGCCCCGATGAAACGAAAACGCAAGCACAGGAATGGACGAGATGACCAGCAAGGCCGCCGCAAGGCTCAAATCAGACGGCTGGAGCATTCTGGAGACCACGGGTTTCCTGCACCTGATCGGCCCCTTGTGGGAACGCAAGGTCGACGGCCATTACGAATTCGCGCTCGCGACCGAAGACAAGCACCACAACCGCCGCGGCATGGTCCAGGGCGGTGTGATGATGACCTTCGCCGACCGCACCTGCGGCATGGCCGCCCGCTACGCGTCGGGCAAGGAATTTTTGGCGACGGTGCAGCTCGACACCCATTTCGTCGAGGCCGGCCAGATCGGCGACATCCTGTTCTCCCGCCCGCGCGTGGTGCGTTCGACGCGCAGCCTGATCTTCATGAGCACGGAGGTGATGGTGGATGATCGTTGCATCGTGATGGCGAATGGCGTGTTCAAGATCTTGAAGGGGCCGGGGTAGATCTGCTCGGCGAGGCTGCCACCGTCGCCAGCCATACACTCCGCGTCATCCCCGCGAACGCGGGGATCCATAACCCCAGGACGTAGTTGTTGCCCGAAGCTGATCACTCCGAGTCTTCGCCAAACAACTCCCTGGGGTGATGGGTCCCGGATCTGCGCTTCGCTTGTCCGGGACGACGAGAGAATGAAGGGGGGCCTTCCTCACCTCGTCATTGCGAGCGACGAAGCAATCCAGCATCTCCCCGCGCACGCAGTTCTGGATTGCTTCGCTGCGCTCGCAATGACGGGCGTTGCTGGCTATGCTGCCTCTCACCAATATCGAGGACCCGCCCATGCAATACCGCCAGCTTGGCCGCAGCGGCCTGAAAGTATCGCCGATTTGTCTGGGCACCATGATGTTTGGCGGGCCGACCAATGAAGCGGCCTCCAAGAGGATCATCGACAAGGCGCACGGGGCCGGCATCAACTTCATCGACACCGCGGACGCCTATTCGAAGGGCGCCTCCGAGGAGGTCGTCGGACGTGCCATTGCCGGCAATCGCCACGCCTGGGTGCTCGCCACCAAGCTCGCCAATCCCATGGGCAACGATCCCAATCGCGTCGGGCTGTCGCGGCGCTGGGTGTTGCAGGCCGCCGACGAGAGCTTGCAGCGGCTCGGCACCGAACACATCGACATCTACTATCTGCACAAGGAAGACCATGCGACGCCGCTGGAGGAGACGGTGCGCGCAATGGGCGATTTGATCCGTGCGGGCAAGGTGCGCTATTTCGGCGTGTCGAACTACCGCGCCTGGCGCGTCGCCGAGATCTGCAACATCTGCGACCGCCTCGGCATCGACCGTCCCGCGGTGAGCCAGCCCTATTACAACGCGATGAACCGCATGCCCGAGGTCGAGCATTTTCCGGCCTGTTCCTATTACGGCCTCGGCATCGTGCCCTACAGTCCTCTGGCGCGCGGTGTCCTTACCGGCAAGTACAAGCCCGATGCCGCCCCGGACAAGGAGACGCGCGCGGGCCGCAACGACACCCGCATGATGCAGACCGAATGGCGGCCGGAATCACTCCAGCTCGCGCAGGAGATCAAGGCGCACGCGGAGAGGAAGGGCATCACCGCCGGCCAGTTCGCGGTTGCATGGGTGCTGAATTCCGCCTTCGTCTCCTCGATCGTCGCGGGCCCACGCACCGAGGAGCAGTGGGACGGCTACGTCAGTGCGCTCGATTATCGCTTCACTGGAGATGACGAGGCGCTGGTCGACAGGCTGGTCGTCCCAGGCCATCCCTCGACGCCCGGCTATAACGATCCCGCCTACCCGATCGAAGGCCGCCGCGCGCGGACGGCTTGAACCCCGGAGACGTCCATGGCGCTTGAAGACCGCTACGGCCTGCCGCTCTCCACCGCATCCGACGCAGCGGCATCAGCCTATCGAGAAGGCGTCGATCTCATGCTCTCGGGCTGGACCGGAACGGCAGAGGCGCTGGAGCGTGCGATTGCGGCCGACCCGGATTTCGCGCTGGCCCATATCGCCCGCGCCCGCGTGCACGCCTTCTACCAGCAGGGCGACCTGGCGCGGATCAAGGCGGCGCTCGCGCGCGAGCTGGTGGCGAAGCGCGGCACCGCGCGCGAGCGCTCGCATGTCGCGACGCTGGCACTCGCGATCGAGGGCCGCTTGCCGGAAGCGATCGCATCGACGCTGAAGCACATTGACGAATGGCCGCGCGATGCATTGGTGCTGTCGCTGCCGCTCGGCGCGTTCGGCCTGTTCGCCTTCTCCGGCATGGCCGATCACGACCGTGCGCGGCACGAGCTGTGCGAGCGCGTGGCGCAGTATTACGGCGAGGACTGGTGGTTCCTCACCATGCATGGCTGGGCGATGACCGAGAATGGCGATGTCGCGCGCGGCCGCGGCGTCACCGAGCGCGGCTTCAATTTGCACCGGGCGAACGCCCATGCCGCGCATGCGGTGCTGCATGCGATGTTCGAGGACGGCTCGATCGATGCGGCCGATCGCCTGGTTGACGAGTGGATACCCGGTTACGACCGCGCCGGAATCCTGCACGGCCATATCCGCTGGCACCAGGCGCTCGGCGCGCTCGAGCATGGCGATGCGGTTCGCGCGCTGTCGATCTATGCCGACGTGCTCCGGCCATCAGTCACGCAGGCGCCGCCGCTCAACGTCATCACCGATGCCGCCTCGCTGCTCTGGCGCCTGTCGGCGTATGGCCACACCGTACCGAAGACGCTGTGGCTGGAAGCCGACAACGCCGCGCAAAAACTGTTTCCAAAGTCGAGCCTGTCTTTCGCCGACGTCCACATGGCGCTGTTCGCGGCGGCGACGCAGAACCGCGAGGCGCTCACCGCGCGCCTTGCGGTCATCGAGCAGCGGCTCGCCGAGGGCAAGCTGCCGGCCGGCCCCGTCGTGCCGGCGGTCTTCCGCGCGCTGGCCGCCTTCGCGGATGAGGACTACGCCGCATGCGTGCAAACGCTCGCCCCGGTGCTCGGCGAGGTCGTGCGCATCGGTGGCAGCCATGCCCAGCGCGAGTTGATCGAAGATACCTATATCGTCGCCCTCATGCGCGGCGGTGAGCTGCCACGCGGCCGCGCCCTGCTGGACGCCCGCCTGCACCGCCGGCCCTCCTTACGCGACAGGCGCTGGCAGGCGGCCATGGGTTAGCTCCGCCACGAAAAAAACACCGGCCTCACGGCATGTGGCGGCGGGACGGGTTGGCGATTTGGGTTAATCGCCGTTGGGGTGGCGCAGTGGTATTCCATGCGGGGTCGGCGAGACAAACGGGATCGCAACCAATTTGCGGTTCGATGGTTATGGTGCGGAACCTGTCCCTGGTTCCCTGGCATGTGAGCCCTCCGATGCGCCTCTGCCGACCGCCGCTGGCCGCCATTCTTGCTTTGGCCATCACCCTTGCCGCTTCGGCAAGTCCTTGTTTTGCCGAAACTTCCAGGCCGATCCCGGTCAACAATCCGTCGGCACAGCAGAACGCCTATATCGACCTGCTGGCGCTGATGTCCGGTCACTGCAAGACGTTCAAGGTCGCCGGCCGCACCTTCGCCTGCAAGACGGTGGCCTACGCCCATGGCGACAAGGGCCGGGTCAATTTCGCGGTCGCGGTCGACGATCCCTCGGACGACAGCCACGTGGTGTCGTTTTCCGGCGAGAACGGCAAGCGCGCCGACGACAATTCCTACGAGCTGCCGATCGACCGCATGCTGCTCAACTCGAAGGACCGGCCCAAGGTCGACGGTCTGCCGGTACCGGCCGAGCAGACCTCCACCGGCGTCTGCCGCCAGACCGGCAATTTCGCCGCCAGGAAGGTGACCGATGTCACCTGCTCGGCGACCGACAACGAAGGCCGTCGATATGAACTGCTGTTCGTCTCCGACGGTACGCCGGTGAGCGTGCGCCGCATCCGGCAGTCCGCGCCGTCGATCCAGGATCCGTTCAAGTAGCGACACTTCCGCCCGGCTTGGCGTGGTAGCGCAACCGTCACGCATCGCTCCGTTGAAACTCCAGGCGAGGCGGTTATGCTCACCCGAGCGTCCTCATCGCGGAGACGCGATCGCAGTGGGGACGGGCCGACGGTCCAGTAGCGCGCGTATGATCACCGGGCTGGTGCGCATCCTGATCGTCTGCCTGCTCGCAAGCTTGTCGCGCGACTGCATCGCAGCCGAGAGCAAGCGGCAGCGTTCGATCCTGGTTCTTGAAGAAGCCGATTTTCGCTCGCCGTTTTATTCCGAGATCTTTACCGGCATCCGCGCCGCTGCGAAGCAGAGCGGGACGGCTCACACGGTGATCTACGGCGAGAGCCTCGATCTCAGCCGCTTCCCGGGGCCCGGCTATGAAGAGAGCCTGGTCGGCCACCTCAGGGCCAAATATGCACAGCGGCCGATCGACGTCATCGTTTCAATTGGCGTCACATCGGCGAAATTCCTTCAAAAGCGCAAGCAGGAGATTTGGCCGGCCGCGCCAGTCGTCTACGGCTTTGTGCCTGATCTGCCCGAAACGCGCGCGCTGTTTCTGCCCGATACCACCGCGGTCTTCGCCCGCGTGACGCCGGCACATTTGCTGAAAGCTGCGCGCGCCATCGTCCCCGACCTGACCCGTGTCGTCCTCGTGGGCGATGCCTGGAGGAATCCGCTGGTGTATGGACATTGGAGGCAGGACTTCGCGGCCATGATGCCAGGCCTCGAAGTCACAGATCTCTCCGATGCCGTGCTGCGCGACGTCCGCAAGCAAGTCGCTTCGCTGCCCGACCGTTCCGCGATCCTGACCTCCGCGATGTATTCCGACGGCGAAGGCACCTATTATTCCCCGGCGTCGGCGCTCGCGCTCGTCGCCGAGACTGCGAACCGTCCGATTGTCATCACGTCCGACACATTCCTCGGGCGATCGGGCGTAGGCGGCTTCCTGCTGATGCCGGAGATCATCGGACGGGAAGCCGGCGAAGTCGCTATGCGGATACTCGACGGCGAAGCGCCGTCGAACATCGTCCCCTTCGGCGGGGACAACGTAAAGCCGATCTTCGACTGGCGCCAGCTGAAGCGCTGGAACGTGAACGAGGCCAATCTGCCCCCCGGCAGCGAGGTACGTTTCCGTGAACCGACCTTCTGGGGGCAGTATCGCTGGCACGTCACCATCGTTGCGAGCATCGTTCTGCTGCAGGCGATGATGATCGCGATTCTGCTGCGCGAGCGCCACCTGCGCTTCATGGCCGAGGTCGAAGCGCGGCAGCGCATGTCGGAGCTCGCCCACTTGAATCGCCGCGCCACCGTGGGCGAGATGACTGCCTCGCTCGCCCACGAGCTGAACCAGCCGCTCGCCGCCATCATGATCAATGCCGAGTCCGCCCAGCTTATATTGCGGAATCCGGCTCCCGACCTCGGCGAGATCGATGACATATTGGCCCACATTCGCCGAGACGATCAGCGGGCCGCCGAAATCATCAGCCGGCTGCGTGCGTTTCTGAAACGAGACCCGACCGCACGGCACGAGCTCGACCTCAATGCGATGGTCGGCGAGGTGTTTCGCTTCCTATCTGTGCAGGCCTTGACGCACGATGTCGAGCTCGCAACGGAACCCTCGTCCACGGATATCCGCGTCAAGGGCGACAAGGTTCAGCTCCAGCAGGCCATTCTGAATCTGGCCATGAACGGCATCGACGCCGTGGCCCATCTACCGAACAAGCGGCGCCGCGTGGTCGGCCGAACCAGTCTCGCCGAGGGCAATCTGGCTCTCGTCTCCGTCGCCGATGCCGGTGACGGAATCCTTCCAGAGAAGGTGACGGAGATATTCAAGCCGTTCTTCACGACCAAGGCGCAAGGCATGGGCATCGGCCTGTCGATCGCCCATACCATCGTCGAAGCGCATGGCGGGCGGATCTGGGCCGAGAACGCGCCCTCAGGCGGCGCCGTCTTTCACGTCGCCCTGCCGCTGGCGGCGCCGCCATAGCCGCGATCGCAGGCACCAGCGCCGCCGAACCGGCATCACGCGAACGCCTTCTCCAGCGTCGCGAAGATCACCGCGAGCGACCTGTCGTGCCGCGTCACCGGCGGCACCGGGCGATCGACCTTCATGAGCTGATAGACCGCCATCTGTGCTGCCCGCACCGAATATTCGACGGTGAACACGACGTCGTCGGGGATTTCGACGAACTGGCTGACGAACGCGAGGTTGACCGAATTCTTCGGCACCGGCAGCGGCCGATCAGTCAGGTTACGCGGCATGAACATGCTGGTGATGTAGGGCATGCGGCAGGGAACGCAGATTGCGTCCTCGAACACATCGGGATCGAAGTTCAGGTGCCCGCACAGCTCCTTCAAAATATCCGCGCCGCCGCAGTCGGACATCGGCTTGCCGACGAAATTGCCGACGCGATCGGGATGCAGCGCATAGCCCCAGAACACCTGCACGTTCTTTGGCTGCCCTGCGAAATGCGGCTGGTGATAGAGCACGACCGACATCAGCCAGTTGGAATCCTTGAACGTCACGAGCCCGCCGGTGCCGGCCCTGTTGCCGGAGAACGCCTCCATCCGGGCGAAGAAGCGTGGATCCCGGCAGGTGACGGTGAAGGACAGCCAATAGGATTCAAGGATCGAGCTGTTGAAGGCGGCGGGATTGCCGAACTCGGGACGGCCTTTCGCGATCGTCTCCCAGAGCGTCCAACCCTGACTGTCCCTCTTGGTCAGGCGCGGCGGCGGCTCGGTCATCGTGCCCAGGCTCGAGGCGTCCGTCATCGATCCGTTCTGAAAGAACACGAGGTCGCCGTCCTCGATCCGAACGTTGGCGGTGCGGCCGTCGCGGTCGAGCACGAGCTGGCGCACCCGCAAGCGTCCGTCCTCGCTCTCGATCGCCATGTCGGTGACTGCAGTGCCGCGCACGAATTGCACGCCCTGCCGCTTCAGCCAGTCGGCGAGCGGCCGCACGATCGCATCATACTGATTGTAGACGGTGCGCTTGACGCCGGCGAGCGTCTCGATGCGCGGAAACTCGCTCATGAAGCGATGCAGATAACGCTTCAGCTCGACCGCGCTGTGCCAGGGCTGGAACGCGAAGGTGGTCTGCCACATGTACCAGAAATTGGACTCGAAGAACTTCGGCGAGAGCCAGTCGGTGATGCGGCTGTTGCCGAGCGTCTCCTCCGAAGCTTCGGTGAGCCGCAGCAGCTCCAGCCGGTCGCGTGCGGAAAAACCCATATGCGAGACGTCGACCTTGAAGCGGTTGCGGTCGACCAGCCGCGCCTGCGAGTTCGCCGGGTTCTCCAGATTGAACGCGACGGTCTCGTCGCGCACGCTGAGGCCCGGATGCTCGAGCGAGGGGATGCTGGAGAGCAGATCCCAGGTGCATTCATAATGGTCGTTTGTCAGCATGCGCCCGCCGCGCAGCGAATAGGCGCCGTTCGCGAGCTGGGCGCCGTCGAGACTGCCACCGACCAGCGGCTGCGCCTCGTAGATCACGATGTCACGCCCCGCCTGCTGCGCGTCCCGGATCAGGAACGCCGCGCCCGCGAGCGATCCAATGCCGCCGCCGACGAAATACGCCTTCATGACTTGCCTCGATTGCTGTACGAATTGTCGCGGGCGACATTGCATGCGCAGGCCGCGGCCGAGCTTGCGATGGATCAAGCGCGGCGGACGCTGCGTTCAAGAGCATGTGAGCGCTCACGCCGGGAGGGCCGAAACGTTCGCCTTCCTTGCATCTCGTCCGCCTTGATCCTCAGCAAGGCGCGAAGCTTCGGAGCGATCCATGACGCGCGACCGCCTATTTCTGCTGCGCCCCGGCTTCGAGGACCCGGCCTTTCCGGGGCGAGTGTTCTATTGCTGGCATTGCGCGTTGATTGAGGGCGTGCTGGCCTCGTTTCCGCAGCTCGCCGAAAAGCTGGATGTCGAGCGCATCGCATGGCCGCGCCCCAGGCAGCCGGTGGTCGCGCTTCTCGGCGAGGAGAACCAATCGCTGCCGCTGCTGGTGCTGGCTGACGGAACGACCTCGCCGCACCGGACCGGCATTCATCAGGGTCACGCCTTCATTGCCGACAAGGACGCGATCCTCGCCGCGCTCTCCGAACGGCACGGCTTTCCCGATCCGCATCCGTGACGATGAGAGCGTCGCTCGTCGCATCGCAAGGGAGACGCTGCGCTCAGTCCGGGGCACGAGAGTCACGAAGCCGGTAACGTAATCGCCTTATCCGCGGCCAAGTGATGGCAACAATGCGATCGACGCCGGTGCTGCACGATAAAGCTTACGACATCGTTCATGTCGCGCATGGAACGCCCGCGCTGCGTCCTTTCGACGCCCGCAACTTGCTGGAACGCAGTCGCCGCCCATCTGTTGTCACACGACATTCAACTGGAGTGATGACATGAAGTATCTCATTGTCGCGATGGCCGTCGGAACTGCGGCGCTTGCCGGCGGAACGGCGGCAAACGCGGCCGGCGGTTCAAGCGCGAAACAGAGCGCGCAGGAAAGCCAGACCACCGACATCAGCGCGCATCGCAGGCACCATCGCTGGCATGGTCACCATCATCATTGGCGGCATCATCACGGCTACTACCGTCCGCATTATCGCAGCTACGGCTATTACCCCCGCCACCACGGCTATTACGGCGGTGGACCGTACGGATATTATGGCGGCGGCGGCCCCGGCGTGACGTTCAGCTTCGGCGGCGGACGCTGGTGAGAGATGAGACCGTGAGAGAGATTAAGGCCCGCGGGATGCGGGCCTTTTTCTTGCCGGTCGGTCATCTCCGCAAGATCATTCCCGCCGTTTCCAGACCGCTCGCCAGCGCCGCCTCGACCGTGCCCATGTCGGCTCCGCGATAGAGCGCCTCGCCCGAGAACCGCACCGCGCCATCGGCACGCGCAAGGATCGCTTGCGCCGCGCGCGTTGCCGGCGTCGCCCAGGAATAGGCGCCGCGGGCGAAGGGATCGTGCGCCCAGTTGGTCGCCGTCGCCGCCACGAGCTCGCGCGCGATGGTCTCGCGCGACAGTTTGAAGATGGCGGCGAGTGAACCGAGCCCGGCCTCGATCAGTCCCTGCGGATCGAGGTTTTCCAGTTCCGCCGTGCGCGGACCGCCGAACCAGCCGGTGAGCACGGCATGCCGACTCGGATATTGCGTCCACCACACCGGGATCGTCTCGTCCGATAGCAGGAAGGTCATGCCAGCGAGACCCCGCTCGCGCTCGCACCACCATGGCCGCGCGAAGCCCAGCAGGATCTTGACGACATTGCCGAAGCCGATGTCGCCGCTAGCTGCCAACTTCGCGCGCGCGCTCGCCGGCAGAACCATCTCGCGCAGCAGCGGCAGCGGCACGGTGAGGATCACGCGGTCGCAACCATGGACATCGCCGCCGGTGCAGTGAACGGTCAGCATGCGGCCGTCCTCCTCGATCGCCGACACCACACAGCCGAGATGGATGGTGACGCCCAGGCCCCGGCAATCCGCCGCCAGAAAGTCGATCAGCGCGCCATAGCCCCCGTCGATGCGCGCCTGCGGCGCGTGCCCGCCATCCATCCATTCCTCACGCAGCGCCAGCGTCGAGGCGCGCTCGGGGTCGGCCGCGTCATAGCCCTCGACCATTCGCGCGATCGACTGGCGCATCGGCGCATAATCATCTCCGGCAAAATGCCGGCGCAGGAATTCGGCGACGGAGATATCGTCCTTCAAGTCGCGTAGCACGGCCTGAAGCTCCGCCTTGTGCAGATCGTCGCGCCCTTCGCGCGAGAGCGTCGTGCCGTCAAAGCTCCACTGCTCGCCCTCGAGCGCCCGAAGCGACAGCCCGGCCTCGCGCAGCAGTGTGCGCGTGACGGGCGCCTCGCCATGGACGAATTCGGCGCCGCCCGCGGCGGGATAGCCGAACTCTTCAGCAGGCAGCGGATGGATGCGGCCGCCGCAGCGCCTTCGCGCCTCTAGGACCGTCACCTTCCGGCCGGCCCGCGCCAGCTCGCGCGCCGCCATCAGGCCGGCTGCGCCCGCGCCGACGATGACGATATGCTCCGTTGTCTCGGGCATGGCCGCAGCTACCGGCCCGCGGCTTGCGGATCGTTCCTGATCAGATAACGCAGCAGCAGGACGCCGCCGCCGAGATCGCGCGAGCTCTCCAGCGTCATCGCGGCGATCGGCGCGCGCTTGTCGCTGTCCGCCTCCGTCGAAGAGAACACGAAGGGTGCGCCGCTTGCGCCGTCGATCGCGGGGCTGAGGATCAGGTTGAACTCGTCGATGAGACCGGCCCGCAGGAACGCGCCATTGGCGACGCCGCCGCCTTCCACCAGCAGGCGCTTCACACCGAGCTCGCGGTTGAGGATGTCCAGTGTCAGCGCCAGATCGATCTCGGACTTGCCGGCAAAGATGTAGGAGACGCCCTCGCCGCGCAGCCCTGCGAGATGCGAATCCGGCACGCTTTCGGTCAGCACCACCACGATCGGATCACCCCCGATATCCGAGCGGCCCCAACCGATCTTGCCTTGCGCATCGAGCACGATCCCGTAGGTTTTCGCATCGCGTCGCGCGAACCAGTTTTCGCGAGGAAATGTCTCGCGCGTCTCGGTCGGGTACGGCTTGCCCTTGGCGAACTCGGATCCGGTGACGCGGCCGATCACCCAGGCATCGCCGCCGAGCTCGTCATGGATCTTCTCGAACCAGTCCGTTCCCGCCCCCTTCGGGCGCCAACGGCTGGGGTGGGTGCGGCCGTCGAGGCTGGAGTGCATCAGACAGATGACATACGGTTTCATGCAATCCTCCGGGCTGCGCTCAGGCCGCGGATCCATCGCCGCCCGCATTCTCCCTGGCGCGATCATTGACGATCGCCGCGAGCGGGTTGAGCTTCGGCGGCGCGACCAGCTGCAGCGTGTTGGTGTCGCGATGATTGAACGGCTTGCCGCGCACGAACAACTCGGTCTGGATCAGATAGGTCCAGCTGCCGTCGTCATTGAAGGTGATGTCGCAGCGGTAGGCATCGGTGCGGAAGGCCTGTTCCAGAAAATCGGTCGAGCAGATCCCGTAGGCGGTATCGCCGCGCTTGGCGGTGACGGAGATTGTCCTGTCATCAGGCCCGGCCTTGCCCGAGGCCAGCAGCACCTGTCCGCGCGGAATGGCCAGCGTCTGCATGACCAGCCCGGTCGCGGGCTCCCACAGCCAATAGCCGACCTGGTCGTGGAAGGTGATGTCCTCCTCGGGCGTGTTGATGTGGATGTGATAGCGCAGCCCGTACAATAGCTGCGGCCCGTTGGCCTGCGGATCGATCGGATCCATGCGGATGCGCTCGATGAAGGTCCGCCGCTCCGGCCCGTCCGCCTTGGGATTGATGTCGATGCCCTTGTCCGCCTGCCACTGGCCTGCGAGGCGGCGGAGCGGGCCGAGATTGGCAAGGCCGTCGGGCGAAACGTCCTCGGGCTCGGTGAAGATGTCGGCGGGAATGGGGAGCATGGCGGCCTCGCATCGTTGCGATGGGAGCCATAGCATGAGGGCAAGGGCCTGGCGCGTGCTCAGGCCTCACAATCGCGAATGACATGAGCGCCATGCGCAGCGATTTCGCATGTTTCCGCAGCGCCCCGCGAGCCGGCGTCTCCAACGCTTGTCGCCCGGCTTGAATCTCAACCGGTCGCAGCCGCAGTCCGCTCTAAGCCGCTTCGGACACTGATTTCGCACGCTCCTCGAGCATGCCGATCGTGGAGACCAGATTGTCGCGCCGCGCGCGAAGGTTGAGCGCAAGCAGCGGATAAGTCGGCTGCTGCGCGTCGAACACCCCGGCTTTAGCCTCCGCTTCGAGAATATCGGTATTCAAGAGGCGAACGCGCCACCACAAATCGGCGATCAACGCGTCGAGCTTGAGTTCACCGGTAGCACCAGAACGGGACACATTCTGCATCGCTTGCCTCAACCTGAAACGGCCTCCCTGCTGAGGCCTGGATTTGGTCATGACACAGCAAGCGGAGTGCCAGGGCCGGACCGCTCTGCCCGCGGGCGGTCCGGAACCTGCAACAATGCGCCTTTCGCGGTGATCCGGCGGCCGACGCCGGTCGTTGTCAACTCGAGAGACCGCTTGTCGAGGCGTCATGATCGCTGCTATCCGGGCTTTGAAGGTGCCGATCCGGGCTGAGGCCGGTTTACCCCGGAGGGTGCCGGCGCGGCTGTCGATTGGTGCGAGCAGAGGGCCGAAGGCAAAGGTGGATTGGGCTGATTTGATCGGACGGGTTGCTGCTGACGGCGACCGCGAGGCTTTCAAGCGGCTGTTCGAGCATTTCGCGCCCCGCATCAAGGGGCTGATGCTGAAAGCCGGTTGCAGCTCCGACGAGGCAGAAGAGATCGCTCAAAGCACTTTGATCGCCGTGTGGCGGAAGGCGCACCAGTTCGATCCTGCGACCGCGGGAGCGCCGGCCTGGATCTTCACGATCGCGCGCAATCTGCGGATCGATTTGTTCCGCCGCAAGGCGCGGACAGACCGTTTGCAAGCCGGTTCCGAACTGCCGGACGGGCCGGATCAAGCCGAGCCGGCCGATATCCTGATATCGCGCGGGCAGGATGCGGCGCGGATCAAGTCGGCCATCCAGCAGCTCTCGGTGGAGCAATCCATGGTGGTGAGGCTATCCTTCATCGAGGAGAGGCCGCATCCCGAAATAGCGAGCGCGCTCGGGATTCCGCTTGGGACGGTCAAGTCCCGGATCAGGCTGGCGATGAACCGGTTGCGAGACATTTTGGACGAAGAAGCATGACGATCAGCCATCATCCGCCGGAAGATCTTCTGGCCGATTTCGCGGCCGGCAAGCTGGAAGAAGCCCATCAGCTGGTCGTCGGTGTGCATGTCGCAGGCTGCGCGCGCTGCGCCCGTTTCGTGCAGGCCATCGAGCAGCTCGCGGGGGCGGCGCTCGAGGATATCGAGCCAGTGCCGATTGCATCGGATGCGTTCGATCGCGTGATGTCACGAATTCACGAGGCTCCGAATGAGATAGCCGCGCCTCCGCTGGAGTCGGCCACGGATGACGATGTTCCGCCGGCCCTGCGCAAATATCGCATCGGCAAGCGTCGACGGGTCGCGCCCGGTCTCAGCCTGCGGCCGATCGAGCTCTCCGGTTCAGGCACGGCGCGCGCCTTCCTGCTTCGGTCGGCGCCGGGCTCGCGGATGCTCGAGCACACCCACACCGGCACCGAGCTGACGCTCGTGCTCGAGGGCAGCTTCAGCCATGAGGGCGGACGCTTTGGTCCTGGTGATTTCGACTATGGCGACGACGAGGTCGATCACCGTCCCATCGTCGGTGACGAAGGTCCTTGCCTCTGCCTGGTCGCGATGACCGGCGACTTGCGCATGAACGGCTTCCTCGGACGGTTGATCGGCCCCTTCGTGCGGCTCTGAACTGCTGCGTCCCTTTCCCGTCAGGTGATCCGGGCCCGCGCTCGGAGCGTTTCGTAAGGAAACGCAAGGGAGAGACCGGACATGACCTGTTCGAGCCTGGCCAATCGGGCGCAGAGCGAGATGTTGCCCGGACTGCTGGTACGTGTCTCAGCAGGCGAGACACGCGCCTTCGCAGAACTTCATACGATGACCCGCGGCAGGCTGCGCAGGATTGCGCTGGCCGTCGGGACGGCGCCGCACGATGCGGACGACATCCTTCAGGAAAGTTTCCTGAAGATCTGGCGCAATGCGGCTCGGTTCGATCCCGGTCGGGCATCGGCCATGACCTGGATGGCCGCAATCGTCCGCCACACCGCGATTGACCATCTGCGGACCAGGCGGCAGCCCAGTGTCGAACTGGACAAGGCGCTCGCGGTCCCCGCAACGGCCGGGCTGTCACCAACCGAGCACTTCGATTACGCCAGCGCCGAACCCATTGCGCTGGGCGCATTGGCCCGCTTGCCGGAAGATCGCCGCAGGCTGATCGCACTGGCCTATCTCGAAGGCGAGAGCCGCGCGAGCCTGTCTCAACGCTTCGGTGTGCCGGTGGGCACGATCAAGACCTGGCTGCACCGAACCATCTTGTCGATGCGCAAGGATTGCCTCAGCGCATCGGCTGCGGCGTGAAGCCGACGAGAACGCATGCATGGACGCAGAGATTATTGAATTTCCCGAGCGTGGGCGCGAGAAGCGGCTCGTTTCCTCGACGGCAAGGCTCGAAGCGATCGTGAGAGAAGTCGAAAGTGTCGTTGCTCACGAGCCTGCGGCCGGTGTCGATCGGCTACTCGCAATCATGGAGCGCATGGGCGACCGATTGGTCGATCTCGCAAGCCTCGTACTCGACGAGGAGTCGAAGCTGAAGGCTCAGAAGGTCTTCATATCCTTGTCCGACAAGATCGCGGAAACCAGGGAGGCGGTGGAGCAGCTCGGAGGCCACAAGCGCACGTGACATGATTGGCACGACTCAATGCGACAGCTTTTGAGCGACGAGAAACCCGATCCAGGCACTGACGCCGGCGAGACAGGATCCCCAGCACACGTCGGCGAGGGTCAGTCCGGTTGACCAGTTCCGCAGCGTCGCCTGGTTGGTCAGATCGTAGGTTGCATAGGTGAAGCAGCCAAGCAGCAGGCCGGATGTGAAAGCGCGCAGCGCGCCTCCGTCCTGCTGCGCCGGCAGCACGGCAAACCAGATCAATCCGAGGGGATACAACACGTAGAACGCGGCCGCGGCCGGCAGGTTGGGCTGAGCCCGCAACATATCACCCAGCACGGGTCGATACAGTCTTTCGACCATGATCGTCAGCCAGACCATATCGACGGCAACGAAGGTCACGGCCACAGCCAGGTAGGTCCAGAATAAACTCATGTCCGTGCGTCTCGTCGCTCTTGATCCGGCCGATCGGCCGCCGTCAGTTTAACGCTACACAAGCCGCAGCGGATCACTTGGGGCGCTTATTCGGCTCACCGCCCAGTCAGTAGGCCGGCATCGCGCGCGCCTCCGGGCCGATCACATACGGAAGCGATGAGGAGACTGCGCAGCTGTCGTCTCGAATGGCGAGGCGCGCGCTCAGATCCGACGTGGCGGCCATGGGAAGAAGGCGCCGGTGCGCGCCTGATACGCACGATAGCGGTCGCCGCGCGATCGCAGCATCTGCTCCTCGAGCGGCGGGATGCCCGTCACGTGAACCAGGATCCAGTACATGATCACCGGGGCCGCCAGGCTGGCCCAACCCCAGGCATATCCTGATGATAGCGCGATGACCGGGTAAGCCAGCCACCCCAGCCATTCGAAGAAATAGTTCGGATGCCGCGACCAGCGCCACAGACCGACATCGCAGACCTGTCCCTTGCTCGAGGGGTCGCGTTTGAAGCGCTGCAGCTGCCGGTCCGCCAGGGCCTCGCCGGCGACGGCAATCAGGACGATGACGATGCCGATGTAGTCCTGCAGCCGTAGCCCCGGCGCTGGTGCGTGCGCCGCGAGGAACACGGCGAAGGGGAGCGGCAGCGAGACCAGCGCCTGTGACTGCAGGAAGAAGAACATCCGGCGCGGGGCATCCGCCCCCCATTCGCGCGCATAGTTCGCATATCTGGGATCGTCGACCCCGGCCGCAGAGCGACGCGCAATGTGCGTGCCGAGCCTCACCGACCAGAGCAGCACAAGCCCCGCAACGAGCACTTGGCGAGCCGGCAGCGCGCCGTCAAGCGGCCACAGGGCAGCGGCTGCACCGACGAGACCGCTCGAATACGACCAGATCGCGTCGACCCAGCCGGAGTTTCCCGTGCGCTGTTGGACAACCCAGGCCAGTCCCATCAAGAGACAGAAGGCCAGCGCCATGCAGCCGATCGCCTGAATATACGGAAGGATCATGCCCTCACCCGAATTGATCCTGTCCGATACGTCATGTCCGGGCCGCGGTTTCGCCCCGGGCGCCGGGATCGAGCGAGTGATCCGCGCCCTCTTGCCGAACGTTTCCTGAAAGTTGCTTCGAGGGCCGTAGCTGACGGTACCGCAGTGGGGGCGAAAAAGCATGCGTTTGGCCGTGATCGGGACGGGAATTGCCGGCAATGCGGCCGCGTGGCTCCTTTCGAAACGTTACGCAGTCACCGTTTACGAGCGTGAGCTGCAGCCGGGTGGGCATAGCCACACTGTTCGCGTCGACTACGACGGCGAGCCCATTGATGTCGATGTCGGCTTCATCGTGTTCAACGAGACCAACTACCCGCAATTGACGTCGCTGTTCACCCATCTCGGCGTGAACACCGTCGAGACGTGCATGAGTTTCGCCCTGTCCGCCGACCACGGCCGGTTCGAATGGCGCGGTGGCGGCGAGAGCGCCTTGCAGACGGTCTGCGGCCTGTTCGCGCAACCCCGCAACCTCGCATCTCCGTCATATTTCCGCATGCTGGCCGAGGTCGCGCGGTTCAACAAGCAAAGCGTGGCCGATCTGCGCGCCGGCCGGCTGCATGGCCTGACCCTCGGCGAATATCTGCGCCGGCAATCGTTCGGGCCGCGCGTGTTCTCCGACTATCTCGGTCCGATGGGGGCGGCGATCTGGTCGTCTTCGTCCGACGACATCCTGTCGTTCCCGGCGGAGAACTTCGTCGCCTTCTTCGACAATCACCGCCTCCTGCATCTCGATCGACCGCGCTGGCGCACGGTCGAGGGTGGCAGCCGGCGCTATGTCGAGAAGCTGACCACTTCGTTCAGGCACAACATTCGGCTAGGCTGCGCGGTGACATCGATCGACCGAACGGGGCATGGCGTGACCGTCCGCGACAGTCATGGCGGAGTTGAAAATTACGATGCGGTGGTGATGGCTTGTCACAGCGATCAGGCCTTGGCGACCCTGTCGGACGCCGACGCCACGGAGCGTTCCATCCTTGGCGCCATCAGATATGCTCCAAACACCATCTATCTGCACCGCGATCCCAGCCTCATGCCCCGGCGGCGTCAGGCGTGGGCCTCCTGGAACTTCCTGCGCTGGCCGCGGCAAACGCCTGCCCTGAACGACGTCGCGGTGACCTATTGGATGAACCGGCTGCAGGGGATCGACGAGCGCAGACCCTTGTTCGTCAGCCTCAACCCTCCCTTCGAGCCGGCGGCCGGTCTGACGTTCGGAAAATTCACCTTCGCCCATCCGCAATACGATTTGGCGGCATTCGCGGCGCAGCGACGGCTCCCCGCGATTCAAGGACGCCGCCGAACCTGGTTCTGCGGCGCCTGGACCGGCTATGGCTTTCACGAGGATGGCCTGCAGGCCGGCATTTCCGTTGCCGAGGCACTCGGCGTCGAACTTCCTTGGCGTCAACCGGATCCGGCCCTGGCCGAGGCTGCCGAGTAAGGCGATGGTCCGAACCACACCAGCCGAACCCGAGGATGCGACAGCGCCCGCCGCGCTCTATTGGGGGAAAGTGATGCACGCGCGATGGCAGCCAGTGCAGCACAGGTTCACCTATCGCGTGATGAACCTGCTGATCGACCTCGACCGGCTGAAGGAAGCTGATCGCCAGTCATGGCTGTTCGGCATCAACCGCGCGGCACCTTTCAGCTTTCACGAACGCGACCACGGCGACGGCAGAGGCACGGGCCTCAGCCAACACGCCCGACAGCTCGCGGCGGAACGCGGCATCGACCTTTCCGGGGGCTGCATTCTGCTCCTGTGCTATCCTCGGGTCTTCGGCTACGTGTTCAATCCGCTCTCGATCTACTTTTGCTATCGCGCGTCCGGCAATCTCGCGCTGCTGATCTACGAGGTCCGCAACACCTTCGGTGAGATGCATTCCTACATCCTGCCTGTGCAGGAGAACTGCGTAAGCTCCGTCGTCCGCCAGAGCCAATCGAAGTCCTTCTACGTTTCACCCTTCATGGAGATGGAAACGCATTACCGCTTCAGCGTTTCTCCACCACGGCAGGATGTGAGAGTGCGGATCCTGCAGAGCGGCGCGCAGGGCGCGATGTTTGCGGCTGCATTTTGTGGGCGACGCCGCACTCTGACGAGCCGCTCTCTGCTGGCGGCGCTCCTCGGATTGCCTTTCCTGACCTTGAAGGTCATCGCAGCCATTCACTGGGAAGCGATGCGGCTCTGGCTGAAAGGCGTTCCGTACGTGCCTCGTTTAAAACAACGCGAGATCTGAACCATGGACCTGGCAGCTACCCATCCCGCCGTTCAATTTGATGGCGTCCCGTTCTTCGCCCGCCTGGCTCTGCGCCTTGCATCACAGCTTCGCTGTGGCACCCTTCATGTGCGTCTCCCCGACCAGAGGATGGTGACGTTGCGCGGCGCGCTTCAAGGTCCGTCGGCCACGATCGAGCTCAAGAACTACAGGTTCGCGCGCAGCCTCGTCATCGGTGGCGACATCGGCATGGCCGAGGCCTACATCCGAGGCGACTGGACCACGCCCGATCTCGCTCAGCTTCTGTACGTGCTCTGTCTCAACGAGGAGCTGGTCGACAGCGCATTCGCCGGGAATATGCTGGTTCGCCTCTGCCGGCGAGCGCTCCATCGCCTGCGCCGCAACACCAAGGAAGGATCGCGGCACAACATCCACCAGCATTACGATCTCGGAAACGAGTTCTTCGCGGCGTGGCTCGATTCCAGCATGACCTACTCGTCGGGGCTGTTCTCGGCCGAGACAGCCGACCTTCCCGCCGCACAACAGCATAAATATGAGCAGCTGGCGAAGGCGATCGAATTGGAGCCGGGCCAGAGCGTGCTCGAGATCGGTTGCGGTTGGGGCGGCTTTGCAGAATTCGCCGCCAAGACTTACGGCGCCAAGGTGTTGGCGCTGACCATCAGCAAGGAGCAGCATGATTTTGCCCGTCGCCGGATCCACAGGGCCGGGCTCGCCGAGAAGGTCGAAATCCGCTTGCAGGATTACCGCGACCAGGAGGGCCGCTTCGACCGCATCGCCTCCATTGAGATGATCGAAGCCGTCGGCGAACAATTTTGGCCTGCCTATTTCAATCAGCTGAAGCAGCGGCTGAAGCCCGGCGGACTTGCCGGCATCCAGGCCATCACGGTTCACGACGAACTCTTCGGCAGCTATCGGCAGCGGGTCGACTTCATCCAGAGATATATTTTCCCGGGCGGCATGCTGCCGTCGGCCGCCATCCTGCGGACGCTCGGCGAACGTTTCGAAATGCCCATCGTTCGCGAGCGCATGTTCGGGCAGGACTACGCCAGGACGATCTCGCTCTGGCGCGACAATTTCAGCCGGGCCTGGATCGATCTGACCTCTCTGGGATACGACGAGCCCTTCCGCCGGATGTGGGAATACTATTTGTGCTACTGCGAGGCAGGCTTCCGGGCGGGGAAGATCGACGTCGGGCATTTCGTGTTTGCGCGACAGGGGTGAGGGGGAATCGTGCGCCCGCTGGCCTGCTAAAATCCTGCCGCCGGCACCGTCAGTGGGCGTCCGCGTATCGCCCGTCCCGCAGGGTCCTTGCCGCTCTGGATGTCGTCGGTCCAGGCCGCGAAGGCCACTTCCTGGCTTGGGCCTGAAGCCGCGACAGCCGCGAGGCTGAAGCGATTGTGGCCGGTGGACGTGTTGAACTGGACGACCTGGCCCAGCGGACCCTTGGTCGAGAAAACCCGCGCCTTCACGTTGGTGGTGGCCGGCTGGTCGACGTTGAGCTGGACCCAGCCGATCAGGAAGCGCCCGCCCGAGAGCGGCGACAGCGTCGGCCAGGTGGCCTGGATGCGTTGCTCGCTGGTCGAGACGAAGTGGAGGTTGGCGGGCGAGCCGTCGGCCTTGTACAAATCCGCTTCCACGACGATCAGGGTGTTAGCCGTGGCGTCTTCCCCGAAATCGTTCAGATGCGCGATGACGAACTGGCCGCCGTCGATCGCGGCCATGGCTGCCGCGGTGGCAGTCGCTGGCGTGATGCGCTCGCTGCCCATTGCTCCCTTCGCGTTGAAGAGCTGATAGCGGATATGCAGCGGACCTGTGATCCGCGCCCTCCATCCGATGACGACGTCGCCAGTGGTCAGGCACGCCACCATCGGGACCTTGTGCAGCCCGGCGGTGGTGTTGGCGCGAAACTCGGCGCCGATCCTGCTTCCGTCGGCGCCGAAACGTTGCGCGCGGATGCGCTGGTCGGCCCGCTTGTCCGCCCAGACGACGATAAAGTTTCCGTCCTTCAGGCGCGCCAGAGCGGGCCGCGTCAAAGGCTCGACCGGCGACGTAGAGACCTGGATTTCCGGTCCGGACAGCGTATCGGCATCGAAGATGCGAAGCTTGAGCTGGGTGGTCGCCGTCGCGGCGCTGCCGGCCGCCTGCTCGACGCGGTCCCGGCGGCGTCGGCAAGTTGATCAGGATCTGGTCGCTGCTCTTGGCGCCGCCCGCACCGAACATCTGGCCCTTGATCGTGTTGTCGCTGTGGTCCTCCCACACCACGACGAATTGGGTGCCCTGAAGGCCGCATACGCTGGGCTGGCTTTGATCGCTGGCTGTGGTCGTGTTGATCAAGACCTCGTCCATGGTGTTTCCCTTCCTCAATCCAAACGTGATGAAAAGCGCGGGGTCGACCGAAAGTTGGGACTATAACACGGGCGCTTGTGGCGATTGCAATTGAGCAAGGGGGCAATGCGGCCCATGGCGCGCAGGTTCGGCGGGCGACTGGCGTTGTCGCCCTATGTCTACGAGCATTTCCATTTGAGGCTGGGCTTCAACGTGGGGAAGCGACAGCGCCCGCCTGGATGCGGCAACGACTTTCCGCGCGAGCTGCGAACCATAGTCACTGCCGGTCGGCGACCTTCACGCGTTCGCTGGGGGATGAGCGTGGCTACGCTACACGTAACCGAAGCGTGGTGCCCAGGGGCGGACTGGACATCAATCGACCAAACAACAACAAAATCAACTACTTACCAGGGCGTTAGACACTCTGTTTGTACCACTCAAATGTGTGTCTGTCGACCTACTCTAGTCGACTAGTTGCAGCCCCTCTGCGCGTCGATCGATGTCAGCCTTCGGCGCTTCCTTCAGCAACTAGCGATATGTCCAACCGGGGCACGCTTGCCCGAGTTCGGCTCCACTACGCACCCAAAGAATCCGGCTCAGGAGGGCCTTCATAGCCGGAGCCCCAGGTGCACCTCAGGCAGATAAACCAAGACAGCAAGACCGGCACGGCGGAGACTTAGTGCCGGTTTGGCCGGGCGAGCTGCTCGCATTAGGCTCCCCTTGCTTTAGCGAGCGGGAGCTCAAGGCCTCCGCAAGTTCGCACTTTCGATAAATAACCCGCGGAAGATGGAAACCGGACGTAGTGCCCCAGGCCAAAGCTCGGACCCTCTTGCCCTTGCGTTCTGCGAGAGACCTATGACCGCCCCTGGCAGCAGCGTCCGCGGGAGCCGTTCCCGGGGATCCTGCGCGGGCAGCCGGCACTGACGGCCTCGAGTTTGGTGGGGTCTGGCCAACAACTGAGCGGTCGGAAGGGTCAGGACGCCTCCCTACTCTCCCGACTTCTTGGTCGTATCAATAGCTGCACCGAGTTCAGTCACCGCCGCACCTGTTCGTAGCCTCTCAAGAGCGCGACGATGTTCTTCAATGCTCAGCCCAGATCGCGCCGGGTTCTCCTTGGAATATACCTTTTTCACGTAATCCGAACTGAGGCCCTTCTCTACTGCGACTTCTTCAAAGACATCGGCTTGGCTCTTGGCGCGAGTCATAACGCTGTCTTCAAACATCTTGCTGTCAACGAGTTGGACCAGGGCTTGGCGGTCCTTATGAGCTTTATATCGCTCGAACTCGCTATAGCCTCCTTGGTCGTTGCGAGTACCGAGCACCAGATCAGCCACATCCGCTCGCGCCCCCTCTCTCCCAACCAACTCAAGCAGCCCGGCGGATACTCCGAGCAAGAACCTCCTTATCTGCTTTGGAAGTGTAAGATCGTGCTCAAGACACAATCTCACGACCTCCCACAGGGCCAGAGCATTCTCCGTCTTGCGATAGTCACTGAGTGCCTCGTTGACCGTCTTCGCAAGGTCAGTCGGATATCCAGGCTCGTGAGGAATCGGCTCGACTTCTTCAGGCTTGGGCAGGTAATTGCTTCTATTCAACAAGGGTTGAGCTCCCAACTGCTTCGAAATTGTTGCCGGGGTCGGAGAGAGGCTCGGCAGATCAAGCTCTACTCGGGCGATGTAAGCTCGACTTCGCTGCCCCTTCACCGCTACTGCGCCATTTACAACACGTTTATTTTGCAGGATTAAAGGACCTATCTTGCAAGAACGCGCGCGGCGAAGGCGATCGCCCCTATCTATAACTTATTGATTTCACTATCGTTTTCAGCTCCAAAAATGCGATTACCCGAAAGCAGCTACTTTTTCTGCTGCAACCACCAACCCCGCCAGGACCGTCGGCGATCTTGTCCCAGCTTTGGACAACGGGCTTGGTGCGCTGCAATTTCCTCCGCTTTTCGAGCTTTGCTAAAGGCATTCTGATCTGCAAAAGTTTGCCCGATTTTGGCGATGGCTTGGTTCCGCTCCTTCCTCTCAATAAGACGATCACGAAACTCGTCCAGTTCCCAGCCAGTATCCGCCGCAGCCCAGGCGCAATCATCGATAGCGGAAAGGAAACGCATGTTTTCAGCTTGGGCAAGCTTCAGACGCGAATGGCCGAGCGAATGAGATTGCCCGCGTTGCTTTCTTCTTTTCTGATGCACCAATGGCGCGAGCCACGCTCGCGGAATGCCTAGCAAGGTCACCAGGGGAATGGGCCGACCCTGAGGACCTTGAACTGCGACATCAGCATCTAATCCCCGGATTAGTGAGCGCACCGCGCGCCAGTGAAACGCGATAGCACCTTCGCGCGCGTTTCGCGCCCGCCAGCTCACAGTGACGCTGGCCGCACGATAGCTTTTCTTAAGAAAGCACGTATTGATCCAGTCTCGTGCCGGCAAAACAAACTGGTCGTTGATCGACAGTGCCATTCGGACGGCGAACCCGTTCTCGAACTCCTCCAGTTGCCACATCCAATGAAAAGTAACGTCCGGCTGACACGACCACTCCTTTAAGCGCATGTGGAGTTGCCTGGTCAACTCGGAGGCTTCCGCGATAACGACTGCGGGGTTTCCACCGCGAAGCGCAAGCCTGACATTGAAAAGCTCACCATAGTGCTGCGTCATGAACGAGGCGGTGTTCCAGGTGAGCCGAACATTGCTCCAAGTCAGGAAGCTACTCGCATCTTTGCTTTTGCAGAAGATTTTGCGCGGTTTACGTAGCGGTTTTCCCGTTGAACTTTTTTCCCCATCACTCACGACCATCATCTTGTTGAGCTTCAACGCCACGGTCGCCAGTTTTGCATCCGATATCTCCGACGAACTCGTCACGCATTCTAACAAACCCTGCCAGATGTCATGGATCGGAATTCGCAAGCGTTCTGAGCAGTGCAGAACGCGCTGGCAAAGATTAGAGGTCAACATCGAGTTATACCCTCGCAGGAGCGGATCCTCCCGACGAAGCTTCAAAAACTTATCGAAATAGACGAACGCCAGATATCGCTCGACTAATTGGAGTTTACGGCCAGGCAGCTCGGTCCATCGATCTAAGGCTTCGAATTGAAGGGGAATATTGTCATTCAGCAGGGCCGCAAAAAAGCTCTCAAGGTGTCCGACCACGTCGAGGTTGAGTTCGTCTCTAACCACTCTCTCGGTGAGAGGCCCACTCGCCGCGACCTTTTCCAGCGCTCGGAGCAACAGACGAGGAGCCCCCGGAATGGCATTTGCTAACAAGGACACCGCACCGGGCTCATACATCAGCCCTTCGCGGTCGCAAACCTGAGCTAAGAACTTCTGTGCGGTTGACTCGTCCAGAAGCTCCAATTCGATGTGCTTCAATCGAGATTGAAGCGAGGTTGGAATTCTCTGAATGTGCGATGTCAAAAGGATGAGGGTTAGCAGAGCAGGTGGCCGCTCTGTTATTGCGAGCAATGCTTCCATCGCACGGGCCGATGCATTTTGAAGCTCATCCAAAATGATCACCCTTCTCGGAGCAGAGTTTGGCGCCACACGGGCGACCGTAAGGAGATTATGGAAATCGGCGATGGTCGACTGCTCACCGCACTCAAAGATGGTCACATCTGAAGCGAGACCGCGCCTATCAAAATCGTGGCAATAGCAGCATTCCTCGCATCCGTCCCCCTCGATCGGCGATTCACACATTATCCCCTTTCCGTAGAGATACCCCAAGCTGGTCTTACCTGTCCCCACGGGCCCTGACAGGAGTACTGATCGTCCTTCCTGAGTGCAGACCTGATCTCTTATGAACGTCACCGCCTTACGCTGGCCAAGCACGTCGCTTAGCCGATTAGGGCGGTATTTACGCGCCAAGTCATGCATTGTGTGCTCCCTGCCAAGAAGCAGCAGAGTATTTTGAGCATGAGAGCTGAGAAAGGGGCTGTACCGCGTCGGCATGAACCCCTGCTCGGAGAACCGGATAGGGCTAAGACATTCTCCGCTATGTGGAGAGCCCAGCATGTCTAACGTACCCTCTTCGATCCCCTCCGAGTGTGAGAAATTTCAGCTCGAACTGCCTCTCTGGAACAAACGCGATCCCAATCTGCATGCCGTGGGGATCCATGAGTTCTCGATGGATGGAGCATCGTTGCAACGGATCGTCAAATCGGTTTCGCTGCCCAGACTCGAAGGCCGTCAGGTCATTTTTGAATTGTCAGATAAGTTCCTGACCGCCCACGCAGAAACGAGGGACGGCGCGCTGCACCTTTCTGCACGCGCTCCACTGTCAGGCTCCTGCAGTATGGGCCCATCGACGATCTGCTTCGAGATTGCGATGGAAACGGCTCGCAAGGCTGCTGAAGCCTTCCAAGGGTCGTTGCATTTTCGATTGGCCGAGAGCGAGTCTATTCTGTGGGCCAGAACGAACGACGAGACTACGGTTGCTATCGCGGCCAAGTTGCATGAGCGCCCGCCCGCACGGGCCGTTCTCACAACCCTGGCCGAAGCTCCAGCACATGTGCTCCGCACAGCTCTGCAAACTGCCGGCGTCTACCATGCTTGTAAGGACCCCTCTACGGGCCTCAAACGAGATCTGCTCATCAGAGACGGCGTGGCTTGGCATGGCTACTTATACGCAGCGGCCCGTTATTCGTCTGTATCACTGCCGTTTGACTTGAATATCCCAGGCCTTCACATTCTCAATCTCACCGCCATGCTGTCTCGATGCAGTGGCCGCGTCACTATAGGCGAACTTGGCGACCGCTTCTTTTTGCAATCCGACGATGCAGTTGTCGCTTGTTGGTCGAAGAACCTGTTAACCTCCTCAGCCTGTCCTCGATTTGACCATCCGGATTCAATTTCGGTAACGGTCCGGACTGATTGGCTGCAGCCACGTATTTCCCTCTTTGCAGCGCTCGTTGATCAAGTGCAGTTCACCCACCTCGGCGGCGACCAGGGCGAGATGGTCCTGATGTCAGGTTCTTTCGCCGGGAACACAATCAAGTCATGGCACCGACTGCCCGAAGCAACGGCTGAGTTCAACTGTATAGTGCGATCACGTGACCTGATGCGCGCCTGTTTCCTGTTCGAAAGCCAACAACTAAAGCTAACTTTCAGCCATAGATGCATGAAGGTGGACGGTGTTGGCAGCGACCTGGATGCGAGCGTGATCCTTTTCAACGTGGCCGTACCCTGAACCAACACCTGGGGTCTCTGGTAGATTGTCTTACTGCATCATCTATATGCCACTAGTTGGTTGTTCTCGTGAAAGCCCGTAATCTCCGGGGCGGTGCATTCGTCGTCCGCTCTGACAAGCATACGGGAAGCGAGCCGCTGCTGGCCCGTGCGGCAACCGTTAAGTGCATTCTGAATGCTGGGAGGAGTTTTTCCTCGTTAGTGCGCGAGCAACGCTCTACCCTCGGCGCAAGAATGGCAACGAATTAGCTGGTCGAGGGCTGGTAAGTTGAAGATATTATCTACCTCCTTTCCTAACCGCCGGCATTGCCGGCGCCACCTCTACCTACCTACTCTAACCCACTCTACCCTACTCCACTCTACCTTACCCCAACTCTACTCTTTGGGTTCAGTAGGTTGTTTTAGCCATGCGCGCCGCTCACCCACCTATTGGATGATCTGCCTAGTCGAGCATGCCCGTGTTAGCTGGCAGGGGCCTTCTCCCGGTTCGGGGAAAGGTAAAGACCACGGCCGCTTCATTGGCTGCCCACTATTTTGATGATGGGCCTGGGAAGCGTCCATGCTCCCAACAGCTCGCAACTTCACACGTCGAGTTCTGAATCTCATTGGCATTAGCCACCACGAGGTTCTGCATGCAAACGACAGCTCGCGCCGACATCACGCCCCTCTCGCGCGTTCCGCTAATCCCCGAACACATCGTTCGGCGGCATAACGTTCATTTCGAAATCGACACCCGCTTCCGCCGCGCAGCCCGCTTGCTGCAGTACCTTTGGCTAAGTGACCACGACATTCCGACCGGTATTCATGTCCAGGGAACGGGGCAAGATGCCGTTACCATGGACATCGGCTCCTGCCTTAGTGCCGAAGCCGCCGAAGCCGGTAAGAACTTCATGTCGCCGGCTATTCATGGCTTGGTGCGCCACGAGTTGATCATGCGCGAGGAGGGAGCCATGATCGATGAGGACCGTCTTTTCAGAAATGCGCTGAGCTCGATGCCATTGGTCTTCAATCTCTTTGGTCCAATGGTCATCGACCCTCGTCTCGCAACGACCATCTTCCACGCCCTTCTGCCGGACTTCGTCAATACGGTCGAAAGTATCCGATTTGAGCATTCGCCTGGCCGCCACGAAGACCGGTTTCTCTCGGATGGGACTGCGGTAGACGTTGCCATGTCCGTTATCACCCCTGATGGGGAAGAGGCTACAGTCTTCGTCGAAGTGAAATATTCGGAGGACATGACCGGCCCTGCGGCGCGGCTACGGCCTCGATATGATGAAGCATCGAGGCAGGTTCGCCTCTTCAAAGATCCAGACAGCCAGCTGCTGCGGTCCCTGGCGCTTGAGCAGCTTTGGCGCGAACATATGATCGCGCAGCTCTCCGTCGATCATGGCATCACGTCCAGAGCCTTGTTCATCACGATTGCTCCAAGGCTCAATCGTCGCGCGAACGCGGCTTTTCGCGTCTATCGGAGCGAATTGTTGGACGCCGAAGCCGAACGCAACGATCAGGTCGGCTTCCGGTCCCTCGATCTGGAAGCCGTGATTAAGGCAATGGGCCAAACCGATGCCTCAGAGATGGCTAGTAAGCTGTGGGCTCGATACTGTGACTTCGAGCGTGTCTATCGCCTCGCTCTGAATGAATTCCCAGACACAGCAACCCTGAACATCACCTCTGGAGCTGCAAATCACGCCACGAAGCTATCGGCCAGTCGTCAACGTCGCCACCTTAAGGCGCGTGGCCCTTCATCGCTCGAAAAGTGAGGAGTGGTTTGATGTCCAACGTCGATCTCCTCACGGTGGCAGACCGCGTCCAACTTTTGGTGAACGCAATCAACGGCGGTGACCACGTACCAGTGGTGAAGTTTTTCACACCGGACGCTCAAGCCACGTGGCTCATCACTGAAGTTGATCCAGACGACCCCGATCGCCTCTTCGGACTGTGCGACCTCGGTCTCGGCTGCCCGGAACTCGGCTACGTTTCCCTCGCCGAGCTGTCGGAGCTCCGCGGCCCTCTTGGTCTCCCCGTGGAGCGCGATGTTCATTTCGCTCCTGACAAACCGCTGTCAGCTTTCGTTGAAGACGCGCGGAACAGAGGCAAAGTCGTTACATAGTCGTACTCTGTTTGGAGAGTCGCTGAGACGCTGGGCATTCGTTGCTCAGCGTCTGCAGCGTAGTACCGCACCATAGTTCGACTTTCTTAGCCCTCGGCGATCGAGTTTATGGACTATCCAGCCGGCCTTTGTCTGCGCAACATCCGCGTCAAACAAGAGAATAAGACGTCCCACCGTTTGAAAGCAAATTCCTCATCCTATACCGGGCGGGATGGGAAGTTAGTTAGCAAGCGCGAGCTCTGACGGCTCCGCCCTTCGGTGAACACCAACCATTGTGATCCGGCTGACAAAGCACCCGGGCGAATCGATTTCCCCGCACCGAAAACGCTATGAGCAACCTTCTGAGCTGGCTGCGAGCTGATTCGCGAAGGAAGGATCATAGCCAGCCCCCGACGGGCACCGGTCCTCGACGTTAGCCAGACGATTCGGGGATAGCCGGTTGATAGGCCGAATGGCATCGGCAGAAGCGCAAATTTTGCAGCAGGAGTGGGCTCCGGGATGCCCCGACCCACGGATGACGATTTCGCAGATTGATTGTGCGGGGTTCTCCATCCGCGTCAGAATTGAAGCAGCGCATAAAGGCCGACCGCCTGACCCCGGCCTCCCCGTCACAGGGTTGCGTTCAATCAAACAGCTTACCGACGGCGTGGCTCCGAGGTTCGGATTCATCAGGTAAGAAGGCTTCGCCACTGCAGGCGAAGCCTTGCCCTTCGGTCAAGGAACAGCCCCTCAAGCGTTCACCAAGGTTCGAACGATCGCTCTGGACCTCTCAATCCCGAGAGGTCCACTTGCATGGTGCTGAATTCAGCAACCCCAGCCCGCATCACACAGCCCATCCAGTCATTCGACCAAACGGCCCCGCGAGCACCTGCGACACTCACCCTGCTGAGCTCACCCGCAACTTAAACGCCGCCAGGCAGAATAGTGTGTCGAAAGACTAGGGTTTGCACACATGGATTTCACGGCTGTCTTTTTGTATCTCAAGGCAGCCATCTCGAAGAGGCTGGCAGAACATTCAATCGACCTCACCGGCACTCTAAAGACAAGCCTGGTTAAAGGGACGATTGCCGCCGCTCTGGCTGTGGTGCTGTTCGCTGGCTACGCGTTCATCCGCGGCGGAGTTCAATTCAAACCTGGCCATATGCCTCAATGCGAGAGCCCCTTCACGCGAGACCTGCTCACGAAAGTGGTCAACGGTTCGATTGCCGGGCGGCAAGGCGTCAAGCTGCTCCAGGTCGATGAGATCGCGGACTTCGCCGTCCGGGTACCCGCAACGGCCGGCGACCCGCACGCTGAGTTCAGAAACTGCAGCGCTTTCGTCCGCACCAACGCGGGCAGGGCCATTCTATTTTTCCAACTGACCTGGGGAAGTCGCAAAAAGGATGAGGTTTGGCTCGAGATTACCGAATCATCTCTCTAGCGTTTCGAGTCCGGCGTGCTTCGCCGTTACCGCGCGCCCCAAGATTAAGCCCCGCCCGAAAGGTTGATCGCCGTGCTACACATTAGTGGTCCTAGCGGTCGAGCGATATGTGGGGGAGGGAAATCTTCAACAGCCGAACCCGCTCAAAGGGCTTCGATGCAGTGTCCCAGTTCGAGAACAACGCTCACTCCCTAGATCAAGAATAGGGACGAATCGGCTGGTTGAGGGCTGGCGGTCCGCGCATATTATCTACTCCCTTCCGTGCCGAACGGCACGGCATCCACCACCTACTCTCCCCTACCCTCCCTACTCTCCCTACTCTCCCTACTCTCCCTACTCTCCCTACTCTCCCTACTCTCCCTACTCTCCCTACTCTCCCTACTCTCCCTACTCTCCCTACTCTCCCTTGCTCGCACCACATCTATCCGCAAGGGCTAGGACGGCGTCATTTCGGTGCCGACGCCGCTCCGGTTGCCAACGTCTGCGGGCTTCGTCGCCGATGTGCTCGTGATCTAGCGGAAGAAGTAAACTGTTGGACCTGCGGCTTGGATGATGTACGCATTTACGTAATCCAACGACCACTACAATGCCGACGCCATCTCTGCGTACCGACAAAAGGCATTAGCTAGTTGCATTTGACGAGGGGTCCGACACTCGGCCTCGAACAAACACGGCGAAGCGACCACTATGCAAATGCACTTTGCTCGCGAAACAGCGACGTTCAGTCGATTGGCGCTGTAGAGGAATTCCATTCCGCGCGGCGCATCCGCATGACTTGAGGTCGCCATAGAATAGATGACAATTGGCGCTTCCTGGCCTTGAAATTTGTCCACGGTGCCGACGCGCGCGCCTGGAAGTCGCTCCTGAAGCTCGAAGACTTGCGCATTGTACGGCGCGATGATCAGGACGTCGTCGAGGGAAATCGGGGACTCACTACCTTTTCGGTCGACCCAGGTCGTGCCGGATCGCAGGATGTCCGCAATCAGGTTGCGGATCGCATCGGCTTCTTCCGGCGACGAACTCTGATTTCCGTCGTGGTGGACCGGAAGGTACCGGAGGCCAGAACCGTTGAGCCCGGACTCGATCCTGATTTCCTGCCGCTCAAGTCCCGGCCGAGACTTCAGGCGTCCTTCGTAGAATAGTTCCGAATTGAAGGCACAGATGAGCGGATGAAGCCGCCACGTCTCGGCGAGGAACAGACCCCGATCGGCAGGAATGGTGGCATGTTGGCCGAGGACATGGTCCAGGGCCGAAACTCCGACGCCATCAGGATGGCTTCCTTGAATCGGCTGCTCCAATTGCCGCGGGTCTCCCAGCAGAACGATGCTCTGCGCAGCTTGTGCGACGGCCAACACGTTCGCGAGAGCCATCTGCGCGGCTTCATCGATGAACAGCACGTCGACGCTGAGGCGTGCGTCTGGCCGCGCCCAGAAATACGATGTCCCTCCGCCGACCGAACAGTTCGTCCGCAACGCGTCGAGGGCATGCTCGTTCTTCTTGACGAAATTCAAGCTGTCGAGATCGTCTTCTTGATGCTTCTCATCGACCTTCTGAACGCAGTGGATCGGAAGACCTTCCTCGCCTGCAGCTTTGACGACCTCGTCGAGAAGATTGCGAATGACCTTGTGACTATTGGCGGTTATCCCAACTCGCTTTCCTGCGCGCACAAGAGTGCAGATCATGCGGGCTCCCGTAAATGTCTTCCCGGCGCCCGGCGGCCCTTGAACCGGGTAGACGCTCTGGTCCAACGCAAGCGCAACTCGGGTGGCGGTCTTCAAACTTTCCTCGCCCATGACCTGCAGGCTCCCTCCCCTCAGCCGCGGCGCGGTCGACAGGAGAAGATCGCGGGCGGCGCGGTGCTCGCCGGCTCCTTCAATTCCGTTTTCCGCCACGTACTGTCCCAGCCGGAAGAGAGCCTCGGGGCGTTCGTCACGATCCACCGATTTGTGAGCGAAGACGGCTTCCGGATGGAATTCCGCTGTGTCGCCTCGCTTCTTGATGTCGATGGTCCGATCTTCATGCGAAATGGCGACGACGCTACCGAACTTCGGCCCGCCGACGCTCCTGAGCTCGCTGTCGGGCCGAAGATCGGTATCTTGAAGGACGAAGCTGTACCTATGAACTGGCACCTTTGCGGTGCCACCGGCTGCTTCCTTGAACGTAAGCCCGGAGAGACCGGCGCGCTCGTGAAGGAGGTCCTCGGCGGAAAGATCGCGTAGCCGGAAATATTCCCACCAAACCGCCTTCTTCTCCCGGCCGTGAAAGTCCAGCATGAATGCCAGCAGCCAGCGGGCCTGCTGCTCAAGCGTCCGTTCGGCGACATCGTCCGGAATGCCTTCCGTAAGCTGACCGACGAGCACTGCCACCCTCTTCTGCCAATCGCCGAGTTTTTCGCTGGCCTCCGCGGGCTTTGGAACGGGCCGTTCGATCACTTCGCCGCTGGCAATGAGACTGGCGCGCAGCGCTTCGAGCCACTCGCGCAGCGCGCCGGTCGAGTCGCAGTCGTCCTTGTTGTAGCCTCGGATCGTGTCCTTGTCCGCGTCGGGAATGCCGGCGGCATCCGCCATTTCGAGGCGCGCCTGTATCCTGGCCATGACCGCCCCGACGTCTTCCAGCGGAACGCTGCGGGTAAATGAGTACAAGGGCTCCAGCTTCTTGATCGAATAGCTCTCCACGCTGGCGCGAATCCCGTGGCGAACGACGGCGAACAGATCGACGAAGATTTCGGCTCGCAGAAGGTTGTCGACCTCGTTCTCGCGCGTGGCGTAACGGCCCATCAGGCGCTTCATGGTGGCCGGTTCGTACGGCGCGAAATGGTAGATGTGCAGATTGGGGTAGGACTTGAGGCGCTCGGTCACGAAGTCGACGAAACGCTCGAACGCGGCTCGCTCTTCCCGCCGGTCCGAGGCCCAGTCGCCCACGTACTTCTGCTTCCCTTCATGATCGAGGAAGGAGTAGCCGAACAGGAATTCCAAACCACCTTCCCCGACGAAAGGATCACCCTCGAAATCGAAGAAGATGTCGCCTTGAGACGGCGCGGGAAGACGTGACAGGCCGAAGCCGGCGATCGGCGGTAGCGCTTCGTATTTCATCGAGCCGCTTGTTCTGCCTTCGACCTGGATTCTCGCCTGCTCGCGTACCTTTTCGTAGCTTTTGGCAGCTCCACGTTCCGGCCTCCATTCCAGGGGGATGGGCATGGCGGCGAGCGCGGCCGTGCTGCCGACTCCGCGTCTGGTCAATTCTCCAATCTGCGACTTGCTGATACCGGCGACCAGCGACAAGTGGTCGTCCCGCCGCCTTCGATCGTCGCAATCGCGGCGCCACCGGCAAATGTCGCAATGTTCGATCGGTTCGGGATAGGCGGCGCCGGCGCCGTTGGTGATCGCCGTTTCGAGGCTGGATCTCACATGCCGGTAGTAGGCTGAGTAGTCGGCGATACGGTAGGTTTCCGGCTCAAAATTCGTACCCGGGGTCACGACGTGGGCCGCAGTCGGCTCGACATCCTGCATCGCGGAAAGCATGTCCGAATACAGCGATATCTGCAGAACCGTATTCCCCTTCGTTTCGCGAGCGAGCTTCGTATCGGTAACTTCATACGACCAGGCGCCGAACCGACTTGGCGTTTCCACGCGGCGGAGCACGTCGGCCCGACCGTTCCACTTCCCCGATTGCAATCCTCCTTGAACGATGACCGCATCGCCGCGGGTCATGGCCTCCAAGGTCGCCGAAATGGACGTGGGATCGAGCCCTACTCCATCGATTACCGTCACGGTCATGCCGAGCGTCTTGAGGTGATCGATGAAGGCTTGTTCGTGCGCGGCACCGCGCTCGGCGAGGGTCGCGAGAACCGGGTCCCAGACCTTGGGCTTCGGAAGCTCGCCGTTGACCACCTTGAGGTCGAGTTCCGTCAAATACCTACAGTTCAGGTGTCCGACCAGATCGGTCGAACTAAGGTACAAATTCCCACCAACGTTCTGCATGCCCCACCATAATGCCGTTCGCGGCGACCTACTCGGCCGTCTAGCGTACGCCCATTATGCCATTTTCCTAGGCGATCGGGCTCGAAAGAGGCGAATAATCTACTATAGTCGCGCAAAGAGTGTGGACGGGGGTTGAGCTGGTGGGGGCTGGTACGGTCGAGAAGGCGAGATGGCTGCGCGATTTGATCCGGTTTCTGCCCCTGCGAAGCCAGTTCGTCCTGTCGGGCAATACCAGGGATCTCCAGATCCATGAGGCCGCGCCCGGCCAGATCACATCCGTATCCTTGACCAGAGCGCTGCCGGACGCACTGAAGGACGCCGGCTATGGCCGGATAGCTAGCTTCGATCTTTTGAACGGCTTTAGAGCCCTCGAACCGTCCGACGATAGCTTTTTGATGCATCTTGGGCTGTCGCCCGCAAACGGAACCGCTGCCGGCGGTATCGATCTTTTGGCCTCGACCCTTGAACGGCATGTTCCATCCGACGGCCCACCCTCGGCCCTCATTATCGACTTCGCGTCGCGCTTGATCACTCGCAGCGAGGCCCTCTCTCCCGCCGAACATCAGCTATTTTCGCGCGCATTGATCCTTTCCCATTCTGCGCGCGCGCGCCCGGCCGGCGATCGTCGTCAGCCATTTTTCAACACGGTGATCTGGATCGTGGACAAGGAGGGAGACCTTCCCGATTGGTTCCTGATCGGCAATCCACGCATTCGGCACATACCGATCGGTCGGCCCGACCACCTGGCCAGGCGGACCATGATCACTTCGTTGATGCGGGGACTTCCCGGCGCTCAAAATTCCGCGCCGGCCGACCTGGAGAAATCGACCAATGGATTCGTCGACGAGACCGAAGGACTCCTGCTCCTCGACCTCAGCGCGATCGCACAGCTCTCCCGAAGCGAAAACGTCTCGTTCGATCGCATCTCCGATGCGGTTCGGCGGTTCAAGGTCGGCGTCACCGAAGACCCGTGGCGCAAAATAAGCCACGACAAGATCAGCTCGGCGGACGAGTTCGTAAGGCGCCGCGTGAAGGGGCAGGCGCACGCCGTCACTCACATGCTGGACATCGTTAAACGCGCCGTCACCGGCATCGGGCAATCGCCGAGGGGTGGCCGACCGAGAGGTGTCGCTTTCCTCGCCGGCCCCACGGGGGTCGGGAAGACGGAACTCGCGAAGACCATTACTAGCCTACTCTTCGGCGACGACAGCGCATACATCCGCTTCGACATGTCCGAGTTCAGCGCCGAGCATTCCGATCAGCGCTTGATCGGTGCCCCACCCGGCTACGTCGGCTACGACGTCGGCGGCGAGCTCACCAACGCGATCCGGGAAAAGCCATTCAGCGTCGTCCTTTTCGACGAGATCGAGAAGGCACACCCGCGAATCCTCGATAAATTCCTTCAGATCCTGGACGACGGCGTTCTCACCTCGGGACGAGGGGATCGCGTCTACTTCTCCGAAGCTTTCATCGTCTTCACGTCCAATCTCGGTATCTACACCCCCGGCCCTACGGGCGAGCGGATCGCGAACGTGACGCCCGAGGAGACGTTCGATGCGGTCAAGCGGAAGGTCCGCGCCGAGATCGAAAAGCATTTCAAGCAAGTGCTCAACCGTCCGGAAATCCTGAATCGCATCGGCGAGAACGTGATCGTCTTCGATTTCATTCGCGGAGATGTCGCCAACGAGATCTTCGATCAGATGGTGGACAATCTGCTGAACGACGTCAAATCGCTAGGCTACGACGTGACACTGTCGGAGCAGGCCCGCGCGACGCTGCGCGGTCTGTGTCTGGCGGATCTTTCGAACGGCGGACGCGGCATACGCAATCAGGTCGAAGCCCATCTCATCAACCCGCTTTCGCGCGGTCTGTTCGATAGCGGCGCAGCAGCAGGAAGCCGATTTCGAGTCTTGGAAGTTCAAACCGGGGCATCGTCGACGCTTCGTCTCGAAAGCGAGCCCTAGAGATGACGATTCGCATCACCGTCTCGCGCATCCATTTTCCCGTGACGACTTTAGGACCCGGACGACGGCTCGGCATTTGGTTTCAGGGTTGCTCCATTCGTTGTCCGGGCTGCATTTCCATGGACACCTGGGTGGAAGGACGGGGAAGCACGACTGTCGAAGAAGTCGTCAATTCCATCATTCCGTGGATCTCGAAGGCCGACGGCATCACCATCTCAGGAGGCGAGCCTTTCGACCAACCCGACGCTCTGTTGGAACTAACGGCACGAATTAGGTCTAAGACTGAGGCCGATATACTCGTCTTCACCGGATATCCGTGGGCGCACATCCGCGACATAGTTGGCAGGTCCCCTGGTACGATCGATGCCCTCGTTACGGGGCCTTTCGACTTCGAGGAAAAGCAGACACTTGCTCTGCGAGGAAGCGACAATCAGGAACTTCACTTCATCACGGAAAAAGGGCGCGCCCGGTTCGCCAGCTTCGAGCGCCTGGCCGACGAGCGGGATCGGTCCGTCGACGTCATGTTCGACGAAAACGGCGACGTCTGGTTTGCCGGTATACCCGCGCGCAATGATTTTCGCAGACTGCAGGAATTACTCGAAAGCAATGGATCGACACTCGACACCTCCGAGGACAAGCGAATTTCCTCCAAGCTGGCTCGCCCGGCATGATTAGACTTTGCCCGAATTGCGATACCGAGCGTCCCGTCACCGAGTTCTTTTGCGAAGGCACGGTCGACGGTCACAATTGCGGATGGGACCTGTCATCGATCGATCCCACGCCCCCTGGCCAGCCGCAACCTGTCCCTCCGGCACCGACGCCATCCAATCCGACTTGTCGCAACGGGCACGCCAATTCGCCGGGCGACCTCATCTGCAGCTCCTGCGGAGAAATTCTCGACGAACCAGGGCTACCCGTACCGCTGCCCGAACCGGGACCCCAACCGGATCCCGAGCCATCGCCGACCGAGACCATCATCGACGGCTGGCGTCTTCTCGACAGGATCAAGTCGTCGAGTACCGTTCGCGAACGTTACACTGCCGTGCAGGACGCCAGCGGACGTCGCGGAGTACTTACGTTATATGCGATCGCGTCCGAACCGGACGGAGCGATCTACGATCTGCTGCGAGAACTTCCGCGCGATCACGTCGCCGAGGTAATCGCGACCGGTCGATGGTGCGAGCGCGCTTATGAGGTCGCGGAGGAATTCCCGGGCGGCACCATCGCGGATCTGTCGCTGGACATCGGCGATCGGACGGCGCTGGAGAGCTTCATCAGCGAACTTGCCCGAGCCGTACATTCGCTGACCGAGGCAGGCCTGCGCCATAGGGACCTCCGTCCCTCCACCATTTTCGTCCGCTCCCGGGATCCGCTCGACCTCGCTATCGGCAGCTTCGGCTCCGCACGGCTTTCAGAATTCGATCTCGACATCGCCTCTCCGCTTGAAACGACCCGCTACATGGCGCCTGAAGCGATTGCAGGCGGCGTAGCGGCGGCTTCGGACTGGTGGAGCCTGGGGATGATCCTGCTGGAGCGGATCACCGCAGGAGCCTGCTTCAAAGGCATCAACGAGCAGGCCTTCCTGATCCACGTGCTGACCAACGGCGTGCCGCTGCCGGAGAATCTGGATCCTTCCATGGACCTGCTTCTTCGGGGCCTTCTCGCAAGTGATCGCCGTCAGCGGTGGCAATGGAAAGAAGTTCAGGCCTGGCTGGCGGGCGAAGCAGTGTCGGCGCCTGCAGGGCAGAAAGCTGGCGAAGCGGAGGGGCGGGCGTCCATCACGCTCGGCGGCAAGCAGTACAGGTCGGCCGGCTCATTCGCACTTGCCGCTGCTGAAGCATCCAACTGGGATGAGGCAAGAGGCCTTCTTCTGCGAGGAGCGGTGGCGACCTGGGCTACGGAGGCGGGCTTCGATGCCAAAGTGCCCGCGGCGCTGCGACAGTTCGCAAGGGTCGAGGAACTGAACGAAGACCTGAAGCTATCGATCTCGTTGAAGACGCTGAACCCGTCGATGCCTTTGATCGTCCGGGGAAACATCGTTACCCCCGGTTGGCTGCTCGACCATCCCGACGACGGCTTCAGCCTCATCACGGGCCCGGCTCCAGATCTTCTTCGAAAGGTCGATGCGGACGATCTGCTTTGGCGGCTGAAACTGCGCGCCGAGACCGTGCGGAAGCGCCTGGAGCAACTCGATATCGACGTCGAGGAGGACCTGCTTCGCGTGCACCTCCTTTCGACGTCGATGGCCCGTTTGTCGGCCCTGTGGGAGGAGAAGCGGAGGCTGCTTCCCGACAGCGACCATGCGGGCATCGTTTCGCTGGTGGAGAGGCGACAGTCGGCCGAAGAGGATCTGATAATTCTTCTCAGCGCATCGCCGAGCCAATTCCGCTCGGTGGAGGAGGTGATCGAGGAGGTGGCCAAGCAGGCTTCATCGGCAGGCTTGAGCGCCTTTTCGAAGGAGGAGGCTGCGGCGAGACTCGCGCGCCCTCGTCGTGAAATCTACCAGGCCGTAGACGAGCGTATACAGAATTTCGCCAGGTGCGGGATTTTGACTGTCGACGAATGGGCCGACGAATTTCGACTTGACCGACGCATGCCGATCGGGCGGGCCCTCGCACTTCTCTCGGTTCCGAAAGACACTTGGAAGCCGCTTCCCAAGCAAGGCTACGTTTCGACCATTCTTGATTTCTTCGCGAAAAGAATATCTGGCGGCGTACTGCGTGGACCGCTGACGCGGATGCTCATCGGCAAGTCCGCGCGGATAGATCTGACCGAGTTGAATACGGCGCGACTGCCGGGATCGGAGATCCTCAGTCTTCTTTTGGCAAGGGCCGGCCGAGCAGTGAACGTCGATCCTGCCGCGTTTTCCGAGAACGAGGGACTGGAACGCAGACTGCGGTCTCTCCATTCCCATGCACTCCTCTACAAGCGAGATACCGGGATCGACGGTCTATACATGGGATTTCCGTTCCTCCTCATGCGGGACGGGAAGCCGAACACGAAGCCGAGGATCGCGCCCGTCCTGCTCTGGCCGGTCAGCGTGTCGCCCGAGGTCGGAAACCGCGGTCACGTTACGATCGGGTACGGACGCGAAAAGAACGCCGAGACGGAAGCCGAACACGTCGTTGTCAACCCAGCCCTCGAAGGAATGGTGGGAATTCCCGAAGCAAGGCGATGGCAGGAAGCGGCGGACGAGTTGCTCACCCGCGGCAGTCTTACGGCTCAGGATGTGCTGGACGCGTTCAGTCAGCTCGCCACGCCGACGGGAAGCGAGTTGACGCCCCTTCCCGGGAAGGACGTCAAGGTCGGCTCGCACGAACGACAAATCGTGCCGGCAGCCGTGCTGTTCCATCTCGCCTTTATGGGGCAGGCGGTCATGAAGGACCTCCAGCTCTTGAGAGGAATGCCGCCCACGGCGACCGCGCTCGAGGCAGCACTCCGTCTCACGGATCTGAAGTCGGCGCCGCCGACGCCGGCCCCGGTACGGGAGATCGATCGCTACTTCACGGCCGACAGCGATCCCTCCCAGGAGGCGGCGGTGATCGAAGCTCGACAGGCACCAGGCCTCGTCATTGAGGGGCCACCGGGGACGGGCAAAAGCCAAACCATCGTCAACATGGTGGCGGACGCGATCGGCAGAGGCAAATCGCTGCTTGTGATTTGCCAGAAGCAACCGGCAATTGACGTCGTCAGGAAGCGCCTCGAAAGAGAGCGACTTGCTGACCGGTTCGTTATGATCACGGATGCGACGCGAGACCGCGAGGCCATCGTCGGCTCGATCCGTTCCCAGGTCGAAGCCCTGCATAATCGTCCCGCGGGCGGCTCGCCCGCCTGGAAACGCGATCGCGAACGATTGGCGGCTCGCATCGACGTGCTCGAAGCGGAACTCGATCGTCAACAGGCCGCCTTGCACGAAGTCGAAAATCGGACGGGATTGACCTATCGGTCATTGCTCGGCGAACTCCTGGCCATCGAGGAAAACGAGCCGAAGCCGATCGATGCGCCGGCGCTTCGTTCGCTGCTATCGGATTTGCATCCGTCAGACATCGCGACGGTCGAGGAGAATTGTGGACCGCTTGCGAGATATTGGCTTCCGGCCAAGTTCGAGGGCAATCCCCTGTCCTCTCTCAAGGTCTTCAACCCGGACCGCGGAGCAGCGGAGGAGTTCGGTACATCCCTTCGTGCCTTCTCGGACTTGGAGGCAGGACGCAGGAACGCGGAAGCGGAGACCGCAGACTCTTTGAGGATTTCAGATTTCGACGCCTTCAGACAATGGCTTCGGACGGCCGAGCAGCTTCGATCGATCAGCGAGGGCCTTTGCGCCAATCTCGGACGCTGGCTTCCCATGTTTAGAAGTCCCGAGGGCGGCGGGTCCAAGGGCACGAACATGCTCGCCGGCCTCCTTTGGCTTGAGGAACGCCTCGCTTCGCTTGATCAATCGGCCCACCAGCCAGATCAGGTCCGGAAGCTGGTAGGAGTCCACGATGACGAGCTGAGATCCGCTTCGGAGTTGGCGGCTGCGGTACTCCAGCCAGCGAATGGATTGGCAATGATCAATCCCATGCGTTGGCTTCGAAAACGTCGTCTTCGCGCTCTGCTGACGACCATGAGTTTTGCCAACGACGACCGAGCCATCTCGTCTTTCCATCGCGGGGCCGAACTGGAGTTGGTGCTCAGGCCGCTGAGAATGCAGTTGGCGGGATATCTCACCGCGCTTTTCGGCAAGGCTCCCGATCACGACGTTGCTCCCGGCAAACTCGCCGAATTTTCCAAAAACCTGCATTCGATACTTGCGGTCGTCCACAACCTCGTGACCGTCATCGACGATTGCCCCAACCGGGCTGAGCTCGACGGGGCAGCCATGACCGGCAAGGTCGAAGAGATCGACTGGTTCTTCGGGCGAGCGGATCGCGCCCTCCGAAGGCAGGATGTCCGGCAGCAAAGCCATGCGGCGCTGGATGATCTCGCCCGATATGTTGACGCGGCCTGGATCGAAGCGCGACGCGCAACGATCGACGGCGGCCGGTCCAACGAGGCCGCCCTCGCCGAAATACTCCAAGCGTTACCCATGCTGGTGCCATACCAGGAATTTCGACTCCGCTCCGTTCGTCTTGGCGACAAGGAACGCGCTATCTTCCGCACTCTTCGCTTGAAGGAAGCTGAACTCTCGCTGATCGGTACCGGTGATCTTGATTCTTGCATCCGGGCAACCATCGGGCGGGAGGCGCGGCTGGCCTGGAAGAGCGCGATGGAAGCCGCCAATCCGGAGGTACTCCTCGATAGCGGAGCGGTCGAAGCGAAGGTGACGTCGCTTGCCGAAGCCGACGCGCAGATCAGGGATTGCAACAGGGAGCTCCTGATCCATGGCATCGATGTCAGCCGCGTCCACCCGACGCGAGAGTGGGAACCGATCACTCGACTTCGCGGACCGAGGGCGTTGCGACTTCGAGAGTTTATCGAGAAGGCCGCTCCGCTTGGCCTTTTCGCGCTACGACCGGTTTGGCTGATGACGCCCGACATCGCGAGCCGCGTGCTGCAGGCGCGTCCAGGCACGTTCGATACCGTCATTTTCGACGAAGCCTCCCAGATGCCGGTGGAATACGCGTTGCCATCGCTATTCCGCAGCAAGATCGTGATCGTCAGCGGCGACGAGAAGCAGATGCCACCCACGACATTCTTCGCGAGCAAGGTCGAGAACGACGAAGCGGCGATCTTCGATGGCGAGGAGCCTGAAGAGGAATCGACCGAAGAGGAGCGCGAAGCTTTCGCGGAAACGTGGAATCGGCGGGAGATCAAGGATTGTCCCGACCTGCTCCAGCTTGCGCGCTCTGCTCTCCAAAGTCGAACCCTGCAGGTCCACTATCGTTCGAAATACCGCGAGCTCATCTCGTTCTCAAACGCTTCGTTCTACGCGAACGGGCTCAGTGTGCCGGTTCGCCACCCCGACGAAACGATCCGGAGGATCAAACCTATCGAGGTTCTCCGCTCGGACGGCATCTACAAGAGCCAGACCAATCCCAAGGAAGCCTCCGATGTGGTAGAGTATCTCAGCAGCCTCTGGGAGGACGCTTCGCCGCCATCAGTCGGTGTCGTGACATTCAATCGCAAGCAGGCGGACACAATCGAGGATGCGCTGGAAGAGCGCGCCGAAAACGACGAAGCGTTTCGCGATGCCTTGATGCGGGAGCGTGAGCGCGTCGAAGGCGGCGAGGACATGGGCTTCTTCGTGAAGAACGTGGAGAACGTTCAGGGCGACGAACGCGACATCATCGTGTTCTCCACCACTTTCGGACGCAATGAGCATGGCGTATTCCGCAAGAGCTTCGGTGCACTCGGTCATGCCGGCGGCGAGCGGCGCTTGAACGTGGCCGTGACCAGGGCGAGGGAAAAGGTCGTCATCGTCACGTCGATGCCGGTATCCGAGATCTCCGACCTCCTGACCCGGCGCAGCGGACCCCGTGTACCGCGTGACTATCTGCAGGGTTACCTCGAATACGCTCGTACCGTTTCGGAGGGATCGGCGGACTCCGGCAGGACCTTGCTCGAACGCCTTGTGACGGAAAAGAGCGCGGATCACGAATATGAAAGCCACGTAGAGGATGGCTTCACGAAATCCGTCGAGAAATTCCTGGAGACCAATGGATGGAAGCCGGCCAAGGCGCGCGACGGTGGCGCATTCAGTCTTGATTTCGCAATCATCGATCCTCGCACGGGTCTGTATGCGTTAGGCGTAGAATGCGACGCTCCACGGCATTTGTTGCTCCAGAGAGCGCGAGCGCGCGAGGTCTGGCGTCCAAAAGTCCTGAATGGAGCAGTCCCGTTCATTCACCGCGTCTCATCCTACGCTTGGACCCATGCCGGGGACGAAGAGCGTCAACGCCTCAAGGAAGCCGTCGAAAACGCCCTGCATAACGGAGGAGGATACAAATGAGTGGTCCGAAAGCCTTCCGGATAGTCACCCGCGGGGAAATCATCTCGATTTGCCGCCGCAGCTTGGCGCGCCTGGACGCGGCCATCGAATTTTGGACTTCGACCTGCAAACGCAACGGGACGATCAATCAGTCGGATATCGACCTAGTTATCGCTCGAAGTGACGAAATTCGCCGGATGCTCGACGCGGACAGGTTCGCGGACCTTCAAAAGCAGGTCATAGCCGAAATCTCATATTTGAGCGCCGATGCCGAGCGACGCGCGGAAAAGGCCGCAGAATCTGAAGCGAAGCGCAAGGGCGATCAGAGGCGTGCCAAGTCCGCCGCCCAGGCACTCCTCGCGAAGTTCGAAGTTTCCCACATCGAGATCCCGGTCGATCTTCGACGAGAGCTTACGACCCCCGCGGCGTCCGTCGAGAGTCTCAACAAGGCTGTCAGCAAGGGGCTAATGCTGCTGCTTCAGCCAACCGACCGCTCCGAAGGCGTCACCGAGCGTCAGCGGGCGCTCGCCGACCGGCTCGGTGCCGGCGACCGTCGTATCACGCTCGAGGAGTGGACTTCCCAGCAAACCGGCGCAAGCGACGACCAGGCGCTTTCGAAGGTGGACAAGCTCCTCGGCGAACTTGCTGGCCTTGGGATCGATCCCAGTCCTTTTTCCGCCCGGATCACGGCTCTCGAGGCCGAGCCGCGCGCCCGGCAGGCTCTTGTTGCTGACAGCCTGCTCCTCGATCTCAGCTCTGCGATTAAGGCCGGACGCGAGCGCGCGCGCCTCGAACGGGATCTTGCCGAGCGGCATGCCGAACTGTCGGAGATGAAATCGGCCGAATCGGCCGCGCTGCGCGCCGAGATCGAGCAGGCCCTTGCGAAGTCTGGCGCCAACGACCAAGAACTCGTCAAACGCGCCGACTTCCTGATCGAGGCCGAAGTTCGCTCCATGGCTGCGGAGGAGCGGCGACGCGCCGTCTTGGAGGGGCTCGCGAACCTCGGTTATGAGGTCTCCGAGGGGATGATGACGGCTTGGGTCTCGGGCGGTCGGATCATTCTCCGAAAGCCTGCCAATCCCGGGTACGGAGTCGAACTGTCGGGCGGATCGCAGGCGGACGTTATGCAGGTGAGGGCCGTCGGTATTGGAAATCCTGCCGAGGCGCGGGACACGGGCCGCGATCGGGACATGGAGACGATCTGGTGCGGCGAGTTCGAGCGCCTGCAGTCGCTTGTCGCGAAAGCGGGAGGCAACGTCTCCATCGAAAGCGCCCGTCCGGTAGGGCAATACCCTCTCAAGGTGGTCGCAGATATCTTTGCCAAACCAGCAGATGTCGAAGTCGCCGCGACGCGGCAGATCAATCGCTAAGATGGTAGATGCGTGCGTCATAAGTCGCACCGTCAGCCGCGAGAGCCTTCGAGCGTTCGGCAGTACCAGTCCGTCAGCGTCCGGGCCGCCGAAATGCACTATGGCGCAGCCCGCACTTTCCTATTCGCTTCTTAACGCTAGGACTTTGCCGCTCTCGGCATCCTTTCCAACCGCCAGGAACGCTTCGTCCTTGTCGAGATGGGCGCCGCTGCCGATCTCGCCCTTCTGGCCACGCTTGTAGCTGAACAACGCATCCCGTCCGTAGACCTGATGGTGACAGTTGCCGATGAGCAGGCTGTTGATCCCTGCGACCATTTCCTTCTCGGCCGGGACGACGCTCTCGTCACCCTCGAAACGACCAAGGAGCGCGAGCTTGTGTTTCGGCGTGGAATAAGGTCCCCGTATTCGGGGTGATCGGCATCCAATCGGGGCTCTGACGCAATCTTGGTGCAGCTCCTTTCATTCTGCGCCGACTAACCGGGCTTGGAGCAGATCGATCTTCCCGCGGCCATACATTTGGCGCCTGACGAGCTTGAGGCGCGTAATCTGTCCTTCGGTTTGTCCGTTCGACCAGGGCGACGTGATTGCGGCTCGGACTGCCGCTTGGTCTCTCCCGACGCCGCTCGCGAACGAGGCGACGAGACTGGCGCGGGCACGCTCGATCCAAGGAGCGAGGCCCGCCTCGGTCTTACGCCGGATCATCAGGTGGAATTCGGCGATGATCTCGCGTGCCTCGACCAGAGTTGGCACGCCAGCTTCGATCGCCGCGACCGTGACGGTCTCCGCTTTGGTGAGCAGGTCCCGTCCGATTGTCATGAGGCGAGCGATCGTTCTGGCCGACGGAATCCTCTGAAGGTTTTGTGTGTCGGTCCTTTCCGCTCGTCGTCTGCGGGTTGCCCACTCGCTGATGACACGGAGCGAGCCTCGGAAGCCACGCCCTTTCAAACGGCGCCAAAGTTCAGCACCGTTGCGGCAGCCAGACGCCCACTGCTCGTCCAGCCATGGCAAGTGCACATCCAACGAACTTTGCCGGGTTCGGAACTCGTCGTGACGTTCGCCGCGGACCACCTGTCGCACCAGCTTCCTGCTGTGGCCGGTCTGACGCACGATCTGCTTGATAGGTATGCCATTCTTCGACAGAGCCAGGATGACCGCGTTGGTCTCCTCGCGGCGCAGATAGCCCTCATACTGGAGGCGCTCAGCGGCGGTGAGTAGCTTGGGATCGATCGTGGTCGCACCGATGACGGTGCGTATCTGGCGCATCGATTTGCGGACGGCATCGAGGAAGGCCCGACTGGCGTTCTCCATCAGATGCCAACGGTCGGCGACCTGTACTGCGTGCGGCAGGGCCTTGGCCGCGGCTTCGCCATATCCGCCGCCGCGGTCACGGGCGACGATTGCGATCGTGGGATGAGCAGCGAGCCAGGCTTGCGCGTCGCCGGCTCACGATCCGGCAACAAAGTGACGACCCTGCGCCTTTCCAGGTTGCAGACGATGCTGGCGTATCGGTGATTGCGCCGCCAGGCCCAGTCATCAATGCCGATGACCCTGAGCGGGTCAGCTGGGGGACGGCTACGGTGCCGAACCACCCGAAGAAGGGTATCTTTGCTCACCGGCAGCATCAGCCGCTTTGCGAAGACTGCTGCCGGTCTACCCCCAAGCGCCAAGCCAAGGTGGTGAACGATGGACTCCAGCCTCGCGGTGCGGCGCGCCGAAGGCGCCAGTACGCCTTCGCCGAAGCGCTCAGTGAAGATCTGACGCCCGCACAGAACCGCGTCGCAGCGAAAACGGCGGGCGATTACCAGGAGCTGGACGATCCGACCCGAGAGCGGCAGATCGGTCACGCGGCGCCGGTAGCGGCTATGGACACGCCGCGAAACCGTTCCGCACGATGGACACAGGCCGACGCTGCCGGACGCCCGAACCACAACGATCGCCTTATTACCCTCGTAGTAAGCACTCTCTACAACAAACCCACGCGGCACCAAACTGGAGCGGTGGAGTGCCTGCTGCATGGCGCTGATTCTCCTCCAATCAAAGCGCCAGACATCCTCCAAACTGCATCAAAAGTGAGTCAGAGCCCCTTTTGGATGCCGATCGGGGGGCCCAGTCCAATGCCGATTGACAATTGGCGTCTCGAGGGGCGCTATCGTCTACATGACCCTTGGCGAAATCGTATGGGTGGAGCGCCGCTCAGCGCACTGAGCAATGCTGAGGGTCTAAATGCAATTGATCGCGAGACTCATCAGTCTTATCCGATTCGGATCGGTGTCGCTTCCGGCTAGTGAGAGAGACCGCTGAACATCGATCTGATCTCATCATCCGAAACATCCGGTTCATCATCGGATTGATCATGCCTTCCATAATGAGAACCGGAGCGCCGTACCTCGCCTTCGTAGATTGCCTGCCTTCGATACTCTATATCTCGAGCGACGCGACCGTCCTCGTATCCGAACTTCGTCATGAGCGCCTTGAGGTCCTTCTCGAAGTCGTCAAGTTCGTCCGGATCGTCCATTTCTCCCAAAGAGTCATCAATTCGATCGATGAACTCCTTTAGTGCCATTTGAACGTTAGCGACGGCGTCCGACGGCAACGTGCCGAACTCCCGGAGCGCTTCTGCTGCCGCATCGAGGTCCTCCAGAGGCATGTAGCCGCCCCAATAGCCCAACACGCGCCCCATGGCCTGCGAAACCGCGTCGCGTACTTCCTGCTTTTGGGCGTCCGGCAGCGCCGAATGAAGCGCTCCTTCGAGCAATGACCGGCATAAATCGGCATCATCCTGATCCAGATCGGCATCCCGCAGATCGGCTGCCGCCACCGTTACATGCGGAAGCAATGCCGCGCTGCCAAGCGTTTCAAACGACTCCTTGACTAGTGCGAGACGCTGAAGTTCGTTTCCCGTGCCACTTTGAACCATGCGCGACATCGCGTCCGACCAAACCTGCGCGAAACCCGGGCCTGCACGTTCGGGCCCGCGACCGTATACGTTCCAGCATTGCTTCAGCTCGGCATAATCGGTCAGGACACCCACTGCCGCCTGCAAGAAGCGATCCTCAGCGATGGCTCGATCAAGAAAGTCCCTGACGCCGGGATTGGAGAACCGTATCTTGCGATCCTGTATCGCCAGCACCGAGCCCTCCAATTCTTTGATTGCCATACGAAATGCGGCGGGCCGTTCCGCTGCCGACAGGCCACCGCCGAGCGCATCAAGCATTCTCCCAAATGTTCGTTCCAAATCTGGAAACTTGGTCAGCGGTTCGTTGAAGTACAGCGCCAGCATGAGCGCTCGAGCTTCTCGCCCGAGTTGCGTACGATAGGGTCGCTCCCAGAGTTCCGACGGATTGTCCAGAACTGCCTGGATCATGGCCTGAGTCGGCTTCGCGATGGCGAGATAATCGGGCGATGTGAGAAGATCGATGAGGCGCGGATTGAAATTGCGATGGTCGATGACCTTGAGGAAGAAATCCCGACCCAGCATCGTCTTGAGGTCTGCCCTGCTCATCTCCGAAAAATAGAGATGATTGTACAACATCTTCGCCCTGACCGACCTCGTATAGCGACCGACGTCGAGAACGAATTCGCTGGTGTTGATCGACGGCTCCGCAAGGCGGCCTGAAACCGCCTGCGCTTGCCTCAAGATGTAATTCCGCGTGGTCAGGACGAAGCGAAGATTGTCGTGCGATCGCACTTTCTGCAGGAACGGAGGAAATCGTTGATCGGTGCTTCGCACAAGGTCGCTCGAAAGTGCGACTTGCCCGAGAAAGTCGTCGAAGAAAACGAGCCGCTTCGTTTCGTCAAGCGGTATCTCGAAGGCCTCCCGGATGTCGTCAATCACCGAGATATTCCATCCCTGCTCCGCGTGAAGCCAAACGAGCATCCGCGCAAGGGTGGTTTTGCCGACCCCCGGTTCTCCGGAGACAATCAATGATCCGGCCCTGGCCAGTATTGCTTCGGCCGCCGGAACGCTTTCGTTGTGGACGAATTTCTGCGTCATATTCTTGATGAGCGCCATCTCGGTCTCGGTGCGATTATAGACGCCGCTATGCAAGACGCGTTCGAGCACCGCCGAGCTGGCGAGCCATAGCTTGAAATGTTTGCGCTCAATCTGCGGATGGCGACCCAAGAAATTGTTAAGGTCTTCCGGGCCGAACACGTCAGCATCGGCTAGAGGCGCCGAGGGCATTGCCGCCCTTATTTTCGACTTCTGAGATAATGACAATGGCACAGAAGTGGCCAACAGATAGCGGCGAGGACGAACCTTGGCGACCTTCGCATCCTCTGCCCTGCATGCTCGAATCAGGGCCGGAAACGTGCTGCCGACGAGGTGCTTGGCCTGAACAACGGCGTGACCGGCGCCGCTGGCGAACCTGAAGTCGACACCCTGATCTTTTCCGGGCTTGAAACTTTCGAACCTGACGCCGAGTTCGGCCTGCAGCAGATCGCGCGCAAGTTCCTCGAAGTCGATCGGCGAAAGTGTTTTGAAGTCGTACACTGAGGAGCCAATCCAATGTGCAGCAGGTGAGCGGTGATCGAGGCTCAAGGAGTGTAGATTAAATTGGTTCGAAGACTTACGCCACTATGACAAGATGCCCGACCCGCTGGTGACGTGATCCAACCCGCGCAAGTGAACGACCACGGTTGGCTTCCATTCGAGCGGCTCCTTAGTCTGCGCTGGCGCTGGTTCTGACCGCCAACGGAATGGACTCGCAGCGCGCTGCACGTTCGGGCCCGATCAATCGAAGCACCCAATCCACCGCCGAGCGAGGGACCCGCATCCGGGCGAAGCGGAGAGCGTTGAAGACGGCATCCGCTGTTCCGTCTTGGCCCAGCTCCGCCAGGACGGCGCTGTGAGCGAGCACATCGAAGGTATTGCCGACGAGGAGCTCCGGATACTGCTCGCCACATATTCTCCCGGCCTTTCTTTCATCGATCAACGCGATCGCCCTTTTCTCGACGCCAAAGGCAATCGTGGCAGCCTCTCCGTCATCGAGGGTCGCGTTCCCTCGCCCGATGACCAGATCCGCAAAATGCATCTCGGAAAGCTCATCGAGCTTCGCGACGGATAAGAGGCCGTCGGAAATGAGCTCGGCTACGAGGCGCCCGTCTTGTCGGCCATTCCGCCGGTCTTCGCGCAACTCCTCCTGCACCACGTCCATAACGACGAAGAGATTCGGGATCGCTCTCAGAATCCGCGGACCGAAGGTCGTGGCGTTCAGATTGATGACGGTGCTCGCATCGAGAACGACCGGTGCCTTGGGGTCAATCAGGCATGAGAGCCCCATCGGACTCGCTCCCTTCAATTTCTAGGCCGTCGAACATACGTCGGAGTTCGACACGATCCAGATGAAGCATCCGTGCGAGCTGGCCTTCGCTCAAAATCCCGCGACGCCAAGCCTCGCCCGCCAAGAGCCCGAGCCGAAGCGTGGTCGGTCGGTCGGCATCGGCGCGATGAATGTCCGCACTGTTCAGCTCTCCCAGCACCTGGGCCGCCTGCTGATCGGTGATGTTTCCGTTCGCCTGAAACCAATCCCACGTGCCGGGTTTCGCCAGCTTTAGCTCCTCCAACCGTCGGACGATGGCCTCGCGCGAGACGCCAAAGAAATGCGCAAGCACGATTACGTGCCGCCGGGTCAGCTTTTCCGATCCGAGAGTGACCTCCTTGAGTTTTTGCATAACTGCGCGCGCAGGAGTCATAAATGCTCTACCGAACGTGTTCGCGTAGCGCTCCTCGCGCGAATTTTCAGTGACGCCTTCTTCCAGCACCTCCGGTTCACGTCGCGTTGACACGAGATGACCCAATTCATGGGCTGCAGTTTGCGCGCGGCGATCGCGGGGATGGTTCCCGTTGAGGAGAATGCATGCTCCTAGCGCGTCGTCGTACGCGAACAGGCCTGAAATTCCGCCATCGATGCGACGGATGTAGACCCGCACGCCAAGCTCGAGCTCCAATAGCGTCACGATGTCGGAGATCGGACCGAGGCCCAATCCCAAGCGCTGTCGAAGTTCGAGGGCATCTTGTTCAGCCTGCGCTCTAACATCGCCCGGAAGGATCGGCCGTTCCGGCGGATAGTTACGTGGCGGCTGGATGCCGAGGAGCCGTTCCAACTCCGCCTCGGCCTTCGCCAAGCCCTCGAGTTGTTTTACGGCAAGTTCGACCGCATCATCTTCCTGTTGGAAAAGCTTGCGAAACTTGGGGGTGAAGTTCGCGTGGATCGCCTCCTGCCGCATCAGTTCGTTGATGGACATTTTGTAAAGATTCGCGAGGTCACGAAGCTCATTGATGCGAACGCGCCGCTGGCCTTGCTCGATCGCGACCAGCGTGGTCCGCGAGAGCCCGACCGACTCCGCCGCGTCCGCTTGCTTGAGCTTAACGCGCTCGCGCGCCTCGCGGAGACGTTCGCCGACTTCCGTCAGCGACATGGTTTCAAGTAGGCTGACCATTTTCGGCCCACTGAGCAACGAATGACTGCGGTCCCAGTGATTCCATGAAAGCTTTCCATTCCTTTTGATGTTGCGAGAGCAGCCTGTCCAACTTCGGTCGAACGACTGCTTCCGGCTCGTCTAGGGCGCGCGCCAGATGAAAGACAGCAAGGCTGAGCGGGCGCTCTGCCGTGCTCGATTGTCTTAAAGATGCAAGATGATCGAGATGCAACGAACCCGCGATTGCATATTGCTTGTGCGCATTCTTGGGTCCGTCGAAACCTTCGGCGACGGCGTCGCTGAAATTTGTCGCCGAAAGATTCGCCCACAGATAGGCGTCGTCGTGCTCCCTGAGGTGGGCCGCATGCACGCTCAAGCGGCGTAGCATGCAAGCCGCGCAGATTCCACACTGACGACGAAGACCATCGACGGACGCGTGGCGATTGTCGCGCCAGCACGACCTCGTTTCGGACCATTCTGTGTCCTTTTCGCCGGTCAATTTGACGTACGCCGCAAGCGTCTCGCCCTTGGTAAACCACAAGCGAGGGAACATGAAGTCGATATCAACGCCAAGGAGCGCGCCGAAGAACTTCGTCATCTGCTTCATAAAGCGCGGGTGATTACGATAGTCCTCGTACGCCTGCCCGACCGGGACAAGCGTCGGGCCGATGGCGCCTTGCCCGCTCTCCGGCACGATGACTTTGCCCACTTTAGCAAAGTATGCTGCCACCCCGCTCAACACGGCGAATTTGAACCCCCGCGATCGCGCACTTGATTCGATGAAGCGGGAGTCGCCCGGCCTCACTTGATACGGCAGTGTCATAAAGGGCTGCTTTCGGCCGGCCGAATCTTTGGGCTGGTCCTTCTTTTTCGAGCCGAGCCGCACACGTATCAACCGGCTGCCGTACTCTTCCGCCATCAAAGCGCCGACCGCGCGCGAATCGAGGCCATCGCTGAAGGGAATGACGGCCTCGGCTCCAGTATCCAGGTGGAACAGCCGCTGCACGGGCGGGTCGGCCGGGATTCTGCGCGTGTTGAAGGTGACTCTCCACCGGTCGCCCGTCAGCAGCTCGAGCGCTTCATGCAAGTGGTCCGAAACGTCTTTCCGGCTCCAAACGTCGGGGTCATGCACCGGGACACGCAATTCGAAAGCGCGGCTCCAGGCTAAACCTGGACGGCGCTTGATGCGATCGCAGAATTCGACCGACGCCGCGAGCAGCATCAGATCGAAGACGATCGGCTCCCACGCCGCAAAAAAATAGGCCGCAAGATCGTGCGTCTTGAAGATGAGGTTGGTTTCGATTTCGCACGAAACCCGTCCGGCCCGCGCGCGTCCGCCGGCCTCATGCACATCGACCTTGATTCCAGTGATATCATCATCGTTCATGGAAGCCTCACGCCATCTTCGAGGCCTTGTTGCTTAGCCGGCGCCGGTTGGGAGGGCCCGTCGAGGCCCGACAGGCGACGCGCGAGGGCAGCAATCGGAGCGCTCACGATGGCGTCGTCCATGCGAAGTCTGACGCGGGTCGCCTCTGCATCGGGACTCTGCTTGCGCAGATAGTGCTCTTCCACTTGCCTGCTACCGCGAGCTGCGCGGTCGCGCAGGGCGCTTTCGACGCCATCGGATACCGGGTCGACGCCTGGCTGCGGGTTGGAGACCGATTGCGTTACGTGATCGAATACCAGCCGACGCATTGGACTTCCGGCCGAAAGCTCCCTGCGCACAGCTTCGAGTTCGGCCGATCTATCGTTGCCAAACATATCGATCTGTCTGGGGTCGCCTAGGATTTGGCGAATGGCCCGAACGACTTCGCTGCAGCCCTCGTCACGCCACGTTTCTTCCAAGGCCGGAACAACACGTTCGGCAACTTCGAGGGGCTCAAACGCCGCCTTGTGCGCCCACCCCGCCAATTTCTTCCAAGCGGCCGTCATATTGAGGCTTTTGTACGGACCATCACTCACGGGCGATCCTCCATGTCAGAAATAGTATCAAAAAAAATGACAATGTCAAAGGTAGATTGGCTGCTGCCTCCGACGGCATCGAAGTCCGTCGATTTGCGATTTCCGTTACTGTACCGACCGGTCGGGGCGAAGAACGGCTGACGACCTCGCAGAGACGCGATCGTTGCCGAAGGGAAACTTATCTCGACGTTGCGCCGCCAATCACGAGCATCCGCTCACGTCCTATCGGCTCGATGTTCAGTCGCAGGCGTCAGCGCCGCGTACGAGGCGCGGCGCGCAACTCTGACTAACCGGCCCTCGCGCCATTCGGAGCCGCCTGGAAGATGGCCTGCAAGACTTCCTCGACCGAACCGGCCACACAAAAAATATCGCCGGTTACGCGATGCGCATGACCGCTGATTTCTTCGAAGCGATAGCTCGCTTCGAAATCCTCGTACGATTCCGACTTCGGTTTCAGATTAGCCGACGCGACGGTCTCAAATACGTCGACCGCACCATTGAAAACACAGGGCTGAATGTTCACGACTTTTCCGTACCATTTGAAAGCACCTCTTATCGCGTCCTGTTGCTCGGCCTTTTCTCGCGACACCGCCCGGTTCACAACAGCGGCATCGACAAGGCACACGACGCCGAGATCCGTCACGAATTGCGGCATCCTCGACGTCGGAATAATTTTGATCTCGTGCAACAATTCCGTTTCGTGGTGAAACAGATTGCGAAGCGCCTTGAGCGCCATAAAATTGGAGGAGCCGAATAGGCTCCCCTTTCCCGCCTTCCTCAGTTTGTCGTTGAAGCTGTGAAGCGCATCGAGGAGATTGAAGAGCGAGTCCTCGTCGGGCTCCACGCAATGGCGAGCGTAAGCCCGAAAAAACCTATCGGCTGCGGCGTCAATCGTCTGGGGAGAACTCGTCATTTCGAACCTGATAGGATAGATCGACCAAGTGTGCACGCTTGGGACCGTTTAGGTGCCCAAATCTGGCGAGCGCGCAATCAAACCCATCCGCAAACGGGCTTCGAAACACTCTAACGCCGATCAATACCTTTAGCTGCTTCTTCACTTTCGTCGAACAGTTCCACCAGGCTAAAGGCGAGCTCACGAATGGATCCGAATTCAATTGGCTCCGTTATGAGACCGTAATGGCGCGCGAAGACTGCGAGCAGACCCGCGCAGACCGCCCACAAGCTCGGCGGTGCGTCGTCTTCGACTTCCATCAACAGTTCCCGTATGCGGTCTCCGACCGAAGGATGGTCGTCCGAGGATGCCCAAATCGACTTCGGCGTGATAGCGACGATGACCAGCTTCGCGAAAAGTATTCCGATGATCCGCTTGGCCCTCACGAGCGAAGCGGGGTAGGTCGCGGCTTCCGCATAGTCGGCCACTTTTCCGAGCAGCATTTCGCGTGCGTATGCATCGCAGGCCTTCTCCTCGGCGACCGGATCGAGTTCACCGCATGCCGGGTCGGCCTGGATCAACCCGTGCTTGATCTCGTGAAGGACGACGTAGGCCCCGGCGAAGCACACGAGGTCGAAAGCGAACTTTTGGTTCTGGTCCGTAAACTTCGCACCGAAATCGGGGGCGGGAATGTTCGACGGCCAGTCGAATTCCGAAATCGTCAGCGCCTCGTTCAGATGCCGGACCCGCTCCATTGTCTCGGCGAATTCGAGATCGTATTCGTCCTGTCCGGGAATGCTGTCAAGCAGCTCAAGATCGAACGGCTTGCGCGCGGCCAGAAGCGCCGGAATTGCATCGCTATAGGCCTCCAGCGCCTTCCATGCCGCGAAGCCCACCAGCCAGATCGACTTGAGCGCGGTTTCGTTGACCTGGACGGTGCCGTAGTTCTGCTCGAGCTTAAAGCCCTGTCCGTCCTGAAGACGGACGCGATCCTGGTGCTCACCCCAGGCCTGTTTGAGTTCCTGCATTCGCTCCGGAACGGCCCCCTCAAGCAGGAGATCGGTTTCCCGCGAAATATCCATCGATCGACCCCACTATCTTCCACGCATTCTTGAGCGCCACATTGTCGGATTATGAGCCGAACTTCTCGGCCAACGCGCGCTGTGCAAGCGCCTCGAACGAGGGTTCGCGTAGACCAACGCGCCGCCGCGAAGGCCGCCACAAGTCTCGGTTTTGCTGGGCCACGACTTCAAAAGTGCGGAACGCCAATCGCGCCTTGAAGGCGCTCACGCTACCCGCCCGGCGGCCGAGCGCGGCGTTCACTTCTTCTGGCGAAACTTCCGATGCCGCTCCTACGATGATCTCCTTGAGCACGAGGGGCGAATCCGCGCCCGAGAACTTCATGAAGCACAAGCCTGACCGATTCTTCGGTCTGTTTTCCAGCGGTACGAAGACGCGGTGCTCCTGCTCGTAGCTCCAGTGATCGAATTTCAGAGTGAGCAGATCCAGCATATGCCGTCTTGCCGCAGGCCCATCCTTCCTCATCGCCTTGAGGTTCGCCGGTATGCGATTGGCGACGTACCGAACCTTGTTTGCGGCGGCCGCATCGACGTCGAAGCCGAGACAGATGCCGCGATGGCTCTGCCCGTAGTGACTCCACTGAACCGGGTTCTTCCAGTTCTCGCTCAGACAGATCAGCCCCATGTATTCGGACAACGAGCGCTTGACGAACTGGTAACGCGCCCGCGTCCGTGGATCTTCGGAGGCCACCTGAAGAAACTCGAACGGATCGTTCAGTTCGGAGATGCGCGCGATCTTCAGATGCTGCCTGCGGATTGCCTGCAGGCCGTATTTCGCGTTCAAGAAATGGTATAGGCGCACTCGTTCGCTCCCAGGGCGCGGCAGTCTACGCGGATGATCGCCGTCATAAGCCCCTCTTCTCGGTATCCGCAAGGTCGCGATACCTGGTCCCGCGCACCCATGCCGTCGTCAGCGTGAACAGGCGAGAGACCGCGCTCCTGACCCGACGCAGCGCGCGCGGCTTGTCCACCCGTGGTCGACCCTGCACTTTGCGGATATCGAAGCTCATGTCTCCGACCGACGGTGCCGGGGAGTGTCTGCACTCGGCCTCGGACCAGCGGCGGAAGCGCTCGGGCTCGGCGACGAGTCCGGAGTTGCCATCGAAGGCCAGATAGGATCCCGGGCGGGTCCGTCGGCTCCAGGGCACGATGGCCTGCACCACCAGGCCGACGGCGAGGGACGCGAGAACGCCGTTGGGCCAGACGACCTGCGGCCGTCCGCCCGCGGCACCATATCTCTTGGCTTCCTCGGCCAAAGCATCGTCCGTGACGATACCCATGCAGCGGAGGCAGGGACCGCTCGGCTCCGACAGAAACACCTGACCGGCGACCAAATGGCCGTGACCGCCACCGAGCTGGTGCACGTCCATGCCTTGATCCACGTAGGGGACGAGATGCCGGCGGCAGAATGCATCCAGCTCGTCCTTGCTCCGCACGTTGTCGAGCCCGCCCACGACGACATCGCAACGCTTTAGCGCATTGGCGGCAAGCTGCCATTGCTCGGTATGCACCTCGACCCGTGCGTTCGGGTTGATCGCGCGGATCATCCGCTTGGCGATCAGAACCTTCGCAGTCCGCCTAAGCACGTGCCACCAAGTGCCGCCGATCAACCTGTTCAGATTGGTGGGCGAGATACGGTCGGCATCGATCAGCACGAAATTTCCGATGCCGACGTGAGCCAATTGTTGAGCGACGTGCGAGTTGCCGCCGCCCAGCCCTACGAGTCCGACCGTCGCATGAGCCAGCCGCGCTTCGCTGCCGAGACCGAGGAAACTCTGACGATCAAGCCAGTTCATGGGCGGTCCTCCATTGTTCGACTACCGGCCGATCAACACGGACGAAGCGACCGATCGCTACGGGCGCCGCGTTCGCATCGACCCAGAGAATGCCGGTCGCGCTGTCGTCGCTGAGAACCAGCAGCCCATGAGGCATCCTCGGGCAGGACTGGAAGAAGCCGGGAACGAACGCATTCGCACTATCGAGATCCACGCCGCTGAAGCGAGGCAGACCGCGACCGCCGTGGGAATGGACATGCAGGAGACAGGACGGCGGCCGATAGGCGGACTGCACGGCCTTGCGCATGGCCGCGGACCCGATCCGCGCGCCGACCCCGGGCGCGGGTTCGTAGTCTTCGTCAGCGACCGGAAGATACCCACGGACCAGCAGCAACAAGCCGTCCGGCGTCGAGGCCGCCCCCGCCGTCAAGAAGCCGACGCGTTCATGCGCGAAGCGGTGCGGTCTCGCCAGGTCATGCCGGAGGTGGTCGAGCAGCGAACCCGAGATCTTGAGTCGTATCGTCATTTCAATTGTCCCAGATGGATTGCGAGGATTTCCGGCCAAGGCAACGATGCTGGGACGTTGTTGTAGGACATGGCGTGCCATGCGCGGCCCAGAATCTGATGGACCGTCCAGTTCTGGCCGCGGCTCGCAAAGGGCTGCGACAGGAACAGCCGCGTCGTGTAACCGCAATGCTGGCGCGGGCAGAGCAGCCCATCGACCGAAACCGCGCCCCCGGCGTGACGCACCTTCATGGCCGGCAAGAAGACGAGTGGCTGCCCGCCGTCGTCCCAGAGCTCGGCACCGCGGTTGATCCGGCGCAAGCGCTCCATGTGGGCGGTGGTCACGACGACTGCCCCGCCGGCGGATGGGAGGCGAACTCCATGCCGTTCTTCACCTTGATCCGCTCGCCGGGCTCCAGTTCGCGGAAGCTGCCGTCTGCGCCGATGATGTCCAGCTTGTAGCCGGCCGGCACGCCGAACACCGTCATCAGCTCCTCGGTGGTGTAGACGCGACGTTCCAGCACGAACTCGACGTCCGAGCCGTAGATGACGGTCACCGTCCGTTCCCGGCGACTCAGGTGGAAACGCTCGACCTCCTCGCCGCCGATGAAGACCTCATCGTCGTCGTCGAACACCTCGACCGCACCGTGGCGCTCAAGCGTCAGGGCCATCTCCTCGCCGGCACCGACGAGAAACTTGATCTGCCAGGCGACGAGCTTTCGATACGGCCATTCCATCGCGAAGTCGTCGACGAAGAAGCGGTGCGTTTCGGCGCCCTTGACGACGAAAAAGCGGTTAACCCCGTGCTCGTCGAGCTTCGAGGTCTCGGAGGGGCGCAGCGTCTCCAGTTCCCCAGACTTTAGGTGCTTCAAGACCACGTAGTCCTCGATCGGGTGCCGGCCCGCCGCCGTACCTATCCGGGCGCCGGTCACCTCGGCGTCGGCGAAGTGGAACTCCGCAAAGACGAAGTCGGCATCGCCGATCTGCGCCTTGAACTTCGAACCGGCCTTCGCGTGCTCGCCGTCAGCCGCCAACGTCACCACATTCATGATCGTTCTCCATCGCGTGGCACACGGACCGGGTGCCGTCGCGCTTGACGAAATCCCGAACGAGACAGATGATCTCGAATCAGTCCATAATGAGACTGTATCTAATGGGACTTAAAATGCAATACAAGTCCTATTTGGGACTAACGAGGAAATCCTATGGACCGACCCCAGCGGACATTCGCAAAGGAGCACATCGATGGAACAAGCCCAGCAAACCCTTCTCCTCTCGACGTTTTTTTTAAACTGGCCGAAATTTGGGATCTCACCACCGAGCAACAGGTGAAGTTGCTGGGATCGCCGGGACGCTCGACGTATTTCCGCTGGCGCAAGGACGGCGGCGACCTTTCGGCCGATACGCTTGAGCGGATTTCGCACCTTGGTTCCATCTACAAGGCGCTCAGCATCCTGCTGGACTCGCCCGAAGCTGCAATCGGCTGGATCCGACGCCCGAACCGCTTCTTCGATGGCGCATCCGCTCTCGACATCATGCTCAGCGGCAACCTGAGCGACATCATCAGGGTACGACAGTACGTCGATGCCCAACGCGGAGGGTGAGTTTGGATTATCCTCACATCTCAATCGACAGCGAGTACCGCCGGCTCATCCCGTCGAAATGGCCGACCATCGACATCTACGAGAAGTTCGGTTCTCGCGAGATGCAGGCGGCGGCCGCCGACCTCGAGACGCTGACCAACCCGAGGCTCGCGGCCAAGGCGCGCATCACTGGCGGAGACCTCTCCGCGGATTCCAGTTCTCCCAATCTGCAGAACTGGAATCACGCGCCGTTCGCCTATCCCATGCCGGAGGGAACGCACCTGCTCCCGCCGCCATACTCCGTGCTGGAGTTGGCGGCGTCGGAGCGGGGCGCACTCGCCCGGGCCATTCTGCGTCGGGAGGAGTTTCTCGGTCGTACCGACGAGCCGGCCTGCGGCGTCGACATGCGGATGATCACGAACAGGGTCGTCGGCAAATTCGTCGACCTGCGCGGGCTGCCTCCCGACATGACGCAGATCGCACGCTGGATACTCGGAAGACGTCTGTACGAAGACGGCGGGCATGGGGCGCTCTTCAGGATCGCCGATCTACCAGGCTACGACTTCATCAGCATCTTCAACCGGGACGTCCTCGTCGAACGCGGCGTCCAAGGCGCCCACTATCGATTCCGATGGGACGGCCGTCGCATCAGTCGGCTCTACGATTTCGCCGCCGATCGGGACATCGATCGCGACGACATCATGTCGGGATCAATGGCGGCCTGATCGAAACATCTCGCGGAGGTCGGAATGCGTACTTGGCTTCTCGTCGCGGTCTCCGCCTTCTTGGCCATATTGATCGGACAGGCACCCGAATTCGCGCAGCAATATGCGCAGCGTATCGGCGGCGCCATCGAGGAACTGCAACGCATCGTCGATCACTTCGACGACGACTCACGCCGCTCGGGATACGATCGCCAGGGAGCGCTCGCCCTCATGGGTCGAAATTCCGAGCAACTGGTCCGCGATCAGGGAACGAGGATGTCCGAAACGATCGATCGACTTGCGCGCCTACGTGCGCAGCAGATCGCGATGAATCAAAGAGGCGCGTTCACGCGCGTCACCGCGCTCGCGACAGGCGCCGATCGGGAAATCGCCGCTCGCGCGTGGCGGGACTTCGAATTTGCCCTGCCGCTTTCGATGGACGCGATCCTGTTCACCCTGCTCGGCTTCATCGCGTCGCTCGGACTAACGTGGGCGGCGGCCTTTGGATTTACGAGAATGCAGGAAGCTTGATCACCAATTTCGCTTCGATGCCGTTAGGTCGTCGGTTCGGCCACGTTGCAACTCGCTTATCATCGTGGCAAATTGAGGCTACCCGAGGGCTACACCTCGGGGCTACACCAGAGACCTCTGGCGTGCAGTAAGGCCTGATTTTACGGGGCTTTCTCGAAGCCGTTTTATTATGGCGGAGAGGGAGGGACTCTCCCCCGCCCGTGCGAAAACCCCCGGTAAATACAAGTTTAGCTGTGTTTTTGGGCGTTCCTTGAGCCGTCGGTTCTACACCGAGGGTCTACACCAATGGGAACGACCAGAATGCCGACCCCCTTCCGGCCCAAGAAGGCCAGCGGCAACGAGCAGAACGTCTATTGGATCCGGAAGAAGGTCCCGAGCCGGTACCGCGCCCTGGTCGGCAAGACCGAGGTCTGGCGGTCCCTGAAGACCACCGACCGACGGACCGCCAACGCCAGGGTCGCGGTCGCCTCCGTCGAGCTAGAGCGCGAATGGGAACTTCTGGCGCTGGAGGCGAAGCGGGGACCGAAGGCCTCCAGGGCGGGTTTGGCGCATCAGGACCTGTTCGCGATCCAGCGCGAGACCCACGTCCGGATCCGCGACGCCCACATCGCCGAGCCCGGCACGGGATTTGGTGCCCTTAGGTGGCTCGCCCTCACGGAAAACGACGATGATCCCGGAGCCGAAGAGGCTCTCGATCGCTGGGCGCGCGAGGTCCTGACCCGTGAACTTGGAGGGTCGCCGGCCGAGCCTCAGGTCGAAAAGCTGAAGCCCCTTCTCGCCGAAGCGAGGAAGGGCGCCTACGGCGACGTCTTCCGCGCAACGAAGGGCGACTACAAGGAGAACGAAAAACTCGGCGAACTGCCCAAGACTAGGACGAAGCCCAAGGTCGACATCATGGAGGCCTTCGAGCTCTACTGCAGCCAGCCTCGGATCAAGGGCGGCCTCGACGGGCCGACGGCTAAGCGCTGGCGTCCCGTCATCGAGCGCTTCATCGAATGGATCAAGCACCGGGACCTTGCGCGGGTGACGCCGCAGGACGCGGTCCGCTGGCGCGACTACATGATTTCCCAGGGCATCGCTCCCAAGGCCGTCCGCGACGTCTGGCTGGCGGCGCCGCGGTCGGTGGCCACCCACATGCTCAACGCGCTGCGGCTCGAGATCAATCCCTTCGCCGGAATCAAGGTGGAGGGTGTCAAGGCCTGGAAGGAAGACGACGAGCGAGGATTCGATCCGGAGCAGGCGCTCACGATCCTGTCGGCGACCGTCGCCACGCCGTCGCACCTGACCTCCGCCGAGATGAGGGCCGCCAGGCGCTGGGTCCCCTGGATCTGCGCCTACACCGGCGCCCGCGTCAACGAAATCACCTCGCTTTTACCGTCCGACGTCCAGCAAATTCTCGGTCATTGGTGCTTCGTACTGAGACCCGAGATCACGAAAGGCAAACGGCTGCGCCGCGTGCCGGTCCACAAGCATCTGCGCGACCAAAAGTTCATGGCCTTCGTCGAAGCCCGCCGCAAGCTCGGCAAGCCGCTGTTCTACGATCCCGACCGCGCCCGCGGAGGAAAGGGAGCCAATCCCCAATGGCAGAAGGTCGCCGAACGGCTGGGAGATTGGGTGCGCGATACGCTCAAGATCACGGGCGTGCAGCCCAATCACGGCTGGCGCCACCTCTGGCGCGAGATCGTGCGCGGGACGAAGATGAAGCCGGAGTTGTGCGACTACATGTGCGGGCACGAAAGCAAGTCCGGGACCGGGGCGCGGTACGGCAAACGAAAGGTGCCCGTGCTCGCGAAGGAGCTGGACCTCTTCCCGAGATTCAAGGTTCCAGCCTTGAATCGACCGCCAGCGCCTCTCAAGCGGACGCGGCGCTCACCGCAGCAAATCGCCGCAGACAAAGCCGAAAGGACGGCTCGGCATACGGCCGCCTGACGGCCCGGCGGCGAAGCACGCCTGGCGAGACCCCGAGACGCAGCCGCTCTGCGTTCCCCTTCGCGGCGTGAGACGGTTCGTGCTAGTCATTAGGGGACCGAGACAGCGACCGCCCGCCTTGACAGCCACGACCATTGCCGACCCGCAATCCTTCATCCGCGCCAACACCCGGCTGCGGTCGGTGCCGCTGGTGCCGGAAATCGCGCTGTTCCTGGCCGATGAATCGGTGCCGCTCTGGCAGCAGACCGAGAACGAGCTGAACGAGGCCGGCCTTCCGCCGCCCTTCTGGGCCTTTGCCTGGGCGGGTGGCCAAGCGCTGGCTCGCTACGTTCTCGATCATCCCGATACCGTGCGGAACCGGCACGTGCTCGACATCGCTTCTGGCTCCGGAATCGTCGGCATCGCGGCGATGAAGGCCGGCGCGGTCGGGGTGACAGTGTCTGATATCGACACCTTCGCGATCGCGGCGGCCGAATTCAATGCGGAACGTGCTGGACACTCAACCAAGCGACCGATGGCAGACCATCCTCGCGGGCGACATTTTCTATGAACGGGACACCGCGGCGCGTGCCTTCGCATTTCTGGCCAACCATGCGCGCGCCGGCGCAACCATCTTGATCGGCGACCCCGGGCGCACTTTCCTTCCGAAGGCAGCGTACCGGTGACCCGCGACCTAGAAGACAAGCAAACGGCTGTTTGGACCATCTCGCCGGATTACCTGTAAGATGCATCGAGCCGCGTTGCGATTTCCAAGCGGCTCGACGAAATAACATGGGTCATTCTCAACGACGGAACATGCGCTTTATAGCGCACTGTGGCGGAGAGAGTGGGATCTCTGTCCCTAGGTCGCAATGGCGCCAGAATCCGCGGAAAATTAGGATTCCCGAAAAGCCCGGCCGAATTTTGTGACCACCGCTGTGTACCACTCTTTCGTCCGGTTGGGCCGTCAATCTCGGCCGGTTTCGAGGCGCCCCGGTAAAAGCCATTCAAGCCGCGGCAGAGCGGCAATGAGCGTTTGGAAGCCAGAGCCTCAAATAGCCTGCATTGGCGTCAGCTCACCTCCCCACAGCAGGCATGGCAGCGGGTCCAGCGAAAGTGGCGTCGATTCGCCTCCCGCCCATCTAACCCGCGTTGTCCCACGGCTGTGCCTCGACCGACGCCGCTCCGCGCGGGCGCGCCCGGAAACCTACGTCGGACCATGGCTGCCGGATCCTCTCGTGGATTCCATGGAGCCGGACGGAGACAGTCGCCGACGACGTCACGGTCACGTTGATGCTGGCCCTTGAGCGTCTGTCCCCTCTGGAGCGGGCCGCTTTCCTTCTCCACGACGTCTTCGACGTGCCGCTGACCGAATTGGCCATCACCCTCGGTCGCGAGCCGGCCGCGGTTCGTAAGCTCGCGGCGCGCGCTCGTGTTTGGATGAATAGAACGCATCCTGATCGAAGCCCGTGCAACTTCGAAGCGGCCGGGCCTCGATCAGCGATTTCTTCGCCGTCCCTCGATAAGATCGAGAACTGCCATAGCGGCCTCAAGTACGTTGGTACCAGGCCCGAACACGGCTGCCACTCCGCTCCGAAGCAATTCCTCGTAGTCCTGCCGTGGGACGACGCCCCCGCAAACAACAATGATGCCGCCAGCGCCAGCCAGCTTCAACTCCCTGACAACCTGAGGAACGAGCGTCCTGTGACCGGCCGCGAGCGATGAGACCCCCAGAACATGTACTTTTGCCCGAACGGCCATCGCGGCAGCTTCGGCTGGCGTCTGAAACAAAGGACCGGCAACAACATCGAACCCCATATCGCCGAATGCCGACGCAATAACCTTCGCACCTCGATCATGACCATCTTGTCCTAGCTTGGCGATCATAATCTTTGGCCTCACGCCGATCGCTTGTGACACTTCGTCGAGCCGCGAGACAAGATTCGTGAACTCGGGATCGTTTCCATAAGCAGGGCCATAGATACTCGAAACAACATCTGGTATCGCCTGGTGATCTCCAAAAGCCTGCCGCATTGCGTCAGACATTTCGCCGACGGTTGCTCGAGACCTAGCGGCCTCAATCGCGGCTTCCAGCAGATTTCCTTCACCTGACTGCGCGACCCGGGTCAGTCGAGCCAACGCACTGGAGGCGCTCTTAGAATCTCCCGACCGTTTGATATCGGTCAGACGACGAATTTGCGAGGCGCGCACAGTCGAATTGTCGATCTACAGAATGTCGATTGGCTCCTCTTGTTCAAGCCGAAACCGATTAACTCCGACGATGACCTGATCACCGCGATCAATCGCGGCCTGCTTCCGTATCGCCGATTCTTCGATCAATCGCTTAGGCCACCCTGTCGCGATCGCGTTCGCCATCCCTCCCCGCTCTTCGACCTCCTCCATGAGTTGCCAGGCAGCCTTGACGAGATCGTCCGTCAGGCGCTCGACATAATAGGATCCCGCGAGGGGATCGACGACGTCGGCGACGCCGGTCTCATGCTGAAGGATTAGCTGGGTGTTCCGGGCAATCCGAGCCGAAAACTCAGTGGGCAATGCGATGGCTTCGTCGAACGAATTTGTGTGCAGCGATTGCGTGCCGCCCAGAACGGCGGCTAAGGCCTCATAAGCGGTCCGCACGATATTGTTATACGGATCATGCTCCTGGAGCGACACTCCCGACGTCTGACAGTGCGTACGAAGCACTAAGGACGACTGCTTTTTAGGGTTGAATTCCGCCATAACACGCGACCAGATAAGTCGAGCAGCGCGCAACTTCGCCGCTTCCATGAAGAAATTCATTCCGATAGCGAAGAAGAATGAAAGCCGCCCTGCGAAATCATCGATGTTAAGGCCCTTGGCAAGAGCAGACCGGACGTATTCACGTCCATCAGCGAGCGTAAAGGCCAACTCCTGGACGAGCGTCGCCCCCGCCTCTTGCATATGGTAGCCTGAAATCGAGATGGAGTTGAAGCGCGGCATGTTCTGCGCGGTGAACGCTATAATGTCAGCAACAATGCGCATCGATGGTTCCGGCGGATAAATGTATGTATTGCGGACCATGAACTCCTTCAGAATGTCATTTTGGACAGTTCCCGAAAGAGCTTCGCGCGGAATTCCCTGCTCTTCACCGGCGACAATGAAGGTTGCGAGAATGGGGATTATAGCTCCGTTCATAGTCATCGACACCGACGTTTCCCCGAGGGGAATGCCGTCAAAGAGGATCTTCATGTCTTCGACTGAGTCGATGGCAACGCCCGCCTTCCCGACATCACCTAGGACGCGAGGATGATCAGAATCATAGCCGCGGTGGGTCGCCAAATCGAATGCAACCGACAAGCCCTTCTGTCCTGAGGAAAGGGCGGAACGATAGAATGCGTTTGACGCCTCTGCAGTCGAGAATCCCGCATACTGGCGGATTGTCCACGGTCTACCAGTATACATCGTCGCCTTAGGACCACGAACGAACGGCGACATGCCAGGTAACGTGTCCAGATGCTCGATCCCATCTAAATCAGACGCCGTATAGATCGGTTTGACTTCAATGCCCTCCGGAGCCTTCCGCACGAGCGCGATGGGATCGCCTTTTAGTTCCTTCTCGGCAATCCTCTTCCATTCATCTGGAAATGACATCGACATTCTTGATCTCGCACCGGTTACCGGCCTAATTGTCAACCACGCATCGCGGGCTACATGGCCTGCTTATGCAAATTCCAAGATCAGCGCGTCCACCGCCAGCGTCGCACCGGCACTGGCGTGGATCTTCTTCACCGTGCCGTCCTGCTCGGCGCGCAGCACGTTCTGCATCTTCATGGCTTCGACCACCGCCAGCGTCTCGCCGGCCTTGACCTCCTGCCCCTCGCTCACCGCGATCGAGACCACGAGGCCGGGCATCGGACAGAGCAGCTTCTTGCCGCTGTCGGAGGCCGTCGTCACCGGCATCAGCCGCGCCGAGGTCGCCTCCGCTTCGGTCCAGACATAGACCGGCACCTCGACGCCCTGATGCGCGAGGCGGATGCCGTTCGGGATCGGCCGCGCCTGCAGCGCGACGAACTGGCCGTCGATGGTGCCCTGCCAGACCGCATCGCCCGGCTTCCATGACGAGGCCAGCAGATGCGCGTTGCCGGCCTTGCCGTTGGCATCGATGAAGCGGATCGCGATGGCCTCGTCTTCGCGCGCGATCTCGAGCTGGATCTCCTGGCGGTCGAGCCAGACCGCGCGGCGCCGCTCGCGCTGCACGACGCGGCCGCCCATCTGGCCCGAGATCTGCCGCTTGCGCTCACCCAGCACGTGATCGATGGCGGCGCCGACCGCGGCGATGCGCCGTGCGACCTCGCCTTCCGGCACGCGCACCGCAAACCCCTTGGGGAATTCCTCGGCGATGAAGCCGGTCGACAGCCGCCCCTCGCGCCAGCGCGGATGATGCATCAAGGCCGACAGGAACGGGATGTTGTGACGGATGCCGTCGACGTAGAACGAATCCAGCGCGGTCGCTTGCGCCTCGATCGCGGCGGCACGCGACGGCGCATGGGTGACGAGCTTGGCGATCATCGGATCGTAATGGATCGAGATCTCGCCGCCCTCCTGCACGCCGGTGTCGTTGCGGATGGTGATGCCGTCCTGGCTGGCTTCCGCCGGCGGACGATATTTCACCAAGCGACCGATCGAGGGCAGGAAGTTGCGGAACGGATCTTCCGCGTAGAGGCGCGATTCCACCGCCCAGCCCGTCAGCGTGACGTCCTTCTGCGCGAGGGCGAGCTTCTCGCCGGCGGCAACGCGGATCATCTGCTCGACGAGATCGATGCCGGTCACGAGCTCGGTGACGGGATGCTCGACCTGGAGGCGCGTGTTCATCTCCAGGAAATAGAAGCTCTTGTCCTGCCCGGCGACGAACTCGACGGTGCCGGCGGAATCATAGTTCACGGCCTTGGCCAGTGCGACGGCCTGCTCGCCCATCTTGCGGCGCGTCGCCTCGTCGAGCAGCGGCGACGGCGCCTCCTCGATGACCTTCTGGTTGCGGCGCTGGATCGAGCATTCGCGCTCGCCGAGATAGATGACGTTGCCGTGCTTGTCGCCCAGCACCTGGATCTCGATGTGACGGGGATCGACGATGAACTTTTCGACGAAGACGCGGTCGTCGCCGAACGAGGCCTTCGCCTCGGCCTTGGCGAGATTGAAGCCTTCGGCGACCTCGGCCTTCGAATGCGCGATGCGCATGCCCTTGCCGCCGCCGCCCGCGGACGCCTTGATCATCACGGGGTAGCCGATCTCGTCGGCGATCGTGACCGCGTGCTTGTCGTCCTCGATGACGCCGAGATAGCCTGGCACGGTCGAGACCTTGGCCTTGGCGGCCGCCTTCTTCGACTCGATCTTGTCGCCCATCGCCGCGATCGCGCCGGGGTTGGGACCGATGAAGACGATCCCGGCCGCCTCCAGCGCGCGCGGAAACGACTCGCGCTCGGACAGGAAGCCGTAGCCGGGATGCACCGCCTCGGCGCCCGTCTTGCGGCAGGCCTCCACGATCTTCTCGATCACCAGATAGCTCTCGGCGGCCGCCGGCGGGCCGATCAGCACGGCCTCGTCGGCCATCTCGACATGGAGGGCGTCGCGGTCGGCCTCGGAATAGACCGCAACCGTCTGAATTCCCATGCGGCGAGCGGTCTTGATGACCCGGCAGGCGATTTCGCCGCGATTGGCGATCAGAATGCGTTTGAACACTGCTCTTCTCACAACGGCAAATTGTCGTGCTTCTTCGCCGGCATTTCCGTCTTCTTGTCCTTCAGCATCGCCAGCGCCCGCGCGATCCGCTTCCTGGTCGAATGCGGCATGATGACGTCGTCGATGTAGCCGCGCTCGGCGGCGATGAACGGGGACAGGAAGCGGTCTTCGTATTCCTTGGTACGGGCGGCGATCTTGTCGGGGTCGCCGATGTCGCTGCGGAAGATGATCTCGACCGCGCCCTTGGCACCCATCACCGCGATCTGGGCGGTCGGCCAGGCGTAGTTCATGTCGGCGCCGATCTCCTTGGAGGCCATGACGTCGAAGGCGCCGCCATAGGCCTTGCGGGTGATGACGGTGACGAGCGGCACGGTGCATTGCGAATAGGCGAACAGCAGTTTTGCGCCGTGCTTGATCAGGCCGCCATATTCCTGCGCGGTCCCGGGCAGGAAGCCCGGCACGTCGACGAAGGTGACGATCGGGATGTTGAAGGCGTCGCAGAAGCGGACGAAGCGCGCCGCCTTGCGCGACGCATCGCTGTCGAGCACGCCGGCCAGCACCATCGGCTGGTTGGCGACGAAGCCGACGGTGCGCCCCGCGATGCGGCCGAAGCCGGTGACGATGTTCTTGGCGAAGCCTTCCGCGATCTCGAAAAAGTCGCCCTCGTCCACGACCTTCAGGATCAGCTCCTTCATGTCGTAGGGCTTGTTCGGATTGTCGGGGATCAGCGTGTCCAGCGACATGTCGACCCGGCCGATGTCGTCGAAGCTCGGCCATTCCGCCACGCCGTCGGTGTTGTTGGACGGCAGGAAGTCGGTCAGGCGGCGCATCTGCAAGAGCGTCTCGACGTCGTTCTCGAAGGCGCCGTCCGCGATCGAGGAGCGCGTGGCGTGCACCGAGGCGCCGCCGAGCTCTTCCGCCGTGACGACCTCGTTGGTCACGGTCTTCACCACGTCGGGTCCGGTGACGAACATGTAGCTGGTGTTTTTCACCATGAAGATGAAGTCGGTCATCGCCGGCGAATAGACGTCGCCGCCGGCGCAGGGCCCCATGATGACGGAGATCTGCGGGATCACGCCCGAGGCGAGCACGTTGCGGCGGAACACGTAGGAATAGCCGGCGAGCGCGGCGACGCCTTCCTGGATGCGGGCGCCGCCGGCGTCATAGAGGCCGATGATGGGCGCCCTCGCCTTCATCGCCATGTCCTGGAGTTTTGTAATTTTCAGCGCGTGGGTCTCGGACAGCGAGCCGCCGAACACGGTAAAATCCTTGGCAAAGACGAAGGTCTTGCGGCCGTTGACGGTGCCCCAGCCGGTGACGACGCCGTCGCCGGGTACCTTCGTCTTCTCCATCCCGAATTCGGTGGAGCGGTGCTCCACGAACATGTCGAATTCCTCGAACGACCCCTTGTCGAGCAACAGCTCGATCCGCTCGCGCGCCGTCAGCTTGCCGCGGGCGTGCTGCGCCTCGATGCGCTTCTCCCCGCCGCCGAGCTTGGCGCCGGCGCGACGATCTTCAAGGGTTTCGATAACGGACATCGATCGGGCCAACTGATCTACCGCTTTCTGACGATTGGAGGCAGGTCGGTGCAAACGCCCTCATAGACCTCGGCAGCCATGCCGATCGTCTCGCCGAGGGTCGGATGCGGGTGAATGGTCTTGCCGATATCGATGGCGTCAGCCCCCATTTCGATCGCGAGACAGATTTCCCCGATCATATCGCCGGCATGCGGCCCGACGATCACGCCCCCGACGATGCGACCGGTTTCGACGTCGAACAACAGCTTCGTCATGCCATAGGACGCGCCGGACGCGATGGCCCGGCCGGACGCGACCCATGGGAATTTTGCCGAACGGATCTTCCCTCCGGATTCGGCGACATCACGCTCGGACTTGCCGACCCAGGCGATCTCAGGATCGGTGTAGGCGACATTGGGGACGATCTTCGCCGTAGAGGCCGCCGGCTTTCCGGCAGCTACTTCCGCGGCGACGTGCCCCTCGTGAACGGCCTTGTGGGCCAACATCGAACCGCCGACGACGTCGCCGATGGCGAAGACGTTGCGCGCCGTCGTTCTCATCTGCTCGTCGACCTGAATGAAGCCGTTCGGATCGATGGCAACGTCGATCCGTTCGAGGCCGAGTTCGCCGCTGTTAGGAACGCGGCCTGCAGATTGCAGCACGAGATCGTAGGATCGCGTCTCAACTGACGCGCCCGTGATACCAACCGTCACGCCGTCGGGCGTCACCGCGGCAGTTGATACGCTGCTTGCAAGGTCGATATGCTCGAAGCGATGCGCGTTGCGCGAACGCCAGATCTTCACCGCATCGGCATCCACGCCCGCCAGGATATCGGGAAGCCTTTCGACAAGATCGATCTTGGCGCCGAGCGCGCTGTAGACGGTCGCCATCTCCAGCCCGATGATCCCCGCTCCGATCACGAGCATGCGGCCCGGAATGCTTCGCAGCGCGAGCGCGCCGGTCGAGGTCACGACCCGCTCATCCTTGGGAAGCACCGCCAACTGCACCGCGCGCGAGCCCGTCGCGATGATACATTGTCCGAAATCGATCTGCTGCGAGCTTGCCCCCTCGCAGGCAATCTCAAGCCGCGTGGCGGAGACGAATTTCGCGGTACCGCGGATCACCGTGACGCGGCGCGCCGCCGCCATCTGGCTCAGCCCATCCGTCAGCTTCGCGACGGTGCCGTCCTTGAAGGCGCGCAGCGCCTGCAGATCGATCCGCGGCGCGCCGAGGCGAATGCCCATGTCGGCGATCCGCTCGGCTTCCTCTTTGACGGCCGCAACATGAAGCAGCGCCTTCGACGGGATGCATCCGACATTCAGGCAAACTCCGCCCAAGGCGCCGTAGCGTTCGACGATCGCGGTCCTCAATCCAAGATCTGCGGCCCGAAACGCAGCTGAATAGCCGCCCGGCCCGCCTCCGATCACGACAAGATCGTAGCGTGTATGATCCGTTGCGCGCTGGCCAGCATCGGCCTGATCCGCCGAGACCGTCTCGCCTTGCGCGCCCGCTTCGTCCGACGCCGATGCCGTGCCAATCATGGAGCCTCGAGACACCTTGTCTCCAACGCGCAGCGAAATGCTCGTGATCACCCCTGCAATCGGCGACGGAATCTCCAGCGTCGCCTTGTCGGATTCCACGGTGATCAAAGCCTGCTCTCGCGCGACGACGTCGCCCGCCCTGACGTGGACCTCGAGGACTTCGACGTCTCGGAAATCCCCGATGTCGGGGACCCGGATCTCCTTTGTCCGCATCTGCGTCCTCACAATGCGAAGCGCCGCAGATCGGAGAGAACGGACGCGACGAAGCCCAGGAACCGGGCCCCGGCCACGCCGTCGACGACCCGGTGATCCCACGACAGACTCAGGAGAAGGACGAGCCGCGGTTCGAATTCGCGTCCATTCCAGACTGCCTCGGTGGCGGCACGACCGGCTCCGAGGATTGCCACCTCGGGCGCGTTGATGATGGGCGTAAATCCCTGACCGCCGACACCTCCCAGAGACGACACCGAGAAACAGCCGCCCTGCATGTCGCCCGACGCGAGCTGCCCCGCGAGCGCCTTGTCGGCGAGCGAGCGCATCTCCACGGCGATCTGCCAAAGGCCCTTCTTATCGCAGTCCCGGATCACCGGCACGACCAGACCTTTCGGCGTGTCGACGGCGAAACCGATGTGGACGTAGTGCTTGAGGATCAGCTCATCGCCATCGAGCGACGAATTGAAGCGCGGGTATTTCTGCAGCGCCAAGGCCGCGGCCTTGATCAGCAGCGACACCATGGTGAGCTTCGCCGTGTCCTTCGCGGCCTCGGCATTGGCGAGCTGACGAAAGGCTTCGGCGTCGGTCACATCCGCTTTGTCGAAATTCGTCACATGGGGAATGACGTTCCGGTTGCGCGAGAGGTTCGCGCCGGTCAGCTTCTGGATCCGCGTCAGCGGCAAGCGCTCGACCGCGCCGTACCTCTCGAAATCCACCTTGGGCCAATCGACCGGCGCGCCGGGCGCAGGTGCCATCGCCGGTCCCGATCGCACCAGTCCGTTGACGAAGGCCGCCACATCCTCACGAAGAATCCGGCCCTTGGGGCCGGTGGGCACGACAGAGTCCAGCGCCACGCCGAGCTCCCGCGCCAAAGCGCGGACCGACGGCGACGCATGCGCAGCCCCGCTGGGCTGCGGCTGCTGTGCACGTGCTGGCGAGCCATCGACTCGAGCGGCGGGCGCCGGCTGTGACAGCGCCTCCTGCTGCGGGAACCGACGCTCCACCTGTGGCACCGACGCAGCCGCCGGCGGAGGCGCGGTGGATTCACCGCGACCTTCGAGGATCATCAGAACCGAACCTTGAGAAACCCGCGCCCCGACGTCGATCATCAGTTTGGCCACCGTGCCTGCGGCCGGGGATGGCACCTCCATCGTCGCCTTGTCGGACTCGATCGACAGCAACGGCATGTCGATCGTGACCTCGTCGCCGACCGACACATTGATTTCGACTACCGGAACATCCTTGTAGTCCCCAATATCCGGCAGAACGACTTCAATTGAATGAGACATGCGCGCTCCGCCCTCTGTCAGCGAGACCAAGGCGATGCAACGCCGGTCGGCAATTCGTAGCTGGCGATGGCCTCGGCTACCTGCTCGCGCGCCACTTCACCCAATTTTGCCAGCGCCGACAGCGCCGCAACGACGATCTGCTTGCGATCGACCTCGAAGAAAGATCTCAGCGCGGCGCGTGTATCGCTGCGCCCGAAGCCGTCGGTGCCCAGCACCGTATAGGGCGCCTCGATGTAAGAACCGATCAGTTGCGGATACGCCCGGACATAATCCGATGCCGCGACGATCGGCACCGTGCCGCCGAGGCATTGTGCGACGTGGCTCTCGACCGGGGTCGACAGCGGCGAGAGCCGATTAGTTCGCTCCACCTCACGCGCCTCCCGCGCCAGCTCGGAAAAGCTCGTTGCCGACCAGACTTCACTGGGCACTTTCCATTCGCTTTGCAGCATCGCCGCGGCGGCGAGCGCCTCCGGAAGAATGGCGCCCGAGCCGACCAGCCTGATCTTCGCCGGCCCGTCAGCGCTCGGCAGAACCCGATAGAGACCCTTGATGATGCCGTCGCGCGCATCGTCGGGCATCGAGGGCTGCGGATAGTTCTCGTTCATCGCCGTGAGGTAATAGAACTCGTCGTTGCCCTGCTCGAGCATCGACCGCATGCCGTGATCGACGATGACGGCCACCTCGTAGGAGAATGCCGGATCGTAGGCCCGGCAGTTCGGAACGGTCGCCGCCATCAGATGGCTGGACCCGTCTTGATGCTGCAAGCCTTCGCCGCCGAGCGTCGTCCGGCCGGCCGTCGCCCCGATCAGAAAGCCACGCGCGCGCTGGTCCGCCGCCGCCCAGATCAGATCGCCGACCCGCTGAAAGCCGAACATCGAATAGTAGATATAGAACGGCAGCAACGGGAAGTTATGGGTGCTGTAGGAGGTCGCCGCCGCGGTCCAGGACGAAATCGCCCCCGCCTCGGTGATCCCTTCCTCCAGCAATTGACCGTCGATCGCTTCCTTGTAGTACAGCATCGAACCGGCATCTTCCGGCTCGTAGCGCTGCCCCGCCGGCGAGTAGATGCCGACCTGCCTGAACAGGTTCGCCATTCCGAAGGTGCGGGCTTCGTCGGCGACGATCGGAACGATGCGCGGGCCGAGCGTCCTGTCCTTGAGCAAATTGGTGAACAGCCGCACGATCGCCATCGTGGTCGACGTCTCCTTGCCGTCGCCGCGCAACGCGAACTCCGCGTAGGATTGCAGCGGCGGCACCGGCAGCGCTGCCGAAGCGCGTCGCCGCGCCGGCATGTAGCCGCCGAGTGCCGCGCGACGGGCGCGCAGATACTGAATTTCCGCGCTGTCTTCCGCAGGCCTGAAGAATTTCAGATTCTCGACTTGCTCGTTGCTGAGCGGCAGAGCGAACCGGTCGCGGAACGCATACAGCGCGTCGACGTCGAGCTTCTTGGCCTGGTGCGACGTCATGCGCGACTCGCCGGCGCCGCCCATGCCGTAGCCCTTCTTGGTCTTCGCCAGAATGACGGTCGGCCGACCCTTCATGTCCTTAGCGGCGGCAAAGGCCGCGAACAGCTTCTTGAAGTCGTGGCCACCGCGCTTCAGGCCGTCGATATCCGCGTCCGACATGTGCGCAACCAGCGCCCGGACCTCGGGGTCCTCGCTGAAGAAGTTGGCGAGGTTGTAGGCCCCATCCTTGGCGCCGAGCGTCTGATATTTGCCATCGACGGTGTCGGCGAATTTGCGCAGCAGCGCATGCTTGCTGTCGCGCGCGAAGATATCGTCCCAGTCCGATCCCCACAGCACCTTGATGACGTTCCAGCCGGCGCCCTGGAAGAGAGATTCGAGTTCCTGAATCACCTGCCCGTTGCCGCGGACCGGCCCATCCAGGCGCTGCAGGTTGCAATTGACGACGAAGGTGAGGTTGTCGAGACTTTCCCGCGCCGCCAGGGCGAGCCCGGCGATCGATTCCGGCTCGTCCATCTCGCCGTCGCCGAACACACCCCAGACGTGGCGACCAGCCGTCTGCACCAAGCCGCGATGCTGCAGATACTTCATGAACCGCGCCTGGTAGATCGCGCTGATCGGGCCGAGGCCCATCGACGCCGACGGCACCTGCCAGAACTCCGGCATCAGCCAGGGATGCGGATAGGACGGCAGACCGGGGCCGCTCAGTTCCTGGCGATACAGCTTCAGATTTTCGTCCGACAGTCGGCCTTCGAGATACGCTCGTGCATAGACTCCGGGGGACGAATGCGGCTGGAAATACACCAAGTCCCCCTCCGACTCGGAGCTTGACGCGCGAAAGAAATGATTGAAGCCGACCTCGAAAATCTCCGCGGCCGAGGCGTAGCTGGCGACGTGCCCGCCGAGTTCCCCATTGGCCTTGTTGGCACGGACCACCATCGCGAGCGCGTTCCAGCGAATGATCGCCGTCAGGCGGGTCTCGATCGCGATGTCGCCGGGGTAGGGCTTCTGCTGCTCGAGCGGAATTGAATTTCGATAGGGCGAAAACGGCGGAGAGTCCGGCAGAACGCCGAGCTCCTTTGCACGCCGATCGAGCGCAGCCAGGATGTATCGCACGCGCTCGGCACCGGCGCTGTGGTGGAGCGATCCAAGCGATGCGAGCCAATCGGCGGTTTCGACCGCGTCCTGATCGGCGTTGACGGCCTTGCGTGGCGGATCGATGTGTGCGGTCATGCGTCGGGCTCCCAGAAAGCCCGCGCTTGGTAGCATCGGGTGCAGTGGCACGTGCTGCTGAATACGGCCGCGTTCCGACGGATTGCCCGGCTCCGAGGGACGCCGAAGCTCGCATCGCAGCATTCTCTGCTGTTGGTTTAATCAGGCAAGTGATCGAGCCGTGGGCCGCCTGACAGATGCTTCCGCTTGGTCACGGCGCAACATGACGCATCACTAAGCGCTCACGCCGCAAGAGCTAGGCATCTTGTCGCAGATCAGTGAACTCGACGGCTCGCCGCGACTAGTGACCTGGCCATTCAAAACAGCTAACCTGGGTTAGCAGCAGGATCTGCATCAAAGCTTGACTGACTTGACGAATTGGCAGGATTGAAATGCCGCCCGAGACCGAGTTCGATCCGGATTTTGCGCGAATGGATCTGCCCGATCTTCGGATCAACTATGACCCGGTCGATCCGGATCAGTTCGATCGACCCGTCACTTCATTCTGTCTCGAAACCAGCAAAGACAACGACGACCTGCCGCTGCACTCACACCGCAAAGGCCAATTGGTCGTCGCATCGCATGGCTCGGTGATGTGCCGGGCGCCTGGCGGCTTGTGGATCGTGCCTCCGCAAGGCGCGGTATGGATTCCGGCCGGCGTGCAGCACAGCAATTGCGTGGCCGATTTCGGCAAACTCTACACCGTGTTCATCGATCCACAGGTCAGCATGCTGCCTCGGACCTGCTGCACGCTAATGATCACGTCACTGGTGCGCGAATTGATCCACCGCCTCTCGGTGTTCCCACCGCTCTATCCGCTGGAAGGACCGACCAGCCGTCTCGGCCGGGTTTTGCTCGACGAACTCGTGCAGATGCCGACGACGGATGAAATGTATCTGCCGATCTCCCCCGACGCCCGTCTTCAACACCTCGCGACCTCCTTGTTGAATAATCCGGGCGACCGCAGCACGATGGACGAAGTCGCCTCGCGCTACGCGATGAGCGAGAGTACGTTCGCACGCTTCATCGCCAAGGAAACAGGGATGACCTTCGGGCGCTGGCGCCAGCGTCTCCACATTCTGATCGCCATGCAACGCCTCACGGCGGGCAGTTCGGTCCAGGCCGTGTCGCTGGAACTGGGCTACGAAACGCCCAGCGCGTTCATCACGATGTTCAAGAAGACGATGGGACAGAGCCCCCGCCGCTTCCTCGCCGAGCGGTCGCGCCTGATCAATTCGGACAGTTTGCCCTAGCTCGCACGTCCTTACCTCGGCATTTGACGACCGCGGCGCCACGACGCTTTCGCGGGGCCGCACGGAACGACGTCAGCGTTTGCTGTAAGGCGCAAGCGGATACTCGAGCGACGCCTCCGCGATGGCCTTTGGAGCCACCACCCGCGGCCTGCCTTTCAGACCCTGCAGCATCACCATCGAACAGTGGATGTTCTGGCCGGTCTCGTCGAACTTGGTGTTGTCGCCGTACATTAGGAAAGGCTTCATGTCGGTCGTCTTGAGCGCGCCGTGAATCGCCGGCGACTCCGGCGACGCCGCTCGCGTCACGGCGTCTGCGACGATCTGCACCGCCTCGAACGCGCAGCCCGCATTGGCATCGAACCAGTCGTTCGGGTAGTCGGCCGCGAACATCTTCATGATCTTGTCGGTCTCGGCGCCCTTGGGATTGAGCCACAACGCCGACAGAACCGGACCATCACCGTACTTTCCGAGCGCGTCGTGATACGCCTTGTCCGACACGCCGTTGGAGTTGGGCGAAAACACCATCTTGGGATCCCAGCCCTGTTTGATGCATTCGCGCGCGATCATGATCGCGTCGTTGACGCGCGTGACCGAGATCAAAGCATCGGCACCCGACGCTTTCGCCTTGGCGACCTCTACCGACAGATCCTTGGCCTTCTCGTCATAGGCAACGTACTGCGCGATCTTGAGCGGAACACCCACTTCCTTCCACGCCTGATCGATGCTGGCCGCCGTCGACTGCCCCATCGTGTTGTTGAGATGGAGAACGACGGCGCTGCTCGGCGGATCCTTCAGCGTGCCGAGCACGGACTTCAGCTCCGCCAGCGATTGCCGCACGATGGTCAGCGACGTGGGGTAATAGCGGAACACTTGGGTGAAGCCCTGCGAAGTCACCTGGGTGGCGCTCGCGATGTGGACCACCATCGGCACCTTGGCGGCCTCGCAGGCCTGCAGCGCCGAAATGGTGGCGCCGGAATCCCACGCGCCGATCAGCACGGTGCAGCCCTGCCGGATCAGGCTCTCGGCGGCAATCCGGCCGTTCTCCGGACGGCTTTGCGTATCGGCGTGAACGATTTCGATGTCGAGTCCGAACTTCTCACGCGCGAACTTGGCGCCGAGATCGATGCCGCGCACGCAGGCCTGACCGGGAAACGCCAGCACGCCGCTGCTGGGCATGATCGCTCCGACCTTCACCTTCGTGTTCGCCGCAAACGATGGCCTTGATACCAGGCCTGCCGCAATTCCCAATCCGCTTCCGACAATCGTCCGCCGCGTGATTCCGCTTCGCTTGGTCATCTCGATGTCCTGTTGCTGAAGGAGTGCACTGTATCTTGACTAGTAGCTTCGTAGGTTTGGGGAGCGGCCGCCGACGTCAAAGGCCCATCTCGGCCTTGATCAGCTTTTCCTCGGTTTCGTCGTAGAGCGACGCGATCAGCGACTGATAGCGCTCGTTGATCTGCTTGCGACGCTTCTTCCGCGTCGGGGTCATCACGCCGTTCTCGAGCGACAGCTCCTCCGGCAGAATGCGGAACGCCTTGATCTGCTCGGCTCGCGCCAGCCTTCCGTTGGCTTTGCCGATCTCCGCCTCGATCAGCCGGTTGACGATCTCGGAGGCTGCCAGGTCGGCGTAACTCGTGATCTTGTCGTCGCGCGACTTCGCCCAGTCCATTGTGGCGGTGGCATCCACTTCGATCAGGGCGGTGAGATATTTTCGCCCCTCGCCGATGACCGCCGCCTCGGAGATGAAGGGACTGTGCCTCAGCTCGTTTTCGATCTGAGTTGGGCTGATCGATTTGCCGTTCGACGTGTTGATGATCTCCTTCTTCCGGTCGACCAGCTTGAAGATTCCTTCCGGCGACACTTCGACGATGTCGCCGGTGTAGAGCCAGCCGTCGCGAAGCGCCGCTTTCGTTTCGTCCGGCTTGTTCCAATAGCCCGCGAACAATCCCGGTCCGCGGACGATCATCTCGCCGTCCTGGAGCACGGCGGTTTCCCAAGCCGGATCCGGCAACGGGACCCCGACGTTGCCGGCCTTCGGCCACTCCGCCATCTGCACCAGATTGGCACCGACCAATTCGGTCTGGCCGTAGCATTCCTTGAGCTGCAAGCCCCACAGCTGCCACAGCGACATCAGCTCGGACGGCATCGCCGCCGACGAGGTGAACGCGACCTTCAGCTCGTCGAAACCGACCTCCGCAAGCAGCGGCAGGAACACTTGCTCGCGGCAGGCCGCGAACAGTTTCGAGACGAAGGCATCTTCGTGGCCGCGCTGACGGTCTTCGAGCACCCTGCGCGCGATCGTCATGGCGAGCGCGTAGTTCTGATCTCCCGCACCGCCGGCGGGATGCACCTTGCTGAGAATTTGCGTCGCAAAACGCTGGTAGAACCGGGGCGGCGCCATGTAGTAGGTCGGCTTCACCTCTTTGATCGTCTGGGCAAAGTCCGCGGTCGTCTCGCCGAAATAAGGAACTGCGTCGGCGATCAGCGGCAACGTCGTCGCCTGCCCGCGCGCGACGGTGTGCGACATCGGCAAATGAACGACCACCCGGTGTTCCTCTTCGCGCATGCTGGGGCCGAACAGGGTGATGCAATGAACGCCGGCGAGAATGGAAAGGTGCGTCAGCATAGCGCCCTTGGGGTTTCCGGTCGTCCCGGACGTATAGCCGATGCTGACGACATCGGACGCCTTTGCTGTCGCGCTCTCCTTCTGCAGATAATCATGCGCATCGACATCGTGTGCTCCGACAAAGTCGGCCAGCGACTTGATCGACGCCGTGGCCTCGCCGGTCCAATCCGGGTCGAGCACGATGATGCCGCGGAGCTGGTCGGTCCGACCGGAGGCGATCACGATGCGAAGCTGCTGCTCCCCGCCGACGAACGCGAACTTCGCGCCTGAATCCGTGAGACAGTAAGCCACTTCTTCGGGTGACGAGGTGAAGTACACGCCCACCATGACGCCGCCGGCGCACATCGTGGCCATGTCGGCGATCAGCCATTCCTCGGACGAATCGCCCATGATCGCGACCCGATCGCCGCGCTCGAGACCAGCACGCCGCAGCGCGCTGGCCAGGTTCACGACACGCTGCGCATAGGCGCCCCACGTCATGGCGGTCCAGGCGCCGTGACGCTTTTGTTGCACGGCGATCTTGTCGGGCCGCTCCGCGAGTCGTGCAGCCAAAAGCTGCGCGACGGTCGTATCGGCCAACTGGGCGCCGGATGTAATCGCAGCGACGTTCATCTCAGCGCTCCGCGAAACGCTTGCGCTTGGCCGCGAATGCGGCAACCGCCTCGGCCCGCTCGGGCGACTTGAAGGTCAACATCTCCAGCGCCGCAGAGGTGTCGAGCAGCAGGTGGGCGTACTGCTTGATGATCTTGTTGACGCTGTACTTGGTCCACACGATCGATTCCTTCGGCCCGCTTGCCAGCAGTTCGGCGTATTCGATCGCGGCATCGAGAACGTTGCCGTCCGCGACCACCTCGTTGATCATGCCGATAGCAACCGCCTTCTCGGCGGAGATGAATTCGCCGGTCATCAGATAGTGCTTCGCGCGCACCGGCCCCATCAGCAGCGGCCAGATCACCGCGCCGCCATCGCCCGCGACGACGCCGGCATTGACGTGCGTGTCGGCGAAACGAGCTGTCGAGCTCGCATAGATCACGTCGCAGAATAGCGCGAGCGTGGCACCCAGGCCGACCGCGACACCGTTGACGGCCGCGACGATCGGCACTTCGACTTCCAGCATGTTGCGGATGAGGTGGCGACCGCTGCGCGTCGGGGACGGCAGCGTTCCCTTATCCAGCGACTTCTGATCGCCACCGGAGCAGAATCCGCGGCCCGCACCGGTGAGAACGATCGCGTTGACAGAACTGTCGTGATCCAGCTTGACGAAGACGTCTTCGAGCTCCTCGTGCATCACCCAGTTGATCGCGTTGAGGATCTCCGGGCGGTTCATCGTGACGATCGCGACGCCTGTGGCGCGCTGTTCGACGATCAGGTACTTGTAGCCGTATTGCGACATTGATTTCACCGCTGGATTACTTGTTCTGGGTCCGCATCAGCCGGATCTGCCCGAGGATCTCCTCGGTCGGCCGCACGACGTTGTTTCTGTCGTTGAAATGCGGGATGACGTAGCGACCGACCATATCGATCGCCTCCATGATCTTTTCGTGCGGCACGGAGTCCATGTGCAGCAGCACTTCGTCGATCCCCATGGCCTCGAACTTCTCGATCTGACGAATGACCGTATCGGGGCTGCCGCATACCGTCGTGGCCGACTCGTTGACCAGATAGTCCCAGTCGTTGGCGGCACGCTCCATCGACGGCACGCTCTCTCCCATGTACTTGTAGTCGTCGGCAATCGCCGCGAGACGCGGATAGGCATCGGTCGAGATCTTGGCATAGTGCATCAGCGGGCCGGCATAATCCGCCTTGGCCTGCTCGTCCGTTTTCCCGATGCCGATGAACAGCGGAATGCCGATACGGGGACGCGGCAGCGGTCCCCCCTCGTCGCGCTTCCAGTTCTTCTGATAGGCGCCGATCAGCTTCTGCTGCGCTTCCCAGCCCTGATAAATGTTGCTGCTCATCACGGCGAAGCCCTGCGAGGCGGCCCAGACGTGACTGCGCTCGCTGGTCGCCGCGATCCCGATCACCGGATGCGGCTTCTGCAGCGGCTTCGGAACCAGCTGGCGCGGAGGGATCTGGTAGTACTTGCCGTCAAACGTGAAAATGTCCTGGCGCATCGCCGTTTTCAGCAGCGCCAGTCCTTCTTCCATCTGCGCCAGCGTTTCGTTCGGATCGACGTTGAACGCCCGCATCGCGATGGTGGTGTTGGCGCGGCCGCCGTAGAATTCCATGCGGCCGTTGGACAGGATGTCGGTCACCGCAAGCCGCTCGGCCGAACGCAAGGCGTGGTTGATGCGCTGCGGCATCAGCGTCACGGCTGCGCGCAGCTTGACGCGCGACGTCACCGCGGCCAGATAGCCGAACACCACTTCGGGCGCCGAGCTCGAGATCCCGCCCAGTGCCACGTGCTGCTCGGAGAGCGCGACGCAGTCGAAGCCGACCTTCTCGGCCAGACGGACTTCGTCGACCAGTTCGTGAAGCCTGCGCGAGTAACTGTGGCCGACCTTGGTTTCCTGTTCAGACCAGAACCCAAACGTAAGTGCCATGTCTCAATCCTTTTAGCTTTCGAGATGGCACAGCGTTTCATAGGCGGGGCGATATTTTCGCCCGAAAGCCGCGTTGCGTAGCAAAGCTTTCCGAATTTTATGCTGTCAGTATTCGCAACATGCCAGACGCCGCGGGAAGCTTCGCCCGCGCAGCGGACGGGCTGACCGTCAACGGCGGGCGCCGGCGACTCCGGCCTCGCTATCGAAGGTCTTGATCAGCAACTCGGCGACCGCCGCGAGGCAGGCTTCGCCGATGTTGTGGCTCGAGCCGAACGGACTTCCGATCACGCCGTTATGCGAAACCGATCGGATGCCGTTCTTCCACATCAGCTCGAGATCAACCTCCGACAAGCCGCCAAGATGGCCCACCTCGAAGCGGTCCGGTCTGACGCTGTCGGGCCGAATGACCATCATCAGCGACGTCTCGGCGATATCGGCGTGGCCGCCGACGGCCGACACGTCTCCTCCGGCTTCGCGCACCGCATCGCGCCACGTGTCGATCCATTTCGTCGAGTCGAAGAACGCCAGGATCGCAACATCCGAGGGGACGGCCTCGCGCAAGCGACTGAGCATGTCCTTCAGGACCGGAAAATTGCCGATGTGGCCCGAGTGAATCAGGATTCGCTTGAAGCCGTGCCGCGCCAGGCTTGTGCAATAATCGACACAAATCGCTTCCAGCGTCTCCGGCCGTAGCGAGATCGTACCCGGGAATGGCAGATGGTGAGACGAGCAGCCGACCGTGATGGTCGGCGCCACCAGCGTGTTGCCGCGGCTGCGCGCGATCCGCTCGGCCAGAGCATCGGCATGATCCGCATCCATGCCCAAAGACAAATGCGGTCCATGCTGCTCGACGGCCCCCAGCGGGATCACCACCGTCGTGCACCCATCGGCCAGCGCCGCGGCGACTTCCTCGTGGCTCATCTGCTCCAGATAGATCTGATCGGGATATCCGCGCGCCATCGGCTCAGCCCTTACTGCTCTTTGACAAGAATCTCGCACGCGCGTTGGTTGAGCTCTCGGCTGTGACATAGGCGTCGAGGTCGGCCACGGTCATTTCTTCGAGCGCCTGATCGCTCATTTGCGCGGTGAGGTTGAGCGACCGTTTGATGGCGTGGAACAGCTTGCGGTCTTTCTGCCGCAACGCGCCGCACACGTCTCGCGCACGGGACGCGACGTCCTCGGTCGCGACGATCTCGTTCACGGCGCCGATCGCCACGGCGCGCTCCGCGCCGACGAGCTCGCCCCAATACAGCAGCTCTTGCGCCGCCCGCACGCCGAGCTTCTCGACGGCCCGGCGCATGCCTTTGGTCACCGGCAGCAGGCCGTGGTTGATTTCCGGGAATCCGATCTTGCACGCCGCATCGGCCACGACGTAGTCCGCATGCAGCAGAAACTCCAGGGCGCCTCCGACCGCATAGCCGCGGACGGCGCAGACGATCGGGCCCGGATAGTTCTCCATCGCCGCGAGGAGTTCGTGGAAGAACCGGATGCGCGGCCTCGCGACATCGATCCCGACGACTTCCTTGATGTCGCCGCCTGCGCTGAAGAAGCGGTCGCCGCTTCCGGTGAGCACGATGCCGGGCGGATTCTCGTCGTCGGCAAAGCGCCGGATCGCCTCCAGCAACTCGACGATGAGTTGCGCATTCAGCGCATTGGCCGGCGGCCGGTTCATCGTGATCGTGACCAGGTCTTGATCACGCTCGATCAGGAGAGAAGTGGCAGTGTTCATAAGTAAGACCCAAGCGAGAGCGGCTGCAACAGCCGGGGAGCGGACCAAACGGCGGCGCGACGAGAGCGGCAACGCCCGACGCCTCGCCGAGACGGCGCGCCTCACAATCCCAGATAGGCGCGCTGGACATCGGGGTTCTCGAGCAGATCACGGCTCGATCCGTGCAACACCACGGAGCCGTTCTCGAGCACATAGCCGCGGCTGCTCAGCGCGAGCGACTTGGCGACATTCTGCTCCACGAGAAGGACCGTGATGCCCTGCTCGTTGAGGGATTTGACGACGCCGAACATCACGTCGGTCAGCGCCGGCGACAGCCCGATCGACGGCTCGTCGAACATCACGAGTTCTGGCTTCGACATGATCGCCCGACCGATCGCCAGCATCTGTTGCTCGCCGCCGGACAACGTGCCGGCGAGCTGGTCGCGGCGCTCGCGAAGCCGCCCGAACAGCTGATAGACGGAATCAAGCGTGTTTGCCCGGTCGTGCCTGGCCCGCTTCAGCGAGCCTCCGATCAGCAGATTGTCCTCGACAGAGAGCGCACCGAAGATCTGGCGGCCCTCGGCGACCTGAGCGATGCCCATTTCGCAGATGTCCCACGGCGGTCGCCGCGAGATTTCGACTCCGTTGATCCTGACGGAACCGCGCGACGACGGCACGATCCCTGCGATTGATCGGATCAGAGAGGTCTTGCCGGCGCCGTTGGCGCCGACCACGCAGATCAGTTCACCCTTGCCGATGCGGAGCGACACGCCGTTCAGCGCATTGGATCCGTCATAGGCCACGCACAGGTCGTCGATGGCGAGAAGCGCGTCGTCAGGCACGGAACCCGGCTCCCAGATAACTTTCCAGCACCGCAGGATCCGCCACCACCTCCGACGGCTTGCCCTCGGCGATCTTGGCGCCGTGGTGAAGCACCACCACGGTCGACGCCACCTCCATCACGATCCGCATCACGTGCTCGACCAGCAGGATCGTCAGTCCGCCCTCGGCGAGCCTGTGCAGCACGCCGACGACGCCGGCCGCTTCGGTCGGACGCAGCCCCGCCATCACTTCGTCGAGCAGCAGCAGCTTGGGGCGGGTCGAGAGCGCCTTCGCCATCTCCAGCATCTTGCGATCGGGCAACGTCAACTGATCCGTCCGGGCATTCGCCTTGCCGGCGAGCCCGACATTTTCGAGCGACTCATAGGCCTTGTCCCGCGCCTCCTTGACGTTCGTCGTCCAGCTGAAGGCGCCCACCATGGCATTCTCGAGCACCGACATATCTTTCATCGGCCGGACGATCTGGAAGGTGCGCGCAATGCCCATGCGGCACACCGCTTCGGGCGGCTCGCGCTCGAGCGAACGCCCCTCGAACAGCACCTGCCCGGCAGTCGGTCTCAGCGCCCCGGCGACGAGATTGAAGCAGGTGGTCTTGCCGGCGCCGTTCGGCCCGATCAGGGCGGTGATGCGCCCTGCCTGCAGTGAGAAGCTGACGTCATTGACCGCGACCAATCCAACGAACGCTCTGGTCAGGTTCTTCACTTCGAGCAGCGCGGTCATTCCTCGACCTTCCGCAGTTGTGGGATCCGGCCGCGCGCCGGCAGCTGGATCGCCCCGTAGAGCCGGACGATCGCCGGCCAGATACCGTCGGGCAGAAACCACACGACCAGGATCAGCACCGCCCCGTAGGCGACGCTGTTCAGTCCGGGGAGCCCCAGGCTGTCGCCGAGAGCTCCCATGGCGTGATGCAGCGGGATCGCGGCCATCGAGCCGACCAGCGGGCCGAACGCAGTGCCTAATCCGCCGACCACGGGGCCGATCAGTACGTCGACCGAGATCGCCATGCCCATGATCGAATCCGGAAAGATCGCGCCCTGCACCAGGCCCAGCACGCCGCCGCCGATCGCGGCCGTCGCGGCCGATATCGAGACCACCAGCACCTTGTGGCGAAACGTCCGCACCCCCAGCGCGCGGGCGGCCTCGTCGTCATCCCGCATCGCCCGCCAGACATAGCCCCAATAGGACCGCGAGATCAGCTCCGTTCCCGCGACGCCGATGGCCGCAAGCGCGAGCGCGACGAAGTAGTAGAACCGCGCGTCACCGCGCAGCATCCCGAGGTCCATCGCGCCGCTCGGCGCCTGATAGAACAGGCCCTGCATGCCGCCGACATAGTCCCACCCGCCGAACATGATCCGGGCGAATTCGGCGGCTGCGATCGTGAGCAGCGCGAAATAGATGCCACGGACCTCGAAGCGGAAGCTCAGCCACGCCAGCACCGCGCCGACGAAGCCCGCAATCACCGCGCCCAGCAGCAGACCGATCCACGGGGTGACGCCGTATTTGATGTTCAGGATCGCCACCGCATACGCACCGATTCCAACGAACAGCGCGTGACCGATGGAGAGCTGCCCGCCGATCCCGAGCATCAGGTTCCACGATTGTCCCATGAAGGTGAACAACAGGACGATCGTCAGAAGCGAGATGACGTAGGCGTTGGACATGCCACCCACCACGGCCAGGGCGGCGAAGACCAGAGCGCCGGCGCCCCAACGCTTGGTGTCGCTGGCTTGATCAGATGTCCTTTGCACCAAAAAACCCCCTCGGACGGAAAATCAGGATGATGATCAGGAGCGCGTAAGGGAGTGCTGTTTTCATCGACGGCGTGAACATCAAGGCCGCGATCGCTTCGGCGACCCCGATCGTCAGGCCGCCCAGAAGAGCGCCGCCGAAGCTGCCGAGACCGCCGACGATCACCGTCACGAAGGCCAGCAGCGTGAAGTCGACGGCGAGATAGGGCTGCGCATCGAACAGCGGCGAGATCAATGCGCCAGCGACGCCAGCGCAGGCGGTTCCGATGCCGAAGGTCACCGCATAGACCCGAGGGATATTCAGCCCGACCACCAGTCCGCCCAGTCGATTATTGGCGGCGCCCCGCAGCGATCGGCCGAATGCGGAGTACTTCAGATAGGCTCCCAGTGCGGCGATCAGCAGTCCGGCCGTAGCGGCCGCCTGGATGCGGGCCCAATCCAAGGTGAGCGGTCCCACGCTCACGGTCTGGAAGGACAGCTGAGACGCCGTCGGCCGCGGATCCGGACCGAATGACATCAGCAATACGCCGCTGAAAAGCAGTGAGAGGCCGATGAAGACGATGAACTGATAGTGATGCGGCCGATTGACGAACCGCTTCACGACGAGCGTCTCCAGCAGATAGCCGAACACGAACATGACGAACGCGGCGATCGCGGCGGCTAAAACGATCGGGACGTCCCAGATTCGAACGGTCCAGTATCCGATGTAGATCCCGAACACGACCATCTCGCCATGAGCGAAATTGACCACGCGCATGACGCCGAAGATGATCGTGAGACCGAGCGCGACGAGCCCGTAAACCAGCCCGATGAGCACCCCGCCGGCGATTACATTGAGCCAGAGTGACAGCATCAGCGACCGACCGCTGATGGATGTGCGATGGAAAGTCTTCGTCTTCCTTGCATGCTGATCGGTCCATCTTGGTTGTAGCGGAAAACGTAGCGGTGTCGGACGTCGTCCTGTGTTTCAGACCGCCTTTGGCGCGGCGAAACATCCGTCGATGTAGATGAGCGACTCACATCCGGCTCTCGTCGTCTGAGCCACCACCTCTCCGGTGAAGATGGTGTGACTAGCGTCGCTGTAAGCATTCACCACGCGGCAATCGAAGCTGCCGACCGCGCCGACCAGACTTGGTGCTCCGGTTTTGAGATCGCACCACACACCGTCGCCGAAGCGGATATCGCCCTTGCTGCCGTCCTGCCCGGAAAACTTGAGCGCCAGATCGCGATGCTCGACCCCCAGAATATTCCAGCAGAACGACCCACTGCTGAGAATGGTGTCGTGCGCACCGGCAGATCGATTGACGCAAACCAGCACGCTGGGCGGAGCCGCCGACAGCGAGCAGCCCGCCGTCAGTGTCAGACCATGGCGGTTCGGCGCCCGACCTGTCGTGACGATCGACACGGTGCCCGGCACGTTGCGCATCGCAGCGCGGAATGCTGCGGCATCGAGTGGGCCCGGTTCGGACAGCGGCGGTGTTGCGGACGACATGGCTACGACTCTTGGATTCATGGGATGGATGCGCCCTATTTGTCTGGTTGTGAGTCCGGGCATGCAGCGCTGCCCCGGCGAACGTTTGGGCTATCCGGCTGCTTGATAGAACTGGATGACGTTGCCGCCCGGATCCCGCACCTTCACCGCGCGGCCGTGACTGGCCATGTCCCGAACCGCGCCGACTTGCGCACCCAAGGCTGCGGCACGCTCCATGGCGGCCTCGAGGCTGTCGACATCGAAGACGAGAACGGCATCCTTGAGTTGTTCCGACGCGGACTCCGTCGGGTCGACGACGCAGAACGCAACCGCATCGCTCACGAACTGGATCCACTTGCCGGGATCAGCGAAGCGCACCTTCAGACCCAAGCCTTCGTAGAACTCGGCCAGGCGTCCAGGATCGTTCGCTGTCAGATAGACTTGCTTCAGTTTCACGCTCGACAATCCAACCGTCCGCCGCCCCAGTGCGATCGTGGATGAATAGTCGCTCGAGCCTCTCAGCATTACTGCTTGAACAACGCGTGTCGCAGAAGCTTCATCAGCATTTTATGCTGCAGCGACTTGTCGGGTCGCTTGATCCAGCTCTGCGTCCGGCCGATCTTTGCCATTTTCTGGTCGTCGAGGGTGGGCTGTCGTTCCTGCCGAACCACTTGTCTCGCGCAACGCCGGCGGTGTGGTCAGCGACGTGGGACCACGGCCACACGCAGCGAAAGGCGGTCGTACGAAACAGGGCCGCAGAGTTGCGGCGCTCGACACCGAAGCTCTGCTGCACATCCCGTCAAGTGCCAGGGGAGCCCCTCGATGAAGCGCCGGCCGTTACCTCGTGATCGATCCGTCGGATCAACATCGGCCTGCATATCGCATGTGCAAAAAATGTATCGAAATTAGGCAACTAACACTCTGATCGCAATGCACAATTCGAAGGTTGACGGTTTTTCGATACAAGTCGGCGATTTGTCGAAATTCCACAAGCGCAATTGCGGTTAGCGTTTACCACGCGATTGTCATCGCCCCGCAAACGATGGTGATAAGCGCCGCAAGAAGACTGCCAGATTTGGGAGACACGCGATGTCGACAACCTCTCTCGACAGAATAGATATCAAGATCCTCAACGAGCTCCAGCAGAATGCGAGCTTGACCAATGTCGAGCTCGCATCACGCGTCAATCTCTCGCCGTCGCCGTGTCTGGCTCGCGTCAGAACACTCGAGAAACTCGGCGTGATCTATCGACGGATCGCCCTTCTCGATCCCGCCGTGCTCGGCATTGGTGTAACGGCTTTCATCCAGATCAAGCTGGAAAAGCAGGTCCAGACGTCCCTCGAGAATTTCACCCGATCCATCGACCGGCTGGCCCAGGTAATGGAATGCTATCTGATGACCGGTGAGAGCGACTACATGCTCCGCGTCATGGCGGCCGACATCGAAGATCTCGAAGACCTGATTGTCAACAAACTATCCCGCATTCCCGGCGTCAGCAGCATTCGATCAAATCTGGCCCTCAAGCGCATTTCGCACAAGACCGTGCTGCCGATCGACGCCAATCGGCCGGTCACCGTCAAGGCTTGCGCCAACCCCTCGCGCCCTCTGGAGCGCTCCCCAAGACCCCGATACGACACAGCTGGTCCTTTGCTGTCCGACGCGCCGATCGGGCTCGACACCAATTGTCCCAGCTACAGCGTGGAAAGACTATGAGGTGCCCCGCCATGGGCTCCGGCCAGTTAGCAATAGTGGTGAAGTCAAGATCGGCAGAGTGCTCGAGCGGCGCTCCGAGCCTGACAATCCGCACACGACCCAACGCGAGCACACGTCGGCTCCAGCCAGCAGAGCGACCGAGATGACGGCATCGATCGAAGCGGCCCTGCAGGCGTTCGCCGACGGCGAAATCGTCGTGGTCACCGACGACGACGATCGCGAGGGCGAAGGCGACCTCGTCGTCGCCGCCTCGCGGTGTACGGCTGGGAAGATGGCCTTCATCATCCGCCATACATCGGGAATCGTCTGCGCTCCGATTACCCTCGAAGGCGCGAGACGCCTGCGGCTTGACCCGATGGTTCTCAACAACGACTCGGCTCAAACCACGGCGTTCACCGTATCTGTGGACTACCGGCCGGATAACGGAACGGGCATCTCGGCCGAAGAGCGGGCCTCGTGCTGCCGTGCACTCGCAAACCCCAACGCTGGCGCCGGCGATTTTTGCCGGCCGGGACACGTCTTCCCTCTGATTGCAAAGGAGGGGGGCGTACTCATGCGCTCGGGTCACACCGAGGCCGCCGTCGACCTGTGCAGACTGGCAGGTCTCGAGCCGGTCGGTGTCATCAGCGAACTGATGAACGACGATGGCTCAGTGATGAAGGGTCCGCAAGTCGCGGCGTTCGCCGACAAGCACAAGCTGAAACAGATCACCATCGCTGACCTCATCAGCTTCCGGCAGGCCCGCGAGACGCTGATCGAGCGCGTCTCGAGCGTCACGGCGGAGAGCCCGATCGGCCCGCTCCAGGGCTATTCGTATCGCTCGCCGTTCGACCCCATTCATCACGTCGCCTATATCTACGGAGAACTGGGCGACGGCACCAACGTCCTCACGCGCTTCTACAAACCCAACATCCTGCGCGATTTGTTCTCGGGTCAGGAACAGGCCAAGATGAACGTCATTCTGCAACGCTTCAAGGATGATGGCGGCGGCGTGCTCGTCTATCTGCGCGACGGCGCGGCGGGCGTTCCGCCTGCGCCGCTAGGCCCGATCGGTTCGCGCGAAGACGACCGCAATCGGCAATGGCGCGAAATCGGCGTCGGCGCCCAGATCCTGCGAGATCTCAAGATCAGCTCCATCCGTCACCTCACGTCGTCGACGCATCACTTCAAGGGACTGTCAGGCTTCGGCATCGAGATCGTCCGAAACGAAGCGCTCTAACTCCAGCCATCTGCGTTGCGAAAGTCCATTGAGCGCGTCCCGCATCTCGGGCATCCGGCGAAGCTTGCAGTTCGTCTCACGACAGATTTCCCCCGGCCCAGTCTGGCCGGCCTCGCGCTCGGAGAAGTAGCGCGCCGGCGACTTGCCAAGCGCCTTCTTGAACATGGTGATGAACGCGCTCACCGACTCGTAGCCGAGCGCCCCGGACACGGACTGAACCGTGTCGCCAGCAGACAATTTCTGGATGGCGACGATGATCTGAAGCTGCTGAAGCCAGCGACTGAAGGTCATGCCGGTCTCGGCGAGCACAATGCTCATCAAGTCCGCTCGCCGAGCGCGACGGCTTGCGCCCACTCTGCCACGGTCCGGCGATCGGCCGGATTGTCCATCAAGGTATCGGCGATCATACGCAGTTTCGAACTCCGCGTGATCGGAAGACGCAGCCGTTCGGTCGGCATGGCGATCAACTCGTTGAGGAGCACCGCGGCGATCTGCGCGGGCGGGCCGTCGGGATCGTAGAGCGGGGGCAGCGTCGCCATGCGATGGATCAGCTCGCGCAACAGCGGTGAGATCGACAGCGTGCAGCATTTCTGCGGCACGCTCGCCGCATCCATGACCACATAGAGAAACAGCAGGCTGGAGTTGCCGCTGACGCGATTGCTGTGGGGCATGCCGCCGGGAATCCAGACGCCGCGGCGCGGCGGGACCACCCGCAGCCCGCTCGGCACTTCGCACGTCACACCGCCGCGCCGGGCGAGGACTAGCTGTCCCTTGCGATGGGTGTGAACCGGCAGTCGATCCCAATCGGCCCCCCGGCCGAGGTCGCGGAAGCTTTTGCGACGTGTTATTTGGCGCCCCGAGGCAAAAAAGAACGCCGGCGATCCTTTGGTTCCAGGGGCATATGGTGGAGAGAGTGGGAACCTCCACCAGAAGCGCCTGAAGACCAATAATCCCTTGTTTGTCAGGCTTTAGCCGGATAGCAAGGTGTGGTTTTCGGGTATGGTTTGATGGCAGATACCAAGTTTCTACAGAAGAAGGGCAACACGTGGCGTGTCGTCGTGGAGATACCAAAGTCCCTTCGACACGCGGCGAACGGGAAGCCCCGCTTCATCAAGTCTCTGGGCACTGAAAGCCTTACGGAGGCCAATCGGCTCAAGCACAGCCACGTCGCGGAATTTAAGCGCCGCATCAAGATGTTTGAGAAGGGGCAAGCTGACCCGCTCGCCGCAGCGATTGGAGCGGCCATCGCCTTCCGTGAAGCGTTCGCATCCTCCGACAACGAGTACCTTGCACACGGCGATCAGGAGAGCCTTGCCGCCAGCGAACTGCTCGACGTGGTGAACCAAGAGGCTGAAGCGCTGTTGGAGGCTCAAGGGCCTGAAGCAGAGCGGCTATTCCGTAGTCTCGCAACTGGCAAAGCAACGCTCATCCGTGACCATTTCCCAACGTGGCTGACCATCTGCGAGGGCACAGAGCAAACTAAGGCGCAGCACGAGGCCGCGATTAAGCGCTATCTCGCTTGGGCAGGCGAGTACACGTCCATCCAAGCCACCGACCGGCGCAAGGCGGGCGTATACGTTCAACGGCTCAGAGACGAGAAACTAGCGCCCAAGACCATCCAGAGGCATCTTTCGACGCTATCCACCTTCTGGCGATGGCTGATGAGCAGCGGGCTCACCGACCCGAACAACCGCGACAATCCATGGCGTGAACACGGCGTCAGCAAGAAGTCCCGCAAGGGCAAGGCGGCTACGCGGAAGGGCCTTAGCAACGAGAAGCTATTGAAGCTCCTCAAAGGCCGGTATGGCACCCCCCGCTATGCTAACGTGCTCGCAGACCTCACACGCCTCGCCCTGCTGCATGGAGCCCGGCTCGATGAGCTTTGCTCCCTCAAGAAGGCCGACGTTCACAAGCGCGCCGATGGCTATTGGTTCGTCATCAACGAAGGCAAGACGGATGCCGCTGCACGCGAAGTTCCCCTCCACAAGCTCGCTGAGCCAATCGTAAAGCGGCGCATGAAGGGCGGTGATGAATACCTGTTTGCGGGCTTAGTGCCAGGAGGTCCCGACGACAAGCGCTCTTGGAACGTCAGCAAAGCCTATGGGCGCTTCCGCAAGCAGCAGGACGTTGGTGTTAGCGCGCGCTTCGAGGACTTCCACGCGCTTCGGAAGACTTTTGTGGACTTGATGGAGGGCTTGGAGGTCCCTGAGAGCACAGTGAAGCTTATCATTGGTCACGACCGGGGCGAAGATATCACCTACGGGGTCTACTCGACCGGCCAGCGCTTGGACCTCCGCAAGATCATCGACAGGGTGGATTATGGACCTGAAGTGATGACGGCGTTGGCTTCGCCTACTGGCTCGGACCGCGTCTAAATCTGCACTCAGGGGTGGTCACGCCATGGAGCGTAGTCGGTCCCGTCGAAGCCTTCTTCAGGCGGACCGAATGCAGCGGTAGCATCGAAGCGCCCCACCAACTTGATCACTCGCACGGCATCCGGCCACAGCGAGACACCACGTTTCACACCCTTCTCCCACACGGCAATGACGCCGCTGATGCGGATGAGCGAGCCGCTACGGATGATGATGCCAACCTTGAGCGGTGCGCCTTTAGCATCGGTAAGCAGCGGTTGTTTTTTGGGGGACTTGAAGTTGAAGGCGATAGCACCTTCCTTCGTCTCCTTCCACGGAGCATGCACGTTCTTCTTGCCAGCGAAGTGCCGGTCGAGGACGGCCTGAATTTCCTCTTGCAATCGTCCCGCATACCCCTCGTCAGCAGTCGCTTCGGTCTTGTACTTGCCGTCAGCGTACTCACCTTCCATATCCGGCTCTGAGAGCTTCGGGTAGCGAGCGGTCATGACCTCGGTAACGAACGGTACGTGCTCGAAGTCCTCCATCACAATACTATTTCGTCGATGTTGAGCTTAGCCATTGGCAGTTCGCTCCCGACCAGAGTGAGACGATCCATGACTTCTCTCTTGAGCCCATCTAGCGGCTTGCCAATGTGACGCTCAAGTCCGCGCGAAAATTCTGTCCCGAACAAAACCGTTCCGCGCGAGGCCATCTCGACCCGCTTCTGAATGCGCCTAATGTCTTTATCGCTCGCTTGAGGCTGGCCAATAGCGTAGCCCGGCACAACCAACCGCCTCCACTCCGCTGACCGAGCCTTGTAGTCGTCCTCTAATCTTGATGAACATAGGAATATCAATTTAAGCCGCTGATTGGTTGCGCCACGTATTTCCTGATAGAGGCGCTTCGATATTGGAGGGTATCCCGAGAAAAGTACGACGGCTCCCCGTTCGCCGCCCCGCACCTCTTGGCCAAGGCTTCGGGCAAAATCGGCCCTCATCCTGTCGTACGGCTCTCTCAAGCTCCCCCTGATGCGGTCTGCGGCAGCGCGATTTGACAGATAGGGATACACACCGATGTCATCGGATGTCTTGTCAGTCCTTAGTAGGTCGAAGAAATTTTTCTCAAGAGAAGAAGCGACAAGTTCGTGGCGATACTTGTATGCCTTTGAATAGAACCAGACGAACTTGGCACGATCAGGGCCGACCGAGAGAGGACCAGAGAGGTCATTAAAAACCGAGCACAATCGCTTCGTGAGAATATCTTGCTCTGCCGAACTGTCATAGAACGCCAACATCGGTGCCGTGCTGTCGTCGAAGCCTCGGATAACGGCGTCAACTATCCAATCAGCGTTTTGATACTTGGACACCGTCATCGCAACAGCATCAAGCATCGGACTTGTGACACGTGCCACACTGGCTTCAGGTGATGGGCCGTGGTGAGGCACTTTGAGCAAATCTCCGGCCCCGAGAATTTGCCTGCATCTGACATTAGAGAGGTTTGCACCTCCGATGCTGGAGCCGGTCAAGTTCAGGATATCGGCTGTGAGATGGCCAAAATCGACGTTGGTGAGGTCGCAATTTTGGAGGTCAACAGCTGGATCGATGCCGAAGCGCTCGACTAACGCGGCAAAATCTTCCTCTTCAGTCTCAAGCAGCGTAAACAGAGCATCCAGCGCGTTACTCATCGTTCTTGATGTCACCTCGCAATGTCGATGACCAACCCGCAATCGAAGCCGATCCGCTTTTGTCCTCCAGCAGATTGATCTCTTTCAGATGCTTAGCGAGCAGCACTTTCGCGATGGCTGCTTGGTTCGGAGACTTCTTAAATCGGTCAAGAAACGCTGGCTGCGCCTCAACGTCTATCATCACAATATCTTTAGGCTGGAAGGAAAGCCGTCCCTCAACCCTGATTGAGGGCGCATTGACGCGCAGCTTGCAGAGGGCTTCGTCGCCTGAATATCGCGACTGCATGTAGGCTTCCGCGACTGCGGAGAAGCGCCACCTATTCCCCGAAATGGCGACTACCGGCTCTTCTCGCGTGTCCGCTACTTGAGTTTCTGTAGCTGAGACCTTGCTGTCCTTAGACGCCCCGGCGCTTACGGTCGCCTCATTCTTCCCCAGGCCGATTGCGCCGCCCTTCACTTGGGCACCAAGCGAAACACTGCCCCCCGCCCGTAGTGTTTTCGTAGCAGCCGTGGTGCGTTGGATATGCGTCTTCGTCGAAGCCGGTTTCTTATCCCCGAAACGGTGCGCAGAGGGATCAATCTCACAGCCCGTCAGGTCTAAGCTAAGCGTGGCCCTCGCCAGCCCTATTTCCACGGACTTGGACCAGTCTTCCGAAGACACAATCATCGTCCCAAATCGAACGTCTGCTCCGAGATGAAAGTCGTGCTCGTTCGCGCCCTGAGGAGCGAACAGGGCGACCTCAAGCAGATCGCCGCATCCCGCCTGCGCAACCTGTTCGAGAGCAATCGGCTTCGGTTTCTTCGCTGCCACGGCGACTTCCTCAACTTCAGTCGCGAAGGAAGATGCTCAGGAACTGTCCGGAGTGCAAGCGGAGGGAGCTATGCTCGTCACTTCTCCACCGTTGCACGAAAATGCTTGCCGCCGTACACGAATTGATCTAACGTCCGTTACATCAAGACGTGTATGAGGGCTTTTGGCGGTGGCACAGGGAAAATTCATCTCCTACCTGCGGGTATCGACCGACAAGCAGGGTCGAAGCGGCCTTGGTATCGAGGCGCAACGCGAAGCCGTCACGAGCTACCTCAACGGCGGTCGGTGGACCTTGGTGGCTGAGTACGTCGAGACGGAGAGCGGCCGGAAGTCTGACAGGCCCAAGCTCGCAGCAGCACTCTCGCACGCCAAGGCCATCGGCGCGAAGATGGTCTTCGCCAAGCTCGACCGCCTCACACGCAATGTGGACCTCTTGCGTTCCCTCGTGGCGAGCGACGTGGACCTTGTGTTCTGTGACCTTCCGAGTGTTCCTCCCGGCCCCATGGGCAAGTTCCTGCTCACACAGATGGCGTCAGTAGCAGAACTTGAGGCTGGCTTGATCGGAGAGCGCACTAAAAAGGCGCTTGCCGCTGCGAAGGCGCGCGGAGTGAAGCTCGGAAACCCCAACGGGGCTCGTGCTCTCCGTGGGAAACAGACCGGCAACGCTGAAGCGGTTGCCAGGATCAAAGAGAAGGCAACACAGCGCGCTATGGACCTTCAAGGTATCCTTGAGACCATCAGACGCTCAGGCATCACGAGCGTTCGCGCCGTCACTGAAGAACTCAACCGCCAAGGCATCACCGCGCCTCGTGGCGGCGAGTGGCACCCTACCGCCGTTGCGCGGCTGCTCAGCCGCCTTCCCAAAGCTGCCTAAGTCTCGTCGAGGAACGCACCGCATGCTGATACAGATTGCCATAGCCGCCGTCATTGTCTCTGCCCTGGTACAAGACCGCTGCATGATCCTTGGGAGCTTGGCAGGGCTTGGTGCGGCCCTCTACGTTGGCTGAGTGCAGTGCTGGAATTAAGGCTATCTGAACCCGACGGTGCTGAGCTTGCTCGGATAGAGGCCGCTGCACATGCTTTGTGGCCAGGATGCAGCGTGACCATTGACCCGCTTCGGTCATTCACGTTCGTTCGCATTTCGCCTGTGCCTGAAGACTTCACTGACACAAAAGTGATTTTGGTGTTCGGTGTTGCGCCCTGGTGGCGTGAGTGACCCATTGTCGGGAAGCGCTGGCCTGATTTTGGGATGGCACTTACGGGCGTATGAAACCTCTTGCGCTCTGAAGCGCTGCTTGCCGCTCCTCGCCTTCTCTCGCTGGCGCGGGGCTCAAGGGACGTTAGGGTCCTCCGGCATCGCCCGAATTGGCAAGATGTTTACGGAGATAACTTCAAAATCGGGGCTTAAAGACGCCGTTGTTGTTTGACCAAATCGTCGTGTGAAGAAGCATGGATCCTCCTGATCTGCACAGATGGGCGAAGGGTCCTCCTGCACCAAACAGCTAAGGAATGACATGCAGCCTCAACAGTCGAAACGAGACAGAGACCGGCGCGGCGCGGCTTACCACGAGGCAGGGCACGCTGTTGTTGCGTCCGCGTTGGGGCTCGCCGTCACGCGAATAGAGATAGGCATAGACGGCAAAGATGGAAGCGGCGAAGTGGACGTTCAGGCGGATGCTCATCTGCCCCTCCTAGATCGCCTTGCCCTCTGTGTAGCGGGCTTGGAGGCTCAAGAAGTCTTCAAAGCTCCTACGCACGACCTGTCTGGCTGGGGTGACCACGAGAAGGTGGTGGACCTGCTAGACGACGTGGATGAAGAGGACGGATTGCAGCTTCGGATGGATGCGCACAAGCGGGCTCACGATTTATTGAGTATGCACGAGGCGAAGGTCCATCGAGTGGCTAAAGCGCTCCTGAGCCACACCAAGATTGACGCGGAAGATGCGCAGCGATTGCTCGCTTAGCAGAGGCCGGGCGAAACGATTACATCAATCCTAATTCTTAGCTGCATCCCGTTTTGCAATACCGTTCAGCGCGCCGGTCGGAAGATTGCTAAACATCTCGGCAATCCTTTTCTGAGTGGAGATGCGGCGCTCTACCACAAGGTTTATCAATTGAAGTAGCGCCATCGCCGTAGACGCATCATCCTTCAAATCTAACTCGCCCGGATGGACCGCGTTGTTTCCGACCACACGCACCACGTCCAGCGCCTGCTGTATCTCGACCTCCAAACCCTTCTTCACAAGCGCCCCAATATCATCGTTGATATTCTCACCCTTCTCTCCGAGTGCGATCATCAACTTCTGGATCATGAGCCGGGAGATTGCTGCCGAACCTCTTGGAGACCGCTCGACAACGTCAGCCGCTTCAATAAAGTCGTCTCGCAGATTTGCAGGAATGTCAGGATGCGGCTCAACCTTTACAGAGTGAGCAGGCCACACAATCCGGTCTTTGATCCAGACTGCGAAACCTTCACAGGAATGACAACGGCTCATGAACATATTCATCATGCGCCAAGAAGAATTACTGGCGGACCTCATATCCTCATAGGTGACTTCGTTTTGCTTGAAACGATCGTAAAAAGCTTGCCACCGCGAAATTGCGTCGTCTCCGACCTTCAAGTTGCTTATGAAATCGTCCACCATGCTCCGCTCAACCACTCCGGGCGTCGATTTCCTATCAAAGCTGTCCGGGACAACATGAAACCAGAATTGGTGCGCTAGTGCTCCACAGTGCGGGCATGAGAAGGAGCTTAAACCAAGCGCAGGCATTGTTTCTTTAGCGGCCATTTCAAGTCCTTCGCAATCAATGCTCTAGTATCCAACGTAAGAAGCGCTCTGTGCGCTCTGCATGGGACTTCGTCGCTGGAGGATCGAACTGCAATCCCGAGAGCGCTCCAGCAGCTACAGGCACTCGTGGAGCCTTGTAGGTCCCAGCAGCCTTTTGCCTTTCCCTCCGCACCCAACCGGCCTTCGTATTCCTTGTCTTCGGAAGGAATGGCTCAACGTGAGCTTGGACCGTCTTGCCGAACAGCGGCAACGGGCCTCGATAGTTCTCAACAGCCTCTAAAAGTTTCCGCACCATGTGCCATGCGGTCTTATACGTTACGCCCAATGTCTGCTCGACCTCTCGCACTGTGACTGCCTTGGGCAGCGTGTTGAGCATGTGTGCCGCCTGAAGCCAGGCGCTGAGCGGGAGTTTGGACCCTTCGAGAGGCGTTCCGACCGTGACGGTGAATTGCTTCCTGCATTCGGAGCAGAGGTAGAGACCGGGACGGTGGGACGTGCCCCCTATCTCGGAAACAACATGGCCGGACGCGGAGCAGTGGGGGCATACGGGACCGTCCGGCCACCTGATCCGCTCCAACGCCTCTCTGCAATCTTCAGCCCTCACAAGGCCTCCAGAGTGTTTTGTCTCGTATATACGAACCGAGCCGAAACAGCAACATTACTCCACGATGTCAGCGAGATAGGAATTACAGCGTGTCCCTATACACGGAGAGGCGCGTTTCCGGCCAACGGGTCCTGCACGGCTCGCCAATCCGACGACGCCCGCTCAAATCGGCTTCGGGAAAGCCACGCTAAAGTCTCGACCGTTGTTCGACGATTGCCCAAAGAGAACAGCGGGTTAGGTCGGTAATCTGACGCCTATACACAGGAGCCGTCACCCCATCAACTTCACCGAGCCTCACGATTATTTCGGTGCCTTCTTCCACGCCTGCATGACACCCGCAGAGCTTTCCAAGCTCAACACGGCGCTCCACCAAGGATGGACCGAAGATATACTTGCCGAGTTCGCCAGGTGGCACACCGGCAGGCCCTTCTTCGCCGTCAACAGACGCATGCTAATGGCGGTGATTAACTCGGCTTTGCTGCGCGACCGCTTCGCTAAACAGTTCCTCAAGGAACGCAAACAGCGTCCCATCGCCCTGCATGCCTCCCCTCTCCTACCCTCAACAATCTGAAGAATGACCAACGCACCACGACCCGGAACACGAGAGGCGTTCAAATTCCTCCGCTCTGTTTGCCGCACCTTCCAAGAACGTCTGATGCTTGGGGAGGCCATCCGCCAAGGGTGGACCGCGCCCGGTATCGAAGCCGAAGCCAGACGATACAGCGGCAAGGGCGACCTCAAATTCCGCATCGCCATTCAAGACGCCTCGAAGCGCCGCTACTACAGCCCTGAAGAGCAATCCGCCGATCAGGCACGATGGAAAGAGCCTGAGGACGCACAAGCCGCACGAGCCGCCATAAAGGCCACTCGCACCACAAGGCCCAACGTGCCTCCAGAGTTCGCTGCAATCCGCGCGGCCTGCCGCAACATGTTGGATTGTGACCGGCTATCGGCCGCTTTTGAAGCAGGATGGTCAGCAAGCGACATCAGCTACCTTGCACGCCAGTTCAGCGAAGTAGCTTGTGGCGTGCAGATGAAAGTAACGCCTTCGGCCATCCGCTTTACGTTAGAGACGATCCAAGGGAAGCCGGGAGGGCAGCTCTCGCCCTACCTGCCACGGCGCAAGAATTAACCTGCAATCCGCGTCGGCTGATCGTACACGGCTCTGACACGAGAGAACTGCTTCAACTGAGATAGCCAGCTAATCGGGCCAACCACCAAGCGACCGCTCCCAAAATCCCGGTCGTGATAATCTTCACGATGATCAGTCCAGATAATCCTACACCGGGCTCAAGACCGGCATTCATCCGCTTGCTCATGTACCAGGTAGGGTCTGCAATCGACCTCACGACAGCCAGCAAGCCGCTCGCGATGGCGAAAATGACAATCCAAAAAGCCCAGCTGTACTTGCCGACAAAATAACAAAATGCTGCTATTGCAGCGAGCATGAAATCCATTCGCGCCCCCTTGGCGATCTAAGATCGTATCAAATTCAGGTGGAGCTTCAAGCTTCCCCGACGCCAGCTGCCAGGAGACGATAGCGGACCAGACCAATGGGTGCGGCTTGCACGAGAAGACTGGACTATGATCAAACCAAGCGACAGAAACCATGACACGTTGGGAAGCGCTCGTCAGATACGATGACGAGATCAGAGAAGCGGCATCCAAACTCATGCCTTTGGGAGCTATGTGGGTCGAGAGGCTTGGAGAGGCCTTCTTCGCCCTCAATGAAGATCGCCAGTACCTATCCAACATCGTCGATGGCTTGGTGAGAGAGGCGAAACAGGAAGCCGAAATTGAGTGGCTCGATAACTTTTCCAAAACGAAAGAGGGCGAGACTACCAGTCAGGAGGCGCTCCGTGTGTTACTGGAGGCCAAGGCAGCAGGCTTTCAGATATCGAAGACCGATAGCGGCATCTTTGAGATAGTCAGCAACAGCACTGGCGTTAAGAAATACCTTTGGTCGAACGAAGACATCGTTGGGTTCGGCAAGCTCGTCTCGAAGCGTTAATGCGCCTTTCTTCGTCACCTAATTGCGTGGCAAGCCATAGCGGATAGTGAGAGAAGCAGCATTGCCGCTTGGCGTCTCGAAAACGATTTCCGAGTTACCACGACGCTGCTCGGCGCGCATAACGCTGCAACAGAGGGGCATGCTGTGGTTCTCTCCCGCTTTGGCAGGGTAGCCGCCCAATGTGCGGTGAAGTTCTCCAGCGTTGACCTCGATGTGAGGGCGTCCTTGCCGCGTGGCACGTTCAATCTGCGCACTTAATTCGTGCCGGAAGTCGTCAACAGACAACATCAGCGATATCCTTCTCAAGAAACATCACTTTGGCGGTAAGTCGCGTCGTTTCATAAATCAATGAGCTTTCATCTGCTGCTCTAAGATGCGCTCCCAATTCGGCATGCGAGGGCATTTCGTTGGCGAACAGATATAAGGCACTGCAAGTTCTTCCGCGATCAATGTCGCCCCCACGTTCTTCCCGTCGAGCGACAGAATGGCACACTTGCGCCCATGATTGCAGGTGCCCTTGCTCAGCGCGCTCTTGGAGCACGAACAGGGGACTTCGGCGAGGTCGAGACTGCCCGCGTGGATAAGCTCCCCCAGCCTCTCCTTTGCCAGCAGCGCCACTGCCTTCTCATCTGCTCCGACCTTGCGTCGAGACGTGGCAACCTCTGGAGTATCGTATCCGATCATTCGATACCGCTGACCGTGTGCGTCTATCGTATCGCCGTCCACGACCACTATCTCTGCGGCTGTGATCGGCTCCGCGCGCAGCGGACCGCCACAGAGTGCCAGCATAAGCGCCAGCACGGTCATCAAGGTCTTCATAACCCCCTCGCTTCCATCTGGAGGGCAGGAAACCTCAAGGGGGGCTCGGAGGCAAGCACAACCAAAGACGGTTAGTGATGCGCTGTTCCTGCTGTTGCCTAACTGCGTCACCTTCAAAGGTCCTGAAGGGCACCAAGGATGATGACCATGACCGCCATCAGGAACGGCTCTCAGGATTCCAGCGGGCCTCACTGGTGCGGCCATGGGGCTGGAAGGCGGAGCAGCAGCCTGAAGGCTAAAACGGCTCTATGGAGTCCCTAGAGGCTCCTGAAGCCAAGTCTTCGATGACCAAATAAACACCCCCTCGAAAGCCCCTAAGAAGACTTCTTCCTTCTCTCTTTAGGGGGTTATCCGGGGGTGTTTCTCATGCCGTAGTCGCGCCCAATGGGCGTTCGGACACCCAACACGGCATCTCCAAATCAACATCAAAGGTAAATCAATGCAAACCCCCATAGGTCTGCACGGGCATCGCTATGCGCTCGTGCCACCGCAAGAGTTCACTACTCGAATGAAAGATCACTGGATCAACAAGCACGGCCTGTGTTCCTCAAAGCCCTTAGAGCGGCTGTGGACCATCATGGCTGAGACTTTCAACAGCGCCATTGCTGATGCTGCCAATGGCCTTAGAGCCCCTTGGCGCATCCTCCAACCCCCTACCGGGTCGGGAAAGACCACAGGAGCCCGTCTGTTCGCTGCCATGCAGGCAGAGTGCAACCGGGCCTCTACCGGCGCGCGGGAGCCGGTAGGCATCATCATAGTCACACGCTTAATTGCTGATGCTGACAGCCTTGCCGCCGAAATCAATGAGCATGCTGGCTGCGCGGTTGCGATAGCTCATCATTCAGATGATCCAAAGCGTGAGGATATCCTGTTTGAGCACGACACCATCGTCATCACGCATCAGGCTTACGTCAATGCCTCTGCGGCTCATGGGGACCGTTGGCAGCGCCTGACGGCTTGGAAGGGGGGCAAGCGCCTTCTGACTATTGTAGATGAGGCTCTGGCGAATGTGGTCGAGAGCGCCAAAGTGACCTCCGATGACATAGCTCAGGTTCTTCGATACGTGAGCGCCGACATGGAGAGAGACCACTTAGCCGAGTGTGTTGGCCTGCGGCTGCTGAAGCGGAAGCTGGATGCTCTCGCATCTGCATCAAGGGACGGCGGTGGCTCCGCCAAGGGTCTATGGGCTGAAGCAATTAACGAGGCCGGCCTACCTCCTTTGGTGAACTTCACGGGACTGCGGAAAGCTCTCAAAGGCGTCTCGTTCGATAAGTTGGGCGCAATGATGGAGGACAATGGCACTCGCTTGCGGATCGGCAGGAAGGTGGATGAGACATTGAAGCACGCACAGGCCCTCTATGATCAATGGGCCTACTACGCCAAGACGGGAGATGAGCACGCCATACACTCTTCCGCGTTGGCGGTGCCTTCTGACGCTCCCGGCCCTGTAGTGCTGGACGCTACAGCACGCGCGGACTTCCTTTGGGACCTCTTCGAGGATCGGGCGCTGCGTGTTCCAACGCCAAGCCACGTGCGCGATTACAGCAACGTCACGCTGCATGTTGCTCGTGCCTCAGGTGTCGGCAAGCGGAACATGAGGGAGAACTTCAGCAAGCGCTTCTCTCGATTGATAGCTGACCTCGAAGGCCGCCTACCGTCGGAGCGTTCGGTGTTCTTGTGCCTTCACAAAGTCAACCGCCCCCTTGCCCTCGACTACGCCCCATCATTCGAGCAGTTCTCAATCGGCCACTGGGGCAAGGTGGACGGAAACAACGAGTGGAGGGACCACGACACGGCCGTCATCTTCGGTCTGCCGTACCGGGATCAGGTTTGGTCTAACGATACCTTCTTCGCGCTACAGGGCTTCCAAGAAGATGAATGGTTCAACGACCCGCGGTGGAAGCACCATAGGGACGTTCGCCGTGTGATGAAGCAGAGACAGCTTTCCGTGTCGATCATTCAGGCCATCGGACGCATCCGCCTTCGGCGCGTCGTAGATGAGCGCGGCAATTGCCCACCCGCCGACGTGTTCATTGTGCTGCCTAAGAGCCAAGAGGGCGATGAAGTCCTACAGGATATCCTCGCGGACCTCCCAGGGCTCAAGGTCGCTGATTGGGGCTTCTCCATGGATGGCCCTAAGGTTCGCAAGCTGCGCAAGGGCTCCTCGCACGAGGCGGTTGTAGCCTACATGGATCAGCGTTTGCCGGGGACAGTCTCCATGTCGAAGCTGGCGTCAGACCTGAGCCTCGATGGCAAGAGGGAGAAGGTCCGGGAGCAACTGAGCAAGCCTTCGAGCCCCCTCTCAGCAGCGCTCAGAGCGATTGGCGTCGAGTATCGCGTGGAAGGTAGAGGTCGAGGAGCGAAGAGCTTCCTCGTGAAGCACGAAGCCGCCTAAGCGGTTGGACTAAGACTGGCCGGTGAGGTCCCATGCAGGGCCTCATCGGTCGTTTTTCAGTCAAACAATAACGTCACGATGAAGCGGGGCTCGTGTGACATCAACGCAGGCGCGCGGCAAACCTATAAGGGAATAGAAAAGGCCCCGTGGCGAAACCACGAGGCCCCTGTGTCCTTCGCGACCCTTCGGCGGCGAAGTGATGGACGAATAATGTCGATCAGGGTCGAGATGCGGCCTTACGCGCTCTCTCGGCCGTCGGCTTCTTCGTGCCTGCTCGCTCCTCTACGAAGGTCTGATGGACCTCGCCAAAGGGCACTCCGAACCGCTCCGCAATCTTCTCCAGCGACCCTCCAACTTGGTTCGCGAGCACGTCCAACTCTTGGCTGAGCTTGGAGGCGGACTGCATCAGGCCAAGGAGCGTTGTGAGGTCCGCAAGTTGCTGCGCGCTCCGGGTGTGGTTGGCGGGTGTGGTTTGAGATTTCTTGCTCATCGTGAAGTCCTTGTTTTATAAGGTTTTATAGGACTTCAGGAGGACTGGCGGAGAGAGTGGGACTCTCTTCCCCTTCGGCCAGGTTGCTCGAAAAACCGCGGAAAACAAGGATTCCAGAAAAGTCCCGTCGGATTTTGTGACCACCGCCGTGTACCACTTGTTCGGCCCATCGGGCCCTCGAGCGATTTCGAGACTTTCAAGGACCCGCACGAACCCGGCTCGCTCCGCCCGTCCTCCGGCATTTACGCGCATTAGCCTGACTGCGTGCCGAGGCTCTCTCCCGCACTCAGGCGCGGGTCATCGTGCCTATTGCGATATTCGAGGCCAAGCGGGCCGATCGCGGACACCTGCGTGACGTATTCGCCGGACTTTGCCCAATGGAAATGCCAGGTATCACCGGGCAGCACGAGGACGGTGCCCGGCGGATAGGCCTCCACCTTGCCACCGTCGAAGGTCTCGCCGAGTCCTATGTAGAAGACGCCGGACATCACCGTGTAAATCCGATCCTCCGGATGCTTGTGCGGCATCAACTTCGTGCCGCCGGGCACTTTCACTCGGACGACGTAGGGACCAGATTCAGCCGGATGTCCGACCATGACGGCCAGCCGCGCGCCCAGCGGAAAGGCTGGAAACGGCTTCCACGCGATATCCTCGGGCAGGATGGCTCGGAACCTGTCTTCATCAGGCTGATGCATTTTGGTCTCCTTTGCCGAGATGTGCTTCAGGCACTCACGTCTTGAGTGCGTCGGGGTCGATCGGCATTTTCCGCAATCGCCTGCTGGTGGCAGAAAAAATCGCGTTCGCCACGGCTGGGACGATGCCCGAGGTTCCAGCCTCGCCCATTCCGCCGGGAGGCTCCGCTGACTTTACGAGGTAAACCTCGATGGCCGGCGCCTGGTCGATGCGCAGCATCTGATAGGTATCGAAATTGGCCTGTTCGACGCGACCGCTTTTCAGTGTGATCTCACCGTACAGGGCCGCGGTGACGCCGAACATGACGCCGCTCTGGATCTGCGCCTGCACCGTGTCGGGATTGACCACGATGCCGCAGTCCATGGCGCACACGACGCGGTGCACGCGGACCGATCCGTCCTTGGCAACCTCGACCTCCGCAACCTGCGCGAGGTGGCTTCCGAACACATTTTGCAGGGCGACGCCCCGGCCTCGCCCCTGGGGCAATGGCGTGCCCCATCCCGCCTTTTCCGCCGCAAGCTCGAGTACAGCCTTCGCACGCGGGTTGTGGTCCAGCAGCGCACGGCGATAGGCGACCGGATCCTGCTTGGCCGCCGCCGCCAATTCATCGATGAAGCTTTCGGTGACGAATACGTTGTGCGAGGGACCGACGCTGCGCCAGAAGGCCGTCGGAATGCCCGGCGGTTCGACGCGAACATATTCGACATGGAAGTTCGGAAGCGAATAGACGAGGTCGATCGCGCCTTCCGTCGTGTCTGGATCTAGCCCGTTCCTGAATGCGGGCGGAAGCCACCGCGCGATCACGGAGGAGCCGGCGAAGCGGTTGGTCCATGCCACGGGTCTACCGCTCTTGTCGAGACCGGCCTCGATGCGGTCAACCCAATAGGGACGGTACATGTCGTGTTGGATGTCCTCCTCCCGCGTCCACACGACCTTCACGGGACCATCGACTTGCCTGGCGATCTCGACGGCGCGTACCGCGCCATCGGCCTCGAGGCGGCGTCCAAAGCCTCCGCCGATCAGATGATTGTGTACGGTGACCTTGTCGGGCGGCAGGCCAGCTGCCTTCGCTGCCATCGCCTGGACTCTTGCGATCGCCTGCGTGCCTAGCCAGATCTCGCATTCATTGCCGCGGAAGTGGACTGTGCAGTTCATCGGCTCCATCGTGGCATGCGCCAAAAATGGCAGGTGATAGCTTGCCTGGACCCGGGTCGCGGCGCCGGCCAACGCCTTCGCGGCGTCGCCGATGTCTTGCGCAACCGGACCGGCCTTCAGAGTGGCGTCCTCGAGCTCGCGGGCGATGTCCTGCGTGCCGAGACCAGCATTGCGCCCGTCCTCCCACTCGATCTTGAGCGCCGCCAGACCCTTCTTGGCCGCGCCCATGTGATCCGCGACGACGGCAATGGCATCGTCGAGCCGGACGATCTGGCGCACGCCTTTGATGGCCATCGCCGCGCCGTCATCCACCTTCTTCAGTCGACCGCCGAACACCGGCGATTGAGCCAATGTCGCGATCTTCAGCCCGGGTGCCCGCGCGTCAATTCCATAGAGGGCGGAACCGTTCACCTTGCCCGACATGTCGAGCCGCCGCACCGGCGTGCCGATCAGCTTGAACTGATCCGCATTCTTCAGAACCACGCTGGCAGGCGGAGGGATCATCGCAGCCTCGGCGGCGAGCTCACCGTACTTGAGGCGACGCCCGCTCGGCGCATGGATGACCTCGCCCGCCTCGGCCCGGCAGTGGCTTGCATCGACGCCCCAGCGCCGCGCGGCCGCTTCGATCAGCATGATCCGCGCGGTTGCACCGGCTTCTCGCAACGGCTTCCAGGCACCGCGAATCGCGTCCGAATTGCCGGTGGCCTGCACACCCAGCAGCGGGTTGGCATAGAGCTTTTCGTTGGGCGGCGCATGTTCGAGCCGCACCTGCCCGAGGCCGACTTCCAGCTCTTCAGCGATCAGCATCGGAATGGAGGTGTAGGTGCCTTGCCCCATTTCGACATACGGCATGGTCAGGACCACCTGACCGTCACGGCCGATCCGGATAAAGGCGTTCGGTTCGAACGTCCCGGCGGAGGAGCTTCTGCTCTCGCGGAGCGGCAAGCTCAGGCTCAGCACCAGTCCGCCGCCGGCCAGGGCCGTCTTCACCAGAAAGTTGCGACGGGAGAGCGCGACAGTGGCGTGAGAAGCCGTGCGATCCGATGTCATGATCAACGCTCCTTCACCTGCGGTCCGGCGGCAAGCTTGATCGCCTCCCGAATGCGGACATACGTCCCACAGCGGCAGATGTTGCCGCTCATGGCATCATCGATATCCGCGTCGGTCGGATGAGGCTTGTCGGCGAGCAGCGCCGAGGCCGACATGATCTGGCCGGACTGGCAATAGCCACATTGCGGCACTTCGTGCTCGAGCCAGGCTCTCTGAATCTTCGCGCCTGCCGGCGTCCCGCCGATCGCTTCAATCGTGGTGACCTTGCCCTCGCCGATGCTGTCGACAGTGGTGATGCAGGAGCGGACCGCCGCGCCGTCGAGATGGACGGTGCACGCTCCGCACAATGCCATGCCGCAGCCGAATTTGGTGCCGGTCATGCCGAGCACGTCGCGCAACACCCAGAGCAGCGGGGTGTCGCCATCGACGTCGACGCTGTGCGGGATTCCGTTTACATCGATCGTAAAGCTCATATGATCCTCCTTGTATTGCGACAGAAAGGGCACGACTTGCGGTCTCGCGCGCCGGACCGTCGATTCATCCGCCCAGCTGGCCGACGTGGAAACCGAGTCGATTCTCGACGTCGCCGGGGCGGTGAAAGCCGCGGGCCATGAGCGCCTTGATGCGGCTCTGAGCTGCGGGGCGTGCGAGAGCGGCCAGGAACGCGTCCCACTCGGGCTTGATCTCGACATCGGGCGGCAGGCTGGCGATATCGACGAGGCGCTTGGTCTCGGCGATGGCGTCCTTGTCGAACGTGGCGATACGCATCGCGAGCGCCTCGACGAAGCCGTCGAGCTCGGCATCCGGCAAGGATCGGTTCACATAGCCATATCGTTCGGCCAGATCACCATGGACGTCGTCGGCGCTCAGTAGAACCTCGAGCGCGCGACCACGGCCCATCAGGCGTGGCAATCGCGCCATCGGTCCTCCGCCCGGCACGAGGCCCGCGCCGACCTCCCATTGCGACAGGATCGCCTTCTCGCGGCTGGCAAAACGCATGTCGCTGGCGAGCGCGAGCTCGCTGCCGACACCAGTCGCGCGGCCCCGGATCGAAGCAATGGAGACAACAGGCGCGCGGCTGAGGCGCACCAGGGTGTCGGGCAGCGATGGCAGGCCCGTCGGTCCGGGCGGCACGGCAAGCGACTCCTCCAGCGGCGCGAGGAAATTGTAATGCGTGATGAAGAAGCCTTCGACGGCGCTGTCGAACACCACCACCTTCACTTGCGGATCGGTCTCGATCGCGGTCACAATGTCGCTGAGCAGCGGAAGGTGCTTCGGTCCGAAGATATTGACCGGCGGCATGTCGAAGGTGACGCGCCAGTAGGTCGGCAGCCGGCGTTCAAGGCGGATCTCGTCGGTCGCGAAGCTACGTTCGGGACGGTTCATGGTCTCACTCCTGATCTATGCCGATTTCAGATTGACTGGCGCAGCGGGCGGAATGCGGTGCGCATCTCCGCGGTGAACAATGCGGGCTGCTCCCAGGCTGCGAAGTGACCGCCCTTGTCGAGACGGTTGTAATGCATCAGCCTCGGATAGGCCTTCTCGGCCCAGCTGCGCGGCGCGGCATAGATCTCGTCGGGAAAGACGCTGACGGCGACGGGAATCTGCACGTGCTTGGGCGCGAAGAACACCAGCTTGTTCTCCCAATAGAGCCGCGCCGACGAGACCGCGGTGTTGGTGAGCCAGTAGAGCGTGATGTTGTCGATCACATCGTCCCGCGACAGGCCCTCCGTCTTGCCGTCGAAGACACGCGCGATCATCGCGGCGCTGCGCGCATCATGGTCGAGCATCCAGGACGCGAGGCCCGCGGGGGAGTCGACCAGGCCGTAAAGCGTCTGCGGCCGGTTGGACATCTCGATCGCATAGCCGAGGCCGTGCTTGTAGAAATCGTCGAGCTGGTCGTAGGCGATGCGTTCCTCAGCCGAGAGGTTCGCCGGTCGCGTTCCGCCCGGCTGAAGTGCCTTGGCGATATCATCGGGGATGGTGGCGGGCATGTTGGTGTGGATGCCGAGCAGCTCCGGCGGCGCGATCAGCGCCATCTGTTCGGTGACCGCATTGCCCCAATCACCGCCTTGCGCCACGTAGCGAGTGTAGCCGAGACGCTTCATCAGCACGATCCAGGCGCGGGCGATGCGCTGCGGATCCCAGCCGAGCGTGGTCGGCTTGCCGGAGAAGCCGTGACCGGGCAGCGAGGGAATGACCAGATCGAACGCGTCCCTGGCGTGCCCGCCGTGCGCGGTCGGATCGGTGAGCGGCGCGATGATCTTGATCTGCTCGATGATCGAGCCCGGCCAGCCATGCGTGACGATCATCGGCAGCGCGTTTTCGTGCCTGGAGCGGACGTGAATGAAATGGATGTCGACACCGTCGATCTCGGTGACGAATTGCGGCAGGGCATTCAACCGCGCCTCCATCCTGCGCCAGTCGTAATCGCTCTGCCAATAGCGCACGAGCTCCTGCACGGTCCTCAGCTGCACTCCTTGTGACTGGTCGGTGACGATCTCCCGATCCGGCCAGCGCGTTGCCGCCAGGCGACGGCGCAGATCGAGTAGATCCGCCTCGGGCACGTTGACGCGGAACGGGCGGATCGCGTCGCTCGTGGCCGCCTTCGCCGGATGCAGCGGCAGCAGGCTCGATACACTGGCGGCGACGGCTCCCATCGCGGCTTTGCTCAGCAGTTGACGACGGTCGGGGTTGAGGATGTCGGCGCGTGCCTGCGTGGTCATTGCGAATCTCCCTTGCTATGATCGGTGTCGATGGCCGATCTCGAGATCGGTCCGTCGTTTCGTCGTGCATGGAGATTGACGCAGCCCCCTCTGCTTGGCGAGTTATCGGTTGTTAGGCCTCGTTAGCCCTTGCGAGTCTGCACGATCCCGACGAGTGGCGATGTTGCTTCGGGCGATGCAACGCGAAACGGCGCACGACAGCGAACCGCCGTGCGCCGTGGACATAAAATGCTCTCGCCTTAGGATGGCAGTGACTGACCGGCCTGCTCGCGGGCGAGATACTCGGCGTACCAGTCGGGCCAGTTTTCGTCGTGCAAGCCAGTGCGCTTCTCGTGCTCGCCATGCGCTACCGCCGCACGACGCAGCGCGGCAGCCAGATCCGCCGTGGAGGAAAATGTCGCGCCGTCGCGCTCGATGCGTCCGGGCAGTCGCGTGGTCACCTCCTGCAGGAACCAGCCATTGCCGTCAGGATCGCTGAAGGAGACGAACGAGCTGTAGCTGCCGCGCTGCGGATCGACGCCGCCGCTCCGGACGCTGCCGAACAGGTAGGGGTCATCGGCGCCAATATGGACATCGCCGCCGCCATGAAACGCCTCGCTGACAGCAATTCCGCGCTCGATCAGCTCATTCCTTGCGGCAATGAGATCCGATACGATCAGATACAGACCGCGTGCCGAGCCCGGCGATGCTGACGTGACATTGCGGCCGAAGATCACCGAGCAGGCAGAGCCCGGCGGTGTGAGCTGGACCACCCGCCATCCATCGCCGGAGGCGAAATCGGCGTCCAGTCGCCAGCCGAGACGCTCGTAGAACGCCTTGGAGCGGTCGACGTCGGACACCGGAATTACGACGACTTCGAGCTTTAGATCAGCGCTATGCGGGGCCGGGGTCCCTTTCTCTGCGTCGCGATCGATTTCACATTTTGCCATATCGAACTCCCGATGTGAGGGGCGGGTGCAAAGCTGAACCCGCTGTTGCATTACCAGTTTGCTCTTAGTGTTGTGGCGCAGCGTTCGTGAGAGCCGTCCATCTTCAGGCGGTCGTCGGCATCTCAATTGAGATGCGAGTGCCGCCGTGTCCCGCCTCGCCATTCAGGCGGGCGTAAATGCTGCGCGCAAGCCCTTCCAGGATACGGCTGCCAGTGCCCCGGAGCTGATCCGTCACACCGACGCCGTTGTCTGCCACCGTGCAGATCCATGTGCCATCTCGGCAGACGACCTCGATCCGGATCAATCCTCCAGTCTTGCTCGGGAAGGCGTGTTTCGCCGCATTCGTGACCAGCTCGGTGATCATCAGCGCAAGCCGATGACATTGTGATGCGGGCAGAACGCCGCCTTCGATCAAAGCTTCGCAGCGGACGCCGGCGGGCTCCAGGACCGCTGCCGAAAGTGCTTCGCAGAGGTTCTCAAAGAAGGTTGCGACGGACACGGACGGCTCATCGCTGCTCGAAAGCAGTTGGTAGAGCCTGCCGAAGGCACAGATTCGCCGTTCGAACCGGTCCACCGCCCCGGAGACGTCCCGGCTGCCGGCTCGGGTGAAGTCGCGGCGGACCGAAGCGCCCAGCAGTGTCAGCGTGTTCTTCATGCGGTGATGGGATTCCTGCAGCACGCGCTCCCAATCCCGCGATTGATCCTCAAGGCCAGAGACGAACTGAGATCGAACGGTACTGCCGTTCGAAATGGAGCCGATGGCGGACATGATAGCCTCCCCGTTGGTTGAAACCGGCGCGAGCCTCATACTGGCTGCGCAGAGCGGGTTTGGCTCGTTAGACGTTGCGAGATTTTGTTATGATCGGCGCGGTCGCAATCCAAAGCGGACCCTCTTGCCTCGAACTGTCGCGGCGCCGCGATAAGCTGCTCACGTTAAAGCAGAAAGGCTGGGGTCCGCGTCTCGCTCTCAACTCATAACAATACTTAACGAGCTAACAGACGGTTTCGGGTGCAGATTGCACCCGCGACATCGGAGCGATGACATGAGCATTCCAGCCACCCTCGCCCTCTCAGCGGCCCTGGCTTGCGCGACCGTGCAGGCTTCGGCCCACGATCTGCGGTCGAGCCGCCGCTCGATCAGCTATCACACAGTCGATATCCGAGGCCTCAAGGTCTTCTATCGCGAAGCCGGGCCGCCGGACGCGCCGACCGTGCTTCTGCTGCACGGCTTCCCTTCCTCCTCGCGGATGTGGGAACCGTTGTTGCCGCTGCTTGCGGACCGGTATCATCTGATCGCGCCCGACTATCCTGGCTTCGGCAACAGCAGCGCGCCGCCGCCCTCCGACTTCACCTACACCTTCGACAACATCGCCGACGTGATCGGCGAGCTTGCGAACCGGCTCGGCCTCACCAGCTACGTTCTCCTGATGCAGGACTATGGTGGCCCGGTAGGCTTCCGCATGGCGCTGGACCACCCGGAACGTGTTCGCGCCATGATTATCCAGAACGCTGTTGCACACGAGCAGGGTTTGAGCCTGCTCTGGGAAGCGCGTCGCAAATACTGGGCCGACCCCGCGCATGAACTCGAGGCGCTCAAGGTGAACTTCACGTCTCTCGAGGCGACGCGTCAGCGTCACCTCGGCTCAAGCCCACATCCCGAGCGCTACGACCCCGACGCCTGGCGGGATGAATATGCCTTCCTCACGCGTTCCGGCCAGCCCGAGATCCAGACTGCGTTGTTCCTGGACTACCGGACCAATGTCGCTGCCTATCCGAAATGGCAGGATTGGCTGCGCAAGAGGCAACCTCCGATCTTGGTGATGTGGGGCAAGTACGATCCCTCCTTCACCGTCGCCGGCGCAAGCGCCTATCGCGACGATGTCCCGACTGCGGAAGTCCACATCCTGGAAGCCGGCCACTTCGCACTGGATGAGGCGACCGACGAAATTGCCGCCTTGGTCCGCGACTTTCTTGCGCGGCTCGAGGGGCAAAGGGGCTGAACACCACAATCCAGGCCGCGCTGAAAACAACGGAACCACGATAGGAGCCTTTCATGTCAGATGATGTTGATCACGAACGCCGCCGCTTCTTCGCAGGCGCCGCGACGATGCTCGCTGCAGCCCAGCTTGCGCCAAGCACAGCCGTGGCCAAGCCTGCGAGGCCTGCTACCGCCGCCAAAACAGGAGGCAACACGTCATTTCCGTCGTTCAAGCAGGTCGATGCCGGCCTGCTCAACGTCGGCTATGCCGAAGCAGGACCGGTCGACGGTCCAGCCGTGATCCTGTTGCACGGATGGCCGTACGACATCTACAGCTTCGTCGATGTCGCGCCAATTCTCGCTGCCGCGGGCTACCGCGTGATCATGCCCTATTTACGTGGCTACGGCACCACGCGGTTCCTTTCCGACGGGACGATGCGTAATGGGCAGCCATCGGCGATTGCTGTGGACATCATCGCTGTGATGGATGCGCTCAAAATCGACAAAGCCACGATCGCCGGCTTCGACTGGGGTGCGCGGACTGCCAACATCATCGCGGCGCTGTGGCCGGAGCGCTGCAAGGCGATGGTCTCGGTGAGCGGCTATCTCATCGGCAGCCAGCAGGCCGGCAAGATGCCCCTGCCGCCAAAGGCAGAGCTTCAATGGTGGTATCAGTTCTACTTCGCGACCGAGCGTGGTCGCGAAGGCTACGAGAAGTATCGTCGGGAGTTTTCGAAATTGATCTGGCAGCTCGCGTCCCCGCAATGGCACTTCGATGATGCCACTTTCGAGCGCAGTGCCGCAGCATTCGATAATCCGGACCACGTCGCGATCGTGATCCACAACTACCGTTGGCGCCTCGGCCTTGCCGAAGGCGAAGCAAGGTATGATGACTATGAGGCGCTGCTTTCACGGGCTCCTGTCATTGGTGTCCCGACCATTACCATGGAGGCCGACGCCAATGGGGCTCCGCATCCCGATCCGTCGGCCTATGCCAAGATGTTCTCCGGCAAATATTCGCACCGCACGATCAAGGGAGGCGTGGGCCATAACCTCCCGCAAGAGGCGCCCAAGGCATTTGCCGCTGCCATCATGGACGTTACCGCCGACGTCTGATCGAAGCGCGGCCGTCTAGCCGGCCCCGAGGTTCGGCTGGACGGCACCTCTGCTGTTTGGATGAGAGATCCGGGTTTCTACGGCGTTTCTTCGGTTATGCAGCGCCACTTAACAACGCTTAACGAGCGATCATCCGTATTTGGGCATACCTGTCGGGGTAGTTCTCACGCGAAGGAAAGTCGACGGATGATTGTGCTGCTGGCGAATGCGATTGAGGCTCATGGCGGCCTGAACCGATGGAATGCCCGCAAGCGCCTCACCGCCACTATCGCGACGGGCGGCGACGTTTCGGCCCTGAAAGGCGTCGAACAGGATCATCTGCAGCGAACCGTGCGGATTGACCTTCACCGGGAGCAGGCTCTCATTGAGCCGTTTGGAAAGAACGGCCAGCACAGCGAGTTCAGCCCCGAGCGGGTCGCCATTGTTGCCGCCGACGAACGTGTCGTTGCGGAACGAAAGGACCCGCGCACCTCATTCGCGCGGCACGATATGCGGACGCATTGGGATCCGCTGCACCGCATCTACTTCGAAAGCTGCGCCCTCTGGACCTGCCTCACCACGCCGTTCCTGCTTTCCGAGAAGGCTTCGGAAGTGCACGAGATCGAGCCATGCCATGAGGGAGGTGAGGTGTGGCGGGGGCTGCGGGCGACCTTCTCGCCGGCGATCGCAAGCCACAGCATCGAGCAGGACTTCTACTTCGGTCCCGACCTGCTCATCCGCCGCCATGACTATCGAGTCGAAATAGCAGGGAATTTTCCCGTCGCCGAGTACGCGTCCAACCCCGTCAACGTCGATGACATCAAGATCCCGACGAGACGGCGCACCTATCTACGTGACGAGACGACCCTGACCCCGATGCTCGATACGCTGATGATATCCATCGATCTCTGGGATTTGCGGTTCGACTGACGCTCAACCGGTCAGACGAGCGACGAATCGAGCATGAGCCGAGCGGCCTTTAGATCAGCCGTGTCAAACCCTTCCGAGAACCTCGCATAGGTCGCGGCAAGCTCCTCCAGGTGACTTCCCGTTCCCTGCTCGCGCCTCAGACGCACCATCGACATATCAGTCCGCAATCGCCAGGAGAGCGCGCCCTGCTGGTCAGCCAACGCTGCCGACGACCGGAGACTTGCTTCTGCGGCATCAAGATCCCCATTGCGCAGCTCCAGTTCCGCCCGCACGCGCAAGAGCTCCGGCATGTCGAAGGCGCCGCCTGCAAGCTCGATGCGCGCGATCGCTTCGTGCAGGATTCCAAGTCCATCGGACGGTTGCCCGAGTTCGGCCAATCCCCAAGACAGGTCAGCAACGAATGCGGACGCATAGAGCTCGTAGCGGTCAGCATGCAGGCGCGGAAGTGCGATTCTCAGTAACTCGACGCCGCCGCGCAAATCCGCGCCGGCGATCATCGTCTGCGCCCGGAAACCGGCCGCGACAGCCTGGTAGGGCGCGAGCCCATGCAGGCCGGCATGCGTTTCGAGCCGACCGGCCATCGCCTCGACCGCGGTCCAGTCTCCGATCCATCCGTACAGCGAGGCGGACCAGCAGAGCGCGATACAGTGCATGACGACATCGCGAGGCGCGCCAGCGCCCGTCAGTGGACGAGCACATTCCACGGCTCGATCGGGAAAGCCGCGCAGCCACAACACGCGAGCAAGCGGTATCTGCGGTGTTCTGGAATAGGCAAAATGGCCAGGTTGCGCGCCGCGTAGCGCCGCATCGTTGCGAACCCCTTCGTCCAAATGAAGCTGCGCCTCGGCCTGGTTGCCGACGAGATGATGGGATACCCCGATGAGGGCCTTTGCGCCGGCAATCCCCGCCGCATCACCGATCAGACGAGCGACGCGCTCGGCCTCGAGTGCCACCGGCAGCAGATGCCGATAGTCGCCTGTCCGGCGATAGAACATGTTCAGCCGCGCCAACAGCCTGAATGTGTTGGCGTCGTCTCCGATCGCGGCCGCGATCTCGAGTCCGCGTCGAAGTGCGGCCTCGGCTCGCTCGCCATTGCGTTCCGTGAACATGAAGGCATGACCGAGCGTGGCTTGAAGCTCCAGCTCCCACTTGCCTCCACGGTGGCGGTCGTCGAGAACTGAAAGCGCGCGCTCAGACCATATGCGCGCCTCATTGAGCAGGTTGAGCTCGACGAACAGACGTGCACAACTGCCTGCGAGCGGAACACGAAGCTCGTCATCGTGAGCGTAGCTCCATTGAAGCGCGGCGCGGGCGTCCGCCAACAGACCGCCGCGGCTCAGCTCAGGCAACATGCGATCCGCAGAGCCAGAATCGGCCATACCCGCTTCGAGGGAGCGGTGAATGTGTTCGGCGTGACGCCGCGCGACGTCCTGGGCTTGGCCGCTCTCACCGAGCTTCTGGAGTGCATAGGCGCGGGTGGCGTCGAGGAGGCGGAAGCTTCGCGACAAGCGGCTCGGTTGCGTCGACAACAGAGACTTGGCTACGAGTTGCTCCAGTGCGTCGACAGCGCCTTCGACAGGCTCCCCCTCTTCCACCACTACGGCAATCGCATCCTGCAGCGTGAAGGGCCCAGCAAAGATGGCGAGACGTTGCAAGACCAGCCTCTCTACCTCGCCAATCAGACCGAAACTCCAGTCAAGCGTGGCGCCGAGCGTCTGTTGTCGTGGCGGCGCCGTGCGTCGGCCCCGCCATTCGAGCTTGAGCCGGCCATCGAGCAATGTTGCTATCTCCCGCAAGCCGTAAACGCCAACGCGAGCGGCAGCGAGTTCGATCGCCAGCGCGATGCCGTCAAGCTTGCTGCAAATATCTGCAAGAACCTCCGCATCCTGGTCGGTGATATCCAAGCGGTGGCCGGCGGCAGCTGCACGTTCGGCGAAAAGACGCGCGGCCGGATAGCTCAGCACCTCACCAGCATTGAGCCGAGCGCCCTGCGGAGGGCCTGGTAGCGGAACGAGTTCGTAAATGTGCTCTCCTTGCACTAATAGCGACTCGCGACTGGTCGCAAGAATGGTGATGCCGGATGCTTCGCGGTGAATCGTCTCTGCCAGACGGGCAACATCGTCGATCACATGTTCGCAGCTATCGAGCACGAGAAGCAGCCGACGATTGCGAAGAAAACTGACGATGCTTTCGGTTGGGTCGGCGTGATGAACGACGAGGCCCAGAGCAGCGGCCACCGTGGAGGCAACGAGCGTCGTATCCTTCAAGGGGCCAAGATCGAGGAAGTGGATCTTGCCGTCGAACTCATCCCACATCTTATGCGCGATCGCGACGGCAACGGTTGTCTTGCCAATGCCGCCCGGTCCCCTCAGAGTGACGAAGCGCTCGCTCAGCAGACGTGCCGAGAGCTCGGCCAGGACGTCCTCTCGTCCGACCATTCGGTCGAGGCGATACGGGAGTGCGGAAGACGGGTCCATCGCACCGGCGTGGGTCTGCGGGATCTCCGCCGGCGCCGAATTGCGTTCGCCCCGTCTCACGGGCGCGACGAAGCAATATCCTCGGCTCGGAATATTGGTGATATAGCGGGCTCCGTCCTTCCCATCGCCCAGGGCTTTCCGGAGTTCGGCAACGTGCACGCGCAGGCTGATCTCTTCTACCGCGAGGCCAGCCCACACATATGCGAGGATATCACTCTTCGGCACGACTTCGCCGGCGCGATCCACGAGCAGGCGCAGGATGTCAGTTGCCCGGCTGCCAAGCTTGACTGGCAACCCGTCCTTTTCGAGTATTCGTGATCGAAGAGAAAACGGACCGAACGTGACCGGATCGAAATCCCGGCCTGCCCCGGTGTTGCTGTGATGCGCGCCGGTCGCTGCTTCCGGCTGTGTGCTGCTCTTGGGAGAGTTCATTCCGGGTGCGCGCCTTGTCGCCAAGGATACGGCGAGCGCGCGGCACTGCGTAACCTCGACTGCGATTTCGGTGAGCCGAAGTATAGGCAGGGCCGGACCGAAACACAACGGATCCGCACGAATCGGCTTCCGGCTTTGAGCTGCCGATCTTGAGTTCAATCAGCGCCTAAGGCGACGCTCAAGGCCGACACGTGTCGGCGCTCGACCGAACGGCGCCCACCAGCCCATGCGACAGCCCGTCGAAATCAAGGAAGGCATTGCCGCACATGGTAAGGCCAGCTGCCTTCGATCGATCGGAATTCAACCACGTTCCGAGAACTTCGCTTCAGCCACCGCTTGGCCGAGCCTCATCTCGGTTTCGGATCGACGCTGTAGTCCGCGCTCGAGGAGGAATGCCGCCCGCTCCCGGGTGCCAGGGTGAGCCACCGACGTAAAGAAGGCCGATAACGAAGGGGGAAAGACCGCATCCGCCGGCAACGTGACCTCGTCCATCAGGGCCTTCGCACCTACGATGGCGTGCTTCTCGAACGAGGCGAGACGGCGCGCGAAGGATTCAACAAAGGTCGAAAGCTCCTCGTCCGGCAAGGCTCTGTTGACATAACCATAGCGTTCGGCGAGCTCCGCCGAGAAGTCGTCCGCGCCCAAGATCACCTCCAATCCACGCCCCCGGCCCATCAGACCGGCCAACCTCGCCATGGGATTGCCGCCCGGCACCGCACCGAGGCCCACCTCGAATTGTCCGAGAATTGCACGCTCGCGGCTGGCGAAGCGCATGTCGCAGGCCAGCACGAACTCGCTCCCGGCCCCGCGGGCGCGCCCGCGAATCTCCGCGATGGAGGCAACCGGCGCACGTGACAGCCGAACGAGCAGGTCGATCCAGGGATGCATGCCCGTCGGACCCGACGGCATGGCGGCGACTTTCCGCTTGTCCGCGAGCACATCCCAATGCGCCAGGAAGAACTCCGGGTCCGCGCTCCGGAACACCACGACCTTGATCTCTGCATCGCTTTCGAGCTCGGCAAGCAGGTCCTGCAGTTCGCCGATCGTGTCGGGATCAATCAGATTGATGGGCGGGTTATTGAACGTCGCCGTCCAAAGACCGGAAGACAGCTTGTCGATGGTAATCTGTCGAGCCATTGAGTTTCTCCATTCCGGTCAGGAAAGACGATTCAGGACGGGGGGACGTGCGACGAGAAGGTCACGCGGCTGACGCTTCGGAACTCCTTGCCGACAACGCCCCGACGATCTCCTGCGTGGTTACGATCGCGCTGGCGTAGTTCGGCATATTGATCTCCAGCGCGGCCCGCATCATGTCGTCGGAATAATCGGCAACTGCGTCCTTGACGACCGTCACGTCGTAACCAAGCTCGGCAGCAAAGCGCACGGTCGCCTCTATACAGGTGTGAGCGACCAACCCTATGACGATCAGCCGTTGGATGCCGTGCCGCTTGAGTTGTAGATCGAGGTCGGTATTCGCGAAGCCGCTAGAACACCAATGTTCGTCTGCTACGATCTCTCCGGGCGCCGGCACGAATTCTGCGCGAAACTCTCCACCCCAGGTGCCGAATTCGAAGCTCTTGTTGTTCCAGGCTCTCCTTTGAATTGGAGCGATGTATTTCCAGGAGGCATAATCACCGGGCCGGTAGCGGTGATGCATGGCATAAAACACACGAATGCCGGCATCCCGAGCGGTCTGTAGCACCTGGATCATGTGCGGAACGCAGTCGTTTCTTTCGGCCACGGCCTTGATCCGGGGCCAGATCTTGCCTCCCTCCGAGATGAAGTCGTTGTAGGGATCGACCACCAGCAGGGCGGTGATTCCCTTCTCATAGGACAGTTGCGTCATCGAACTCTCCTTTCAGGCTATCAGTTGTTCTGCAGCGCCGCGCGCTCGATGCTGGCGGCAAACAGCGGCGTTTCGCTCTGGTTGTGAGCGATCGAGAAGGGCTGGCGCTGCGCTCGGAACAGCTCGAACGGAATGCCCTGCTTGCCGATGAACGTCATGAACTCGTCCGTGGCATGCGTTTTGACCCTGTTGGTGAACTCGCATTTTCCAGGTTCGATTTCCTTGACGCTCAGCTCCCAGGTCACGTGAATGGTGGTCCGCCCGTTCGGCGTGAAGACGTCGGATGTGGAGTCGAGGATCAGGTGATCTTTGCGGCCAAGCGTTTCCACGTAATGCTGAACCATGAGGCTGCCGCCGATGATCTCGACATTGATCGACATGCGCTTGCCATCGGGCGTGGTCGTGAAGCCCGCAGCGATATGCGCAGGCGAACAGCCCTGATACTCGCGCTCGGACAGATTGAAGCACCAATTGGGGATATCGATCCGATCGATCGGCGCGTTGATGATGGCTGTGAAGCTGGAATCGACGATTTGGTTGTTGTTCATCGCTTGATCTCCCAATGTGTTGCGTCTCATCGACATGTTCGAGCAGAAACCTTCGCGGATCCGCACCGGGCAGACCCTGGCTGTACATTCGGCACTAGATCGCCGTTTGTCCTGCGACCACATTGCTACGGGTGGCCGCGGTTTGCTCGTTATGCGTTGTTATGGTTCGTTAGCTTCTGCGAGCGGCTCGATGTGCCGAGGATTGCCACGGCAAACCCGACGCACGGGTCTCGTCTCGGGAGACACCATGAAGCTCGGCATTTCCTTATGCCGGGCCGAGTTCCGGTGCCTACCGTTCGCGGGTCGCAAGCGAGACGCCAACATCGATCGCCAGCGCGAGCATCAGAGCGGCGCCGCCGAGTCCAAAGAGGACCGAATAGTCGCTTCCGGCCTGTGCGAAGATCCACGAAAAACCGTAAGCAGCAGCCGCCTGGAACAGGGCAAAGCTGGTCGTGGCGTGGCCCCACATCGCTCGCTGTTGCTCAAGCGAGTGCGGCACCAGTTCATGCACCCGTCCAAGGACCAGGGGCACGATACCGGGCGTGAAGGCGCCGACCACCACGCTTGAGACGATCAATGACACCGGCGCCGTGCTGACAGTGGGCAGCAGCACAGCGGCGGTCTCGATCAGGAACGCCGCGCGCAAAGCCGGACCGAATCCAGACCGGTCGCCCAGTTGGCCGGTGACGAGTGGCCCGACGACTGCGCCGAGGCCGTAGAGCACCCAGTAGCGGGACCCCGCGGCGATGCCCTGGCCAAGGCCACGCGCTACGAAATCGACGATGAAGACCATGTGCGGCACCAGGGCTACCGCATTGAGGCCGTATTGGAGCAGGAGCGCGCGGGCAACGAGCGAGCCACGATGGTGCTTCGCTTCATGCAAAGGCGTGGCAACAGGTTTCGCCTCCACAGGCCAATTCCACCAGCTCGCGAGCGTGAGGAGCGCCGAAAGAAGACCGAGACCGTACCAGCTCTGCGACAAGCCCTGCTGCAGCAGCAACGGCACCAGCGTGCCCGATGCGGCCACTCCCAGGCCTACGCCAGCGAAAATCACGCCGCCGACGATGCCGCGCCGGCCGGCCGAAGTGTGCGGCAGGATGACCGAAGCCGTCAGCACCATGATGATGCCGCCGGTCAGGCCGGACAGGAAGCGCCAAGCAAAGAACCACGTAAACGACAGCGGCGTTGCGCTTGCAAAAAACGAGAGCGTTGCAAGCAACATCATCGCCCGCAGCGCGCGGACCGCACCGATTCGGGTCGCGAGAGCCCGCGCCGCGAGCGCGCCGGCAAGATAGCCGCCCAAGTTCGCCGCTCCGAGATAGACGACATCTGACGCGCCGAACCATTTCGCTGCAATGAGCGCCGGAATTAGAGGCGTGTAGGAAAACCGTGCGAGCCCGAGGCCAACCAGCGATGCAGACAGGCCCGCCACGGCGTATCGCCAAGTCGATGGCGAGTCGGATCCCGGCCGCGGGCGCAGCCGGGACTTGATGTGCTGCTTCGTATCTGCGTCGGTCATGTCACACTCCTGCGCGCGAAACGCGAGCGCATCAGTCCGTCGAAGCGGCGCGGCGGCGGCGGAATTCGGGCACGGGCAGGCCGCCCCAGCCCCAATTATCGGTGTCGACCTCCTCGATCACCACGAAAGTGGAGTCGAGCGGCTTGCCGAGCACGTCGCGCAGGAGTTCGCTCGATCCCTTGATCAACGCGGCTTTCTCCTCCGCTGTGAGGGACGCCGCTCCGGGCGTCGTTCCCTCGCGGGTCACTTGAATATTGACGATTGGCATGGTCCCGCTCCGCGTTAGTGGCCTGCGCTCTGGCCGCCGTCGACATGCAGTATCTCGCCGGTGACAAAGGAGGCTCCCTCGAGATAGAGAACCGCATCGACGATATCGGACATCTCGCCCATGTGGCCGACCGGGTGCAGGACCTCTAGCTGCGCATGCGTCGCGACCGGATGCATCGGCGACTTGATGATCCCGGGCGAAACCGCATTCACACGGATGCCGCGCTTGGCATACTCGATCGCAAGCGACCTGGTCGCGGCATTCAGCCCACCCTTGCTCAGCGAAGCCAGCACCGACGGCACGTTCGAATTGGCCTGATCGACCAGTGTCGTGGTGATCTGGACAATGTGACCCGACCCCTGCTTCTCCATCTCCGCGACCGCAAGTTGCGTGACGTTGAAGAAGCCCGCGACGTTCGTTCCCATCACCGCCGCATAATCCTCGGCGGTGTATTGCGTGAACGGCTTTGCCACGAAGATGCCGGCGTTGTTGACCAGCGTGTCGACCCGGCCGAAGCGGGCGATCGCCTGCGAGACGACGCGTTCGGCGGTGGAACGATCGGCGATGTCGCCAGGAACGGCGAGGACGTCATCGTCGCCGGATGGCTTGATGGAGCGCGCCGTCGCGACGACGCGGTAGTTGCGATTGCGAAAACCCTGGACCAGGGCGGCGCCGATGCCCTGCGATGCACCGGTGATGATAGCGACTTTCTGCTCAAGACCCATGAGAGGCTCCTGTTGCTGGTTTAAAGCTCCGCCCGAACCGGCTGGCTTGCCTCCCCAGCTACGCTGCGGCGGCCTGCTTGCGAATATTCGCAGGCCGGCAGACACTCTTTCGCCCGGCGAACGAATGCGGGCCGACGCCTCGCCGTGGTTGTCGCGGCGGCGGCGAACGCCTAGCCTGCCGCCGCAATCTCATGAGTGCGGCAGGAAGGCATGGATCGACTGGACGCGATGAAGGTGTTCGTCCTTGCGGTGGACGAGGGAAGCTTGGCTGCGGCAGGGCGCAAACTCGGCCGCTCTCCGGCCGCGGTGAGCCGCGCAATTGCTTTCCTGGAAGAGCGTGTCGGCGCCGAGCTGCTGCACCGGACCACGCGATCGATCAAGCTGAGCGAGGATGGCGAGCGCTATGTTGAAGTCTGCCGCCGCGTCCTCACCGAGCTTGAGGAGGCCGAGGACATCGCAACCGGAGCGCGCGCGGCGCCGCGCGGCCTCCTCACGATCACGGCTCCCGTCGTGTCGGGCGAGATGGTCTTGCGCCCCATCCTCGATGCGTTTCTGGACGCCTATCCGACCGTGTCGGCAAAGCTCCTGCTGTTCGACCGCGCGGTCAATCTGATCGAGGAGGGCGTCGACGTCGCGCTTCGCATCGGCCCTTTGGCGGATTCGGCGATGATCGCCATGCGGGTCGGCGAGATCAGCCGTGTCGTCGTGGCGGCGCCGCGCTATCTAAAGCAGCATCCGCGCATTGCAGAGCCGGGCGACCTCGCCAAGCACCAGATCGTTGCCATGGCGCATCTGCCCAATTCCTGGACGTTCGCAGCGCAGGCCGGCTCGTCAGCGCCGCGCACCGTCCAATTCACTCCGCGCCTCATCGTCAACAGCACCTATGCGGCAGTCGCCTCCGCGGTCGCCGGGCGCGGCGTGGCGCGGATGTACTCGTACCAGGTGGCGGAACCCCTCGCCCGCGGCGACCTCGAGATCGTGCTGGCTGACCAAGAGGATCCGCAGATGCCAGCGCATCTGATCTGCCCACAGGGTCGACTTTCGGTGCCAAAGGTGCGCGCCTTCGCCGACTTTGCAGTGCCGCGCCTGAAAAAGCAGTTTGCATCGCTGAAGAGGAGCATCAGGGGACACTGATCATTGCAGCAGTTGCTTGGCTAGGCCCATAGATCCGCCCCTTAACATGCCTGAATCGTCAGAATGGGAAAGCTCGGCTAAGATGCGACTTTACCTTATTGGGGCATCTCATGTTCGACATGGCAACCACCGCGCTTTTGCGCGCGGTCTTCGAAGAAGTATGCGAGGGTCTTCCGCACCGCGAGATCGGGGCGCCTACGCATGTGGCATCGACGGTCCTAGAGGCCGCCACCAGTGGCGAGCTCTCTCCCGAGGGCCTCAGGCAGGTCGGCCGCAAGGCCCTGTCACACGCGCCCACCATGTGGCGCTAGTGATGGCCAGGGCGCGGACGTGAACTTCCAGGTCACCGTTTTGAAGATCTTGGCGGCATATCCGGACGGATTTGCCGTGATGGAAGACCTCAAGCGTGACATGGCTATCCTGGCGACGAGTGGCCGCGATTGGGCGGACCGGACCAGGCGGCTCGCGGCCAGGGTGCCCGACCTCGACATCTGGTCCCAAGGACTGGTCGAGCGCCTAAGCGGGGGATGGAAGATCACGGCCAAAGGACGGGCAGTGCTCGACCTGATGGAGGCCCGCCCAGCGGCGTCGGAGGCTGTCCAGGTGCCCGCGGTTGAAGATTCCATTGCGACGTCCACGTCGCCCGTCCTGCCGCTGCAGCAGCCCGCCGATCGTGCCAAGCGGCGGCGCGAGCGCCGAGAACGCCGCCGCGAAGCCCGCGAACGAGCAAGGGCGAACGCGTCCTAGGTTGGTCAAAGAAAAAGCCGCCAGCGGAACTGGGCGGCTTGATAGTCGCGGACCGTCGATTGCCTCCCCAGCCCCAAGCGTACCGCCGTTACCTTGTTTGCGGCCATGCTGCTCCGAACTACCTAACGCGCTTCGATTCGGCTATTGGGCCTCCGATTTATGCACGGGGCATTTTACAGAGCCGGCAAGGGGCTAAATGAGGACGGGAGCCGAACCGAGCGTTATGGCCAATCGCGACCGTCCCCGCCGGGACAAAGCCCAGCACGCCGACTTGAACGGGAGCCCGTTTCCGCCGACGAGAGCACGTGCCGTGTAAGGCCACCTCAGCACCATCGCGGAGGGGCGCAGGTCGTCCAAAAACTGGTCGCGGGACTAGGCGGAGGCCTTCAGAGAATCGAGCCGCTTGCGCAGAAATGCCAGAACAATGATCTCGTCCGACGTGAGCTTGGCGTACTGGCGTTTGAACTTCTGCGCTATCTTGGCTTCGATCATCTTCACGAGATCACCGGACATGTAGGCGTTTAGAACTTCCGGGTGCACGTAGCACTTGCGGCAGATGGCGGGCGTGTTGCCGAGCTGCTTCGCGACGCTCTCGATCGCGGCGACCACGTTGCGCTTCGCCTCGGCCTGGCTATCGTATTTCTTGAATTCGGCGAGAGCCAACGCCCCCAAAACCGTCCCTGCCCAAGTCCGAAAGTCCTTCGCGCTAAAGTCCTCGCCCGTGATCTCCTTGATGTAGGCGTTGACGTCCCCTGAATCGACCGTGCGGGGTTGTCCGTCGTCGTCCAAGTACTTGAAGAGCTCGTGTCCCGGAATTTCCGCGCAACGCTTCACGATCGCGGCTATCCGCTTGTCTTCGACGCGCAGCTTCCACTGTTTGCCCGACTTGCCTGTGAAGTCGAACCGAAGGACGCCGCGGCCCACCGCAACGTGCTTGCGGCGCATCGTGGTGAGCCCGTAGGACTTGTTTTTTTCGGCATACTCGGCGTTGCCGACCCGGATCAGCGTCTTCTCCAGAAGACTGACGATCGTGGCCAGCACCTTCTCGCGAGGTAGTCCGTCCAGCTTCATGTCGGCTTCGACCCGGGCGCGGAGCGCCGGCAGCGCGGCCGCAAACTGGATTATGTGCTCGTACTTGTTCTGGTCACGAAATTCCCGCCACTTCGGGTGATAGCGATACTGCTTGCGGCCCCTCGCATCGAGCCCGGTCGCCTGGATGTGGCCGTTCGCCGAGGGGCAGATCCACACGGATTCGTAAGCCGGCGGGATGCCGATCGACTTGATGCGCCGGATGACGGCCGCATCGGTGATCCGCTTCCCGTCCTTGTCGTAGTAGCTGAAGGTAGTCCCTGTCCGCTTGCGGGTGTAACCGGGCGCGGAATCACTGACGTACCGGAGCCCTTCTTCCGCGATGCTGGCCGCCACTTCGGCAGTGCGGTCCAGAACCTGTTCTTCGTTGCGAGTCTCTCGGAGCATGAGCCTGTCCTTGGGAAGCACCCTGGGAACGAGGCTCCGCTCCTCGTAAAGGGATTAAGATACCGGTTGGTTCCGTTCTGAGATCGGTGGATGCGAGGTGGAGGCCGGACCGGTTCCTTCGACAAGGCGCAGCTCGTCGTTGAGCGGCGTAGATTAGCTTCAGACAATCGCCACAAAGTTCACCGACACGCTCCCCAACAGCCAGTCTCCGCGAAGGCTTCCATGTCCCGATATTCACTCGATGTGCTGCGTCAGCGCTATGTCGTCGAGAAAAGACCGCTCGAGGCCAGCGTCGAGCAGATTCTGCGGGCCGACACCCGCGCTGGAGCCCGTGCCATCCTGGCTTCGATCGATAAGCGGCGTTTCGAAAACAGGTCCGAAGGGCAGCGCCTCCGCAAGATGCTCAGCTTCGAAACCTCTCTCTGGGAGAGCGGCCTTCGTGTCGTAGCGGGCGTGGACGAGGCCGGAATGAGCCCGCTTGCCGGGCCAGTCTCCGCCGGCGCCGTGATCCTGAAGCCCGGCACGCGGATAGTCGGAATCGACGACTCGAAGAAACTGGACGCTGCGGCTCGCGAGGAACTCGCGGTGGAGATCAAGGCGAAGGCAGAGAGTTGGTGTGTGGCGTTCGTCGAAGTCGAGGAGATCGACACGATCAACATCTACTGGGCAGGCATCCAGGCCATGCAACGAGCAGTCCGGGGGCTCGGGTTGACGCCGCAGCACTTGCTCATCGATGCGAAGCGGTTGAAGGAAGTCGACATCCCTCAGCAGGCCATCATCAAGGGCGACGCCAAGTCCGCCAGCATCGCTGCGGCGTCGATCTTGGCGAAAGTCGAGCGCGACACTGTCATGCGGACTCTCGATATTCGTCACCCCGGCTACGGCTTCGCGGATCACAAGGGCTACCCCGTGCCGGCTCACTACGAAGCTCTTGCCAGGCTCGGTGCATGCGCAGCTCACCGTCGGTCGTTCGGCCCTGTACGCAAGGCTCTCGGGTTGCCGCCCCTGCCGCCGTGGCCTTCGGCAGCCGAGCGCGAAGCCGGCTGACCGGGTCGGACGCTCTTCTCGGGTCGGTTATTTTCGCGACCAACTCCTTTCGCGAACGACGTCCTTGGCCTTTTTGTCGGACCGCAGTCCTAGATAGACCGGCTGGCGCAGCTCTCCCTTGCTGGTCCACTCCGCAAACTTCACTTCCGCGACCAACGAAGGCCGCACCCAGGTGGTGATCCCCTCGCCCTTCACCTTGGCAGGAAAGGGCGACTTGGCTGTCTTGAGCCTCATCAGCTTGCCGTGAAGCTCTTCCAGGACCTGGTGGCTGAAGCCGGTGCCGACATGGCCGATGTACCGCCACGTATCGTCCTCCCGTACCGCCAGCACGAGGGTGCCGAAGAACGGCCGGGTTCTCCTCGGCGCCGTGAACCCGGCGATCACGACCTCCTGCCGCTGCGCCGTCTTCACCTTCAGCCAATCGGCGGTCCGGCGTCCGGAGGCGTACGGGCTGTCGGCGCGCTTGGCCATGATGCCTTCGAGATGCCTCCGCTCGGCTTCTGCGAAGAACTTCGTTCCGTTGCCTTTGCGGTGGTTGCTGAACGCGATCAGCTTGTGGCGCGGCAGGATGGACTTGAGCCGCTTCTTGCGCTTGAGGAGCGGCAGGGCGCGCAGGTCCTCGCCGTCCGCGAACATGAGGTCGAACACGCAGTACAAGAGCTTGGCTTCATGGCGCAGGGCGTTCTGTAGCAGCTGAAAATGGGACACGCCGTCCTTGCCGATGGCGACGAGCTCGCCATCGATCACAGCGTCCGACTTCACGCCCTCGAGCGCCTTCGCGACCTCCACATAGGAGTGGCTGATGATCTTCCCGTTGCGGCTATAGAGCGCGACCCGGCCACGCCGGATTTCCGCGACCATGCGGAAACCATCGAATTTGTCCTCGAAGACCCAATCGGGATCGTCAAACGGCGCATCCGTCAGCGTGGCCAGCATGGGCTGCAAGCGATAAGGCAGGGTCGATTTTCGGGCCATGGCAGGGCTCTCTATAAGGCCGGCAGAGGCCGAAACGAGCAAGACGGAAGGCGAACCCACGCGCTATCGCCGGCCGCCACCGGTCCCCCGGCCCGGACCACGCCAAGCACCCCGGATTTGAACGCAGGGCCCGTTTCCGCCGACGAGAGCACCTGCCGCTTGAGGCCGGCCCGGAAGCGGTCGATGAGGACACAGGGCGTCCGGAGACCGGTCAGCTCGACGATTGCCGAGGGACCCAACTCGATGAAGGTGCCGAGCGGCATCCGCTCCAAGTCGAGGCCAGTCGTTGTGATGTTCTCACCCATGTCCCCGGCTGCGACCTCGAAGCCGGTTTCCGAGAGGGACGCAAAGAGCTCGGCCGGGATCAGGTGGACCTGCCGGAGATTGGGTAGGCGCGGCCGGCGGCGGGCGAGATAGCGGTGCCGAACGAAGGGGCCGGCATGGGCGTCGCCTTCGACGCCGTGGCCCTCCACCAGAACGATGCGGTCCTGGACCGGCTTGCTGAAGTGGTGCCCAGGGTCGGCGGCGACCGCCGCCACCTTTCCCTCGAGCGCCAGATCGTGCGCCTGCGACATCAGGCGGCCCGGGCAAGCGAGCGCCGCTTCTGACGGAGATAGCGCGCAATCTCGGCAAGCGTCATCGCATTCAGGACTCGGCCGGCAGGGACGCCGCCCTTGCGGGCCATCAGGACGCCCCAGTGCATGTGGTCGAGTTCGGGAATCGAGTGCGCGTCCGGATTGATGCTGAGCATGCAGCCGAACTCGAGCGCGGCCTGGTGCCAGCGCCAGTCCAGGTCGAGCCGCCATGGATGGGCATTGATCTCGACGACGACGTCATGCTTGGCGCAAGCGCGCAGCACCTTCTCGACGTCGATCTCATAGCCGGGCCGCCGCTGCAGCTGCCGCCCGGTCATGTGACCGATGATGGTGGTGTGAGGATCGGAGATGGCCCGAAGCAGTCTCTGCGTCTGCGCCTTGCGATCCAGCTTGAAACGACCGTGAATGCTCGCGACCACGAAATCGAAACGCTCCAGCACGTCGTCGGGATAGTCCAGCGAGCCGTCCGCCAGGATGTCCGACTCGATGCCTTTGAGAATTCGGAAATCCTTCCCGAAGCGCTTGTTCAGGCGGTCGGCCTCACGGTGCTGCTGCGCGATCTCCTCGACGAAGAGGCCGCCGGCGTAGTGGGCGGACTTGGAATGATCAGCGACGCCGAAATACTCGAAGCCTCGCTGGCGCGTGGCCTTGGCCATGGCCTCCAGAGGCTCGGTGCCGTCGGAGGCATCGGTGTGGCAGTGAAGGATGCCGCGCAGGTCCTGGTCGGTGACGAGCTTCGTGAGCTTGCCTTTGAGAGCCGCCTCGATCTCGCCGCGCCCCTCCCGGAGCTCAGGGTCGATAAAGGGCAGACCGAGGGCGCGGTAGATCTCGGCCTCATCGCCGGCAATCAGGGTGCGCCCCTTGTGCAAGCCGTCGGCTTCCAACCGCATTTCCTTTTCGGCGGCCAGGGTCCCGAGCTGCTCGATGTGGGCGGCGGAGCCGGTCGCGAACAAAAGCGCGGCGCCAAAGTGCTTGCGGTCCGACAGGTGGATCTGCAATCCGTCAGTCGGCGACGGCTTCGCCGCCTTGCCGGCCTTGGCGACCTCAGCAACGATCGAGAGATCGCCGACGAGTTCGCAGCCCCGGCGGAAGTCGCCGGCGATGGTGACGCGCTTCAGCTCGGGCTGGGACTTTCGGATCGAATCCTTGGCATTCGCCAGCAGGGCGGCGGCACGGTGCAGATGGAGGCGGCCTTCTCCACTTTTCGCGATGGCCAGATTTTGCAGGATCTTGGTCTGCAGCGCGGCACCGAAGCCCTTGGCCTTCTTGATGCGGTCATCCTTGGCGGCGGCCTCCAACTCCGAGAGCGAGCCGATGCCTAGGTCCTTGTACAGGCGCAGCACCTTCTCCGGACGAAGGCCAGGCACAGCGAGCATCTCGAGCACGCCCTCAGGGATCTCCTTGCGCAGCTTCTCGAGGCTGGGATGCGTGCCGGTCTTGTGCAACTTGGTGATGATGTCGGCGATCGCCTCACCGACTCCCGGGATGTCCGTAAGCCGGTCCTCGGCGATGAGCACATCGAGCGGATCGGCAAGAGCGGCCAGGGAATCTGCGGCCCGAAGGTAGGCTTTTGCGCGATACGGGTTGCCGCCGCGCAAGGCGCTGCGCTGCGCATATTCTCGAAGGAGGCCTGCTACGGCGCGGGTGTCGAGGGCTGGCACTCAACGAGCCTCCCGCCCCATGTCCTGCGATCCCGGTGAAGCGACACGGCGTCGAGCGGTCGCAGCGACGTCAAGCTCCCGATCGAGAGACCTCTCGAGCTTCTGCGCTGCGCGGAAGTCCTCCAGGTGCTGCATATTCGGAGCGTAAGCAGCCTCCTTTTTGAGGAGGTTATAAATTCGTCCAGCCACAAGCTGCAGGTGCTTCATCTTGCCTTGCGGCATCGAGCGGGCCTTGCAAAGAGCTCGGACGGCATAAGCGCGGAAGTAGTCAAAAGCGTCTGACATGATCTTGGTCAACGCTGGGGCACGCCCATAGTTCGGTAAGGGCCTCGTTTGCCGTCAAATAGGAAAAGTGGAGCGGGCCTCCGCTCACTCTCGGGGCGGCGCGGCGGCCGAGCGGGGCTCCGGAACACATAACAGCCTCCGAAGTTTGAAGAGTCGTTGAGTAAGGTAGGTAGACTGCCCGCCGCCGGCCCCAACCCGGCGGTGGGTTTTTTGTGAGTGGCGTAGCGTGGCGAAGCGTACCAAGGCACCGGCGGCGAAGCGGGGAGCCCCCGAGATGCCGGGGTTCATCGGACCCCAGCTTGCGACTCTGAAGGCGAAGGCGCCTTCGGGCGCGCAGTGGATTCACGAAATCAAATACGACGGCTACCGCGTCCAGCTCCGGATCGACGGGGACGATCGCCGCGCCTTCACGCGCAACGGTTACGACTGGGTCAGCAGGTTCTCAAGGATTGCGGGCGCCTTCGATGTCGAAGGACAGGCCATTGTCGACGGTGAGGTGGTCGTCATCCATGAGGAGCGCACGAACTTCTCCGAGCTGCAGGCGGACCTGGGCAGAGGCGATCAGGATCGCTTGCTCTACTTCGCATTCGATCTGCTGTGGCTCGACGGCAGAGATCTGCGCAAGGAGCCGCAGATCGAGCGGAAGAGGCTGCTCAAGGAGCTGATGGAGGAGCGCGGGCTCAAGGAGCCCGTCCTCTACAGCGAGCACCACGAAGGAGACGGTCAGGCGCTGTTCGCCGCGGCCAGCAGGCTGAATTACGAAGGCATCGTCTCCAAGCGGGTGGATGCACCTTATCGATCGGATCGGGTGGAGGCCTGGCAGAAGATCAAGGTCGTACAGAAGGGCAAATTCCCCGTGGTCGGCTTCATCAAGGACCCGTCCGGCGTGGCCGCTCTCTATCTGGGCAGGAAGGAGGGCAAGGACCTCGTCTACATGGGCAAAGTGGGCACGGGATGGAGCCGGACCACGTCAGCGCAGATCCGCAAGGCGCTCGAAACCGTCGTAAGCCCGAAGCAGAAGCTGACGAAGACCATCCGGAAGCCGAAGGCCACCTGGGTCGAGCCCAAGTTCTTCGCCGACATCGAGTACCGCGACATCACCTCCGAAGGCCTTCTGCGGGCCAGCTCGTTCAAGGGCCTGAGCAAAGGAACGCGCCGTTCATAGGGACGTTTGCTTTGGAGTATCTGGAGTACCGGTCATGGATCCGGACAAGCGAGTGCTGCAGGCCGTGCAAGAGGCTCAGGGTATCTTGGCCCGCCATGTCGAGCCCGGCCCCAGAGATTGCGAGCAAACCATCAACCAGCTGCTGGACGTGCTCGATGACGAAGCCGTTGTGCAGGCGATCGAGGACTCGAGAATGGAAAAGCCTACCCCGGAACAGCTCGCCGAGCTCAAGAGGCTCAGCGCGATCGCGCGCGTGCCCGATGAATCTGAGATCGTGACCTCCAAGGAGGAGGCCGAGATCCGGATACGAGATCTGCAGGAAAAGGCGAGGATGGAATGATGCCTGACAGGCCGATCAACGGTGTCGAGCCCGAACGCTCCCAAGACGATATCCAGCGTGAACAGCTTGGTCCCCGCGGGGTCCCCGGACGGGAAAGTCCAGCGAAGATGACGCCCCAGCGGGAGAATAAGACGCCGAAGGATGTCGACCCCGGACACCCCGCGTGAATCCTATGGAAACGTTCGATCGGGATCGTGCCTGCCAAGTACATGGTGGGCTCAACGACCAGATGATCGAATGGAGACCTCAATGGGCCGCGATGTACCGCGAACACGGCACCAGGTGGGATGAAGGGGTCGTATCCTGGGACGGGCTGCTGCTGGACGGTTGGGCTGCCATCATGCACGGGCATCCCTGCGGCCATTGAGCCAGCCTCTGTCCTTCCGCCTAAATGCGGCCCCGCGACAGCAAGGAACTTCGCGAATCCTTGCAGCGTTGCACCGGCATCATTCGCATGAGAAGGATCCAATGGTGGCGGTTAAAAAGACGACGGCACGCGGTCGCAAACAGGACCGGGCGCGCGTGGCCGGTGGACAGAAGCACGAAGTGGCATACGAGGCCAAGAAGAGTGGCCGCTCGGCATCGGTCGTGAAGAAGGCAGTCAAGAAGGTCGGCAACTCCCGCAAACGCGTCGAGAAGCGTCTCGGCCGCTAGGGCGTGTACTCATAAACTGAGGGAACCGATCGTCCAAGCCGCGCGGTCGGGTCTACCCATAAAAGCTGACGTTCGCCGGGGCGGTCGGCAGGTCAGCTAAGGGCCAATAAGCGACATCGCAGACTTGGCCTGATATGAAGAGGCCGCCAACTGAGGCAGCCTTAATCGGGAGACATGATCAAAATTGAACAGGCAGGATGCCCGAAGCGGTCCATCCTCGGCTTATGGTCTCAGAAACAGAAATGCTGACCGATGAAGAGTTCGCATCGCTGCTTGTGGTTGGCAACGTGCCTGTAAATGGCCCAGCCCCGCTGATCCCTGCCGCTCACAGCAACCGGTTGATCGCGTTAGGCTACATGGTTCACCTAGCGGGCAGGCTGCGAATGACGACGCCGGGACGATACCGGATCTATGGCGGGTTAATCGCCGGCCGAGGCGACCTTACTCTTTGGCCTTAAACTCGCAAATCCTGCGATTGAGTTGCCAGAGCTCTACGTCATGGCTGTCGACTAGCTTTTGGGCTTGTTCTTTTGCGGCCTCATCGTCGTCACAAAGAATGTCAATACGCCGCACAATGTGCCCATCCAAGTCTATGAAGTAGGCGCGGTATCCGATCATTTTAGTGGTGCAAGTCCGGGCGATCTGAGCCAATCGTTCAAGCGTGAGGCCGTTTCAGCTTGGCGCGCCCGGCGCAAAAGCAACTCGCGGGCTTGGCTGCCGGGCAGCTCCTTTTCGGCTGCCTCCTTGAAGCTCCTGGCCTCCTCGGCTAATCGTTCTTCAAAGGTCATTGTGTGTTTGATGCGCCTGCGCACTTGGGTCATGGGAAAAGCCTCTTACACGCTCCGATGACCTTCTTAGTCCGTACATTGGATCCCGTCTGCTCGCTGTGTGACCAAGCAATGAGCATTCGTTTCTTTGGGTGCAAACCAGCGCAAAAAAAATCGCGGAAAAGGTCCCGCTGAGTCGCGTAGCGGGCATAACCGATTCAGCTACCGTGCTAGTGTGCGTTATTGCTGGCCATAGCACTGGGCGTCGGCAACTGAGAGTTCTTGCACTCCCGCCTGAAACTGGGAGTGCCAAGATGATCATGCACGCCAACGCGATACTCGCGTCTCTGTCCGCCAGCGACACGGCCGCCTTGCGACCTCACCTCAAAGCCACTCATCTGCAGCAAAAGACCATATTGTACGAAGCTGGCGACGCGATCAATTCCGTCTACTTCCCACTCGGCGCTGTGGTGTCGCTGGTCGTGACGCTTGCGACCGGTGAAACGACAGAGGCCGCAATGGTCGGCAGGGATGGCGCGATCGGAATGGCGTCGGCATTGGATGGAAAAGTCGGAATGAGCAGAGCGATCGTCCAACTGGGCGGCGATGCGATGGTATGCGATCCGGCTGCATTCAAGGGCGCGGCCCTGCAATCGGAAAGCCTGATTGCAAAGATCATGCGCCACGAGCAAACCCTGTTTGCGCAAGCGCAGCAATCAACGGCTTGCATGGCAAATCATGAAGTTGATGCCCGTCTTTGCCGGTGGTTGTTGCGAGCCCGCGACTTGTCCGGAAACGATCACCTTCCGTTTACGCAGGAGTTTCTAGCTGAGATGCTTGGCGTTCGACGGACGAGCGTGACCACCGTCGCCCGGACTCTCCAGGAAGCTGGAATGATCAAATACGCGCGCGGCAAGATCGAAGTCATCGATGTCGAAGGTCTGCGGGAAGGAGCTTGCGAGTGTTACGAAACCGTCAAAGACCAGCACCGGAACTTGTTAGGCGAACTACCGAGTACGCCTTAGCCGGGTGGCGGGCGCGTGGCAGTCTTGCGCCATGGAAGGATGACGTCTCATGCCACATCGCAGGCTGATCGCGCGTTTGCAGGCGGTTGCTGGGCTATCTGAGCAGGACCAAACGAAGCTCGCACGCATGCCGTACAAGCTCAAGACGTTGAATGACGGCGAATATCTTGTGCGCGAAGGCGACAGCCCCACGAACTCGATTGTTGTGGTCAGTGGGTTTGTGTCTCGCCAGAGGGTGATCTCCGCCCGCAACCAAATCTCATCATTCTATATCGCTGGCGATATGCCGGATCTTCACACGCTACACCTGCCCGTCATGGACCATGAGCTCTGCAGCGTAGGCAGTTCGACCGTAGCTTCTGTGTCTCATGCTCATCTCAGGGAACTGATGAGCGGATCTCCGGGACTTACGCACGCATTCTGGCGCGAGACGCTAATACATGCAGCCATTTATCGCGAATGGATTGAAAACCTGGGCGCGCGGCAAGCCTTGGGAAGAATCGCGCATCTGCTTTGCGAGCTCGCGGTCCGGCTGGAGCTCGTTGGATTACTCGATAACGGCAGCTTCCATCTGCCCTTTACACAACAGGATGTTGCCGATGCATGTGGGCTATCGGTCGTACATGTGAATAGGACAGTTCAGGAACTCAGGCGCGAAGGCCTTATTGAATGGCAGAATCATACCGTAGAGCTACTCGACCGGGCTAGGTTGGAGGACGCGGCCGAGTTCAGCCGCCAGTATCTTCATGCGCTGGAGACGTCCCGTTCGCCTGTCTGCAATGGCAGGGTTGGAGAGCTTGGCAAGAACTTAGGAAATGCCATTTGAATTGTCCGGTTAGGGTCAAAAGCTGAAATGCTCGCTATGAGCCCATCTGGTCCGCTTTGCCCCGGAAAGCGGACCTTGATCCAGCCGATTATGAGTACACGCCCTAGGCCGCTGAGCCTCAGATCCGTCCGGAGAAGCGCGTGAAAGCGGTCAGCCTCTGCACGGTGGGCTCGACATCCTGCATGTAAATTTGGGTCCGCAGGAACGATATCTCGTCGTCCAGGCCGGTCACGTCGACATCGATGAACCAGGACTTGGGCCGGCCGTCGCTGCCATCGTTCCAGCGATAGCCCCTGCGCTTCAATGAGTCCTTGAGCCCGAACGCGGTCTGCTCCGCCCAGACCCGCATCGTCGGCTTACGGGCGGTCTCCAGCAGGAGCGCCAATGCCGGCGAGCCAATCGTCGGCAATTCGAACGCCAGGACCTCCAGCAGGGCGTGGCAGTCGTCGACGGCCCTATGTGCGTGGTGGAAGTAGCCGGCTCCGTTCAGGAGATAGCCGAGTTGCGAGCCCGCGAAGCCGTGCTTGCGCCAGTCGATCTCGCTCATGCTGCAGCCCCAGGCCTTGTGCTCGAACACGGGCCAGTAGCGTTCGGCGAATTTTCTGTCGAAGCCGCTGTTGTGCGCGATCGTGATGACTGCGCTTTCGACGAAGGCGGCGACAGCGTCATCATCGAATTTGTGTCCGGCGATCATTTCGTTCGTGATGCCGGTGAGTGCCGTCACTTCCGCAGAGATCGGCGCACTCGGCTCGTTGAAGGCGGAGAAGGTGTCGCGGACCCCAACGATCCGCCCGTCCTGAGTGTAGTCGAACTTCACCATCCCGAGCTCGATGATCTCGTCCTTGGTGTGGTCAAGGCCGGTCGTCTCGGTGTCGAGCAGGATGCCGGTCCTGACTTCCTGTTCTGCCGTCGGAATAGAGGTCGGTCGGGCAACCAGGCGCCTCAGGATCCGGTAGTCGGGTGACCGGCTCAAAGCCTCAGCCATTGCGGCCAGGTCCATCTGGTCCAGAGTATGCCCCTCTCTCAGGGGCTGGGTCAGCGCGTCCATGGGTCCACGATACCGGGCAAAAGCTCCACGAGGTACCCGAAAAACTAGCGATTCACGGCGTTTTCGGACGTGACCAGGGGCGTTGCGGGCAGATGGCCAATTTTCCTGTTGACGCTCCCGGAGCATGTCGGAACCGGCAGGCTCCGTTCGTCTTGAATCCAGCACCGTCCCTCCGGAGTACCGCGTTCATGGCCCCGCGCGCCAATTGGAAAGGCTTCCTTCGTCTGTCACTCGTGACCTGTCCGGTGGCCCTCTATCCGGCCACGTCAGAAAGCGAAAAGATCTCCTTCAACCAGCTGAACCGGCAGACCGGCCATCGCATCAAGTATCTGAAGGTCGACGCCGACACCGGCGACGAGGTGCCCAACGAGGACATCGTCAAGGGCTACCAGCTCGAAAAGGATCAGTTCATCGAAGTCACGAAGGAGGAGCTCGAGGAGATCGCGCTGGAATCCACGCGCACCATCGAGATCGACGAGTTCGTCGACAAGTCCGATATCGATCCGCGCTACCTGATCCGCCCCTACTACATCCGGCCCGACGGCAAGGTCGGGCACGACGCCTTCGCCGTTATCCGGGAGACCATCCGCGAGATGGACAAGGTCGCTATCGGGCGCGTCGTGCTGACAAATCGTGAACACATCATCGCGCTGGAGCCGATGGACAAGGGCCTCGTGGGCACGCTGCTGCGCTACCCTTACGAAGTGCGAAGCGAGGCCGAATATTTCGACGAGATCCAGGACGTCAAGGTCACCAAGGACATGCTGGACCTCGCCAAGCACATTGTGAACCAGAAGGCGGGGCGGTTCGAACCGGACAAGTTCGAGGACCACTACGAGAGCGCGCTGGTCGAGCTCATCAACCAGAAACGGGCCGGCAAGCCGATCGTACCGAAGGATCGGCCGAAGGGCGAGAACGTCGTCGATCTCATGGACGCACTGCGCAAGAGTGTCGGGGGCGCAGCGGCCGATACCGGTGCTGCAAAAAAGCCTGCCAAGAAGGCGAAAAAAGCGGCCGCGGGTCAGAAGGAGATGCTGATGCCGATAGCCGGCAAGAAGCCTGCGAAGGATGCCGCGAAGAAGCACGCAGCAGGAGCGCGGCGAAAGTCGGCTTGAGGTCCGGAATCCGGTGGCTCCCGGTGACAATTGCGGACTGACACGGGAAGAGGATGCCCGTGTCAAGGCTGTACTTCGGATCGGAACAGCGGGGTGGAATGTTCCTCAAAGCTGCAAGGAAAGGGTTGGTGGCGCAGGTAGCCACCTTGAGCGTTACGCGGCGGTGTTGAATGCGACCGAAATCAACTCATCCTTTCACAGGCCGCACCGGCGCTCAACGTACGAGAAGTGGGCGAACTCGACGCCGGATGACTTCCGATTTTCGGTCAAAGTCCCCAAGTCCGTCACTCATTCTCAGCAGCTTGCGCGGGGTGAGCTCGATCGGTTCATGGAAGAGAGCGCCGGGCTAGGTGCGAAGCTCGCGGTTCTGCTCGTTCAGTTTGCGCCTCGCAAAATGTTCGTTGAATCAGATGCGGAAATCCTGTTCGGCGCGCTGCGGGAAGGGACCCCAGCCGCTCTCGCTTGCGAACCACGTCACGTCAGCTGGTTCACGCCCGAGGTCGGTGCTTGGCTCAGGGAGCGTCGGATCAGCCGCGTCGCTGCGGACCCGGCGCGTGTGCCCGATGCCGACCTGCCGGGCGGGTGGCCGGGACTGCATTATTTTCGGCTGCATGGAGCGCCGCGCATCTACTACTCCGCCTACGACGGGGCATACCTTGGCGCGCTGAAGTCACGGCTCGGTGCTGCATCATCGTCAGGCGAGGCCTGGTGCATCTTCGACAACACCGCCGCCGGCGCCGCGCTCCAGAACGCACTCGACTTGCTTCCTTGAAGGGCCTGCCTTGGACGGCGGGCGGGCACCGGGTTAGTACGGACTTTTAGGGCCACCGGGCGTTTACCTTGGTAGGCTACGACGTTTCCCCATCATGGATAACGACTTCGAGCCCAAGGACCGTGCGGAAGAAGCGGTGAAGGAGGCCCTCTTGGCCGATGGCTCCGAGCGGCAGCGCTGGCTCCAACTCGCGCAGGCTTGGCTCGAACTCGCCCGGATCCGCTGCCATCCGAGCGGTGCGACAGCGCGGCCGAACTAATCTTTGCCTGGGGGACACTCCGGGCACGTATCGCCGATAGAACCCAAAACCACGCGCAATTCCTCGACGGCCTGATCCGGAGACAAGCCCTCCGGCGGCTCCTGCCTGGCGATGTCCAACGCGTGCTCGCGCGCATGAGGGTCGGCCCGATCCCTAGCCCAGCCGTGCTCCTCGCATTCGCGGATGGCGCCCGCCTCCTGCAGCACCTGGATCGCCCAGCCGCGCAGCGTCCGGATCGCCGGTCGCCTTTCCTTCGTCATCAGCATCGACATCGCTCCTGCCAGGACGAATCCTGCCCCCGCCTGCTCGTTCCGGTCGGTTAGCACGGGTCAGGGATTCGCAATTGGTAGGGCTAAGGCTTGTCCCCCTGTTCCGCGTCGTTGTGCATAAACCAGAAGCGCTGGCCGGATGGACCGCCTCAAGTTTGATCGGCGTTGCCTGCCCGAACGCGCAAGGTGTATTTTCTAGCCTTGGTACCTCTGAAGTAGCAGGAGGGGTGCATGGGCAACTGGCTCGTCGTTCCCAAGGGGACAAGCCTGGCGAGGCGGACCCGAGAGCGCCGCGCCGCTCAATACGTCCGGATGTCGAGGGAGCTGCAGCGCTACTCGATCAAGAACCAGATGGCAGCAATCGCCACCTATGCCGAGGCGAACGCTCTTACAATCGTCCGCACCTATTCGGACGAGGGCCGCAGCGGCCTCCGGATCAAGGGACGGCCCGGTCTGATCGAACTGATCGAGGACGTACAGTCGGGGCAGGCTGATTTCGACCACATCCTCGTTTACGACGTCAGTCGTTGGGGCCGCTTCCAGGACGTCGATGAGAGCGCGTACTACGAATTCCTCTGCAAGCGGAGCGGCGTCCAAGTCGAATACTGCGCCGAACTCTTCAAGAACGACGGCACATTCGTCTCGGGAATCGCCAAGAGCCTCAAGCGCGGTATGGCCGCAGAGTGGAGCCGGGAACTCTCGGTCAAGGTGCATGCGGGACACTGCCGGGTCGCGAGCCTCGGATACCGCGTCGGCGCTCCCGTTGGCTACGGCCTCCGACGCTTGATGGTCGACGAGTGCGAGCATCCGAAGGGCTTCCTCGAAAAGGGCCAGTTCAAGGCTTTGCAATCGGACCGCGTTCGACTGCAGCCCGGCTCCGCCGAGGAGGCGGTCGTGGTCCGGATCATTTTCGATCAGTTCGTCAACGGCCGGAAATCGTACAGCGACATCCGGCGTCAACTGAACGATGCCGGCATCGCCAATCACAACGGTCGGCCGTGGACCGACGGCATGATCCCGACCATCCTCGCGAACGAGAACTACATCGGCAAGACCGTCTACAATCGCACCTCGCGACGCTTGGGACAGAAGCTGGTCAAGAATCCGGATCATGCCTGGGTCCGGGGCGCTGCGCAGATCGAGCCGATCGTGGACCCCGGCATCTTCGCACGCGCACAGAAACTGCTGGCCGAACGGCGCGTGGAGATTCCCGAAAATGAGATGTTGTTGCGCCTGCGCCTCACGCTGCGCCGGCGGGGAAAGCTCAACTCGCGCATCATCAATACGACGCTCGGCCTCAATCACGTCTCCTCGTACGTGAAGCACTTCGGTTCGCTGCGGAAGGCCTATGCGTTGATTGGCTACGTGTCGCCGCGCGACTGCGACTGGATCGACACCCGGGAGTTTTGGTCTGCCGAACAGGCGAGGCACGCAACCGAGCTCGCGGAGGTGTTGCGAAACGACCTTGGTCTTCGGCCGGAGCTCGCTCCGGACGGGATCGGCGTCGATGTCGAAGGCAGGCGGGTAGTTTCGTTTCTCGTCGCGCGACGGCTGGCACGACGGGGAGAGGATCACGCTGCGCAATGGAAGGCCTATCGAAGGCAGATTTCATCGGGCCTGCTTGCCGTGATGCGGTTGGATGCGGCAAACCGCGAGATCGAGGATTACGTTCTACTGCCTGCCTCGTTGAGGTCGGGACGCTACGTCTGGCTCGCATCAGGCTCCCTTCGACGCCGTCGCGGGACGCTTTACCGGGAAAGGGGGGCACTCTTCGCGGCCATCAAAGCAGCGCTGGCAAAAACCATCCATGCCGCCCCAACCAGCTCAGCACCGCCGAAAAAGCGATCGAGATCAGGCCAGCCCAAAGCCAAGGGCTTCGGCGGGCGGCGCTCACGGTGCGGAGGTACAAAATCGCACCGATGAAAGTGCCGTAATTCCTTCGGAAGTCACCGTTCAGTTTCGCGATCTTGGACAATTCCGAGGAGGTGTCCACGTCATTCGCCATTGGGCTGGCTCCTTCGTCTCGCTAGGACCAGCGCCTTATGAACCACTGTTTTGCCCGACGGAGCAAGACAAAATTTCGCCTTATCGGAATTTTCTGGGGTCGTCTCCAAGTCGGCCCATTGCTGGAACCGCTAGGCGGCCTCGCCGATATATCTCTCTTCACTCCGCTTCTGGTTGATGAGATTCAACAACTGGGCGGAGGCTCGCGCGTCGCATAGGGCGCGGTGGTGATTGTCGAGTGATATGCCGTAGATCTCGCAGAGCTTCCCTAGTCCGTAGGACTTGTGTCCCGGATAGCGCCGCCGCATCCCGGCACATGTGCAGAGCTTCGGAAATCTGAAGCGACGCCCGATCCGCTCGAATTCGTAAGAGAGGAAACCGTAGTCGAAGCTGACGTTATGGGCGACGAAGATGCCGTCGGCCATGAACTGCATGAAGGAATCCGCGACTTCGGCGAACAAAGGCGCGTCGCGAACCATCTCATTCGTGATGCCGGTCAGCTGGACGATCTTGGCTGGAATGGAACGCTGCGGGTTGAGGAGAGAGTGCCACTCGTCCACGACCTGGTGGTTGCGGACCTTCACCGCGCCGATCTCGGTGATGCAGTCGCCGTTCGACCATGAGCCGGTGGTCTCGATGTCGACCACCACGTAATCCTGCTCGGGGTCGAAGCGGTAGTCGACCCGACCGATCTCGGCCACAATGCCGGCGTCGCCGAGTTGGCGGAGGCGGGTCAGTTGGTTGCGGCGGATCACGTCCCCTTCGGCCTTGACCTCCATGAAGGACGCCTTGCCGTCCTGGACCAACATGAGGTCGGGGAAGCCGTCGCGCATGCCCCGGAAGTCGTCGCACATGCTGCCGAGGACGCTGGCGACGCCAGCCGGATCGGACCCTTCCAGCAGCGCGCGCAGCGCCTCCACTTGCACGTGATCCCAGCTGAAGATCCCGTTCGGGCGGCCCCATCTCGCTGCGACGGTGCGGAGGATCAGCGGGAGGGCGGATCCGGACGCGATGGCTGCCAGCTTCTCGTCGATCGTCGCGGCGAAGAGCCGGCGGAAGCTGCGATCCTTCAGGCAGTGAGGTAGCCAATCGAACCCGCTGGGCATCCGGGTGCTCTCGAAGAGCTCGTCCCAGAAGAGCAGGCCGAACAGGCTGTGCCACAGCACATTCTCGGTGAAGAAAACCTGGGTGCCCTCGCGCCGCAGCACGCCGGCGACGCCCGCCTCGGGATTGCCGCGATGAGTGTCGTCTACGGTGATCGTGCGGCCGGACCGCAAAAGTTCGGTGTGGAGACCCGTGCGCCGTCCGCCGAACTTGCGGGCATAGAAGTCGGTAGCGAAAAGGTGTTCTTCGTCGCTGGCGGGATCATCGATCATGCGCTGCAGCAGCGCTTCGGCCTCTGTCTTGTCGCCGTCATTGTAGAGCAGTCGGACCAGTCGCTCGTTGCAGTCCGGCGAAGACCCCGCCCGGTAAAGCGTAAGGGCGAGATCCCTTTCGCCTGCTTTCTCGAAGAAAAGCCCAGTTTGATGCGCGGCTCGGCTGCGGAGATCGGCGGCGAACTGGGTCATGCAGGCGGGTCCGCCGAGCACGTCGACGGCCGCCCGTCTGTGGGCAGGCTCCGATCCGTCCTCCAGACTGTCCAGAACCTTGCTGTAATGGAACGAGGCGAGCGCCTCCTCGGCATCGGTGAAGCGCGCGCTGAACGAGGTCTCTTGGTTGGTGCGGAGGATCCCCAGGTCACGCAGCGCGAAGTTCTTCAGGCTCACCTCGGTCTTACCGAAGTAGAGGTAGAGCAGGAACTCGATCGGTCGCATCCCGTCGAGCGCGATGAAGTTCCGGGCCCCGCAGTGCTGCGCTGCGACCGAAAAGGGGATGCTCTGTAGATAATAGTCGACGAACTTCGGCTTCGACCAGGATTTGCGGACGTCTCCTCGCCCGGCCGCCTGCGCTCCGGTGACGAGGACGTCCTTCGGCAGGGACGAGACGAAGGCCGCATAGTCCGCCTCGCCGAGCGCTCGGGCCTGACCGACCGCGGTCAGATCGGCCGCCGCCCGCTCGACGTCATCGATCTCTGGGTAGTTGAACAGAGATCGGTTGAATATGGCACCGCGCCGGTTGATCATGCGGACCAACAGGCATCGCGCATCTCTCGGAAGGCCCTCGAAGCGCGCTACGAAGGCGTGATGCTCCGGACCAAGCACGGAGGCGTACGTCCGCTGCACGAACCCCAGCATTTCGGCGAAGTGGTCGAGATAATAGTAGACGGGCAGTTGGGGCAGTTTGGCCAAGCGGACCTTCGGGGCAGAATCGTTCGTTCTATTTTTGTTCGAGGGTGGTTCTCTAAGTCAAGCGCCTCGGGACTACAGGGAACCTGAGGCACGGACTTCGGCGGTCGCCGGCGCGGGGTCTTCCTTCGTGCCGCGGGCGACGATGCGCAGTGTCCCGTCCGGAAGCGGCCGCTGGAGCTGGAGCGCTTCCTCCGCCGGCGCGGTCATCCAGGTCTCGACCTCGACGGGCGTCGTCAGGATCACCGGCATCGCCTTCGGGTGGATGGCACCGACCTCGCCGTTCGGCTCCGTTGTAAGGAACGCGTACAGGTCGTTGGTCGTCTCGCCTTCCTTGACCTTCCTGACCGACGTCCAGTTGGTCCAGATGCCGGCGAAGCAGAGCAGCGGGCGGGTCTCGTCGAGCGCGAACCAGATGTCGCCGCCCTCGGCCTTGTTGAACTCGCTGAACGAATTGAACGGCACCACGCAGCGGTTCTCGACACCGAGCCAGCGCGTCCAGTGCTTGCTCTTGACGTTGCGGATGTTGGTGGTTCCGGAATCCGGCTCCATCCGGAGCAGCTCCTTGAAATCGACGGTCTTGCCCTTGGCCTGCAGCTTCTCGGCGCGCTTCTTGGTCGCGTCCATCAGCGCCTTCGATGACGACGGCATGCCCCAGCGTGCGATAGCGAGCTCCCGGCCCTCGGCGCCGTTCCGGACGATCGGTGCCTTGTAGTCCGGAAACACGCCGGGCATCGGCGCGAGGTTACCGACGTAGCGGTTGACGACGCGAAACAGCGCGGTGATGGCGGCCTGGTTGGTTGTGATGGAATAGAGGTTGCACATCGTCAGGTCTCCGGAGCGGCCTGGCGAGGGCGCTGCGCCAGTTGTAGCAGCGTCGCAGGCGGCCTGCGATTGGCCGCGGCGCACTTGCTGCAGCGGAGCCGGCTCGCGAGGTCGTGGACGAACGTGGTCGACGGATGGCGCAGCGCCGCCAAATCGACGTCCCGCCGGGTCCGGCAGCGGGAGCACTCGATCTCGAGCCAAGGATACCCGCCGTTGATGGCCTGGTCGATCGTCGGGGACGGATCGACGGGGCCTCCGTCTGCCCACCAGCGTTCGTTGACAGCCTCACACAGGAGCTTGTCGGCTTGGCGGATCAGGGCCTCGCCTTTGGCGCGGGCCTCGGCGGCTTGGGCGGCGAGGATCGTCGTCATCGCGCGGGCCCTCCCCAACTCCTTGCTGAGCGCCTTTCGGTCGCCTCCGGAGAGCGGAGTCGGATGGTGCTTGGGCGCCATGGCCGGTCCAGTGGTTACGGCGCGTCGTACGACGGCCAGCAGCCGTCTTCCTCGTGCCGCCCGGTACGCTGCGTGCAAGTGTTGTCGAGCAGGCGCTGGCCGACGTCCCGCCAGACAGCGTCCCGACCGTAGAGCCGGATGGCATCGACCACGCGCCACGGTCGCGTTAACTGACGGCGGTGTGTTCGAGAATCTGGGAGTTTCGGTTCTCGAGCCCGGAAGATCGCAAGACATCACCGTTGCTTACCCGACCACCCACATCATCAGCTTGAACGCCGGCGCAGGACAGATGGAAAGCGAAGGCACCCACTTCTGGTGGATCGGTCGCGTGGCGCGATCCTTCTCTGCAGTCCATCGCAAGGTGCAGGACGCCACTTACCAGCGATTGCATCAATACGTGGAATGCGGCGAACTGGAAGCATTTGGCATGGTCTATCTCGGCCAGCAGGACAATCGGCTTCCGTGCTGTCCTCCAGACCTAGTGCGGCGAGAGGAAGTGAACAATTATCCCACCGATTTCGCACCCATCTCCCACGACAACCTTGAGTTGCTCACCAAGAGAGGAGAGCAGCTCACTCGGATCATAGTCGACCGGTATCTCTCGGAGCTCGGCGATTGAACCTCATGTTCCAAGCCAAACGGTTCATTGTCGGAGCAGATGATGCCCGCTACCACTTCAACACGGCATCGGCGTGCGGGATGCCTCTGGATTCGCCGCTTACTTCCGCAAGGGACTTCCTCTCGGTCACAGGGACCAAACGCCCCTTGATGGCGGTCCTGACCTTCAGAGGCGGCCTTTTGAATGCCACGTAGTCGTCGCGGTCTACCGTGAGAAACGGCATCGCTGCAGGAGCATACGAAATCAAGCTCTTGTTGAAGTTCCTTTCGGCGCCGTGATGCGGCAGCATCATATGGCCGGCGAGGCTTGCGACCGGTTCGAATGATCCCTTCCATTGGTCGAACGTGTCTCGATTATTCAGCGGTGCATCTCCCGTGAGCAACCAGCCTGGCGCACTCGTCGTTGCCACGTAGCCCGTAGAGCGGCTTTTCTTCCTGTATACGACCCGGTTGGATGCTGAAGTTCTTGGTCCCGCGTAGAGGGACATCGAAGTCCCGTTCGAATTCGTGCCGCAGTAGAGCTTCTTGACGTCATTCAGACCGACCCGAGTCCTCAGCTTTTCGATAAGCGCTTGATTGAAGCCGGGCGCATCGGGATCGAGCTTGAGTATTCGGCGGCACTCGTCGGCGATCTTCGCGCGGTTAAGCCGCCATTCGTGGGCATGGGGGAGAAAGATCCAGTCCAGCGCTTGGCCGTACGACGTCATTTCGAAGAACGACCCCGGATCTGCGACGATCACGTGGATCTTTCCTTTTTCAGGAGGATCCAAACTGATGGATTTTCCATCCGGGTTGAAAAATGCAAGGCCCAACCGATCACCGTCAGGCGGATGCGGCGTGGGCAAGGTCGGCACCCGGCCCGGGCCCTCCGACGACGAAGGCGGCGGACCGTCAGGCCGAACCAACACCAACGTCTCCACCCCCTTGTCACCAAAGTATCCGGCCGGATCGGCGACGGCACGGATGAGATCAGCGCTATGCCTGCCGGCCTCAGCAGCCCTGCCGATCGTGGCGACGACGTCGCGCGGCGAGAGGTAGGGCGCGACGACCATTTTTACTGAAGTTGGGGAGCCGGCAAATCCTTCAAATAACTCCTCCAGCCCGTTCACGTGATCGGCGTCAAAATGGGACAGGAACAGAATATTGACGTCGGGTGAACATAGATCCGACCGTGATCTGGTTAGAAAGGCCTGAATGCGGTTCGACAAGGCGCTTTTCTTGCGCCAGGCGCCGCAGTCATAGATCCACCGAAACTGCGGCTTCCAGAAACCCAACGCGCCGGTATGAAAGCCGCCGTGTCCGACCGCTTCCTGGCGCACGCAAGCGAACGGGATCAAGTATTTGGTCTCATCTCTGGCTTGACGTCTGATCTCGTCGGACAACTCTTTTCGTGCCAATGAACTGCTCACCTCCTCGTCAAAGATCGAGTCGGCCGAACGGGGAGCTAACCACTTCAGACGTTTGTAGTTTGCAGATAAGGCGTCCATGAACGCGCCGTTCTGGATGGTTCGCGTCACCTTGTTCTCGATCATACGGCGCGGATTCGGTTTGCTGCTCCCCGACCTCGATTGCAGGAGATCGAGGATTTTTCCGAGGTTGTATCGGATCAAGTCGATCTCGTTCTCCATTCGCAGCCTCCCTAGGTGTCTCATCTCTTCTTTGCAATTTCAGATTAAGGCCACAGGAGACCCGGCGCCACCGCCGATAGGCCTAGAGCGATGGCCGCATCCCGATGGGTCGGGCTTGGACCAGACGACAGTTTTTGGGAGGATTCGGCTTTCGCGAGCCGCGCAATGGTGGCAGATTGCGACAAGTTGAACGATCCGCGGTTCTCCACCGCGGTTCTCCCCCACCGAATCCGGGGGCTCTTGGCGCCCCTTGTTTTATAGGGGTTTTCGCACGTCGCGGGCAGATGGCGGAGAGGGAGGGATTCTCACCCCTGTTTCAGCTTCACGCACGAGCGTTAATCGAATCGCGCTAACTTGACTTCCTGTCACGAGCCACTCGTTAACACTGATGAGCAAACTCTCAAAAGCTTATCAGTTCTCGCTCGGGGCGGTGTTGGCAAGGTCAAGGACCGGGATCTTAGAAATTTCCCTAAAGAGCGCCGCCACGGGAAATTCCCCGTACGAGTCAGCTACTGATTTCGACCCGTGGCCTGTAATCGCGTTCAGAATGTCTTGCGCGAGCCCATGCCTTCGTCCAAGCGTCTTAATGCGATGCCGCCAGGAGTGACTCGGCGATAGCCTTGGGTCTTTCAACCCAAGTTGACGCACAAAACGTCCGATCATCTTGGTGCCGTTCCCGCCACGCTTGCCGAATTTGTCTGGAGAAAGCTCGGCAAACAGAGCGCCGGATTTGACCTGAGCAACGTAGTCGAGAAATCCACTTTCAATCAGCGCAGGGTGGACAGGCACAATTCGTTCCGACCCAGACGTCTTGAGCGAACCGGCTTCCGGCGCAAACTTCATGCACCAGATATCCTCAACCTTCAGGATGTCCTCGCGGCGCAACTGGCAAATCTCGGATAGTCGAGCTCCAGTGTAAGCACCAATCCACGGCACCCACCTTTTGACTGGATCATTCTCCGAGCGCGCTGCTCGAAGGATGGTTTTGGCCTCCTCATCGGTGAAGCTTCGTTTACGCTCTCCTTGTTTCGCTTTGACGTCGAGCGAAACGCCTTCGGCGGCATTTGAGCTGATGAGCTTATTCTGAACACCCCATTGCAGGATGGCCCGAACAGGCGAGAGCTTCGAACCTTGGATGGTTTTCGCCCGTAATCCGGCATCCACCATCGCTCGCTTCCAATCGACGATGTTCTCAGCAGTCAGGCGATGGGCATCGGTATGTCCAAGATACTTCTCGAGCTGCCGGATGACACGCGACCATTCGTAAACAGTCTTCGCAACTGGCCGTCGCTCGGCTTTCCAACCATCGAGAAGATCCTGGAAGGAGACTGCGCGTTGCGACCCGCGCAAGGTTGCCGATCCAGGCAATACAGAGAAGTTCGGAAAAGGAAATTCCGGAAGGGTTTCTCCTTTGGCCAGCTTGGCGAGCACGAGGCTTGCTCGCTGTATGGCGGCCCCAATTGCGCGCGCCATGGTCTGTCGATTTTGCCAATCGTCGGATAGCCCGCGAGCGCTAAGATAGCCATCTGCGGCCTCCAGACAGGCCTGCTCCATTCTTGCGATCTTGTACAAGTCTGGCTCGGGAGCCGAGAAATCTAACGACTGCGCAAGAGCGGCGTCATTCTCTTCCCTGGTCGGCGAATGGCCAAAGAGCCGATCGCCAACTCCGATATCCCAACTGGTCTGTTGACTCGGATTGTCCCTGTATTGCTCCAACCAGCGATTATACGAGATGACAGCCAGTTGATGAGCTTCACGCTCAGTCAGAAATTTTGGCCCAGCGCGCAGATTGGCCCATCGAGCCTCGAGCTCGGCGAGCGCCTTGGCATGGCGCACCTTTGCTTCGGAAGGATCGCGGGTTTGAAGGCTGACTTTCTCTTCGCGCTTACCGACAAGCTGGCGGAGATCATCCGGTACAGCTTTTCGGAGCTGATATATCCCGGTTTTCGGGTGCTTCCATGGACGTGACATCGCAAGCGGCATTGTACCACCGTTCTGTACCAAACGCGTAGCGCTAAGCCGTTGAATTTGCTGAATTGCTTTGGATATCAGGCTCTTACAGGAGCCGTGGTGCCCAGGGGCGGAATCGAACCACCGACACTGCGATTTTCAGTCGCATGCTCTACCAACTGAGCTACCTGGGCGTGCTCCAAGAGAGGGGCCAAAGCCCATCGAGCGGGCGGTTTATAGTGGGCTCGGGGCGGCCTGTCCACCCGGCTTCGCCAAGTGGCTTCGCCGGGCGCGGCCCGGCTGTGCACAAGCTGGGACTGGCCTGCCGCGGCTGGCGCGCGGCGCGCTGGTCAGCCAAGCAATCCATTGATATTATTTGTTTATTCTACGTCATCCACTTCGTCGTCGCGGCCGGGGATGACGTAGGAGCCTTTCAGCCAGCGGTTCAAATCGACGTCGCGGCAGCGCGAGGAGCAGAATGGGCGGGCGGCCTCCGACTGCGGCTTGCCGCAGATCGGGCAGGTTTTGAGTGGGCTGGCGGGCTTTTTGATCTGATGGTCCATGATGTCGGCAGCTTGCGTGGGCTGAAGGGGCTCAAGAGCCTGTCGGCCAACGGGATCCTCGGGCGGCGACGCATGCGCCACGCTCGGCCATTCTACTTTGCATGGGGTTGTTTTCGCGATTTTTGTTGGCCGCGGCCTGTCGGCTCACACCGCGGTGGTGGCGTTGAGCCAGCCGAAGCGGATAGGAAAGCCTTCGCCGCCGAGCAGCGTGGTGGCCTCGTAGAGCGGCAGGCCGACCACGTTGGTGTAGGACCCCACCATCTTGACCACGAAGGAGCCGGCGATGCCCTGCACGGCGTAGCCGCCGGCTTTGCCCCGCCATTCGCCGGAGCCGATATAGGCCTGGATGTCGTCTTCCGAGAGGCGCTTGAAGCGGACGCGGGTCTCGACCAGGCGCTGGCGGAAGGCCTCGCGCGGCGTGACGAGGCAGATCGCGGTGTAGACGCGGTGGTTGCGGCCCGACAGCAGGCGCAGGCACTGCGCGGCTTCGTCGACCAGATTGGCCTTGGGCAGGATGCGGCGGCCGACCGCCACCACGGTGTCGGCGGCGAGGATGAAGGCGCCGCGCACCTCGTCATCGAGCTGCACCGACTTCAGCGCCGCATCGGCCTTGGCCCGGGCGAGCCGATTGGCGCAGGCGCGCGGCAGCTCGCCCCGCCTCGGCGTCTCGTCGACATCGGCCGGCCGGAGCGCGTCCGGCTCGATGCCGGCCTGGTTGAGCAGCGACAGCCGACGCGGCGAACCGGAGGCAAGTACGAATTTGGGGCGGCCAAGCATCAGGTGATTTGGGGATGAAGCAGGGGTGAATTGCGCGCGGAACCTATCGGAAGGGGGCCGGTTTCACAACCCGGGAACTCCCGGTTTGCTGATTCGAGGTTTCCGACATGGCTGTGCCCTGCGTCTGTGACGCGGATGTTACGGACGCCGCCTGCTACCCGCTCGCCGCGCCTACCTTCGCGAAGCGCCGGCGGATGCGCATCAATAGCTGATCGCAAACGTCACGGTACGCGGCAAGCTTCTGGTCGCGGCTGCCTTCGATGGTGGTGGGATCCTGCGTCGGCCAGTATTCGACGTCGGCCGCGAGTGTTCGCGTCAGCTCGAGCGCCTTGTGGTGCGCCTCCGGCGAGAGCGTGATGATGAGGTCGAAATTCAACCCCTCCCAGTCCTCCAGCTCCTCGAAGGTCTGCGGTTTGTGGGCGGAGATGTCCTGGCCGAGCTCGGCCATCACGGACACCGCGAACGGATCGAGCTCGCCTTTTCGCGTGCCCGCAGACTTCACATAGAGCCCTTGCGGAAACATGTGCTGCAACAGGCTCTCGGCCATCGGCGAGCGCACGCTGTTCATCGCGCAGGCGAACAGCACCGATTGCGGATCGCGTGCGCGTGGCGGCGCCGCCATCGCGCTTAGCCCTTCCAGTGCAGGACGGTTATGAGCGTGAACAGCCGGCGCGAGGTCTCGAAGTCGACCCGCACCTTGCCCTTCAGCCGCTCCTGCAACGTGCGCGATCCCTCGTCATGGATGCCGCGACGGCCCATGTCGATGGCCTCGATCTTGTCGGGGGTCGCGGTGCGGATCGCCTGGTAGTAGCTGTCGCAGATCATGAAATAGTCCTTCACGATCCGCCGGAACGGCGTCAGCGACAGCAGATGCGCGACGACGGGCGTTCCGTCCTCGCGCCGGATGTCGAACATCAGCCGGCTGCCGGTGATGCCGATATGCAGCGTGAACGGGCCCTTCCCCTCGGCGCCCGCGGGCGCGAACAGGTTCTGCTCGATCAGGTCGTAGATCGCGATCGCGCGCTCGTGCTCGATATCGGGCCCGGAACGGCCGATCGAATCTTCGTCGAGCGTGACGCCGACGATGCGGTTCTGCGAGTCGTCCTGTTCGGGCGGCTTTGTCATGACAGATTGAGGCGCAATCCAATCGAACGCGAATGGGCGTCCAGCCCCTCCGCTTGTCCGAGCGTCATCGCGGCCGGACCCAGCGCGCGGAGCTGGTCCGGGCCGCATTTCAGGATGGAGGTGCGCTTCATGAAGTCGTGCACCGAAAGCCCCGAGGAGAATCGCGCCGAGCGCGCCGTCGGCAGCACGTGGTTGGAGCCGCCGACGTAATCGCCGATTGCCTCCGGCGTGTGGGGCCCGAGGAACACCGCGCCGGCGTTGCGAATCTTGGCTGCGAGCGCGTCGGGATCACCAGTCATGATCTCGAGATGCTCGGCGGCGATGGCGTCCGCGAGCGGGATGGCCTCGCCCAAATTCTTCACGATGATGACGGCGCCGAAATCGGCCCAGGAGCTGCTTGCAATCGCGGCGCGCGGCAGCGTCTTCAACTGCGCCTCCACCGCTTTCTCGACGTCGGCGGCAAGCCGTGCCGAGTCGGTGATCAGGATCGACTGCGCGCTGGCATCGTGCTCGGCCTGCGCCAGCAGATCGGCGGCGATCCAGTCGGCATTGCCGGTGTCGTCGGCGATCACCAACACCTCGGATGGGCCGGCGATCATGTCGATGCCGACCTTGCCGAACACCAGCCGCTTCGCGGCGGCGACATAGGCGTTGCCGGGACCGACGATCTTGGCCACGGGCGCGATGGTCGCGGTGCCGTGCGCCAGCGCCGCCACCGCCTGCGCGCCGCCGACGCGGTAGATCTCGCTGACGCCGCCGAGATGCGCGGCCGCCAGCACCAGCGGATTGAGCTTGCCGTCGGGCGAGGGCACCACCATCACGAGACGCGCGACGCCGGCGACCTTGGCGGGCACCGCGTTCATCAGCACCGAGGACGGATAGGCCGCGGTGCCGCCGGGCACGTAGAGGCCGGCGGATTCGATCGCGGTGTAGCGCCAGCCGAGCTCGACGCCGAGCGAGTCGGTGAAGCGCTCGTCCACCGGCAACTGGCGGCGATGATAGGTCTCGATGCGGTCGCGCGCCAGCTTGAGCGCGTCCAGCGTCGCGGCATCGCAGGCCTTGGTCGCGGCTTCGATCTCGGCGGCGGTGACGCGAAGGTTGGAAGCATCCAGCCTCAGCCGGTCGAACTTTGCCGTGGCCTCGAGCAGGGCCGCATCGCCCCGCCTGGCGACGTCGTCGACGATCGCGCGCGCGGCGGCCTCGACGTCGGCCGAAACCTCGCGCTTGGCGGCGAGGAAGGCCGCGAATCGCTGGTCAAAATCGGCGCTGCTGCGGTCGAGGCGAACGGGCATGTCTGGCTTGGCTTCTGGCTGGTCTTTGGGGCGGATTGGCGCACCAGGTCCCCTGCTCAATGGCGCGGCGGGGAAGCGGCGTCAACCCTCGCAAGGCGCCGTTCTGGCGCGGGGGGCGAGGCGATGCGGCTGGTATACGGTCAACTTCACAGCTCCCCCTCGGTCTCCAACCCCGTTCCCAGCGCGTCCGCCCCAAGGTCAGTCAGCTCGCATTCCAGGCATTCGACGTCGAGCCGGATGGCGCCACCTTCCGCGAACAACAGCAGGGCACTGCCGGCGGGCTCCTCGTCGCGCCCGTCCCTCGGGTGAAATTCGATGCCGACGAGGTCCAGGACCTTGTCGGAAGCAGCCAAGTCGATGTTGCGCGACTTGCAGGCGAGCACGCGGTCGAAGCGGAGCGCGGCGACCAGGCGACGCGGCTCGGCCTCGCCCTCCAGCGTCTGCTCCCAGTCCAGCCGGCTCATCCCGACCACGAGCCGCTTCTCGCTTTGTCGCCAGATGATGTCGGACGCCTGGACACGCGCGTCCTGGACATGGGTCGAGATCACGGCGAGATCGTCGGCATCGAGTGCGATCAGTTTGAGCTGGGGCGGCATCGCCGACGCTTCTCCTTCGGAGTGGACCGGGCTCAACGCGCACAGGCCCCGAAATTTCCGTCCAAACTAACGGGTCGGCGGGTCAGAGGCTATTGATATCCTCCATCTCCAGCACCTTCCGCGGATACCCCTCGCGGGCGACGTGGATCATGGCGCGGCCGATCTGCTCGGTCGAGGTGACGAGCCGCGGAGAGAGCCGGCGCAGCACCGACCAGAGGGGCCAGGTTGCGGTATAGACCGCCTGCACCCAAGGCGTCTTGGAACGGGCGCCGTGCAAGGGCTGGATCGCGCCGGGCCGGAACATATAGGCGGCTCTGAACGGCAGCTTGAGCAGATCGTTCTCGGTCTTGCCTTTGATCCGCGCCCACATCCGCGAACCCTGCTCCGTGGAATCGGTGCCGGCCCCGGTGACGTAGGTGAAAATCATCTGCGGGTTGAGCCGTGCCAGCGTCGTCGCTGCGGCGAGCGTGAGGTCATGGGTGAGATGCCGGTAGCGCTCCTCGTTCATGCCGATCGAGGAGACGCCGAGGCAGAAAAAGCAGGCATCGTAGCCGGTCAGCTGCGTTTCGATCGCCGAATAGTCCATAAAATCGTCGTGGATGATCTCGACGAGCTTGACGTTGCGCACGCCGGTCGAGCTGCGGCCCACCACGAGCACACGATCGATGCCGGGATCGATCAGGCATTCGCGCAAAACGCCCTGCCCGACCATGCCGGTCGCGCCGAAGATGATGACTTGCATCGAGCCGTCCCCAATAGGCGCGCGGCTCATGCGGCGGCCGCGATGTCGTCGAAGGATACACCGGTCAATGTCGCCGAGGCATCCCACAGCATGGCCGCCGCAGCGAAATCCTTCGCGTGAGGCATGATCTTCGCCGCCGCGGGCGCCCCCTTCATTTCCAAAAATCCGTTCGGACCGTAGTACCCGCCGGGCTCAGCTGTGGACGAAGTCGCGGCGAACAGCGTTGGCAGCGCGCCCTCGGCGGCGGATTGGCTGAACAGCGGCTGGAGGAGCCGGCCCACCCGCCACTGGAACGTGTTGGCGCCCGGGCCGTTTGCGATCAGATCGGTCCGCGCGAAGCCTGGATGCGCCGCAATGCTCCTCACACCCCAGCCGGCCGCGTCGCTGCGGCGCTGAAATTCGAGCGAGAACATCAGCATCGCCAGCTTCGACTGGCAATAGGCGCGCCACGCGCGATAGGAGTTCTTGGCTTGCAGATCGTCGAAATTGATCGCGCCGGAGCGGTGCGCAAGGCTGGAGAGATTGACGACACGAGGCGCTTCCGCGCGGCGAAGCTGCGGCAACAGGTGCGCCGTGAGGGCATAGTGACCGAAATAGTTGGTGCCGAGCTGCATCTCGAAACCATCCTCGGTCTGCTGTCGTTTCGGCAGCGCCATCACGCCGGCATTGTTGACGAGGACGTCGAGTTGCTCGTTGCCGGCAGCAAAGCGCCTGGCGAAATCGGCGACCGAGGCGAGGCTGGCGAGATCGAGATGTTCAAAGGCGATCAGCGCATTGGGAAACCGCTCGCAAATGCCTTCGATCGCCCGCAGGCCCTTTGCGTCGCTGCGCCCAGTGAGTATGACAATGGCACCGGCGCCCGCCAGCGCCATCGCCGTCTCGTAACCGAGGCCGCCCGTCGCTCCGGTCACGACCACCGTCTTGCCGCTGAGAGAGGGGATGTCTGCCGTGGTCCAGTCGGTCATGCCATGTCTCCCGGAGCTTTCACGGTGGAAAAGGGCCCGCGGCTCATCTAAATGTGCACTGAGTGCAACTTTGCAAGAGGTGAACAATTTGAAGGCTTCGAAGGTTGCCCGGAAATTGCCTGCGGGCGGAAAAACTCCTGATGGCACCGGCCTGCGCCAGCGCAAGCAGCAGGAGACCCGCGCGCGGCTGACCCGGGCGGCGATGACGCTGTTCCTGGAGCGCGGCTTCGAAGCCACGACGATCGACGACATCGCAGCAGCGGCGGAGGTGTCGCGCCGCAGCTTCTTCCATTATTTCGCGTCCAAGGAGGACGTGGTCGCCGCCTGGCAGGAAGGCGCAGCAAGCGCATTGGTCGCCGAGATCGTTGCCCGGCCTGCGGATGAACCCATGCTGACGGCCGCGGAGAATGCAATCGCCGCCGCGATCAAGCGGATCGATCCGGCGGAAGCCGCGGCGATGTCGCGGCTCAAGCGCGACAATCCGGCGCTTCAGGCCCGCGACCAGCTCAAATACGAGAAGCTCGAACGCGCGCTGGCCGACGGGCTCGCCCGGCGGGCCAGAACCAAATCGGACCAGTTGAAGGCGCGGCTCGTCGCCATGATCGCCACCGGCGCGATGCGCGTCGGCGGCGAGAGCTGGATCGGCGACGGCGCGCGGGAGAAGCCGGAGATTTTCGTCAAGCGCACCTTCGATGCGATCAGGGCGATCTTGAAGTGAGGCGCGCGTTTACCCATCAGTATCGTAGGGTGGCAAAGCGACTTGTCCGCCGTAGCTCGCAGAGCGCAGGCGGAAGCGTGCCCACGTTCTGAGTGTGATCGGAGAATGATCGTGGGCACGGCGCAAGTGCGCCTTTGCCCACCCTGCGATTCGAGACTCGCGGCGAGCCCTCACTCCCTGAAAAACGCCAACAGGTCCGCGTTGATGGTCTCGGCGTGCGTGGTCGGCATGCCGTGCGGGAAACCCTTGTAGGTCTTCAGCGTGCCCTTCTTGAGCAGCTTGGCCGACAGCGGGGCGGAATCGGCGTAAGGCACGATCTGGTCGTCGTCGCCGTGCATGACCAGCACGGGCACGTTGATCTTCTTGAGGTCTTCGGTGAAGTCGGTCTGCGAGAAGGCGACAATGCCGTCGTAATGCGCCTTGGCGCCGCCCATCATGCCCTGGCGCCACCAGTTCTGGATCACCGCTTCCGACGGTTTTGCGCCGGGGCGGTTGTAGCCATAGAACGGGCCGGCGGGGAGGTCGCGATAGAATTGCGTACGGCTGGCGGCGAGCTGCTTCTGGAGATCATCGAACACGCTCTTCGGCAGGCCGCCGGGATTGGCGGGGGTCTGCACCATCAACGGCGGCACCGCCGAGAGGATCGCGGCCTTCGCGACCCGGCTCTCGCCGTGGCGCGCGATGTAATGCACGACCTCGCCGCCGCCGGTGGAATGTCCGACATGAATGGCGTTCTCGAGGTTGAGATGCGCTGTGAGGGAAGCGAGGTCGTCGGCATAGTGATCCATGTCGTGCCCGCCGGCGACCTGCGACGAACGGCCATGGCCGCGGCGGTCATGGGCGATGACGCGGTAGCCGTTGTTGACGAAGAAGATCATCTGCGCGTCCCAGTCGTCGGACGACAGCGGCCACCCGTGGCTGAACACGATCGGCTGGCCGCTTCCCCAGTCCTTGTAGAAGATCTCGACGCCGTCCTTTGTGGTGATGGTGGGCATTGTGGGGGCTCCTGTAATGAGAGAGTCATTCTGGACCACGCGAAGCGTGGATCCGGAAATCCCGAGAGTGTGACGAGCGATCCCGGGTTCATCGCTGCGCGATGCCCCGGAATGACGGCCGGCAGTGATCAGGCAAACGTCATCGGCTTGAAGCGGCGCCAGGCGCCGATGGTGATCACGACGAAGAACACCAGCACGATGCCCTGCACCACCGCGAACACGGGGCCCGACGGCGGCGCGGGCGCCACGGCGGGCGCGAGCGCGGCGAGCGCCGGCACCTTGAGGAACGACTGGATCACCAGCACGAAGACGTTGAAATAGAGCGAGATCATCGCGGTCACGATGTAGACCGGACGCCAGACGCCGGCGAGCTTCATGGCGTACAGCGCGACGCAGGCGATGGCGAGCAGCACCAGCGATATGATGCCTATGATGTGCGAGGGCAGCAGCGTTTCGAATGGAAACAGGAAGCCGGTGGCGCTGGTCAGGATCGTGAAAGCCAGGAAGATCGCGGTGAGACCCGGCATCGACTTCGAGCCGAGCAGGCCGAACATCACGACGAGGCCGGCGGCAATGGCGATCAGGCTGATGACGACATGGATCAGAGTCAGGGCGGACAGGCTCAAGCCAAGGATCATGACATCTCTCTCCTATTCTCCGCGTTGAGATCGAAGAGTAGTATTACGGTGCTCACGCAATTGCCACATGCGTTGTCGCCGCATGCATGTTCGCAGCCATGCGTCATCGTGCGAATCGACGAACGCATGACTGAATTTTTTGCATCGCCGTCACAAACGACAGCAGCTGGTGGCTCGTCGCTTTCGACGAAAGTTGAATCGTTTCCTCACACTTCCTTGGTGTCGAAGATCAGGAGGTCGGCGCCGCCGCTGGCGAATTTCGGCACGTCGGCCCCGGTCGCCTTGCCTTCCTCGCTGCCGAATGCCGCCTGAATATCGGCCACGCTGTCGAAGGTGAGGATGGCGACGAGATGGATTCCGGAAGGTCCGGCGGGGGATGCGACCGGCCCCTTGCTGATGGCGTATTTCTTCAGGCCGGGAAGTTTCTTGGCGAGCGGAATATGCGTCTCGGCATAGTACTTGTCGAAGGCGGCAGCATCCTTGGGTGTCTTGTAGAGCACGACGATTTCAGCCATTTAGTCCTCCCGTTAAGCGTTTTGTTTGTAGACCCTCATGGTGAAGGGCGTGCGAAGCACGCTTGCGGACGATGCTTGCGCATCGCCGCGCGAACCGTGAAAGGCCCAGATGCATCCGGACCTTCATCCTTCGAGACGCGCTCCGCGCTTCTCAGGACGAGGGGAGATAGTCACGCATGACGCGGCGCAATGGCAAGCCGGATTCGTCTTGCCACCCGCCCGTCTTCTCCCTGCCTAAAGCGCCGGTTTTGCGGCGTCGCCGAGATAGCCATGCAGGGAGGCCACGACCTGGGCGCCCTCGCCGATGGCACCGCCGACACGCTTGACCGAACCGGAACGGACGTCGCCGACGGCATAGACGCCGGGCACGGAGGTCTCCAGCGGCGCCACCAGCCGGCCCTGGTTCTGCTCGGACTGCGCGCCCGTCACGACGAAGCCGCCGCGATCGAGCGTCACGCCGCAACCGTCGAGCCAGGCGGTGGCGGGATCGGCACCGACGAACAGGAAGAGATTGCGGATGTCGGCGGAATCCTCGTCGTCGGACAAGCGGCTCTTCCAGCGGATGCGACGCAGCAGCGAGGCGTCGTCGCCCTCCAGCGCCGTGATCTCGGTGTTGAACATCAATTCGATGTTCGGGGTGGCTTCGATGCGCTCAATGAGATAGCGCGACATGCTGGCGCCCAGGCCACCGCCGCGGATGATCATCAGGACTTTCTTGGCGTGGCCCGACAGGAACACCGCCGCCTGCCCTGCCGAATTGCCGGCGCCGACCAGAGCCACCTCCTCGCCGGCACAAAGCCGCGCCTCGACCGGCGAGGCCCAGTACCAGACGCCGCGGCCCTCGAACTTGTCGAGGTTTGCGATCTCCGGCCGGCGATAGCGCGCGCCGCTCGCGACCACGACGGCGCGCGAGCGCAAGGGATCGCAGCCGTCGAGCGATACCGCGAATGCGCCGTCCTTGCGCGTGCAGTCGAGCGACGTCGCAGTGACCGGAATCATGATATCGGCGCCGAATTTCTGGGCCTGGGTGAAGGCGCGCGCGGTCAGTGCCTGGCCCGAGATGCCGGTCGGAAAGCCCAGATAGTTCTCAATGCGCGCACTGGCGCCGGCCTGGCCGCCGAAGGCCCGGATGTCGAGCACGGCGACGGACAATCCTTCGGACGCCGCATACACGGCGGTGGCGAGCCCGGCCGGTCCGCAGCCGACGACCGCGACGTCGTAGATGCGGCCATCCTTGGCGCCGCCGATCATGCCGATGGCGCGCGCGAGCTCGGTCTCACTGGGATTGCGTAGCACCGCACCGCTGGCGGCGACGACCAGCGGCCAATCTTCCAGCTTCGGCGAATAGCGCGCGATCAACTCGGCGGCGTCGCGATCGCGGTCTGGATCGAGCAGATGATGCGGCTGACCGTTGCGGGTGAGGAAGCCCTGCAACCGCACCACGCCGGCGGAGTTCGACGGTCCGATCAGCACCGGACCGCCGATGCCGTCCTGAAGCAGGTTGACCCGGCGCAGGATCAGTGCGCGCATGATGCGCTCGCCGAGCTCGGCCTCGGCGACGAGAAGCGCGCGCAGCCGGTGCGGCGGCAGCAGCAGCGTCTCGACATCGCCCTCGGCGCGGCCGTCGACCAGCGCCGGCTGGCCCGAGAGCTGGCTGAGCTCGGCCAGGAATTGCCCCGGCCCCTGGTCGATCACGGGCGTGACGTGACCGAGGCCGTCGCGCTGGGTGATGGCGACATGGCCTTTCAGCACGACGAACATGCCGGGCCCGGGCTTGCCGGTCTCGAACAGGAACTCGCCGTCCTTGTAATTGCGGACCTCGCCGAAATGCCTGACACGCTCGATCTCGGCCGGGGTCAGCGTCGGGAAGGTCTGCTCTGGGCGCGTGAAGCGCGACATCCGCGCGTCACCTTCATCTCGTTGCTGTCCGTCCTGCGCCATCGTCATTCTCACTCATTCCAAATTCTAGGTGCCGGCTTTGCCGGCGGTCCCCTCATTTAGGGAACCATCCTCGTTCTGCGAGGGCTCGGAGCTTGCCGCGCGTTCGCGCGCCTGCAGCTTCCGCCGCTTCAGGTTTTCGCGCAGCGCCGATTTCAGCCGGTCGTCCCGGGACGTCTTCGCCTGTCTCGTGCTCTTCTCGGTCTCGTCAGCCATCACACGGGTCCACTCGATGTCGTCGGCGCTACCATGCCCGAGGAATACGGCAGCTCAAGAGGCCCGTGCGACGGGATCGTGCGAAACGCGAATGGATCCAGTGCGAGCTTCCAGGCAACTGGCCGTTTGGGTGGGGGATATCGGACCAGATCGACGGAAAGCCGGTGATTTCGAGCCCAAATGGGCACTTTGGCCCTGATATCGGCTCGATTTTCTCGTTTTGACCGGCCGAGCAAGCTTGCACAGGAGGGGGGCTTGTGGCAGATATCGGCCCGCTTGGTAGGCCCCTCGGGCGCCCGATTCTTCACCAGCACATGCTGCCGTAGCTCAGTGGTAGAGCACTCCATTGGTAATGGAGAGGTCGACAGTTCAATCCTGTCTGGCAGCACCAGCCTTTCCCTCCTGAAGCGAGCCCTCCAGAGAGTCCGCAACGTCCACGGATGCCATCGTGATCAAACGTTCCCTGCCCTATGAAGGGCTGCTCCACGAGATCGTCGAGCACAACGGCGTGCTCTACCTCGGCGGCATCGTCCCTGAGGATGCGGGGCTCGACATGGCGGGCCAGGCCGACGATGTGCTTCGACAGTTGAAGACCCTCCTTGAAGGGGCTGGCTCCGATCTCTCCTGTGTTCTGCAGGTGACCATCTTCATGGCCGACCTCGCCGACAAGGCGGCGTTCAACGACGTGTGGAAGCGCTATTTCACCGCGGACCATCTGCCGGCGCGCGCCGCCATCGGCGTTGCGGATCTCGGCAAGGGCGTCAGGCTGGAGCTGACCGCGACCGCCGCCCGTCGGTGACTCGAGCGAGGCGAGAAGGCGAGACGCCTCAGTCATTCCTGTGTTCACACATGAAGCTGCGTTCTCGCGGCTTGAAACGCCCGAGTTTTGCTCGTTTCCTTGACCCTCTTCCTTGAAGAGGGCGCAGGGAAGACCGGGTGCCGACAGGCACCCGCGGTCCGCTGCGCGAAATGCACACGCAGAAAGAACCGCACAGCAGCATACAGGTGGTGCCGATCACTCGGCCTTCCCTGCGCGATGGTCGGACGGCTTATGCCGTGCTCTCCCGGGAGCCGAACTTTCCTCTGGCCTCCCTCGCCCCGCGAATTGGATGATGCAGCCCGCCCGGTTGGGCTCGCTCGCACCTCCGAAGGGCTTGACCGTAGCAACGACGGCCAGGACCACACGGTTTTGCCGTACGCAGCAACATCGTTCGTCACACGGAGAAGGACCTCACGAGGTTCACCCGCCCTGGTCCCGCCTTCCCGTGCCCGACGCAGCCGCGTCCACCGCAGCCCGGCCCACGTTCGTTGCGACGTACGATCGCCCCTCTCCTCGGGCCGGGATGCCGGGACTATGCCGCAATTCCGAATTTCGGTAAAGTGGAATATTTTTGCAGGAGGGGATTGACGGGGTTTGGGTGTTTTGCCCGACGCGCCCAAATCGCTGCATGATGTCGGTTTCCGATGTCGAAAAGATGCAGCCATACTGTCCTTTTGACCGCTAAATTCGTGGTGATAGTGTCATATCGCGCAGTTTGTCCGGGAGGACACGATGGAATGGCTTGACCGGCTGTTTGGAAGGACGTCGGCGCCTCCGACCCGATTCTTTGCGAGATTTAGGCGGAGGGGACCGACCGATCCCGACCTTCTGAAAATTGCCAAGGACCGAAAAGGGCATGTTTCACGAAGGGCGGTAAGGGATGAATATAACCGGCTGGTCTTGGAGAAGTACGCGCACGACAAGTCGTGACGTCCAAGACCCGTCGAGACCTTGCTCAGTGGCGAGACATGATGGTTTCGCAGCCGCTCTAGCGGTGCTGCGCACCATCAATTGTCGTTCTCCGCCCGGAGGCCGGTGAAGCGGTTATCCGCCCGGCGCAAGCGCCGGCAAAGCTCGCGATTGATGTTCTGCAGGACGACCACATAGGCGTGGATGTCGGCCTTGTAGCAGGCGTAGAGATTCCGGGCCGTCAACTCGTACAGCACCGTCGGCACCTCCGCGACGACCGTCGCCGAGCGGTTCTGCATTTCGATCAGCGTCATCTCGCCGAAGAAATCGCCACGCTCCAGAACGGAAATCGGGATGGTGCTTCCCGCATTCGCCCGCTTGCTCACCGCCAGGCGGCCGGTTTCGACGATGAACATCGAACGTCCCGGCTCGCCCTCCGCCACGACGGTCGCCCCGGCATCGAAGCGGCGCTCGACCAGCATCGACATCAGGAGATCGAGGCCTCCGTCCGAGAGACCGCCGAAGAACGGCGTCGCGAGCAGGAACGCTTTCAGATCGGGGGCGGTGACGGTCATGGCGCGAGGGTACGCCTCGGCGCTATTTGCGGCAAGCGGAGCGGCGTGCTCCATCATCGCGAGCGGAAGCGAGGCGATCCGGAATCTTTCCGCAGAGATGACGCGTGGAGAGGCCTTCGCTTCTTGAACCCCAAGATCTACTGCCGCGCGACACTTTCCCCGCGCAACGTCCTTCGCTTTCGCCAGACCTGCAGATCAACCATTATCTTGATGCTCGCCGCGAGAATCAGCACGCAAAGCACCACCTTCGAAACCGTCTCCATCGTTCCCTCGATCAGCAGGCAATGGACCACGCTGCCTGCGACGATGACGATTGCGAGCGGAAGATGGACGATACGCCAGGTACGCAGGCGCAGTCCCAATCGCCGGCGCAGTGCAGCCAGAACGGCAACGATGAAGATGGCCCACATGGCGGTCACGCCAAAGGGTGAGAACGGCGTCGGCGATGCGTAGGTCAGCGCGTCGATCATATCGGGCGGGCTGGTGATCCAGAGACCGGCGACGTGGATTACCACGGCCAGTACCAACGCGCCGCCGATCCAGTGATGGACGCGCCGGCCACGATAGGTCGACAGGCCCGGCAGATAGCCGCCGATCAGCAGGGGCTGCACGAGCACGAGACCGAGGGCAATGATCCCTGCAAAGCCGGCGAGGATGTAGACCGGACCGCGCCATGCGAGCTGCTCGCTTGTCGCCGCCAGCGCGACCGGCACGCCAATGGCCAAGGCAAGAGCGACCCAGATCAGGATCACCCGCGCCGATCTCCACTCCGTCATTCGCTGGCCCGGTCAGGCCGGCTGCAGGACGAAGTGCGCCTCGAGGCTGGTCTCCTTTGCGCTCCGCATCACCGGCCGCAGGAAGACGGTCTTGAACTCGCCGCTGTCATAGGCGAGGTGGCCGTGCGGCTGGCCGAAGATCGGAATGATCTGCGGCATCTCCAGCCGGAACTTGCCGTCCTTGTCGGTGAGCGTGGCGCCATGGCTCTGCGGCTCGTGCTCCTGGCCTTCGACCGTGTGCGCCCAGATCTGGATGCGCTGCCCGGCCAGCGGCGTGCCGTCGCCGGCGCGACGGACGGTGCCGCTCATCCAGAAGCCGCCCTTGCCGATGCGATCCACGATCTGCGCGCCCTTGCGATAATTGTTCGCGCCGCCCGACATCGTTTCGGTCGGCGCGAGGCCTGCCGCACGGGCGGGGAGCAGGAGACCGGAAACGCCTGATGCCAGGACGCCTGTTGCGAGGACGGTGCCGCCCGCGGCGAGCAGGCTTCGGCGGTTGAATACGACCGTGGTCATGTCGGTTCCTCCTGGCAACCCTGCGGCTGCTCCCGCAAGCTACAACAACAGGCCCAAAACGCCCAGTTGCGACGAAGGGCGCCATAGGCCGCAATAACAGTGTTGTGAACGGGCGGGCGTGGGCCACTCAGGGCAGGCAGGACGGAAGCCATCCTGCGCGCTTACTCGATCACTTCATCCGTCAGCACGAGGATGGTGGGCGGAACAGTCAATCCGAGTGCACGCGCCGTCTTGAGATTGACAGCCAGCTCGAATTTGGTTGGGAGTTGAATCGGCATGTCCGCCGGCTTTTGTCCCTTCAGAATCAAATCGACATAACCCGCGGCGCGACGAAAGAGGTCGCCTATGTCGGCACCATAGCTGAACAGCGCGCCAGCGCGCGCAAATTCGCTCTGCTGACCGATGACGGCGATCTTCCTTTCGATGCCGATCTGACAGATCTCATTCTGCATTGCAGCGGTCATGTAATCGCGAATGACGATCACGGCGCTGCCACCGGCGGCCGCCAGCACATCAAACTGCTCGGCGACCGCTGCCGGCGACGCAGTGGTGAGACCAAGTCGCACCGGTTCGACGCCCGCTCGTCGTGCTTCCAGCACGGTTTGCGCGCCCCAGGCACTAAACGTCGGGTCCGTTGCGTTATTCAAAACGCCGATTCTCCTGAGCGTTGGCAAAATCTCGCGGATCATCTCGATGCGTTTGGCCGACATCTCTTCGCCAAATGCAGCAAAACCGGTGAGGCTGCCGCCGGGACGAGCGAGGCTCTCAAACAACTCGCGGTCGCTCTGCACGGCAGGCAGCGCGACGGCAACAACGGGGATATTGGTCCTCTTCACGATCGCGCGGGCCGCGGCCGGTCCCGGCGCAAGCAGCACATCGACGCGTTTTGCCACAAGCTCATCAATCAGCGTCAGGCCGCGCGAGACATCCCCTCCGGTCGAGCGTGCGTCGATGATGATGTTGCGACCCTCGACGTAACCGAGCCCAGCCATCGCCTTGCGAAAGGGAGCAAGCGTGGCGTTGTCCACCTCAGTTGTGGCAAACCCGACGAAGCCCACGACCGGAACGCGCTGTTGGGTAAACGCCACACGTGGCGACATGGCAGCAAGTCCCAAGGAAGCTAGAAAATTCCGCCGTCTCATTTGACCGTCTCGATAGACCTGAACGGTCGGATCATAGCTTGTCGGAGGGGTGGGGCGAAGCGAAACCGGCCAAGGTCTTGTACGATGGCGGTGCCTGCGGATCTCGCCAGTGCTCTACCGATCCGATGCACCGACACTACATGTGTGCAGACCCACACACGCGCTCAGTTCAGGTACCCCCCATGATCCCCTTCTCCGTGCTCGACCTCGCACCGATCTGCCAGGGCAGCGATGCCGCGCAGGCGTTTCGCAATTCGCTCGATCTGGCGCAGCATGCGGAAAGCTGGGGCTACAAACGGTTCTGGCTCGCCGAGCATCACAACATGACGGGGATCGCGAGCGCCGCGACATCGGTGGTGATCGGGCACATCGCGGGTGGGACCAGGACGATCCGCGTCGGCTCCGGCGGGATCATGCTGCCGAACCATTCGCCGCTGGTCATCGCCGAGCAGTTCGGCACGCTGGAATCGCTCTATCCCGGACGGATCGATCTCGGGCTCGGTCGGGCGCCGGGCACCGACCAGTTCACCGCACGGGCGCTGCGGCGCGACCTTGCGACGACATCCGAGAACTTTCCGCATGACGTGCTGGAATTGCAGGCCCTGCTCGGCGATTTGCAGCCGAACCAAGCGATCCGCGCCGTGCCCGGCATGGGGACGAAGGTGCCGCTGTGGATCCTGGGATCGAGCACCTTCGGCGCACAGCTGGCTGCGATGCTCGGGCTGCCGTTCGCATTCGCCTCGCATTTCGCGCCGCAGATGATGATGCCGGCGCTGCGCGAATATCGCGCGCGCTTCGAGCCGTCGGCGCAGCTCGACAAGCCCTACGCGATGATCGGCGTCAACGTCTTCGCCGCCGACAGCGATGACGAGGCGCAACGAATGTTCTCCTCGCTGCAGCAGCAGTTCATCAACCTGCGCCGCGGCACGCCGGGGCCGCTGCCGCCGCCGGTGGACGACATGGATGCGCTGTGGTCGCCGGCGGAGAAAGCCATGGTCGACCAGTCGCTGTCCTGCTCCGCGGTCGGCTCGCCTGATGTGGTGGAAGAGAAGCTGAAGGCGCTGATCACGGATACCGGCGCGGACGAATTGATGACGACGGGGCAGATCTACGATCACGCCGCCCGGCTGCGCTCGTTCGAGATCGCGGCCGAGGTGCGGGACCGGGTGGGGAGGCAGCCGCTGTGAGCGGTAGGACCGCACGTCATTGCGAGCGCAGCCAAGCAATCCAGACTACCACCGCAGCAGGACTCTGGATTGCTTCGTCGCAAGAGCTCCTCGCAATGACGACCGAGGGAGTTCGCTCTAATCCGCAAACCCGAACAGCTTTGCCGGATTGCGCACCAGGATCTTCTCCAGCTCCGTCTGATCCGCGACGTAGCGGTACATCAGCTCGAGCAGGTCGGCGTCGTTGGGCGGCTGCTTCACCGAGACGGGATGCGGCCAGTCGCTGGCCCAGACGCAGCGGTCGGGGGCGGCCTCGATATAGGCGCGCGCGATCGGGATGACGTCGTCATAGGGCGCACCGAGTTTCGAGGTCTTCTCGCCGAGCGACAGCATCACCCAGAAATTGCCCTTCTCGAGCAGCTCGAGCATCTTGCGCAGGTTCGGATCGGCCTTGCCGGCCTCGGGGGCGGGGCGCGCCATGTGATCGATCAGCACGGGCACGTCGAGGTTCTCGTATTTGGCGACGCTCGACATGATGCCGTCCTTCTCGGGCTGGATCTTGACGTACCAGCCGAGCTCGCGAATGCGCGCAATCGCACGTGCGAAGTCGGCGTCAGACAGCACGGCGCCGAGCTCCTGGCGGAAGCTGAAGCGTGCGCCGCGCACGCCGGCCTCGTGCAGCTTGGAGAGGTACGAGTCGCTCGCCTCGGCGAACACCAGCGCGTTGGCGCAGCCACGATAGTTCGGGCCCATCGCAGCTAAGCCATCGAGCACGACCGCATGGTCGGCGCCGTAGGTCGTGGTCTGCACGATGATGCCGCGCTCGATGCCGAGCGTCTTGTGCATGCGCAGCGCCGCTTCCCAGGTCGCGGTCGGCATCCGATAGGCCGCGCCGGGGCGCTCCGGATATTTTTCGATGGGACCCAGCACGTGGAACTGGCTGTCGACGGTCTTCGGCGGCGGCGCCTTGCTGGGGCGGCGCGGGTTGGGATCGAACGGCAGATAGGTCGGCATGCGCAAAACTCCTTCAGTCGATCACGGCGGTGAAGTCGCACTGCACCAGCGCGCCGCCGTCCATGTTGTCCATCGGCAGCGCGTGGCGCGCCGGGCGCGAATGCTCGTCCGGAAACATCTTGAGCCATTCGACATTGACGGGCCCGCGGTTGCCGCGGTCCTTCAGCCACACCGTCATCTTGATGATGTCGTCGGTGGTGCCGCCGGCGGCCTCCACCGTCGCCTTCATGTGCGCGAACATGTTGGCGCATTGGGCGTCGAGACTCTCAGGCATCGCGTTGGTCGCGGGATCGCGGCCGAGGATGACGCCGGACATCACGAGATTGCCGATGCGGCAGGCGTTCGGAATCGGATTGACGTGCTTGAAGCCGCCGATGTGGATGCTCTTGCGGCGCGATTGACCACTCATGATGCGATCCCTCTTTGTTGTTGGTTCAGGCGAACTGGCACGACACCGAGCCGAACGCGCCGTAGTCGGCATGGAACGTGTCGCCGCGGCGGATGTCGACGGGCCGCGTGAACGATCCCGCCAGCACCACCTCGCCCGCCCTCAGATGCTCGTCATGCGGCGCGAGGCGGTTGGCGAGCCAGGCGATGCCGTTCGCGGGATGATTGAGCACGCCGGCGGCAAGGCCGGTTTCCTCGACCTCGCCGTTGCGGAACAGCAGCGCGCCGATCCAGCGCAAATCGGCATCAAGGGGGCGGAACGGCCGGCCGCCCAGCACCAGCGCGGCATTCGCCGCGTTGTCCGAGATCGTATCCATCACCTTGCGTGTCTTGCCGGTCTCGGGATCGACGCGGTGCATGCGCGTCTCCAGGATTTCCAGTGCCGGCGTGACGTAATCGGTGGCGTTGAGGACGTCGAAGATGGTGCAATCGGGCCCGCGCAGCGGCGCCTTCAGCACGAAGGCGAGCTCGACCTCGATGCGCGGCGCGTGGAAGCGGTCGAACGGAATCGGCGTCGCGTCGGCATAGAACATGTCGGCGAACAGCACGCCGTAATCCGGCTCGGAGATGCCGACCGCGTTCTGCATCGCCTTCGAGGTCAGGCCGATCTTGTGGCCCTTGATGATCCGGCCGCGGCCGAGCTGGAGTTTCGTCCAGGCGCGCTGGACCGCATAGGCGTCCTCGATGCTGAAATCCGGATACTCCTTCGAGAACATCGGGATCAGCGACTTGGTGCGCTCGGCCTCGTCGAGGCGCGCGGCGAGACGTTCGATCGTGGCGCTATCCAGCATGATCTAGCTCTCCGCGGCCACGGTGTTGCGCAGCACGCCGATGCGACTCGACTCGACCTCGACGACGTCGCCCACCTTCAGCCAGCGCGGCGGATCGAAGCGGGCGCCCGCACCGGTCGGCGTGCCCGTCACGATCATGTCGCCGGGCTTGAGGGTCGCGAAGGTGGAGAGATAGGAGATGATGAAGTCGAACGGAAACATCAGCCGCTCGGTCGTGTCCTGCTGCCGCACCTCGCCGTTGACGCGCGTCACGATGTCGTGGGGACCGCGCGGATCGAGCTCGTCCGACGTGACGATCCACGGGCCGATGCTGCCGGAGCGGTCGAAGTTCTTGCCCTGAGTCACGTTGAACTTGCCGTGACGCAGCCAGTCGCGGATCGTGCCCTCGTTGCACAGCGTCATGCCGAAGATGTGCGACCACGCCTTGTCCCGCGGGATGTGACGGCCGCCCTGTCCGATGACGATGACGAGCTCGCCCTCGTAGTCGAGCTGGTCCGAAACCTTCGGCTTCTCCAGCGGTTGGCCGGAGCCGGTCATCGAGGACATGCTGCGCACGAACAGGCTCGGATATTTGGGCAGGTCCGAACTGTCCTTGTATTCGGCGTTGCGCTCGGCATAGTTGACGCCGATGCACCAGAGCTTTTCCGGCGCCAGCACCGGCGGAAGCAGGACCAGCTCTTCCAGAGCGTAGTCCGGCGCGGCGCCGGCAACTGCTTCCTGCGCGTCGTGCAGCGCGTTGGCCGCGATCAGCGCGCGCACATCCGAGAAGTCGTGGCCGATCCGCATGCTCAGATCGATCACGCCGCCTTCGACGGCCGCGCCGTAGCGCGGCTCTCCGTCCACGAGATAGCTTACGAGGCGCATGGTCTTTCTCCAATGATGTTCGGGCAGAGCGGCGGGCGGCGGCGCTCAGTCTTTCGATTTCGGGGTCTGGAACACGGTCTTGAGCGTGACGATCTCGCCGAGCCGGGCGTAACGGGGACCTCCGATGCGGGCGATCGGGTCGAGGGCGGCAGTCTCGACCTTGCCGTCGTTCACGAGTCCGTCGCGGATATGGAACATCACGACCTCGCCGACGATGAGCCGGCTCCTGGCCTCGCCGAATTCGAGGCACTGCCGGAAACGGCATTCCATCGCGACCGGCGCTGCCGCCAGCCGCCGCACCTTGATGAGATCGCAGGGCAGCGTTTCGAGCCCGAGATGTTCGACCTCGCTGATCTCAGGCGGATGCTCGACCGATGAATCGTGCACCGCCGACATCAGTGGGGTATCGGCGATGTGGATGACATACTCCTCGGTATCAAGGATGTTGTGCGCGGTGTCCTTGTAATCGGCGCCCTTGCGGCCGACGCTGATGGCGAGCATCGGCGGCTTCTGCGAGACGAAGGTGAAGGCGCTGAACGGGGCGAGATTGAGCACGCCGCTGCGCGACAGGCTCGTCACCCAGGCGATCGGACGCGGCACCACGATGCCGGTCATCAGCCGGTAGATGCGCTCGGCGCCGAACTCGGTGGGATCGATCCGCATGGCTCAGTTGGCCGTGATGTTGGCCTTGCGCACCACCGGAATCCACTTGGCGTCCTCGCGCTCCAGATAAGCCCTGAATTCGGCCGGCGTCATCGGCGTGGCTTCGCCGCCGAGCTTCTCGAATTTGTCGATCACGCTGGGGTCCTTCAGGATCGCGACGAGCGTCTCGTGCAATTTCTCCACGACCGGCGCCGGCGTGCCGGCAGGAGCGAACAAACCGGTGAAGGTCTGGCCGTCGAAATCCTTGTAGCCGAGCTCGGCGAAGGTCGGCACGTCGGGCAGCGACTTCAGGCGGTGCGGGCTGGTGACTGCCAGCGCGCGGAACAGGCCGGCCTTGATGTGCTGGAGACTGACCGTGAGCTGGTCGAAGGCGAACTGCACCTGCCCGCCGAGCAGGTCGTTGATCGCCGGCGCGTTGCCGCGGTAATGCGCGGTGACCCATTGCACATCGAGGCTGGATTGCATCAACTCGCTGAGCAAATGGTTGGTGGTGCCGGGACCGGGCGAAGCCATCGTCAGCTTGCCGGGCTCGCGCTTGGCAAGGTCGAGAAACTCCTTCAGCGTCGTCGCCTGCACCGACGGATGAACTTCGAGCACCAGCGGCGTCATCGAGATCGTCGAGATCGGCAGAAAGTCCTTCTTCCAGTTATAGGCGTCGCGCTTGTTGATCTCGGTCGCGAACAGCACCGGGCCGTTGGCGCCGACGAACAGCGTGTAGCCGTCGGGCGCCGATTTCGCGAAAGCCTCGCCCGCGATCATGCCGCCGGCGCCGGCCTTGTTCTCGATGACGAAGGGCTGGCCGAGCTTTTCCTGCAGCTTGTCGGCGACGATGCGCGCGGCGCTGTCGACATTGCCGCCGGCGGGATAGGGCACGATCAGCTTGACGTTGCGTGCCGGCCATTGCTGGCCCGATGCGGGCCCGGCCAGCATCGCAGTCGCGGCTGCTATGGCGATCCAGATTAATCTCATGTTAACCTCCCGGCGGCGCTTTTCAATTTCACGTCGAATGCCTGACGTCGCACTGAGGGCAACTCGATAGGCAGCTCGATCGGAGCGCAATCTCCAGATGATTGCGCTTTACCTGTCGAGTGAATTGTGGCGTTCTTGTCCATATTATGGACAAAACCAGAGTACCCCGCAACGCCATGGCACCGCGGCAGGGCGCGCAGGCGATCCGGCGCGCGCTCGCGGTGCTGCGCATTCTGGCCGCAGGCCGCGAGGCCGGTGTGCCATTGGCCGAGGTCGTGCGCGGGACCGGCCTCACCCGCCCGACCGTGCATCGCATCGTCCACGTGCTGATCGAGGAAGGCATCGTCGAGCGGAACGAGCGGAGCGGCTGCTACGCGATCGGCAACCAGGTGCCGGAGCTGGCGCTGGCGCGGCCGCGGCCGTCGCGACTGCTGATTGCCGCCAATCCGTCGCTGCAACGCGCCTCCGCCGAGATCGGGGACACGCTGTTCCTGACGGTGCGCACCGGCAACGACACGCTGTGTGTCGACCGCAGGATCGGCGTCTATCCGATCCAGGTGCTGTCGATCGAGATCGGCGCGCGCCGGCCGCTCGGCGTCTCCAGTGCGGGCGTCGCCATCCTCGCCGCGATGCCGGCGCAGGATGCGCGAAAGATCGTCGCAGCCAACGAGAAGAGATTCGAGGCCTACCGGACCGATGTGGCGACGGTAATGGGCGAAGTAATGGCGGCCAGACGCTTGGGCTACGGCAAGCGGGAGATTGGCCTCGTGCAGGGCACCAAATCGATCTCGACCTGGATCAAGACGCCGGACGGCCAGCCGGCTGCCGCGATGACGGTCTCCGCCGTGCGGACCCGGCTCGGCCCCCGCCGCGAGCAAGAGGTCGCGGAGATATTGCTGCGGGAGGCCCGGATCATCGAACAGGCGATCGGGGGTTAAACCCTGCAAGGCACTGTGCGACGCTTCAATGGGCTGACTTGCCCCGCCGTTCTGTGGCACAAGAGCGGCCTCCGCCGATTGACCAACGAGGCCACGCATGCCCGCACCGAAACCGCCTGCCTTCGAGACCCTGAGCCTGCATGCGGGCCAGCATCCGGATCCCGCGACCGGGGCCCGCGCGGTGCCGATCTACCAGACCACGTCCTACGTGTTCCAGGATTCGGATCACGCGGCTGCGCTGTTCAATCTCGAACGCGCGGGCCACATCTACACGCGCATCTCCAATCCGACCACCGGCGTGCTGGAGGAGCGGCTCGCGGCGCTGGAGGGCGGCGTCGGCGCGATCTGCACGGCGAGCGGCATGGCCGCACTGCATCTGGCCATCGCGACGCTCCTCAACGCCGGCGATCACATCGTGGCGTCGAGCTCGCTCTATGGCGGCACCATCAATCTGCTGGCGCACACGCTGCCGCGGTTCGGCATCACAACGACCTTCGTCAAACCGCGCGATCTCGACGCGTTCCGCGGCGCGATCAAGCCCAACACGAAGCTCGTGATCGGCGAGACCATCGGCAATCCCGGGCTGGAAGTGCTCGACATTCCCAAGGTCGCGGCCATCGCGCATGACGCGAAGATTCCGCTCTTGATCGACAACACCTTCGCCACGCCCTATCTCAGCCGGCCGATCGAGCTTGGCGCCGACATCGTGATGCATTCGGCGACCAAATGGATCGGCGGCCACGGCATCGCGATCGGCGGCGCGATCATTGACGGCGGCCGCTTCGACTGGCGCGGTTCCGGGAAGTTCGCCGTGCTGACCGAGCCCTATGGCGGCTATCACGGCATCGTCTTCGACGAGCAGTTCGGCACGGCCGCCTTCATCATGCGCGCCCGCACCGAAGGCTTGCGCGATTTCGGTGCGTGCCTGTCGCCGACCAACGCATTCCAGCTGCTGCAGGGCGTCGAGACGCTGGGCGTGCGCATGGACCGCCACATGCAGAACACGCATCTCGTGCTGGAAGCCCTGAAGTCCAACAAGGCGGTCGACTGGGTGCTGCATCCCTCGCTGGAGACGCACACGGACTATCAGCTGGCAAAGCAGCTCCTGCCGCGCGGCGCGGGCTCGATCATCTCCTTCGGCATCAAGGGCGGGCGGCCTGCGGGCCGCAAGTTCATCGAATCCCTGCGCATGATCAGCCATCTCGCCAATGTCGGCGACGCCAAGACGCTGGTGATCCACCCGGCCTCGACCACGCATCAGCAGATGGACGCCGAACAGCTCAAGGCGGCCGGCATCGGGGAAGAGCTGGTGCGGCTGTCGGTCGGCATCGAGACCGCGAGCGACATCATCGACGATCTCGCCCAAGCGCTGCGCATCTCGCAAAAGGTCTAAGTCATGAAGCTCTCCGTCAACGGCCTTGAAGTGTTTGTCGCAACCGGCGGCCGCGACTTCGACAAATCGCTGCCCGCGGTCGCCTTCATCCACGGCGCCGGCTTCGACCATTCGACCTGGGCGCTACATACGCGCTGGTTCGCTCATCACGGCTTTGCCGTGCTGGCGCCTGATCTCCCCGGCCACGGCCGCTCAGGCGGGTCTTCGCTCGGCAGCATCGCCGAGATGGCCGACTGGACGGCGGCGCTGCTCGATGCGGCAGGGAGCTCGAAGGCACATCTGATCGGCCATTCCATGGGATCGCTGATCTCGCTGGAGACGGCGGCGCGGCACCCGGACAGGGTTTCCGCGCTGAGCCTGATCGGCACCGCCGCGACCATGACGGTCGGCCCGGATCTGCTGAAGGCCGCCGAGGCCAATTCGCAAGAGGCCAACGATATGGTCTCGATCTGGGGCCTCGGCTTCAGCGCGGAGCTCGGCGGCAGTCTCGCGCCGGGCCTGTGGATGCATGGCGGCGCGCAGGCCGTGCTGAAGGCTTGCGAACCCGGCGTGCTGTTCAGGGATCTGTCGGCCTGCAACGCTTACGCGAATGCGCTGACCGCCGCCGCGACCGTCAAGGTGCCGACAACGCTGATCCTCGGCGAACGGGACATGATGACGCCGGCGAAAGCCGGCAAGGCGCTCGCGGCGGCAATTCCGCATGCAAAGACCGTCGTGGTGCCCGGCGCCGGTCACATGATTATGGCCGAGCGCCCTGACGAACTGCTGGCGGCCTTACGGAACTGAAAAGGATCAATCGTCCGCGTCATGCGTTGCGGTCCGACATCCCTATGTCTCTCAGAGGGAACTCGGCCCATGCCAAGACAGGAAATCATTCGCAAAGCGAAGCAGGACAAGCGCGCCGGCAAATCCCCGAGCACGCAGGCCGGCGAATTCGTCAAGGACGAGATCGACAGGATCCGCAAAGGCAAGCACGGCGCACGCTCGACGAAGCAGGCGATCGCCATCGGCCTTTCCGAGGCACGCCGCGCCGGCGTCGACCTCCCGCCACCGCGCAAGGGACGAACCAAGAAGGCGACCCGCCGCAGCGCCAAATACGCCTATGAGGTCGGCCAGGGCAAGCGCACGCCGAAGCGCCGGCCGAAAGTGTCACGCGCGGTCGAGAACGTCCTGAAGAAGGAGCCGCGCTCGACCGCGTCGCGAAGCGCGCTGTCGAAGCAAAGCAAGCGTGCTGCGGGCCAGCGAAGCGCCGCGTCGCGTTCGGCGGCCGCGCGGAAGGCAAGCCGGACCAAGGGCGCCAAGGTCCGCTCGACCGCCGCGAAGAAGGCGGCACGCACCAGGGCGCGCCGCCGCAGCTGATCAACTCGGACGCCGGCCCCGCTCGGAGAGCACCGTTCGTGCGGCGCGTTCGGCCTCACGCGCCGAGCGGAACTGGCGGCCCTCGAGACTGTCGAACAGGCGCTCGGAAGAGAAGAAACGGTATCCGCGCTGGTCTCTCGCGACGATGCCGGCGGCGCGGTCGTGGATCTCGATGATGTAGGCGTTCGATTGGGCTTGGGACATGACTGCTCGCTCGCCGGGGTCCCGGCGTTCCTGTTTTGAGATTTGTCGTGTGGGCTGTTGCTAGAAGGCGATCAGCAACAACAACAGGCGCCGGTAGCCGCCGAGAAGCAACGCGGCGTCATGCACGCATGCATGTCGTTCTGATTGCGCTGGTGATCGGTTCTCATATCGCGGCTGGGGCTCGAGGAGCAGTTTCGATGCTGCGACTATCGAGCGATCGGCGCGATTGGTCAATGAAATGGCTCTCCATATTTGCGATGACGGCGCTGGAGCGCTTCTCCTGCGGCAAGCACCGGCAACTGGATTCATCTCGCGATGAGTTCAACGCGGGGACGCAGTCGTTATGATAGGATTCCAGCAGCCTACAGAACAGAAGACCGGGAGGTCCAGCGATGACGCATGATTTGAAGGGACGCACCGCGCTCGTGACCGGCGGCTCGCGCGGGATTGGCGCTGCCGTCTGTCGCGCGCTGGCCGCATCAGGCGCGGCGGTGGCGATCAACTGCCGCGAACAGATCGGCCAAGCCGAGCAGCTTGCAGGCGAGATCGTCAAGCAGGGCGGCCGGGCCATCGTCGTTGCCGCCGACGTCTCGCAAGCCGGGGCCGTGGCCGGCTTGGTCGAACGCGTGACAGGCGGGCTCGGACCGATCGACATCCTCGTCAACAACGCCGGCATCGCCATCACGCGCGGCATCGAGGATCTCACCGAGGAGGATTTCGACCGAACGATCCTGGTCAATCTGAAATCCGTCTTCCTGTGCACGCAGGCGGTGCTGCCCTCGATGCGAGCGCGGAAATGGGGCCGCATCGTCAACATCTCCTCGGGAGCAGCGCGCGGCGCTGGCTCTATCGGACCGCACTACAATGCATCCAAGGCCGGCATGGAGGGCTTGACGCGAGGCTATGCGGCGCGGCTGGTGAAGGACGGCATCACCGTCAATGCGGTGGCGCCGTCGCTGATCGAGACCGACATGATGAGCGGCCAGCCCCAGCTCGTCAGCCGCATCCCGCTCGGCCGCTTCGGAACGGCGGATGAGGTGGCCAAGGCGGTGATGCTGCTGGTGGACAATGCCTATATGACCGGACAGACGATCGCGCTGAGCGGCGGTATGGCGTTCAATTGAGGGGGCGAAGCGGCAATCTCCACTTTCCTTCTCCCCTTGTGGGAGAAGGTGGCGCGCAGCGCCGGATGAGGGGTATCTCTCCACGAACCTCGATCGCGAGAGATGCGCGAATGGAGAGATACCCCTCACCCGTCTCGCCGCTATTGCGTCGAGCCACCCTCTCCCGCAAGGGGAGAGGGTAAGACAATCACCACATCGTAGCGGCTGCGCGTTCCGGCCAGATCCGATCATATTCGTCGCCGCCGACCTTGTTGTCGCTCATCTCGGCGAGAATCTGACCGGGCGTCGGCAGGGTCTTGGGATCAACGCGCTTGTCGGGATTCCAGAGGTCGGAGCGCACGATGGCGCGGGCGCACTGGAAGTAGATCTCGTCGACCTTCATCACCATGACGCTGCGCGGCGCCTTGCCTTCCACCTTGAACGAGGCCAGCAGCTCGGGATCAATGGAGAGATGGGCGCGGCCGTTGACGCGAACCGCATTGCCCGAGCCGGGGATCAGGAACATCAGCGACACCCTGGGATCGCGCACGATGTTGCGCAGGGAATCGACGCGGTTGTTGCCGCGGCGGTCCGGCAGCATCAGCGTTCTGGGGTCATGGATGCGGACGAAGCCGGGCAAATCGCCGCGCGGCGAGCAGTCGATGCCTTCGGGCCCGATGGTGGCGAGCGCCGCGAACGGCGCCTTCTCGAGGAAGACCCGATAGAGCGGCGTGACATGGTCGGCGACTTTCACGGTCGAGGCGTCGTTGGTGACGCCGTAGATGGCCTCGAGCTGCGCGACCGTTTCGATCACCGACATTCCGTTCTCCTGGTTGTACCGGCTATTCCTGCCAACCGTCGTTCCTGATCACGCGCAGGAGCTGGCGGCCGTGATAGTCCGCGCTGCCGGCGTTGAGGATGGTGACATCGGCAGGCGCCGAGGCCTCATCGACGCTGCGGGTGAGGCGTTCGGCAATGTTGCCGTCGCTGTGCCGCGCACGCGCGGCAAGCCGCTGCGCCAGCACATCCGGCGGTGCCGTGATCGCGACCACCACGACATTCGCATAGGTCTGGCGCAGTGCGCCGATCAACGTGCGCGAGACGTTGGCGACGACCGTGCGTCCGGCACGGATATCGTCGTTGATCCCGGTCGACAAGGCGTAGGAATGCCCATGCGCCTCCCAATGCACCGCGAAATCGCCGTGCTCGCGCGCTTGGCGGAATTCGTCCGATGTCGCCGCGATGTTGTCCTCGTCGGCGGAAGATTCGCGCGTCACGACACGGCGCGGAAAGACGACGCGGTGGTCATCGACGCACGCTGCCCGCGCCAGCCGCAGCAGCGTGTCCTTGCCGGCGCCGCTGGGACCGACCACGAGCACGAGCCGCCCGGGTCCGATCCCGCCTGCTGCGCCCTGCGCCATGGCCGCGGTCTCGCTCATGCGACGCGACTGCCTTCGCGCCAGACGCTGCGGACGACCGGAACGTGGCCTGCGACATGCACGCGAATGAGATCGGCGCGCTTGCCGATCGCGATCTCGCCGCGGTCGGTGAGGCCAACCGCCTCGGCCGGCGCCTTCGTCACCGTCCGGATCGCCGCCGGAAGGCTGATCGCGGGCACATGCTCGGGCAGCTGCAGCGCGCCCATCAAGAGGCTGGACGGGATGTAATCCGAGGACAGGATGTCGAGCAGGCCCTCGCGGGCCAGATCGACCGCGGCGATGTTGCCGGAATGCGAACCGCCGCGCACGACGTTGGGCGCGCCCATGAGGATGTCGATGCCGGCCTCGTGCAGGCCGCGCGCGGCCTCCAGCGTGGTCGGGAACTCCGCCACGGCGACGCCGTCGCGCACGGCGTCCGCGACGTTCTCGTCGGTGGTGTCGTCATGGCTTGCGAGCGGGATCCTGTAGGCCTGCGCCAGCGCCACGATCTCGCGCATGTTGGTGGCGGCATAGGCCTTCTGGTACTCGAAACGCTTGGCGAACAGCTCGTCGAGCTCGGCATCGGTCTTGCCGCCGCCCTTGCCGCGATAATAGTCGCGCAACTTGACCTCGTCGCGGAACTGGCGCTGGCCGGGGGTATGATCCATCAGCGACATCAGCTTGACGTCGGGGCGGTCGATCAGCTCCCTGGCCTCCTCGACCACGCTCGGCATCGGGATTTCGCAGCGCAGATGCAGGAAGTGATCGGCGCGCAGCAAGTCGCCGTCACGCGCGGTCGTGATCGCGGCGGCGAGCACGCCGGCGCGGCCGTCGACCTCCTCGGCGCCGTCCTCGCGCCAGACACGCAGCGAATCGAACACCGTGGTGATGCCCGAGGTCGCGAGCTGGCCGTCATAGGAGATGACGGCCGCGACCGGATTCCAGAACACTTTCGGGCGCGGCACGTAATGGGCTTCGAGATGATCGGTGTGGAGCTCGATCAGGCCCGGCATGATCAGGTCGCCGCCGGCATCCTCCGCACCCGCAGGCGCCCGGCCCTCGCCGATCTCGGCAATGCGTCCGTCGCTGAGTGCCAGCCAGCCATGCTCGATCACCCGGTCGGCCAGCACGATCCTGGCATTGGCGATCACGATGTCCTTCGGGGCGTTCATGTCCATGTCCTTCAGGCGGCGGCGGCAAAGCTGGTGACGTCGACGATACGGTCGGCAATCAAATGGCGGATTTCGTCGTCATGGACAATGGCAACCATGGCAACACGCTGGCGCTTCTTTTCAGTGACCAGCTCGACCACCACAGCGCGGTTGGCGGCATCGAGCGAGGCGGTGGGCTCGTCGAGCAGCAGGATCGGCAGGTCCGAGATGAAGCCGCGCGCGATGTTGACGCGCTGCTGCTCGCCGCCGGAGAAGGTCGCGGGCGGAAGCCGCCACAGGCGTTCCGGAATGTTGAGACGCTGCAACAACTCGCCGGCGCGGGCTTGCGCATCGGCGCGGGCCATGCCGTTCACGATCAACGGCTCGGCGACCACGTCGATGGTCGCAACGCGCGGCACTGCCCGCAGGAACTGGCTGACATAGCCGATGGTGGAACGGCGGACGTTGAGCACCTGGCGCGGCTCGGCGCTCGCGAGATCGATCAAGGCGCCGCGGTGGCGGATGCCGATGCGGCCGCTATCGCAGCGGTAATTACCGAAGATCATCTTCAGGATCGACGACTTGCCGGCGCCCGATGGTCCCGAGAGAACGACGCACTCGCCGGGATTGACCTGGAAGGTCACGCCGCGCACGACGGGCAGCTCGATGCCGCCCTGCAGGTGCATCGTGAAGGTCTTATTGGCGTCGGCGATTTCGATCATTGCGGTCATCTGTGAGCTCATGGCGGCAAAATCGAGGAGACGAGGAGTTGGGTATAGGGCTCGCGGGGATCGTCGAGCACCTGGTCGGTCAGACCGGTCTCGATGACCCTGCCGCCCTTCATCACCATCACGCGGTGTGACAACAGGCGCGCGACCGCGAGATCGTGGGTGACGATGATGACGGCGAGGTGCAGCTCGGCGACGAGGCTGCGCAGGAGATCGAGCAGGCGGGCCTGTACCGAAACGTCAAGCCCGCCGGTCGGCTCGTCCATGAACACCAGCCGTGGCTCGGTGACGAGGTTGCGGGCGATCTGGAGGCGCTGGCGCATGCCGCCGGAATAAGTCCGCGGCGCATCGTCGATGCGGGCGATGTCGATCTCGACACGCGTGAGCCAGTCGGATGCGGTGTCGCGGATGCGACCATAGTGATTCCAGCCCACCGCCATCAGCCGCTCGCCGACATTGGCTCCGGCCGACACCGCCATGCGCAGGCCCTGCGCGGGATCCTGATGCACGAATCCCCAATCGGTGCGGAACAGAAAGCGCCGCTCGGCCTCGCCGAGCGTGGCGAGATCGCGAGCGACCCCGTCCCGCATCCGATAGGACACATGCCCGCCGCTGGCCGCGAGCTGGCCCGACAGCAGCTGCAGCAGCGTCGACTTGCCCGAACCGGACTCGCCGACGATTGCCAGCACCTCGCCGGGATAGAGCGCGAACGACACGTCGCGGCACGCGGCGATGCGGCCGAAGGACTTGCTGAGAGATGTCGCGACCAGCAGCGGCTGGTCGCTTTCAAGGGCATCGAGATCAGCCATGTGCGCCCGCCTTCTCCTTGTAGGGCGCGGCGCTGAGGCTGCCGTGATGGCCGGCGGCCTGACGGCCCTCGCAATAATCGGTGTCCGAGCAGACGAACATGCGGCTGCCCTTGTCGTCGGTGACGATCTCGTCGAGATAGGAATTCTCCGCGCCGCACAGCGCGCAGGGCTTGTTGAAGCGGTATGGCTCGAACGGGTGATCCTCGAAATCGAGTGACACCACCTTCGTGTAGGGCGGGATCGCGTAGATGCGCTTCTCGCGGCCGGCGCCAAAGAGTTGCAGCGCCGGGCAATTATCCATCTTGGGATTGTCGAATTTCGGCGTCGGCGACGGGTCCATGACGTAGCGCGCGTTCACCTTTACCGGATAGGCATAGGCGGTGGCGATGTGGCCGAAGCGGGCGATGTCCTCATAGAGCTTCACATGCATCAGGCCGTATTCGGCGAGGGCGTGCATGCGCCGCGTCTCGGTCTCGCGCGGCTCGAGGAAGCGCAGCGGCTCCGGGATCGGCACCTGATAGACCAGCACCTGATTCTCATGCAGCGCCGTCTCGGGGATGCGGTGGCGCGTCTGGATCACGGTCGCCTCCTCCGTCGCCGTCGTGGTGGCGACGCCCGCGGTCTTGGCGAAGAACTTGCGGATCGAGATCGCGTTGGTGGTGTCGTCGGACCCCTGGTCGATCACCTTCAGCACGTCCTGTGGACCGAGGATCGCGGCGGTGACCTGGACGCCGCCCGTGCCCCAGCCATAGGGCATCGGCATTTCGCGGCTGGCGAACGGCACCTGATAGCCGGGAATCGCGATCGCCTTCAGGATAGCGCGGCGGATCATCCGCTTGGTCTGCTCGTCGAGATAGGCAAAGTTGTAGGCGGGCGCGTTCATTCCGCGGCCTCCTTCATGGCATCGGGCGCCTGGGCATCCGCGAACTCCTGACGCAGCTTGCGCAAGAGGCCGAGTTCGGACTGGAAGTCGACGTAATGCGGCAGCTTCAGATGCTCGACGAAGCCGGTCGCCTGGACGTTGTCCGAATGCGACATCACGAACTCCTCGTCCTGCGCCGGCGCACGCACCTCCTCGCCTAGCTCGCGGGCGCGAAGTGCGCGATCGACCAGCGCCATCGACATGGTCTTGCGCTCGCTCTGGCCAAAGGCGAGGCCATAACCGCGGGTGAAGCACGGCGCTTCCGTCGCAGAGCCCTTGAACTGATTGACCATCTGGCACTCGGTGAGTTCGATCGAGCCCAGCGGCACGGCGAATCCGGCGTCCTCCGCGACAAAGTCCACCTCGACCTCGCCGAAGCGGATCTCGCCTGCGAAGGGATGGTTGCGGCCATAGCCGCGCTGGGTGGAATAGCCCATCGCCAGCAAGAAGCCTTCGTCGCCGCGCGCGAGATTTTGCAGGCGCAGGTCACGGTCCGCCGGAAAATTCAACGGCTCGCGGGTGAGATCGCCGACGCTGGCGCCGTCTTCGGCCTGCGGCGAGGATTCGATCAGCCCGTCGCGGCCGAGAATGTCGGTCACGCGCGGCGTTGGCGCCGTCGACGCCTCAGCAGTCGCCGGCGCCTCCGGCACAAAGCCTTGCGCGAGCGAGGGGTCGAGCAGGCGGTGGGTATAGTCGAAGGTCGGCCCGAGGATCTGGCCGCCCGGAATATCCTTGAAGGTCGAGGACACCCGCCGCTGCACCCGCATCGCGCCGGTGTCGACCGGCTCGCTCGCGCCGAACCGCGGCATCGTGGCGCGGAAGGCGCGGACCAGGAAGATCGCCTCGATCAGATCGCCGCGCGCCTGCTTGATCGCAAGCGAGGCGAGCTCACGGTCGTAGAGCGAGCCTTCGCTCATGACACGGTCGACTGCCAGCCCAAGCTGCTCCGAGATCTGATCGAGCGTGACCTCCGGAACGCCTTGGTCGCCGCGCCGCACATTGGCGAGCAGGCGGTGGGCGTTCTCGATGGCGCGTTCGCCGCCTTTGACTGCGACATACATGCTTTAGCTTCCCTTGCTCACGACGCGCGTGGTGCGGGGGATCGCCACCAATGCGTCATCGGCGACCAGCACGACATCGATGCCGCGCGGAAACAGCGCCTCGTTGACATGCAGGCGCTCGAACAGATCGAACGGCCTGATCGAGGCCTGGAGCGTCGCGGCGCCGTCGATCCCCGGACCTCGCAGCTCGAAACTGCGTCCCGAGCCCAGATGATCGACCTGGATGATCAATGTGGTCGACCGATCCGGATATTCGCTGGTGCCGAGCGCGAAGCATTCGAGCGGCGGAAGCTCCGCACCATCGCCGATCAGCGCGAAGCTCGCGATCGAGGAATCCTGCACCACCGGCGCGCCGGTGTGGAATTTCAGCCATTTCACCAAATCCGGGCTCTCCGCCATGCGCGCATCGAGCCAGAGCGGCGTATCATGGTCGAACAGCGTCAGCGCGATCGCGGCGGTGCCGCGCATCATCCTGTCGGGCGCCCCCGCTCCCGGCACGATGCGCCGGACCGAGCCGGGCCGCGCCATCGCGTCCATCACCGAGCGAAAAGTCGATTGCGCCGATAGCACCTTGTCGACGAAACCCGGCGGCAGTTCCGCAATCGTGGTCATGATCTCACCCCTCACCGCGCACCATGGTGTAGAAATCAACCTTCGTCGCGGCGGTCTCGGCCGCCGCCTGCTTGCGGCGAATCATAAGCTGCTCGCGCAACGGCGCGATAACGTCCCGTTCGACCGCTCTGCCGAAATCCCTGGACTGCACCAGCGCATCGCACAGAGCGATCAGCCGCGCCTTCTCACCGTCCCGCCCGAGCGTGTAGCCGAAGCCGACCTCGCCGCTTGCAAGCCGGACCGCCGCGCGCGAGACCGTGGCTTCGCCGAGATTGAAGGGCGCGCCGTCGCCGCCGGCCCGGCCGCGCAGCATGACGAGGCCGTTTTCGGGGGCGCGCAGATCCTGATGGGCCGGCAGAGCCGAGTTCAAGCCCAAGTCGCGGAGGCGGGCGGCGATCTCGCCCGCCTCCGCGTGCGCCAGCACGGCCATGGCGGCCTTGCGCTGGGCTTTCTGGTCGTTGTGCTGCGTCACCGATTCACCGAACTTGCCGATTCTAAGTTGTCTATGATAATAGACAACTTCATAAGTGAGCGCCATGACTGTTTCGTGACAAAACCGTGATTTCTGGGCTAGGCTGACCGGCGATATGAGCATGCAAGACACTGCGTCGTCGGGCGTTGCGCTGTGGCGCCTCGTTGCCGACGGCATCGAGCGCGGCATCGCCGACGGCCGCTTTGCGGCCGGCGACAAATTGCCGGGCGAGATGGAGATCGCCGAAACCTATCGCGTCAATCGCCACACCGTGCGGCGTGCGCTGGCGGCCCTTGCGGAGCGCGGCCTGGTGCGGGCCGAGCGGGGCAGCGGAACCTATGTCGAGGCGCAGAAGCTCGCCTATCCCTTGCGTTCGCGTACCCGCTTTTCCGAGATCGTCGGCGCCGAGGGACGCGAACCGCATGGCCGGCTGATCGAGGCAACGGAGGACGTCGCGACGCGCGAACTGGCGCGGGAGCTCGGATTGAAGACCGGCGCGCCCTTGGTGCGGATCGAGGCCATCCGCCTCGCCGATCGCACGCCGATCTGCGTCTCGACCACCTGGCTGTCGGCCGTGCTGTTTCCCGACGCGGGCGCCGTGTTCGCCGCGACGCGCTCGATGACGAAACTGCTCGAACATTTCGGCGTGCGCGACTATCGCCGCGGCGCGACCCGGATCACCGCCGGCATCGTGGACGCGACCGATGCGGCCCGGCTCGATCTCGCGCTGGGACGCCCGATCCTGGTGGTCGACGCGACCGACCACGATCTGGCCGGCAAGCCGCTGATGACCAAGCATTCGCGCTTCGCCGCGGAGCGGGTGGAGTTTCTGGTGGAGAACGGGTGACGTGACCGCTTCTTCCCCCTCTCCCCTTGTGGGAATGGGTGGCTCGCCGCAATTGCGGCGAGACGGGCGAGGGGTTCTCTCCGCGAGCGAATCTCTCGCGCCGAACTTGCGGAGACAGACCCCTCATCCGGCGGTTCGCGCCACTTTCTCCCACAGGGGGAGAAGGAAAGAACTCAGGCTACCGCGCGCCTTCCGATGATCGCAAAGCGCAGCTTGCCCGAGATGAAGTCGATCGCGGCGACGGCGACCAGGATCATCAGGATCAAGAACGACACTTTCTGCCATTCCAGCACGCGGATCTGCTCGGCGAGTTGGAGACCGATGCCGCCGGCACCGACGATCCCGATGATGGTGGCCGAACGCGTGTTGGATTCGATGAAGTACAACACCTGGCCCGCGATCACGGGCAGCACCTGTGGTAACAGGCCGAAGCGGATCTCGTGCAGCGCGCTCCCGCCGGAGGCGCGAATGCCTTCGACCTGTTTCTGGTCGGCACCTTCGATCGCCTCCGAGAACAATTTGCCAAAGGCGCCGAAATCCGCCACCGCAATGGCGAGCACGCCGGCGAACGGGCCCAGCCCGACGACGTTGATCCACACCAGCGCCCAGATCAGCGTGTCGACGCCGCGGATCGAATCCAGCACGCGGCGAACCGGAAAGCGCAGGAGCTTCGACGGCACCACGTTGCGCGCGGCAAGCAGGCTGACCGGAAGCGCGAACACCGCGGCCAGCGTCGTGCCGAGCAGCGCGATCGAGAGGGTCTCGCCGAGGGCCTTCAGATAGATCGGCAGCGAAGAGCCGGGATCAGGGGGGATCATCATCAATGTGATCCAGCCGAGCTGGCTGAGACCAGCGATGAATCGCGCCGGCGAAAAATCGAGATCGACGAGGCCGTAGACGAGGATCGCGAACGCCGCGACGATCATCGCGGGCATGGCGAGGCGCGCCGAGGCGGGCCGGTCGAAAACATCGGGGTGGCGCGCGCGAAGCTCTCGCATATCGAACTCGTGCGGCCTCGTCACGTGCGCACCTCCCCGCCGAACAGGCGGCCGCGCAGCCAGCCGGTGGTGATGTCGATGATGAAGACGGTGATGATGATGGTGAGCAGGATCGCGCTGACGTCCGAGTAATAGAACTTGCGGATGGCGACGACGAGCTCCTGGCCGATGCCGCCGGCGCCGACGAAGCCCATCACGGAGGCTTCGCGGACGTTGATCTCGAAGCGCAGCAGCGCGTAGCTGGCATAGCCCGCCGTCACTTGCGGCACCACCGCGAACCGCATGCAGGACAGCCAGCTCGCGCCGGTCGAGCGGATGCCCTCGACCGGCTTCATGTCAGCGTTCTCGACGATCTCCGAAAACAGCTTGCCCAGCGCACCGGTTGAGTGGATCGCGATCGCCAGCACGCCCGCCATCGGCCCAAGCCCGAAGGCGATCACGAACACCAGCGCGAAGACGATGCCCGGAACGGTGCGGGCGAATTCGAGCAGGCGCCGCACCGTGAAGCGCAGCCATGGGGCCGGCGAGGTGTTTTCGGCCGCGAGAAAGTTGAGGCAGAATGCCAGGGTCGCACCGATCAGCGTGCCGACATAGGAGATCAGCAGCGTCTCGCCCAACATCTTCAGCCATTTGCGCCAGCCCCACAGCCACTCACCGACATCGGTCCAGACGCGTTGGCCGGTGTCGAGCGTGAGGATACGGTCGAAATAGCTGACGAGATTGCCGAAATAAGTGAAGAGCGTGCGCAGATTCACTTCGGCGCCGATCGCTGCCAGCAGCAGCGCCGCGGCAAAGACCACGATCCCCAGCAGCAGGCGGAGCCGCTTGCGCCCAACCGCCCGGCGATAGGCGGCATTGAGCATGGCGAGCTGCTGGTCGGGAAGGAGCGAAACCGCTGTTGTCATCGGCCTGAGATCAAGTCCGGTCAAAGAAAGAGCCGGGTCGATGGACCCGGCTCGAGGTGCCTCGTCCCGAAACTCAGGACGCCTTCTTCTTACGTAGCGCGTCGACGAACTTGATCAGCTCGATCGTGCCATCCCAGTCCTTGGTGGTGGCGGGATGAAAGCCCTTCTTCTGGCCGTCGGAGAGGCGATCGAAGGCGGCCTTGTCCTTGGTCGGCGCGTCGAAGAACGCCTTCGCGATGGCCGCCTTGGCCTCTGCCGGCAGGTCGGAATTATAGGCATAGGGCCCGTTGATGATCGGCGCCGATTTGTGGATGATGCGGAAATCGTCCTTCTTCATCGCCGAGCCGTCGGCGTTCTTCAGCATGCCCTTGGTCAGCATCTGCGCCAGCGTGGAATCGTTGTCGCTGGTCCACTGGTTGGCGGCAACCTCGACCGTGCCTTGCGCCAGCGCCAGCATCGCGTTCTCATGGCTGCCGGTGAAGACGACCTTGCTGAAATAGGTATCGGCGTCGTGGATGCCCAACTTGTCGAGTTCGAAACGCGGCACATTGTTGCCCGAAGTCGAGTTCGGATCGACGAGACCGAGGTTCTTGCCCTTGAGGTCATCGATCTTCTTGTAGGGGCTGCTTGCCTTGACGAAGAACACTGAATAATAGCCGGTCGAGTCATCGGCGTTGATATCGTTGGCGAAGGCTTCGCTCTTGACGCCGGTCAGGCGCGCGCGCGCGAACGCGGCCGAACCGTAGCTGGCGACGTGGATATTGCCGGCTCGCTGGCCCTCAATCACCGCGGCGTAGTCGTTGGCGATGCGCAGCTTGACCGCCACACCGAGTTCCTTCGACAGGTAGGTCATGAACGGGGCCCAGCGCTCGGTGACACCGGACGCGTTCTCGGCCGGGACGACCGCGAAAGTCAGTTCGGGATATTTGGCTTTCCAATCGTTCGCCGAGGCGGAGGCCGTTAAAGCGAGCGCGGCGGCGCCGGCAAGGACTAATCTGCGAGTGATCATGCTACCCTCTTCATCAGTTTGGGTCGGTTGACGCAAAGACTTGCAAAAGAAACAGGCGTCGCTCAGGCGGCCGCGGCCGTTCCGAGCGCCGGGACCCCCTCGGGCGCCGGGACGGGCATGGCGCCCATGACGTCGGCGGCTTCGAGATCGTAGAGCTCGCGTGCCACGTGGTCGGTCAGCGCGGACGGCGCCCCGTCGAACACGACGCGCCCCTGCGCCATGCCGATCAGGCGGTCGCAATAGCTGCGCGCCAGATCGAGCGAATGCAGATTGCAGAGCACGGTGATGCCGAAATGCTTGTTGATGCGCAGCAGTGCGTCCATCACGATCTTGGTGTTGCGCGGATCGAGCGATGCGATCGGCTCGTCGGCGAGGATGATGTCGGGCTGCTGCACGAGGGCGCGCGCGATCGCCACGCGCTGCTGCTGGCCGCCGGAGAGCTGGTCGGCGCGCTGGGCGGCGAGCGACGCAATGTCGAACTGTTCGAGTGCGGACATCGCCAACGCCTTGTCCTGCTCCGGCCAGATTTGCGAGAGCGAGCGCCAGGCCGGCATCGTGGCAAGGCGTCCCATCAGGACATTGGTGAGGACATCGAGCCGGCCGACCAGGTTGAACTGCTGGAAGATCATCGCCGAACGCGCCCGCCACTGCCGCAGCTCTTTGCCGCGCAGCGCGGTGACGTCGATCCCGTCGAACAGGATGCGTCCGTCGGTCGGCGTCACCAGGCGGTTGATGCTCCGCAGCAGCGTCGACTTGCCGGCGCCGGACCGCCCGATCACACCGACGAACCCGCCCGGGGAAACTTGAAACGAGGCGTCGTCGACCGCGGCTTTTGCGCCGAAGCGACACGTCAGACCATCCACCACCAGCATGCAGCGCTCCAGATTAGCTGAGGCCAACCGCTAACGCCGGTGCTTAACACTTGTGTGACACGGGCGTTGCAATGCGGCGATCCTGCACAACTCATCCCCTGTCATCGCGGTGTCATGACATCGTCATCAAGCCGCTCGAAGAGGAACGCTCGCTCTCCTCACCCCGGATGCAACATGGTCGCCAAAGCTCTTTCGGTCCAGCCGACCATCGATCCCTCGGCCAAGCTGCATGAGACCAGGCTCGGCGCCTATACCGAGGTCGGCGCGCGCACGATCCTGCATGACGTGGCGATGGGCGATTACTCCTATGTCGTCAACGATGCCCAGATCACCTACGCCACTATCGGAAAGTTCTGCTCGATCGCGGCGATGACGCGGATCAATCCCGGCAATCACCCGATGCTCCGCGCAACGCAGGCACATTTCACCTACCGCTCCAGCGCCTATTTCGAAGGCGAGAGCGACGATGCCGAATTCTTCGACTGGCGGCGCCAGCACCACGTCCATATCGGCCACGACGTCTGGATCGGCCACGGCGCGATCGTGCTGCCGGGCCGCAACATCGGCACGGGCGCGGTGATCGCGGCCGGCGCCATCGTCACCAAGGACGTGCCGGCCTATACCATCGTCGCCGGCAATCCGGCCCGCATCATGCGGCGGCGGTTCTCCGAGGAGATCGCCGGACGGCTCGCCGGGCTGGCCTGGTGGGATTGGAATCACGACAAATTGCGCGAGGCCCTGCCCGATTTCCGCAAGCTCGGGATTGAAGATTTCCTTGCGACATACGAAGCACGGGCGAGCTCTCCCACCAATTCTCCTGCCAGTTCCCTTGCCAGCAAACGAAGCGCGGTCGCGTGACAGACATCATCCTTGAGGGCGGCCGGGCCCTGATCGGCGCCGAGCTCGTCGAAACGTCATTGGCGGTGTCCGGACAGGACATCGCCGCGATCGACGCCTCTCGCGGCCGGGCGCGGCTTGCGATCGATGCCCGCAATCTGCTGGTGCTGCCCGGCATCGTCGATCTGCATGGCGATGCCTTCGAGCGGCAGATGATGCCGCGCGCTGGCGTCGATTTCCCCATCGACGTCGCGCTCGCCGACAGCGATCGCCAGGCGATCAGCAACGGCATCACGACGGTCTTTCATGCCACGACCTGTTCGTGGGAACCCGGCCTGCGCAGCGCCGACAACGCGCGCGCCCTGATGGAGGCAATCGAGCGGCAGCGCCCGCAATTCGCCGCCGACACCCGCTTCCACCTGCGACACGAGACCTACAATCTCGACACCGAGATTGAGATCAGCCAGTGGCTCTCCGAGCGCCGGGTCGACCTGTTCGCCTTCAACGACCATATGGACGGCACCGTCGCCGACATGGCCAAGCCGCGCAAGCGCAACCGCATGGTGGAGCGCACCGGGTTGTCAGCTGAGGATTTCGACCGCCTGGTCGAGCGCGTCGTCTCGCGCGCGGACGAGGTGCCGGCTTCCGTGTCGCGCCTCGCCGCCGTGGCCCGCGCTGCCGAAGTGCGGATGCTCTCGCACGACGATGCGACACCGGCAATGCGCCAGGAGTTTCGCGCGCTCGGCGCTGAGATCGCGGAGTTTCCGGTCAACGAGGAGACGGCGCGGGCGGCGGCAAGCCACGGCGATGCCATCGTCTACGGCGCGCCGAACGTCGTGCGCGGCGGCAGCCACACCGGGTGGACCAGGGCCTCCGACATGATCGCCAAGGGCCTCTGCTCGGTGCTGGCGTCGGACTATTACTATCCCGCGCAGCTGCTCGCCGCGTTCCGGCTCGCCGCCGACGGCGTGCTGCCGCTGACCGAAGCCTGGAACCTGGTCTCCGCCGGCCCTGCGCGCGCGACCGGTCTTACCGATCGCGGCGTGCTCGCGGAAGGCCGCCGCGCCGACATTCTGCTGGTCGACGACAGCGTGAAGCTGAGACCGCGGCTGATCGCGGTGATATCAGGCGGAAAGCTGGTTCATCTCACCGATGCGACGCGGCTACTCACCGCTGTGGCGGCGGCGCCACGCGAAGCTGTCGTCGCGGCCTAAACCGGCTATGCTCGGGCAATGACAGGTTTTCCCCGCTACGCGATCTATTTTGCCGCAGGCGCCGATCACGCGCTCTCGCGCTTCGGCGCGGAGCTGCTCGGTTACGATGCCTACACCGGCAACGAGCTGCCATTTCCGCGCGAGGCGTTGGAGGTCGCGCCTGACTGGCGCGACGTCAGCGCCGATCCCCGCAAATACGGCTTTCACGCCACGCTGAAGGCGCCGATGGCGCTCGCGCCTGGCAAGACTGATGCCGAGCTGATGGCCGCCTGCGCGACATTCGCCGGCAAGCCGCGACCGCTTCCTGTGATCCGGCCGGTCGTCGATGCCATCAGTGGCTTCATCGCCGTCATTCCAGCCGAGCCTGTCGAGGCACTTCAAGCGCTCGCCGCCGATTGCGTCCGCGAATTCGACTCGTTCCGCGCCGCTTTGTCTGCGGAAGACCGCGCGCGGCGCAGACCCGAGAAGCTCAGCGAACCGCAGCGCGACCATCTCGACCGCTGGGGCTATCCGTACGTGATGGAAGAATTCCGCTTCCACATGACGCTCACCGGGCGACTCGATGCGGAGCGGCGCGGGCCGATTTTGAAGATGTTGCGAGCGCGGTTTGCGGCGCTCCGTCTCGGCATGTTGGCGATCGATCGTCTCGCCCTGTTCGAGCAGGACGATGCGAGGGCACGCTTCCGCATCATCGGTGAATGGGCGTTGGCGCGGTAGGCATGACCCTCAGCTCGCAAGACTGAATGCGAGCGCCACCGCGCCGACCAGAACGAGGCTGATCGCCCAAACCGCATCCAGATTGAACCAGCTTCGCGAAACGAACTTCAATCCCAGATAGCGGTAGACCAGCCAGGCCAGACTTCCGCCGGCGCTGACCATGGCGATCACGTGCACGAAGGACACCAGCACCGCCATCCCGAGATTTGCCTTCATTAACACTTCTGCCGCCTCATGGCCGGGATCGAGTGCCAAGGCCTGGCAAAGCCCGAGATAAATCGGCACGAGCATCAGTGCGGCGCCGTGAGCGATGGCAACGGCAAATGACCAGAGTGCCAATTGCGTCGGCGGAATTCGTGCCAGCGCGCGGGGATGGCGCCGCGCGATCAACCGATAGACACCGAAAGCGATGACGAGAAGGCTCGCGCTGAGCTGGATCGAACGCTGCCACTCGGCCAGCACGAACAGGAATGCGAACGGCAGCACCACGAGAAGCGTCGCCAGAAGATGCCCGGCCGCCAGTGCCCACAACGCGCGGAAGAGCGCGCGTGGGCTCTTGTCCATCAGCCCGGCCGAAACCGCGAGCGGCCATCCCATCCCGGGATTGATCCCGTGGTAGAGGCCGCTCGCAACAAGAGCGAACCAGAGCCAGCCAAGCGCCGGGCTCGCGTGCCCCCCGTCTAGACCGACGGGTAGCAAAACGAGTCTGTCGAACAATCGCCGCCCTCGAGCCTGATCTGGTGCGCGCGATATCCGTCGGGGAAGCTCACGAAGTAGTCCTTGTCGAGCTCGAGGCCGCCGGTGCGACCGACATTGGCCATCACCTCCACGCCCGGAACTCCGTCGGGATAGAACTGGTCGTCCCAGGTGGAATAGAGCGAATTGGTCCAGTATACGCGCCTGCCGTCGCGGCTGATCTCGACCATTTGCGGGCCGGCCGCAAAGGCCTTGCCATTCGGATGCGCCGTTCGGCGTGCAATGCCGCCGATGTGAACCGAGCCCGCAAGCTTCGGCTTGCGCGGATCAGTGACATCGTACTGCCGCATTTCACCCGTGCCCCAGCACGAGACATAGAGGAACCGGTCATCCATCGACAGGTCGATGTCGGTCACCAGCGGCGGCACGGCACCAAAGCCCTGCAGCAGCGGCGGGAGCTTCTCCTTTGGCGCGGGCTCGGGCGGGATCGTGGCCGTCTTCTCTGCGTGGAATTTCCCGCCTTCGCGCCACCACGTCCAGATCGATGCTTCGAGATTGGTGGTGTCGACCACAACGCCAACGAAGCCGTATTCGCGAACCGGATCGTGCGCCGGCCGCACCTCCAGCGCCATCTGATGGTTGGCGCCGAGATCGATGGTCTGAACGTTGCGACGTGCGCGTAGATCCCAGAAGTGGAGACGATGGCCATATTTGTTCGACAGCAGATCTTCCGGGACGATCCCGTTCTCGAACTGCGGCGGCAACGCCCATTCGCTCGTCACCATGTAGTCGCGCGGCAGGTTCCACCAGAAATCATAGTGCAGCGTCTGCGGACCGCGGTCGATCTCCCATCGTCCAAGGACTTCGAACGTCTCGCAATCCATGATGAAGACGCCTGGAGGCCCATTGGTGCCGTCCTTGCCGCCGCCACCCAGCGTGCTGACATAAATGCCGTCCGGCCCGCAATGGATCGTGTGCGGCCGCGAGTAGCCGGTCTTCTTGAACACTTCCTCGGGCTCGATGATCTTGTGGATCTTGGCTTGGGTCGGATCCGGCTTGGTATCGATGATGTAGATCCGCGACGAGCGCAGCCCGGGGATGATGAGATAGCGTCGCTCGATGAAGGCATGTCCGGCAAGCGGCGACAAGGCGGAGGAGCAGGCATTCCAGCCGAAGTGATGAAACTCGTCGCCCTTGTTGGGCATCGTCACGGTGTGGACGATCCGACTGTAGGTCGGCGATCCCGGCTTGACGTCGATGACCGCAAGAGCATCCGGCTTTGAGAAATCCGGACTGAGCAGCAACGTGTAGGCAAAGTTCTCCGCGGGCGCCTCCATCGCAAGCCTGGGCGATGCGTGGAAGGTGGGATCGGGCCTCATCGTCATGGCACTGCCTCCCTGTTCTGTCGGTTCGCGCCAACCTGGCTCGGGATAACGGCATAATGAAGAGGTATTAAGCGATGTCTTGGGATTCTCCGCAGGGCCGGTTGGCAGGCGTACAATATGTCATTGCCGGGCTGCGGGAAACCGGCGGAATCGCGCTAATTCGAAGCCTTCGGCCGAAATGCGGGCGCGACGTCCTACCCGCAGCCCTCGTAGGGCGAGCAAAGGCGCAGAGCGCCGTGCCCCCACTCTCCTCGACGGCAGACAGGTTGGTGGGCACGCTTCCGCCTTCGCTCTGCGAGCTACGGCGGACAAGTCGCTTTGCTCACCCTAGGCCTGCGGAGGCTGGGACTCTACTTCCCCCACCGCAAGGCCAGCGCATCGCGCTCCTTGGCGAGTTCCAGCAGGCCCGCGCGCGTTGCCGGATGCAGCGGTTGGAGCGGATGGCGCACGGCGTCCGACTTGATCACGCCGCCGGCTTGCATCATCGCCTTGCAGGCGATCAGGCCGCACTGGCGGTTCTCGTAATTGATCAGCGGCAGCCAGCGCTCATAGGCGGCCTTCGCCTTCTCCCGATCGCCGGCGAAATAGGGATCGATGATCTGGCGGATGCCGTCGGGATAGCCGCCGCCGGTCATCGCGCCGGTCGCACCGGCGTCGAGATCGGCCAGCAGCGTGATCGCCTCCTCACCATCCCAGGGACCCTCGATGTCCTTGCCACCAGCCTCGATCAGGCTGCGCAGCTTCGAACCTGCGCCTGCGACCTCGATCTTGAAATAGCGGATGTTGGCGAAGTCGCGCGCCAGCCGTGCGAGCAGCTCCACCGAGAGCGGCGTACCGGCAACCGGCGCGTCCTGGATCATGACGGGAATGTTGATCGCGCCCGAGAGCACGCGGAAGAATTCGACGATACCCTTCTCCGGCACGCGAAAGGTCGCGCCGTGATAGGGCGGCATCACCATCACCATGGCGGCCCCGGCCGCCTCCGCCTGCTGGCTGCGTGCCGCGCAGACGGCCGAGCTGAAATGGGTGGTGGTGACGATCACGGGAACCCGGCCCGCGACGTGCTCCAGCACGGCATGCATCACGGTTTCGCGCTCGGCATCGGTGAGAACGAACTGCTCGGAGAAATTGGCGAGGATGCAGATGCCATGCGAGCCGGCATCGATCATGAAATCGATGCAGCGACGCTGACCCTCGAGGTCGAGCTCGCCGCGCTCGTCGAAGATGGTGGGCGCGACCGGGAACACGCCGCGATAGGGGCGCTGGGCCTTGTGAGGGGTGACCGGCATCGAACTCTCCATCCCTGATGTGTCTTACGTCTGTTGCCGCCTACGCGACGCGGCGCCACAGATGTAGCCGCCGCACGGATCGGCGGCAATGCCCGCGCGACATCAGGTGGAGAATTGCGAGAAAGCTCGCTTGCGGCCATCCTTCGAGACACCCGCCTTCGGCGGGCCCTCAGGATGAGGTCCAGGTTCGTGGCGAGATATCGGCCAAGTGATCTAACGGAATTACGCGGTCTTCACCGCTCCCAAGAAGCCCTCGACCGCAACGCGGAGGCGATCGGCGTCGGCCGACATCTTCTTGACGGAGTCCGACAACACCGTGCCGGCGTTGCCGGTTTCCTGGTTGAGCCTGGCGACGCTGCCGATGGTGTCGGTGACCTCGCGGGTGCCCTGCGCGGCCTGCTGGAAGTTGCGCGAGATCTCGGTGGTCGCCGCGCGCTGCTCTTCGACGGCGGCGGCAATCGCCGTCATCTTCTCGTCGATGCCGCTGATGGCGCCGCCGATCGCGCGGATGGCGGTGACAGCCTGGCCGGTGGCGCCCTGGATTTCCTCGACCTGGCGCGAGATCTCTTCCGTCGCCGTCGCAGTCTGCGCCGCGAGGCTCTTGACCTCGCCGGCGACCACGGCGAAACCGCGGCCGGCCTCGCCTGCGCGCGCCGCTTCGATCGTGGCGTTCAAGGCCAGAAGGTTGGTCTGGGCGGCGATGGCATTGATCATTTTCACGACCTCGCCGATGCGGCTCGCGGTCTGGTCGAGAATCTCGACCGTCGCATTGGTCTGCTCGGCCTGTGCAACAGCCTCGCGGGCCTCGCGCGCGCTGGACTGCACCTGCGCGGAGATCTCGCCGACGGACGCGGAGAGTTCTTCGGTCGCCGCCGCGATGGTCTCGAGATTGTTGGTGGCCTGCTCGGCCGCGGAGGAGACCGCCGCGGTCTGGCTGCTCGATTCCGAAACCAGCGAGCGCACGCCGGTCGCGGTCGCATCGAGCTCCCGCGTCGAGGCCACAACGCTCTGGATGACGGCCTGCACGGTGTCGTCGAAGCTGCGGCATGCGGAATCGACGGTGCCGGAGCGGGCGAGTTGGAGTGCCTGCTGCGATTCGCGTTCCCGGCCCAGCCGTTCCGCAGTCGCCGCACTCTCGCGCAGGCTTTCGAGTGCGGCGGCCATGGTCCCGAACTCGTCGGGGTGCCGGGATTGCGGCACCGGCGTCGCGTAGTCGCGCGCACTGATGCGGGCGATGGCACCGAGAATGGCGCGCACCGGGCGCATCAGGCGATTGCGCACCACGTACACGCCGGTCAGGGTCACGGCCAGCGCGAGCAGGAAGGCGAACGATTGCACGATGAGGTTGGTGAGGGCTTTCGCCTGAACCATCTCAGCACGCGCGATCGACTGGTCGAGCGCCATGTTGGCGACAGCAACGATGGGCGCGAAGGGCGACTGGCACAGCGCATTCCATTCCGCAGCGGGCATCGCCGGCTTGCCGCTTCCGTCGAAATTCCTGGTGAGGTCGCCTATCTGCTTGAGGACGCCGTCGGTCTTGGCGCGCGCTTCCTTCGCCGCGTTGACCAGGCTCGCCGTCACGTCGGGTGCGGCCAGCAGCTCCTCCATGCCGGTCCACCCGGCGGTGACGATGCCGTTCCAGCCGGCCACGGTCTGCTTCTGGGTCTCGTCGAGCGGCTTGGAGGTGTTGACGTTCGGGCGCAGGGTCGAGCACTGGATGCCGTAGCGGTCGCGCACCTGCCAGGCGAGGCGGCGGGCCTGGATCATGCGGGCGATGAAGGGATCATTCATCCAGGCGCGGTTCGACACCGCGGTGGACGCGAGGTTGGCGGTCTCGATCACCTTGGTGATGCCATCGTACCAGGGGGCGGTGCGCTCCACCTTGCGCTCGGCGCGCGGCAGCTTGGCCTCGTCGTGGAACAGCTGGAACTTCGGCGCGGCCTCGCTCCAGCGCTGCTTCAGCGTGCCTGCGAGCTCGTCGCGACGGGCGAATTCGACGGTGGAGAGCGCCGCGACGATGGCATCAAAGCCGGCCTGCTCGGCCTTCTCGGCGGCCCCGAGCTTGGCGCGCGGATCGTCCTCGCCGAGCAACGCACTCTGGGCATCGCCCCGATTGTTGCGCAAGGACAGCACGCCATGGAAGATCGCCTTGTCGGCATTCGCAAGCCGTTCGGTCTCCAGACTATCGCTGTAGCGGCCGAAAGCCCCGACCATCTGGATCGCGGTCGAGGCCAGCGCGCCGGCGGCCAGCAGCGCCATCAGCGTCAGGAGAAGCGAGCTTACCGATTTCTTAAACATCGTCATGGGTCGAGGGCCTACTCTTCACGAGAGGCCACCTTGCATGGCGACATGCCAAGGTTTGGTTAAGACTTTAATCAAGAGCCTGCGGTGGTGTCCGCCGCAGCTCCTGGCAGGCCGGGTTCCCTCACCCGACCTTGGTGAAATCCGGCGGGCGGCGCTCGGCAAAGGCCGTGAACGCTTCGCGCGCCTCGGCGGTGCGCAGGCGCTGGGCGAACTGCTCGCCTTCGGCCTGCATCTGCGCGACCAGCGCTTCGCCATTGCGCATCAGCTTCTTGGTGGCGGTGAGGGCGCCGGCCGGCTGGCGGGCGAGACGCTTCGCGAGCGCGAGCGCCTCGGCATCGAGCTTGTCGAGCGGCACCACGCGATTGGCGAGGCCCCATTCCAGCGCCGACCTGGCGGGAACGGTCTCGCCCAGCGCGAACATCTCATAGGCGCGGGCATAGCCGATGCGCGCCGGCATCAACAGGCTGGAGGCGGCTTCCGGCACCAGCGCGAGGCTGACGAAAGGAGTCGACAATTGCACGTTTTCGGCGAGCACGACGAGGTCGCAATGCAGCAGCATCGTGGTGCCGACGCCGACGGCACGGCCCTGTACCGCCGCAACCAGCGGCCTGGTGCAACGCGCCAGCGACTGGATGAAGCGGATGACATTGCGGCTGCCTTCCGACTTTCCGGACGCCACAGCGGCAAACTCGCTGACGTCGTTGCCGGCGGTGAACATGTCGCCCTCGCCGCGGATCAGGATCACGCGGGCCGAGGGATCGAACTCGGCGGATTCGATACTGTCGGCGAGCTTGCCGTACATCGCATCGGTCAGCGCATTCTTCTTGTCGGGACGCGCCAGCGTGAGGGTGAGAATTCCGCCATCGTTCTCGATCCGGACGTGCTCGGTCATCGGTCTCTCCTTCTAGTCGTCTGAACTTCTTGTCTCTGAAGGTCTTGGAAACTTGTCCTGAATGCTGGTCAGCCAGCGTGCGACGATGTCGATCTCCGCGGCTGTAAATCCGTCCGTCAGTGCCGCATTGACCTCGGCAGCGCCGGCCTTCGCCTGCGCCAATGCCGTCCGTCCCTTCGGCGTCAGCCAGATCCGCCAGGCGCGTCCGTCCTCGCGATCGGCCCGCCGCTCGATCAGCTTGGCGGCCTCCGTGCGGTCGACGAGGCCGGAAATGCCGGCCGGACCCAGATCGAGCGCCGCGCCTGCCTCGCCCATCAGGACGCCGTCCTGCTTGCCGAGAATGAACAACAGCCCGGCCTGCGCCGGCGTCACCTCGCTCTCGGGCCGAGCCGCCATCCAGCGCTGCAGGCGGCGCTGCGCGACGCTCAGCAGGTAGATCAGCCGATGATGCCGGGCCTCGATGCCGTTATTTCGCATGCGAAATAGATAACCGGGCCCGGGGCGGTTGTCAAACCAGCCGTTTCGCTAGGGCGCGCAGGTAAAGCTCGCCGCCTCCGTCACCGCACCCGCCTTGTAATGCGGCCAGGCCGGCCAGCGGCACAGCGGCAGCGCGCGCAGTGTCGCGAACGACGGTGGCTCGACCTTCTGCTCGATCACCTCGAGATCGCCGGGCGCCTTGCCCTTCTCGACCCAGTCGACCAGCACACTGAGCATGTCGACATTGGCCGGCGCGCCGGAGCCGACATGATCGACGCCGGGCGCAGTGTAGAGCCGCGCGAATTCGGCGGTCTCGGCCTTGCCCATCTTGCGCTCGACGTTCTCGAAATAGCGGATGCCGGCATAGGGACTCTGGGCGTAGTCGGCCATGTGCTCGAGCATGATCAGACGGCCGCCTCGGGCACGGAAGCGGCTGAGATCGGGATCGGTCGAATCCATCAGCTTGGAGACCTCGAGCAGCCGCGCCTTGTGCTCCTCCACCTTGTAGGTGGTGACGTCGAGGTTGGGATCGCGCGCGAAGACGTATTTGATGCCGCCGGCGCCGTAGATCCAGGCGATGCCGTTGTTGGGCGCAGGCGGTTGCGCCGGCGGCGCGGTGCCGAGCCACCACGAAACCCAACCGCCGGTCGGACCGATCGCCGGCGTGTCCTCGCCCGACACGCCCCAGCCGGGATAATCGTCGAGACCATTGGCGAGAACGAACGGAAACTTGTAGGTGCCGTGCAAGGTCTCGATCGCCTTGATCTGCGGATCGGTCAGACACTGATCGCCGCTCTGGCCAGAGGCGCAGCGCAGCGTCTCGACCTTGAATGCCGCCTTGCAGGCGACGGGGTTCTGCACCAGCGCATCGTCGGAGCCGTCGGCCTTGTCGCAGGCTGCGCGCACGGCGTTGCCGACGAGCTTCACCTGCGCCGGATTGATCCAGCCCGGACCCATGGTCGCGAGACCCGAACGCGTGCCGGCGTGTTGCAGGCCGACCCAGTTGATCACGGGCACGCGGGCAAAGATGCCGTCGAAATCGTCGGGGTAACGCTGCGCCATGGTGAGGCCTTCGCGGCCGCCTTCCGACGAACCCATGAAGTACATCTTTTCCGGCTTCCTGCCGTAGGCTCGCTCCATCAGGCCAACGGCCGCATCGCGCACTCTCTTGTAGGAGCGGTGAGCGAAATTCTCGAAGGCTTCGTCGTTGAGTGCGAACACCTGCGGCGGCTCGCCTTGTTTCGTTTCATGGCCGGAATCGGTGCCGTAGGTGACGAAGCCGCGCGCAAGCGGCGACGGCTTGTCGAAGGGATAGGCGGGCGGCAGCGCAAGGCCGGTGATCAGCACACCGTTGAAACCGCCGCCGCCATACTGCAGCGAGCGGCCGTTCCATTCGACGGGAAGGTTGACCTGGAATTTGATCGGGGGCGCCTTGGGGTCGACCGGGTCGATATGGCCGAGCACCTTGCAGAAGCCGGGATTGGCCGGCGTGATGCGTCCGGACGGAGTCGGCCCGCGTTCGGCGATGGCGATTGGCGAGGGTGCCTGCAACGTGGTGGAATCAATCTTCACGGCGTCGGTGCCGCCGGCGAGACCCTTGCAGACGGTTTCTGCGTCCTCCGCCAAAGTCAGCGCCAAGGCGGAATTCGCGCTCAGCGCCGCCGCCGTGGCCAGGAGCCATACGCACAGCTTCGCTCTTGTCAGCGTCATCGTTCCCACCCGGTCTTATGTTTCTCGTTCAACCCACCAGAGGCCGCATTCAATGCGACCTCCGGCCTGCCGTCAATGACGCGCTAATGCTCGAACACCAGCCGCGCGCCGACCGTGCCGTCGAGACCGCGGATCTGCTCGAGCAGCGCGCCGGAATCCTGGCCGCCGAGATCGGCGTCGAGCACGACGTAACCGAGATCGCCGGACGTCTCCAGATATTGCGCTGCGATGTTGATGTCGCGCTGGAGGAAGACCTCGTTGAGCCGCCGCAGCATGCCGGGCACGTTGCGATGGACATGGCTGAAGCGCGCGCCGGAGGGGCGAAGATGCAGCTGCACCTCCGGGAAATTCACCGCGCCCATGGTCGATCCCGTGATGAAATAATCCACCAGCTTGCGCGCGACCTCGCCACCGATGCGCTCCTGCGCCTCTTCGGTGGAGCCGCCGATATGCGGCGTGAGGATGACGTTCTCAAGGCCCTGCACCGGGCTGTTGAAGCGATCCGCGTTCGAGGACGGCTCGATCGGAAACACGTCGATGGCGGCGCCGGCGAGATGGCCGTCGCGCAAGGCGCGCGCGAGCGCATCGAGATCGACCACGGTGCCGCGGCTGTTGTTGATCAGGAACGAGCCCGGCTTCATCGCCCGCAGCTCCTTCTCGCCGATCATGCCCGCGGTCTCCGGTGTCTCCGGAACGTGCAGGCTGACGACGTCGCTCTGCGCCAGCAGCTCGTCCAGCCGCTCGACGGGCTCGGTGTTGCCGTGGCGGAGCTTGTCGGTGCGGTCGAAATAGATCACGCGCATGCCGATCGCCTCGGCCAGCGTCGAGAGCTGCGAGCCGATATTGCCGTAACCGACGATGCCGAGGGTGCGGCCGCGCACCTCGCGGCTGCCGGTCGCCGACTTGTCCCAGCCGCCCTCATGCGCCGACACCGAGCGCGGAAAGATCCGCCGCAGCAGCATCACGATCTCGCCGATCACGAGCTCGGCGACGCTGCGCGTGTTGGAGAAGGGCGCATTGAAGACGGGAATGCCGCGCTTGCGCGCCGCCGCAAGATCGACCTGGTTGGTGCCGACGCTGAAGCAGCCGACGGCGAGCAACTGGTCGGCGGCGGCGAGCACCTCATCGGTGATCTGGGTACGCGAGCGGATGCCGAGCAGTGACACGCCCTTGAGGGCGCGCCGCAGGTCCTCGCCGTCCAGCGCCTTGGTCAGCCGCTCGACATTGGTGAAGCCGGCACTCCTGAACAGGTCCACGGCACTGTCATTGACGCCTTCGAGCAGCAACGCCTTGGCGTTCCGCTCAGGGCTTTGGCCTGGGGCTGGCATGGTGTCTCCTGAAATGGCGGCTTTGCCGCAGCTCTTAGACCGCAGAAGAGGCCCAGCACAATAGGGGTCGGATACGGGGAGAAGATGGCGGGGCGGTGGGTGGGCCCAAGAGCTGGGTCAAATCACATAGAACCCGTGCGTGCCGTCGCGGCGGAGCTGTTCGACGAGGCCATATTCCCAATCGAGATAGGCCTGCATCGCGGCTTGCGCGACGTCGGTACCTTCATAGGGCCGGCGGTAGCGATGGGCCGGATCCGGCTTGGGCAGCACGCGCGGCGGGCCGATCTCGAGCGCGCCGTCATAGCCGCCTTCGAGCACATAGACCTCCCAGCCCATCTGCGCCAGCCACGACGCCGTCATGTCGGCGCGGACGCATTTGTCGTCGGTCAGGACGATGCGCGCACCGCGCACGGGCGCAGCCATGTCGGTTTCCTGCACCAACTGGCCACCCGGATAATGCCGGAAGCCCGCGAGATGGCCGGCCGCATACTCTTCCGCGTCGCGCACGTCGAACCGGTACAGCGTGCGATTCGTCTGCGCGACAAGCGCAGCTATCTCGTTCGCGCCGATGTGGCGCACGCCGGCGCGATAGGCGACGTCGCGCGCATTGGCCGGACCGCCCTCGAACGGCCCGATCGCGCCGCGCCTATCGGCGCCGTGGTCGAGCGTATGTCGTGCCAGCGTCCACCCGATGGTGCCGTTGCGCAGCGCGCGAACCTTGTTGGGCACGCCGGCATTGATCAGCGACTGGGTGCCGATGATGGAGCGGGTGCGGCCGGCACAATTGACGATGATGGTGGTCTGGGGATCGGGCGCGGCCTGCCCTGCACGCAACACCAGCTCCGCGCCGGGCACGCTGACCGAGCCCGGAATGTTCATGGTGGCGTATTCGTCAAAACGGCGGACGTCGAGAATGGCGATGTCAGCCTTGTCGGCGATCAGCTTGGCCACCTCGTCGGCACTGAGCGACGGCGTGTGCCTGCGCGACTCGACCAGTTCGCCGAACGCTTTCGAATAGGAATTGACGTCCTCGAAGACCTCGTAGCCTGCGGTACGCCAGGCCTTCAGTCCGCCATCCAGCGCGCTGATGTTGGTGTAACCCAGCGCGGCGAGCCGCTCGGCACCTCGCGCGACCAGCCCCTCACCGTCATCATAGAGCACGATCGCCACGTCCTTGCGCGGCAGCCTCGTCTCGGCCTCGATCTCGATCCGGTCGGCGGACATGTTGGCGGCGAACAGCGGATGCCCGGTCGCGAAACCTGCCTCATATCGGAGATCGAGCAGCGCGATTTCTTCGCGCAGCAGCAGGGCGCGGCGGATCTCGGCGGGGGTGACGGTCGGGAGCTTCATGGCATGGACCTTAGCGAGGACAGGCCCTGGGCTTTTGACCGATTGGAAGCGTATTGGCTAGCCTTGAACGCTCACTCGCCGGGGACGAGCCGCCCGAGCGGCGGCTGTGCCGGGCGCCGCAGCCTGCGACGCGACAGATAGAGCAGGATGCCGGTGACTGCGAATAACGGCATCAGGATCGCGGCGATCATGAAGGCGAGCTTGCCGGGCCAGCCCAGGATTGCGCCGCGATGGATGTCGTAGATGGCCGCGATGATTGTCTCGCCAAAAGTTTTGTCGGCGTAGCGCTCCGCGGAGACCAGTTGCCCGGTGATGGCGTCGATGCGGAATTCATCGCGCGTGGTCTCCAGCAGCGACGCCTTGCCCCACGAGCGGATGCGGATCGCCGTGCCCGATCCCGCCGGCAGCGTCAGCAGAGCTTTGGAGAACCGAGCGCCTTCCTCGCGCTGGAACGTCATCCAGGCCTGGTCGAATCCGAACGGCGACGCCGGCTCTGCCCGGCCACCCGGCGACTTTGCGGGCATCTTCGCTGCGGCGACCTGCGGACGCGCCAGCAGCCGGGTTACGCCGTCCTTGTACCATTCGAACGAGAAATACAGTCCGGTCAGCGTCATCGTCAGATAGACCGGCAGGACCCAGGTGCCGATCACGGTGTGGAGCGTCCGGTGCAGTCCGCGGCCGCTGAGCCCGAGATTCGGCTTCAGCCACATCTTCACGCTACCCGCGCGACGCGGCCAGCGCAGCACGAGGCCCGACACCAGCATGATGATGAGGCCGATCGCGATGCTGCCGGTGATCGGGCGTCCCCAACCCTTGCCGTCGCCGGGAATCAGCAGCCAACGATGCAGCTGGCGCACGGTCGCGAAGAAGGGCTCGCCGCGGGGCGAGCCCAGGACGCGCGCGTCATAGGGATCGACATAGAGCGAAGCGGGCCGGCCGCCCCGGTCGTCACGGCCAAAGCGGACATGGACCGCCGCCGACGGATCGCTCGACAGCGTGACGGCCGAGACCTTGCCGAGGTCCTGCCCCGCTTTCAACCGCGCCACCAGCTCATCAGGCATCAACGCCGGCGCCTGACGCGGCGCGACCTGCATGATGCCGGCGTTGAGATGATCGACGATCTCGTCCTCAAAACTCATGATCGCGCCGGTCAGCGCGATCAGGGACACCAGTAGCGCGAGGACCAGGCCCGCGATGGAATGAACCTGGAACAGGACCGCCTTGATCGTGTGTCCTAGCCGCGCTGCCATCGCTAGAACTTCACCGTTGCTGACAGCGAGACGCGACGCGCATCGCCGATGGCGACGTTCAGATTGTTGACGGCCGAGGAGTAGTAGACGGTGTCGAACAGGTTCTTGACGTTGAACTGGTAGATCACCGGCGTGTTCTGGTGCTTCATCTCGTAGGTCGCGAAGATATCGGCGACAACATAGGACGGCAGGAAGAAGGTGTTGATGGAATCACCGGGGCGGTCGCCGACATAACGCGCGCCGCCGCCGAGGCGGAGCTGACCGGGCAATGCGGTGCCGAAGTCATAGACCAGATAGAGCGAGGCGGTGTTCAGGGCGACGTTTTGCAGCTTCTTGCCGAGCAACGTCAGATCCTCGGACGCCGTCACGCGGGCGTCCGTATAGCCATAGCTGCCGATCAAGGCCCAGCTGTCGGTGAGCCTGCCGGTCACGTCCAGCTCGACGCCGCGCGAGCGGGCACGGCCGACGGTATGGAGCTCCACGATGCCCGCACTGTTGGTCTTCGTCGTCTGCACGTTTTTCTTGTCGAGATCGTAGAGCGCCAGCGTACCCGAGATGCGCTTGTTCAAATCGAACTTCACGCCGGTCTCGTACGACACGCCCTCCTCGGGCGCGACGTTGGAATCGATCATCACGCCGATCGGCGCGATGGTCGAGTTCGGCTTCAGCGACTGCGTGTAGCTCGCATAGAGCGATATCTGGTCGGTGAGCTTGAAGATGGCGCCGCCGAGCGGAAGTACCTTGTCCTGCGACACATTGGTGTTGGTGATGAACGGCTTTCCGCGGCCGGCGATCTGGTCGTAGTCCATGTAGCGCACGCCACCGACCAGCGCGAACCGCTCGGTGAGATGCAGGGTGTCCTGGACAAACAGCGACCACTGGCCGAGCTTGTCAGTCTGGGCACTATCGGTCGGGGAAGCGGTCGTGCCCGGCCCGATCAGGCCGTAGACGGGATTGTAGACATTGAAGGCGGGAGTCGTCTGCCGGATCAAGGTGTCGCGGTAGATGGTACGATACTGACCGTCGCCGCCGAAGACCACGTCATTGCGCATGTTGCCCAGCCAGAAGCTGCCGGACATGTAGGACGTTCCATAGCTGACATTGCTGAGCGAGCCTCGCGTGCCGTCATTGCTCCGCGTCTCGTTACCGGTCGTGAAGTTGATGCCGGTGATGCGGAGCTGGTTGGCGCTGAAGGTTTCGGTGTTGTAGCTGTAGCCGGCGTAGAGCTTCCAATCCTGGTTCAAGCGGTGCTCGACCGAGGCCTGGATCAGGTCCGATGTCCCCCAAGTGTTGTTGAAGGGTTCATCCAGCCGTCGCGTCGCTGGCACCGCCAACGGTGCCTTGGTCACCGGATTGAACGCCGTGCCGCGATCGAACGGATAGATGAACTCGCGATGCTCGTAGTTGAGCTGAACCGTGGTGTCCTGGCCGTACCAGGCCAGCGACGGCGCGACCAGCATCTCGCGGTGACGGCCGAAATTACGCCAATAGTCCTCGCTGACGCCGTAGCCGATGAAACGATAGGCAAGGCCCTGATCGCCGATCGGACCGGTAACGTCGAGCAGGCCGTCCGCGCCGGTCTTCGAGGCACTGAAGGCCGATCCGAGCAGCGTGACGGAGCCGTGCTGATAGAGCTCCGGACGCTTGCTGATGGTGTTGACGATGCCGCCGGGATCCATGATGCCGTAGAGCAGCGAGGCCGGCCCTTTCAGCACCTCGACGCTTTCAACCGCGGGATTGAAGCTGCGGCCCTGCACCAGCGGCATGCCGTTGCGCATGATCGAGCCGTCGCGGTTGTCGCCGAAGCCGCGGCGGATCACGGCGTCCTGGCTGCCCGCCAGCGTATTGGTCTGGGTGATGCCGGAGACGTTGATGAGCGCATCATCGATGTTGCGCGGGAGCTGGTCCTTCAGCACCTGCTCAGGCACGACGTTGACGGCCTGCGATGTGTCGAGCGGCGAGGCGCCGCTGCGCAGCGTCGTCGCGCTCGGCATCGCGCGGTAGCCGAGCCTGGCGGCCTGCTGCGCGGCGGCTTCCGCGGCCGCGCGCTCCGAGAGCGTTGGCGGCGTGGGGGCAGGATTGCGGGCGGATTGGCGGCGAGCGGCCTGCATGCGGCGTGGCGATTGCTCCGACGCACGTGCTGGCCTGGACCGCGGCGCCGGGGCTTCCACCGTCACCGGCGGCAGCGCCGACTGCGCCCGCGCGCTCGTGGTATGGGACGAAAATCCGGTGAGCAGCACGACTACACCGACGAAAAGACCTGCACGGCTCTCGCCGGCACGATGACGATGGCTGCGGCTACGCAGGCCATCCACGGAGGCACGCACTTTCAATCCACTTCACGTCAGGACATTGAAGTGTGCGCGTGTAACAGCCGGCGAGATCGAGGAGAACCGTGGCCGAGCTTGAATCGCTCCAGTATGGAATCGTTCTAAGAACGGACCGGCATTGAGCGGCAATCTCTAATTGGCCTCGCGTCGGCTGCGACACGCAGTACGCGAATCGCGGCGGCGTGTCGCGATGTCGTGCGGTCTCACGCGATGGCAGGAGCCATCAACTCGTCGAGCTTCCGCTTGAATGCGGAGCCGTCCGACAATGCGCGGAGCGGCGGGCGCACGCGCAACCACGCGGGGTCGCCGGTCTGCGCCGCGATGATGGCCTTCAGGGTCGCGAGGAACGACGGCGTCTTCAGCACGATATCGGCCGCAGCCTGCATGCGCGGTTCGGCATCCTTGCCGTCGATCATCGCCCTGACCAGCTCCGGCACGATGTTGGCCATGCCGCAGATGGTGCCCGCGCCACCGGCGGCGATCGCGCGGGCGATGTCGGTTTCGTTCCCGACGGTGATGGCCAGATCGGGAGCCGCGGCACGGAACGCCTGGAACTGCTTGAAGTCGCCGCTGGAATCCTTCAGGCCCGCGACCACCCTGCCGTAACGCTTGCGCAGGTTCGCGGCGACGCCGGTCGGGATCGCAACGCCCGAGATCTGCGGGATATGATAGAGATAGGCGCGCAACCGGTCGTCGGAGACGCCGTCGATGATCGCGGCGAAGGCATCCTCGATGCCTTCAGCCGTGGCGCTGCGATCGAAGTAAGGCGGCAGCACCAGCACGTGACGCAAGCCGAGACCGAGCGCGGCGCGCGCGAGCGCGATGCTGTCGGTGATGGCGGGGAAGCCGCCGCCGACGCCGATGCGTTCCGGCGCGACACCAGCCTTGAGCACGGCTTCGATGGTTGCAACGCGCTCGGTGACATTGAACGAGGTGCCCTCGCCGGTGGTGCCGAACAGCACGACGCCGTCGACACCCTTGCCGAAGAGTTGCTTGGCATGAGCCGCGAGCTTTGCGGAATCCACGCTGCCGTCGGCCGCCAGCGGTGTCGCCGATGCCACCCAGAACCCGCGAATTGCCTCAATCATCACACTGCCCTTTGCTTCGATCCCGAGCTAAGCCTCTGATCTTCAAAGATCTTCCGCAGCCGGATCGGCCCTTGTTTTTGCTTTACTTTTTGTCTTGTACCTTACATACAAGAAGCGCGCAAATCCTTTTCCGGTGTCACGGCGTATGGCGCAGCCAGATTTTGAGGAGGTTCGCATGGACATGGTGACCCCGGCCGGGCGCCCCGACCAATTGCTCGGCGCCCTGCGCGACAAGCTCGGCGCAGCGGCGGTGCTTGTCGGCACCGACGTGCCGGCGCGCAATTGCAACGACTGGAGCGCGAGCCTGCCGCAGACGCCGCTCGCGGTGATCCGCCCCGTGGATGCGCAAGGTGTCGCCGATGCGATTCTGACCTGCCGGCAGGCGCGCCTGCCGTTCGTGCCGCAGGGCGGACTGACCGGACTGTGCCGCGGCGCCTCGCCCGAAGCAGGCTGGGTCGCGATCTCGCTGGAGCGCATGACCGGCATCGAGGAGATCGATCCTGCCTCGATGACGATGACCGTGAAGGCAGGCACGCCGCTCGAGACAATTCAGAAAGCGGCTGATGAAGCCGGCTTCTTCTTTCCGCTCGACCTCGGCTCGCGCGGCTCCTGCGCGATCGGCGGCAATCTCTCGACCAACGCCGGCGGCAACCGAGTGATCCGCTACGGCATGACGCGCGAGCTCGTGCTCGGTCTCGAAGTGGTGCTGCCCGACGGCACCATCATCACCAGCCTCAACAAGCTGATGAAGAACAATGCCGGCTACGATCTGAAGCATCTGTTCATCGGCTCGGAAGGCACGCTCGGCATCATCACCCGCGTGGTGCTGAAACTGTTTCCGAAACCGCGCTCGACCATGGCGGCGCTCTGTGCGCTGAAGGACTATGCCGCGGTGGTCGCGCTGCTCGGCGCGGCGCGCAGCGGGCTCGGCCCGCTGCTGTCGGCGTTCGAGGTGATGTGGCCGGACTATTGGGACGTGATCACGACCCGCGCCGGCGTGAAGCCGCCGGTCACCGCAGGTCACGGCCTCTACGTGCTGGTCGAGGCGCAGGGCACCGACGAGAGCGTCGACGCGCCGCGCTTCCAGGCCTGGCTCGAAGAGCTGATGGAGCGCGGGCTGCTGGCGGATGCCGCCGTGGCGCAATCGCTGGCGCAGACGCAGGCCTTCTGGCGCGTGCGCGACATCTGCGCCGAGTTCGGCCAGGTGCTGGGCCCGCACATCTCCTATGATATCGGCCTTGCCGTGGCACGGATGGACGAGTTCGCCACGCGCTGCAAGGCCGCGCTGGCTTCCGGCATCGAGGGCTGCGAGAGCGTCTATTACGGCCATATCGGCGACGGCAATCTGCATCTCGTCTCCTGGGTCACCGGCCTTGCCGTCGAGCAGCAGCCGAAGGAGGAGATGGATACGATCATCTACGGTCTGGTCCGCGAGCTGGGGGGCAGCGTCTCCGCCGAGCACGGCATCGGCACGCTGAAGAAGAGGTGGTTGGGACATGCAAGGAGCGAGGCCGAGATCGCACTGATGCGGACACTGAAGGCGGCGCTCGATCCTGATCATCTGCTCAATCCCGGCAAAGTCGTCTGAGAGAGCAGATGCGCTCGCTCAAGCTCGACACGCCGAAATCACTGTCGCAGCGGGTGATGCAGCGGTTGCGGCAGGCGATCATCGAGGGCGAGTTCACCCTGGGCGCCGCCATCTCCGAGGAGATGGTGGCCAATTCCTTCGGCGTCAGCCGCACGCCGGTGCGCGAGGCGATGGGCCTGTTGCAAGCGCAAGGCCTCGTGGTGATCCGCCCGCAGGTCGGCAGCTTTGTGTTCACGCCGAGCGCGGAGGACATCAATGCGCTCTGCACCTTCCGCATCGCGCTCGAACCCAGGGCGGCCGAGCTCGCCTATCGCTGCGATCGCGACGGTGCGGCCGCCGCGATGAGCGATGCGATCGCCGCAATGGAGCCGGCGGTCGCGGCGAAGGACAACATCGCCTATGGCCGCGCCGATGCGGCCTTTCACGAGGCGCTGTTCACCCATTGCGGCAACCGCTACCTCGCCGAATCCTATCAACTTGTCTCCGGCCGCGTCGCCGCGCTCCGCACCAATCTGACCTCGCCGATCGACGTGCGCACCCGCACCTCGTTCGACGAGCACCGCAAGCTTCTCGATTTGTTCGCGCGCGGCGACCTCGCCGCCTTCGAGGAGTTGATGACCACGCATATCACCAATTCGGGGCTGGTCTATGCCAGGGCTTTGAAGGTCGAGACATCTAAGGTGGATTGAGCGCGGCTATTTCGCGTCCTTCGATCCCGGCCTGTCCAGAAAATCCAGCGCGGTGTTGATCTGCTCGAGCTGGTGCTCGATCTTGTCGCGATCCTCGACCGATGGCGCCTTTTCGAGCTGCTCCACGAGTTTCTGCTTCCGCAACAGCAGGTTCTCTATGACTGTACTCACGGCTCCCCCACGCCAGAGGCGAACGTTGCGAGCGCGCGCGAGCCGGGCCCGCCGCAACCCCTCCATCAGAATGTTCACGACACCGGATGGTTCCTGCGGATGAACCGGGACGCGTGCGGATGGAACTAGCGGCGGAGGCTGGCCCAGACGCCGCCCAGGATCAGCAAACCGCCGAAAAGATGGATCAGCTTCGGCGGTTCGCCGAGGATGGCGAAAGACAGCAGCGCGCTCGCGATCGGCCCGAGATAGAGCACGAGCGAGGTCCGCACCGAGCCGAACTTGCCGCCGAGCCAGGCAAAGCCGGCATAGGCGAGCAGGCCGGGAACGATCCCGGCGAAGACATAGGCCGAGAGCGCCTTGGTGCTGAAGACCTGCCCCGGCGACGCCCACATCTCTATGGCCGCGAGCGGCAGCGAGAACAGCGCGCCCGCGCCGGAGAACAGGCTGATGCGTGCCAACAGCGAGGCCTTCGGCGCGGCGCGCGATTGCAGCAGCGTGTAGCCGGACCAGCCGAGCATGGCGATCACGACGAGGCCGTCGCCTGCTGCGGTCTGAAGCTCGATCAGCGTCTGCGGATGGCCGCCGGAGATGATCAGCAGCGCACCGGCGAGCGCGAGTGCCGTGCCGAGCCATTGCAGCGGGCCGACATGCTCGATGCCGCGCACGGCCGAAATCAGCAGCACCGTGATCGGCGACAGCGCCATGATCAGCGCGATGTGGATCGCCGTCGTCGATACGCCCGCGGCATAGACCGGACCGCCGCACAGGAACATGCCCATGAATCCGGCAGCGAGGATGGGCCAGATGCTCCCGGCCAGCGTCACGCGGCCATCGCGGATCTCCTTGAGCGCGATCGGCGCGAGCCCGATGGCGACGATGCTCCAGCGGAAGAAGGCGAGCGCGAAGGGCGGGACCGAGCCGGCAAGTCCGCGCGCCAGAATTTGATTGGAGGCCTGCGCGGTCGCCACCAGGATGAAGCCGATCAGCGCGATCGCGCCAAGCCAGGCGTGCGTGGACGGTGATGCACCGGTGCTCGCGCCACGACCGCCGTCAGAGGTTCCCTTGCCCATGGATCAATCGGATATCCGATGTCTGCGGCGGTGAGAACCCCGACGACGGCTCGTCCATATGCATATGAGGCACGCGCACCATTCCGGAAGGCGCGGAGATGCCCGCGAGGAGAACCGGCACGATGGGGTGCGGGTGATCGAGAGCGAGAACACCGCGAGCAGCGCGCACAGCATGCAGAGCCTCATCCGCACCGTCCGACGATCGGTGATCGGCAGGAACAGGAAGAACAACATCGCCAGGATCAGCAGCGCATCGACCAGCAACATGGGGCTCTCCTAGAGGACTGGAGTGAGCATGACGCGACGGCACCGGCTGTTATGTGGACGGCGTCACACACCTGCCGCCGCTGGTCGGGGAGGAGACGGTAGGCGCTGGCGAACCCGTTAACGCAGCGCATGGGCGGCTGGGGAACCGCGATCTTTCACGCGTCCGTCGGTTGTATTCGCAGGCCCGGAGTCCTATGCCTACGCCCCATGGACACCCAGATCATCACCGCCGCAAAGCCCCTGATGGCTCAGGCCCGGCCGCGCAAGCCGGCACCGTTCCTCCCGATGAGCCGCGCCGAGATGGACGCGCTCGGCTGGGACGCTTGCGACATCGTGCTGGTGACCGGGGACGCCTATGTCGATCACCCCAGCTTCGGCATGGCCATCATCGGCCGCCTTTTGGAGGCACAAGGCTTTCGGGTCGGCATCATCTCCCAGCCCGACTGGCACTCGGCCGAGCCGTTCAAGGCATTGGGCAAGCCAAAAGTGTTCTTCGGGGTCACCGGCGGCAACATGGATTCCATGGTGAACCGCTACACCGCGGACCGCCGCATCCGCAGCGACGATGCCTATACGGCCGGCGGCGAAGGCGGCAAGCGGCCGGACCGCTGCACCGTGGTGTATGCGCAGCGCTGCCGCGAGGCGTTCAAGGACGTGCCGATCGTGCTCGGCGGCATCGAGGCTTCGCTGCGCCGGATCGCGCACTACGATTACTGGTCCGACAAGGTGCGCCGCTCGGTGCTTGCCGACGCCAAGGCGGACCTGCTGCTCTATGGCAACGCCGAGCGCGCCGTGGTCGAAGTCGCGCAGCGGCTCGCCGCCGGTGAAGCGCCGCGTGAGCTGAACGACATCCGCGGCGTCGCGCTGTTCCGCCGCGTGCCTGAAGATTACTCCGAGCTGCACGCCGACGATCTCGATTCCGCCGACGAAGGCGCAACCCGCCAGAAGGGCGCGACCGTGATCCGGCTGCCGGCGCTGGAGCAGGTCGAGCAGGACAAGGAAGCCTATGCCCGCGCGTCACGCGTGCTGCACCGGGAGAGCAATCCCGGCAATGCGCGGCCGCTGGTGCAGCGTCACGGCGACCGCGATCTCTGGCTCAATCCGCCGCCGATCCCACTGACCAGCGACGAGATGGACGCGGTCTACGATTTGCCCTACGCCCGCGCGCCGCATCCGTCCTATGGCGACGCCAAGATTCCCGCCTGGGACATGATCAAGTTCTCGGTGACGATCATGCGCGGCTGTTTCGGCGGCTGCACCTTCTGCTCGATCACCGAGCACGAAGGCCGCATCATCCAGAATCGCTCGGAAGGCTCGATCCTGCGCGAGATCGAAAAAATCCGAGACAAGACGCCGGGCTTCACCGGCGTCATCTCCGACATCGGCGGCCCCACCGCCAACATGTACCGAATGGCGTGCAAGGACCCGAAGGTCGAGGCCGCGTGCCGGCGGCCGTCCTGCGTCTTCCCCGAGATCTGCCCGAACCTGAACACCTCGCATGACGATCTCATCAGGCTCTATCGCAAGGTGCGCGAGACCAAGGGCATCAAGAAGGTGATGGTGGCCTCGGGCGTGCGCTATGACCTTGCAGTGGAGAGCCCCGAATACATCAAGGAGCTCGTCACCCATCACGTCGGCGGCTATTTGAAGATCGCGCCTGAACACACCGAGCGCGGCCCGCTCGACAAGATGATGAAGCCGGGCATCGGCGCCTACAACAAGTTCAAGCGGATGTTCGACGAAGCGGCCGAGCGGGCCGGCAAGAAATATTACCTGATCCCCTATTTCATCGCGGCGCATCCGGGCACGACCGACGAGGACATGATGAACCTCGCGCTCTGGCTCAAGGAGAACCGATATCGCGCCGACCAGGTGCAGACATTCCTGCCCTCACCGATGGCGACCGCGACTGCGATGTATCACACCGGCGTCAATCCCCTCCGCGGCGTGCGGCACGGCGGCAGCGACAAGGTCGAGGCGATCAAGGGCCTGCGCCAGCGCCGCCTGCACAAGGCGTTCTTGCGCTACCACGACCCCGACAATTGGCCCGTGCTGCGCGAGGCCTTGATCGAGATGGGCCGCCGCGACCTGATCGGCTCGCAGCCGCACCAGCTCGTGCCCGCCCACCAGCCGCCCGGCACCGGCAAGGCCGCCGGCACAAGGCGTCCGGTCCGTCCGGGCGACAAGACCCAGCGGTTCACGACCAAGGGCCTGCGGGTGATGAAGTAGCGGGCCGATCGCCTGCTAGAGACCGAGCACCACCTCGCCCGAAGCGGCATCCGTCACACCGCGGCCGTTGCCCTGGTCCTCGAGCACCGACCTGAAACTATCGAGGGTCTTGATCATTGCTGGTCGTGCCGCGAGCAGCGCATCCTGGCTGGACCATGTGCCGATGAGGCAGAAGGTCTGCTCGCCGGTCTTGATGATGACGCCATGCTCGAGGCCAGGCCATTTGGCCTTGCCGTTCCGGTGCGCGTCGAGGAAGGCGGCTTCCTCGCCCTGCTTCACCTTGAACTTCACCACATTGTAAACCTGCATGATGCGCCTCCAAAAAATGGATGGATGAAAACCGGCGCCGCGCGAGGTGAGGGACAAAAAGTCCACGCGGTGTCCGGCTGATTGTTGTCCTCGCGCGCGGCGGCGTCACCGTGACAAATCAGCATGGCGGCCTCGGTCTTTGGGCTCGCCGAAACAAAAAAGTCGAAAACAACCCCATGCACAGTAGCCGGCATGAGCGGGATCAATGGGTTAGCACGTAGCAAAATCGGGAGAATGTCATCGGGCCTTGGCCGCATTTGACATTTGAGCTATCACGTAACATATAGAGTTACATGAAACGAGATTCCCGGCTATCCGGCGTGCTCCATGTGCTCTTGCACATGACGCAACAACCCGGCCCGTTCACGTCCGAGACCCTTGCGAAAGCCATGGACACCAACCCGGTGGTGATCCGCCGCATCATGGCCGGCCTGCGCGACCTCGGTTACGTCCGCTCCGAGAAGGGGCATGGCGGCGGCTGGACGCTTGCCTGCGACCTGTCGAAGGTGACGCTGCGCGATGTCTACACCGCGCTCGGCAGTCCCTCGCTGCTGGCCATGGGCAATCGCACGGAGGCGCCGGGCTGCCTCGTCGAGCAGGCCGTCAACGCCGCGCTCGACCAAGCCTTCCGCGATGCGGAAGCGCTGCTGCTGTCGCGGCTCGGCGAGGTGACGCTGGCGATGCTGAGCGAGGATTTTCGCAAGCGCCTCGGCTCCCCGCAAGCTTCAAGGCATCAGCGCGCATCACGCCTGATGCCGGCTTCAGGAAGGACAACGCAATGACCAGCATTCAAGATATGTTCTCCGATCCGCAAGCGGTGGCGACCTACACCGAGGGACCGCCGCGCTTCGTTCCCGGCTACAATTCCATGCTGTCGATGGCGGCGATCCTGCTGGCCGAGCGCGCGCGTGAAGATGCGCGGATCCTCGTGCTCGGTGCCGGCGGCGGCCTCGAGTTGAAGACGTTTGCGCAGGCGCAGCCCGCCTGGCGTTTCGACGGCGTAGATCCGTCTGCGGCGATGCTGGCGCTCGCCCGGCAAACCCTGGGCCCGCTCGCATCGCGCGCACATCTTCACCAGGGCTACATCGACGATGCGCCGGAGGGATCGTTCGACGGTGCGAGCTGCTTGCTGACTCTGCACTTCGTCGACGTCGCGGAGAGACGCCGCATTGCCTCGGAAATCCGCCGCCGGTTGAAGCCGGGCGCTCCCTTCGTGGTCGCGCATTTGAGCGCGCCCGACGGCGAGGAGGAACGTCCGCTGTGGCTATCGCGGTACTCCGCGTTCCTGGCCGCCTCCGGCGTCGAGCCCGACAAGGCCGCGGCCGCGCAAAACGCCGTCACCAACCACCTGGAAATTTTGGAGCCCGCGCAGGACGAGGCGGTTTTGCGCGATGCCGGCTTCTCCGAGCCGACCCTGTTCTACACGGGCTTCACGTTCCGCGGTTGGGTAGCCTACGCGTGAGCTGGCAAGGCTTTGTCATCTTGAAAGCCGCCGATCCAAGCGAACACACACATTCTCTTCGCGCAGGAGTTTCTTCTTGGGCTCACGGAACCATTGTTCCTCGAGTCCATTGGCTTACTGACACAAGCTTCATTCAGGAGATACTTCATGAGAATATTCACAGTCTTGGCAGCCGCAGCCAGTACACTCATCGTGACAGCAGCTTCGGCAGCACCGCTTACCCTCAGCACGTCGTCCGCGCCGGAGAGCAGCCTCCAAAACGTTCGCATGGTCTGCAACGAAGACGGACGGTGCTGGCGCGAGCGCAGCGAACGACGCGTCATCATCCGCGAAGGCCGCGATGCCTACGGATATGCACCTCGTGAGCGCTACATCGAGCGGCGTGGCTATGAGGAACGCAGCGGTGTTGGCTTCCGCGCTCCGGGCGTAAGTGTCGGTATCGGCACCTACTGAGCGGCGAAGCGCGTGAATTCAAGAGGTCGCGGTGCAAACCGCGGCCTTTTTTGCTGGTCTCAGGTGATCGGCCGGCAAGTGACGCCGGCTCAGCTGGAGCACCGCAGGCACGACTTCCCGTCGATCCCGCGACCGAAACCTAGATCTCTCGCAGGCTCACGCTGCCGCGACGACCGAGCCGAGTGGCACGTCCAGTGCGTAAACGAATCCGCTCCGTTCATATGCGAGGCTCACCTGCCCGGTCAGTTGCTGGCCGAGAGACCCCATCATCCGGGTGCCGAAACTCCGGCGTGTTGGCGGTTCGACCGGGGGGCCGCCCCTTTCGGTCCAGACAAGGCGAAGCCTCTGCTTCACCTCATCAATCGCCCACGAAATCTCGACGCGGCCTGTCGGGACGGACAGCGCGCCGAACTTGGTGGTGTTGGTGCACAGTTCGTTGAACGTCATCGCAAGCGCAATGACGGCGACGGAGGTAATCCTTATATCCGGTCCATTGAAGTGGAAGCGTCGGTCTCCCTGACTGTCGTAGGGCTCCGTTGCGCTGCTCAGCGTGTGGGTCAGGCTCGCATCGGCCCAACTCACCTGCATCAAGAGATCATGGGCTCGCCCCAAGGCGAGCAGCCTGCCCTCCATGGCTTTCTGTCCATGCTCGATGCTCGGCGCTCCGCGGAAGCTCTGGGACGCGATCGCACTCACCATGGCAAGCGTGTTCTTGACGCGATGATGCAGCTCTCCGAGGATCAGCTTCTGCAACTTGTCGGCGGCACTTCGCTGCTCGGCATCGATGCCGGCCTGAACGATCATAGCCCTCGCGTCGATCTCGGCCTGTTCGAGCAGCAAGCGAAGGCTGTCGTTCTCGGCAGACAGAGAAGCCTCCTGCTCCGACCGGGAGGTGGGCGCAGCGGTCCGCGCGGCGTCAAATATCGTATTTGGCGTCCAGTCGCCTGCCGTCGGAACGATCTGCAAAGCACCTGCGCCGACCATGGCCTTAAGCTCGGTGATCATTTGCTCGACACCGAGCGGTTTACCGAAAAATCTGCTGTCCGCTGGCCGTTCCGCCTCGGACGGCTTCACCTGGCCGGACACCAGAATGATCTTGATCGAGGGCCAGCGCTCGTGCACCGCATGGGCGAGCTTGAGGCCATCGATACTGCCGGGCATCTGAATGTCGGTCAGTAGCAGCGAGATGTCCGATCGGGACTCCAGAACGGAGATCGCCTCGTCGGCATTGATCGCCTCTATGGGACAGAACCCGGCATCCTCCACGATGTCGACCGCACGCATCCGCAGGATCATCTCGTCCTCCACGACGAGAACGTTCGGCACCTGGATTGGATCTGTCGACATGGTGATCTCGCTCTCTCTCGGCGGGCCCGAGCGGTCTCGGCACCCGCGCAATGCTCTAGGCCGATTGCCCTTGACCGACGTCCGCACCCATTGCTGCGCTTCTCGGGCGGAGAAGGCCAGCCAATTCGCCTGCGTCAGCAGGTATCTCGTCTCGGCGCGACGGTCTGATCACGACCACGCGGGTCGGACGGGAAGCACTGGAGGGTTGGGCTGATCCCTCAAGAGCGGATTGACGGACGACCGATCTAACGCCGGGCAGTCACGAGGCGAGCTTCCTGGATCTTCGTTCCAGCACCGGCGTGTCGCAAGCAGGACGTGGTAAGGTCCGGCCAGACCTGTGCCGAGCAGTCCGTTGAAGCGGCCTGGATTGCGAGCCGGTCCCCTTTGGCCAGTGCCTGAAGCTCATCCGCTTGCACTTTTGGAGCAAAAGCCGGCAAAGCGATCACCGACGCTCCAAGGAGTACGAAAGCCGCGAGAGATGACAGAGATCCTACCATTTTTGTTCTGCTGACTTTTTCTCGTCGACCCTGCACGTCTGAGGATCCGGCATGACAACAACCATAACGAGATATTGTTCCAGTTTCTCAACTCTGCCGTTTGGCTTTACCCATTCCTGTGGCTGGTGCGCCGCGAGTATCCAGCGGAGCGACGCGCGCTGACACAACAGATTTGAACCATTGGCCTTGCCGATCGTCTTCCTCCGTGGAGGACAACAGATGATGGAAGACCAATTGGCGCGCCAGGAGCAGATCGCTTCTCGTTTAGAGCAATCCAAGCGCCTGCTGCGGGCTGCGAAAAGCCCCACGACCACGCAGCGCATTGGGAAGCTGATCAGTGCCCTTGAGCGGGAGCAAGCGGAAGAAGGCGAAAGATAATCACCGCTCGCGGCCGCGAACCCGCCCCGGGTCAGGCTTGCGCCGGCACGGGGCGTCACGCGTCGAACGGTAGCGACGGGTCGCAGCTCCCACGCGACGAACCGAAAGAGACCCGCCAGCGATCATCGGCACCGCCGCCGTTAACCCTGTCGGCAAATGATTCGCCGTGGGTCGGCGGCCGCCGGCAAAGTTGCCTTATTGGCGCGGAGAATTTCCCGCGGGGGCTAACTTGGGTTAGAGGCGCGTAATGCTGAGAATGGCGCTGTTGGGCCTCCTCATCCTGTTGAGCGTGGGAATGCTGTCAGCCATGGAGCTCAGCACTCCACCGCGTCGCTCCGTCGCGATCGTCCAGCCGCCTGCCGAAAGCACAGGCATCTCTGTTACGCATGACGCGCTAGAGAAGGCGGATCGCCTCGAAGTTGCCGCCATAAGCAGCGCGATGCCGACGGCGCCAACGTCGGTCGACACCCCCGTTGCTCCGCAGGACGTCCATGTCGGTTCGCCCGCGCCGGCGCCGATCGTCCGTCAGCGAAACAAGCCGAAGTCGGTCGCCACCGCCGAACCTCCCAGGCCTAAGCCCAAACCAAAGCCAACAGCAGCTGTCGTCAAGCGGACAGCCAATGTTCAGCGTGCAAAGGCCGCCAGCGAGAGCGAGTCCTGTCGGCTCAAGGCGTTCGGCGGCTTGCTCAAAGCGCTGAATTTGGCCCGCTGCGAAATCTGAAGACTCCACGAGCAACCGAGCCCGTGCCTGCTTCCTCCAGGAGGCGCTTAATGGCACGCGGCTCTTTCCCTCGGCCGGCGTCTCGCAAATTCTCCCCATCGTCCATATGTTGCCCGCATGAAAAAGATCGGATTCCTCTCCTTCGGGCACTGGACGCCCTCGCCGCAATCGCAGACCCGCTCTGCCAGCGATACGCTGCTGCAATCGATCGAGCTTGCCGTGGCGGCCGAGCAGCTCGGTGCCGACGGCGCCTATTTCCGCGTGCATCACTTTGCGCGCCAGCTCGCCTCGCCCTTTCCGCTGCTTGCGGCCGTCGGCGCCAGGACCAGCAGGATCGAGATCGGCACGGCCGTGATCGACATGCGCTACGAGAACCCGCTCTACATGGTGGAGGACGCCGGAAGCGCCGACCTTATCGCCGGCGGCCGGTTGCAGCTCGGCATCAGCCGCGGCTCGCCCGAGCAGGTGATCGACGGCTGGCGCTATTTCGGCTATCGGCCGGCCGAGGGCCAGAGCGACGCCGACATGGGCCGGCGTCACGCCGAAGTCTTTCTCGACCTCCTGCGCGGCGAAGGCTTTGCCGAGCCCAATCCGCAGCCGATGTTTCCGAACCCACCCGGCCTGTTGCGCATCGAGCCGCATGCGGCAGGCTTGCGCGAGCGGATCTGGTGGGGTGCCGGCTCGAATGCGACCGCGGTGTGGGCGGCCAAGCTCGGCATGAATTTGCAGAGCTCGACGCTGAAGAACGACGAGACGGGCGAGGCCTTTCACGTACAGCAGGCCGCACAAATCCGCACCTACCGCGCGGCGTGGAAGGAAGCCGGCCACGTCCGCGAGCCCCGCGTCTCCGTCAGCCGCAGCATCTTTGCGCTGATGAACGATCGCGACCGCGCCTATTTCGGCGGCGAGCGGGGCGGCGAGGACCAGATCGGCTTCATCGACCCGCAGACCCGGGCCATCTTCGGCCGGAGTTATGCCGCCGAGCCTGACGTACTGATCGAGCAGCTCAAGCAGGACGAGGCCATCGCCGAGGCGGATACGTTGCTCCTGACGATCCCGAACCAGCTCGGCGTCGACTACTGCGCGCATGCGATCGAGGCCATCCTGAAGCACGTGGCCCCGGCGCTGGGGTGGCGTTGACATCAGCTCGCGCCGCACGACCAGAAGTCGCGATTGACTTCGTGCACCACCCCCGCCAATGATTCCCCGGGGACTGTTGGACTGAATCGGGGGGGTGGAATGGGCTTGCGTCCGGGGATCTTCGTTGCAGCTTTCTTGCTTGCGGGCTGTGCGTCAGGCCCGATAGGCAGCACGGCTCTGACAGATAACGTCAAGGCAAATACTGCGCGGCTGGTGGTCTATCGCTCATCCGCCCTCGGTTTCGCAATTTAGCCAAGCTATTCGGTCGATGGCCGCTCCGTTGGAGGCAGTCAGGCTGCCGGCTTCGTGGCCTGCGACCTGCCTCCGGGCCGCCACGAGGTTGCGGTCAACAATCTTCCGCTGAGCAGCAATCTGTTCGGGCAGGGAAGCGAGAAGGTCAGCCTCGATCTGCGCGCCGGCAGCACCACCTACCTCTCCGCCCAGCCGCAGATGGGAATCATCACGCCCGGTGCAATCACGTTGGTTCAGGTCACGGAAAGCCAGGGCCGAGCCGACGTCGCCAGCTTGCATCAGAGCAACAGCTCATGCGGCAAGGCGTGATCCGAGGCGCGGCGCCAGGCATAGGGCACCAATGCAGTGTCTGCCGCGTGCTGTTGAGGCGTTTCTCGCCACGTCGCGCCAACGCCTAGGCCGCATTTATGCAAACGGCGATATTTACCCCGGCTTTCACCCCGTCTTCGTCCCGGTGACGACGGCCAGCGCGTCGACGAGGCGATCGAGATCGGCCTCGTCGGTGAAGAGCGCGGGCGTCACGCGGATGCACTGGCCTTTGGCGACGCCGGCCCGGCGCACCGTCATGACCTTGTGGTTGTCGCGGAGCTTCACCACGACGGCTTCGTTGTCGGCCTTGCTGGTCTTGCCGGCGAGGCGGAACGAGGTGATCGCGCCGTAGGAGCCGGCTTCGTCCGGCGTCAGGATCTCGATGTCCTTGAATCCGCGGACGCGGCTCACCCAATAGTCTCGCAAATGGCGCAGGCGCGCCTGCTTTGCGGCGGCGCCGATCTGCTGATGCAGCGCCAGGGCCGTCGGCACCGTCAGCACCGTTGCAAAATTGACCGTGCCGGTATGAACCCGCGAGCGGATGTCGCTCTCGGCGAAATCCTCGTCGCCCATGTCACGATCGATGGCCGCAAGGCGGTCCTTCCTGATGTAGAGGAAACCGACGCCAAGCGGCGCGCCAATCCATTTGTGCAGATTGAAGCCGACGAAATCGGCCTCGAGCTCACTCACCTTGAAGTCAATCTGTCCCCAGGAATGCGCGGCGTCGACGATGGTGTCGATGCCCTTGGCCTTCGCCATGCGGGCGATCTCGGCGATCGGCATCACCAAGCCGGTGCGGTGGCTGACATGGGTCAGGAGCAGAAGTCTCGTCCTCGGGTTCGCCTCGATGGCGCGGGCATAGGCGTCGAGCACGGCCTGGCGCGTGGCGGGCTCCGGCACGTCGAACCTGACCACGTCGACGCCGCGCCGCGCCCTGAGCGAGTTCATCGCATACTGCATCGAATCATAGTCGAGGTCGGCATAGAGCACGGCGTCGCCCGACTTCAGCCTGTTGTAGCCGCCGATGAGGAGCTGCAGCGCTTCGGTCGCACCGCGGGTGAGCGCGATCTCCTCCACAGCCACGCCGACCGCTTCCGCCACCCTGGCGCGCACCGCCTCGAAATCCCTCCCCGCGCGCAGCCGCGCGTAGTAGGTGTTCTGATAGTTGATCATGTCGGACTGGCGAATGAACTCGTGCCTCACGGGTTCAGTCATGATGCCCCAATAGCCGTTCTCCAGATTGACGACGTCCGACGTGACGGCGTAGAGCCGCTTGACGTCCGCCCAATAGGCCTTGTCGGTGGCGATTGAGGCAGCCGCTCCAGTCGGCTGTGCCGGAAGACCTTCGACGGCCAGACCCTCGGCTGCCATGGCCGGTGCCGCCAGCGACGTGACGGCGGCGGCCGCCAGACCCTTCAGGATCGACCGCCGGTCGGACGAAATTGTCTCAGTCAGATGCATGTCAGCCTCCACGATGCGCGGCGAAGGAAGCAGCGATCAGTAGAGCGCGGATGACAGAGCTGTGACGGTTCGATGATGGCGGATCAGAGCGATCTCACACCAAGGAGGCTTTGGCCGCCTGCTGGTAGATCATCGCGGCCACGAGGGAAAGCAGCAGGCCCGCGCCGGCGAAAATCAGTAGCACCCTCAGAGTTTCGACGTCGAAATTGGTTCGCGTCGCGCGGGAGATTGCCCTTGCCAGTGCAGCCAACATCGCCATCTCCGAACTGGGCCACGCGGTGGCGAGGCCTGGGTTCATCTAGCCTCGCTGGCCACGTTTGCATGTGAAGCAGATTACAATGAGCTTGTGAGCTGCATCGAAGGCGAGCCGAGGGACAACCGGGAAATCGCCGGCCACCGATTCATCGCCCGCACTTATGGGCAAGGCAGATCGCGCGGGCCCCAATTTCTTCGTCACGGAAGCCGGGGCCCCGTTACGTTCAATGCATATAGCCAATGAGATAGATGCCACCGCCGACAATCAGGATCGCCGGCACGGCCCAGAGAATCAATACGGGCATTGTCCTCTCCTCCAATGACTGCTCCCGGCAAAGCAACGGGAAAAACCAGCAAATGTTCCGTTCGCGCTCGGAACAGCCATGCCAGTGGCGAGTTCATCGCTGCGCCGCATGTAGCGGCGAGGAGAACGCGATGAAGAAGTTCATGCTGATTTCAGCCGCCGCCCTGCTCGTATCAACGAGCGCGATGGCGCAATCCACCGTCGTCACCACCACCGGTGCGGGCCATGGCGCTGCCGTGCAGATCGAGCCGGAGTATCGCACCAGGATTCGGTCTTACGTCACCGAGCACAAGGTCCGTCCGGTCGAAACGCGCGAAAGGATCGTGATCGGCTCGCCAGTGCCGCGCGACGTCGAACTGGCGACGGTGCCGAGCGATTGGGGCCCCTCGCTTACCAAATATCGCTACGTCTATTCGGGTAGCCGCGTCATGCTGGTCGATCCCGAGACCCGCATGGTCGTCCAAGAGGTGGACTGATCGCATTGCGTGGCGGGCCGTCGCCGGCGGCCCGCCCGTGCAATTGCCCTTGGCTCGTCTATCGGTAGCGCCTGATGCCCATCATTCGATATTTTGCCTTTGCGGGCGCATTCGTCATAGCGCTGCTCTTCGTGCTCGATCGCAATCTGCCGCAGCCTGCGACGGCGTCCACGGCCCCGGATGTCGATCGGACAATCATTCGAATCCGTTCCGCCCACGCCCTCCCTGAAAAGATCATCCTGGACACGTCGGCCGGCATCGCCGCTGCGGCATCCCCACCCCCGATCGCCGCCGGGGCGCCAAGCCATGCCGCGAGCGACGCGCTGGAAATGGCCGAGACATCGAAGGCGGAGACGAAAACTGCGCCTGCAGCCCGACAGGGCGCGACGCATGCAGCCGGTGTCCGCTCGAATCGCATGGCCCGCCCGGCGCCCTCGCATCGACACTTCGAACGCCAAGTGATGGTCGGGGCATTCTGAGAGATGCCGGCGTTGCGTGATTGCGACGCAAGAGACGAGAAGCTTCCGGCAGATGAATGCTGGATGAATAGACGCGATGCTCGGTGCTCGTCGCGCGTTGCGCGTGGAACTACGAGACCAAGGCGTGAAGAGAACGCGTCTGCGTGCACGACCTAAAGGAACGTTTGAGCGGTTGCCAATTTATCCCGAGCCTGATTTGGCAATTCGTTTTGGAAACCCTGGAGGAGATCAACATGAGGATCCTGAAGCTTTCTGCGGCTGCGGCCGCGCTGCTGGCCGGCACTGCACTCGCGGTTGCGCAATCGAGCTCGACGATCGGCACCGGCGGTTCTTCGGCCGGCGGCGGCACGAGCAACTCGACGGTCGGTACCGGCGGCTCTTCCGCAGGCGGCAGCGGCTCGGGCTCTGCCTCGACGCTCGGCACCGGCGGCTCGTCGGCGGGCGGCGGCACCAGCAGCTCGACCGTGGGGACCGGCGGCTCTGCGGCCGGCAGCGGTTCGGGCAGCGGCTCGGCCTCGACGCTCGGCACCGGCGGCTCATCGGCCGGCGACGGCAAGAGCTCGTCCAGCGTCGGCACCGGCGGGTCCGCTGCGGGCAGCGGCTCGACCGTTGGTCAGTCGGGCGCATCGAAGTCGCCCGGCATGGGCGACGGCAAGTCCGGTAGCCATGCCAGCGATACGGGCCTCGAGAAGGGCAAGGGCCACAACAAGGACGAGTGGAAGAAGGACAAGAACTAGTCCGATCCCGGGAGCGGCCATGTGCCGCTCCCTTCGTCCATGTTGAGGAGGACACGCAATGAAGAAGTCACTCGTTGCGATCACGGCGCTGGCTCTGATGAGCGGTGCTGCATCGGCAGAAACCATGGAAAAGACCGGGAAGACGACATCCGGCGAGACCTGCAAAGTCACGGTCGAGAAGCACGCAGACGGCAGCATCACCGCGGCCGGCGCATCGCGCTCGGGCACGACCGGATCGACGTCGTCGAGCGGTTCGCTGTCGAGCTCGAGCTCGGCGGGCGGATCGTCGGTGCATGTGCAGGCCGGCGGCGGCAGCGTATCGAGCTCGTCGTCGACGGCGGGCGGGCCTGGCTCCACCAGCGCCAGCACCATCACCGTCAACGGCTGCACGATCTCGACGTCGTCCCCCTGAATTCATAGAAAAGGATTGAGACATGAGAACTCTACTCACGACCTCGGCGGTCGCGCTTCTGCTTGCTGCCGCCTCGCCAGTTGTCGCACAGACCAGCATCACTGGCGGAAGCGGCGGCTCGGCCGCAGTGGGCGGCACTTCCGCTTCCACGGTCGGGACGGGCGGCACCTCCACTTCGACCGACGGCCGCACCGGCTCCTCGATCGCGGCCGGCGGGAGCGCTGCGGCCACCGACGGCAAGGCCCGGACCGGCGTCAGCATGAACAAGGGCAACGGCCCGGTGATGAACTCCAACGCCCGGGCCCAGGCCCATGACGGCGGCACGTTCAGCCGCTCGCACACCCGCACCAAGGTCAAGGCCGGCCAGGAGGTGGGTTCGACCACAAAGACGATGTCGCATGTGCCGGGCTCGAAGCCGACCATGTCGACCACATCGACAACGGCGCGATAATCCTCACGACCTGCTGCCCGGCTCGCCCCCGGGCAGCTTCTTCTCGCTCCGCTTCAGCCTGGGCTCAGACTGTGGCTAATCTGCGTGACGACACGATCCCATTGCCGCTTCTCGGCCGCGGGATAATTGATCAGCACGCAGTGCACGTAGCCCCGCGAAAAATTGCAGCGGTTGTACCAGATCGTGTCGCGCTTGATGCTCGAGACCACGAAGAAGTTCCGCGCAATGCGCTTGTAGATGATCCCGGGCGGCGGATTCTTCCCGGCGAGGAATTGAGCCGGCGAAAGGCCCTGCTGGTTGGCAACGGCCTGCACGGTGAAATCGGCCCTGCCGTCTGAGGTACGAAATCGCTGGCCGTAGCCGTCGGGCTTGCCGGCTGTCTCCGTAAAGAGCGAGGCGGGAATGTCGACCGACGTTCCGGACTCGACGATGCGGTAGGTCGTCCAGCTCTCCGCTCGAGCGGCCGAAAGCGAGGTAAGCAGTGCAACGGTGATAGTGAACGTCGCCCTCATGACCGCCTGCCTATTCACGCGGCACCAGTTGCAGCTCCAACAAGGCGATCCTTTGCAGATCGACGGCGTTGCGCTCGCCCGCGCCGGCGGTACGCAGGATGGATTCGGCCAGCGCGTTGACATGCGAGGCATGCACGGGCTCGGGCAGGCTCGCAATCGCGGCTTTCAAGGCGCCCGTCATGACCTCGATCACATCGGGAGAAAATGCAGCGTTTGAAAAATCCTTCATCGCTCGCAATCGGCTGGGTGAGAGGCCACCCAGCATCAACGCCGAGAAAAACGGTCAGTTCCTGCGACAGTGAGTCAGGCCCGCACCGATGCGGAGCTACGCTCGGGCTGGTAGTGCGTGAGCTGCTCGAGCTCGGCCTCCTCGCGGGCGAGGGCCTGCATTCTCACATGACTGCCGATGACGAGGCCAGTGAGCGACAGCATGAGGCCGAGCGCCAGCGGCGCGAACAAGGCTTCTTCCTGAAACAATCCGTTGAGCAGCACGACCATGACGCCGAAGCCGGCTAGACCCTGCGTCAGATATCCCGAGGACGCGTAGAGGCGCCAGGCCTTGAGCGCCATCGCGAAATAGAAGGCAAGCGGCACGAAGGCGGCGATGCCCATCTGGTAGAGCAGCACGCCGATCGCGCTTTCGACCGCGCCGTCGATCGTGCCGGCCGCCTGCGCGGCGTTCCAGTCGATGGAAAAATAACTATCCGACAAATTGCCGCCGATGCCGAGCCCTCGGCCGAAGGGTCTCTGCACGAATCCATCCAGGCCACCCATCAGCCCAATGACATGATAGTCGCCGATCTGCAGGCCGAGGCGGATCGCCAGGACCGCAAAGGCGATCATACCCAGGAAGCCGAGCAGCAACGTCACCACGGCGCCGAGCAGACGGGTCGCGATCCACGCCGCGACCACGAAGACCACGACGATGAGCGCTCCCTTCACGCTGCAAAACACCAGGAGCGGCAACGCCGCGAAGGCCAGGAGCGGACGTCCCACCGAGAACAGGAACAGGCCGAGAAAGCCGATCCCATAGGCGAAGCTGATCGGGTGCATGTTCGGACCGTGGATGCGCAGCATCTTCGACAGGCCGAACCCTTCGAGCAGAGGCGTGTTCAGGAAGTCGAAGCTGAAGCGATCCTTGAGATCGACCGGCACGTTTCCGGTCTGGCGCATCTGGGCTTCCCAGACACCCGAATGGGTCGCCTTGAGTTCGTCGAAACCCCAGAACGTGTGGCCGTTGGTCATCGCCAGCCAGACGTCACGGAAGACGAGTTCGACATAGCCGCAGAGGATGAGCACGACCGCAAGGGCCACCAGGAACGGCGTGATGCGCACCTCATAAGTCGCGGCGGTCAGAAGCGAGAGCTGGAACAGGAACAGCGGCAGCACGATGTTGCGCAAGTACACCGCTGCCGGCTGTCCGTCCTGGACGAAGCCGATCGCGAAATACAGCGACACCACGGCGAGGGTGACGACACCCCAGCGCATGATCCGGTTCACCTCGGCCGATTGTTTCCTCCGGCCCAGTACGTACAGGCCGAACGTCGCCAGCCACATGACGGAGCAGACGAGGAAGTTGTAGCCCTTGATGAAGTCGAGATCGGACGGCAGCGGGACCAGCGGCGACAGAAGCGAGACGAACAGATTTTGGAAGAACAGAACGAAGATCGCAATGGCGGGCGCATAGGTCGGAACGCTAAGGACAATGGCGATACCGACCAGAGCCTCGACGGCAATCGCCAGGGCCGGATTGGCAAGGTGCAGGACCGGCGCGAAGCCGATCGTCGCCACGGCGATGCAGAATGTCGTGACCAGCTCGCGCCAGGCCGGCGGCGACGGCTCGGCCTGCACGGTCTGAACCTGGGTTACGTCCCCGGCACTCATCAATCGTCCTTTGGCAGCGCGCGGGGAGCACGATAGCGGGGGGTGTGTAAGGATTCGTTAACGATAGCGGAAGCGAAGAGGTCAGCGCCGGCCGGGCCGCGGCGCGCCGAGCAGCGCCCGCATCACATCGGGATCGGGCTTGCCGGTGCTGCGGTCGACGAGGCCAAAACCCTGCGCCAGCTCCCAATGCGTCCAACCCCAGCAATGGTCACGGGCAAAAGCGGTGACTTCCGCCAGCCAGCGCACGCGGCTCTGCCTGGGCGCGCCGGCTTTCAACACGCCGAATTCGTTGATGATGATCGGCCGCGCAAACTGCTGCTGCCATTGAAGCGCGGGCGCGAGCCAGCGATCGGCACTTGGCCTGTCCCTGGCGGCGGCAATCGCGACGTCGAGCATACCGAGCGCCTTGGTCGCGCCCCGATCCCGCAGATCCTGGCGCAGCGCGCGAACTTTGGGATCGTCGGCGTTGATCGGATAAGGCAGATCGATGATGTCGTGCAGCGGATCCTGCGCATCCCAGTGGGCCTGATGGGTGAACACCATGGGATCGTAGAAGTGGATGGCATAGACGATGTCGGGATCCGGCAGCGGCCGGAACTGTGGCAGCGAGTCCGCGCGCTGCCAATTGACCGGACCGACAACGAGAGTCGTCTTGGGAAGCAATCCGCGCACGAAGACGGCGAGCGCCTCGACCTCGGTTTGCCATTTGCCGGCATCGACATCGGGCTCGTTGAGCAGCTCGGCGAAGATGCGATCGGGCGGATAGGATCGAATGACCTGAGCAAGACCGCTCCAGGCCTCCTGCATCTGACGCAGCGCCTCGTCCGGATCCTCCTTGTGCAGGCGGTTGAAGCGCTCGCCGGGATGAAGATCGACGGAGATGGCGTAGCCGAGCGCCGTGAGCTGCTTCAGCGCCTGGTCGAGCACGCGCAGCGCCTCGTCGCGCTCGGCCTTCGCAGCGAAACGAGGCATGACGCGCTCTGCCGGCACCGGAAGGCGGACATGGCTCATTCCCGCCTTGCGCAATTGCTGCAGCAACTCGCGGCTCGGGGCCGCACCGTTGATCCAGCCGTCCGCATTGAAGCCGCGGGACAGCGCGGCAAGCCGCTCCGGTGCGACCGTCTGCGGCAAGGGCACACAGTCCCCGGCAAAGACCGGCGGGCCTGACGAGATCGACAGGAGCATCGCAGCAGTCAGCAGGCGACGGCGCGAGCCCGTCATCGTCAAACCGCAAGGCCCAATGCGCCACCCTCGGGGTGCGGCGAGAGCGAGCCTGCGGGCGCATGATTGACGACGAGACCTGTCGGCACCGCGTCATACCGCGACAGCGCCGCGGTCACCCTGCGCATCGCCGCCGAGCCGAGCTCGCCGGAGCGCGCCACCAGCACGATGAGGTCCGCGTGCGCCGCCAGCGCGATGGCGTCGGGCTGCAAGGCGAGATTGCCGGCGTGGACGATGATCAGATCGAATTCCGAGCGAATATCGTCCTCGGGCCGCGCATCGGCCTTGCGGCCGGCGCTCAGGAGCTCGTCGATCGACTGAAGTCCCGCCGTGGTCGAGCCGTCATTCCATTCGGTCACCGGAGGCTGGTGACCTGCAAATTCCGGCTGCAGCCGGATCAACACGCTCATCATGCCGCGGTTCACGGCGGCGCGATTCAGGGAGCGGGCAACGGTGTTGCCGCCGGCGCTCTTGCCGACCGACAGCACGAGGGCGACCTTGCAGCCGCGCACCGGCACGCGATCGATCCGCTCGAGCAGCGGCCGCAGATAGGCACCGAGATCGAGCTCGGCCGGGGTCGCACCCGGCCTTTGCCACACGGTGTTGATGGTGTTGGTCCCGGCTCCGGACGAAAGATCGGGGATGCGGGCCCAGACGGGAAGGCGCGGCATCGCTTCGGGCCGGCCCATGGCGGCGGTCGGTGGTTGAATTTGAGGCTGAACGTGAGCCTGGACCTGCCGGCCTTGCGTGCCCTCCACGACGGAAGGCACGGGAGCTTCAGTGGGCGCAGACTGGTCGGACATGCTCGTCATCGCCGCAATTGCGGCGGTCGACGTCAGCAGCGAGCCGATCGCCAGCGCCGCCAGCAGCAGAGCGAGGGGCGGACGCGTCGAGCGCAGCGGCGGAATGGCGGGCGAGGCGATCTTGGTCTGGGACGCCTGCAGTTGACGCTGCTCGTTGGTCGTCTTGAACCGTGACAGGAACTGCTCGTAGATGTTCCTGTTGGCGTCGGCATCGCGCTGCAGCTCCTGCAGCTTCACCAGTGCCTGACCGTCGACCAGCATCTGCGTCTCGACCGCCTTGAGCTGCTTTTCCAGCGCCTTCTGCTGCTCCAGCTGAGCTTCAAATTCGGACTTGGCGGTGTCGATGTTTTTCTTCCGCTCGACCTCGATCTGCCGGTTGATGTCGGCGAGCTGGCTGTAGGAGATCGCGAGGTCGGGATGGCGCTCGCCGTACACCGCCTTCTTCTGCGCGATCTGGTCATTGAGGGTCGAGCGCTGCGCCCGCAACATGCTCAGAAGGTCCTGCTTCACCGGTCCTTCGACATTGGCCTTGAGATCACGCTGCACCTGCTCGTAGCGCGCCTTGGCTTCCTCGGCGCGAAGACGTGCGGCAGAGACCTGCTGATTGAGATCGGTCACCCGCAATTGCTGGGTGGTCGAATCCTTGCCGGCATTAAGAATCTTGTGCTCAAGCCTGAAGGCGGCGACGGCGTCTTCCGAGGCGCGCAGGCGCTCGTTCAACGTCTTGAGCCGGTCCTTGAGCCAGTCGGCCGCCTCGTCGGTGGCCTCGGTGCGGACGCGGCCCTGGCTGGCGACGAACGCCTCGGCGATGGCGTTGGCATAGTAAGCGGCCCGCTCGGGGCGGTTCGAGGTGAAGGAAACCGCAATGACATAGGTGAGGCCGCGGCGCGTGATCTCGAGGCGGCTGCGGAATTTTTCGAGCAGGCGCGTCATGTCGGTATGACCGCCCGCGATATCCTCGTCGTCGGCGATCTTGAGCTGCTCGATCAGGGGGCGGAGAAAGCCGTCCGATTTGGCGATCTCGATCTGGCTCTGAAGCGCGGCGGCGTCCTGGCCGATGCCCGGCAAGACGTCCTGCTCCGTGGTGATCCGCAACTCGCGGGGATCGAGCACGACCAGGGCCGTCGCCGCGTACCGGACCGGCAGAACCATGAGAACGACGACGCCGAGGGCGAACAGCGCCAATGCCAGCGTCAGAATGCGCCGGCCGTTTTCGCGGAGGAACGAGAGCGCTCCGGAGACGGTCAGCGATCCCTTGATCAGCGCCGGCGCGGCGCCGTCAGGTTTCGTCCGCGCAGCCCGCGGCGCTTCCCACGAAGCCGCTGGCTCCGTCGGGGCGATGCTTCGCGGAGATGGGCGGCTACCGAACGCCATGGGCTCGACTCGAAATCAACTGACACAGTTCAGAGGCTTTCGACACCGTAAATATGCATGGTTAACCGGCGGTTACGGCCGGCGCGAAGCCGCAGGACGTCTGGCTTGGCCAGGCTGTCAGCCACGGCGCCATTGCAGATGCCGAAAGGCCTGCGAACGGCCCCGTTCAGGCTGAAAAGAACGGCTTTGATGATCTGCGCGCCGGACTTGCGGTGCCGGCTGCCTCGACCAGACTTGGCGCGCTCAGCAGATGTTCAGCAGAATTCGCCCCGATGTGCCGCTGCGCATCAGGTCCAGCGCGTCATTGACGTCGTCAAGCGCGAACTCGTGGGTCACGATCCCGCGATAGCTCACCTTGCCGGCATCGCTCAGCCGAACGAGACGCGGGATATCGCGCGCCGGCTGGCATTGCCCGCCTTCCGAGCCCTTCAGCACCTTCTCGAAGTGGAGCGGCAGCGTGTAGATTTCGGCCTTCTCGCGGGGAACGCCGACGAGGATGCAGCGGCCCTTCTTCGCCGTGATCTCGTAGGCGAGCTCGATCAGATGCTTGACGCCGGTGGTCTCGACGACCTTGTCGGGTCCCTCAGTACCCGTGATCGACCGAACCTCGGCAGCGATATCCCCGGCCGCTTCGGAGTTGATGGCGTGGGTCGCGCCGAACTGCCGGGCCATCTCGAGCTTGTTGTCGAGGCGGTCGATCGCGATGACGGGATAGGCGCCGACCATCGCGGCAAATTGCACGATGTTCAATCCGACGCCGCCGACACCGAACACGACGACGGCTTCGCCGATGGCGATCTGGGCGTCGTTGTTGACGACGCCGAGCGCGGTCGTCACCGCGCAGCCGAGCAGCGGCGCGCTGGTGCGGTCGATCGAGGCCGGAACGGGCGTGACGCGATTCTCGGACACCACGGCATAGTCGTTGAAGGTGGTGACCCAGCCTGCATTGAGGCGCTTGCCGCGCCAGGAATAGACCGGCGTGTTGGACTGGACGCCCTTGCCCGGGCGCCAATGCATGATGACGGTGTCACCCTGCTTGCAGGAGACGACGCCGGGTCCGGTCTCGACGATCGTCGCCAGCGCCTCGTGCCCGAGAAGGTGCGGCAGGAACTTGTCGACGCCTTTGACGGCGTCGATTTCGTTGATCTGCGCGCCACAGATGCTCGACGTGTGCACATGCGCGAGCACCTGACCGTGTTCGAGCCTGTCGGGCAAGGTGAACTCGTCGACGATCAGCGGCTTACCCGATTCGACGAGAATGGCCGCCTTGGCTGTCTTGATGTCCATGAGGAGCGCCCGATCACTCGAAATAAATGAATTCGTAATCGCCGGTGTAGCCGAGCTTGCCGTACAGCCAGATCCATTCCGAGGTGTGCAGGATGGACTCCGCCGTCAGCGCCCAGCACTCGAGATTGTGCAATTCGGCAACGGTCCGGTAGCCCTCGACCATGACGTATTTGTTCTTGCCGACGCGCTCGATCTCGTTCAGCGCGGCATTGAGCTCGTAGAGGCGGAGATTGTGCAGCGTGCCGAGCGAGATCACGAGGTCGAAGCTCTGGTCGCCATAGGGATAGATGTCCTGGGCGCGATAGTTGAACAGATACGGCTTCACCTGCTCGTGGGCATTGGCAAGACCGTGCCTGGAGATGTCGAAGCCGACGACCTTCAGGCCGGGCAGGATCTTCTGCATCTCGTAGAGCAGAAAGCCCTTGCCGCAGCCGACGTCGAGCACGCTGGAGCCGTCCTTGAGGCCATAGGTCTCGATCAGCGCCTTGGCGACCGGCGCCCAGCGCCCTTCGATGAAGCGGTAACCGCCATAGCCGAAGCGGCGGTCGCCATCCCAATAATCGGCCTCGTATTCCCGCGCCTTCAGCGAGCAACCGATCTTGTCGTCGTTCATGCGGCCCATGTAGTCGCGCTTGGTCGCCGTATGCAGCGGCGTCACGATATTCAGGAGTCGTCCCATTGAGTCCTCGGGTTCCAGCACGCGATGCTGTTCTCGCGACCGGCTGGTCCGGAGTCGCGACTTGCGAATCGCTCTAGCATTTGTGGTCGAGATCATCATTGCTTCAGATCAATGACCCTAATCGTGCGACGGTGCCGTCGGCGATCGGCATGGGTCCTGTCACCGGCAGTGACGCGCAGACACATGGAACGGAAATGCGAGGCACAGCGTTTCGCCTCGCAGGAGTCCCGCCATGCCGACCAAGCCAACCATCGCCCGCATCTGGCGCGGCCGTACCCGCCGCGATCTCGCCGATGCCTACCAGGCCTATCTGCAGGCCGAGGGCATTCCACCGTTGCTGAAGACCGCACTCGGGGTGCAGCAACTGCGCGAGGACCGCGATGAGGAAACGTGGTTCACGACCATTTCCTATTGGGCCGACATTGCGGCCATGACGGCCTTCACCAAGGGCGAGCCGACCAAGGTCCATCATCTCGCGCGCGACGCGGAATTCCTGATCGAGCTGCCGCAGCGCATCGAGATCCACCGCATCTTGATCGACGAACAGGGCCTGCGGTGAAAGCCTGAGCCATGGAACTGAAGCTCGCATGGCCATGAAGCCGTCCAGCGCGACTTGATTCTCCGGTCTGCCGCTGTATACGTTCCCGCATGATGTTCATGTCCACATTTTTTCCGCTGATCTGAACGGCTGACGTCGCCGCGGCGCATCCGCGCCAATCAGATCAAACCGGCTGCGCTTGATGCGATAGCCGCACGGAGAATGTGCTATGCCCCAAACTGAACAGGCTGGCCTGACGTCTCGTCAGGTCCAGAACTTCATCGACGACGGTTTCGTCAAGATCGAGAACGCCTTCAGCAACCACCTTGCAAAGCAATGCAGGGACGAGTTGTGGGCGGATATCGGCCTGTCACCGGACCGACCTGAATTTTGGATTCGACCCGTCGTCCGGGTGGGATTCAAGGCTTCGCCCCCTTTCATTGAAGCTGCGAACGCGGCGCCCCTGCGCAAGGCCTATGATCAACTCGTGGGCGAAGGACGCTGGCTTGCACCCACCGGCCTCGGAACCTTTCCGATCCGCTTCCCGTCAGCGGAATCGCCCGGTGATGACGGCTGGCATGTGGACGTGAGCTTTGGCACCGCCAATCCGGATTTCATGGAATGGCGCGCCAATGTGAAGAGCAGCGGACGCGCATTGCTGATGATCTTCCTGCTCTCCGATGTCGGCGCCGATGATGCGCCGACGCGAATCCGGAAAGGCTCGCATGCCACCATCGCGCGGGAGCTGCTGCCCTATGGCGAGGCCGGCGCGACGCTCCGGCAGCTCGCTGCCGAGGACTGGGCCTCGACGAATGATTGCGAGATCGAGCTGGCGACCGGTACGGCAGGCAGCGTCTATCTGTGCCACCCGTTCCTCGTTCATGCCGCACAACCCCACCGAGGGACACGGCCGCGCTTCATGGCCCAGCCTCCGCTGTTGCCGAAGGGCGAGTTTGACCCGGCGTTGCCGCCTTCGCCTGTTCAGATCGCGATCCGGCGGGCTTGCGGGCTGACGGTGTAGTCGCAGCACGCCGTCAATGCCGGCGAGCAAATCCGTGACGCCCGCAGTCGCGATTCGCCGACGACCGGCAGCTTGCAGCACGATGGCGAGGCCGGACGCATCAGCGTCCGGCTGTCGTCACTACCCCTGATATTCGGCCCAGCAGTCCGCCGTTTCGTCGACCTGGACCGCCGCCAGCTCGTCTGCCGATCAGACGCCAAGAAATTCGTCGCATCAATTCAATCAGGCCCGCCATTGCGCGGCGTGTTCTCACCCGGAAGGGTGATGTGGCGTGCATTCGATTTGTCTAATTCAGCTTGGTCTTCCCGACTTACAGCAGCTGATAGCTCCATGCGATGAGGATGCGATGCCGCAGATCACCTTCAACCTATCGCAAACCTCTTTGTCTCCCGGCTGGGACCCTCACTCAGCGTTTCACGATCATCTCTGGAGAAACTTCGCGGCGGGTTACAAGTACAGAATTCTGGACAGCGACGGAACGCAATACGACAGTCTGCGCGGCTCCGATCCCGCTACACGCGGAACCTCTGACACATTTCAATCGTCAGCCGGGTCGCTCGACCTGTCCGCGAATAACTTCGCGGGAAATGTAAGTCTGGATTGGTTGGACGCGACCACGGCGCGGCTCTCGCTCGATTCGGCCTGGAATACAATCAAGAACGTCTATGTCAGCGATTTCTCAGGCTCCAAGCTGATTCTCGAGAACTGGGTCGATGCTTGGGTGTCGCTCGACAACACCGCCGGGCAAGAAATTCTGGTTGACGGCGCCAAGCGCGGTGAAATCTCGACGGGATCCGGGAGTGACGTCGTTTGGATAGGCGCGGACAGCAACGGCGCTGATTGGACGAATTATTTCAAGATCGATACCGGCGATGGCGACGATGTGATCACCATCGCAGCCGCCTCTCGCGACTATAGCGGCTCGGCTTTCTCTGCCGCCTACAATCCCGATTGGACAGATACGGATATTCACTCCGGCGCAGGTAATGACACGATTACAGGAAGCGGTGGAACGGATACAGCCGACGGTGGAGGCGGGTTGGACACCTTCGTATTTCACGGCCCGCGTTCTGCTTACGATCTAAGCTGGGACGGCGACACCTTGACCGTGACGGATACGCGAATCGGCCATTCAAATCTCGACGGGACGGATTTCTTGACGGGGATCGAGCGGCTGCAGTTCGAGGACCTGATCGAGTATGTCGGCTCGCCCGAGGACGGTGATGGTGTAGGCGTTCTCGCTCCGAATTTTTCTGCGCAGGACATCGACATCTCCCCGAGTCCCGCTCTTTTGACGGCGACACTCGATTTTGGCGATGATCCATATGACGCGACCGACTTTGGCGAGCTCAGCGAGGCCGCTCAGGCCATCATCAGCTCGCACGCTCCGGGAGCCAGCGCCGCTCTATCGGAGGCTTTTTCCTTCGAGGTGCTGTTTCGTGCCGCCAATGCTGAACTGATCAAGACTGAGGATCAAATTCAGTACCTCGATCAAGGTGGCGAGAAAATCGACTACACTGTCGAAATCGACGGCGATGTCTTCGGCGTTTCGGCCGGCAAGGCAGCCGAATTTCCTCCGGGCACGCCGATAGGCGCCCCTGACGCCCTTGCCTTTGTGGAGAGCAGTCTGCAAGAAATTCAAATGGCCAGCGCAAACGTCACGATGGATGATCAATGGAGCAAGGGAATCCTTCATTATCTTGCCATCGATCAGCAAGCCGCGGATGCGGTCAGCGCTGCCTGGAACGCGGTAGACGACGGAACACGCGGTGATACGATCCTCATCGTCACTCGCACGGACGGTCTCGATCAATCCCTCTATTTCGTTCTGTAGGAGCAGCTTCGCGTCCAGAGCTGCCACGGCCCACGGGGAGCTCGAAAGCCGGCGTAGGCGTTCAGCTCATCCGCGGGCTATTACAACAATCGTCCTGCCGCGCCGTTACAGCTTTCCATAGACGCGCCCGGCGACCGCCTTCAGGCGCTCGACCGAGCCGGACTCGGGATGCGGCTTGACCGGTGCGAACACGACCGAAGCCTGCCTGCCGTTCTTCCAGACATAGATGGTGACGGCGTTACCGTTGCCCTTGGTGCAGGAATGCTCGCCGAACGCTTCACTGCCGAGTTCTTGTATCGCCACATGCTTGCAGGGTCCTGCGCGCGTCATCATGCTGATGGCGGTGTCGCGCGAAGTCGCGATCACCGAGGCGATCATGGTGTTGGCCTCGCCATCGAACATCATGCAGCTGCCCGCGCCGGTCCGCTGTACCGTCAGCGTGCTCTTGTCGAGAAAGCCGTCGGCATCCGCGGCCGTGAGCCACTCGCAATTGCCGAACCGCTCGCTGCTCCTGCTCACGCTTCCGACGGCAATGCGCGCGGCTTCGGTCAGCGGCCCGAGCAGCGCATCGTCGGCACGCCGGCCTATCGGATGGACGGTGATCTGGAGAATGTAATCGCCGGCCAAAACGACGACCGAGGCCTCCTGGCGCTCCGCGCCGGCGGCGCTCGTTCCGCGCTTGGTTTCGTCACCGAACCCGGACACCGCGCTCAGTGGCATGCGCTCGCCGAGGGTCTTGACGAAGGTCGCGTACAATTCCTTTGCGCGGTCCTTGTCGGGATTGCGGAAGACGGTGAGCATCATCGTGTCGCCGCGCCCGGCCTGGTAGATGCAGCCGCGGCCATCCTGATTTGAAATCAACGACCATTTGATCGCCGGCATCGCGCCGGCGAGCTCCTTGGCACTGATGAACGGGCAGGGTTCGGCCGCGGCTGCGGGAAGCGCCGGGGCGGCTGCGATGGCGAGGAATAGGACGAGGCGGAAGAATAGATGATCGATCGTGCGCATCGGACGAACTTACTATCGAAACGGTGCGCCCGACGAGATGAAACTGAAACAAAAATCCTATTACGCAGCCCCCGGTGCCTTCGCCCGCGTCAGGTCCTTCAGGAACTGCTCCATGAGTGGCTTGTTGCCAAACCGGCGATAAGAGCGCTCTGCCTCCAACGAAAATGTCGGTTGGGCTCCTACCAAGCTTGCCATCGTCAGCTGCGCCGCTTCCTCATCACCGCGCCGCCCTTGCAGCGCAGCCTGGATGAGCAGGCAGTTGGCATCGCGCGGCGCCCTTACAAGGCATTCGGAGATCACGGTAGCCGACTCATCGCGACGATCAGCGGCGTAAAGAGCCTGGCCATGCACATAGGCGTAATATTCCGGTGCCATGGGATGAAGGCGACGCGCCCGCTCGGCATTGGCAACGGCGTCCGCGTAGTCCCCGAAACGGACTTGCGCTTTTGCCAATGCCATCATGCTATCCGGGTCATTGGGATTCAGTTCGACGGCGCGCTTGGCGGCCTGCAAGCCGCCCGCATAATCGCCCTGCACCGCCAGCCCGAAGCTGATCACCTGATAGCCGAGCGAGAGATTGGGATCGAGGCGCACAGCCTGGCGCGCTTCGCTAAGACCTAGTTCCAGCTCATGCGCTGTCGCCCGACCACTCGACCTCTTGGCCACATCCGCGATGTAAGTGAGGGCCAAGCCCGCACGGGCGGCGGCATAGGCCGGGTCCATTTCCAGCGCGCGGTGATATAGGCCGCGTGCCTCCATAAGTGCTTCCGCATCCTGGACGCCATGCCGGTATCGATGACGGGCCCGCAGGAGAAGATCGTAAGCCTGAAGGTTGTCGGTCGGACGTTGCGCGGCAGCGATGGCTTCATTTCGGCCGATATACGGCGCGAGCTGGGCGACGATTTCCGTGGTCAGCTCGCTTTGTACGGTGAAGACGTCGGCAACCTGCCTGTCGAAGCTGCGCGACCAAAGGTGCGCGCCCGATTTCACGTCGATCAGCTGCGCCGAGACGCGAAGCCGGTCCCCCTCGCGGCGCGCGCTGCCTTCCACCACGTAGGAAACGCCCAGCTTTGCCCCGAGCTTGCGCATATCGCTTTCTTGCCCGCGCACGGCATAAGTGGAGTCGCGCGCGATGATCTGAAGCTCGGAATTCCTTGCAAGCGCCGTGGTCACATCCTCGGTCAGCCCGTCTGCAAAGTACGACTGGTCGCCGCTCATGGTCGCAAAGGGCATGACCGCAACTGACGGCCGCGGGTCGGCGCGGGTCTGGTCGAAAAGCAGCGCGGCCGGGAGCCGGCTGACCATCGCCGCCAGGGAAAGCGGTTGGATTTGGGTACCGATGAGGACAAGGACTACGGCGGCGACGCCATACGACCAGCGCGCAGCGGTACCGTGTAGAACGCGCTGGACTTTTCGCCAGCGGGACCACGAGGATTGCGCGCGCCGGACCCGGTAGACATTAAGACGCTCGGGAATGTTCTTGGCGCGCCTGCGGCCCACACGCGCGAACACATCGCCGCGATTGCGGTCTGCGGCCATGACGACAGCGCCGCTAACGAAGATGCTACCGGGATCGGCCATCGTCTCAAGCCGTGTGGCGACATTAACGCCGTCGCCGTACATGTCGCCATTGTCCTCGATGACATCACCGAGGTTGATGCCTATGCGCAGCTCAAACGGGGCGTTGTCGAACCCTTGCTGGATGGCAGAGCCCGCATCAACGGCTTCGTTGACGCTTGGAAACATCGCCAGAAACCCGTCCCCGGTCATCTTGAAGATGCGTCCACCATGCTGCGCGACTATGGGCTCGATCAGGTTGTCGAAGACCGCGCGCAGCTCTTTATAGGTGGAGGCCTCGTTTTCGGCCATCATCAGGCTGTAGCTGACGATGTCGGCGGCCATGATCGCGGCGAGCTTGCGTTCCATCAGCGGTTTCCCTGAACGGGGGCCAAGCATAGACTGGCATTGCAGACATTCGACGCCAGCTTGAAATTAAACCCTCCAACCCGCGTGCGGTTATCAACACAGCTCATATATTCGTGAGTAATGAGACCCGTCCGGCGGCGCGCAAGCAACACCACTCCGCTCATACGGCTGATCCTGAGTTTCCCTGCGGGTTCCCATATGGCGACGGTGAGGCCGGCGCTGGGTCAGCGGGCCGTCGTCACCGCCCCTGATATTCGGCCCAGCAGTCCGCCGTTTCATAGACGCGGACGGCCGACAGTTGCGCAAGGCCCGGCTTCAGCCGATCCCAGATCCAGATCGCGATGTTCTCGGCGGTCGGGTTTTCGAGGCCTGCGACCTCGTTCAGGCAGTGGTGATCCAACGCGCCGATGATGTCGGCGAAGCACTTTTCAATATCGAAGAAATCAGCGACGAAGCCGGTGTGCGGATCGACCGGCCCGTCCAGCTGGACCTCGACCCGGTAGGAATGACCATGCAGCCGGCGGCATCGATGGGTCTCGGGCACGTTCGGCAGCCGATGCGCTGCCTCGAACTTGAACGCCTGCGATATCTTCATCCAGCTTTCTCACACGGCATGGCCACTTGGTCCTAGGCCATCTGGCGACGGCGACCGGATGCTGCTTTGTCCTGATCTTTCGTCGAAGAATGGCGCGCCCGGAACGATTCGAACGTCCGACCCTCAGATTCGTAGTCTGATGCTCTATCCAGCTGAGCTACGGGCGCGTTTTTCGCAGACAGCGCGGGCTGGGCCCGCAGGCAGCCTCCGGACAGCGCCGGAGGGGTGCGAAAGAGCGCTCTGACTAACCGCTCTTGTCCCGATTGGCAAGGTCCGGGATGGGGGATTTTCGCGTACCTCCACCTACCGTCGTCATTCCGGGGTGGCCCGTAGCGCCAGGCCCGGAATTCATAACCCCGGCTGGTGGTTATGGATTCCGGGCTCGCGACTTCGTCGCGCCCCGGAATGACGGGTTAGATGGCTGTGCAGGGCCGCGCGCAAAAATCGCCAACTCGCCCCCATGGCCGACTTACGCCCTCTGCCGCTCGTTGCGGATGGAGAGCAGTTCCACGGGGCGGTCGGGGATGACGATGCGGAAGGTGGCGCCGATGGTGCCTTCGACCAGATGAATGTCGCCGCCATGGGCGCGGACCAGCTCGGCCGCGATGGCGAGGCCAAGGCCGCTGCCGCCAGGGCGGCCGGAGGTCTGGAACGCCTCGAACAGGTGCTCCCGGGTCTTCGGGGGCACGCCGGGGCCGGTGTCGGACACTTCGATGATCGCCACGGCGCCCTCGCGCTTTCCGGTGATCCGGATCTGCTGCGGGCCACCCTCGCCGGAGGAATGGCTCTCCAAAGCCTGGGCGGCATTGCGCACGAGATTGAGCAGCACCCGGAACAGCTGGTCGGGATCGGCATCGATCGCAAGCCCGCGCTCGATCGCAGCGACCCAGGCGATCGAGGCATCGGAGGCGAGGCCTGCGGTCTCGCGCACCTCCAGCACCACAGGCTCGATCAGGATCATGCGGCGATCCGGCGCCGCCTCCTGGGCGCGGCCGTAGGACAATGTCGACTGGCAGAAGGCGATGGCGCGCTCGAGCGAGCGCACGAGCTTGGGCGCAAAGCGCTGCACCCGCGGATCCGGCACGCTGGCGAGCTGATCCGACAGGAGCTGGGCCGAGGCCAGCAGATTGCGCAGATCGTGGTTGATCTTGGAGACGGCAAGGCCAAGGGCGGCGAGCCGGCTCTTTTGATTCAGCATCGACATCAAATCGCGCTGCATGTCCGACAATTCGCGCTCGGCGACCCCGATCTCGTCGCTGCGCTGGCTCGGCACGATGATGCGCGCGGAGCTTTCAGGGTTCTCGTGGAAGCCGACCAGGCTCGCGGTCAGCCGCCGCATCGGGCGCACGAAGAGATAATGAAGCGCGAGATAGACGAGGCCGGCAGTCAGCGCCGCGATGATCAGCGCGACCACCACGAGGTTGCGGGAGAAGCGGTACATCTGCTGCCGCAGCGGCAGCTCGTCGGTCACGATCTCGATGAACTGGGCATTGCCGACGCCCGGCCCGACGATGCGGATGGCCTGGTTGCCGGTCTCCAGCATCATCCGGAACGAGCCGGTGATCGCCTCCCACGCGGTCATGTCGCGCAGGTCGAGGTCGTGCTCGATCGTGGCCGGAATGTTGTCGCTGGCGAGCAGCCGGCGCTGCTGGCCCATCTTGATGGCGACGGCGCGGGCATTGATGCTTTTCAGGATCTGGCGCGACAGCGAATCGGGAACCATGCCGAGCGGCGCCGCATCCAGCACCAGCGCCGCGGTGTTGGCCGCCGCGACGCGGTCGTTCAGCCGGTTGACCCAGAAATTGGCAATGGCAGGCACGTAGAGCAGGATGGCCGCGATCATCACCAGAGGAATGGTGAGCAGCAGCAGTTTGCCCGACAGCCCAAGCCCGCGCGTCCCGCGGGGGCGTATCGCCGGCGGGTCCGGCTGATCCTGATCCTGGATCGGCTGGAGGTCTGTCGCTGCCACGGATTTCGCCCTTGCTGCCTTTGGCGGGTGAAGGATTGGCGGTATGAAGATGCGGCCCGACCCCCGGTCGGGTCAAATTACGGATCGCTAATCTGCCAAGGTGGGATGTAAGCGCTGATATCGCGAGTCGCTACCTCAAGGGTTAAAAACCCCGCGCAACCAGCGATATTCACCGGAAACGTGCGCTTGTGCGGCGTTGACGAAAACAAGGCGCTCGCTTATAAGCCGCGCAAATTGTCCGCGATGACCCGGTGCGACGCCGGGAGCGGCTCTCTTGGGGCCGGAAACGGCCCGTTTTGGGCCGCATCTTCCGGACTTTACCTTCAATTCTACAGGCAAATTGCCCGGTCAGCGGAGAAAAACCCGTGAAGCGGACTTATCAACCCAGCAAACTGGTGCGCAAGCGCCGTCACGGCTTCCGTGCTCGTCTCGCCACTGCCGGCGGCCGCAAGGTTCTCGCCGCCCGCCGCGCCCGCGGCCGCAAGCGTCTGAGCGCCTGAGCCGGACCCCCTTTTCGGGATTTCATCATGGATCGGCTGAGGCAGCGGGCGGATTTCCTCGCCGTTGCCAATGGCGCGCGGGTGAACAGTCCCGCGTTCGTCCTGCAAAGCCGCCTCCGCGATGACGGCGGCCCGATCCGGATCGGCTTCACCGTTACCAAAAAGAACGGCAACGCCCCCGAGCGCAATCGCATCCGGCGCCGGCTTCGCGAACTGGTGAAGCGGCTCGATCCGGTGTCGATGCAGCCCCATCATGATTATGTGCTGGTCGGCAGAAGGGACGCGCTTTCGCGCCCCTTTGCCACCATGCTCGACGATCTGCGCATAGCGTTCACGAAGCCCGCGCGGCATACGGCCAAAGCGCGCGGCCACAGGCCAGGTCACGCCGCAGCGACCAGCCGCAAACCGGATTGATGGCGAGACAATAGTGATGACCGACAATCGCAATACCATCCTCGCCGTCATACTCTCCGGCCTGGTGCTGATCGCCTGGCAATATTTCTACAATGTGCCGCAGATGGAGAAGCAGCGCGCCCAGCAGGCTCAGACCGAGCTCCAGAAGGGCACGCCGCAGCCGAGCGCGTCTGCGACGCCGGGCGCCGCGCCGCAGCCTGGCGCGGCCCAGCCGTCGACGCCGGCGGTGACCCAGGTCCAGCCGGTCGTGTCCCGCGACGCCGCGATTGCAGCCAGCCCGCGCGTGAAGATCGAGACGCCGCGCATCGTCGGCAGCATCTCGCTGAAGGGCGGCCGCATCGACGACATCGCGCTGGTGCAATATCGCGAGACGGTCGATCCGAAATCGCCGCCGATCGTCCTTTATTCGCCCTCGGGCACGGCGGAGCCCTATTACGCCGAGTTCGGCTGGGTGGCGGCGACCGGCGTGACGGCGAAGATGCCGGACGCCCAGACCGTCTGGCAGCAGGAGGGCGGCGGCAGCCTGACGCCGTCGACGCCCGTGGTGCTGAAATGGGACAATGGCGACGGCCTGACCTTCCGCCGCACCATCGCCGTCGACGACCATTATCTCTTCACCCTCAAGGACGAGGTGAGCAATGTCGGCAACGCGCCCGTCACGCTCTATCCGTTCGCGCTGATCTCGCGCCATGGCGCGCCGCATGTCTCGGGCTATTACATCCTGCATGAGGGCCTGATCGGCTATCTCGGCGAACACAGGCTGCAAGAATACGCCTACAGCAAGATCGACGAAGCCAAGCAGGTGAACTTCAAGGCCACCAATGGCTGGCTCGGCATCACCGACAAATACTGGGCTTCCGCGCTGCTGCCGGACACCAATGCCCAGCTCCAGGCGCGTTTCTCGTCGAACCCGGTCGGCAAGGTCCATACCTACCAGACCGACTACCTGCTCGATCCTGTCACCGTCGCGATCGGCGGCACCGCGACGGCGCACGCTCGGCTGTTTGCAGGCGCCAAGGAAGCCGGCGTGGTCGGCATCAATTTCCCGCTCGCAGGCCTCGGCGGCTACAACAAGGCGCTCGGCCTCAACCAGTTCGACCTGCTGATCGACTGGGGCTGGTTCTACTTCCTCACCAAGCCGATGTTCCTCGGCCTCGACTTCTTCTTCCGCTTCTTCGGCAATTTCGGCATCTCGATCCTGCTCGTGACGGTGATCGTGAAGCTGTTGTTCTTCCCGCTGGCGAACAAGTCCTACGCCTCGATGGCGAAGATGAAGTCGATTCAGCCGCAGCTGATGGCGCTGAAGGAGCGTTATCCCGACGACAAGGTGAAGCAGCAGCAGGAGATGATGGAGATCTACCGCAAGGAGAAGATCAACCCGGTCGCCGGCTGTCTTCCCGTGCTGATCCAGATCCCGGTATTCTTCGCGCTCTACAAGGTACTGTTCGTCACAATCGAGATGCGGCACGCACCGTTCTACGGCTGGATCAAGGATCTCTCGGCGCCTGATCCGACCAATCTGTTCAACCTGTTCGGGCTGCTCCCGTTCGATCCGACCACGATTCCGGTTTTCGGCTATTACCTCGCGCTCGGCATCTGGCCGATCATCATGGGCATCACGATGTGGTTCCAGATGAAGCTGAACCCGACGCCGCCGGATCCGACGCAGCAGATGATCTTCAACTGGATGCCGCTGATCTTCACCTTCATGCTGGCGGGCTTCCCGGCAGGTCTCGTGATCTACTGGGCCTGGAACAATCTGCTGTCGGTGATCCAGCAGAGCTACATCATGCGTCGCAATGGCGTGAAGGTGGAGCTGTTCGACAATCTCAAGGCGACCTTCGCGAAGAAGGCGACGTAGTTTCACACGAGCGTGCCCGGTTATGCGGGCGCAAATGCCTCCACATCGTCATGCCCGGGCTTGTCCCGGGCATCCACGTTTTGGAAGCTCGCCCAGTAACAAGACGTGGATGGCCGGGACATTTGGTTGAAAGCCGCGCTTCGCGCTTTTGCCCGGCCATGACGAGAGGATAGGTCCTTCTCATGAACGAGAAGAACGACGACAAAGATGCGAAGCTGATCGAGGCCGGGCGAAAGCTGTTCGCCCGCGACTGGCAGTTCATCTGGGCCTCGCCCTCGATCCAGACGCTGCCGCCGATGGCGGGGCTGGAGGTCGCCTTTGCCGGACGCTCTAATGTCGGCAAGTCGAGCCTGATCAACGCGCTCACTGGCCGCAACGCGCTCGCGCGCACCTCGCATACGCCCGGCCGCACCCAGGAGCTGATCTTCTTCGAGGTCCCGGGGAAGACCGACCTGCGCCTCGTCGACATGCCCGGCTACGGCTATGCCAAGGCCCCCAAGAGCCAGGTCGCGTCCTGGACCGAGCTGATCCACAAATTCCTGCTCGGACGTGCCTCGCTGGCGCGCGTCTACGTGCTGATCGACGCGCGGCACGGCATCAAGGACGTCGATCTCGAGGTCCTCAAGACGCTCGACCGCTCCGCGGTCAGCTATCAGATCGTGCTGACCAAGACCGACCAGGTGAAGGCCGCCGAACTGCAATCGCGCATCGCCGAAACGGAGGCCGCACTGGCCAAGCATCCCGCCGCGTTCCCGAACGTGCTCGCGACGTCGTCACGCAGCTCGACCGGCATGGAGAGCTTGCGCGCGGCCATGGCGAAGCTGCTGGAGGAGCGGGCCTCGTGACGGCGGCGCACCGCCTGTTGATCGGGCTTGCCGGCTTGATGGGCGCCGCCGGCGTCGCACTGGCCGCCGCCTCGGCGCATGGCGGCGATGCGAGCCGGCTGGCATCGGCGAGCACGATGCTGCTGTTTCATGCAACTGCCATACTTGCGACCGTCGCCCTGCTCGCGCGCGGCCTTCTGCACGGCGGAATTGGCCTCGTTGGTGCATCCGGCTTCGTGATCGGCGCCGTGCTGTTCGCCGGCGACCTCAGCTTGCGGCAATATGCCGGGCACTCGCTGTTTCCGATGGCGGCGCCGACCGGCGGAATGGTGATGATTGCGGGCTGGCTTGCGGTGACGTTGGCGGCGGTGGCGGTGAAGTAGCGATTTTCTTCGTCCTTCTCCCCTTGTGAGTCCACGCTCTCCCATGAAGGAGAGGAAAGAACGCAGACTTTGCGCTGCCCCCGCCAATCGGATAGAACGCGCACCGACCGTCCCGCCAGCGAGACCGCGACATGACCGACATCTCCCCGCTCGACCAGGCCCGCATCCTGTCGGAAGCGCTGCCGCACATGCAGCAGTACGACGAGGAAACCATCGTCATCAAATATGGCGGCCATGCCATGGGCGACGAGGAGACCGCGAAGAATTTTGCCCGCGACATCGTGCTGCTCGAGCAGACCGCGATCAATCCCGTCGTGGTGCATGGCGGCGGGCCGCAGATCGCGACCATGCTCAAGCGCCTCGGCATTCAATCGGAATTCGCTGCCGGCCTCCGCATCACCGATGCCGCGACCATCGAGATCGTCGAGATGGTGCTCGCCGGCTCCGTCAACAAGCAGATCGTCGGCTACATCAACGAGGCCGGCGGCAAGGCCGTGGGGCTGTCGGGCAAGGACGGCAACATGGTGAAGGCGTCGAAGACGACGCGCACCATCATCGATCCCGGCTCGAATATCGAGAAGGCAATCGATCTCGGCTTCGTCGGCGATCCCGAGAAGGTCGACCTCACGCTGCTCAACCAGCTGATCGGCTACGAGCTGATTCCGGTGCTGGCGCCGCTCGCGACCTCCAAGGAAGGCCAGACCCTGAACGTCAACGCCGACACCTTTGCAGGGGCCGTCGCCGGTGCGCTGAAGGCCAAGCGCCTGTTGCTGCTCACCGACGTGCCCGGCGTGCTCGACAAGTCGAAGAAGCTGATCCCGCAGCTCTCGGTGAAGGACGCACGAAAGCTGATCGCCGACGGCACCATCTCCGGCGGCATGATCCCGAAGGTCGAGACCTGCATCTACGCACTGGAGCAGGGCGTCGAAGGCGTCGTCATCATCGACGGCAAGATGCAGCACGCGGTGCTGCTCGAACTCTTCACCAACCAGGGCACGGGCACGCTGATCCACAAGTGATGCGGAAGCAAAAAACGAAAGCCGTCATGGCCGGGCTTGTCCCGGCCATCCACGATCTTTCGGCCCGCACCAAGAACGTGGATGCCCGGGACTCGTCCGTCCAGATGCGCTCCGCGCTTTTGCCCGGGCTTGACGGATCGAGAGCGAAGCAACGCCGCCGCTCCCCCCTCACCCGCTTCCTGATGACGCTGCCGGCCGCGGCCGTCTCGTTCTTCTTCTCCTCCGCTCCGGCTTTCGCCGACCTCAAGATCTGCAACCGCATGTCCTATGTGGTCGAAGCCGCGATCGGCATCGACGACAAGGCGGCGACCGCAACGCGGGGCTGGTTCAGGATCGATCCCGCCACCTGCCGTGTGATGGTGCAGGGCACGCTGACGGCCGACCGCATCCTGCTCCACGCCCGCGCGCTCGGCGTCTATGGCGCCTCGCCGATCCCGCAGAACGGCCGCGACATGCTGTGCGTGGCGCAGGACAATTTCGTCATCGCGGCGGCACGGCAGTGCCGCAGCGGCCAGACGCAGGTCGCGTTCACGCAAGTGACGCCGACGCAAGCAGCGGACGGCAACCTCACCGCCTATCTCGCCGAGGATTCCGAATATGACGACGAGCAGGCCCGCCTCGCCGGCATCCAGCGCCTGCTGGTGATCGCGGGCTACGACGCCGCGCCGATCGACGGCGTCGACGGGCCGAAGACGCAAGGCGCGCTGGCCGCGTTCCTGAAAAGCCGCGGCTTATCGGCGGACATCGTGGGCTCGCAAAACTTCTTCAAGACCATGGTCGATGCGGTGCAGACGCCGTCTGCGACCGGCCTCACCTGGTGCAACGACACGCCGCACAAGGTGATGGCGGCGATCGCGACCGACGACGGCAAGTCCGTGACCAGCCGCGGCTGGTATCGCATCGATCCCAGGACGTGCCTGCACCCCGATGTGACCGGCCAGCCGAAACAGATCTTCAGCTTCGCGGAAGCCGTCGACGCCGACAACCGCGCCGTCAAGCTGAAGGACAGGCTGCTGAACTGGGGCGGCGACAGGCCGCTGTGCACGCGCGAGACCAAGTTCGAGACCAATGAGCAGACCGATTGCGGCGCGCGCGGATTTTCGGCAACGGGCTTCGGCGCGGTCGACATGTCGAGCGGCGGCAAGACGCTGCGGTTCGCGGTGCCGTGAGATTGGCGTCATGATTAGCATGCAAGCGACTACAAGCTCCGCTGTCGTCCCCGCGAAGGCGGGGACCCATAGCCACAGGCCGCTGTTGTGGAGCGAGATGTCACCACGATCCGCAAACGATTGCTTCCCGTGGTTATGGGTCCCGGATCGGCGCTCCGCTTCGCTGCGCTTGTCCGGGACGACGAACTGAGAGTTTGTTGAAATGGCCTCCCCCCGCACCTTCGATCACGTCGACACCTGGGTGTTCGATCTCGACAACACGCTCTATCCGCATCACGTCAATCTGTGGCAGCAGGTCGATGCACGGATCGGGGAGTTCGTCTGCAACTGGCTGAACGTCGGCCCGGAGGAAGCGCGGGCCATTCAGAAGGACTATTACCGCCGCTTCGGCACCACGATGCGCGGCATGATGACCCTGCATGGCGTTTCCGCCGACGACTATCTCGCCTACGTCCACAAGATCGACCATTCGCCGCTGGAGCCGAACCCGGCGCTCGGCGCGGCCATCGCAAGACTGCCGGGACGAAAACTGATCCTGACCAACGGCTCGGTCGACCATGTCGATGCGGTGCTGGCGCGGCTCGGCTTCGCCAACCATTTCGACGGCGTGTTCGACATCATCGCCGCCGGGTTCGAGCCGAAGCCGGCGGAACAGACCTATCGAAAATTCCTCTCCGACCATGCGGTCGATCCGACGCGCGCCGCCATGTTCGAGGACCTCGCCCGCAACCTCACCGTCCCGCACCAGCTCGGCATGACCACCGTGCTGGTGGTGCCGGACGGGACGAAAGAGGTGGTGCGAGAGGATTGGGAACTGGAGGGCCGGGACGCCGCCCATGTCGACCATGTCACGGATGATCTGAGCGGGTTTTTGGCACGGGTGTCGCCACGATAGCCGCCGTCGTCCCGGGGCGCGGAGCGAGCCTGGGACGACGGTGGAGTTTGCCTTGACTCCTCCCCGCCAAATCCCGAAAAAGCGCTCCAATTCACGCGAAACCACGTTGCCCCAGAGGAAATCCCGATGTCCCTGTCCGCCCTCGAATCTACCATCAACAGCGCCTTCGACGCGCGTGACGGCATCTCGATCTCGACCAAGGGCGAGGTGCGCGAGGCCGTGGACCAGTCGCTGGAGATCCTGGACAAGGGCGAAGCGCGCGTTGCCGAGCGCGGCGCTGACGGCAAGTGGAAGGTCAACCAATGGCTGAAGAAGGCGGTGCTGCTGTCGTTCCGCCTCAACGACATGGCTGTCATTCCCGGCGGATCCGGCAAGGCGACCTGGTGGGACAAGGTGCCCTCGAAGTTCGAGGGCTGGGGCGAGAACCGTTTTCGCGATGCTGGTTTCCGGGCCGTGCCCGGCTCGATCGTGCGCCGCTCGGCCTTCATCGCCAAGAACGTCGTGCTGATGCCGTCCTTCGTCAATCTCGGCGCCTATGTCGATGAGAGCACCATGGTCGACACCTGGGCGACCGTGGGCTCCTGCGCGCAGATCGGCAAGCGCGTGCACATCTCCGGCGGCGCCGGCATCGGCGGGGTGCTCGAGCCGCTGCAGGCCGAGCCCGTCATCATCGAGGACGATTGCTTCATCGGCGCGCGCAGCGAGGTCGCCGAAGGCGTGATCGTGCGCAAGGGCGCGGTGCTGGCGATGGGCGTGTTCCTGGGCGCCTCGACCAAGATCGTCGACCGCGAGACCGGCGAGGTCTTCATGGGCGAAGTGCCTGAATATTCAGTGGTGGTGCCCGGCGCGCTGCCCGGCAAGCCGATGAAGAACGGCCAGATCGGCCCCAGCACCGCGTGCGCGGTGATCGTCAAGCGCGTCGACGAGCGCACACGGTCCAAGACCAGCATCAACGAGCTGCTGCGGGATTGATGTCAGGCGAATAGCGAATGGCGGGTTGCGAATGGGTCCGCACCCTATTCGCCAGTCGCTATTCAGCATTCGTCCCTGAATCGAACCCACCCTCCTCCCATCGCGACCAACTCTTCGGGTGGCCTCTCCCGCCCGGAGCGGTTCGCATGGACTGGACCTGGTATTTCTTCCGCTTCGACGGACGCATCAACCGGGCGCTGCTGTGGCAGGCGCTGCTGATCGTCGCGGTGCTGGCGGGCCTGCTGGAGATCGCCAGTCAAGTCATCGGAATCATTGGAGGGACCAGATCCACCTTGAAGCCCGGCATTGAGCTCGATTTCGACTTCGGCCTCGGCGACCTCTTCAACCTGGTCGATCCCCGGGCCTATCGCTCGCTGGCGTCCGTTGACCGCACGGATCTGATCCTGAAATCGTCCGGCCTGGCGCTGTTCTCATGGATTTTCCTCGCGACGGCCATCAAGCGGCTGCACGACCGGGACCGGAGCGGCTGGTGGATCGTTCCGTTCTTTGTCGCACCCTGCCTGTTCGGCCAGTTCTCGGACCTGCTTCCTGACTCCAGCTGGATGCTTCCGTTCGGCCTGACCGCCTCCGGCCTGTGGCTGTGGGGCTTGGTCGAGATGTTCTGCATCGCCGGCACTATCGGCCACAACCGGTTCGGCCCCAATCCGCTCGCTGAGATCGAGGACAGCTCCGCCGCGCCCCCTGCCAAAGGCTGGGACCAGAGCCGCGAGATCGAATTTGTTCCGCCCCGTGCTAGCCCACCCGGCGGCATGCATGTTAAGCGGGACGCATGACCGATGCTCTCTCCATTGCCCGCGATCTCATCCGCTGCCCCTCGGTAACCCCTGAAGATGCCGGTGCGCTCGGGGTGCTCGAAAAAAACCTCTCCGCCGCCGGCTTCACTTGTCACCGCATGACGTTCAGCGAGGAAGGCACCGCCGACGTCGACAATCTCTATGCACGGATCGGCAGCGAGGGGCCGCACATCGCCTTTGCCGGGCACACCGACGTGGTGCCGCCAGGCGACGAGAGCGCCTGGAGCGTCGGCGCGTTCTCCGGCGAGGTGAGGGACGGGGTCCTGCACGGCCGCGGCGCGGTCGACATGAAGGGCGGCATCGCCTGCTCGGTCGCAGCTGTCCTGGAGCATCTCGCCGCCCATGGCGGCAAGCCGCGCGCCGATGGAAAAGGCTCGATCTCCTTCCTAATCACCGGCGACGAGGAAGACGTCTCCATCAACGGCACCATCAAGCTCCTGAAATGGGCCGCGGAGCGCGGCGAGAAGTTCGACCATTGCGTGCTTGGCGAGCCCTCCAATGTCGAGACGCTCGGCGACACCATCAAGGTCGGCCGCCGCGGCTCACAGTCCGGCACGCTCGTTGTCGAGGGTGTGCAGGGCCATGTCGCCTATCCCCATCGCGCCTCCAATCCGGTGCCGGATATTTCGCGCCTGATCGTGGCGATCTCCGACGAGCCGCTCGACCATGGCAGCGCGCAGTTCCAGGCCTCCAATCTCGAATTCACGTCAGTGGACGTCGGCAACAAGGCGAGCAACGTGATCCCCGGCGAGGCCCGCGCGAAATTCAACATCCGCTACAATGACAACCACACGCAGGCGAGCCTGCGCGAGCTGGTCGAGACGCGGCTGACAGAAGCCTGCGGCAACCGCATCCGCGCGCGCATCGTCTGGGACCCGTCGAACTCCAACGTGTTCGTGACCAAGCCCGGCCCGTTCACCGACCTCGCGGTCGCCGCGATCGAGGAGGTGACGGGACGCAAGCCGGAGCTGTCGACCTCGGGCGGCACCTCGGACGCGCGCTTCATCTCCAGCTATTGCCCGGTGATCGAGTTCGGCCTGGTCGGCCAGACCATGCACCAGGTCGACGAGCGCGTGCCGGTGACGGATCTGGAGAAGCTGACGAAGGTGTATCGCGGGATTCTGACAAGGTATTTTGGTTAGGGCGACTGCGGCCTCACATTCCGCTGTCGTCGCCCGGCTTGACCGGGCGATCCAGTATTCCAGAGACAGCAGAGATTGAACCGAGAAGCCGCGGCGTACTGGATGCCCCGGTCAAGCCGGGGCATGCCAGCGGTGGGTGGAGCGTGAGGGCGCGCCTCGCGTTTAATAATCCACCCTCATCAGATACAGCCCGTCCGGCGGCGCCACGATGCCACACGCGGCGCGGTTGCGCGCGGCGAGTGCGGCGGACAGATCGTCCGCGGTCCAGCGGCCCTCGCCGACCCAGACCAGCGATCCCACCATCGAGCGGACCTGGCTGTGCAGGAACGAGCGTGCCGAGGTGACAATGGTGATCTCGCGGCCCTCGCGCGTCACGTCGAGCTGATCGAGTGTCTTCTCGGGCGACCTGGCCTGGCATTCGGTGTCGCGGAAGGTGGTGAAATCGTGCTTGCCGAGCAGACGTTGTGCCGCCGCATGCATCGCATCGGCATCGAGCCGGCGCGGCACGCGCCAGGCATGGCCGATGTCGAGGGCGAGATTGGCGCGCGTGTTGATCACGCGGTAGCGATAGTGGCGCTTCACGGCGGAGAAGCGCGCTTCGAAAGTATCGGGCACGATCTCGGCCTCCAGCACCCCAATCGGATGCGGGCGCAGATGCGCATTCAGCCCGTCGCGAAAACGGCCCGGTGGAAACTGTTTGTCGACATCGACATGCGCGACCTGGCCGCGCGCATGCACGCCGGCATCGGTGCGGCCCGCGCCATGCACACGCAGATCCGCGCCGGTCATCGCCTTCACGGCTGCCTCCAGCGCGCCCTGCACCGAGGGCAGCGTCTCCTGCACCTGCCAGCCGAAGAACGGCGCGCCGTCATATTCGATGGTGAGCTTGTAACGGGGCATCAGACGAGCCGCATCGGCGGCTTCAACGGCACCCCACGCAAAAAGTCGGTAGCCTGCATCCGGGCCTTGCCTTCGCGCTGCAGCTCGATGACGCGGATCGCGCCCTCGCCGCAGGCGATGGTGAGCTGATCGTCGAGTACCTCGCCCGGTGCGCCCGAACCCTTGGCCAGTTCGCAGCGCAGGATTTTGACGCGCGCGCCTTCACTGACCTCCGCGAGCTCGGTCCAGGCACCTGGAAATGGCGACAGGCCGTGGATGTGGCGCAGCACGGCGCGTGCCGGCTTGGCCCAGTCGATCCGCGCCTCCGCCTTGTCGATCTTGGCGGCGTAGGTGACGCCGTCCTCGCTCTGCTTCTTGAGCTGGAGCCCGCCGCGGGCGAGCGCGGCCATCGCCCGCACCATCAGGTCCGCGCCAAGCCGGGACAGGCGATCATGCAGATCGGCCGCGGTCATGCCGTCGGTGATGGCAAGCCGCTCGGCCATTGCGACGTCGCCAGTGTCGAGACCGACATCCATCTTCATCACCATCACGCCGCTCTCGGCATCATCAGCCATGATCGCGCGGTTGATCGGCGCCGCGCCGCGCCAGCGCGGCAACAGCGAAGCATGCAGATTGTAACAGCCGAGCTTTGGCGCATCGAGGAGCGCCTGCGGCAGGATCATGCCGTAGGCGACGACGACCGCGGCATCGGCATCGAACGCGCGGAACTCCTCCAGCGCTTCTTCGGTCTTCAACGTATTCGGCGTCAGCACCGGCACGCCGAGTTTTCGCGCGGCCTCCTCGACCGGGGTCGGCTGCAATTGCAGGCCGCGCCGCCCGCCCGGCTTCGGCGCGCGGGTGTAGACGGCGACGATCTCGTGGCCATGCGCGACCAGCTCGAGCAGCGTCGGCACGGAGAAATCGGGCGTGCCCATGAAGATCAGGCGAAGGGGCATGTGGCGCGACAATCCTCGAAAACGAGCAAGGTACCCGTCATGGCCGGGCTTGTCCCGGCCCTCCACGTTCCTCCTGCTCGCGGCGACGAAGCACGTGGATGCCCGGCACAAGGCCGGGCATGACGGCGGAGGACGTGGCTACTCCGCCCGCTTGGCGGCCTTCTCGAACTTCTTGATCACGCGGTCGCGCTTGAGCTTCGACAGATAATCGACGAACAGCACGCCGTTGAGATGGTCGATCTCATGCTGGATGCAGGTGGCGTAGAGGCCTTCGGCGTCCTCCTCGTGCACCTTGCCGTCGAGATCGGTGAAGCGCACGCGTACCTTCGCGGGACGCTCGACCTCCTCGTAATATTCGGGGATCGAGAGGCAGCCTTCCTCGTAAGTGGACAGCTCCTCGGACGAGGCGATGATCTCGGGGTTGATGAAGACGCGCGGAAGCGGCTTGGTCTCGCCATTCTCGTCGCGCTTGGCGAGGTCCATGGTGATCAGCCGCAGCGGCTGCGCGACCTGGATCGCGGCCAGGCCGATGCCGGGCGCGTCGTACATGGTCTCGAACATGTCGTCGGCAAGCTTGCGGATCTCCGAGGTGACCTTCTCGATCGGCTTGGAGACCAGACGCAGCTGCTTGTCGGGCAGGATGATGATTTCTCTAAGGGCCATGGCCGCGATTTAAGCCGCTGCCTGCAGCCGGTCAATGCGGCCCGGAACCCGTTAACACTCCGCTAACCATAAAACTTCAGGCTTCATTAACCATAAAAATCAACGGGCCAACAACCATAACCGTTCGCTATTCGTTCGCGCCCCCTGGCGAATCGGATAGAACGTTCGGCATGAACGAGATCATTTTCCTGGCCGGTGACTGGCCGGTGCGCGCCATCCACGCGCTGATCGGCTTTGGTGCGCTCGTGCTCCTCCTGCTGGTGGCGATCGCCATCGTCATCGCGCGGTCCGGGCGGCGCGGCGCTGAACTCGCCATGGCGCACGCGATCCGGGCCGACGAGCTCGAGGAGCGCCTCAGCGAGGTGCTCCGCGCCCAGAGCGAATCCTCAGGCCGGGTCGACGCCATGACCCAGGCGCTGGCCGGCCGTCAGGCCGAAATGGCGCGGGCGGTCAACGAGCGGCTGGATTCGGTGACCCACCGGGTCGGCCAGTCCATGGAACACTCGACTCGCAACACCATGGAGAGCCTGCGGGCGCTGCATGAGCGGCTCGGCATCATCGACAGCGCCCACAAGAACCTCACCGATCTGACGACGCAGGTGACGACCTTGCGCGACGTGCTCGCCAACAAGCAGTCGCGCGGCGCCTTCGGCCAGGCGCGGATGGAGGCGATCGTTCAGGATGGCCTTCCGAAAGGCTCCTACGAGTTCCAGTTCACGCTCTCGACCGGCAAGCGGCCCGACTGCGTCGTGTTCCTGCCCGACCAGCGCCCACTCTGCATCGACGCGAAATTCCCGCTGGAGGCGATGACCGCGCTGCACGACGCCCGCACCGACGAGGAGAAGCGCCTCGCCACGCAGCGGCTGCGCGGCGACGTGATGAAGCATGTCAGCGACATCGCCGAAAAATATCTCGTCACCGGCGAGACCCAGGAGATGGCGCTGATGTTCGTGCCGTCGGAATCGGTCTACGCCGAGATCCACGACGGCTTCGACGACGTGATCCAGAAGGCCTACCGCGCCCGCGTCGTGCTGGTGTCGCCCTCACTGCTGATGCTGGCGATCCAGGTGATGCAGCAGATCATGAAGGACGCACGCATGCGCGATGCGGCCGACCAGATCCAAACCGAAGTGATCAAGCTCGGAGACGACCTCGGCCGCCTGCGCGACCGCGTGGTCAAACTACAGAAACATTTTTCCGATGCGAACGAGGACGTCCGCCAGATCCTGATCTCCGCCGACAAGATCGAAAAGCGCGCAGGACGAATCGAGGAGCTCGATTTCAGCAAGAGCGACGCGCCGGAGGGACCGCGGCTGGTGGCGACAGACCCGGGCGAGCTGTTTCCGCGGAAGCTCCAGGCGGGAGAGTGACATCCAGTGTCGCCGCCCGGCTTGACCGGGCGGCGACAGCTCCTTTGTGGCGGCGAGAACGACACCAGCCCCCAGAATCTGCTAACACCTCCGCATGACCGCACCAGACGCGACTTCTCCCGCCGCGACTTCCGCTCCCGCGCCCTCCTGGCGCGAAAGTCTTGCCGTGTACCTGCAGCCGCGGGTGCTGATCGTGCTGTTCCTCGGCTTCTCCTCCGGCCTGCCGCTGGCGCTGTCGGGCTCCACGCTGCTGGTGTGGATGGCGGAGGCGGGGGTCGATCTCGGAACGATCGGGCTGTTTGCACTGGTCGGAACGCCCTACACGCTAAAATTCCTGTGGGCACCGCTGGTCGATGCGCTGCATGTCCCGTTCTTCACGCGCGCCTTCGGACGTCGCCGTGGGTGGCTGGTGTTTTCGCAGCTGCTGCTGATCGGCGCGATTCTGCTGTTGGCGCTGACCGATCCTGCGCGTTCGCCGCTGTTCGTCGCGCTCGGCGCGCTCCTGGTGGCGACCATGTCCTCGACGCAGGACATCGTCGTCGACGCCTTCCGCGTCGAGAGCCTGCCCGAGAGCGAGCAGGCGGCCGGTATGGCCGCCTATGTCGCGGCCTATCGCATCGGCATGCTGATATCGACAGCGGGCGCCTTGTTCATCGTCACGGGCTTCGAGGCGATCGTCCCTCGCGGCGCCGCCTGGATGTGGGGCTATGTGGTGATGGCGGCTCTGGTGCTGATCGGCACGATGACCGCGCTCGCCGCCACGGAGCCGCCCCAGTCCCTGCGCGCCGAGGCCGCCACGCAGGCAGACGATGCCCTGACGCGGGTGCTCCATGCCGCGCTCGGCGCATTCTCGGAATTCCTGCAGCGAAAAGAAGCGTGGGCCGCGCTTGCCTTCGTCGTGCTGTTCAAATTCACCGACGCGTTTTCCGGAAACATGACCGTGCCGTTCGTGATCGACATCGGTTTTACCCGGAACGACTATGCGGTCATCGTCAAGGGCGTCGGGATTATCGCCACTCTCGCCGGCGGATTCGCCGGCGGCTATGTGGCCCGGCGCTATCCGCTGGCGCTGAGCCTGTGGATCGGCGGCATCGTGCAGGCGATGTCCAACCTGTCGTTTTCGTGGCTGGCGCTGGTCGGCGTCAATGAATGGGCGCTGACCCTCGCAATCACGTCCGATAATTTCTGCAACGCCATCGGCACCGTGATCTTCGTCGCCTATCTCTCGGCGCTGTGCCAGAATCCGCTGCACACCGCGACTCAATATGCGCTGCTGACGGCGCTCGCCGCCGTGGGACGCACCTACCTGTCGTCGGGCGCAGGCTATCTGGCGAAAGCGACGGGCTGGCCAATGTTCTTCGCGATCTCCGTCCTCGTCGCGATCCCGAGTCTGGTGCTGCTGGCCTGGTTGCAGAAGCGCGGGCATTTCGAGGCGCTGGGGCCGGTGAGGGTGTGACGATTTCGTAGGGTGGGCAAAGCGAAGCGTGCCCACCACGTCCGAATCGTGGGCATGGCGCGTTGCGCCTTTGCCCACCCTACGGCAGCTCATCCGCCTCCTACTGCTTCTTGATCAGGCTCCATTTCGTGATCACGGCTTCGCTCATCTGGCCGGGATCGCTGGCGCAGGCGATCTCGTCGACCTTGACCGAGATTTCCTTGCCGACGAAGGATTTCAACTGCGTGGCCTGCGCGTCGCTGGAGGTGACCAGTTGGAAGGTCTCCGGCCCGGTCTCGAGATTGCACAGCCCGTTCGGCGCAGGCAGGCGGCGCGGCTCGGAGGTGATCTGGTACATCGCGATCCGCTTGCCGGCCTTCTTGACGTCGCGAACTTTCATCGCGTTCAACTCGCCCGACAGGACGTCGCCGGCATTGATCGGCTTGCCGGGCTTGGACGGCGGCGCCGCCTCGTCGCCCTGCTGCGCGGAGATGGCCGGGCTCACCAGCATCGCCATCGTCGCGACCAAAGCCAATCGTGTGGCGAAAAGTTTCGTCATGTCGTCCGTTCCGTGAGATCTCTGGGATGGCTAGAACAGGGTCCGCTGCCGCATCGCTGCGGATAGCGTACCTTCATCGAGATAATCAAGCTCGCCGCCGACCGGAACCCCATGGGCGAGCCGCGTCACCTTCACATTGGCATCCTGAAGCAGGTCGGTGATGTAGTGCGCCGTGGTCTGGCCGTCGACCGTCGCATTCAGCGCCAGGATGATTTCGTGCACCTGCGAATCATGGGCGCGCGCGACCAGCGCGTCGATGGTCAGATCCTGCGGGCCGACGCCATCGAGCGGCGACAATGTCGCGCCCAGCACGTGATAGCGCCCCTGGGTCGCATTGGCCCGTTCCAGCGCCCAGAGGTCGGCGACGTCGGCGACGACGACGATGATGGATGGGTCGCGCTTCGGATCGGTGCAGACGGTGCAGGGATTTTGCGTGTCGATGTTGCCGCAGGTCTTGCAGACCTGGACCTTGTCGAGCGCGACCTGCATGGCCGAGGACAACGGCATCATCAATGCTTCGCGCTTCTTGATCAGATGCAGCGCCGCGCGCCGCGCCGAGCGCGGACCGAGGCCCGGCAGCCGTGCGAGCAGCTGGACCAGCCGTTCGATTTCGGGACCTGCAACAGCGCCCATATTACTGGCCGAACAACCCCGGCGGCAGGCCGAGCCCACCGGTGAGAGCCTGCATCTTCTCCTGCATCGCGGTCTCCGCCTTGCGGCGCGCATCGCCCATGGCGGTAACGAGCAGGTCTTCCAGCACCTCGCGCTCTTCCGGCTTCATCAGCGAGGGATCGATCTTGACGGCCTTGACGTCCATCTTCGCGGTCATGCGCACGGCGACGAGGCCGCCGCCAGAGATGCCCTCGACTTCCACGTTGGCGAGTTGCTCCTGCATCTCCTGCATCTTGGATTGCAGCTGTGCCGCCTGCTTCATCATGCCGAGAAAATCAGCCATGGGTGCTTGTCCTTGAAAGAGGCTTAGAGATCGTCGCCGTCGGAATCGTCGGGCGGATCGTCGCTGCCATAGTCTGCATTGATATTGGTTTCCGGCGCCTCGGGGGCAAGCCTGCGGACCTCGACGACCTTCGCACCGGGAAAGCGCGACAGCACCTCCCGCACGCGCGGATCGGCCTCCGCGGTACGCGCATGCTCCTGCTTGGCGGCCTGGTTCACCGAGCGCAGCGTCGGCTGGCCCGCCTCGTTCGAGACGATCACGGTCCAGCGCCGTCCGGTCCACAGCTCGAATTTCTTCGCGAGCTCGGAGATCATGGTCTTGGAGGCGTTCGGCTCCAGCGCGACCTCCAGCCGGCCCTCCTCGAAACGGACGAGGCGCATGTCGCCTTCGAGCGCGCTCTTGGTCATGATGTCGCGCTTCTGCCCGGCGAGCGCGACGAGCTGAGTGAAGCTGGTGACGCGCAGCACGGGCGCGGCAGCTTGCGGATCCGGCGCCGGCGCCGCCATCTGCGGCCGGGCTCCGCCACCACCAAACGAGGACGGCGAGGATGCCGGCATACGAACTGGCGCCGCGGAGGCCACCGGCGCGGCCGGCGCACTGCTGCGGGCGGCACCGCCCCCGCTCACGACCGGCGAGCCACCGCCGTTCTGCTCCAGCATCTTGATCGCTTCGTCCGGCGTCGGCAGGTCGGCGACATAGGCGATGCGCACCAGCACCATCTCGGCGGCGGCAGCGGGACGTGTGGCGGCCTGCACCTCGGTGATGCCCTTGAGCAGCATCTGCCACATCCGCGACAGCACGCGCATCGAGATTTTCGAGGCGAATTCCTTTGCGCGCACACGCTCGGTTTCGCCATAGGCGACGTTGTCGGCGGTCGCGGGAACGATCTTCACGCGGGTGACGAAATTGACGAATTCGGCGAGGTCCGAAAGCACGACGATCGGGTCGGCGCCGACGTCGTATTGATCGCGGAACTCCTTGAAGGCCGCGGCGATGTCGCCGCGCGCCAGCGACTCGAAGAGGTCGATGACGCGGGTGCGGTCGGCGAGCCCCAGCATCTGCCTGACGGCGTCGGCCCTCACCTGCCCGGCGGCATGCGCGATCGCCTGGTCGAGCAGCGACAGCGAATCGCGCACAGACCCTTCGGCGGCGCGCGCGATGATGCCGAGCGCCTCCGGCTCGATCTCAACATTTTCTTTCGTGGCAATGTTGGCGAGGTGCTTCATCAGCACGTCCGCCTCGACGCGGCGAAGATCGAAACGCTGGCAGCGCGACAGCACCGTGACCGGAACCTTGCGGATCTCGGTCGTCGCAAACACGAATTTGGCGTGTTCCGGCGGCTCCTCCAACGTCTTCAGGAAGGCGTTGAATGCCGCCGTCGACAGCATGTGGACTTCGTCGATGATGTAGACCTTGTAGCGCGCGCTGGCCGGCGCATATCGCACGCTGTCATTGATCTGGCGAACGTCGTCGACGCCGGTATGCGAGGCAGCGTCCATCTCCAGCACGTCCATGTGCCGGCTTTCCATGATCGCCTGGCAATGCACGCCGAGCGTCGGCATGTGGATGGTCGGGCCCTTCACCGAGCCATCCGGCACCTCGTAGTTGAGTGCACGGGCCAGGATGCGCGCGGTGGTGGTCTTGCCGACGCCGCGGACGCCGGTGAGGATCCAGGCCTGCGGAATGCGCCCGGTTTCGAACGCATTGGAGACGGTGCGGACCACGGCCTCCTGGCCGATCAGATCATCAAAGCTGGAGGGGCGGTATTTGCGCGCCAGCACCCGGTAGGGCGTGTTGCCGGCCTGGCCGGCGCTGTCGGGGTTTGGAGGGGCGCCAGCGTCGGTCATCGGTCGATCCGCAATGAAATGTCTCTTGGCCGGCTTTTGCGGAAAGGAGCGCGCTGGCGGCTGGTGCCGCCGGCGCTGGTTCGCTCGAAAAACAGGTAGGAGACTGACGAGCGACCCGATCCGGACCTCGTTAGGGCTGCTTCCTTCCGGACCTGACCCGGTTGGCGAGTGGCTCGTCCACCGCCAATCTCCCGGTCCCTATTTGGGGCCAAAAGGCCCGGAAAGCAAGCCGGGTGTACGGCTGTTCCGCAGCCGCTGGCCCTTCCAGGCCCGAAGCGCTCCGTTTCCCTCTCGGAGCCCGTTTTCCGAGCACGGAAGCGCGGGGCTGGCCGGGTCCAGGCGCATACGGACCACGGCGCATACGGATGTTGTCTGGGAGCGAGGTCTCTGCGACGGTAGGAATCAATCAAGAGAAGTCTCTATGCCCGAACCCGCCTGGTCGCTGCATTCCCGCCTGAAAGACGACACCATCGACATCGGCGATTTGCCCCTGTCGAAGGTACTGGTCATCAAGGATGCGCATTATCCCTGGCTGCTGCTGGTGCCGCGGCGCCCCGACGCGGTCGAGATCATCGATCTCGACGAGGTACAGCAGGCGCAACTGATGACGGAGATCTCCCGCGTCTCGCGCGCGCTGAAGGAGATCACCAAATGCGACAAGCTCAATGTCGCCGCGCTCGGCAATCTCGTGCCGCAGCTTCACGTTCACATCATCGCGCGCCGCACCAGTGACGCCGCCTGGCCGCGACCGGTCTGGGGCGTGATGCCGCCGTTGGCGCATGACGCCGCGGAGGTTCAGAATTTCATCAACGCACTTCGCCGCAAGATCTGGTTGGGTTGAAAGAACGATAATGTCAGCATTCGACGCATTTCCGCTGGGGCGGCCGGCCTTCGTCACCAACATTCTCGACCGCGCCGCGCATCTGCGCCGCGACGACGAGAAGCTGTTCGCGATGGAGCAGAAGCCGACCTCGCGCGCCTATGTCGTCTACCGCGACTCGCTCCTGGTGAAGCGCGAGGGCGACAAGATCCGCGCGCTGCTCTCGATCGACGAGGCGCTGAAGTGCGGCGCCAATCCCGGCACGATATTCCTCGGTCTGCGCGACGGCGCTGCGATGTTCGGCATGGGCCTGTCGCAGGCGACCGCCGAGAAACTGGTGGGACGCGAGGACTACACCCTGACCGAGCTGCGCGGCATGGCGATGCAGGGTGCGATTCCTCCCGAGGAGCTCTCGGCGATCGCGATGGCGAAGTCGATGGTGAGCTGGCACCAGCGCCACGGCTATTGCGCCAATTGCGGCACGCGCAGCGCGATGAAGGAAGGCGGCTGGAAGCGCGAGTGCCCGGCTTGCAAGGCCGAGCATTTCCCGCGGACTGACCCTGTCGTGATCATGCACGTCGCCTCCGGCGACAAGTGCCTGCTCGGCCGCCAGAAGCAGTTTCCGCCGGGCATGTATTCGTGCCTCGCCGGCTTCGTCGAGGCCGCCGAGACCATCGAGGACGCCGTGCGCCGCGAGATCCTCGAAGAGTCCGGCATCATCTGCACCGACGTGCAGTATTACATGACCCAGCCCTGGCCCTATCCGTCGTCGCTGATGATCGGCTGCAGCGCGCAGGCCGTGAGTGAGGACATCGTGGTCGACCGCACCGAGCTGGAGGACGCGCGCTGGTTCACCCGCGAGGAGGCCGCCTTGATGCTGACACGAACGCATCCGGACGGGCTCGCCGGCCCGCATCCCTTCGCCATCGCCCATCACCTGCTCGGCCGCTGGGTGCACGACAAGAGCTGACCGCCGATGGCGCTACCTGAGGCCGCGCCGCGCATTCTCTGCATCGGCATTCCCGTGCGCGACCTGACCTTTCGGGTCGAGGCGGTGCCCGTACGCGGCAGCAAGGCCAACGCCACGCATCTCGCCGAGATCTGCGGTGGCAACGCGCTCAACGCGGCCATCGCGATCGCCCGACTTGGCGGCCGCGTCGCTTTCGCTGGGCCGATGGGTGATGCTCGCGAGACGTCGAGCGGCTTCATCCTCGAACGCATGACCGCCGAAGGCATCGAGACCCGCCATATCGTGCGCATGCCCGGTGCGAGCACTCCGGTCTCGGCGATCATCATCGACGCGACGGGCGAGCGGACGCTGACCATCTATCGCGATCCTGTTCTCTGGACGGTCGAGCTGCCCGAGACCGACGAACTGCTCGACGATTGTCAGGCTGTCCTCGTCGAGAGCCGCTGCGCGGGGTTCGCGATCTCCCTCTGCGCCGAGGCACGCCGGCGGGGCATTCCCGTCATCGTTGGCGTCGACCGCGCGATGTCGTTGCAGGACGGCCTGCTCAAAGCGGCCTCGCACCTGCTGTTCGCCAGCGAGCAGATGCAGGAGACGGCCGGCATCACTGATGACGGCGAGGCCTTGAGGCGTCTCGCCAAGCTGACGCCCGCCTTCCTCGCCGCGACCCGCGGTCCGCGCGGCACGATCTGGCTGAACGAGGCGGGCGAGCTGGAGGAGACACCGGCCTTCCCGGTCCGGGCGGTCGATACGCTCGGAGCCGGCGACGTCTTCCATGGCGCCTTCACGCTTGGCCTCGCCGAGGGCGACGCAGTGCGGGAGGCGCTGCGATTCGCCGCGGCGGCCGCGGCGCTGAAATGCACCCGCCATGGCGGTGGCCTAGCGGCCCCACAACGCATTGAAGTTGAAGAGCTTTTGCGCGACGCGCCGTAGAGCGATTCTACTCTCGCGCCAAGATTCTGGGCTTGCCGTGGAAAGATTTTCTCTATATCAGGGAAATTGGCCCCTGAAATGGAACAAAGTTCTTCAAATGACCGATGTCGCTGTCCAGATCCCCGAGACCAGCCGCCGCCTCGATGCCATCGACCGCAAGATTCTGATGGTGCTCCAGGAGGATGCCTCGCTGTCCGTCGCCGAGATCGGCGACCGCGTCGGCCTGTCCTCGACCCCCTGCTGGAAGCGCATCCAGCGGCTGGAGGCCGATGGCGTGATCATCAAGCGCGTCGCCCTCGTCGACCAGAACAAGATCGGGCTCGGCATCTCCGTGTTCGTGTCGGTCGAGAGCTCCGACCATTCCGACGCCTGGCTGAAGAAGTTCGCCGAAGCCGTCAGCGCCATGCCGGAGGTGATGGAGTTCTATCGCATGGCCGGCGACGTCGATTACATGCTGCGCGTCGTGGTCGCGGACATGCAGGCCTATGACGTGTTCTACAAGAAGCTGATCAGCGCCGTACCGCTGAAGAACGTCACCTCGCGCTTCGCGATGGAGAAGATCAAGTCGGTCACCGCACTGCCGATCCCGGCGGTGGTGGCGGCCTGACGCTTGGAGCATTCGGTTCTGATCGAATCAGAGCCGAGTCCCGGGATTTTTGTCCTCTCGCGTTTTCGTCACGCAAACCGGTATCCACGTCATTCGAAACGCTCTAAGCCGGCCGAAACACCGGCAACGTGACGTTGACGCGCGTGCCTCCGCCCGGGGCCGCACCGATCTCGATCGTTCCGCCATGGGCCTCCACCAGATTGCGGACCACGGCGAGGCCGAGACCGGCACCGCCGGTCGCGCGATTACGCGACTTCTCCAGGCGGTGGAACGGCTCCAGCACGGTCTGCCGCTGATCGGCGGGAACGCCGGGTCCCTCGTCGTCGATGGACACGACGAGAGCTCCGTCCTTCACCGCAATCGCCACGTGCGCGGCATGGCCATAGACCAGCGCGTTGTCGAAGATGTTCGCGAAGATCCGTCGCAGCGCCAGCCTGTCACCGAGCACCACCACATTCCGCCCAGGCTCATCGTGAACCAAGTCGATTGCCGCGCCTTGAACGCGCCGATCGTGCACCTCGGCAGCGATCAGCGCGGGGAGCTCGATCATCTCCTGCGACAGGCCGCCGGCGCCGGCACGCGTCGACAACAGGGCGTCGTCGAGCAGCCGGATCATGTCATCGATATCGGCTATCGCTCGCTGCCGCTCGGCATCGTCGGGGATGTGCTCGACGCGCAGCCGCAGCCGTGTCGCAAAGGTCCTGACGTCATGCGCGATGCCGCCAACCAGCGTCATGCGCGCGCGTAGCATCTCCGCGAGCCGGCCCTGCAAGCGATTGAACGCGGCGATGACGGCGCGGATCTCCGGGGCGCTGCGCCGTGCGTCCGGCAGCGGCGGCGGATCGGCCGACAGGTCAACGCGATCGACCGCGGCGGCCAACCGTGCCAGCGGCCGCGTCTCACGCTGCATGACGAGCAGCGCCAGCAGAGCCACGATCGAGCCGAACACGCCCGCACCGAAGCCGACGGGCAGGCCGAACGGGGTGACCGGCAGGCGGGTATAGGCATCGATGATCAGCAATTCGCCGCCGCGGAGGCCAATACGGAACTCGACCGCGTTGGCCATCAGCCGCGCGAGGCGGGGAAATGCCCGGCCGCTCCGATGATCGGACGGCGGCACGATCTCGACGGGGCGGCCCGCAAGGCCGGCCGCATAGGTCTCGCGCAGCTCCTGCTGCTGTGGCGGCGTCTCGCCGCCGACCGGCGCGCCCGTCGGCACGATGCGCACCGTGAACTGCGGCGAAGACACCGCATCGAGCACGGCCTGCCGTGAATCGGCGGCCGTTCGCTCCAAGAGCGTGGCCAGCGCATCGAGACGCGCGGGCGAAGGCCGTGCCAGCTCGTTCTCGCGGAGCGTCGTCCGGTAGAAGATCGCAACGACCACGGTACTCACCAGGATGAACCCCACCAGCCCGATCAGGGCGAGCCGCGCGGCCAGCGTCACGCGCAGCATCACGACACCTGCTTCACGGAGGCGGTGAACAGATAGCCGCCGTTGCGCACCGTGGTGATCAGGTTGGAGCCGGGACTGGCGCCGTCGAGCTTGCGGCGCAGCCGCGAGATCAGCATGTCGACGGTGCGATCGAACGGCTCGGCCGAACGACCGCGGGTCCAGTCGAGGATCTGGTCGCGCGTGAGCACCCTTCGCGGCCGCTGCACGAAGCAGCCGAGCAGGTCGAACTCGGCGCTGGTCAATTGCAGCTCCGACGCCTCGGCCTCAGTCGTCTCGACACTGCGCGCATCGAGATCAATCACGAAGCGGTCGAACGCGAAGCGCCGGACCAGCGGCTTCGACGGTGCACCGTTGGCCCGGCGCAGGATGGCGCGAACCCGCGCCAGCAGTTCGCGCGGACCGAACGGTTTCGTCAGGTAATCGTCGGCGCCCATTTCGAGTCCGACCACGCGATCAATCTCGTCGCTCTTGGCGGTCAGCATCAGGATCGGGATGGAATCGTCGGCCCGCAAGCGGCGGCAGATCGAAAGCCCGTCCTCGCCCGGCAGCATCAGATCAAGGATGACGAGGTCGGGCCGCAGGCGCTGCAGCATGGAATCCATCGCCTTGCCGTCGGCGACGCAGGCGACCTCGAACCCCTCGCGCCGCATGAAATCGGCGACGAGGCGGCTGATCTCGGAATCGTCTTCCACCATGAGGATCGTGGCCGGATGCGTGTTCATGGTCGGCATTTTGGCCGACGGCACGCCGCACGCAAGAGCGGCAGCGCGGTTGTTACATACTGTTACGTGCGTCCGACAAAGCCATAACTATCGTTTCGTCCCGGTCATGGGGCCCCGACGCCGTCCGTCCAGTCTCCTCCGCACGGCTCCCGCTCCCGGCAGCCTCACACGGAGACGACGACCATGAGCAAGTTCTTCCTCACTTCCCTCGTCATCGGCACCTTTGCGGTTGCCGCTGCGGCCGACGCCAATGCCTGGACGCGATCGGGGACCGCGAGCGGCCCGCGCGGCACGTCCACCGTCACCGCGAGCGGCGCCTGCGCCAACGGGAGCTGCACGCGCAACGTCACCCGCACGGGCCCGGCCGGCAGAACCTACACCCGCACCGGCACAATCTCGCGCTGACGCCGCGCCGCCGTCGCCGCGCCAGCCGGCCCGCGCGGCGACGGCCAGCCTTGCCTGATCAGAAAGGACCATCACATGTCATCGATCCTCCATCCCATCTCACTGCCGCGAATTGCAACCGTCGTCGCCCTCGGCGTCACGATCTCGACCTCCGCGCTCGCCCAGACCCAGCTACAGACGCAGATCACACCGCAGATGCGCAGCGAAGCGAGGAGCCTGATGCAGGCCTGCCGCACCGACCTCGACAAGCTCTGCGGCACCGTCACGCCGGGCGGCGGCCGCGTCCTCGCCTGCCTGCAATCCCATGCTGGTCAGCTCACCTCGTCCTGCGCCCAAGCGCTGCCCCGCGCCCAGGCGCTGCGCAACAGTGCCGCCGGCGCCGGCGTAGCGCCGAAATAGGAGGAGAACGTGGGCTACGCTTCGCTCCTGCTCGATCCGGCGCTCAAGAGCGTGATCCTCGCAACCGCGCTCGGCCTGATGCTGCTCGAATACGGCATCGGCCGCCTGGCGCATCGAGACACCTACGACTGGCGCGAGAGCGTCGCGTCTTTTGGCGTGGCATTGGGACAGAACCTGCTGCGCGCGCTGGAGGCCGGCATCCTCGCCATTCCGTTCGCATTCCTGTACGAGCACCGGCTGCTCGACTTTGCGCAAACAGCACCGCTCGCACTCGCCGGATTATTCGTCGGCAGCGAGTTTCTCTATTACTGGCAACATCGCGCCTCGCATCGCATCCGCTGGATGTGGGCGACGCATGCGGTCCATCACTCGACGACGCGGCTGAATTTGACCGCGGCGATCCGGCTCGGCTGGACAGGAAACATCTCGGGCAATTTCCTGTTCTTCCTGCCGCTGGCGCTGATCGGATTTCATCCGCTCGCGATCGTGGCGATGCTCGGCATCAACCTGCTCTATCAGTTCTTCATTCACAGCGAATTCGCGCCGAAGCTCGGCGTACTGGAACGGGTGCTGAACACGCCCAGCCATCATCGCGTGCACCATGCCTGCAACGAGCCATGCCTCGACAAGAACTACGGAGGCGTCCTGATCGTGTTCGACCGCCTGTTCGGCACCTTTGCCGAGCGGCCGTGGGATCAGCCGCTTCGCTTCGGCCTCGTCGGCCGCACGCCGTCCTACAATCCGATCCGAATCGCGCTCGGCGAATGGGTCGCGATGCTGGGCGATGCCTGGAAGGCGCGCGGCGCAGGTGCGAAGCTCCGCGCGCTGTTCGGTCCGCCGGAAGGCTGAGCGCGCAAGCGCTCAGATCTTCTGATTGTACTCGCCCACCTCGGGATGCGTGCGCAGCACGCTGTTCACCATCTCGAACATGTCGTGCATGCGCTGCTCGGAGACCGGGCTCTCGACCACGACGACGAGCTCGGGCTTGTTGGAGGAGGCGCGCACCAGGCCCCAGCTGCCGTCCTCGACCGTGACGCGCACGCCGTTGACGGTGACGAGATCGCGGATCGACTGGCCGCCGATCTTGGCGCCCTTGCCCTGCAGGTCCTCGAAGTGCTTCACCACGGCGTCGATGACGCCGTATTTGGTCTCGTCGGCACAGTGCGGCGACATGGTCGGGGACGACCAGGTCTTCGGCAGCGCGTTCTTCAGATCCGCCATCGACTTGCCCGACGCGCGGTCGAGCATGTCGCAGATCGCGATCGCCGACACCAGGCCGTCATCATAGCCGCGGCCATAGGGCTTGTTGAAGAAGAAGTGGCCCGACTTCTCGAAGCCCGCGAGCGCACCGGTCTCGTTGGTGCGGCGCTTCATGTAGGAATGGCCGGTCTTCCAATAGGCAACCTTCGCGCCCTGCTTATGCAGCACGGGATCGGTGACGAACAGGCCGGTGGACTTCACGTCGACGATGAACTGCGCGTCCTTGTGGATCGCCGACATGTCGCGCGCCAGCATCACGCCGACCTTGTCGGCAAAAATCTCCTCGCCGGTATTGTCGACGACGCCGCAGCGGTCGCCGTCACCGTCGAAGCCGAGCCCGACATCGGCCTTGTGATGCAGCACCGCGTCGCGGATCGCGTGCAGCATCTCCATGTCTTCCGGATTCGGATTGTATTTCGGGAAGGTGTGATCGAGTTCGGTGTCGAGCGGGATCACCTCGCAGCCGATCGCCTCCAGCACCTGCGGCGCGAACGCGCCGGCGGTGCCGTTGCCGCAGGCCGCGACCACCTTGAGTTTGCGCTTGAGCTTAGGGCGATTGGTGAGATCGGCGATATAGCGCGCCGGATAGTTCTCGTGGAATTGGTAGGCGCCGCCGGCCTTGTTCTTGAAATCGGCGTTCAGCACGATCTCCTTGAGCCGCGTCATCTCGTCGGGGCCGAAGGTCAGCGGACGATTGGCGCCCATCTTCACGCCGGTCCAGCCATTGTCGTTGTGCGAGGCTGTGACCATGGCGACGCAGGGCACGTCGAGATCGAACTGCGCGAAATAGGCCATTGGGGTCACCGCAAGCCCGATGTCGTGCACCTTGCAACCCGCCGCCATCAGGCCGGAGATCAGCGCATATTTGATCGAGGCCGAATATCCCCGGAAATCATGTCCGGTGACGATCTCCTGCCTGACGCCGAGCTCGGCAATCAGCGCGCCCAGCCCCATGCCGAGCGCCTGCACACCCATCAGGTTGATTTCCTTCTGAAACAACCAGCGCGCGTCGTACTCGCGAAAGCCGGTCGGCTTCACCATCGGCTCGGATTCGAAGGCGTAGGTGTTGGGCAACAATACGGATTTCGGCTTCGGGAACATTGCGACGGTCTCGTGAAATGGGGGCAAGATCTGATGCAGCCTTAGCGAATGCCAGGCCGCAACGAAAGGCAGGATTGAAGGCTTATGGCCGCTAATTGCGGCAGTTTGGTAACGAAGAAGCGTTACCGCGAGGGCGGTCGACGCAAAGAAATCTCATTTGAAATGGACGGTGCCTGTGCGCGGAAAGCTCCGCCTACTGCTCCAGCACCATCTGGCCGTTGGCGTATTCGAAGCGCTTGAGGCGGGAGAGGAAGGAGAGGCCGAGCAGGTTCTCCGACAGCGCCGCGTCCGGCAGCACCATGGCATCGACGTCTCGCACGATGAGGCCGCCGACATCGAGCATGGCGATGCGGGTGCGGGCGGCCTTGATGGTGCCGTTGGCAGTGGAGACGGTGGCGTTGTACTCGCTGCGCGAGGGACGCAAGCCGAACCGTGCGGCCGAGGTCTCATTCAACGCAACCACGGAGGCGCCGGTGTCGACCATGAAACCGATGCGCTGGCCCTCGATCCTGCCCTCGGTCTGGAAATGACCACGGCCGTCGCGGGAAATGGCAAGGCTGCGGCCGCCGGTCGGTGCCGCGGCAGCCACCGCAACCGTCGTGCGCGGCGCTGACGTGGCGGACGCCGAGCTCATCTTGTCCGCAATCTGGGCCATGAAGGTGCCGAGGCCGATCATGACGGCCGCGAAGATCATAATGTTACGCATTACACCACTTCCGAGCCGAAAGCTCGATTTCACCACGCGACACGCCGGGCCGCGAGTGACGCCGCGGCCTGGTCGGTGACATTTTGGCGAAAAGGATGAGCGGAGGGTTAATGCGACCGCGCAGAACCCCTCATGGCGCGTCATTGGCCGGCCATGACGCCGTGGGCAGTCACGTCCCGCGCGGCTTTGCCCGGCGGGTCGGCACTGCACTGGAAGGATCGTCCGGCCAGGGATGGCGCGGGTAGCGGCCGCGCAGGTCGGAGCGCACGGCGGCGTAGCTGCCGCGCCAGAAGCCCGGGAGATCACGCGTCACCTGCACCGGGCGCTGTGCCGGCGATAACAGCTCCAGCACCAGCGGCACCTTGCCGGCCGCGATCGAGGGATGGGTGTTGAGTCCGAACAGTTCCTGCAGCCGCACCGCGATGGTCGGTCCCTGCTCGGCCTCATAGTCGATCGCGAGCACGCTTCCGGTCGGCGCCTCGAAATGCGTCGGCGCCTCGCGGTCGAGCCGCGCGCGCATCTCCCACGGCAGCAGCGCCATCAGCGCGTCGGAGAGATCCCCCGGCGAGATCTCCTTCAGCGCGATCTTGTCGTAGAGCGCAGGCACCAGCCAATCGTCGCGCCGCGCGATCAATCCGTCATCCGACAGGTCGGGCCAGCTGCCGACCTCGGCCCTGCGCAGGAACATCACGCGGTCGCGCCATTGCTTGGCCGCCTTCGACCAGGGCAGCCGGTCGAGGCCGGCGGCGATTAATCCGTCGGCGAAGATGCGCGCGGTATCTTCCGAGGGCGACACGGCCAGTGTCGCCTCGGAGAGCGTGATGGCGTGCAGCACACGCTTGCGCCGCGCGCGCAGCGCCATCGCGCCGCGATCGAACGAGATCTCGTCGGCGGTCTCGACATGCTCGGCGAAATGCCGCTCGATCTCGCCCTCGGTAATTTGCGCGGCGAGCAGGATGCGCCCGCTCGCCGCCGTTCCCGTCATCTCGCCGATCGCGATGTAGGGTGCACGGGCCAGTGATGAGGTCTGCTCGACGGCGGCGCCGCGGCCGTTGGCAAGTACGAAACTGCCATTGCCGCGGTTACGCGCGACACGGTCCGGGAACGCGTAGGCGAGCATCAGGCCCGTCGAGAGATCCTCCTGCGGTCCCGCTTTCTCTGAAGCTGCCACTTGCGAGGCCCAGCGCCGCGCCAGATCACGCGCGCTAGAGGCGCGCGGCGAGCGGTCGCGGCGAAACTGGTCGCGGCGGTGCTCGAGATCGACGCTGTCGCCGCCAAGCCCGCGCTCGGTGATGATCGCGGCGATCTCGGCGGCAGCTTCGCCCTCGCCGGCGCGATGCGAATCCACGATCATGCGCGCCAGCCGCGGCGGCAGCGCCAGCGCGCGCAGGCTCTTGCCTTCCGCGGTGATGCGGCCGTCACCATCGAGCGCGTTGAGCTCGGTGAGCAGGCTTTTGGCCTCCTTCCAGGCCGGCGCGGGCGGCGGATCGAGGAACGACAGCGCGGCGGGATCAGTGACGCCCCATTGCGCGAGATCGAGCACCAGCGATGACAGATCGGCGCTGAGGATTTCCGGCTGGGTGTAGGGCGCGAGCGAGGCCGTCTGCGGCTCGTCCCAGAGCCGGTAGCAGACGCCCGGCTCGGTGCGGCCGGCGCGGCCGCGGCGCTGATCCACCGCCGCACGCGACGCACGCACGGTCTCGAGCCGGGTCAGCCCGATGTCCGGCTCGTAGCGCGGAACGCGGGCAAGACCGGAATCGACCACGATGCGCACGCCTTCGATCGTCAGCGAGGTCTCCGCGATCGATGTCGCCAGCACCACCTTGCGCGTGCCCTTGGGTGCCGGCGCGATGGCTCGGTCCTGCACGGCGGCATCGAGCGCACCGAACAGCGGCACGATCTCGATCGAGGCGTCCTGCACGCGCTCGGACAGGAAATTCTGGGTGCGGCGGATTTCGGCGGCACCCGGCAGGAATGCCAGAACCGAGCCGCCATCGGCGCGCAGCGCGGAGGCGATCGCTTCCGCCATCTGTCGCTCCACCGGCGCGTCCGCCTTGCGGCCGAGATAGCGCGTCTCGACCGGAAAGGCGCGGCCTTCGCTCTCGACGACGGGCGCTTTGCCGAGCAGTCTTGCCACGCGCGCACCGTCGAGCGTCGCCGACATCACGAGGATGCGCAGATCCTCGCGCAGGCCGGTCTGCGCGTCACGGGCCAGCGCGAGGCCCATGTCGGCATCGAGCGAACGCTCGTGGAATTCGTCGAACAGGATGGCTGCGACGCCGGAGAGTTCGGGATCATCGAGGATCTGGCGGGTGAAGATGCCCTCGGTCACCACCTCGATGCGGGTGGCGCGCGAGATCTTCGAGCCGAACCGCACACGATAGCCGACGGTCTCGCCGGCGCGCTCGCCGAGCGATTTGGCCATACGATCGGCGCTGGCGCGCGCAGCGATGCGGCGCGGCTCCAGGACGATGATCTTCTTGCCCTTCGCCCAGGGCGCATCGAGCAAAGCCAGCGGCACGCGCGTGGTCTTGCCGGCCCCCGGCGGCGCCACCAGCACCGCGGCGTTACTGGCTTCCAGCGTGCGCGACAGATCGTCGAGCACGGCATCGATCGGCAGGGGCGTGTCGAAGCTGCGGGGCAAGAAATCATCCCGTCGTCATGCCAGGGCTAGTCCCGGGCATCCACGTTCTTTCATCTGGCAGTGAACAAGACGTGGATGGCCGGGACAAGCCCGGCCATGACGAATCGTTCGCAATGGAGGATCGTCAGCCCTGCACCGGCGGGCGGCCGACGCTGTCATAGGTGAAGCCGGCGGCTTTCATGTCCTCGGGACGGTAGATGTTGCGCAAGTCGACGACGACGGGCTGCGCCATCACGGTCTTCAGCCGGTCGAGATCGAGCGCGCGGAACTGGATCCATTCGGTGACGATGACGAGCGCATCGGCGCCTTGCGCGCAGGAATAGGCGTCCTCGCAATAGGTGATGTCAGGCAGCTCGCTTTTTGCCTGCTCCATGCCGACGGGGTCGAACGCCTTCACCTTTGCGCCCATGTCGATCAGGCCCGTGACCAGCGGGATCGACGGCGCATCGCGCATGTCGTCGGTGTCGGGCTTGAAGGTGAGGCCGAGCACGGCGACGGTCTTGCCGCGCAGATTGCCGCCGAGCGCCTGGCTCACCTTGCGCGCCATCGCGCGCTTGCGGTTCTCGTTCACGGCCAACACGGATTCGACGATGCGCAGCGACACATCGTAATCCTGCGCGATCTTGATCAGAGCCTTGGTGTCCTTCGGGAAGCACGAGCCGCCGAAGCCGGGACCCGCATGCAGGAACTTGGTGCCGATGCGATTGTCCAGGCCAATGCCGCGCGCGACCTCCTGAACGTTGGCGCCGGCCTTTTCGGAGAGATCGGCGATCTCGTTGATGAAGGTGATCTTGGTCGCGAGGAACGCGTTGGCGGCGTATTTGATCATCTCGGCGGTGCGACGTTCGGTGAACATCAGCGGCGCCTGGTTCAGCGACAGCGGCCGGTAGACGTCGCCCATCACCTTGCGGCCGCGCTCGTCGGAGGTGCCGACCACGACGCGATCGGGAAACTTGAAGTCGCGGATCGCCGCACCCTCGCGCAGGAACTCGGGGTTCGAGGCGACCACGACGTCGGCGTTGGGATTGGTCTCGCGGATGATGCGCTCGACCTCGTCGCCGGTGCCCACAGGCACGGTCGACTTCGTCACCACGACGGTAAAGCCGGTCAGCGACTGCGCGATCTCGCGCGCTGCGGCATACACGTAGGTCAGATCGGCGTGGCCGTCGCCGCGGCGCGAGGGCGTGCCGACCGCGATGAAGACGGCATCGGCATCCGCAACCGGCTTGGACAAGTCGGTGGTGAAGTCGAGTCGCTTGGCCTTGACGTTGGTCGCAACAAGCGCGTCGAGCCCGGGCTCGTAGATCGGGATCTCGCCGCGATGAAGGCTGGCGATCTTCTTCTCGTCCTTGTCGACGCAGGTGACGTCGTGACCGAAATCCGCAAAGCAGGCCCCGGACACCAATCCCACATAGCCCGTGCCGATCATCGCGATGCGCATGAAGATCCCTGTTTCAGATTGGTTAACGAAATCCCGACGCGGGGCGGTTTAGCATTTTCCCGAGGGGAGGGAACAGTCCGCAGACAAAAAAGCGGCATAGGAATTGAACCGGTAAAGAAGTCGGAAACCCCTGGGGCCCCACACTGCCCCACACCCGAACAGGACAGGCGAAAGGCGCCTCGAAAAAGGACACCATGGCACCATCAGGCACAATCGCGGGGAGCGGAAGCGCCAGAGCCGCTTCTGCCGCGCGTGTCGACTGGGTCGACTACGCCAAGGGCATTTGCATCATCATGGTCGTGATGATGCATTCGGTGCTGGGGGTCGAGCTCGCCGCAGGGCAGACCGGCTTCATGCATGTCGCCGTCGCCTTCGCAAAGCCGTTCCGGATGCCGGATTTCTTCCTGATCTCGGGTCTGTTCCTGGCGCTGGTGATCGACCGGGACTGGCGAACCTATCTCGATCGCAAGGTGGTACATTTCGCTTATTTTTATGTCGTCTGGGTGACAATCCAGTTCGGCTTCAAGGCGCCGGCGTTCGCGGCGGAGACGGGGTGGCGTGACGTCGGCCTCTTGTATCTGGAATCCTTCATCGAGCCGTTCGGCACGCTGTGGTTCATCTATCTGCTGCCGATCTTCTTCGTCGTCACAAAACTGACACGCAAGATCCCGCCGCCCGCGATCTGGCTCGTCGCCGCCGCGCTGGAGACGGCACGCATCACGACAGGGTGGACCGTCATCGACGAGTTCTGCTCGCGCTTCGTCTATTTCTATTCGGGCTATCTGTTCGCGCCGTGGGTGTTCGCACTGTCGGACCGCGCGCGGAAGCATCCCGCGTTTGCGCTCGCAGCGCTCGCGACCTGGGCGCTGGTCAATGCCGGCCTCGTCGTGCTCGGGGCCAGCGAATGGAAGATCGTCTCGCTCGTGCTCGGCTTTGTCGGCGCCTGCGCGATCATCACGATGGGCACGCTGCTCGCGCGCGCCCGATGGATGAATTTCCTGCGCTTCTGCGGCGAACATTCGATCGTGATCTATCTCGCCTTCTTCCTGCCGATGGCGGCGACACGGACGCTGCTGCTGCGCACCGGCATTATTCCCGACATCGGCACGGTTTCGCTGATCGTCACCGTCGCCGGCGTGATCGGTGCGATTGCGATCTGGCGGGCCGCCTTGCAGTTCAATGCCCGCTTCCTGTTCGAGCGGCCGGACGCGCTCTGGATCGCGCCGAAGAAGACGGGTCCGGCGTTGCAGGCGGCGGAGTAGCCGCAACGCCGGCGGCGTCGCCCGGCTTGCGGGGGACCCAGTATCCCAGAGACAGTCGTCGTCGACCGATGGGCCGCGGCATACTGGATTCCCAGGTCAAGCCGGGGAATGACAGTGGGGATAGCGGCGGCAACGTCCTAAAAACTCGCGGCCTGAGGCTGTCAAAGCCCGCAAAAATTCATACATTGCGGCCATGCCCAAGACCTCCCCGAAGACCTCCGCCAAAGCTGACACCAAGGCTGCTGCGCCCAAGCCTGCCACTGAAAGCAAGGCCGCCGCCGAGAGCAAGCCCGCCGCGACAGCTGCCGCCAAACCCGTTGCGGCCAAGGCCGCCGGCAAGGGCGACCACGTGTTCCTGGTCGACGGTTCCTCCTATATCTTCCGCGCCTACCACGCGCTGCCGCCGCTGAACCGCAAGTCCGACGGGCTGCAGGTCAACGCCGTGCTCGGCTTCTGCAACATGCTGTGGAAGCTGCTGCGCGACATGCCGGAGGACAACCGGCCGACGCACCTCGCCATCGTGTTCGACAAGTCGGAGGTCACCTTTCGCAACGCGATCTACCCCGAATACAAGGCGCACCGGCCGCCGGCACCTGACGACCTGATCCCGCAATTCGCGCTGATCCGCGAGGCGGTGCGCGCCTTCGACCTGCCCTGCCTGGAACAAGGCGGCTTCGAGGCTGACGACCTCATCGCGACCTATGTGCGCGAGGCCTGCGAGCGCGGCGCGAGCGCGACGATCGTATCCTCCGACAAGGATCTGATGCAGCTCGTGACCGATTGCGTCACCATGTACGACACCATGAAGGACCGCCGCATCGGCATCCCCGAGGTGATCGAGAAATTCGGCGTGCCGCCGAACAAGGTCGTAGAAGTGCAGGCCCTGGCCGGCGATTCCACCGACAACGTGCCCGGCGTGCCCGGCATCGGCATCAAGACCGCGGCGCAGCTGATCACCGAATATGGTGACCTCGACCAATTGTTGTTCCGTGCCGGGGAGATCAAGCAGCCCAAGCGGCGCGAGGCGTTGCTCGAGAACGCGGAGAAGGCGCGGATCTCGCGAAAACTCGTGCTGCTCGACGACAAGGTCAAGCTGGACGTGCCGCTCGACGACCTCGCCGTCCACGAGCCCGACGCGCGCAAGCTGATCGCCTTCCTGAAGGCGATGGAATTCACCACCTTGACGCGCCGCGTCGCCGACTATTCGCAGATCGATCCCGCCAATGTCGACGCCGATGCCAGCAACAGCAGCGCCGCCAGATCCGGCGAGGGCGCATCGAAAGCAAGAACGTCCGAGGCGTCCGGCGACCTCTTCGCCGCCCCCGCAGCTGGCCCGACGGGCGGCGACAAGGGCGACAAGGGCGCCAGCCTGAAGGGCGCGCCGATCTCGCTGGCTGCCGCGCGCGAAGATGCCATGCGCAAGCTCCCCGTCGATCGGGGCAAGTATCAGACGATCAAGACGCTCAAGGAGCTCAACGCATTCGTCGCGCGCATTCATGACGCCGGCCATGTCGCGATCGAGATCAAGGCAAACTCCATCGATCCGATGCAGGCCGATCTCTGCGGCATCGCGCTGGCGCTGGCGCCGAACGATGCCTGCTACGTGCCGCTGGCGCACAAGCAGTCCGGCGGCGGTGCCGGCCTGTTCGACGCCGGCCTTGCGCCCGACCAGGTCAAGCATGAAGAGGCGATTCAAGCGCTGCGGCCGGTGCTGGAATCATCAGGCGTCCTCAAGATCGGCTTCGACGTCAAGTTCACCGCCGTGATGCTGGCGCAGCACGGCATTGTTTTGCGCAATATCGACGATGCGCTCCTGATCTCCTACGTGCTCGATGCCGGCCGCGGCTCGCATGCGCTGGACTTGCTGTCGGAGCGCTGGTTCGGTCATGCCATGCTGAAGGAAAATGAGCTGCTCGGCAGTGGCAAGGGCAAGATCACCTTCGACCAGGTGCCGATCGACAAGGCCGCGGCGCTGTCGGCCGAAGGCGCCGACGTCGCCTTGCGCGTCTGGCACGTGCTGAAGCCGCGCCTCGTCGCAGAGCACATGACCGCGGTCTACGAGACGCTGGAGCGGCCGCTGGTTGCGGTGCTTGCGCGCATGGAGCGGCGCGGTATCTCGATCGATCGTCAGGTGCTGTCGCGTCTTTCCGGCGACTTTGCCCAGACGGCGGCGCGCGTCGAGGCCGAGATCCAGGAGATCGCGGGCGAGCCGGTCAATGTCGGCAGCCCCAAGCAGATCGGCGACATCCTGTTCGGCAAGATGGGATTGTCAGGCGGCACCAAGACGAAAACCGGCGCATGGTCGACCACCGCCCAGGTGCTGGACGAGCTTGCCGAACAGGGCCACGACTTCCCGAGAAAGATCCTGGAGTGGCGCCAGGTCTCGAAGCTGAAATCGACCTACACGGACGCCCTGCCGACCTATGTCAATCCGCAGACCCATCGCGTGCACACCACCTACGCGCTCGCCGCGACCACGACGGGCCGACTGTCGTCGAACGAGCCGAACCTGCAGAACATCCCTGTTCGTACCGAGGATGGCCGCAAGATTCGCCGCGCCTTCATTGCCACGCCCGGACACAAGCTCGTCTCCGCCGACTATTCGCAGATCGAGCTGCGGCTGCTTGCCGAGATCGCCGACATTCCTGTGCTGAAGCAGGCGTTCCGCGACGGGCTCGACATTCACGCCATGACGGCGTCGGAAATGTTCGGCGTGCCGATCAAGGGCATGCCGAGCGAAATCCGCCGCCGCGCCAAGGCGATCAATTTCGGCATCATCTACGGCATCTCGGCGTTCGGCCTCGCCAACCAGCTCGGCATCGCCCGCGAGGAAGCCTCGGCCTACATCAAGAAATATTTCGAGCGCTTCCCCGGCATCCGCGCCTATATGGACGAGACGCGCGATTTCTGCCGCAGCCACGGCTACGTCACCACGCTGTTCGGCCGGAAGATGCACTATCCCGACATCAAGACGTCCAACGCCTCGGTGCGCGCCTTCAACGAGCGTGCCGCGATCAACGCCCGGCTCCAGGGCACCGCGGCCGACATCATCCGCCGCGCCATGACGCGCGTGGAGGACGCGCTCGCCGAGAAGAAGCTGTCGGCGCAGATGCTGCTCCAGGTGCACGATGAGCTGATCTTCGAGGTGCCGGACGCCGAGGTCCAGGCGACGCTCCCCGTCGTGCAGCACGTGATGCAGGACGCGCCGTTCCCCGCCGTGCTGCTCTCGGTGCCGCTGCACGTCGACGCACGAGCGGCCAATAATTGGGACGAGGCGCACTAGCGCCACTCACAGTGTCCTCCCGGCATCATGCGCAATCGCGCATAGGCCGGGACCACCATGGGGTATGATTCTGCCCGGCCCTCAATTGCTCTCCGAGCAATTGCGCGGTGGTCGTGCGATCCCCCGCATATTAGAACCGAGCCATCCTCGCACCGGTTCGCCCATGCCCCATACCCCCGCTCTGCTCGGCTTCGCCCTCGTCTGCCTCGGTCTCGTGCTCACGCCCGGACCGAACATGATCTACCTGATCTCACGCTCGATCACGCAGGGCCCCGCGGCCGGCATCGTCTCGCTCGGCGGCGTGGCGCTCGGCTTCGTGTTCTACATGCTGTGCGCGGCGTTCGGCATCACGGCGCTGCTGCTTGCGATTCCCTTTGCCTATGACGCGCTGCGCCTTGCGGGCGCCGGTTATCTGCTCTGGCTGGCCTGGCAGGCGGTGAAGCCGGGCGGCCGCTCGCCGTTCCAGGTCCGGAAGCTCGCCATCGACAGCCCGCGCAAATTGTTCGCGATGGGCTTCGTCACCAACCTGCTCAACCCGAAGATCGCGATGCTCTATCTGGCGCTGCTGCCGCAATTCATCGATCCCGCCGCCGGCAGCGTGCTGACGCAGTCGGTGGTGCTGGGCGCGATCCAGATCGCGATCAGCGTCAGTGTCAATGCGATGATCGCGCTCGCGGCCGGATCGATCGCGCTGTTCCTGGCAAACCGGCCGAGCTGGATGCTGGTGCAGCGCTGGTTGATGGGCACGGTGCTGGCCGGGCTCGCGGTGCGGATGGCGGTGGAAGCGAAGAAGGTGTGAGGATTTCTCTTACCCTCCCCTGAAGGGGGAGGGTCGATACGCATACAGCGAAGCGGAATGCGTAGCGGGGTGGGGTGACGGTCCCTCCCAGTCCAACAGTATTGGTGTGGAGAGATCACCCTACCCCGGCGCTACGCGCCGACCCTCCCCCTCCAGGGGAGGGTAAGAGCGCCCTCAATCCAACTTCGCGTCCATGCCCCGTTTCACCGCCGGACGAGCCATCAGGGCCTCATACCAACGCTTGACGTTGGGGAAATCCGCCAGCTCGACCTTGTGGCGCGGGTGGCGCCAGGCCCAGCCCAGGATGGCAAAATCGGCAATCGAGAGGTCGCCGGCAACGAAGTCGCGCCCCTCCAGGCGGCGGTCAAGCACGCCGTAGAGCCGGCGCGTCTCGGCCATGTAGCGCTTCAAGCCGTAGGCGCGGTCCTGCTCGTTCTCGAGTGCGATGAAATGATGCACCTGGCCCGGCATCGGACCGAAGCCGCCCATCTGCCACATCAGCCATTCGTAGACCGGAATCCGTGCGCCAAGTGATTTCGGCAGGAATTTGCCGGTCTTTTCACCGAGATAGAGCAGGATCGCGCCTGATTCGAAGATGCTGACCGGCTTGCCGTCGGGGCCTTCGGGGTCGACGATCGCGGGGATCTTGTTGTTCGGGGACAGCTTCAGGAACTCCGGCGCCATCTGCTCGCCCTTGGTGATGTTCACCGGAACCACCTTGTAGGGCAGCCCCATTTCCTCCAGCGCGACCGAGATCTTGCGGCCATTCGGCGTGTTCCAGGTGTGCAGCTCGATGGTCATGCCTTGTTTCCTTGCCCCTGACAGGTTCGGCCTCCACCTACTCCATAAGGTCGCAACCCCACAACCGGCAGCCGGGGATGGCCGATCCCTGTTGACGAGGGACGCCCCCTCTGGAATGTCGCGGCCGTCGCGGATAAATTCCGCCTCCTCCAAAAAGCTGTTCGAGGGACCGCCGTGTCGAAATCTGCCTCCCGCGCCCGCCTGTTCGAAATCATCCGCCGGCGCTCCTTCGGCCGCGGCGAGGTGACGCTCGCGTCGGGCCGCAAGAGCGATTTCTACTTCAACCTCAAGCCGACCATGCTCGACCCCGAGGGAGCGACCCTCCTCGCCGAGCTGACCTATGAGGCACTGAAGGACGACAATCTCGATTTCATCGGCGGCCTCGAGATGGGCGCCGTGCCGCTCGCCGGCGCGCTGGCGCAGATCTCCTGGATCAAGGGCCATCCGATCGCTGCCTTCTTCGTGCGCAAGAAGCCGAAGGAGCACGGCGCCAAGCTCGCGATCGAAGGTCTGCCAAAAGGCGAGACGCTGGAAGGCAAGCGCGTCGTGATCGTCGAGGACGTCACCACCACGGGCGGCTCGGCGATGAAGGCGGTGGAATCGGTGCGCGAGGCCGGCGCCAATGTGGTGCTGGTGCTGACCATGGTCGACCGCGAGGAAGGTGCCACCGATACGTTCGGTGCGGCCGGCCTGCCGTTCCGCTCGCTGTACAAGGCGTCGGAATTCTTGAAGGCGTGATGCCTCTCGTGTCCCGGGCGCTGCGTCCGGGGCACGAGATCAACTCCCCCTCAACCGCTCATTTACCATCCCGCCTTATGGTGAATCATGTGCTGAGGCCCTGGGGTCTCAGCCAGTTCAGTAGCGTCGGGTGGAGTGAGCGTTGCGTACAGTTCTGTCCCATGCGCGCCGGCGGCGTCGCGCGATGTTTGTAGCCGCCACCCTCGCAGCACCACTGCTTGCGGCTCCCGCCCCGGTTTCGGCCGAAGGCCTGTTCGATTTCTTGTTCGGCGGCATGCAACAGCAGCGGCCGCGGCGCGAGGTGCCGCAACAGGCGAACTCCTACGCCGATCCCTTCACCGGCCAGCAAGATGCCGCGACCCCGCATTATGTGCCTCCGACGCGGTCAGCCGCGGCTGGCGGCTCGGGCCCTGCCTTCTGCGTGCGCAGCTGCGACGGCAAATACTTTCCGCTGATGCGCGGCCTCGCCTCGCCGGCACAGATGTGTCAGGCGTTCTGTCCTGCCAGCGCGACCAAGGTCTATTTCGGCTCCTCAATCGACGGTGCCGCGTCGCAGACCGGCGAGCGCTACGCCGACAGCGAGAACGCGTTCGCCTACCGCAAGGCGCTACGCGCCGACTGCACCTGCAACGGCCGCGAGCCGGTCGGGCTTGCGCCGGTCGATCTGGCGCTGGACTCCTCGCTGAAGGCCGGCGATGTGATCGCCACCACTGACGGCCTCGTCGCCTATACCGGCATCCGCGTCGGCAACGACCAGGCGGCGGACTTCACCCCGGTTGCCTCCTATCCCGGCCTCACCGCCCAGGTCCGCGCACGTCTCGGCGAGATGAAGGTGGCGCCCGTGCGGGCGGAGACGGTGTCCGCGGATGCGCCGACCTCGCCTGAGATCGTGCGCGAGGCGCTGCCCGATGTGACAGTGCCGAAGACGCAGAAGCCGGCGAAACGCGCGGGATTGGAATAACTCGCTCTCGCGTGCCGGACGCGGCGCGTTGCGCAGCGTCCGGGACACAAGACGATTATCTCCCGATGATCACCCCGATCACATTCGGCGCCGCCAGATACTTCTCCTCGATCGCCGCGCGCGCGGCGGCCCGGTTGTCCGGCGTCAGGAGACCGCGCTTCTCGGCCAGGATCATCCAGCAGAAGCCCCACCAATCCGTCAGCATGCCAGCCTCGCCGACGAGGTCGTATCCCTGCTCGGCTGCGAAGATGCGCGCATGCGCTTCGTCCAGCGTGTCGAGAAACAGATGATCCTCAGTCGAGAACAGATCATCGCTGACATCGTCGATGGTGTAGCCCCAGATCGACTGGCACACCGCGTTGAACTCGCGGTCGAACTGGTCGTCGTCGATCCTCTGGCGCCGCGCGGCCTGATGCAGCCGCGACAGCGAGCGCGCGAAATCGGCGATCCGGGTGAGGGCGAATTGATCGAAGGCGATGGTGGACATCTAGTCCTCGCAAAGTCTGACAGACGCTAGATATTGTGTCGGCAATGCGCCGAATCACTATGATATATCAAAGACTTGCTAAAGTGTTCTTAATTTGTTCCAGAACAGGGTTGAAATCTCAGCAGCAGCGCGAGGCCGCAATGGCGTGGACGCGGCGGTCGCCAAGGAGATGGGCGACAAAACCATTGGCCGGAAAGATCTTCGCGAATGCAGCGTCGCGGATGCTGAGGCCGCCGGCGTAAGCGCCGAACGCCGGCATCACCGCGCGCATCCCGTCGGAGGCGAAGCAGCGGCGCTCCATCGAGCGGCCCCGCGCGGAGACGCGCGCCTTGGGATGGAGATGGCCGGCGATCTCGCCGCGCGCACCGGTGGGCTCGTGACGGAAAGTGATCGGGCCGACCGAGACCTCGCCCGCGACGGTGCCGCCGAGATCGCGCGGCAGCATCGGATCGTGATTGCCGGAGATCCAGATCCAGTCGCGGCCGGTCTGGAGTGCGGCGACGGCATCGCGGTCGTCCGGCGACAACCGCTCATGCGCCCTGCGGTCGTGAAAGCTGTCGCCGAGCGCGATGACGGTGCGCGGATCATGGCGGGAGATGGCAGCAGCGAGACGGCCGAGCGTCGCGACGGTATCGTAAGGCGGCAGCAGCACGCCGCGAGCGGCGAAGCTGGACCCTTTTTCCAGATGCAGATCGGAGACGACGAGCAGGCGCTGCTCTTCCCAGAACAAAGCGCCGGAGAGATCGGCGGCGAAAGTCACATCGCGGATGGTGACTGTGGACACGCGTATGTCGTCGACATCCCCCGAAACTTGCGCGCCTGCCGTCACGTCTTACCCGCTTCTATCCATCGCCTCTTTGACGAGCTCGTCGGCGGCTTCGGCCAAAAGCTCGTCTGCAGCTTCGCCATAAACTGACTCGCGGCCGATTTCCAGCATCACGGGCACGGCCAGCGGAGAGACGCGATCGAGTTCCCGGTGCGTGATGCGGCCGTGGATGCGGGTGAGCATGTCGCCGAGGCGGCGCAAATCCAAGAGGCCGGTGGCAGCGTCGGCGCGCGCGGCACGCAGGAGGACGTGATCGGCCTGATGCTTGCGCAAAACGTCATAGACGAGATCGGTCGAGAACAGCACCTGACGGCGGCTCTTCTCCTCGCCGGTATGGCGGCGCGCGATCAGGCCGGAGATGATCGCGCAGTTGCGGAACGTGCGCTTCATCAGCGCGGATTCCGCGAGCCACGCCTCGAGATCGTCGCCGAGCATATCGGGGTCGAACAGCGCATTGAGGTCGACCCGGCCGTCGCGGATCATGAAGGAGAGATCTCCAAGCCCCCAGATCGCCACCGCATATTCATTGGCGACGAAGCCGAGCGGCCGCGCGCGGGCGCGCTCGAGGCGCCGCGTCAGCAGCATGCCGAGGGTTTGATGCGCGAGGCGTCCCTCGAAGGGGTAGCAGACCAGATAGTGCTTGTTGGCACGCGGAAAGCTCTCGACCAGAAGCTCGCGCACGGCCGGCACCTGCGAGACGTCCTTTTGCAGCGACAGCCAGTCGCGCACCTGTTCCGGCAATGCGCCCCACGCGCGGCCGTCATCGAGCAGCCGGCGCACGCGTTCGGCGAGATAGGTCGAGAGCGGAAACTTGCCGCCCATATAGGACGGCACTTTCGGGTCCTTGTCATGCGCGCGCGAGACATAGACCTGGTCCTCGACCAGGGTCTCGTAGCGCACCACCTCGCCCGAGAACACGAAGGTATCGCCGGGGCTCAGGCCCTCGATGAAGGCTTCCTCGATCTCGCCGAGCAACCTGCCGCCGCGCGCGATCACGCCGGTCGAGCCGCCCGCCTCTCCCTGCCTCCCGCCGCGCGAGCGCACCAGCCGCACCTTCAGCATGTCGTCCTCGACGATGGTGCCGACATTCATGCGGTAGCTCTGCCGCACCTTGGGATTGGCGACGCGCCAGCGTCCCTCCTTGTCCTGCTTGATGCGGGCGAAGCGCTCGTAGGTCTTCAGTGCGTAGCCACCGGACGCCACGAAATCGACGACGTCGTCGAAATCCTGCCGCGACAGGTCGGCGTAGGGGGCTGCGGTGCGAATCTCGGCATAAAGTTCATCGGACAGGAACGGCTCGCCGCAGGCACAGCCCAGCACATGCTGGGCCAGCACGTCGAGGCCACCGGTGCGCAACGGCGGCGTATCCTGCGCGTTCTCGGCGATCGCGTCGATGGCGACGCGGCACTCCAGCACTTCAAAACGGTTGGCCGGCACCAGCACCGCGCGCGAGGCCTCGTCGAGGCGGTGATTGGCGCGACCAATGCGCTGCATCAGGCGCGAGGAGCCCTTGGGCGCGCCGATATTGACGACGAGATCGACATCGCCCCAGTCGACGCCGAGGTCGAGCGAGGATGTGCAGACCACGCCGCGCAAGCGTCCCGCCGACATCGCGTCCTCGACCTTGCGGCGCTGGGCGACGTCGAGCGAACCGTGATGCAGCGCGATGGCGAGGCCGTCGTCGTTCATGCTCCAGAGATTCTGGAACAGCATCTCGGCCTGGCTGCGGGTATTGACGAAGACCAGCGTGGTCTTGTTGGCCTTGATCAGCTCGTAGATTTCAGGGAGCGCATGGCGCGCGCTATGGCCGGCCCAGGGCAGGCGCTCGCGCGTGTCGAGCATCTCGACCTCGGGCGGGGCCGCACCGCCGGCGACGACGATGTCGGCGGCGGCTTGCTTGCCGCCCGGCTGGGGCACCAGGAAGCGCGCGAGTTGATCCGGCTCGGCCACGGTTGCCGACAGGCCGATCGCGCGCATCTGCGGCGCGAGCCGCCACAACCGCGCAAGGCCCAGCGACAGCAAATCGCCGCGCTTGGACGTCACCAGTGCATGCAGCTCGTCGAGCACGATGCGTTTCAGGGAGGAGAACAGGAACGGCGCGTCGTCGGAGGAGAGCAGCAGTGCGAGCTGCTCGGGCGTCGTCAGCAACACGTCCGGCGGGTAGCGCCGCTGCCGCTGCCGCCGCGACACCGGCGTGTCGCCAGTGCGGGTCTCGACCTTGATCGGCAGGCCCATCTCGGCGACCGGCCGCTCCAGATTGCGCGCGATATCGACGGCGAGCGCTTTCAGCGGCGAGATGTAGAGCGTGTGCAGGCCACCGGTCCGTTGCACGCTCCGGCCGGTGGAGACGAGGCTTCTCTTCTCACCCGCCTCCCGCTCGATCGGCTGCATCGACAGTTCCACCAGCGTGGGCAGAAATCCCGCCAGCGTCTTGCCGGCGCCGGTCGGTGCGATCAGCAGCGCGCTGGCGTCCTCGCGCGCCTTCTCCAGCAGCGCCAATTGATGCGCGCGCGGCGACCAGCCGCGGCCCGCGAACCATTGCTGGAAGCGGTGAGGCAGCAGCGCGGCCGGCTCGGTCGATGTTTGGAGAATACGGGGCGGCACGGCATGACAGGTAAGCCGTGGGGATGGCTTCGTCGAGGGGTGGGGCCCTCCCCGCCTGCAGCGAGGAGGGTTGCCGCATATGGCATTTTGCGAGACCTGAGCGCGCGCCTCATCCTTCGAGACCACCGCTTCGCGGTCTCCTCGGGATTAGGCCAGGAAGCACCGGTGTCCCCGGAACGACAGCCACGCACTCGATCCTCATCCTGAGGGCCCGCCAGCGGCCGGCGTCTCGAAGGATGGCCGCGGGCGAGCTCGCTTCCGCGCAGCGGTGTCACGCCCCGGCCGGCACCTGATCGAGAAATCCGGTCACGCTTCTGATGCGGCCGTCCTTTAGCACGGCAAAATCAGTGCCCTTGATCGGGCTATCGGTGCCATCGGGACCAAGGCCCCAGGAAAAACGAACGTGCTCGCCATAGCCGTTGGGCTCACCGATCAGGCTGAACTTGAAATCCGGAAAGCGCTGCTGCACGCCTGCGATCAGCGCCTCGATGCCGTCGCGGCCATGGCCCTTCATCAGGGGATCGACATAGCTCGCATCCGCGGTCCAGTTTTCGCTGAGCAGCTCGCGGCGCCGGCCGGCCGTGCGCTCGTTCCAGAGCTCGATGTAGCGGCGGGCGATGGTGACGGGGTCGGTCATGGTGCTCTCCTTCGATGGCGCCGTGTTGTCCGGCTGACCTGACTATCGAAGGTTCACGCGCGTTGATCGATTACCTCGGAGGTCATCAACGCGCGTGAAGTTTTCGCGAAATCACTTCGCCGCAATGACCATGATCTCGACGGTGTATTGCGGCGCCGCCAGCTTGGCTTCGACGGTGGCGCGCGCCGGGGTGTTGCCCGGCGAGACCCAGGCGTCCCACACCGCATTCATCTCGGCGAAGGTCTTCATGTCGGTGATGTAGATCGTGGCCGAAAGCAGCTTCGACTTGTCGGTGCCGGCCTTGGCGAGATGGCCGTCGATGGTCGCCAGGATGTCCTGGGTCTGCTTCGTCACGCTTTCGCCGGCGGCTTTGTTCGCGACGACGCCGGCGAGATAAACGGTGTTGCCGTGCACGACGACCTGGCTCATGCGCGGGCCGGTTTCGAAACGTTCAATGCTCATTGGGGATCTCCTCACTGGAATGGCGGCCCTGTCTAGCCCAGCGACCCGCGCTCTGCCACCCCAGGGGTGCATGCGCTGCCCGCTCAACGAGACTGGCTGAAGAACGACCAGATCGTCTCGGCGCCGTCGATGTCGCCGTTCTGCGGGCCGAGCAACTTGGTTGCGACCCTTGGGAAGCGGGCATCCGGGGCGAAGCCGGGCATGCGGTGGCCGCCCTGGTTGATGCGATAGAGCATGACGTCGTGCCCGGGCGGGCAGCGCGAGGTGATCCGCGTGACCGTGGATTGATCCGCAACGTTCCTGTCGGGCAGATCGGACACGCTGGCGTCACCCGTCTCGCAGCCATTGAGCTTGCGCCAGAACGCCAGCGTCTCGTCGGTCGACCAGAATCCGTCCGCGGCATAATAGCTCGATCCGCGTCCGCCCTCGTAAGGCACCAGCGGATCGGCGGTGCCGTTCATGAGCAGCATCGGCAGCGGCCGGGACGGATGACAGGTGACCGCGGCCTCGTCGGTGAGATTCATGATCACGCTCGCGCCCGCGGCAAACAGATCGGCGCGGGCACAAACCAGCGTCATCGCCATGGCGCCGCCATTGGAGAGGCCGGCGACATAGACGCGCTTTGCATCGGCCGTGCCGTCGGCCACCAGCTTTTCGACGAGCTTGGCGATGAAGGCGACGTCATCGGTCCCCACCGGTGGGCCGCGCAGGGCAGGTCCCGCCTTGGTCCGCGCATCGGCCCAGGCGTGGTTGAGCCCGTCGGGAAACACCACGGCAAAACCTTCGCGTTTCGCGACCTGCGGCCACCCCGTCCGCGCGATCATGTCGGCGCCGCGCTGGGTCTTGCCGTGCAGCACGACCACCAGCGCGGCAGGCTTTTTGGCCGGCAGTTGCGTGGTGTAGGAGCGCTTCACGCCGCCAACGTCGATGGTCTCGGCGGATGCGGCCGAGGCGGCGGCCAATGCCGCGACCAGCGCGCCGATGCACAGCATCCACCGCCGCATGATCTAGCCCACCGCTTTGGCCGCGGCACGTCCCGCATTGCGGCCCGAGAACAGGCAGCCGCCGAGGAAAGTACCCTCCAGCGAGCGATAGCCGTGCACGCCGCCGCCGCCGAAGCCGGCGGCTTCGCCGACCGCATAGAGGCCGGGAATGACGCGTCCCTCCGCGCCGAACACACGGGAATCGAGATCGGTCTCGAAGCCGCCCAGCGTCTTGCGGGTGAGGATGTTGAGCTTCACCGCGATGAGCGGCCCATGCGCGGGGTCGAGGATGCGGTGCGGGGAGGCGGTGCGGATCAACTTGTCGCCGATATAGCGGCGCGCGTTGTGGATGTTCATCACCTGCGCGTCCTTGACGTAGGGATTGGCGATCTCGCGGTCGCGCGCCTCGATCTGCATCCTGATGTGCTCGAGCTTGAGAAGGTCGCTGCCGGCAAGCTTGTTCATCTCCGCAACAAGGTCGTCGATCTTGTCGCGTACGATGAAGTCGACACCATGGCTTTTGAACGCTTCCACCGGCGCCGGCGCGCCCTTGTTGGTGGCGCGGCGCAAGGTCATGCGCCAGCTCTTGCCGGTCAGATCGGGGTTCTGTTCCGAGCCCGACAGCGCAAACTCCTTCTTGATGATGCTCTGGGTCAGGATGAACCAGGAATAATCATAGCCCGTCGACATGATGTATTTGAGCTGGCCGAGCGTGTCTGAGCCGGGGAAGAGCGGCGCCGGCAGCCGCGTGCCTGTTGCGTCGAACCACATCGAGGAGGGTCCGGGAAGGATGCGGATGCCGTGGCGCGGCCAGATCGGCGACCAATTCTGGATGCCCTCGACATAATGCCACATGCGGTCGCGATTGATCAGGCGCGCGCCTGATTTCTCCGTGATGCCGATCATGCGGCCATCGACATGTTCGGGCACGCCGGAGATCATGAATTTCGGGGGATCTCCAAGCCGCTTCGGCCAGTGCTGCCGGACCAGCTCGTGATTGCCGCCGATGCCGCCGGAGGCCACGATCACGGCCTGCGCCTTCAGCGCGAACTCACCGACCACGTTGCGCGAGGAGCTCTTTCCGCGCTCGATATTGTCAGGCGCGAGGACGGCGCCGCTGACGCCATCCACCATGCCGTTGGTGATCGAGAGCGCGTCGACGCGGTGGCGGAACCGGAAGCTCAGCCGGCCGCCGCTGGCGGCCTCGCGCGCGCGGCGCTCGAACGGCGCGACGATGCCCGGGCCGGTGCCCCAGGTGACGTGAAAGCGCGGCACGGAATTGCCGTGGCCCATCGCGTCGTAGCCGCCGCGCTCGGCCCAGCCGACCACCGGAAAGATGCGATGGCCCATGGCCCGCAGCCAGGCGCGCTTCTCGCCGGCCGCGAACGCCACATAGGCCTCGGCCCATTGCCGCGGCCAGAAATCCTCGTCCCGGTCGAAGCCCGCCGCACCGACCCAGTCCTGCATGGCCAGGTCGAAGGAATCCTTGATGCCGAGCCGGCGCTGCTCCGGGGAATCGACCAGGAACAGTCCGCCGAACGACCAGAATGCCTGGCCGCCAAGCGACTGCTCGCCCTCCTGGTCGACCACGATCACGCGCTTGCCCGCCTCGGCGATCTCGGTTGCGGCAACCAGCCCCGATAGTCCCGCGCCGACAACGACCACGTCCGTCTCTTCAGCCATGTTTCCCCCCACCATGAATTCCCCTGTATTTGCCCGGATTGAAGCCAGCGGTTGTAACTGAGATCAAGTATGGGGCGCGCAAGACATCATTAACTTGTTCCACTTTGGGATGGAGACTCTCCGAGTGCAGCGCGGACGCAACACTGGATTTGAATTTGTTTCGAGCGAGCCGGCCTGCCTAGACAAAACCTCGGTTAAGACGGACGCTAGCCGTGCATCACCACCTGACACGCAGATTCGAATTCGACCGGGGCGGGGGCCAATGAAGTTTCTGACGGGGTTGCTTGCGGCGGTTCTGTTGATCGCTGGCATGGGGGCTTCTCACGCGGTGGTTCGGATCGCGGACGACCGCGGCGGCCGGATCGGAACCTACGTCGACAAATACCAGGATCTGCGTCAGTCGGGCGAAACCGTCATCATCGACGGCCTCTGCGCCTCCGCCTGCACCATCGTCCTCGGCGCTATCCCGCACGACCGGATTTGCGTGACCTCGAGCGCGACGCTTGGCTTCCACGCGGCCTGGGATTTCGGCAACAATGGCCGCGCGGTCACCAATATTGAAGCAACCCAGATGCTCTATGCGATGTACCCGTCGCAGGTGAGGCGCTGGATCAGCCAGCGCGGCGGCCTCACCCCGAACATGCTCTTCCTGAAGGGCAGGCAGCTCCAGGCCATGTACAAGCCCTGCTACATGGACGCGCAGGCCTCGGCAATCAAGCCGTCGCGCCGGTCTCTCCCGCAGGCGGACCGGATCGATTCCGCCCGCGGCCAGCTCCTGCGCTGACGTTCTCGACCTGACTGGGTCGTTCTGAGCCGCCGGCGGCGCCTTGCCCGCTGGCGGCGTCTTGTCCGTTGGCGGGCCGAAGCTTATCTGAAGGTTGGGAACCCGGGCTTTTTGCCCCATCATTGCCATGGCTCAACCACTGCACCCGGCACATCGCCTACAGGACAATTCGCCCACTGCCGGCCGGACATCATCCGTGCTGCTGTGGGCGGGCGCCGCGACCGGTGGACTGCTGGTGCTCGGCGCGCTGGCGCTGTGGTTCCACTACGGCACGCAGATGTTCTTCGAAATGATCAGGACCGGTTTCGCCGCCTGCTTCTGATCCGCGACAGGAAGTTTCCCGCTCATGAGTTCCGCCACCCGTCCGCTGGTGATCGCGACCGCCTTCGCCGCAAGCCTCGTTGTCGGGCTCCTGATCATGTTCTGGGCCATGGGCGGGGTCAGCAAGGTGGCGCAGCCGGCGGCGATCGGCGGTCCGTTCCAGCTCACCGATCAGAACGGCAAGGCCGTCACCGACAAGAACCTCAAGGGCAAGCCGACCCTGATCTTCTTCGGCTACACCCATTGCCCCGACGTCTGCCCGACCTCGCTGTTCGAGATCTCGGAAGTGCTGCGCGCAATGGGCAAGGATGCCGACAAGGTCAATGCGATCTTCATCTCGGTCGATCCCGAGCGCGACACGCCGGCGACGATGAAGGATTACCTGTCGAGCTTCGATCCGCACCTCCAGGGCCTGTCCGGCGACCCCGCCGAGACCGCAAAGGTCATCACCTCCTACCGGGTCTACGCCAAGAAGGTCCCGACCAAGGACGGCGACTACACCATGGACCACACCGCGCTGATCTATCTGATGGACCGCGACGGGAGGTTCGTGTCGCCGTTTAACCTGAAGCGGACGCCGGAAGAGGCGGCGGCGGATTTGAAGAAGTATCTCTGAGGGCCCAGCAGCCTGCCGCGAGTTCCGCTGCAACCCCTCCCGCTTGCTTGCGGGAAGGGAGAGCACCCACCTTGGCCGCATTCCGCGCTCGCGTTCCCGGTGGGATGGTCTATAAGGCCCTCCGATCTCACTGAAATTCGTTCATTTCCGGCCGATGGCTCCATCGCACCAGGCGAAATCGTCCAAATCTGCCCGTGGCTTGCTGACGGCACTGGCCGTCGGCGCCTGCCTGCTCACAGGCCTGCCCGGGGCCGAGGCCCAAGCTCCCGCCAAGCGGCCCCCGGCGGCACCTCAGGCCACGCCGCAGATCGCGCCTCAAGCCGCCCCGCAGGCCGTTCCCGGCTTCTGGGATCCGCGGCGGCGACCGGAACGGCCGGACCTGTCGCGCCTGACCGTGATCCGCTTCCTGACCGAGACCGACTACCCGCCGTTCAACTACACTGGCGCTGACGGCAACCCGGCCGGCTTCAATGTCGATCTCGCCCGCGCGCTGTGCGAGGAGATCAAGGTCACCTGCACCGTGCAGATGCGGCGCTTCGAGACGCTGGTCGATGCGCTCTCCTCCAACCGGGGCGATGCCATCATTGCCTCGATGGCGGTGAGCCCGCAGCTGCGCGCCCGAGTTGACTTCACCGATCCCTATTACCGCGTGCCGGCGCGCTTCGTCTCCCGCAAGGACGCGGTGATGCCGGAGATCCGCCCCGAATATCTCGAGGGCAAGAAGGTCGGCGCCATCGCCGGCTCCGCGCACGAGGCCTATCTCAAGGCCATGTTCACCGACGCCGAGCTGCATCCCTACCCCAACGACGACGCGATGCGCGCCGCCTTGCGCAAGGGCGAGGTCGATTTCATCTTCGGCGACGCCATCTCGCTCGCATTCTGGATCAACGGCACCGATTCCGGCGATTGCTGCGCCTTCTCCGGCGGCCCCTTCGTCGAGAGTCGTTTCTTCGGCGAGGGCATCGGCATCGCGGTGCGCAAGGGCAACGACGTGCTGCGCCAGGCGCTGAACTGGGCGCTGTTCCGCGTCTGGGAAAAAGGCCGCTACACCGATCTGTGGCTGCGGTATTTTTCAGTGAGCCCGTTTTAGTTCTTCGCCTCTCCCACCGCCGTCATTGCGAGGAGCCCTTGCGACGAAGCAATCCAGGCCGTCACCGCGGAAGTAGTCTGGATTGCTTCGCTTCGCTCGCAATGACGGCGGAGGCGGCTGTGTCGCCTCACAAAATTGCATTCTGCCCGGAAATCGCTATTTTCCGCGGCCCGGAGGCCCTTCTTGATGTCCGTTATCGATCCCGACATGAACCCGAGCGATTTGCGTGCGCTCGCCGAACAATCCAACGCCTGGCCGTTCGAGCAGGCGAAGGCCATCGTCGCGCGACTGAAGAAGAGCCCGAAGGACGAGGTGTTGTTCGAGACCGGTTACGGGCCGTCAGGCCTGCCGCATATCGGCACGTTCGGCGAGGTCGCGCGCACCTCGATGGTGCGACATGCCTTTCGCGTGCTGACCGAGGACAAGATCAAGACACGCCTGCTCGCCTTCTCCGACGACATGGACGGGTTTCGGAAGGTGCCCGACAACGTGCCCAACAAGGAGATGCTGACGGCGCATCTCGGCAAGCCGCTGACGCGGGTGCCGGATCCGTTCTCGAACGAATATGCGTCATTCGGCGCGCACAATAACGCGCGCTTGCGCGCGTTTCTGGATCATTTCGGCTTCGACTACGAGTTCGCGAGCTCGACCGACTACTACACATCAGGCCGCTTCGACGCGACGCTGCTCAAGATGCTGGCCGCCTACGACGAGGTGATGGCGATCATCCTGCCGACGCTGGGCCCCGATCGCCGCGCCACCTATTCGCCGTTCCTGCCCATCAGCAAGACGACGGGCGTCGTGCTGCAGGTGCCGATGATCCGCCGCGACGTCGCCGCGGGCACGGTGACCTATGTCGATCCCGATACCAATCAGGAGGTCGAGACGCCCGTCACCGGCGGCAATGTGAAGTGCCAATGGAAGGCCGACTGGGCGATGCGCTGGGTCGCGCTCGGCGTCGACTACGAGATGGCCGGCAAGGACCTGATCGACTCGGTGAAGCTGTCCGGCGCCATCGCGCGGGCGCTCGGCGCCACGCCGCCGGAAGGCTTCAACTACGAGCTCTTCCTCGACGAGAAGGGCCAGAAGATATCGAAGTCCAAGGGCAACGGCCTCACCATCGACGAATGGCTGCGCTACGCCTCGCCGGAATCGCTGTCGCTGTTCATGTATCGCGAGCCGAAGGCGGCCAAGCGGCTCTATTTCGACGTCATCCCGCGCAATGTCGACGACTACCAGCAATTCATCGACGGTTTTGCCAAGCAGGACGGCAAGCAACAGCTCGGCAATCCGGTCTGGCACATCCACAACGGCCGTCCGCCGAAGGGCGACATGCCCGTGACGTTCCAGCTTCTGCTGACGCTGGTGTCGTCGTCGAACGCGGAGAATGCCGAGACGTTGTGGGGCTTCATCGGGCGCTACCGTCCCGGCGTGAGCCCGCAGACGCATCCGAAGCTGGATGCGATGGTTGGCTATGCCATTAATTATTATCGCGATTTCGTCGCGCCGACGAAGACGTTCCGCGAACCCACCGAGACCGAGCGCGCCGCGCTGCAGGATCTGCGCGATGCGCTGTCGCAGCTCGCGCAGGACGCATCGGCCGAGGACATCCAGAACGTCGTCTACGAGATCGGCCGCCGCGAGCCGTTCCTCGATCCGGTCAAGAAGGGCAAGGACGGCCGCCCCGGCGTCACGCTGGACTGGTTCAACATGCTCTACCAGGTGCTGCTCGGCCAGGAGAAGGGCCCGCGCTTCGGCTCCTTCGTCGCGGTGTACGGCGTGCAGAACGCGGTCAACATGATCGATGGCGCGCTGGCGCGGAGCGCGTGAGGCCGGTGTAGCCCGGATGGAGCGAACCGCAATCCGGGGTTCTCACCAGATGCACGAGCCGTCCCAGATTGCGCTTCGCTCCATCCGGGCTACGAACTCCCGCTCAGATCGACCTTAGCACGTAGCGCCTGTTGTCCTTCTGCACCGGGCGCGCATTCATCGGATAGAGCTTTGCGAATGCGGCGACGTCGGTGGCCGACACCTGGATCGCGGTGGTCAGCAGCAGCCATTCGACCACCTCCGAGCACGGCGGCGTCGTCAGCGAGCCGGGATAGCGGAAATAGCTGAGCTTTTGGGGCAGCATGGCGTGCGGATCGATGCCGGCATCGGCCTTCACCGCCGGGCCTTCCGCCGCCGGCATGGTCTTGACGATCTTGCCGAAGGCCGCGTTCGGCCTGCCCTCGGCCATCAGCACGCCGACCACGGCGAGCCCGCCGGCCTCGTTGCGATGGACGAAATGCGCCTCCATCGGAAAATTCTTGCCGCCGATCATGTGCTCGCTCGGCCGGTGGAAGTGCACTTGAAGCAGCTTGTACTTGACGTCGCCGAGCATCAACGTGCTGCCCTCGGCGAAATTGAGCTGGATCGTGTGGCCGTTGTTGACGATGGTGTCGGCGCTCTTGCCCCAATTCAGTTTCAGAACCGGCAATTGCGACTTGATCGTCCCCTCGATGTCGATCGGCGATTGCTGCAGGCCGACCGCACAGGCCTTGTTGGCCGCGTCGAGATCGCCCCATTTGGCCGGGCCGCCGACGCCCTCATAGCTCCAATGCGCGCCTTCGGCGGCAAAGGCCGGCTTGCACAGCGGACAGAGCGCGAGACCCGCGAGGGCCTTCAAGGCATGACGGCGATTCATCATATTCCCCTAAGATAAAGGTGGGCCGGCAATATCGGCCGCAACCCATGCGAGAGGGTCGGTGAGTCGCAATGGCGATCACGGGGATCAGGAAGGCTCACGCCTTGTTGCGGAAGGTCTCCAATACCGCCGCGACGATCTTCTGTCCGTTTCTGCGCAGCTTCCTGGAATCGTCCGCGTAGGGGAGCAATAGCCCGATCTTGCAGATCATCGCGTCGATCATCCGGCTGAGCAGATCGACATCCTCCGCATTCAATTCGCCGTCGCGCTTCAGCGCCCGCAGCGTCGCGATCAGGAGCGCGGTCGGATAGGTCTCCTCGATCTCGCGATAGCGCGGTTCGCCGAGCACGGTCTGCGCTTCCTGGATGACGATGCGCGCATAGGCCGGCTCTTCGCAGGCGTCGAGATAGGCGTCGATGCCGGCGCTGAGACGGTCCCAGATCTTGCGCTCGCCCCTTGCCGCGGCCTCGATTCTGGCGGCCGCCTCGCGCTGCATGGCGACCACCACGGCGTCGAACAGCGCCTTCTTGTCCTCGAAGTGATGGTAGAACGCACCGCGCGTGACCCGCGCCGCCCGCGAGATGGCCTCCATGCCCGCCGCCTGAAATCCATTGGCGGCGAACGCTTCGCGTCCGGCATCGAGCAGCGCCTGCCTGGTGGCCTCGCTGTACTCTTCCCGACGGCTCTTTGGAGGATCCTTCGCCCGCATCGCGCGCAACCTAATGCTTGACGCGTCTGTATCAAACCGCATATAACATACACTATGTATGTATTAGACACATGGAATGTCATGAGGTGCCCTATGGACAGCAGGCGGATGTTCGAGCTGGCGGAACGGCTGGCGATCGCGAAGAGCCGGCAGGACGTTCCTGCGGCGCTGGAGGTGCTGCATCCGGACATGGTGCTGGAGACGCCGGCCTTCGGCACCAGGGTGCAAGGTCTCGCCGAAAACGAGCGCATCCTGACGCGCTTCTTCAAGTCCTTCCCCGACTATCACGTCACGCTCGACGGCCACGCCAATTCCGCCGATACGCTGATCTGCTGGGGCACCGCCCGGATGACGATGACGGGCGATCGCTTCGGAGGCGAGCCCAACGGACGCCGTGCCGAGCTGCCCGTGTTCATCGCCTTCTCCTTTCGCGACGACAAAATCGTGCATGAACGCTTCGTCTTCGATCTCTCCGAACTGTGCGCCCAATCCGGCCTCTCGACCGACGCGGTCAGGCGCAAGCTGTTCGGCGATGTGCCACGGGCGGCATAGCCGGCACATTCCATCCAAGACGTCCATCCGAGACAATCAAGGAGTGCCAGACCATGGCCGATCCCCGCCTCAAATCCGTCGGCGATCTCGAGACCCGGCATCTCCTGGACATCGTCGTCGATCTCGATCCGCGCCTCAATTTCGGTGCCGGTCCCGTCGGGCAGCGCGTGCTGTTCCGCGCAGCCAAGGGATCGTTCGAAGGCCCGCGCCTGCGCGGCGAGGTGCTGCAGGGCGGCGGTGACTGGGCCTTGTTTCGCGCCGATGGCACCATGACGCTCGATGTCCGCCTGTCGCTGCGGACGCATGATGGCGAGCTGATCTATATGACGTATGGCGGCCGCTGGGTGACGCCGCAGGCTCTGCGCGCCGAGATGGCGGATCCCGCGCGGCGCACCAAGGTCGATCCCGCCCGATATTACTTCCGCACCAATCCGCTGTTCGAAACCGGCTCGCAGAGCTACGCCTGGCTCAATGACATCGTCTGTGTCGGCAGGGGCTATCTCGTCGAGGGCGCGGTCGCCTACAAGATCTTCGAAGTGCTGTGAGGCGTTTCGTGAATGCGGTGAGCGAGTTGCGTCATGCCGGTGGTCGCAATGACGGACCTTCCCTCGCGCGGTCACTGGTGGCAGAGGGACTCGGCACCGCCTACCTCCTCATCGCGATCGTAGGCTCCGGTATCCTTGGCGAGAGGCTGGCCGCAGGCAATATCGCTCTGGCCTTGCTCGCAAATGCGCTCTCGACGGGGGCAGCGCTCTAGGCCCTGATCGTCTGGCTCGCGCCGTTGTCGGGCGCTCATTTCAATCCACTGATCTCGCTGGTACTGGCATTTCGCGGCGACATCGCGCCGCGCGTCGCCGGATTATATGTGCCAGCCCAGTTGGCCGGCGCCATCGCCGGCGTCGCCATCGCTGACGCGATTTTCGACATGCCGCTCTACTCGCTGTCATCCCATCTGCGCAGCGGTCATTCGCAATGGCTGAGCGAATTCCTGATCACGTTTGGCCTGATCGGAATGGTGTGGACCTGCTCGCGCGTGCAGCCCTCCGCTCTTGCGGGCGCGGTCGCCGCCTATATTGGAGCCGGCTTCTGGTTCACTGCGACGGATTTTGCCAATCCAGCAGTCGCTCTGGCGCGCGCATTCACCGACACTTTCTCCGGAATTCGTCCGATCGACGTCCCCGGCTTCCTCATCGCGGAAATGCTGGGCGCTGTGGCGGCCGTGGCGTTGTTTCGCTGGCTCGTGCCGAGCTTGCGCTGACGACGAGCACCGTCACTGGCTCGTCCACACGATCCGGGCGACCCACGCCACCTCCCCGACGGCCATCGTGCGTCCGGCCGGTGACGCATCGAGCGACTGCAGCTCCAGGGCCTTCGCGGTACGGCGCCTCAGTGTTGCGATGGTCACCTCACCTGCCTTGCTTCTCACCACCACGCGATCGCCCTTGCGGATCTGCGCGCCCGGCGACACCAGGACGATGTCGCCGTCGCGGTAAACGGGGGCGAACGCATCGCCGGAAATCTCCAGCGCAAACGTGTCGCTGTTCTCGGTGGTGGGAAGCGCGGTTTCGGTCCAGCCCTTTCCCGAGGGAAGGCCGGATTCGTCGAAGGCGCCGCTCGTGCTGGCCTGCGCGAAGCCGAGCATCGGGACCGAGCGGCCATGACCGGCGTCGTCGTCGATCAGCCTCGCAAAGCTCTCGATCGAGGCGCCGGCCGCCGCCAGCGCCTTCGCGATCGATTCGGTCGAGGGCCAACGCTCGCGGCCGTCAGAGGTGACGCGCTTGGACCTGTTGAAGGTGGTGGGATCGAGCCCGGCGCGCTTGGCGAGGCCCGACGGCGACAGGCCGGCGCGCTCCGCCAGCCGATCCAGCGCGACCCAGATCTGGTCGTGAGTCAGTATCCTCTGCGCTTTGGCCTGTCTGACCATGGAAGGTCCAGCCCGTCGCAACTCAGGAAAACTGTCCTCAAATCAACCGATTTTCCGTTTTTCGCGCAAGAGGCGGCGGGCGAGGCGCTTTCAACCCGGACGGACACCGGTTCGCGTCCAGAAAACCCGCCAAAACGGAGATTTGGAGCCCGCTCCGATTTCATCGGAACGGAATAGGCTCTAAGCCTTGAGTTCGGAGGGGGCGGCCTTTACGGTCGCCCCCGGGTTTTGAGGACCCGCAAGAGGCGAAAAAACCTAGAAGACTCAAAGAGCAAACAGGGCTGCGGTAGCGGTGGTCAAGATCTACAAAATCTGTCCGGCCTCGGCCTGGCGCGAGGCGGAGCGGCAGGGTGTCTACCGGGGCAGCGCTGACGATGCGCGCGACGGCTTCATCCATTTCTCGACCGCCGCCCAGGTTCCCGAGACCCTCCGCAAGCACTATTTCGGGCAGCGCGCGCTGTTCCTGGTCGAGGTCGACGGCGACGCGCTCGGAGCCGAGCTGCGCTGGGAGCGCTCGCGCAATGACGAGCTGTTTCCACACCTCTATGGCGAGCTCGATTTCGGCGCCGTGCTGTCGGTGATGAACCTCAACATGCGCTCCGACGGCAGCCACGACACTCCGGAGCTTGCGCCGTGATCCGTGCTTTCGACGCCTTTTCCCTGCCGGTGCTGCGCTGGCTCGATCCGGAGGATGCGCATCGCCTCGCGATCCAGGGCCTGCGCTTCCTGCCGCCGGCCAAGCCGCGTGCCGACGATCCCAAGCTCGCGGTGCGCGCGTTCGGGCTCAATTTCCCCAATCCGATCGGCATGGCCGCCGGCTTCGACAAGAGCGCCGAGGTGCCGGATGCGCTGCTGCGTCTCGGCTTCGGCTTCGTCGAGATCGGCTCGGTGACGCCGAAGCCGCAAGCCGGCAATCCGCGGCCGCGACTGTTTCGCCTGGAGCGCGACGAAGCCATCATCAACCGCATGGGTTTCAACAATGACGGCGCGGATGTCGCGTTGCGCCGCCTCGCCGCGCGCGCGCAGCACGGCGGCATCGTCGGCGTCAATGTCGGCGCCAACAAGGATTCGCCGGACCGCGTCGCCGACTACGTCAAGCTGATCGAGACCTTTGCGCCGGTCGCGAGCTATTTCACCGTCAATGTCTCCTCGCCGAATACGCCCGGCCTGCGCAATCTGCAGGAAGGCGCGCTGCTCGACGAGCTCCTCGCGCGGGTGATCGACGCACGCGAGCGGGTGCGCCAGAAGGCCGGCGACACGCCGGTGCTGCTCAAGATCGCGCCTGATTTGAGCCTTGCCCAGCTCGACGACGTCGTGCAGGTCGCGCGCTCGCGCCGGGTCGACGGCATGATCGTGTCGAACACGACCATCGCGCGACCGAGCACGCTGCGCGAGCAGATGCGCGCCAAGGAGCAAGGCGGCTTGTCCGGCCGGCCGCTGTTCCGCCTGTCGACGCGCATGGTCGCGGAGACCTATGTGCGCGTCGAGGGCGCATTCCCGCTGATCGGCGTCGGCGGCGTCGATTCCGGCGGCGCCGCCCTGACCAAGATCCGCGCCGGCGCCAGCCTGATCCAGCTCTATTCGTCGCTGGTCTACAAGGGCCTCGGTCTCGTCGACGAGATCAAGCGCGATCTCACTTCGACGCTGCTCCGCACCGGGCGGGATTCGCTCTCCGAGATCGTCGGCGCGGATGCGGCGACGCTGACGGCGGAAGACTGGCCGGGCATGTAAGGCAGTCCCGTGCCCCGGACGCAGCGCAGCGCTTCTTCAGCGGTGCGCTGCAGAGGCGGGCCCATGTGGCAGCGCGTCCGGGACACGAGCTACGATTTCGAGAACGTCGCCCGGTACAACGCCGGATACATTGCCCCCTGCAATCCGCCGCGTGCCACGTAGAACGCGATCAGCGCGCACCACAGCCCGGCATTGCCGAGGGACTGCAGCGCCCACCAGGTGATGAGGAAGATCGCGAGCGAAGCCAGCATCAGGTTGCGCATCTGGCGCGCCCAGGTCGCGCCGACATAGATGCCGTCGAAGCCGAAGGCGAACACGCCGGGGATCGGCGCAAGCACGATGAATGGCAGGAAGTCGCGCGCGGCGCGGCGCACGTCCTCGCTCGCGGTCATGACGTTGATGATATCAGGTCCGAACGTCGCGAACAGCGCGGCGACGACCATCGCGAAGCCGAGCCCCCACAGCAGCACCAGCCGGGTCGAATCCGCAAAGCCCTTTGCGTCGCGTGCGCCAAAGCTTCGGCCGCAAAGCTGCTGGGCGGCGTTGGCGAGGCCATCGAGGAAGAAGGCGCTCACCAAAAGGAAATTGTTGAGCACGGAATTCGCCGCGAGCGTCACGTCGCCGGCACGCGCGCCCTTGGCGGTGAAGAACAGGAACACCGCGATCAGCGCCGCGGTGCGGATCAGGATGTCGGTGTTCACCGCCAGGAGCCGCATCAGCTTTGCGCGATCGAACAGAATTGCGCGAGGCACCTTGAAGCCGCCAACGGCATATCGGCGGCAGACGATGACGCCGAGCACGAATCCCGTCGTCTCCGACAGCACCGCAGCGATGGCCGCGCCCGCGATGCCGGTGTCGTAGACCAGCACCAGCAGGATCGTCGCCGCCATGTTGATCAGGTTGATGACGACCTGGAGGCCGAGCGCTGGATTGGCGCGGGCCTGCCCCACCAGCCAGCCGAGAATGACGTAATTGGCGAAGGCGAAGGGCGAGGACCAGATCCGGATCATGAAATAGGTCTTCGCGGCGCGCGTCACGCCTTCGCTGCCGCCCATCAGGTCGAACAGTACGGCGGCCAGCGGCAATTGCAGCAGGATCAGCGCGGCGCCGACCAGGCCCGCCACGATGAAGCCGCGCACCAGGATCACGGTCTGCTCGCGCGCCTCGCCGGCGCCGAGCGCCTGTGCGGTGAAGGCGAGCGTGCTCATGCGCAGGAAGCCGAACAGCCAGAACAGGCAGTCGAAGATCACGGAGGCCATCGCGACGCCGCCGAGCAGGGCGGCGTCATCGAGCCGTCCGATCGCCGTGGTCGAGACCACGCCGATCAGCGGCGTGGTGAGGTTCGCGACCATCGCAGGTCCGGCGATGGTGAACACCTGGCGGGAGCCGATCCTGGGATGAACGGGCGCGTTCATGTCAGAACACGAGCACCATGCCGTCTTCGGCGGCGAGGTGCTCGATGTCGTCCAGGCGCGACAGCATGTCGTCGCTCATATGGGTGAGGACGAGACGTTTTGCGCCGATGGCCGGCAAATTCCGTTCCAAGGTCTTCAGGCTGAGATGGTTCTTGACCACCCTCTCGTACATATAGGCTTCCGCAATGAAAAGGTCGGCGCCATGCGCCAGCGGAATGAGCGTATCCGTCCATTCGGTATCGGCACTGTAGGCGAGCGTGCGGCCCTCGGCCTCGACGCGGTAGGCGAGGAAGGGACCTCCGGATTCGCCGTGCACGACCGGATAGGGCGTCACGCGCACCGCCCCGAAGGTCTTGCTTTGCTCGGGCGCGAGCTCCACGACCTCCAGCTCGAAACGCTGTTTGGTCCTGGAGGAGTGCTCGAACAGCGCCTCCATCACCTGGGCGAGCCGTGCCTCGATGCCTGCAGGGCCGGCGATGGTCAGCGGCCGCATCCGCCGCGAAAACTGCGCGTCGAGCAGCAGGAACGGCAGCCCGGCGAAATGGTCGCCGTGGAAATGCGTGATCAGGATCAGGTCGATGTCGTCGCGCGCGATCTCGAACCGCTTCAACGCCGGCAGAGCCGACGCGCCGCAATCGATCAGGAAATTGGTCGCGCGCCCCGAGACGTGGAAGCAGGTGTTGAGCCTGCCTCCTGAGCCGAAGGCGTCGCCGCAGCCGACAAAGCGCAGTTGCATCGGCTGCGCTACTCCTTTGACCTTTAGCGGCGGCGCGGCGCGCCGAAGACGCGCGAGAGCAGCCAGATCGGGATCACGATGACCGCGCCGAGCAGGAAGTAGCGCCACAGCCAGTTCACGGTGTCGAAACCGAGATCCCACAGGCGCTCGAACAGCAGGCGGATGCTGGTGAGGATGTTCCAGGGATCGAAGCCGATCGCGGCGAGCACGACGCCGACCAGGATCGAGAGCAGGACCAGGCGGAACGCGACCGCCAGCGGCGAGCCGCCGAGAAAGCGGTTCAGGCCATCGCTGTGGCCGGCCGGCAAATCTCTGACGTCTTGGACCATCTCAAACTCCTCAGGCGGATTCGACCCCATTATAGGGCACGGCGAGGGACATGGGGAACCCGTATGGGGGCGTCAATCGGGTTACGGGAGTTTAATTCGGGCAGGCGCGCCGGGACCACCGTCGACTATCACATCTCCATCTCCGCCGGCTCCGCCTTCAGCATCCTCTCCAGCGTTTCCAGCCTGTCCGCTTCCTTCGGCGGCTTGTCCCAGCGCAGGCGGCTGATGCGGGGGAAGCGCATGGCGACGCCGGATTTGTGCCGCGGCGAGCGCTGCAGACCCTCGAACGCCACCTCCAGCACCAGACCCTGGTCCGGCTCGTGCACGACATGGCGAACGGGGCCGAATTTTTCCGTGGTGTTGCGGCGGACGAAGCGGTCGATCTGGAGCAGTTCCTCGTCGGTGAAGCCGAAATAGGCCTTGCCGACCGGCACCAGCTCATCGCCGCCCTCGCCCGCGGTCCAGACGCCGAAGGTGTAGTCGGAGTAATAGGACGAGCGCTTGCCGTGACCGCGCTGTGCATACATCAGCACGGCATCGATGATGTGCGGATCGCGCTTCCACTTCCACCACTGCCCCTTCGGCCTGCCCGGCAGATAGGATGCATCGCGCCGCTTCAGCATGACGCCCTCGACCGCATCCGCGTCCTCGCCGGCGCCGGCGCTTGCCGGATCGGCGCGCGCGGAGGTCAGCGCGTCCCAGCTTGCGAAGGGCACGGTGGGCGACAGATCGATGCGGGGATCGCCGAGCTTCGCGATGAAGGACTCCAGCCGCTCGCGCCGCTCCGCGAACGGCAGCTCGCGCAGATCGTTCTCGTCGTCGCCGAGCAAATCATAGGCGCGCAGATGGATCGGAAATTCCTTGATCAGCTTCGGCGAGACGACCTTGCGGTTGAGCCGCTGTTGCAGAACGTTGAAGCTCTGCACGCGACCCTCGCGCAGGATCAGCAACTCGCCGTCGATGGCGCCCGGCAGCCGCAGCGACGGCACGAGGTCCGGGAAACTGCCCGTGATGTCCTCGCCGGTACGCGAATAGAGCCGCGCGGTGACATGACCGCGGTCGTCCCGCCCCGCCACCGCTTGCACGCGGATACCGTCCCATTTCCACTCGGCGATATAGTCGGCGGGATCGAGCGCGGCAAAATCCGTATCCTCGATCGCATGCGCGAGCATCACCGGCCGGAACGGTGCGGGATCGCGATTGACCGGCTTGTCGCCGCGGCCTTCCAGCCAGGCGAACAGGTCGAGATAAGGCGGCGAAAGCCCCGGCCAGATCAGCTCGACCTCGTGCGGGTCCTTGTCGCCGAGCGCGGCGGCCGCGGTCTTGGCGAGGCGCGCGGAGATGCCGATACGAAGCGCGCCGGTGACGAGCTTCAGCAGCGCCCAGCGGCCGGTCTCATCCAGCTCGTCGAGCCAGCGTTCGAGCTGCTTCGGCAGCTCGGTCTTGCCGAGCGTGCGAAGCGTGGTGACGACTTCGCTGAGCGATGGCGGCGGCGGGTTGTTGTGGCCAGCCAGCGCAGCCTTCGGCCACATCAGCGCCACCGTCTCCGAGAGATCACCGACATAGTCGTAGGACAGTCCAAACAGCACCTCATCGGTGCGCGACGCAATGAGATCGCGGATCAGCGCGGGCTTGGCATGCTTGAAGCTGAGCGCGCCGGTGAGCGCGGCCAGCGCGTAGCCGCGGTCGGGATCGCCGACCTCACGAAAATAGCCGGTGATCAACCGCAGCTTGTTGTTGCGGCCGGGCTCATAAGCGAGACGGTCCAGAAGCTCGGCGAAGCGGTTCATGCTTCGGCCTCGTCTTGAAGCGGCGTCTCGCTCTCCTCCTCGTCGCCATAACCGACGAGATCGAGCGGCTGCGCTTTCAGGCCTTTGCTCCGGCACCAATGCACCAGCGCATCTTCCTGGCCGTGCGTAACCCAGATTTCGCCCGCGCCGGTCGCGCCGATCGTAGCGATAAGGCCGTCCCAATCGGCGTGGTCGGAGATCACCAGCGGCAGCTCGACGCCGCGCTGCCGCGCCCGGGCGCGCACGCGCATCCATCCCGAAGCGAACGCGGTGACGGGATCGGGAAAACGCCGCGTCCAGAGATCTGATGTCGCCGAGGGCGGTGCCAGCGTGATGGTGCCGGCGAGCGCGGCCTTTTTCACGCCTTTCACCGGCCTGAGCTCGCCGAGCGCGATACCGCGGCTCTGATAATACTCGGTGATCTTCTCCATCGCGCCATGCAGATAGATCGGCGCCTCATAGCCGGCCTGCCGCAGCAGCGCGATCACGCGCTGGGCCTTGCCGAGCGAATAGGCACCGACGAGATGCGCGCGTTCCGGAAACAGCGCGACGGAGGCGAGCAGCTTCTTCACCTCGTCCGCGGCATCGCCGTGCCGGAACACAGGCAGCCCGAACGTTGCCTCCGTGATGAAGACGTCGCAGGGCACCAGCTCGAACGGCGCGCAGGTCGGGTCGGGCGCGTCCTTGTAGTCGCCGGAAGCGACGATGCAGGTGTCCTTGCAGGTCACGGCGACCTGCGCCGACCCCAGCACGTGGCCGGCCGGGTGAAACTTCACGCGGACATCGCCGAGCCGGATCTCCTCGCCGTAGCGGATGGCTTGCGTCGATCCGGCAAAATTCTCGCCGTAGCGCAGCCGCATCATGTCCAGCGTTTCCTGCGTCGCCAGCACCGCGCCGTGGCCGGCGCGGGCATGGTCGGAATGGCCGTGGGTGATCACGGCACGCTCGACCGGGCGAACGGGGTCGATATGGAAGCCGCCGGGCTTGCAGCACAGGCCGCTCGCGACTGGCAGCAGGATGTCTTGCGGACGCATCGTTGTCATATAGGGAGGAGCCGTTCCAAATTAAGCCGTGATGCGCGGGCTTGACCCGCGCATCCATCCTCTTAAACAGTTCCATTTTTGATGGATTGCCGGTCAAGTCCGGCAATGACAAGTGGTTCCCAATGCCTCTGCGCCTATTCCAGTCCTCCGGCGATCTCATGGCTGACCGCCGCTTCGAATTCGCGCGCGACCTCCAGCTCAAGGGCGACCTGACCGCCGCCGCGGACCTCCTGGAGCAGGCGCTCGAGCTCGCGCCTGACTTCACATCGGCCTGGTTCACGCTCGGCGAAATCCGTCAGCAGCTCGGCGAACGCGACAAGGCGATCGCGGCGTTTCGAGAGGCGCGCCGGTCCGACCCTGGCGATCAGCACGGCGCCGGCCTGCATCTGATGCGGCTCGGCGATGCCGAGATGGCGGAGATGCCCAAGGCCTATGTGCAGGCGCTGTTCGACCAGTACGCGCCGCGCTTCGAGCATACGCTCATCAACGATCTCGGCTACCGCGCGCCCAGCTTGATCTTCAAGGCGGTGCTGGCCGCACGGGTCGCCGCCAGGAAGCCGGCCTTCTTCAAGCGCACCATCGATCTCGGCTGCGGCACCGGCCTTGCGGCAGCCGCCTTCGCCAAGCAGGTTGACCATTTCATCGGCATCGATCTGTCGCCCGGCATGATCAAGCAGGCGCGCGCCACGGGCCTCTATGCCGAGCTCGAGGTCGCCGACATGATCGAGGGCCTGCGCACCAAGAGTGATGGATTCGCAAACCTCATCGTCGCCGCGGACGCCTTCGTCTATCTCTCCGATCTCGCACCGGTGCTGACCGAAACTAGGCGCGTGCTCGTCTCGGGCGGCGTGCTCGCCTTCACGCTGGAGACGCATGACGGCAGCGGCGTCGTTCTCAGCGAGGGCCTGCGTTATGCCCACTCCGCGGAATATGTGCGCGGCGCGCTCACCAGGGCCGGCCTGAAGCTGCTGACGCTGGAGCCCGCCTCGCCGCGCAACGAGAACAACGAGCCGGTGCGCGGTCTCGTCGTCGTCGCCGAGAAAACTTGAGTCCAGGCGCTAGGCGCCCTGCGATTTCAGCATCATTGCGTCGCAAAGCCGCGACTTCCCACTTGCGAGCCGAGCCGCAATGCCAGCACAATGCTCCCGCTAGGGAGAAACAAATAATGACGAAGAATCCATCGCGGCGCGATTTCAGCGCCGCCGCGCTCGCCACCATCGCCGCATCCACTCTACCCGCGCCGTACGTCTGGGCCGCCGAGAAGAAATACGATGCGGGCGCCAGCGACACCGAGATCAAGATCGGGCAGACCGTGCCGCATTCCGGCCCCGGCTCGCTCTACGGCGTGCTGGGCCGCGTCGGCGAAGCCTATTTCCAGATGCTGAACGAGAAGGGCGGCATCAACGGCCGCAAGGTCAAGTTCCTCACGATGGACGATGCCTACAGCGCGCCGAAATGCGTCGAGGCGACGCGGCGCCTGGTCGAGCAGGAGGAGGTGCTGGCGCTCTACGGCTCGCTCGGCACTGCACCGCAGACCGCCGTGCACAAGTACCTGAACTCCAAGGGCGTGCCGCAGCTGCTGCTCAACACCGGCGCGTCGAAGTGGAATAACCCGAAAGAGTTCAAATGGACGATGGCGGGCCTGCCGCTCTATCCGACCGAGGCGCGCATCCTCGCGCGCCACGTCGTCAGCGTGAAGCCGAACGCGAAGATCGGCATCCTCTACCAGAACGACGATTTCGGCCGCGACTTCCTCGGACCGTTCAAGAAAGTGCTGGCCGATGCCGGCGGCACCGCGCAGGTGATCATGGAGCAGACCTATGATCTCACCGAGCCGACCGTGGATTCACAGCTCATCAACCTGTCGAAGTCGGGCGCCGACGTCTTCTACAACATCTCCACCGGCAAGGCCTCGTCGCAGTCGATCCGCAAAGTCGCCGAGCTCGGCTGGAAGCCGCTGCAGCTTCTCTCCGCCGGCTCGACCGGCCGCTCTATCCTCAGCGCCGCCGGGCTCGAGAACGCCACCGGCATCGTCGCCATCCGCTACAACAAGGAGGTCGGCCTGCCCAAATGGGAAAAGGATCCGGATGTGATGGCGTTCGAGGAGCTGCGCAAGAAATACACTCCGGCGATCGACCCCGACAATACGATCGCCTTCGCCGGCTACGGCCAGGCCGCGAGCATGGCCGAGATCCTGCGCCGCTGTGGCAACGATCTCACCCGCGCGAACGTGCTGAAGCAGGCCTCGACGCTCGCGGGCTTCCATTCGCCCTACTTCCTCGACGGCGTCAGCTACAGCTACACGCCCGAGGACTACACGCCGATGAAGACGCTGTTCATCTCCACCTTCACCGGCAAGGATTGGGATATTTCCGACAAGCCGATGTCGGAGTAGGCGATACATTTCCCTGCGGCCGTCCTTCGGGACGTCCGCTCGGGCGCTAACTCGCGACTGCCAGCCGATAGGCCCGCGCGGCGTTCATTCCAAAAGCCTTGTCCCGCACCTGCGGGCCAAGCCTCGCCAGGCACGCCTCCAGCGCGCGCTTGATCTCGCCGTAGCTGCCCGCAAGCAGGCACACCGGCCAGTCCGAGCCGAAGATCAGCCTGTCCTCGCCAAAGCACTTTGCTGCGTGCGCGACGAACGGAAACAGCCGGTCCGCATCCCAGTCGTCCCAGACCGCCTCGGTCGCGAGTCCGGAGATCTTGCACCAGACATTGCCGCAAGCCGCGAGCGCTTTGATGCGGTCGGACCATTCGTCGCTTCCACCCTCCGCGATCGGCGGCTTGGCGGCGTGATCGAGCACGAAGCGCGCTTGGGGGAAGGCCTGCGCAGTTGCGATGGCGGCGGCGAGCTCGCGGGTGCGGACGAGGAAATCGTAGGCGAGATCGTGCGCGACCACGGCGGTGAGGCCACGCTGGACGTCCTCGCGGAGCAGCCAGTCGGGATCGGCCTCGTCATGCACCTGGTGGCGGATGCCGACGAGCTTGTCCCCGCCCGGCAAGCCGCGCAGCCGGTCGAGCGTGTCGCCGAGCGCGCCGTCCGTCAGGTCGGCCCAGCCGACGACGCCAATCACGGACGGCGTCGCCTGCGCGATGCGCAGAAATTCCTCGGTCTCCTCGACCGACGAGCGGCATTGCACCACGATGCTGGCGTCGATGCCGTTCCCTTTCAGCAACGGTGCGAGGTCGGCCGGACCGAAGGCGCGGCGGATCGGCGTCAGCTCGGGCGCGTCCATCCAGGGATAATCGGCGCGCGCCGGATCCCAGAAGTGCTGGTGGGCGTCGATGATCATGCCTACGCCCCGCCCGGCAGCGGCGCCCGCGCATCGACGAGGTTTCGCGCACGCAGTTCCTGCCAGAACGCCGCCGGCACCGCCATCTCCGACATTGCGATGTTGTCGGAAACCTCGGCGGCGTTGCGCGCGCCCATCACCGCGACCGTCACCGCCGGATGCGCCATGCAGAACTGCAGCGCGGCGGCTTTCAGCTCGGTGCCGTGCTTGCGGCAGAGCGCGTCGAGCTCGAGCGCCCGCGCAACCAGTGCGGCATCGGCATCCTGATAGTTGAACTTGGCGCTCGTATGCGGATTGGCCAGAATGCCGCTGTTGTAGATACCGCCGAGCAGGATTCCGATGCTCTTCGCTGCGCAGGCCGGAAACAGCGCATCCAGCGCGCCCTGGTCGAGCAGCGTGTAGCGACCGGCGAGCAGGAAGCAATCGACAGGCACGGCCTCGGCAAAACGCGTCAACATCTCCGACTGGTTCATGCCGGCGCCAATCGCCTTCACCGTGCCGTCCTCGCGCAGCCGCTGCAACGCGCGGAAGGCGCCAGTGACGGCGTCGTCATAGTGATCGTCGGGATCGTGCACCAGCAGGATATCGACGCGGTCGAGCCCGAGGCGGGCAAGACTCTCCTCCACCGATCGCATCACGCCGTCATGGCTGAAATCGAACACCGGCCGCTCGCGCGGCGTGCCCTTGTAGTGCTCGTCCTCGGTGGCGTTGCCTTCCGGCGCACGCAGCAGGCGGCCGACCTTGGTCGAGATGACGAAGGACTCGCGCTTCTGTTGCCGCAGGAAGGCGCCGAGCCGCCGTTCCGCGAGACCAAAGCCGTAGAGCGGCGCGGTATCGAAGAAGCGCACCCCGGCTGACCATGCACGCGCGATCGTTGCTTCCGCATCGGCATCGCTGACAGGGCTGAACAATCCGCCGAGCGGGGCGGAACCGAGCCCGAGCGAGGTGACGTCGAGCGAGCCCAGCCGCGACCGTTTCATTCCCATTGCCCTGTCTTCATTCCAACAATCCAGATCATCTCCCCCGCTCGCGGAAACCGCAAGCGGGGGAGGCATGCAGGAGCGCGGGGCTGGCGGACGCTCCTACTTCAACATCTGCGCGACGTTGTCCTTGGTCACGAGATCGAGGCCGGTGTAGACGATCTCCGGCACCTTCTCGCCCTTCTTGATCGCGAGCAGGGTGTCCATGGCTTTTACGCCCATCTCGAACGGACGCTGGCCGACCAGAGCGTTGGCGTAGCCGTCGCGCAACAGCTCGAGCTGCATCTTGAGGGTATCGGCGACGACAAGCGTGAACTTGCCGGAATCGATGTCCTTCTTGTTGCGGGAGGCGAACGCCTTGAAGCCTTCCGGGGCGAACATCGGCCAACCGCCGATGGGAACGATGGCGGCGAGATCAGGCGTTGCGGTGCGCATATCCGTCATCTGCTGCACCGCGAGCGCGGGATCGTCGTTGCAGAATGTCGGCGAGCCCGCGACCTCGGTCCATTTCGAGCCCTTCAGCGCCTCACGCACGCCGTCGACGCGCTCGGCGAGATTCTTGGCACCGGGACCGCCCGAGACCATGGCGTATTTGCCGCCGTCAGGCCGCAATTTCAGCAATTCCTTGCCGAGCGCGACGCCGAACTCCTTGTTGTTGGTGCCGATATAGGCGATGCGCTTGGAGCCGGGTGCATCGGCATCGAAGGTGATGACGGGGATGCCGGCGGCGGTCGCCGCCTCGATCGACTTGGTCATGGCTGCGACGTCGGCGACCGAGATGGCGAGACCGTCGACCTTCTGGGTGACGAAGTCCTGGATGATCTGGGCTTGCGTCGCCGGCTCGTGCTCGACCGGCCCCTTGTAGATGCACTCGATGTTGCCGAGCTCCTTGGCGCGCTTCAGGCAGCCGTCGCGCGCGAAGTCGAAGAACGGATTGTTCATCGCCTTGGGCACGATGACGAAACGATAGTTCGCGGCGAAAGCCGGCGTCGCCATCATCGCAACCGCGATGCCGGCAAGAAGCAGTTTCCTCATTGTCTCCTCCACCCTTGTTTGGTGCCCGTCCTCTTTGGAACGACCGGGAAGCGGACAGGCGGCATTTCTTGCCTCCCCGGAACGACGTCAATTCAGGTCATCCGCGAGCGGATGCGGTCGACCAGCACGGCCAGGATGATGATCACGCCCACCAGCGTCTGCTGCCAGTAGGAAGAGACCTGCGCCAGCACGAGGCCGTTGCGGATCACCTCCAGCAGCACGCAGCCGACGATGGCCCCCAGCGGGCCGCCGATGCCGCCGGCGAGATTGGCGCCGCCGATCACGGCCGCCGCGATCACGTTGAGCTCGTAGGACGTCGCCATGTTGGCCGGCGCCGATCCGAGCCAGCCAGAGATAATGATGCCCTGAAGGCCTGCAGCGAGCGCGCAGATCACATAGACCTCGATCTTGACGCGCACCACCGGGATGCCGGTGAGCTCGGCCGCCTTCTCGTTCCCGCCGAGCGCGAAGACGTGACGGCCGAACGCGGTATGGTGCAGCACCACGGCCATCGCCAGAGCGAGCACCACGAGATAGACGAACGGCACGGGCAGGCCGAGCACGTTGCCCGAGGTCGCTGCATAGAAGTAATCGGCGTCCGGCCCGCCCGGGAAACTGCCGCGGCCGTTGGAGACGACATAGCCGAGCCCGCGCACGATCGAGAGCATGCCGAGCGTGGTGACGAAGGGCGACAGCCCGAGCACCGCGATGCAGAAACCGTTGACCAGCCCGGCGATCAGCGCGACGCCGAGCCCGGCGAGAACGGAGATCACCAGGATCAGCCCCGGCACATTGGCAACGACAGTCTTGCCGTCAGCCGCCATGTGCACGAACAAGGCGCCGGCGGGCGAGCCGGGCGCCGACAGCTCGGTCATCACCATCGAGGTGATCATGGCGGAGAAACACATCATCGATCCCACCGAGAGGTCGATGCCGCCGGTGATGATTACGAAGGTCACACCGAGGGTCGCAATGGCGATGAAGGAAAAGTTCTTCGCCACGTTCTGCATGTTGCCTTCGGTGAAGAAATACGGGCTGGCGAAATGCATGATCACCAGCAGCACAGCGAGCGCGAGCAGGACGTAGCCGGTTTGGGAGGCGAAGATGCCGCGCTGCCACCATTTGATCCGGCCGACATTCGAGAAGGTGATCGGGCTTTCCATGGGCATGGCCATCACGCCGCCTCCTTCGCGCCGGTGATGAGGGCGGTGATCTCCTCTGGCGACGTCTCGTGGATCGGCTTGTCCGCCCGCTTCTCGCCGCGGCGCATGACGACGACCCGGTCGCACACGGCGAACACGTCGGGCATGCGGTGCGAGATCAACATCACCGCGACGCCCTGCTCCTTCAGCCGGTGGATCAGGCCGAGCACCTGCTCGACCTGGCGCACCGAGATCGCGGCGGTCGGCTCGTCCATCATCACTAGCCGTGCGTTGGAAAGCCGGGTCCGCGCGATCGCGACCGCCTGGCGCTGGCCGCCCGACATCTGCTTGACGAGATCGTCGGGGCGCGTCTCCGAGCGCAGCTCGCCGAACAGCTCCAGCGCGCGCGCCGCCATCGCCTTGTGATCGAGCAAGGCAATGGGTCCGAATTTGCGCTTCAGCTCGCGCCCGAGGAACACGTTGGCGGCCGCCGTGAGATTGTCCGATAGCGCGAGGTCCTGGTAGACGACCTCGATGCCGACGGCGCGGGCATCGATCGGCCGGCTGAAATGGACCGCGTTGCCCGCAAAGCGTATCTCGCCGTGGCTGGGACGGAAATTGCCGGCGATGACCTTGACCAGCGTCGACTTGCCGGCGCCATTGTCCCCCATCAGGCCGACCACCTCGCCCGGGAAGACCTGCATGTCGACGTCGTGCAACGCGCGGATCGCGCCGAACTCCTTGCCGATGCCGGAGAGCTCGAGGACCGGCGTCGCGTCAGCATTTGCCATCAGCAGCTTTCCTCAGACATAGCGGTTGACCAGGGATTCCAGATATTCCTGCCGACCCGATTGCGGCTGCGGGTCGAAGCCGGGCGCAAGCGCGCGGTCGGCGAGATCGGCGAGCGAACGCTGGCCACCGAGAATGGCGCGACCCTCGGGCCTGGCCCATCCCTCGTAGCGCTTGGCAAGCGGCGTGGTGAGCGCGCCGGCGTCGATCATGTCGGCCGCGGCGAGGAAGGCGCGCGCGCAGGCATCCATCGAGCCGACATGGGCATGGATCAAATCGTCCGGGTCGATCGACTGCCGCCGGATCTTGGCATCGAAATTCAGCCCACCCGTGGTGAATCCACCGCGGTTCAGGATCTCGTGAAACACCACCGCCAGCTCCGGCACGTTCATCGCGAACTGGTCGGTGTCCCAGCCGAGCAGATCGTCGCCGCGGTTGATATCGAGCGAGCCGAACACACCGAGCGCCTCCGCGAGCGCGACCTCGTGATGAAAGGAATGGCCGGCGAGGATGGCGTGGTTCTGCTCGATGTTGAGCTTGACGTCCTTCAGGAGGTCGTAGCGTTCGAGGAAGCCGTAGCAGGTGGCGACGTCGAAATCATACTGGTGCTTGGTCGGCTCCTTCGGCTTCGGTTCGATCAGGATCGGGCCCTTGAAACCTATCTTGTGCTTGTGCTCGACCACCAGCGAGACGAAGCGGCCGAGCTGGTCGAGCTCGCGCTTGAGATCGGTGTTGAGCAGCGTCTCGTAGCCCTCGCGCCCGCCCCACAGCACATAATTCTGGCCGCCGAGCCGGTGCGTCACCTCCAGCGCGGCGCGGACCTGGCCTGCCGCATAGGTGAAGATCTCGGGGTCCGGATTGGTCGCCGCGCCCGCCATGTAGCGGCGATGTGTGAACAGATTGGCGGTGCCCCAGAGCAGGCGGACTTTTGCGGATGCCATCTTCTGCTCGAACAGATCGGCGATCGCGTTGAGATTGGCGACGGACTCGGCGAGCGAGGCGCCTTCCGGCGCCGCGTCGACGTCGTGAAAGGTGAAGAACGGCACGTCGAGCAGGCGGAACAGCTCGAAGGCGATATCGGCCTTGGCCCGCGCCATCGTCATCGCGTCGGCGCCCTGGTGCCACGGCCTCAGGAACGTCTCGCCGCCGAAAGGATCGCCGCCCGGCCAGCAGAACGAATGCCAATAGCAGACCGCAAAGCGCAAATGATCCTCGAGCCTGCGGCCCTGGACCATGCGATCCCTGTCGTACCAGCGGAACGCGGGCGCTTGCCCCGCGTCCTTGCCGGCGAAGGTGACGGGTGCGCTTGCATCGAAGAATTTGACTGGCGCGTTCACTTAAAGGGTCTCCTTCAATGCGGGATAAAGCGCACGCCATCGCCGATAGGCCTCCTCATAGGCCGCAGCGACGGACGTCCGGGGCATGAAGCTCGCGAGCCGCCGCGGACCGGTGCAGACCTGCACCGGATCCTCACCTGTCGCAGCGAGCCGGCCGAGCCGCGCGGCCCCGAGCGCGGCTCCCACCTCACCTTCCTCGACGCGGTGAACGGGAATATTGAGCACGTCGGCGCAGATCTGCGCCCACAATGGCGAGCGCGAGCCGCCACCAACGAGATCGAGCTCGGCAACAGGCCCGCTCGCCGCGCTCAGCGCCGCCAGATTGTCGCGCGCGGCAAAGGCCACGCCTTCGAGCACGGCCTGCACGATCTGCGCCCGCCCGGTCGCGCCGCGCAGGCCGACAAAGGCGCCGCTCGCCGCGGCATCGTTGTGCGGCGTACGCTCGCCGTCGAGATAGGGCAGAAATCTGATCGGGCTCGGTCCGTCGACGCGCTCACCGAGCGGAGCCAGCAGCGTTGCGGCCGGCGTCTCCATCACACCGGACAGCCAGGCGAGCGAGGCCGCAGCCGAGAGCATCACACCCATCTGGTGCCAGAGGCCGGGCAGCGCGTGGCAGAAAGCATGCACGGCCGAGGCCGGTGCCGGCGCGAAGCGATCGGTGACGCGAAATACGACGCCTGATGTCCCGAGCGACAGGAAGGCATCGCCGGGCGTGATGGCGCCGAGCCCGATCGCACTGCCTGCATTGTCGCCGGCGCCGCCCGCGACCACGACGTCCTCAGCCATGCCCCAGCGCTGCGTGAATTCCGCCGCCAGCACCGCGCTGGCCGCGCTGCCCTCGACGAGGCGCGGCATGTGATGCAGATCGAGCCCGGTCGCATGCAGCAGCAGCGCCGACCAGCGGCGCTGGCCGACGTCGAGCCAGAGCGTGCCGGCGGCGTCGGACATGTCCTCGATCATCTCGCCGGTCAGGCGATAGCGGACATAGGCCTTCGGCAGCAGCACTTTCGCCACGCGCGCGAAAATATCGGGCTCGTGTCGCGCGATCCAGAGCAGCTTCGGCGCGGTGAAGCCGGGCATCGCCAGATTTCCGGCGATCGTGTGCAGCGACGGACAGCGCCGCTCCAGCAGGGCGCATTCGCTTTGCGAGCGACCGTCATTCCAGAGAATCGCGGGACGCAACGGCCGGCCGGTCTCGTCGAGCAGCGTCGCGCCGTGCATCTGGCCCGACAGGCCGATGCCGGCCACATTCGCAACCTCGCGCGGATGGCGGGCGGCGAGATCATCGACCACGCCGATCGCCGCATCGACCCAGGAATCAGGATCCTGCTCGGACCACAGCGGCGCCGGATGCGACAGCACAAGCTCGCGCGTTGCCGTAGCGACAATCGCGCCGGCTTCGGTCACGAGCACCGCTTTCACACCGGATGTGCCGATGTCCAGTCCGAGATACAAATCATCCTCCTCTTGACCCATGACGATGCGCGATCTTGGTCGTCGCGCTGGCCGTCAGAGGCAGTTCGAAATCCACCTGCCGCTAGGGCAGATTATCCCGCATCACGATGTCGATCCTGATCTTCTCCTGTTCGCGCAGGATCGGCTCGCCGCGGGCGAGCGCAAGCAGCACGCGCACCGCGGCGCGCGCCTCATGTCCCGGGTTCTGCGAGATCGCCGCATCCATCACGCCCTGCAGCAGCAGCCGCCGGGTCAGCACGGTGACATCGTGGCCGACGAAGACCACTTGCTTGTCGCGGCCGGCGTCACTCAACGCCTTGGCGACACCCTGCGTGCCGGCGCCGACATTATAAAGGCCGACAATGTCGGCATGTCGGCCGAGCAGCCGCGCCAATAATTGTTCCGAACGATCGTCCTCGTCGCGCCCTTCCAGGACCGGCAGCACGCCGAGACCGGGGAATTCCGACGCCATCACCTGGTTGAAGCCGAAGATGCGCTCGGCGTGGTCGCGCAAGCCCTGCGAGCCCGCGACGATCGCAACCTTGCCGGAGTTTTGGCCGACCAGCCGCCCGACCAGCGCACCGGCGGTGCGCCCTGCGGCGATGTTGTCGATGCCGACATAATGGTGGCGGCGCGACGACGGCACGTCCGAAACCAGCGTCACCACCTTGGTTCCGGCATCGACGAGATCGTTGATCGCGGCGCGGACGCTCGGATGATCCAGCGCTACCACGGCGACGCCGTCGCAATCGCCCGACAGCGCCTCCAGGGTGCCTGCGAGCACCGACGGGTCGAATACGTCGGTTGTGACCGTCTCGACGCTGAGACGGCGCGCCGAGAGCCAGGCCGACATCTCGCCGAGATAGGCCTCGATCTGCTGCATGAACGGGTTCGATCCCGACGGCATCACGAAGGCAAAGCGGCGGGCGCGGCCGCGCGCGAGCTCCGCCGCGGCCACATGCGGTTGGAACGAATTGCGCTCGATCGCCGCCTTGACGCGCCGCACCGTGTCGGGCCGCACGCCCGGCCGGTTGTGCAGGACACGGTCCACCGTCGCCAGGCTCACGCCCGCCTCGCGGGCGATGTCCTTCAGCGTCAAGGCGGTCGGGGTGAGCGTCTCAGCCATGCCTGAAGGCTAGCAGAGGTGTTTTGAGGTACGCAACTCATTTTGAGGGATGGCGCCGTTTCCGGGCCCGGGTTGCACAGAGCCCCCTTAGCCGACCGTCAGGTCGAGGGTCAGGAACAGGCTGTTGGGATCTTCGGCATAACCCTCGAACGGGCCGCACAGGACGAAGCCATGCGCCTGGTAGAGCGCATGCGCCGGCTTGAAATAATCCCATGAGCCGGTTTCGAGGCTCAGCCGGGTCATGCCGCGCGCGCGGGCCTCGGCAATGATGTGGCGCAGCATCTGCCCGCCAAAGCCGCGCCGCCGCGTGGTCTGAAGCGTGTGCATCGACTTCACCTCGCCGTGGCTCGCTGAAAGCGACTTCAACGCACCGGTCGCAACCAGCGTCTCGCCGTCCCAACCGGTCCAGAACGCGACCTCTGGTGCACGCAGGCCCGCGAGATCGAGCGCATGGGCGCTGCCCGGCGCCGTCTGCGCCCGCGCGGCGCTGACGTGATGATCGAGCAGCGCGACGACGCGCGGATCATGGGTGTCGCCGGTTCGGATCTGCATCGTGCTCGTCTCCACGTCCTGTCCTCACATCTTGCCGTAGGACGCGCCGCGCCGCGTGATGATGACGTAGCGCGCGTCCTGCTTGGTTTCGTTCTCGAAGATCACGGCGCGCATCACGTCGAAATCCAGGCAATCGCCCTCGCGCAGCCGCACCGCCTTGGCGTCGATGTGCACGGCAATCGCGCCCTCCAGCATCAGCAGTTGCTGAGTGAAGGCGTTGCGGCCCCAGGGGCTGTAAGAGACGCGCGCGCCGGCCGGAAGGTCGACGACGATGATCTCGATGCCGCTGGCCGCATCCGGCGGCGAGGCGTGCCGCCGGCGATAGCCGCTGTCGGGGTCGCGCCAGAGCGGCTGGTCTGCCAGCCGCACCAAGCGCTCCGGCGGCTTCTCGGTGAGCGCGACGACATCGCTGAGCGTGACGTCGAGCGCCGCGCAGAGCTTGTTCAGCAGCGCCGCCGTCGCACTGCTCTGCGCCCGCTCGACCCGCCCGATCATGGCCCGGCTGACGCCGGAGCGCGTTGCCAATTCGTTCAACGTCATGCCCGCCTGCGTCCGCAGCGTCTTCAAGCGGCGACCGATGGCGCGGTCGAGTTTCTGCTGGTCCATGGGTTTCATCCGAACACCGCCCGATACGAGGACCGCACCCGCCCGGGTGAGAGAAGATTAGCGCGCGGGGAGGCACACGCGCGGAGCGGCAGTCCAATATATTAGAATCTTTGCGGGGGCCGTATGGCCGACTAGGATGCGCCCCAACCACAAATAAGATCGGAGGCGACGAATGGGTGGCCCGACGCAGCGGATGATCAAGGCCAACGGTATCAACCTCAACATCGCCGAGCAGGGCAAGGGACCACTGGTCCTGCTCTGCCACGGCTTTCCGGAAGGCTGGTACTCCTGGCGCCACCAACTCGACGCGCTGGCAGCGGCCGGCTACCACGCGGTTGCGCCCGACATGCGCGGCTATGGCAAGAGCGACCGGCCTGAAGCGATCGATCAGTATACGATCCTCCACATGGTCGGCGATCTCGTCGGCGTGCTCGACGCCTTCGAGGCGAAACACGCCGTCATCGTCGGGCATGATTGGGGCGCCACGATCGCCTGGCACACGGCGCGCCTGCGGCCGGATCGCTTTCGCGCCGCCGCCATCCTCAGCGTGCCCTATCGGCCACGGGGGCCGGTGCGACCGACGAGTGTCATGCCGCAGACGGCGGATACGCAGTTCTATCAGCTGTACTTCCAGGAGCCGGGTATTGCCGAAACCGAATTCGAACGGGATCCGCGTGCAACACTGGGCGCGATGCTCTATGGCGGCTCGGGCGAGGGAGCGGCGGCGATCCGCGCCAATGCCGAGCGTCAAGGGCGGACCGCTGGCGCCGGCATGGTCTCGCGCAAGGACGGGATGCTGCCGAAGGTGCCGGTGCCGCTGCCGTCTTGGCTGAGCGCCGCCGACCTCGAACACTACGGCGCAGAGTTTGCCCGCAGCGGATTTCGCGGACCGCTCAATTACTACCGCAACATTGATCGCAACTGGGAACTGATGGCGGCCTTCGAAGACGTGAAGGTGACGGTGCCCTCGCTCTTCATCGCGGGCGACCACGACATGGTCCTCGCCTTCCCCGGCAGCGCCGAGCTTCTCGCCAACATGAAGCAATGGGTGCCGCAACTGCGCGAGATCAGGATGCTGCCCGGCTGTGGGCACTGGACGCAGCAGGAGCGACCGGCAGAGGTCAGCGCGGCGATCGTGGAGTTTCTGCGAAGCCTGCCGAATTAAGGGCTTGGAGCGGGCGAAGGGAATCGAACCCTCGTATGCAGCTTGGGAAGCTGCCGTTCTACCATTGAACTACGCCCGCGTTGTGCGCTGGTCACGCCCGTTCTGATTAGCCGAGACGGCGCGTCCCGCCAAGCGGTTTGGCGCATGCGGCCCGACGCTCGTTAACTTTTCAGTAAGATTCCACGTGCGCCGGATTGTGGCGGTGTTATGATCGCTTGTCTGGGGAGAGACGTGCACTGAGTGGGGCGTGTGCATGGTGGGGCATGGCTATTCGATATTCGACACGGCCATAGGCCGCTGCGGCATCATCTGGAGCGGCACCGGCGTGGTCGCGGTGCAGTTGCCGGAGGCGCGGGAGATCGACACCCGCCGCCGAATTTTTCAGGTCCATCCCGAGGCGCGCGAACAGCGGCCGTCCGAAAATGCCGAGCTTGCGATCGAAGGCATCAAAGGCCTGCTGCAAGGCGACGATCCCGATTTTTCCGAGGTCAGCCTGGATGCCGGCGGCGTGCCCGGCTTCAACCGGCGCGTCTATGAGTTCGCCTGCTCGATTCCGCGCGGGGAGACGCGCACCTATCGCGAGGTCGCCAAGGCGCTGGGCGCCTCCGGCGCCGCGCATTCGGTGGCGCAGGCGATCGCCAAGAATCCCTACATGCTGATCGTGCCCTGCCACCGGGTGCTGGAGGCCGGCAATTACACCGACCGGCTCTCGCCCTATGGCGGAGTGATCTCCAAGCGGCGGCTGCTGGCGCTGGAGGGCGCCCATCCCGTCGCCAGCAAGACGCTGTTCGAGGTGCTGCTGCCCGTTGCTCCGCCGAGGCCGTCCAGCTAAGGCGCGATCTCGATCGCACCTTGACTTTGATTTTTTGGGCATGATCTTGTCGGACAACCGCTACACACTTGTCCGGATCATGCCTAGATAAGGCGGCATGGACGCGACCACACTGCTGACGTCACAATCGATCACGGTCTTCGAGTTTCGCTGCGATGCGGGACCAGGCGACACGCCATTTGCCGAGTGCCGCACCGGGCATTCCATCGCCTATGTCCGCTCGGGCAGCTTTGGCTGCCGTTGCCGCGCCGGGTTCTTCGAGCTGGTGGCGGGCTCGATGCTGGTCGGCGCGCCCGGCGAGGAATACACCTGCACGCATGAGCATGTCAGCGGCGATGTCTGCCTGGGGTTCTTCCTCAGCGAGGACATGGTCGATGCCCTCGGCGGGCGGCGCGAGATCTGGCAGGTCGGCGCCACGCCGCCGCTCCCAGAATTGATGGTGCTGGGCGAGCTCGCCCAGACGGCGGCAGATGGCAACAGCGACATCGGCCTCGACGAGGTCGGCCAGATCCTGGCCGGCCGCTTCGTCGACGTGGTCTCGGGCAAGGCGCGCAAGCCGGCCGCACCGAATGCGCGCGACCGCCGCCGCGCTGTCGAGGCCGCCCTGTGGATCGACGACAATTCGCATGAAGAGGTCGATCTCGAACAGGCCGGGAAGCAGGCGGGCCTCAGCCCGTTTCACTTCCTGCGGCTGTTCTCCAGCGTGCTCGGTGTCACCCCGCATCAATATCTGGTGCGCTCGCGGCTGCGGCACGCGGCACGGCTGCTGGCCGATGACGACATCGCGGTCACCGATGTCGCCTATGACGTCGGCTTCGGCGATCTCTCCAACTTCGTCCGCACCTTCCATCGCGCCGCCGGCGTATCGCCGACCAAATTCCGCCAGGCCTCGAAGGGGGAGCGCGGGATCTTCGCCGAACGCCTCGTCCTCAACTGAGACAGGCCGGCCGCCATCACGGGTAATAGTCTGTTGACCAGACGGACGCGTCGCGCTGGGCTTGCGGCATGCCGCGCGCTACTACAACCCAAGAGCGAATGAACGCTCTCTCAGTGCGGCGAGCGGCGGATGAACGGTGCCCCGAATGACGTGATTGCGGCCACAGCGGTCGCGCTTGCCGTCAGCCTCGCCTTCATCGCCGGCTGCGCCGTTTATTATGGCCGCCAGATCACCTCGCGCCGGATTCCGATGCAGTGGGGCGCTGACGGTCAGCCGACCTGGTTTGCGCCGCGCCTGATCGGGCTCTGGTTCAGCTTCGGCGTCACGGCAGTCCTCTCCGCCTTCCTGCTCGTTCTCGCCCTTCATGACCCGCAAAAGCTCACGGCGCTGATCGTCGCAACGGTGGGCGTGATCGGAACGAACATGTGGGTTCAGGTCTATCACCTGAGACGGGTGATCCGATGGCAATCAGAGGCACCGGCGAACTAGCCGGGCGCGAGCGCAAGATTCTCCAAGAGCCTCCCGCCTCTCCCCGACTAGGTTCGTCTCCGGCGCGCGCCATTTGCGGCGCGCTTTGCAAATGGAGACGAAAATGTACGACCACATCGGACTTCGCGTTGCCGACCTCGACGCTGCGACGCGCTTCTACACCGCGGTGCTGGCGCCACTCGGCTACGTCCTGTGCTCCAGCGGCGACGGTTATGCCGGCTTCGGCCCGAAAGGCGAGCCCGCGCTCTGGCTGCATCTCAACAAGGGCCGCAAGGCCGACGGCGCGCACATCGCATTTCGTGCCGGCAATCATGATGCGGTCAAGGCGTTTCACAGTGAAGGCCTGAAGAGTGGCGGCCGCGACAATGGCGGCGCTGGGCCGCGCAAGGATTACAGCCCGACCTATTATGCGGCGTTTCTGATCGACCCTGACGGCAACAATGTCGAGGCGGTTTGCGTGTGAACGTCAGCCGCTCGCGAGATCTCGTAGGGTGGGCAAAGCGGAAGCGTGCCCACCACCTGCTCGTGACAATGGCCCACGGAACGTGGGCACGGCGCTATGCGCCTTTGCCCACCCTACACGACTGCATTTGAGGAGACTCCCATGGCCTCCATCCACAACGACATCCCCCTCCCCGCCCCGGCGCACGCCGTCTGGGATGCGGTGCGCGACTTCGGTGCGCTGCATGAACGGCTGGTGCCGGGCTTCGTCACCGCCTGCACGCTCGACGGCGATGCACGCATCGTCACCTTCGCCAACGGCGCGGTGGCCCGCGAAGTGCTGGTCGATTGCAACGATGCGCGACGGCGTCTCGTCTATGCCATCAGCAACGAGCGGCTCAAGCACTACAGCGCCTCGGTGCAGGTGATTGCCGAGGGCGACGACAAGAGCCGGATGCTCTGGACCATCGACATGCTGCCGAACGATCTCGCGGCTTACGTCGAAGGCCAGACCAGGGAGGCCGTGATGGCCTTGCACAGAGCCTTTCCACCGGTCGCGACCTGATCAGGCTGTGTGAGTTTTTTCACAGAGCTCCGCCCTCGCCGTCCGCAATCATGCCCGCGTGCGTCCGGTTGGCTCCGCTTTCTCGGCGGCGCTCCGCACGCGAGGAGCATGCCATGAGAGGTGCGGACAAGGTGATCTGCCAGGCGGCCGCCGTGCTGCTGCTGTTTTCCGTCGCGAGCTCGCCGGCGAAGGCGCAGTTCCTCGGCGGCGGCGGCGCCGGTGGCGAGGACATGATGACCCAGATGGCCCCGATGCTGGAGATGATGAAGGCGAAGATGGGCAAGCGCCGTTTCGCCATGATGATGCAGACCATGGGCCCGATGATGAGTCGCATGATGGAGAATGGCGGCGGCATGATGGGCGGCGGCTTCGGCGCGCCCAATTACGGCGGCGCAACGCCGATGGGCGGAGGCGGCTATATGCCGACCGGATTCAGTGGCATGGGCGGCGGCGACATCATGGGCATGCTCGGTGGCACCGGCGGCGGCGACATGATGGCGATGATCCCGCAATTGATGCGGCTCGCCAATGTCGGCGGCGGCGGCCATCGCCGCCACAGGCATCGCTAGTCGGGAACAGCCGAGAGAGCCGGCCTGATCGCGCCCTTGCTCGCGCGCGGCTCCCAGCGCGTCAGCAAGACGCTGGAGGACGAGAGCAGGCCGAGCACGACCATCGAGCTCGCAGCCAGCCAGAAAAAACTCTGCGCGGTGGCCTCGTGCGTCGACAGCCACCAGCCGACCGCCGCGATGTAGATCAACCGTGCCGTCTGCGCCAGCACCGGCCCGATCACCTTGGCTGCGCCTTGCGATGAGAAATACATCGTCGTGGCGAGGCCGAAAAACGCGTAGAACGGCCCGACCGTCGAGAGATATTGATGGCTCGCCGCGCGCACGGCCTCGCTGTCGGTGAAGATGTTGATCCAAAGATCGGGAAACAGCGCAACGACGCACGCCGGCGCGCCGACGGCCACGAAGGCGGCAGCACTGGCGATCCACGCGACCCGCCGCGCCCGCGCGACGTTGCCTGCGCCGATCGCCATCCCGACCATCGGCACGCAGGCGATGCCGAACGAGAACGCAATCGAGGTGAGCAGGAATTCGAGCCGCGCGCCGATGCCGTAGCCGGCGAGGATCGCGGTGCCGAACTGGGCCAGCATGTGGGTGAAGATCGAGATCGTCAGCACCGATTGCAGCGGCGAGAAGCAGGCGATGGCGCCGACCTTGAGAATGTCGAAAAACATCGCCCATTGGATCCGCAGGCCGCGCAGCCTCAAGGTGACACGCGCACGACCCGAGAACAGGTACCAGCCCATGATGCCGATGCTCATGCAATAGGCGATCAGCGCGCCGGCCGCGACGCCGCGCATGCCGAACTGCGGCACCGGTCCGATGCCGAGACCGAGCGTGCCGCCGAGCACGATCTGCCATGCCGCGGAGTTGAGGATGAGGAACGACGGCAGCTTCATGTTGCCCGTGCCGCGCAATACGCCGGCCATGGTGTTGAGCAGCCAGGGCAGCACGGCGCCGCCGAAAAACACCTGCGTATAGGCGACCGCATGCATCAGCACATCGCCGCGGCCGCCGAGCATTTCCAGCACTGTCGGCCCGAAGATCAGCATCCCCAGCATGAAGACGAGGCCGAAGCCGATGCCAATCAGCAGCGCATGCATCGCGAGCGTGCCGGCGCGCTCGCGATCGCCGGCGCCGAGCGCGCGCGCAATGGCGGAAGCCACCGCGCCGCCCATGGCGCCGCCCGACATCGTCATGGTCAGGATGATGGCCGGGAACACCAGCGCCATCGCCGCCAGCGCCTCGACGCCGAGCCGTCCGATATAGGAGGTCTCCGCGATCACCGTACAGGTGCCGGCCGACAGCGCGATGACGTTGGGCCAGGCGAGGCCGAGCAGCGTGCGCAGGATCGGCCCGTCCGTCAGCGCGCTTCGCACCGGCTCCGGAGGCGGCGGCAGCGGACGCTCTTGCTCATCGACCGGGATCTCGGCGATGTCGGACATATCCTCTCCGGGCATGAGCGCTCTTCGCGGCGCGGCAATGCGTAGGTGTGACAATCAATTTGTTCGCGCGCAGGCGCGGCGGAGGCTTGTTAGCACGGCGCGGAGCAATTCCTCCTGCGCCAGATGCAGGCGTGCCCTGCGGCAGCGCATTCCGATGGGTGAAGCTATTCGATCGTCCAGACCAGCGGCGGACGACCGCCGGCGGCGGGGCGCAGATGCACCGCGATATGCCGCCCGCAACCCGCAGCCAGGCCTTCGAACAATCCCGCCAGCACCCTGGCGCAAGCGGGATGATAGTCGGCGACGTCATCCATCAGCTTCCAGCTCTGCTGGCGGAGTTCGAACACGTTTTCGGATCGCGTCGTCTCGACAGCGTCGTCCTGCGCTGCAAACAGCGCGCCCAGGAACGAGGCGAACGTGCTCGCGCCGCCGCGGTCCATCGCCAGCGCGGCGGCGACGTCGTCGAAATACTGCATGCCGATCAGCTTGCCGGTGAGGTGCAGCAGGTAGCCGGCGTCTTCCGGGCCGAACAGCTGGACCATCACGGGCGCGGCGGTGCGCACATATTCCATCGCGTAGTTGCGATAGGCCTTCTCCAGGCGCGGTTTCGGCCAGCTTGCCACCGGCAAAGCCGGCGCGGCTTTCGCATCGAACAGCGGCGCTTCGAGGTGGCGTGCGAACACGAGCCGCTGATCGAGCTCGAGCGGATGATCGTATTGATGGTAGTAACCTTCCAGTCCGTCCTGGCCGTCGACACTCTGCTTGGTGCAGACGAAGCCGAGACGGAGGTCACCGAGGGCTGCGCCATTGTTGGCGTGCCAGCCGCGCAGCATCGCGCGGGAGACCTCGCCGGGCACGCCGCAGATCGCCGTGCCCTTCCAGATCCAGCGCGGCGGCGGATAGCGGATCCAGGCCTTGGTATCGCTCTCGTGCATGTACTCGACATGCACGCCGCCGATCCAGTTGGAGAGGTAGTGATATTGCGCAGCCGCCACCGCCGGCGGCAGATGATCGATGCCGAGCTTTTGCAGGCCCGGCAGGAAGCGCTCCTGCTGCTGGCGGCGAAACACGCGGAAGACGAACTCCGCCGCATCGGCCGTGCCGCGCCGCGTGACGACGGTGAGGATGAGCCCGGTGAAGTAGGCGTGGTAGAGGTCGGCGACCGCGCGCCAGCGCTTCCATTGAGCTTCCTGCGCGGGGTCCGATGCGGCGGTCATGTTCACTCCCGATCGTTGTTTTGATCGAGTGTGTCACTGGGCCTTCAGGCAAGCAACATGACGCCCAAGCAGAGCGCCCTGCGTGACCGCCAGCCAATTCCGCATCACGAAGTTTGCGGCGGCGTCTTGGCCGCGCGCTCGCGCTCGACCCGTTCGGTGACGTCGCGCGCCATCGCCACGGATCCGAGCACATTGCCGCCGGAATCGCGCACCAGCGCGAAAGTCATCTCGATGTAGAGCTTGCGTCCGCTCTTGTGTTGCGCGCGGGTCAGCGTCGGCCTGCCCGCAAGCTTCATCGCGCCGCTGGCGAGCGCGGCCTCGAAGCCCTTCCAGTGCGCCGCGCGGAGATGTTCGGGAATGATCAGATCGAGATTCTGGCCGAGCGCTTCCGCGGCGGAGAAGCCGAACAGGGCCGTTGCCGCGCGGTTCCACCGCATGATCGTGCCGTCGCGATCCGAATAGATCAGCGCATCCGCGACGTCTTCGGCGATCTTGGCGTCGAGCTCGGATTGATTGCTCATGTCGGCACCTCGTAGCCTGATTTCGCCTCGTATCCTGACACACCGGTGTCATCGCCCGACTTGATGGGGTGATCCAGTATTCCAGAGGCGATCATCGTCGAACCGACAGGCCGCGGCATACTGGATGCCCCGGTCAAGCCGGGGCATGACAGTAGAGCGCGGAGCTACACCCGGAAATGCTTCGATAGTTTGAGGCCCTGAGCCTGGTAGTTGGAACCGATGCGCTGGCCGTACATCGCGTCTGGACGCGCCAGCATCCTCTCGTAGACCAGGCGGCCGACGATCTGGCCATGCTCCAGGATGAACGGCACTTCGCGCGAGCGCACCTCCAGCACGGCTCGCGATCCGAGCCCGCCGGCACCGGCATAGCCGAAGCCGGGATCGAAGAATCCGGCATAGTGCACGCGGAATTCGCCGACCAGCGGATCGAACGGCACCATCTCCGCGGCGTAGTCGGGCGGCACCTGCACGGCTTCCTTCGAGGCCAGGATGTAGAACTCGCCGGGATCGAGGATCAGGCTGCCGTCGGGACGTGCCGAGATCGGCTCCCAGAAATCCTCGACCGCGTAGCCGGAGCGACGATCGACGTCGACGACGCCGGTGTGGCGCTTGGCGCGATAACCGACGAAGCCGCTGCCTTTCTCGCCGGACAGATCGACGGAGACGGCGACGCCGCCGGAGAGATCGGCATCGTCGATGTCGACGAGGCGCTCGGCGGCATGCAGGCCATCGAGCTCGTCGGCATTGAGGATGGCGTCACCGGTGCGGAAGCGCACCTGGCTGAGGCGCGAGCCCTCGCTGACCAGCACCGGAAACGTCTTCGGGCTGATCTCGGCATAGAGCGGGCCGTGATAGCCGGCGCCGATCATGTCGAAGCGGCGGGTGCCGTCGGCGATGACGCGGGTGAAGACGTCGAGCCGGCCGGTGGAGCTTTTCGGGTTCGCGGCCGCGACGATCTCCGGCGGCAGCGCGAGGCTTTCCAGGAGCGGCACGATGTAGACGCAATTGGTCTCCAGCACCGCGCCGTCGGCGAGGCTGAACTCGTGCAGCTTCAATTCGTCGATGCGCTCGGCCACCGTGGCGCCGGGACCCGGCAGGAAGCTGGCGCGGACGCGGTAGGCGATGTCGCCGAGGCGCAGGTCGAGGCTCGCCGGCTGGATCTGGCTCTCGACGAAGTCGTAGGCGGGCAGGATGAGGCCCGCGTCCGCCATCGCCGCGATCATGCGGTCGGGCAGGATACCATTGGCGTCGGGCGCGACCGTAAACGTCAACCGGGGATCCTCATCAGGGGTCAAATGCATCCGGACATGCGGGAAATACAAGCCTTTTACGGCTATCCGATGGACGCCTTGACGGAAAGGGCATTGCGGAATATGAGCATCACTTATCCCGTGGTGATTTGAGCCGGCCGGCTTGCAGCCACGTTAAATAAGTCGCTAAACAGGCCGGGGACCTCTGTGATCCCGGCCCGTGGAGATATCCAGGCCGGTTTTTTTGTGACCGTTTTCGACGAAGCGGTCACGTCGGAGGGTCCTATGTCGAAGTCGCCTGCTGCTTACCGTCCCGAAACCCGCCTGGTCCATTCCGGCACCCTGCGCTCGCAATATGGGGAGACGTCGGAGTCGCTGTTCCTGACGCAAGGCTACGTCTACAACAGCGCCGAGGAATGCGAGGCGCGGTTCAAGGGCGAGGATCCGGGCTTCATCTATTCGCGCTATTCCAATCCCACCATCGCGATGTTCGAGCGCCGCATGATCGAGCTCGAGGGCGCCGAAGCCGCCCGCTCGGCGGCAACTGGCATGGCCGCGGTGACGACCGCGATCCTGGCGCCGCTCAAGGCCGGCGATCATGTCGTGGCTTCCCGCGCGCTGTTCGGCTCCTGCCTCTATGTCATTCAGGACCTGCTGCCGCGCTACGGCATCGAGACCACGCTGGTCGACGGCCTCGATCTCGACCAGTGGCAGCGCGCGGTGCGGCCGAATACCAAGACGTTCTTCCTGGAGAGCCCGACCAACCCGACGCTCGACGTGCTCGACATTCCCGGCATCGCCGAGATCGCGCACAAGGGCGGCGCGCGGCTCGTCGTCGACAACGTGTTCGCAACCCCGATCTGGCAGAGCCCGCTCGCGCTGGGCGCCGACGTCGTGGTCTATTCCGCGACCAAGCATATCGACGGCCAGGGCCGCTGCCTCGGCGGCATCATCCTGTCCTCCGAAGCCTTCATCGCCGAGCACATCCACAATTTCATGCGCCAGACCGGCCCGTCGATCTCGCCGTTCAACGCCTGGGTTCTGCTCAAGGGCCTGGAGACGCTCAGCGTGCGCGTGCGCGCGCAGACCGATACCGCGGCGCGCATCGCCGAGGTGCTGGCGAGCCATCCGAAGATCGCACGGCTGGTCTATCCCGGCCGCGCCGATCATCCGCAAGCGGCGCTGGTGAAAAAGCAGATGCGCGGCGGCTCGACGCTGGTCGGCTTCGAGGTCAAGGGCGGCAAAGCGGCTGCGTTCCGCGTGCTCAACGAGCTCAAGCTCGCGCGAATCTCGAACAATCTCGGGGACGCCAAGAGCCTGGTCACGCATCCGGCGACCACGACGCATCAGCGCCTGAAGCCGGAAGACCGCGCCGCCCTCGGCATCGGCGAAGGCTTCATCCGCTTCTCCGCAGGGCTTGAGCATGCAGACGATCTGATCGAGGATCTGACCGCCGCGCTGGAGAAGGCGTAAGGGCTTCGTAGGGTGGGTTAGCGCAGCGTAACCCACCTTACAGCACCGCCTCACATCGGCCGATACGTCCGCACGTCCGCCGGCACGTTCACCCCCAGCTTGATCTGGCCGACGGAGCGGATGATGTCGTCGGCGAGCAATTGGGCGAAGCAGGCATAGCCCCAATCGTTCATGTGCAGCCCGTCGGCAATGACAAAGCTCTCGACCGGGATCGACTGGTTCTCGTGCCAATCCCGCATCACCTCGAAACGGGGGAAGATGCCGACCTTGCGGAGCTCGGCGACATTGCCGAGCAGCTTGATCATCTTGCCGGCGCTCTCCTTGCGCTGGTTGACGGCCGGCGAATATTGCGGATCGACCAGCACGATGTCGGTGCCACCGGCGGCCTGAATGCGGCTGATGCCGTCCTCGACCAGCTTGGCGGTCTCGCCGGGATCGAGATTGCGCAGTACGGCGTTGGTGCCGACCTGCCAGATCACGAGATCCGGATGAGTATCGATCACCTGCGTCTGCAGGCGCTTCATCATCTCGGGGGCGTCCTCGCCGCCGACGCCGGCATTGACGACGGTGATGTCGGCGCTCGGATAGTGCCGGCGCAGCTGCGCGGCAAGACGGTTCGGATAGTTGAACTCCGGCGAACTCGCCCCGAATCCCTGCGTCGAGGACGAGCCGAATGCGACGATGACCACGGGCTGGCCCGCGGCGAGCTTGCCTGCGACATGCGGCAGCGTGCCCATCGCCTTCGCACCGCCCTTCGGCGGCAGGCAGGGTACGCGGCTGAAAATGTCGGCGGCGGACTTGGCGACCTGCTTGACCTTGTCGACGGCGCGCGAGGTGACGCCGCGCTGCTCGGGCGAGGTCGCGGCGACAGTGGTCTGCGAGGGGGAAGCGGGAGCAGGATCAGCCGTCTGCGGCGCGGTGGATGTCGCCTGCGCGGTTTGCGTCTGCGCATGCGAGTGCGAGGCCGGCGCCAGCAACAACAGCATCGCGGCTACAGGCGCGGCCAACCATGTCGTCAGGCAAAAAGGGCGGAGAGAACTCATTAACGCTAGACCTCAATTTTGCTGCTGGGCCGGCTCCAGATGGGCAGCGTCAATCACGAACTGTGCCAACGCCCGGCCGAGGCAATCATGGACCTGTTTCGCCAGCTCGGGCCCGCGGGACGGGCTGAACAGGTCGAACTGACCCTGATCATTCCACTGCCGCATGATCGCGAAACGATCGAACAGGGGAATATCGTGCTCCTGCGCCACCACGCGCATATTATCGAGAAACGGTTGCGCCGAGATCATCGTTTCGGTGCGCGGGCTGTACTGCAAATTCATCAAGACGACGTCGGCCCCTGCCTTTTGCAACGCAACAACTCCATCGGTCACGGCGCTGCGAAATTCGTCGGGATCGATGGATCGGATGGCATCCACGGTCCCGGTCTGCCAGATGACCAAAGTAGGCGTTTTTGCTTCCAACAGCTTAACGAAGGTGGAGGCGGCCTCCTCCGCGGTTCTCTTGCTCTGTATTTCTACGGAGACGTGCACCACCTCGGACGGCGGCAGCTTCTCCTTGAGCATCGCCTCCATGCGCGCCGGATAGGAGCTGCCCTCCGAAGACGGAATCGTGGTCGAGCGGCTGCCGATGACGAGGATGTCGAGCGGTTTGCCGGCCTTGATGGCATCGGCGACCTTGGGAAGCCGGCTTTCGCTGGTAAGTAGATAAGACGGCAATTCGCATGCCGCGGGCGCGGCAGACGCAGCGTCCCCCGCGCGCGCCACAGGCGCGGCGAGGCTACCGCATAGCAGGATCAGGCTCAGGAGAACCTTCGCCTTCATCAGCCCCCTCCCGCCAGATCGGCATTGCCGACGGCGTTCTTGGTTTTCGCACCGCTCTTGTCAGCCACCCGCTTGTACCACGAAATCACCCACGCCACGCCCCACATGATCAGGACCCCGGAGAGACTAATCAACGCATGCATGGCCGCGCCGCCGGAGACTTCGGCGAGGATGAAATGGCCCGCAAAGGCCAGGAAGACGCCGAGACAGAAGATCTCGAGCGAATGCTGGCCACATAGAATCAATGGTCGCAGCCAACGCGATTTCAAGCCCGGCCAATCCCGGGGCAGGAAGCGCACGGTAAGCGCGGCCAGCGCCAGGAAGTGCGTGAAGCGCAGCACGTCGAGATCGGTCTTGTTGATCGGATACATCCATTGCTCGATCCGCTTCGGCATGAACTGGGAGAGCTGCGGCACGTACCAGGTCAGCGTCACGTAGAACGCCGCGACGAGATAGGCGATCGCCATCCACATCGTGACGCGTGACGACAGGATACGGGACATGCGCCGCGCACCTCCGAGCGCACACCATGCACCGAACACGAACAGCAATTGCCAGGCGAAAGGATTGAAGGCCCAGAAGCCGTTCGGATAGGCCGAAAGATAAAGATCGTACTCCCAGGTCACCGCGTAGAGTACGACCGAGAGGCCGAGGGTGACGTCGGGTCGCCACTTCATCGACCACAGGATCAAGGGCAGCGCCATCATCAGCACGATGTAGAGCGGCAGCACGTCCATGTTGACGGGACGGAAGCGCAGGAGCAGCGCCTGCACGATGGTGACGTCCGGATGCTTGAGGAAGTCCATGATACCCATCTCTTCGGTGTAGAGCGGGTTCTCGAACCTGGTCGCGACATAGGAGATTTCGGCGAGGAAGATCGTGAACAGGAAGACGTGGGCGACATAGATCTGCCAGACCCGGCGCAGGATGCGCGCGGTGGCGATGAGGACGCCGCTCTCCAGCATCGCCCTTCCGTAGACGAAGGCCGCGGTGTAGCCGGAGATGAAGATGAAGATCTCGGTGGCGTCGCTGAAGCCGTAGTTGCGGATCGTGAACCACGTCAACAGGCTGGCCGGCAGATGGTCGATGAAGATCAGCCACAGCGCCAGCCCGCGGAACAGGTCGAGCCGGAGCTCCCGCTCGCCGATGGCGGGCAGCGTGATCGCCGGCGCCCTCACGCGCGGCCTGGTCCCCGCGGGCTTGGCCCCCGCGGTTCCCGCGATCGTCTGTCCCGTCACTTGGTCGGCAATGGTCATCGGGGGTCAGAAACCCTTCCGCAAATCGCGACTGTCAAGGAGTGTACCGGTCCGGTCGTCATCTCGCAAAGCGGCCGGATCAGAAGGGGGTGCTTGCCTTGGAATGTTTTCCGAGGGTGTCATTTCCTCTGAATTCTGGCGGGACGATGTCGCCAGGCGGCCCGCAGCGTTTGGTTCCGGAGCGGGATTTCGGTATGGTAGCAGCCATGTACCGCGCCGTGACCCGCCAGATTGAAGTGACCGTCGAGCCGAACTTTGTTCCGGAGCAGTCGTCGGCCGACCGTTCGCGCTACTTCTGGTCCTACACCATCGTCATCACCAATTCCGGCGAGGAGACCGTGCAGCTCAAGACGCGGCACTGGATCATCACCGACGCCTCCGGCCGCCAGCAGGAGGTGAAGGGCGAGGGCGTGGTCGGCGAGCAGCCGATCCTGGGCCCCGGCGAGCGCTTCGAATACACCTCGGGCGTGCCGCTCTCGACCGCCTCCGGCTTCATGACCGGCCGCTACCAGATGGTCACCGAAAGCGGCGAGCGCTTCGAGATCGACGTTCCCGCATTTTCGCTGGACAGCCCGGACAGCAAGCGGGTGCTGAATTAGGGCGGTGCCGGTTTTGCAGGTGCCGTAGGGTAGGCAAAGGCGCGAAGCACCGTGCCCACGTATCTTTAGCGACCGAGAGAGATCGTGGGCACGGCGCAAGAGCGCCTTTGCCCACCCTACGACGTCGAGTTTGTGACAGGCACCTCGACTCACAGACACGCCTTCGCAGCCTCGCGGCTGAATTTGCCCGAGCTTTGCTTCATCTCTCACCCTCTTGTCCAAGAGGGCACAGGGAAGGCCGGGTGCCGACAGGCACCCGCGGTCCGCTGCGCGACATGCACGCGCAAAAAGAACCGCACAGCAGCATACAGGTGGTGCCGATCACTCGGCCTTCCCTGCGCGATGGTCGGACGGCTTATGCCGTGCTCTCCCGGGAGCCGAACTTTCCTCTGGCCTCCCTCGCCCCGCGAATTGGATGATGCAGTCTGCCCGGTTGGGCTCGCTCGCACCTCCGAAGGGCTTGACCGTGGCAACGACGGCCAGGACCACACGGTTTTGCCGTACGCACGGCCCGCCATGTCGCCGCAGTATTCCCAGCCCTGTCGACGGAGCTGAGAACTTACAGGCGAGACGAAGCCTGGCAGCGCCGTCGTCCGCACGCGGTTACGGGCTCACAGGGACTACCCGCCCTGCCCGCACCTCTCGTGCCGACGCTGCCGCGTCCACCGCAGACCCGGCTCGCGAAAATGACGACCTCATGATCGCCCCTCTTGAGTGAGCCGGGATGCACGACACATACGCCGAAACCGAATTTCGGTAAAGTGGAATATTTTCGCGCGAGTGGATTGACAGAGGCCGACACAGGCGAGGTGTCCACCCATCTTTCACGATTTCAGGGACGTGGGCCCGCTTCCGCCTTCGCTCTTCGAGCTACGGCGGACAAGTCGCTTTGCCCACCCTACGCGAGCTCGCTACGCGTCTTCGACACCCGCTTCATCCGGCGTGAAATCGTACACCGAGCTGCAGAACTCGCAGGTGACGACGACCTTGTCGTCCTTGACCATCGCGGCGCGATCGTCGGGCGAGAAGCTCTTGAGCATCGAGGCGACGGCATTGCGCGAGCACGAGCACTGCGCCTTGAGGACCTGTGGCTTGAACACGCGCACGCCGCGCTCGTGGAACAGGCGGAACAGCAGGCGTTCGCCGGAGAGCTCGGGATCGATCAGCTCGACGTCTTCGACCGTCTCGATCAGCGAGCGCGCTTCGACCCACGCGTCGTCTTCAGTGACGCTGTGCACCTCGACGCCATCCGGGGCGTCGCCGGGATGCAGATCGGCCTGCCGAGCGCGCTCCGGCGCCTTCGGCAGAAACTGCATCAGCATGCCGCCGGCGCGCCAGCGATGCTTGCCGCCGTCGCTTGAGCGCCACTCCTCGCCGACCGCGAGGCGCACGCGCGTCGGGATCTGCTCGGAGCGCAGGAAATATTCGTGGGCGGCGTCCTCCAGGCTGCCGCCATCGAGCGCGACGAGGCCCTGGTAGCGGCTCATGTCGGGCCCCTGGTCGATGGTCATGGCGAGATGACCGCGGCCGAGCAGCGCGCCGGAATTCATGCCAGATTCCCTGGCCTCGCCGAGACGCGCGGCGTCAAAGCGCGCATAGGCGCGCAGGCGATCCGGCGCCATGTAGTCGACGACCAGGAACGACACCGGGCCGTCGGTCTGGGCCTGCAGAATGAAGCGGCCGTCGAATTTCAGCGCCGTGCCGAGCAGCGTCGTCAGCACGATAGCCTCGCCGAGCAGCTTGCCGACCGGCGCGGGATAGTCGTGCTTGGTCAGGATCTCGTCGAGCGCCGGGCCAAGCCGCACCAGGCGACCGCGCACGTCGAGCGCATCGACCTCGTAGGGCAGCACGGCGTCATCGATCGAAACCGCCGATGGTGCGCGGACCGGGCCTTCGGGCCCGGCTTTCATGTCAGGAGATTGGGAAACCATGGCGGTCTATCTGGGGTCGGAGGTCGGGAAATGGAAGGGGGCGCGGGACGGCGTGTTCCGGATGCGAGTGGGTTGCACATCGCTACAGCAAACTCGGTGTCGTCCCGGACAAGCGAGCGCTGATCCGGGATCCATACCCACAGGGTCAGGTGTGGCGCGAGCTGGCAACCGCGAGTCCTCGCCAAATCACGTCCTGTGGCTATGGGTCCCGGATCGTCGCGCGCTTTTGGCGCGCTTGTCCGGGACGACGGCGGAGGGTGGCGCGGTCGCCCTCGCCACGGATTACTTCACCGCATCAAAGCACCAGGCCAAAATCCCCTTCTGCGCGTGCAGGCGGTTTTCGGCCTCGTCGAACACGACCGATTGCGGGCCGTCGATCACTTCATCGGTGACCTCCTCGCCGCGATGGGCGGGCAGGCAGTGCATGAACAGCGCGTCGGGCTTGGCCAGCGACATCAGCTTGCCGTTGACCTGGTAGGGCTTGAGCACGTTGTGGCGGTGCTCGCCCTCCTTGTCGCCCATCGACACCCAGGTGTCGGTGACGACGCAATCGGCGCCGCGCACGGCGGCTTCCGGATCGGTGCCGAGCACGATCGGCGCGCCGGTCGTCTTGATGAAGTCGCGCATCGCCTTTTTCGGCGCGAGCTCGGGCGGCGTTGCGACGTTGAGCTGGAACTTGAAGCGCTCGGCGGCGTGGGCCCAGGAGGCCAGCACGTTGTTGTCGTCGCCGGTCCAGGCGACCGTCTTGCCCTCGATCGGGCCGCGATGCTCCTCATAGGTCATGAGGTCGGCCATCACCTGGCAGGGATGCGAGCGCCGCGTCAGGCCGTTGATGACGGGCACGGTGGCGTTGGCCGCAAGCTCCAGCAGCGCCTCGTGATTGAGGATGCGGATCATGATGGCGTCGACGTAGCGCGACAGCACGCGCGCGGTGTCGGCGATGGTCTCGCCGCGCCCGAGCTGCATCTCGGCGCCGGTGAGCATGATGGGCTCGCCGCCGAGCTGGCGCATGGCGACGTCGAACGACACCCGCGTCCGCGTCGAGGGACGCTCGAAGATCATCGCCAGCGTCTTGCCTTCGAGCGGCTTGACCGGCTGCTGCGCCTTCTGCTTCGCCTTCATGGCGGAGGATGCGGCGAGCATGCGCTTGAGCTCCGAGAGCGGGAGCTCGTTGATGTCGAGGAAATGTTTCGGCGACTTGCTCATCAGCTTGCCGCCCGCTTGGTCTGGCTGGACGAGATCGCAGCGCAGGCGCGCTCGAGCCTGACGACGCTGTCCTCGATCTCGGCTTCAGTGACGATCAGAGGCGGCAGGAAGCGCACGACATTGTCGCCCGCGCCGACGGTGAGCAGCTTTTCACCACGCAAGGCAGCCACGAGATCGCCCGACGGCACCACCGCCTTGATGCCGACCAGGAGGCCCTCGCCGCGCACTTCGCTGACGACATCGGGGTGACGGTCGATCACGGAGGCGAGCTTCTGCTTGAGCAGCAGCGACATTTTCTGCACGTGGTCGAAGAAGCCGGGCTCGAGCATGACGTCGAGCACGGCGTTGGCCGCCGAGATCGCCAGCGGATTGCCACCGAAGGTCGAGCCGTGCGAACCGGGTCCCATGCCGGAAGCCGCTTCCGCCGTCGCCAGCACCGCGCCGATCGGGAAGCCGCCGCCGAGCGCCTTGGCCAGCGACATCACGTCGGGTGTAACGCCGGTGCGGCGATAGGCGAAGAGATCCCCAGTGCGGCCCATGCCGGTCTGCACCTCGTCGAAGGCGAGCAGCAGGCCCTTGTCGTCGCAGAGCTGGCGCAGCGCCTTGAGGAAGGCAGGCGTCGCCGCGCGCACGCCGCCCTCGCCCTGGATCGGCTCGATCAGGATGCCGGCGGTGTCGGGCCCGATCGCCTTCTTGACGGCGTCGAGGTCACCATGCGGGACCTGGTCGAAACCATCCATCGGCGGGCCGAAACCTTCGAGATATTTCGCAGAGCCGGTCGCTGCGAGGGTCGCCAGGGTGCGGCCATGGAAGGCGCCTTCGAAGGTGATGATGCGGTAGCGCTCGGGATGGCCCTTGGAGAAGTGATGATGGCGGACCAGCTTGATCACGCCCTCCAGCGCTTCGGCGCCGGAATTGCAGAAGAACACGAAGTCCGCGAAGCTCTCGTTGCACAGGCGCACGGCGAGCTTCTCGCCGTCCGGGCTCTGGAACAAGTTCGACATGTGCCACAGCTTCGTCGCCTGCTCCTGCAGCGCCTTGGTTAGATGCGGGTGGCAATGGCCGAGCGCATTCACGGCGACGCCCGAGGTGAAATCGAGATAGCGCTCGCCATTGGTCGCGATCAGCCAGCAGCCTTCGCCGCGTTCGAAACCGAGGTCGGCCCTGGCGAAAACGGGGAGCAAATGCGGCGCTGCGCTGTTAGTCATGACGGCCACTTGAATGTTGCGGACGGTGTGACGCGCGCATTGGGCAACGCACCATCGACCGGCCCGGAAAACGAAACGTGCCGCCTTTTAAGGGCGGCACGCGCAACTATCTTATGCCTGGCAAGACGGGTGTCAATGCCGCTGGGAAAGCCTCGGGAAACGCTGAATCCGTAGTCTTGCGGTGCCGGTTTCGCGGGTTTTCACCACGGAACATGTGGAAGCGAGTCGGCGGACTCTTGCGCGGGAGTCACGCCATATTGTAGCGTTTGGATTGTCAGATACGACATCTCGTGCAGCGGTTCTGATCCCAAGAGTCCTCATGTACCGGCGTAAACGTTCGGGCGTCAGTGGCGCGCCCGGCGAGCCTTAAGGGATTCTGACGACACGGGTTTTTGAAGGCTTAGGCATTCGCTGCAAGGCCCCAGGATGGTTGGCCGGCAGCGAGGGAAAGGGTGCAATGACGGTTTTGACCTGGTCCGATGATCGCGTCGAGCAGCTGAAAAAGCTCTGGGAGGCCGGACTTTCGGCCAGCCAGATCGCAGCAGAGCTCGGCAATGTGACCCGCAATGCCGTGATCGGCAAAGTGCACAGGCTCGGTCTGTCCGGCCGTGCCAAAAGCCCTTCATCGGCAGCACCCCGGCCGCGCAAGGCGCGTCCCGCGCAGCACATGATGCGGGTGACCCGCCCCATTGCGCGCGGCAACACCGCGCTGGCGCAGGCCTTCGAGGTCGAAGTGGAGGCCGAACCGGTCACCTACGACAACGTGGTGCCGATGAGCCAGCGGCTGTCGCTGCTGGAGCTGAACGAGGCGACCTGCCACTGGCCGGTCGGCGATCCCTCGAGCCCGGATTTCTTCTTCTGCGGCGGCAAGGCGCTCTCCGGCCTGCCCTATTGCGCCCAGCACTCGCGCGTGGCGTATCAGCCCGCAGCGGACCGCCGTCGTGCACCGGCCAAGCCGAGCACGCGGTAAGTTAGCTGATTTGCTGACTGCAACGACGGCTGCCGTAGCGCGACGGCGCCTCAACCAACTCGGTGTCGTCCCCGCGAACGCGGGGAGCCATAACCACAGGGCGCAGATGTTGCGCTAGACGGTCACTCCGAGTCTTCGCCAAACCACGCCCTGTGGTTATGGGTCCCGGATCAGCGCTTCGCTTGTCCGGGACGACACTGAGTGTGTCGCCAGAATTTCCCAGAACCCCTTACGTCTGCTCCGCCTTCGCGAAGCGATCATCGAGCGCATAGCCCGCGCCGCGGACGGTGCGGATCGGGTCCTGCTCGCGGCCGAGATTGAGCAGCTTGCGCAGGCGGCCGATATGGACGTCGACGGTGCGCTCGTCGATGTAGATGTCGCGGCCCCAGACGCTGTCGAGCAGCTGCTCGCGCGAGAACACGCGGCCGGGATGCTCCAGGAAGAACTCCAGCAGCCGGTATTCGGTCGGTCCGAGATCGATCGGCCGGCCCGAGCGCGCCACGCGGCGCTTGTCGCGGTCGAGCTCGATGTCGCCATAGGCGAGCACGGTGGCTAGCCGCTCGGGACTGGCGCGCCGCAGGAGGCCCTTCACGCGCGCCAGGAGCTCCGGCACGGAGAACGGCTTCACGATGTAGTCGTCGGCGCCGGTCGCAAGGCCACGTACGCGCTCGCTCTCCTCGCCGCGCGCGGTGAGCATGATGATCGGCAGTTGCTTGGTCTCGGGACGGGTGCGCAGGCGGCGGCACAGCTCGATGCCCGACAGGCCGGGCAGCATCCAGTCGAGCACGATCAGGTCGGGAATGTGCTCCTTGAGGCGGGTGTCGGCGTCGTCGCCGCGCATGACCGTCTCGACGTCATAGCCGTCGCCTTCGAGGTTGTAGCGAAGAAGCTCGGTGAGAGCTTCCTCGTCCTCAACCACCATAATGCGTGCGCCCATGGTGTCGTCGCTCCTTGAGGTCTTCAGCTATTCGGGATCGTCGTGGCGAAGTTGGTCATGTCCCCCTTCGGCCGCTTGTCGGTGATCGCCTGGCCCTCGATCATGTAGAACACGGTCTCGGCGATGTTGGTGGCGTGGTCGCCGATCCGCTCGATGTTCTTGGCGCAGAACATCAGATGGATGCAGAACGAGATGTTGCGCGGATCCTCCATCATGTAGGTGAGGAGCTCGCGGAACAGCGAGGTGCAGATCGCGTCGACTTCCTCGTCGCCCTTCCACACCGCCATCGCCGCCGGCAGATCGTGCGCGGCGTAGGCGTCCAGCACCGACTTGACCTGCTGCTGAACGAGGTCGGTCATGTGCTCCAGGCCGCGGAACAGTTTCAGCGGATGGAAATCCGTCTCCAGCGCGGCGACGCGCTTGCCCATGTTCTTGGCGAGGTCGCCGATGCGCTCGAGGTCGGTCGCAACGCGCATGGCGCCGACGATCTCGCGCAGATCGACCGCCATCGGCTGACGGCGGGCGATGGTGAGCACGGCGCGCTCCTCGATCTTCTTCTGCAGCGCGTCGAGTTCGGTGTCGATGGTGACGACGCGCTGGCCGAGCGCGACGTCGCGGCGGATCAGCGCGTCGACGGATTCGACGATCATGCGCTCGGCGATGCCGCCCATCTCGGCGACCAGTCGGGTGAGCTCCTGGAGGTCGGTGTCGAAAGCCTTTGCGGTATGTTCAGTACCCATGTCCCGTCTCCTCAGCCGAACCGGCCGGTGATGTAATCCTGCGTGCGCCGGTCGGTCGGCGACGTGAAGATCTTGCTGGTGTCGTCGAACTCGATCAGCTCGCCGAGATACATGAAGGCGGTCTTGTCGGAGACGCGCGCCGCCTGCTGCATGTTGTGGGTGACGATTGCGATCGTGTAGTTCTCGGACAGCTCCTGGATCAGCTCCTCGACCTTGGCGGTCGAGATCGGGTCCAGCGCCGAGCAGGGCTCGTCGAACAGGATCACCTCGGGCCGCACCGCGACGGTGCGGGCAATGCACAGGCGCTGCTGCTGGCCGCCGGAGAGCGACAGGCCGGAGGCGTTGAGCTTGTCCTTGACCTCGTTCCACAGCGCGCCGCCGCGCAGCGCCTTCTCGACGCGGCCGTCCATCTCGGACTTCGAGATCTTCTCGTAGAGACGGATGCCGAAGGCGATGTTCTCGTAGATCGTCATCGGGAACGGCGTCGGCTTCTGGAACACCATGCCGACCCGGGCGCGCAGCAGATTGAGGTCGAGCCGGGGGTCGAGGATGTTGGTCTGGTCGAGCATCAGCTGGCCGGTGGCGCGCTGGCCCGGATAGAGATCATACATCCGGTTGAAGATGCGCAGCAGGGTCGACTTGCCGCAACCGGACGGGCCAATGAAGGCCGTGACGCGGTTGGTGCCGAGCGCCAGATTGATGTTCTTCAGCGCGTGGTGCTCGCCGTAGTAGAAGTTGAGGTTGCGCGCGGTGACCTTGGCGGGTGCCTCGGGCAGCGGCTGCGAGCCGGGATGAACGGTCGGCGCGCTCACGGAAACAGACATTTCACTCATTTTGCAGTCCTCTCGGCGCCGATGATGCGCGCGCCAATGTTCAGGGCAAGCACGGTCAGGGTGATCAGCAGCGCGCCGCTCCAGGCGAGCTGCTTCCAATAGGCGTAGGGGCTCTGGACGAAATTGTTGATGGTGACCGGCAGGTTGGCCATCGTCTTGTCCAGGCCGAGGCTGAAGAACTGGTTCGACAGCGCGGTGAACAGCAGCGGCGCGGTCTCGCCGGCGACGCGGGCGGTGGCGAGCAGCACGCCGGTGATGAGGCCCGCGCGTGCCGCGCGATAGGCGATGCGCTTGATCACCAGCGAACGCGGGAGGCCCAATGCGCTGGCGGCTTCGCGCAACGGATTCGGCACCAGCAGCAGCATGTCCTCCGTGGTGCGCACCACGACCGGGATGACGATGACCGCGAGTGCCAGCGCTCCCGCGAGCGCCGAGAAGCCGCGCATCGGCACCACCACCGTGCCATAGATGAACAGGCCGATGATGATCGAGGGCGCCGACAAGAGGATGTCGTTGATGAAGCGGATCACCGAAGTCAGCCTGTCGTTGCGGCCGTACTCGGCAAGATAGGTGCCGGCGAACAGGCCGAGCGGCGCGCCGATGCCGACGCCGAGCACGGTCATGATGATCGAGCCGACGATGGCGTTGCGCAGGCCGCCTTCGGTCGAGCCGGGCGGCGGCGTGTCGGCGGTGAAGACCTGGAGGTTCAGGCCAGCCAGGCCGTTGTAGAGCAGCGTGATCAGGATCAGCGCGAGCCAGGTGACGCCGAAGGCGGCCGCGGCGATGCAGAGCCCGCGGATGACGATGTCCTTGCGGCGGCGGCGCGAATAGATCGGATTGAGGGCCATGACGTCAGTTCCCCGCTTTCTTGTCCAGCCGCATCAGCATCAGCCGCGCTGCGGCCAGCACGAAGAACGTCAACACGAACAGCAACAGGCCGAGCAGGATCAGGCCGGACTGGTGTAGGCCGTCGCTCTCGGCGAACTCGGAGGCGATCGCCGCCGAGATCGTGGTGCCGGGCGCGAAGATCGACGAGGAGATGCGGAACGAATTGCCGATGATGAACGTCACGGCCATGGTCTCGCCGAGCGCGCGGCCCAGCGCCAGCATGACGCCGCCGATGATGCCGACCCGGGTGTAGGGGATCACCACGCTGCGAACGACTTCCCAGGTGGTGCAGCCGACGCCGTAGGCGGCTTCCTTCAGCACCGGCGGCACCGTCTTGAACACGTCGACCGAGATCGAGGTGATGAAGGGCAGCACCATGATGGCGAGGATCAGCGCGGCGTTGAACGTGCTGAGATAGGACGGGGGACCTGCGAAGATCGCCCCGAGGACGGGAACGCCGTCGAAGACGCTGATCATGAAGGGCTGGAAGCTGTTGGCCAGGAACGGGCCCAGCACGAAGAAGCCCCACATGCCGTAGATGATCGAGGGAATTCCGGCGAGCAGCTCGACCGCCATGCCGATCGGCCGGCGCAGCCATTGCGGACAGAGCTCGGTGAGAAAGATCGCAATGCCGAGACCGACCGGAATGGCGATCAGCATCGCGATGAAGGAGGTGACGAGCGTGCCGTACATCGGCCCGAGCGCGCCGAGCACGGGCGGATCGGCCGACGGCGCCCAGCGCTGCGTCCACAGGAACGACACGCCGTATTCCTTCATCGCCGGGAACGCCCCGACGACCAGCGAAATGATGATGCCGCCGAGGATCAACAGCACCGAGATCGCGCTCAGCCGCGTGATCCAGTAGAAAGTGACGTCGCCGAGCTTGAACGCGCTCAAGGCCTTGGCGCGGTCATACGGTCCGGCATCGTCGATTACATCGCTCTGAACGGCCATCTCTGCCACGCCGATCCCCTGTGCCCGTTTTATATACGCTTGCTGTCGGTCTTGTTGCTGGTCTTGCGCCCCGGATGCGACGCGATGCAGATCCGGAGCGCAGGTCTCTTAGGGTCCCGGGCCGTGCCCGGGACAAGAGCGCGTTAGCTCTTGATCTCGGCAGCCCAGGTCTTCTCGATCTGCTTCACGACCGTGTCGGGCATCGGGATGTAGTCCAGCTCTTCGGCCATCTTGTCGCCCTTCTCGAAGGCCCACTTGAAGAACTTGATGGCCTCCTGGGACGCCGCCTTGTCGGTCGCATCCTTGTGCATCAGGATGAAGGTCGCGCCGGTAATCGGCCACGATGCTTCGCCCGGCTGGTCGGTCAGGATCACATAGTAGTTCTTGGATCCAGCCCAATCAGCGTTGGCAGCCGCAGCCTGGAAGGCCCCGACGGTCGGCTGCACGGTCTTGCCAGCCTTGTTGATCATTGCGCCGTAGGTCAGCTTGTTCTGCTTGGCATAGGCATACTCGACGTAACCGATCGAGTTCTTGGTCTGGCTGACATTGCCTGCGACGCCTTCATTGCCTTTGGCGCCAACACCCGTCGGCCACTCGACCGCAGTACCGGCACCGGCCTTCGTCTTCCACTCGGCATTGGATTTCGAAAGAAAATCGGTCCAGATGAACGTCGTGCCGGAGCCGTCCGACCGGCGCACGACGGTGATGGCATCCGAGGGGAGCTTCACATTGGGATTGAGCTTGGCGATCGCCGGGTCATTCCACGTCTTGACCTTGCCCAGGTAGATGTCGCCCAGCAGCTCGCCGGAGAAGACCAGCTCGCCCGGCTTGATTCCCTCGAGATTCAGGACGGGCACCAATGCACCCATCGCCTGCGGCCATTGAATCATGCCGTCCTTCTCGAGTTGCTCAGGCTTGAGGGGCATATCGCTGGCGCCGAAGGTCACGGTCTTGGCCTGGATCTGCTTGATGCCGCCGCCTGAGCCAATCGACTGGTAGTTCAGACCATTGCCGGTCTCTTTCTTGTAGGCGTCAGCCCATTTGGAATAGAGCGGGAACGGGAACGTCGCACCTGCACCGGTGATGTCGGCGGCAAAGGCCGCCGTCGCCGACGCGGCGACCAAGCCGGCTGCAACGATCGTTTTGAGGAAATTCATGCTGGTCTCCATACAGGGGAGCGAAGCGCCATCCGCGCCCGATCGCGCTCCCCACGCCGCCCCCTTTAGGAGCGGTCGGCTGTGCTTTTACGAAGGTTTCGTGACAGTCGGATGACAGGATCAAGCAGTTGATATCGCTTGATTTTCAGACCTGCGCCGGAGGCTTCGGTTGGGGAAAACAGGCGCTGAAAGTGGCGCCCTGCCGGGGCACGCTCTCGATCAAAAGCCGGCCGCGGTGACGGTTAAGAATATGTTTCACCAGCGATAATCCGAGCCCGGTCCCGCCTTGCGAGCGACTGTCGCCGATATCGACCCGGTAGAACCGCTCGGTCAGCCGCGGCAGGTGCTCGGGCGCGATGCCGGGGCCGAAATCGCGAACCAGGATCCGGATTTCCTGAGTTCCGTCAGCGGCCGCGCCCGAGGTCAGCGACACGATGACGCGTCCGCCGGAGGCGCCGTATTTGAGGGCGTTCTCGATCAAATTCTCGAACAGGCGGAGCAGCTCCTCGCGGTCACCCGCGATCATCACCGGGCTATCGGGCAAATGGATCTCGACCTCGACCTGCCGCTCGCGCGCCAGCGGCTCGAGCCCGTCGGCGACCTGACGGATGATCGGCAGCAGGTCGACCAGGGTGTCGGGCCGGACGTGAGCCGACAGCTCGACCCGCGACAGCGACAATAGATCGTCGATCAGGCGGGCCATCCGGGTGGCCTGGTTGTGCATGATGCCGAGGAAGCGCTCGCGCGCCTTGGGATCGTCCTTGGCCTGGCCCTGGAGGGTGTCGATGAAGCCCGACAGCGCAGCGAGCGGCGTGCGCAGCTCGTGGCTGGCATTGGCGACGAAGTCGGCACGCATCTCCTCGACCCGGCGCAGCGGCGTCTGGTCGTGAAAGGTCATCAGCATGCATTTGTCGGCGCCGCCGAAGCTGGTCGGCACCGGCACCGGCGTGATCATGAGCTCCATCCAGCGATCCACCGGGACGTGATCGAGATAGGTCGCGCGCCGCGGCTCGGTGGTCGCGATCGCTTCGCGCAGCGCGGTGATGATCTCCGGCGAGCGCAGCGCGAACTGGGCGAGCTCGTTCCGGCGCAGCGCCGGCGCGAGCTGGGCGGCCGCGGCATTGAGGTGGATGACGCGGCCGGCGCGGTCGAGCAGGACCGCCGGATCCGGCATGCCGGCGACGACCGCAGCCACCGCCGCGCTCTCGACCGGGTTGGTGCGCCTGACGTCGTCGCGCGAAGCTGCAGGATCATGCAGACGCCACGGGATCAGTGCAGCGGCGGCGATGCAGAGGAACACGATCGCGGCGTGCAGTGCCGTCAATTCGCCGAGGGAGACGACGACGGACAGCGCCAGCGCCGCAGCGATCAGGATGATGGTCGAGTGCCGGAGCCGGTCGGACCAGGGCCGGGCGGAGGGAGAAGATGGGGCGTCGATCGCCATCGGGGCGGACTTCTCCTGGAGGCTGGTCCCAAAGCTTGGCGCCGTCAGGCACCGCCGTCGCTGCGCTCTCTCACATAGGCGGCTTCACGCGCCGGACCGGGGTCGAGCTTGAGCGCCGCCTGCTGCAGGCGCTTCGATCGTGCGCCGATCATAACTTCGCGAAACGTCAGCAAGATTACAGATAGGATGAAGGGGGCCAGATAATAGAGGACGCGGAACAGCAGCATGCCGCCCAGAAGCTCCTCGCGGTCCATCTGCCAGAGGCCGACCAGCATGGCGGCGTCGAACACCCCGAGCCCGCCGGGCGAATGGCTGGCGAACCCGAGCAGCGTCGCCGAGACGAAGATCACCGCGACCACGACGAAGCCGAGATTGGGCTCGTCCGGGACCAGGACATACATCGCGAGCGCGCAGAAGCCGAGATCGATGATGCCGATCGCGATCTGGAGCAGCGTCAGGGGGCCGCCCGGCAGCACCACGGTCCAGGGCCCGCGGCCGACCACGCGCGGCCGGGTCCAGACCCAGACCACATAGCCGATCAGCCCCACGATGATCGTCAGCGCCAGCGTCCGGTTCAGCCACGGCGGAAGCTGGTCGATCGAGGCCGCGGCCTCTGGATGATAGGCGATGCCGAGGCCGAGCACGGCGGCGTTGCCGAGCCAGAAGGTCAGGCCGGCGAGGAAGCAGATCTTTGCGACGTCGATCGCATTCAGCCCGTAGGCCGAATAGATGCGGTAGCGCACCGCCCCGCCGGTGAAGACCGATGCACCGACATTGTGGCCGATCGAATAGCTGGTGAAGGCCGCGAGCGCGTTGATGCGGTAGGGCACATGGGCGTGGCCGATCGCGCGCGTGGCGAACAGGTCGTAGAAGGTCAGGGTGAAATAGCCCGCGGCGACGAACAGCGCCGCCATCGCGATCTGGCTCGGCTCGGTGCTCTTGATCGCTTCGAGGACCTCGTTGAAATCGATGCCTCGCAGCATGTGGTACAGCACATAGCAAGCGATGCCGATGACCGCGACGCTGATCACAACTCCAAGCTTATGCAGGATTTGCTTCTGGCGCAGAAACGTCGTCGCCCTGCGTATGGCTTCCAGCATCTAGACCTCGAACAACGCTTCAGCGACCAGGGTGGCCGGCGAACGGGCGGACGACGCACGGGCACTCAACGAACCTTCGCCGCCGGCTCCGGCATCGCGCATGCCCCCTGCCCCTCCACTAGCGCGTTTTCGGGCCGAGTGGAATTCGCCAATTCGAACAAAAACACGTGCATTCAATATTTTAGGCAGGGTTGCGGGCTCCTGATGCACGGTTTGGCGCCTTCGACGGCAGGACTTAAGTCGAATCTCCATGGCAATCCTGCGCAAGCGCCATGAAGGTTTGATGATTTCCGCCTTACAATGTTCCGTCACGCCTTAAGCCGACGTCAATCTATGGACGGCGTCTGCCTGTTGAAAGAGGGTGGCGACCCAGGCGTTGTTCACGGATATTCCGATGCGCCCGAAGGTCGCGGGGCGCTGACCAGCAGGGCAGCAGCGGCCAGACCGCCGCGCCGGCCTCCACCGGCCCGATCCCCGTGGGCTCAAGACTCAGGCCACCGGCATGCTGCGCGACACCACCCGATCCCGCAGCCAGGCGCCGATGGTGCAGCCGACCAGATAGCAGGCGAACATGATCAGGCCGAGGTCGAGCCAGTAGCCGAAGCGGCCAGGGACGACACGGGCGAACGAGGCCGCGACCAGGGCGGCGGCAAGCGCGGCGAGCCAGCGCGCCGTCACCTTCGAGGTGCCGTTGCCGCGCTGGACCACGGAGATCCAGCCCATGCAAAAGCCCAGCAACAGCGAGCCGATCAGCCAGCCCAGATGAAACGAGACGAGATAGGGCATCGTCACCTCACCAGAAATTCGATGCGGCGGTTCTTCGCCTTGCCGTCGTCGGTGTCGTTGCCGGCGACGGGCTGCGTGCTGCCATGGCCGACCGCGGTGAAGCGGCCGGGGGGCAGGCCGGCCTTGACCAGATAGTCGATCACCGCCTGCGCGCGCTTCTCTGAAAGAGCCTGGTTGAAGACGTCCTCGCCGTCGGCGTCGGTATGCCCGGCAACCTCGATATTGGTGGTGGGGCAGCGCAGCGCCGTCTCGATCAGATGATCGAGGATGGCGGCGGAGTCCGGATCGATTTCGGCGCGCTTGGCGGCGAAGCGGATCTTGCCCTTGGCCAGGAGGTCCGTGAACAATTGCTGGCACACGGTGCCGTCGACCGGCCCTGCGGCGGGCTTCACGGTGATCTCCGGCTTGTACTGCCAGTTCTTCGGGAAGTCCTTGCCGAGGCCTGCGCGGATGTCGTTGGCGGCCCCCTCGTAGAGCGCATCGCCCGACAGCTTCACTTCGCGGTCGGAGACGACGAGCGTGCCGGTCGACAGCCGCGACAGCGCGCCGAGCGCTGCGACCACGGCCGTGTTGAAGGTGCCGGGCGCGCCGATGCTGGCCTTGAGATTGTCGACGACCTTTTCGGTGAAGAATTTTCGCGAGGCGCTGGTTGCGATCGCCGCATGCACGTTGTTGTCCGGAACGTAGCCGGTCAGCGTCACCGTCGCGGCAACCGGATCCTTGTACGCCTGGAAGATATAGGGCGGCGCCTTGACGTCGTTGGCGGCGACCGAAAAGCCCTCGGGCAGGTTCTTCAGCGCGGCAGCGATCGCTTCGCGGCCGCCGAGCTCGCGTGCCATGCCCGACAGATTGACCTGGGTGTCCATGATCGTGATCTTGCCGTCCTTCAGCTTGCCGATCTGGTCCAGCAGCAGCGTGGCGGCGGCTTCGAACCGCGGCGGCGCACCGCGCGCCAGCCCCATCTGGTCTGCCACCTCGGCGCCGCCAACCTCCTTGCGGGCCGCCTCGGTCAGCCGGCCCTTCATCGAGGGCAAGGGCGCGGAGCCGGACAGCGTCACCCGCACCACGTCGCGCTCGGCGCTCCAGACGAAGGGTTTGGCCTCGGGAACAAGGCGGGTCCGGTCGTCGACCAGGCGCACGCCGGGCACGGTCTCGACCGCCGTCACGGCGTCGCGGCGCCCCTCCTCCGAGAAGGCTTCCGCGGCCAGGCCGACGTCCCGGCCGTCGACCGCGATCCGGGTCTTGTCCAGGACGGTCCCCTTGAGCGCGGCCGTGCTGCGGGCCGAAAGGTCGGCTTCGACCGGTAAAGTGTTATTCCAGCCCGCAAATCCCCACATGATGGCCAGGGGAATCAGCCCTGGCCACCATTTGCTGGCCCACCTGAAAAGCTTCTGCATTCGACGACCCGAACTCTGGAACCGGAGACAAAACAAACCCTTGGCAGGCTGTCAAACCGGAAATGGCGCCCTTCCGAAGGCACCGCCTGGACAATCGGAATAACTTTTTCTTCAAGGGTTCTTCCGTAAGTTGAAAGCGGAATGCGAGAGTCCGCCAGCCGGTCATGAAACAACTGCGTAACAACGTCATCCGCGCCGGGCTGGAAGCACTCTATTTCAGCGGCGCACACCATCTGCTGCGCCCGCTCTTGTCGGGCGTCGGCGCCATTTTCATGCTGCACCACGTTCGGCCGGCCCGCGAGGCCGCGTTCCAGCCGAACCGGCATCTCGAAGTCACCCCCGAATTCCTGCGCGAGACGCTGTGCCATTTGCGCTCGCGCGACATCGACATCGTCAGCATGGACGAGCTGCATGAGCGGCTGGTGCAGGGCCGGTTCGACCGCCGCTTCGCGGCCTTCACCTTCGACGACGGCTATCGCGACAATCTGGATCATGCCCTGCCCGTGCTGCGCGAATTCGACGCGCCCCTCGCTGTCTATGTCGCGAGCGACTTTGCGGAGGGTACCGGACGACTGTGGTGGGCGGCGCTGGAGGCTGTGATCGCCAAGGCCGAGCAGGTCGACGTCAGAATCGGTCATTCCGCGTTGCGGCTCGATGCGACGACGCCTGCGGCCAAGCAGGCAACATTCGACCGCCTGCACGACTGGCTGCGCGCGCTGCCGGGCGAGCACGACCTCAAGCGGGAGATCGAGGCGCTCTGCACGACGCACGACGTCGACATGGCCGCGCTGTGCCGCAGCCTCTGCCTGTCCTGGAACGAGGTGAAGACATTCGCCGCCGATCCGCTGGTCACGATCGGCGCCCACAGCGTCAGCCATTGCAACCTCGCCAAGGCGGCGGAAGACATCGCCGCGCAGGAATTGGCCACGAGCCGCGCGCGGATCGAGCAGGCGCTGGAGCGCCCCGTGTTGCATCTCGCCTATCCCTATGGCGACCGCGAGGCGGCGGGGGCGCGCGAATTCGGCCTTGCTGCAACGGCCGGGTTCAAGACCGCGGTGACCACGCGGCCCGGCATGCTGTTCGCCGAGAATGCCGGCCAGATGACGGCGCTGCCGCGCGTCTCGCTCAACGGCAATTACCAGGACGCGCGAATCCTGCCGGTGTTGACCTCGGGCGCCGCGACCGCGATGTGGAACGGCTTCCGCCGGATCGCGGCGGCATAGGCGCGCTCCAATCCCGCTGTCGTCCCTGCGAAAGCAGGGACCCGTACCGCGGAATTTATCGATCTCGGTTGGTAGCAGTCCCGATCGACGAATCTTCGCCAAACTACTCCCTGGGGTTATGGGTCCCCGCGTGCGCGGGGATGACATCGAGTGAGTCGAAGCGCCGTCGCGCCACGTTCCCCATCCCCTGCCCCTTCCTTGACTCCCCTCGCCTCCCCGCCCAAAACAGCGCCAACCAAGGGAGGCCCCATGTTCAACGACCTGTTTTCGCTCAAAGGCCGCGTCGCGCTGGTGACCGGCGGCTCGCGCGGCATCGGCAAGATGATTGCGGCGGGATTTCTCAGCGCCGGCGCCGCAAAGGTCTACATCACCGCGCGCAAGGCCGGACCGTGCGAGGCGACCGCCAAGGAGCTCAGCGCGCAATATGACGGCGAATGCATCGCGCTGCCGATCGACATCTCCACCGTCGAAGGTTGCGACAGGCTCGCCTCCGAAATCATCAAGCTGGAGCCGAAGCTCGACATCCTCGTCAACAATGCCGGAGCTGCCTGGGGCGCGGAGTTCGACGAGTTCCCCGAAAGCGGCTGGGACAAGGTGATGGACCTCAACGTCAAGTCGCTGTTCTTCCTGACCAAGGCCCTGGCGAAGCCGCTGCGCGCGGCCGCAAGCGCAGAACGTCCGGCGAAGGTGATCAACATCGCCTCGGTCGACGGCATCTTCGTCAATCCGGGCGAGACCTATTCCTACGCCGCCAGCAAGGCCGCCGTAATCCATCTGACGCGGCGCATGGCGACCAAGCTGATCAAGGACAACATCAACGTCACCGCGATCGCGCCGGGCGCGTTCAAGTCCGACATGAACCGGGCCGCGCGCGACCATTCGGACGAGGTCGCAAAGCGCATCCCGTCGCGGCGGATCGGAAGCGACGAGGACATGGCAGGGGTGGCGATCTATCTCGCCTCGCGTGCGGGCGATTACGTGGTCGGCAACACCATCGCCGTCGACGGCGGCGTGGTGTACGCGAATGCGGGGCTGGAGATCGCGGGGTAGAGGGCGGGGCTTGGCAAAGGCCACACCTCACACTCCGCTGTCATGCCCCGCGAAGGCGGGGCATCCAGTACGCCGCGGCCTACCGGGCTGAATTACGACTGTCTCTGGAATACTGGATCACCCGCTTTCGCGGGTGATGACACCGTTTGTGCGGCAAAAGCGTCTGCCCCTGACGCTTACGACTCGATCTTCACGTATTCGAAATCGCCGGGCTTGTTGTCGATGCCGACTTTCGGCGGCGAGATCCAGGAGGCGAACTTGCCGGTCTCGGTGACGGGCTGCATCAGGGAGGTAATGAAGTCCCCGTCGGCAGTCGAGGGCAGCCACTCGTCCTTGCGCTTGGCCCAGGTGGCATCGTCGATCAAAATGCCGTCCGGCGTCGCATGCACGTCCTTGAACTCGCCGATGTGGCGGTGGAAGGCGACGTTGGGCAAGGTCAGCTTGAAGTCGTAGCCGGCAGTCGAGATCACCTTGTTCCAGCGCAGCATGCCCTTGACGCAATCCTGGCTGTAATCGTCGCGCAGGCGCATGTTGAGGGCGGTCAGCGCCGGCTCGTCCACCAGCTTGATCTCGCCGTTGATGAACTTCAGCACCGGATAGGTGGCGTTCTTGAGCTGGTGATCGTCCTCGATCTGGGTCTCGTGATAGCGGCCCTTGATGCCGGCGTTGAAGGCGTTCGCCGCGTTGGTCGAAACCTCCGAACCAAAGAGATCAAGCGACAGCGTGTAGTGCAGATTCAGCTTCTTCTGGATGGTGGGCAGGTCGATCACCCCGAGCGCGCGGACCTTGGCGATGTCGGTGGGGTCGGTGATGCCGGCCTCGCGCATCGCATCGCAGGTGCGCTGCACGACGCGGGTGATGCCAGTCTCGCCGACGAACATGTGGTGCGCTTCTTCCGTCAGCATGAAGCGGCAGGTGCGCGACAGCGGATCGAAGCCGGACTGCGCCAGCGAGTGCAATTGCATCTTGCCGTCGCGGTCGGTGAAGTAGGTGAACATGAAGAAGGACAGCCAGTCCGGCGTCGCCTCGTTGAAGGCGCCGAGCATGCGCGGTGCGTCGGCATCACCGGAGCGGCGGCGCAGCAGATCGTCGGCCTCCTCGCGGCCGTCGCGGCCGAAGTACTTCTGGAGCAGATAGACCATCGCCCAGAGGTGGCGGCCTTCCTCGACATTGACCTGGAACAGATTGCGCATGTCGTAGAGCGAGGGCGCGGTCTTGCCGAGATGGCGCTGCTGCTCGACCGAGGCCGGCTCGGTGTCGCCCTGGATCACGATCAGGCGGCGCAGCATGGCGCGATGCTCGCCCGGGACTTCCTGCCAGGCCGGCTCGCCATAATGCTCGCCGAACGGCACCACGCGATTTTCTTCCTGCGGCGCAAGGAGAATACCCCAGCGATAGTCGGGCATGCGGACATAGTCGAACTTGGCCCAGCCGCGGGGATCGACCGAATACGCCGTGCGCAGATACACCAGCGATTCCTGGAAGCCTTCCGGCCCCATGTCGCTCCACCAATCCATGTAGCCGGGATGCCAACCCTCGAGTGCCTTCAGCACCTGGCGGTCCTCTGCGAGATTCACGTTGTTGGGAATCTTGGTCGAGTAGTCGACGTTCATGATGTTCATGTTCATGGCCGTGCTCCTTGCGATCTCTTTCCGTCATGCCCGGCCTTGTGCCGGGCATCCACGTTCTTGCTTGGTCGCGCCAGGGACGTGGATGGCCGGGACAAGCCCGGCCATGACGCAGTGAATGTCGTTACACCCGCGTCATATCGAATTTCGGCTTCTGGCCGCTGCCGTAGCGGCGCAGCGCGCCTTCCTCGCCGACCGCGTTGGGACGCTGGAAGATCCAGTTCTGCCAGGCGGTGAGGCGCGCGAAGATCTTTGATTCCATCGTCTCGGGGCCGACGAAGCGCAGGCTCGCCTCCATGCCGGTGAGGCTGTCGGGCGAGAAGCTGGCGCGCTCCTCGAGAAACACACGGACCTCATCGTCCCAGTCGATGTCGTCGAGCGCGAAGGTGACGAGGCCGAGCTCTTCGGCCTGTTCGGCATCGAGCGAGGTCCCGAGCGTGGCTTCCGCCCGCTCGATGTCGGCCGGATCGGCCTGGAAGCGCGACTGAAGCCGCGTCAGGCCATGGCTCATCGGGTAGGGGCCGAAGTTCATGGCGGAGAGTTCGATCGACGGGGGCGGACGGTTGTCGCCCTGGCGCGTGCCGATCAGCATGTAGGAGCGGTCGGCGGCGAAGACGAGCTCGGCGAGCGTGCCGGCAAAGCAGGAGCCGGGCTCGACCAGCGTCACCAGCGTGCGCGAGGTGACGTCGATGCGCTTGAGCACGCGCTTCCAGTAGTGGCGGATCTCATTGACCAGCCAGTGCGCCTTGTTGGCTTCGAGGAAGGCATCGCAGGCCAGCACATGAGCGCGATCGCCATGACTCTTGAACACCAGCATGGCAATCTCGAGCTCGTTGATGCGCAAGTGCAGGATGGCGTCGTCGATCTCGCGCGCGACCTGGAGCGGCCAGAACGAAGCCCCCTGCGCCATCATGCCGTCGATGTCGGCGGGCGGCGCGGTCTCCGGCGCCTTGATCGAGATCGTGGCGATGCGGGCCGTGCGATCGATGTCGACGGTGACGAAGCCGTAGTGGATGCTGGTCTGGTCGATCAGGCGCTTGAGCGGCGTCAGCGCGATGCCCTTGCCGCTGCCCTTGCGCTGCGATTGATCCGCGAATTCCCTAGCGCGCTCGGCGATCCTGGCCTCGAGCTTCGAGTTCGGCGCGATCTCGTCGACGAGGCGCCATTGCACGGCGCGCTTGCCCTTCACGCCCTCCTCGATGGTGCAGAAGAAATCGGCGTGGTCGCGGCGCACCTTGCGCTTGTCGACGACGCGCGTGAGTCCACCGGTGCCCGGCAGCACCGCGAGCAGCGGCACCTCGGGCAGCGCGACGGCGGAGGAGCCGTCGTCGGCGAGAATGATATGGTCGGTCGCAAGCGCCAGCTCGTAGCCCCCGCCAGCGGCGGAGCCGTTTACGACGGTGATGAAGCGCTGGCCGGAATTCTCCGAGGAGTCTTCCATGCCGTTGCGGGTCTCGTTGGTGAATTTGCAGAAATTGACCTTGTGGGCGTGCGTTGAGCCCGCGAGCATGCGGATGTTGGCGCCGGCGCAGAACACGCGGTTCTTGGCCGAGCGCATCACCACGACCTTCACCTCCGGATGCTCGAAGCGCAGCCGCTGGACCGCGTCGGCAAGCTCGATGTCGACGCCGAGATCATAGGAATTGAGCTTGAGCAGATAACCTTCGAACAGGCCGCCGTTCTCGTCGACGTCCATGGTCAGCGTCGCGACGTCGCCCTCGACCGCCAGCTTCCAGTGCTTGTAGCGGGACGGTTCGGTCTGGAAATCGATGAATGTCGCGCCGCCTGCGAGGCGCCGATCTTCCCCGGCCATGGGTCATCCCTGAGCTTGATTATTGCATTTCGCCGTAGCGTTAGATGCACAATAGTGCATCTTTTCGAGCGCGTCCAGCCCTTAACCAGGCTCACATGCATTTTGTTTCATGGCGCCTCAGGACCGCCCGGTCGCCCCGAGTGCGATCCAGTCCGCCTTGGAGAGCTGGGGACGGCCGAGCTTGGCTTGCAACAGCGCGACTAGGGCCGGGACAGGGAAGGTCTCCACGAAGCCGTCGCCGGCCGCAGCCGCCTTGCGGGAATTCAGCGTGCGCAGTTCGCCGAGCGCGTCCCCGAACAGCCGCGCGGCCGAGCGCGCGCGCTGCATCCGCAGCCGCAAATTGGCGTTGGCGATGTGGATGCAGGCGCGCAACAGAACGCGCTCGCGGCCGCCTTGGGGCGCGGCGGCCCATACCGCCTCCAGCACTTCCTGTGCTTCCCAGAAATAGCCGCGGTCGTTGAGTGCAAGCCCGTAGCGCAGCGCCGGATGGCGCGCCGGCACGTAGCCGCGGAAGGCCGATGGCACCATCGCCTTGGCCAGACCAAGCGTCTCGAAATCGGCATCCACCGCACCGGTCTCGCCCGGGACATAGGCCCATTGCGGCCACGGCAACGGGCGGGTCGCATGTGAAGGCACATTCATCGATGTGCCTCCGCATGGTCATGCCGCGCGTCCCTGGAGTCCCTGATCGTCGCGCAGGGCCGCTTTTGCAAATTGCTCAATCGCGTCAAGCGTCGCCCCCGGCGCTTCACGATGCGGGGAATGTCCCGCGTCTGAAATGACTTTAATATCTACCGGACAGTAACACTCTTCCTGCGCGATTTCGACCTGCCGCAATGTCCCATATTGGTCGTTTTCGCCTTGCAGGATCAGGACGGGAACGCGGATATAGGCAAGGTATTCCGAGATGTCCCAATCGCGGAACTCCGGATCGAGCCAGGCGCCGTTCCAGCCATAGAAGGCGTTGTCGACGTCCTTGTGCCAGCGCGCGAGCTTGGCCTTGAGGTCCGTGGTCTCGTAAGCAGTCTTGATCGCGGCGATGGACGCGACCGAGATGTCCTCGACGATGAAATGCGGCGCAATCAGCACGAGGCCGCTCAGGCGATGATCCTGGTGCGCGCCGGCATAGATCGTCGCGATCGAGGCGCCGTCGGAATGGCCGAGCAGCAGGCCGCACCTGAAGCCGATCGCATCGAGCAGCTTCGGCAGCACGTCCAGCGCCTCGCGCTGCATGTAATCCAGCGGTCGCGGCAACGTCACCTTGCTCGATTGGCCGTAGCCCGCACGCGAATAAGCGAAGATGCCGGCACCGGTGGCTTGCTGGAGCTTTTCCAGAAAGTCGCCCCACTGTCCGACCGAGCCGAGGCCTTCGTGGAGCATGACGATGGTGGGGGCGTCCGCAGAGGCCGGCGCCAGCCATTTGTATTCGAGGCTGGCGTTGCCGATGCTGAGGAAGCCGGTGGGGGTGAGGTTGGTCATGGTGTCACTCTTCTTCCGTCGTATCCAACGTGGGACGCAGTCACGCGCCACTCGCTCAGTGGTTCCCCTCCCCCTTGCGGGGGAGGGAGCGCAACGGAGTTTGCGGTGACCGCTCTCGGCACAGCATGTGCAATCTCAATTCGCGCCCTCACGCAATTTGAACCGCTGGATCTTCCCCGTCGCCGTTTTCGGCAGCGAGTCCACCACGTCGATCCAGCGCGGATATTTCCATGGGCCGATCTTCTGCTTGACGTGCTCCTTGAGCATGTCCTGCAGATCCGTCGTCGTCGCGCCAGGACGCAGCACGACGAAGGCCTTCGGCTTCAGCAATCCTTCCGGATCGGCCTCGGGCACGACGGCGGCTTCCAGCACGGCGGGATGGGTGATCAGCGCGCTTTCGACTTCGAACGGCGAGACCCAGATGCCGGAGACCTTGAACATGTCATCGGCGCGGCCGCAGAAGGTGTAGCGGCCCTCGCCGTCGCGGACATATTTGTCGCCGGTGCGGGTCCACGGCCCCTCGAAGGTGCGGCGGCTTTTGTGGCGCTGGTTCCAGTAGCCCTCGCCGGCCGACGGCGCATCGACCAGCAGCTCGCCGACCTCGCCGTCGGCGACGTCCTGGCCGGCCTCGTTGACGAGCCGCACCGCATAGCCCGGCACCGGCTTGCCTGATGAGCCGTATTTGATGTCCCCCGGCGCGTTCGACAGGAAGATGTGCAACAGCTCGGTGGAGCCGACGCCGTCGAGAATGTCGACGCCGAAACGCGCCTTCCAGCTGTTGCCGACGGATTCCGGCAGTGCCTCGCCGGCCGAGGTGCAGATGCGCAAGGCCTTGCCGCCGCGCTCGGCCTTCATCGTCTCGTCGTTGAGCATCGCCGCGAACAGCGTCGGCACGCCATAGAAGATCGAGGGGTTGTAGCGGTTCATCAGGTCGAACATGCGCGCCGGCGTCGGCCGCTCGCTGTTGAGGATCACGCTGGCGCCGACCGACATCGGGAAGGTCAGCGCGTTGCCGAGACCATAGGCGAAGAACAGCTTTGCGGCGGACAGACACACATCGCTCTCGCGGATGCCCAGCACCTGCTTGGCGTAGGTGTCCGCAGTCGCCTGCAAATTGGAATGGATATGGCGCACGCCCTTGGGCATGCCTGTCGACCCCGACGAGTAGAGCCAGAACGCGGGCTCGTCCGGATGCGTCACGGCGGTGGTGAATTGGTCGCTCTCGCCGGAGATCTCCTCAGCGAGCTGCTTGTGGCCGTTCTGCTTGGCGCCGGAGACCACGACATGCTCGAGATCGGGCATGCGGCCGACCACGTCCTTGATGACGGGATAGAGTGCTTCGGAGACGAACAGCACGCGCGCGCGGCAATCGGCGAGGATGTAGGCGTATTGATCCGCGGTCAGCAGCGTGTTGAGCGGCACCGGCACGATGCCGGCGCGGATCGCGCCCAGGAACACGATCGGGAAATCGACCGTATCGAGCATGATCATCGCCACGCGCTCCTCGCGGCGAACGCCGAGCCGGCGCAGCATGTTCGCCGCGCGGCGGGTCTGGCGCTGAAGCTCGCCATAGGTGAGCTGCGAAACGGTGTCGTCGAAGGCCAGCTTGTTGCCACGGCCCTCCTCGACGTTACGGTCGAGCAGCCAGGTCACCGCGTTATAGGATCCCTCGCTCACGGACGTCCCCCTCGAATTTAGAATTATAATTCATAGAAAGACACTGCGGCGGCTTGCTGTCAATGCCAGCAGGCATTATGTTTCATTAAAACGCGCCGCAGGACCTCCTTCAAGAAGACATCCCCTCAAAGAAGGCTCATGACCGACAGTCCCGACGCCGAATCCCGATTCCTCGAACAGCTCGGCCAACGCGTGCGCACCATGCGCGCGTTGCGCGGCATGTCGCGCAAGGTGCTCGCCAAGGTATCAGGAATCTCGGAGCGCTACATCGCGCAGCTCGAGAGCGGCAAGGGCAATGTCTCGATCGTGCTGCTCCGCCGCGTCTCCGACGCCATGGGCGCTCATCTCGAAGACTTGCTTCCCTCCGCCGAACCGACACCGGACTGGCAGATGTTTCGCGATCTGTTGCGCAAGGCAACGCCGGCGCAGATCGCGCAAGCAAAAGATCTGCTCGCGGGCGGCAGTGCAACCGCGCCGCGGCGCGCGCCGTTCTGCGGCATCGCGCTGATCGGCCTGCGCGGCGCCGGCAAATCGACGCTTGGCCGAATGCTGGCGAAGAAGATCGGCTGGAGCTTCGTCGAGCTCAACAAGGAGGTCGAGCAGCAGAACGGGCTCTCCGTCGCCGAGATCATCGCGCTCTACGGCCAGGAAGGCTTTCGCCGCATGGAGCAGGCGGCGCTGCAGCAGCTGCTCGCGCGCAACGAGCTGATGGTGCTGGCGACCGGCGGCGGCATCGTCTCGGAGCCCCTGACCTTCGACCAGATCCTGACCTCGTTCTACACCATCTGGCTGAAGGCCGAGCCGGAAGAGCACATGGCCCGCGTCCGCCGCCAGGGCGATTTGCGGCCGATGGCCGACGACCGCTCCGCGATGGCCGAGCTGCGCAACATCCTGCTCAGCCGCGAGCCGCTCTATTCGCGTGCGACGGCGGTGGTGGATACCGCGGGGCTCAGCGTCGATGCGGCCGCCGCGCGGTTGATCGATGCAGTGCGGCCGGTGCTGCAGAACGAAGCCCGCAGCTTCGGTCTGCGCAGCGTGGCGCTGTAGCGATGACCTCCACCGACGTCACCACCTCCATGTTCGAGCGGATCGGCGGGAGCAGCACGATCGACGCCCTCGTGGATCGCTTCTACGACCGCATGGATACGCTGCCGGAGGCGAAGCTCATCCGCGCCATGCATGCGGACGACCTCGGCCTGATCCGAGACGTGCTGAAGCGCTATCTCACCGAGTGGACCGGCGGTCCGCGGCTCTATACGCCCGAGAAGGGTCATCCGCGGCTGCGCCAGCGGCACATCGGCTTCGCCATCGGCGATGCCGAGCGCGATGCGTGGATGCTCTGCATGCGCGGCGCGATGGAGGAAACGGTGACAGATGCCGCCACGCGGCGGGAGCTCGACAAGGCGTTGTCAGGCCTCGCCGACTGGATGCGCAACCGGCAGTGAGATGGCTGCAGCGCCCCGGTGCCATTCGAAGGCGCGATGCACTCCATCCCGTCATTTGAGTTCCGCGGCGATCGCCTGCTAAGCTCTGGATATGACCGACATCCTTCCCGACACGATCCGCCGCCTCTACACCGATCCCGGCGAGTACATCGACAGCGATCATCCGGCCGTGCAGCAATTCGCCAACGCCTCCGTAGGTGCGGATGCGAGCCCACGCGAAAAGGCGAGCGTGCTCTACAAGGCGGTGCGCGACGGCATCCGCTATAATCCCTACGTCAGCATGCGCGTCGCGGAAACGTTTCGCGCCTCGAGCGTGCTCGCCGCAGGACAAGGCTATTGCGTCGGCAAGGCCGCGCTCTATGCCGCCGCCTGCCGCGTCCATGGCATCCCCGCCCGGGTCGGCTTTGCCGACGTGAAGAACCATCTCACCACCGAGAAGCTGCGCGCGAGCATGGGCACCGATATCTTCACCTGGCACGGCTTTACGGAGGTGCACGTGGATGGTGCCTGGCGCAAGGCGACTCCGACCTTCAACGACACGCTCTGCGCCAAGGTCGGCGTGGCCCCGCTCGATTTCGACGGCCACACCGACGCGCTGCTGCATCCATTCGACGGCGAGGGCCGCGCCTATATGCAATATGTCAACGACCGCGGCACCTATCATGACGTGCCGGCGAAATTCCTGATGCGCGAGATGGCGCGGGATTACGTCAACATGCAGGGCGAGGACCTGTCGGGCCGCGACATGGAGCGCGAGGCTGCGGAGCGATAGAGCACGATGGGCGCGCCTCCCGATGTCGTCCGTCGACCGGCCTCGCCGCTCCTCGCGCAGCTGGTGTCCAGCATCTCGTTCTATCGCGAGCGTGGCCTCGGCCTCGTTGCCTTCCGGCACGCCGCGCCGCTTGCGCTGCCTCTGCTGGTGAATTTGGGAACGCCGTTCCGCATTGCGCTCGGTCACCACCCCGACAGCGCCGACGCGCGGCCGAGTTTCGCGGCGGGTCTCTTTCCCGGCCCCGTCATGATCGAATCCGATGGGCGCGCCGAATGCGTTCAGGTCGATTTCACGCCGCTCGGGGCTTATCGCTTCTTCGGAGGAGCCGTGCCCGATCTGACCGCGCGCATGGTCGGCCTTGACGATATCCTTGGACAGGACGGCGAGAATCTCCGCGCCAGGGTGGCTGAAGCGGCGGGCTGGCAGCGACGCTTCGAGATCGTTGAAGACTTCGTGCTTCGGCGCGCCGTGCACGAGCCTTCGCCTGCGGTCGCGTTTGCCCTGGAGACGCTCTGGCGCGGCGCAGGGGCCGTCAGGATCGCCGACATCGCCGCCGATATCGGCTGGAGCCGCAAGCATCTCACGCGTCGCTTCCACAACGAGATCGGCGTTCCGCCAAAGACGCTGGCCCAGATGCTGCGCTTTCATCGCGCTTGCGTTCTGGCCCGAAGGGACGGCACAGGCGGCTGGGCGGCAATTGCCGCGGAGGCCGGCTATGCCGACCAGGCACATCTTGCCCGCGATTTCCGGGTATTGAGCGGCGAGACGCCGACCGGATGGGCCGCGCGGCTCGACGTCGTCGATCCACGTCTGATGCGAGACGGCGGGGGCTAGCGCCAGGGCGGCGCGCGACAGGGCCAGGTCCCATTTGTTCAAGCCGGCCACCATGATCCGAACTAGGATCGGCTTCGCAACGGGGCTTGCACCGAATCTGGAGAGTATCATGAACCAGCCGAACGGCTACGAAGCGCCGCGCCTCTACCACACCATGCGCTGCAAGGATGCGGAGGCGATGATCGCCTGGCTGACGAACGTTCTCGGCTTCACCGAACGCGTAGTGTATCGCAAGGACGACACTGTCGTTCACGCCGAGCTGGCATTCGGATCGTCGATCCTCATGCTGGGCGCGCATCGCGACGACGCCTACGCCAAGCAGGTCGGCGACATCGGCGGACGGCGGACGGATGCCGTCTATCTCGCCGTCGATGATCCCGACGCGCTCTACACGAAGGTGAAAGCCGCCGGTGCGCAGATCGAGATGGAACCCTACACGACCGATTATGGCAGCCGGGATTTTGCCGCACGCGATCCGGAGGGCGGCCTCTGGAGCTTTGGCACCTATTGGCCCAAGGCCGACGAGCAGCCGCTGCCGGGTTAGCGGGACTGCAGCTACAGAAGTTGCGACCGCAACGACGCCGCCCCTTCTTGCAGCAGCGGCAGGAAACGATCGATAAATTCATGTTCCGGCACGCGGTCGACATGGGCGCCCATGTTGATCGCGGCGATGATGACGCCGTCATAGCGGCGGACGGGAACGGAGATCGAGCGGAAATGCGGCTCGGCTTCGCGGTCGACCAGCGAATAACCCTGCACGCGGTCGGCCGTGATGCGCGCGAGCAGTGCTTTCGGGTCCGTCACCGTCTGCGGCGTGAGCGGCTCGCGCTTCATGGCCTTCAGGCGTGCGGCAAGCTCGGCATCGTCGAGCTGAGCGAGCATGGCGCGGCCGACCGAAGTGCAGAAGGCCGGCAGGCGATAGCCGATTTCGAGGCCGCCTGAGAACATCCGCGCCGGACTGCTGCGTGCGACGAACACGACGTCGTTGCCGTCGAGCACGGCGAGCGAAGAGATTTCGTTGGCCGCCGTCGCGACGCGATCAAGCACCGGCTGAAGCACCGCGACGAGCTGATTGGAGCGCAGATAGGACGCTGCCAGCGTCAATACATGCGGCGTCAGCGAGAACAGCTTTCCATCACCGGAGACGTAGCCGCCGCGCTGCAGCGTAAACAGCATGCGCCGGGCCGTCGCGCGCGGCAGATCGGCGGCACGAGCGAGATCGCTCAGCGTCATCTGGCCTGCCGTGGTGCCGAAGCATTGCAGCAGGCGGAGGCCACGATCGAGGCTCTCGACGAAATCCGTCGCGCGCTCCTCGCTCTCGTTCCGCTTCAGCTTGGGCATAGGGAGGGACAATCCTGCAAAATAGTGCTTGCTGACAATTCAAGTCATGTCATAATTCGCCCATTCGTTCAATAGGCGAACAATCGCCACTCCATAAGGATGCTACTGCCATGATGAGCCAGGAGCAGAACGACTTGATCACCCGCACCGGACCGAAAGACCCTTGCGGCAAGCTGATGCGGAGCTACTGGCAGCCGGCGGCGCTGGTGGATGAGCTGGAGGGCGCGCGGCCGATCCGTCCCGTCAAACTGCTCGGCGAGAATTTGGTGCTGTTCCGCGACGAGACCGGTCGCTACGGCCTGATCGACCGCCACTGCGCGCATCGCGGCGCCGACCTTGCCTTCGGGCGGTTGGAGCATGGCGGATTGCGCTGCGCCTTTCATGGCTGGCTGTTCGACGCGACCGGCCAGTGCATCGAGACGCCGGCCGAGCCGAAGGATTCGAAGCTCTGCCAGAACATCCGCCAGCGCTCCTATCCCGTGGTCGAGAAGAGCGGCATCCTCTGGGCTTATCTTGGCGAGGGCGCCCCGCCTGCATTCCCGGAGATCGACTGTTTCGTCGCCCCCGATACTCACACCTTCGCGTTCAAGGGCCACATGGCCTGCAACTGGCTGCAGGCTCTCGAAGTCGGTATCGATCCCGCGCACGCCTCCTATTTGCACCGCTTCTTCGAGGACGAGGACACCTCCACCGCCTACGGCAAGCAGTTTCGCGGCGCCTCGGCCGGCTCCGATCTGCCGATGACGAAAATCCTGCGCGAATACGACCGCCCAATCATCAATGTCGAGCACACTGAATATGGCCTGCGGCTGATTGCGCTGCGCGAGATCGACGAAGAGCGCACCCATGTGCGCGTCACCAACCAGCTCTTCCCCCACGGCTTCGTCATTCCCATGAGCACGGAGATGACGATCACGCAGTGGCACGTGCCTCTCGACGACGAGAACTGCTATTGGTACGCGATTTTCACCAGCTATTCGAACCCGGTCGACAAGAAGAAGATGCGCGACCAGCGGCTCGAGCTCTATGAGCTGCCCGACTACAAGTCGCGCAAGAACCGGGCTAACGATTACGGCTTCGATCCGCACGAGCAGCAGACCGCGACCTATACCGGCATGGGCACCGACATCAACGTCCACGATCAATGGGCGGTGGAATCGATGGGTGCGATCCAGGACCGCACCAAGGAGCATCTCGGCTCGAGCGACAAGGCGATCGTGCAGTACCGCCGATTGTTGCGGCAGGAGATCGAGAGGGTCTCGGGCGGCGAGAAGCCAATGCTCCATCTCGACGAGAGCAACGCTCGTTCGATCCAGGGACCGGCGACCATGGACGGCATCGGCCCGACGCGGGGCTGGGAAACCTACTGGATGGAGGTCGACGTCAAGCGCCGCCGCGGCGCGCCCTGGACCGCGCCGGTGCCGAAGGAGATCGCCGACAACGTGCACAAGCTGACGGCGGCGGAATAAGAGTGACGGCCCAACCTCGTCATTGCGAGCGCAGCGAAGCAATCCAGTCTTTCACCGCGTATGCATTTCTGGATTGCTTCGCTGCGCTCGCAATGACGGAGAATGTGGCAGGCGTCTTGCACATCGAGCATCGGTGACTGAGGAGCAACAAAAGTGACTTTCGTCGTGCGTCATGCGCTGTGGTCGGATGAGCAGAAGGACGCGGCGGCGCGCATGCGGCGCATCGTCGAGGAGAAAAATCTCGAGGTCCTCCGCCTCGCCTTCCCCGACCAGCACGGCATCTTGCGCGGCAAGACCATCATCGCCTCGGAGGCAATCGCCGCGCTGGAAAGCGGCTGCTCCATCACCACCACCATGCTCGCCAAGGACACCTCGCACCGCACGGTATTTCCGGTGTTCACGTCAGGCGGCGGCTTCGGCATGAAGGAGATGGAGGGCGCGGCCGACGTGCTGATGGTCGCCGATCCCACCACGTTTCGCGTCTTGCCCTGGGCGCCGGCCACCGGCTGGGTGCTGTGCGATCTCTATTTCAGTGACGGCCGTCCGGTGCCGTTCGCGACGCGCTCGCTCTATCGCAAGGTGCTCGACGAGCTCGCCGGCCGCGGCCACGACTTCGTCGCCGGCCTCGAGGTCGAGTTCCACATCTTTAGGCTCGACGACCCGCATATGCGGCCTGAGGATGCCGGCCAGCCCGGAACACCGCCGTCGGTGAGCCTGCTCAGCCACGGCTATCAATACCTCACCGAGCAGCGCTTCGATCAGATGGAGCCGGTGCTGGAGATCTTGCGTCGTGACATCGTCGCGCTCGGCCTGCCCTTGCGCTCGGTCGAGGTCGAGTTCGGACCGAGCCAGTGCGAATTCACCTTCGCACCGAGGAAGGGCCTGGAGCCCGCCGACAACATGGTGCTGTTCCGCTCCGCCGTGAAGCAGATCGCGCGCCGCCACGGCTATCACGCCACCTTCATGTGCCGGCCGAAGCTACCGAATGTGTTCGCCAGCGGCTGGCACCTGCATCAGTCCATCGTATCTCGTGCTACGGCTGAAAATCAGTTCATGGCGAAGGACGGCGGCGAGCCGCTCAGCGCGTTCGGCCGCGCATATCTCGCCGGCCTGCTCGACCACGCCCGCGCCTCCACCGTGTTCACGACGCCGACCATCAACGGCTACAAGCGCTACCGCTCCTATTCGCTGGCACCGGACCGCGCGATCTGGGGCCGCGATAATCGCGGCGTGATGATCCGCGTGCTCGGATCGGCCGGCGATGCCGCCACGCGCCTGGAAAACCGCATCGGCGAGCCCGCCGCCAATCCCTATCTCTACATGGCCTCGCAGATCCTCTCGGGCCTCGACGGCGTCGACCGCAAGCTCGATCCCGGCCCATCCGCCGACACGCCCTACGAGACCAAGGCGCCCCTGCTGCCGAAGAGCTTGCGCGATGCGGTCAGCGCGCTGAAGGACGACCCGTTCTTCCGCGAGAAGTTCGGACCTGAATTCGTCGACTACTACACCCACATCAAGAACGCCGAGATCGACCGCTTCCTGTCCGAGGTGACCGACTGGGAGCACCGCGAATATTTCGAGGTGTTTTGAGGGGTAAACATCTCACGCGGGCGTGAGGTGACTTCGTCCGGACTGTTCCGACGACATCACTCCGCTTGTCAACGAAGCCGTTTTCCCTGCACCTCGAAAACCGCTTGAAAGATGCGTGGTCTAGTTTGGCACCCATGATCAACAGTGGAGTTCGATCATGTTGGGTCAATTGTTCAGTCTGATCTATCGCCTGTCCTGCCGGGCCACCCTCATCGAAATCGGCACACATCGGCTGGCGCGTTAGCAGCCAAGCGGAGCCGATTTAGGTAAGGCGGATTGACCGGATATTGGGGATGGCCATGCGCAAACTCATCCTGATTGCCGTTATGTCGCTGCTCGCAAGCCAGGCCTGTGCCGGTGGCTCGCGCAGCCTGAGCCTTGCGGCGAGCCCGCCGGATCAACAGGCGACCGAGCAACCGGCAGCCGCGCAGCCGGCGACCACGCAAACGGCAACGACGACGCCGGCTGCACCCGCCGCAACCGCGTCAGCCGCATCGAGCCCGGCCGCGACCAAGCCGAAGCGCCGTCAGCCGTCCACCGAAGCCCGCGTGATCCGCGAACTGCACCGCCACGGGATCTATTGGTGATCGCTCACCAGCGATAGCCGAGCGTGGCGATGACGGTCAGCGGTGCGCCTCGGTAGCAATAGCCGACCTGGCATGTCGTGTAGTGCAGATTGAACAGGTTCTTGGCGTTGACCTGGAACGAGAGCCCCTTCAGCTCCCTCGCCGCCTGACCGAAATCATATTTCAACGCCGCATCGACCAGGGTCACCGAGCTGTTCTTGAACGTGTTCAGATCGTCGCCGTAGCTCCAGGACATGTGACGCGCGCCGCCACCGATGCTCAGCCCAGCAAACGGGCCTGCCAGCGGCAGGGCATAGTTCGCCCACAGCGTCGCTGTATGGGGCGGATTGCCCGACGGAAACTTGCCGACCAGCGAGCTGTCGCCGGCCTGCCTGGTGGCCATGTCGAGATAGGTGTACGACGAGGTGATGTCGAAACCGCCGCCGAGGCTCGCGAGCCCCTGCAATTCGAAGCCGCGGCTCTGGATCTCGCCGCGCTGGACTGTCACGCCCGTTCCCGTCGTCACCAGGCCGCCGTCCTGGGTCAGGTCGAACACCGCAGCGGTGATGAAGCTCCTCGTCCCCGGCGGCTGATATTTGACGCCGATTTCGGTCTGCTTGCCGGTGGTCGGCTTGAAGAACGCGCCCGAGGGATCGACGCCGAGATTGGGAAAGAACGAGGTCGAATAGGCGACGTAGGGTGCGATTCCGGAATCGAACACGTAGGTCAGCCCGGCCCGGCCGCTATAGGCCTGTTCGGACTGCTGCTGCCGGGTCAACGCGAACAGATTCTCACCGGAGGTGCTGACCCAGTCGCTGCGGCCACTCAGCGTCAGGATCCAGCGATCGAGCCTGGCCTGGTCCTGGATGTAAACTCCGGACTGGGTTTGCCGCTGCCGCGTCGAAGACGAGATCGCGGGATCGGGAATCGATTCCGGCACGTAGGCCGGCGCGGCCAGATTGAGATCGGAGACGCCGAAGCCGAATCCCTGCTTGTCGGTGAACTTCGACGAGGTGTAGTCGGTGCCGACCAGGAGCGTGTGCTGCACGGGCCCGGTTGCCAGCCTGGCCTCCATCTGGTTGTCCATGATGGCCGATTGCAGCGTGTCGTGGACGTAGCCGGTATAGCGCGAGACGACATTGCCGACGGGCGCGCCGAGAAAGCCGACATAGCGGGTGACCGCGTCGACATCGACGTAGCGGAATTTCTGGCGAACGGTCACCGCGTTGTTGAAGGCATGCTCGAACAAATAGCCGATGCGTCCCTGTTCCTGATCGAGCGAATTGTAGGACGGGCTGCCGGTGAAGATGTCGGTGGTCGTGCCGGTTCCCGTAGAGTAGGTGAACATGGATCCCGGCGTCTTCGATTTCTGATAGGCGCCGAGAATCGTGAGGGTCGTCGACTGATCCGGTTTCCAGGTGACGGCGGGCGCGACGTAGACGCGATTGTCCTTGCCGCCGGGCACGAACACATCGGCATCGCGCACGACGCCGGTCAGCCGGTAGGAAAACTGACCGTTGGGATCGACCGGCCCTGACAGATCGAAATTGCCCTGCACGCGATCGCGGTCGCCAAACAGCGTCTGCACCTCGTGGAACGGCTGGCTGGTCGGCAGCTTGCTCTGCAGGTCGATCAATCCGCCGGGCGAGCCGAGGCCGTAGAGCGCCGAACTCGGGCCGCGCACCACCGTGATGCTGTCGGCGCCATAAGGCTCGGTCTTGAACACGCCGAGACCGGCGCCGACCAGACGTAAGCCATCGAGATAGACGCCGTTATAGGTGATGTCGAAGCCGCGGATCGCAATGGCGTCGAAGCGCGGATCGTAGCCGGAGGCATCGATGCGGACGCCCGGTTGGTAGCCGACGGCTTCCGTCAGCGTCTGCACGGCGCGATCGTTGAGCTCCTTGCGCGTCACGACCGAAATCGACTGCGGCGTCTCGAGCAGCGGCGTATTCGTCTTCGTGCCCGCCGAGCTTCCGCTTGCAACATAGCTGTTCTCGCCCGACGCATTGGCAGGGCCGCCACCTGCCTCGCGCGTATCGGGGTTTCTGGCTTGGCCTGCTGCGGCATTGCGCGGCGGCGTGGCGCGGCCACGCTGCGATTGCGCGGCGCGCTGGGCAGATTGAGGCCGCGGACGCGCCTGGTTCGGCGCCTCGACCGTGACGGGAGGCAATGTCGCCGCGCTCGATCCCGAATTGGTCCCGGAAACCTGTGCGAGCGACGGCGTCGCATGCAGCATCACGCCCAAACCGGCCGCCCCCAGGCCGGCCATGCCCCGGCCAGCCTTCAGCATTCGTTCCCAGCCGGGCATTTGCCCGTCGTTGCGCCTCATCATCTTCCCCGAGTTCCGTAGTTTGATACCCGGGAGTAATCAGATCGAGACGCTCACCGCCTTTGCGCACGCGCAAATCACCTTTGATCGCGCGTGGAGGCTTTCGAGTTTACTGACAGCTCTTCGGCGAATGGCCGAAACGCCTGCGGAAGGCCGTCGCGAAATTGGCGGGATGGGCATAGCCGACCCGATAGGCCGCTTCGGTGATGGACAAGCACTGATGAATCAAAAGGGCACGTGCGGCATCGAGCCGCTGCGCCCGCAAATAGTCGATCGCGCTTGCGCCATACGCGATCTGGAATTTCTGGTTGAAGGACCTGCGGCTCAATCCTGCGCTCCGCGCCAGCTCGTCGATGCTCCAGGGGTAGGCGAGATCGGCATCCATCCGCTCCTTGACCGATTGCAACCGCATCCGTTGGAGGTCGGCAGCCGGGTCGAGCGCGATCCGGCCGCGCTCACTGAACAAGGCGTGGACGATGATCTCGGCGGCGTGCGCCGACAGCAACAATTGGCCGGCGTTTCCCGCGACCGGCAGCGAGAACATTTCTGCCGCGACGGCCTCGATGCGCGGCGATGCCGTCGAAGAGACGACGGCCGTGCCTGCCCCGCCGTTCTTGAACAGCGCCTCAAACTCGTTGCCGAGTCCAAGCTCAAAGATGGAGGCCCGGGGAACAGCAAGACCGATGGCAGAACGATCGCCAGGGCGTGCCGCGCGCCCGACGGTGCAGTCTCCGCGCACGGCAATTGCCGTCATTTGCCTTTCACCGCTGACAGCGCGCGCCAGAATGCCACGGCCGGCACTGTCGTCGAATGCCACGGAGACGAACAGGCCCGAAGCTGCGATCGCAGGGCCGCCCGCATCGGCGCGAAACTCGCCCCTGACAAAGACGCAGCCCGGAAAATCCAGCCACTGGCCCGCTGTCGAAGCGTCGGGCTGTGCGGAACCCATGTCGTCCTGAGGCCGTCCGACAATTTGCTCGTAGAAGTCCCGCATTGAATTCCGCTTGCGCAGCGGCCTCTTTGACGGCTGACGTCGCCGCACTCAAGAGTGAAGCGCGCAGTTTGGAGGATTTCGAAACTGGATTTGCTCGAAGAGGCTGCGCGGCTTGCGCGCGATGGCGGCGAACGCGTCAGATGCCCAGATATTTGTGCTGGAGATCCGGTTCCGCCATCAGCTCGTCAGAGGTGCCACTCCACACCGTCCTGCCGCGCTCGATGATGGTGTGGCGATCGCAGATGCGCGCGAGGTGGTCGACGTTCTTGTCGACGACCAGGATCGACTGGCCCCGGCTCTTGAGCAGCGACAGGCAGTTCCAGATTTCTTCGCGGATCAGCGGCGCGAGGCCCTCGGTCGCTTCGTCCAGAATCAGGAGCTTCGGGTTGGTCATCAGGGCGCGGCCGATCGCGAGCATCTGCTGCTCGCCGCCGGAGAGCTGGTTGCCCATGTTGGCCGCGCGCTCGGCGAGGCGCGGGAACAGCACATAGATCGCGGCCAGCGTCCAGGGATTGGGGCTGCCGAAACGATCGGCCGCGGCCGCGACCAGATTTTCGCGGACGGTGAGGTTCGGGAAGATCTGACGTCCCTCGGGGACCAGGCCGACGCCGAGTTTTGCAATTCTGTAGGACGGAAGCTGCCTGACCTCGGCGCCCGCGAAACGGATGCTGCCGGCGCGGGCCGGCGTCAGGCCCATGATGGAGCGGATCGTCGTGGTCTTGCCCATGCCGTTGCGTCCCATCAGCGAGACCATCTCGCCCGGCTTGATCGATAGCGACAGACCGAACAGCACCTGGGATACGCCGTAGCAGGTTTCGATGCCTTCGACGTCGAGCAGCGTGTCAGCCATGATGCGTCACCACGTGCTGATCGCCGAGATAGGCGCGCTTGACGTCCTCGTTCTGGCGGATCGCCGCGGGATCGCCGGAGGCGATGACGCGGCCATAGACCAGCACCGAGATGCGGTCGGCGAGCGCGAACACCGCCGCCATGTCGTGCTCGACAAGCACGATCGACACTTCCTTCCGCAGCTCCTGGAGCAGCTTCACCATGCGCTGGGATTCGGTAACACCCAAGCCGGCCATCGGCTCATCCAGCAGCAGCAGTTTCGGCTTGCTCGCGAGCGCGACCGCGAGCTCGAGCTCGCGACGCTCGCCATGGCTGAGCCTGGACACCACGACATCGGCGCGATGCAACAGGCCGACGCGATCGAGCGCGGCATGCGCGGCGTCGCGCAAACCTTTCTCCTTGCGCGCATTGGCGAAGAAGCGGAACGAGGTGCCGGCATGCGCCTGGGCTGCGAGCGCGACGTTGTCCGCGGCGGTGAAGTCGAGCAGCAACGAGGTGATCTGGAACGAACGCGCAAGGCCCAGCGCGCAGCGGCGATAGGCCGGCAGGTAGGTGATGTCGCGCCCGGCCAGCGAGACGCTGCCGGAATGCGGCTCGAGGTGCCCGGTGAGCTGGCTGATCAGCGTGGTCTTGCCGGCCCCGTTCGGGCCGATGATGGCGTGCAGCTCGCCGCTGGCGACGTCGAGCGAGACGTTGTCGGTTGCGATGATGCCGCCGAAGCGGCGCACCAGCTTTTCGACGCGGAGCAGGGGTTCAGCCACGGCCGGCCCTCCCGAGCATGCCCATGATGCCGCCGCGACCGAAAAGGACGATCAGCAGCAGCAGCGGGCCCATGATCAGCGCCCAATATTCGGTGATCTGCGACAGGAATTCTTCCAGCAGCAGGAACACGACCGAGCCCATGACCGGGCCGAACAGCGTGCCCATGCCGCCCAGGATCACCATGACCATGAGATCACCGGAGCGGGTCCAGTACATCACGGCCGGGCTGACGAAATCGGTGTTGTTGGCGAGCAGCGCGCCGGCGAGCCCGCACATGGTGCCCGAGATCACGAAGCAGACGAGCTGGTAGCGCTTGGCGGGGAAGCCGATCGCCTGCATGCGCTGCTCGTTGGAGCGCAGGCCCTGCACGACGAGGCCGAAGCGCGAATTGACGATGCGCCAGATCAGGAAGATGACGGCGAGCAGGCAGGCGAGGCAGAGATAATAGAACTGCGTGCGGTTGCCGAGATCGATCAGCCCGGAGAAGTCGCTGCGCTTGTAGACGGTGAGACCATCGTCGCCGCCGTAACGCGCGAGGCCCGAGGCGACGTAATAGGCCATCTGGGCGAAGGCCAATGTGATCATGATGAAATAGACGCCACGGGTGCGAAGGGAGAGCGCACCGATCACGAGCGCGTAGATCGCGGAAGCCGCGAGCGCGACCGGGAACTGGATGAAGCCGCTCCCTACGCCTTCCTGCGCGAGCATGCCGACCGCATAACCGCCGATGCCGAGATAGGCGGCGTGGCCAAAGCTCATCATGCCGCCGAAGCCCATGATGAGATTGAGGCTCGCGGCCGCCAGGGCCAGGATGATGATGCGGGTGAACAGCGTCAGGATGAAGATGTTGCCCGACATTTGCGAATAGAGCGGCAGCAGCACGAGGCCCGCCAGCACCAGGACCGTGACGGCCTTGCTCACCGTGAAAGCCTTCATCGACGGTTGGCCGGAAACAGCCCCTCCGGCCGAACCACCAGCACGATCGCCATGAGGAGATAGATCAGCATGGACGACAGCGCGGGCGCGGCGGTGGAGGCAGCGGCGCCGCTCAGCACCTGCCGCAGCAGATTGGGCAGGAAGGCGCGGCCGAGCGTGTCGATCATGCCGACGAAGATCGCGGCGAGGAAGGCGCCACGGATCGAGCCGATGCCGCCGATCACGATGATGACGAAGGCGAGGATCAGGATGTTCTCGCCCATGCCGATCTGCACGGTGAGGATCGGCGCCTGCATCAGCCCGGCAAGGCCGGCGAGCGCGGCGCCAAGCCCGAACACCAGCGTGTAGAGCAGCTTGATGTTGATGCCGAGCGCGCCGATCATCTCGCGGTTGGAGGCGCCGGCCCGGATCAACATGCCGATGCGGGTGCGCATCACGCCGAGATAGAGCAGCAGCGCGACCAGCAGCGCGACGACGATGATGGCAAGGCGATAGGCGGGATAATGGATGCCGGGCAGGATCGGCACCGGCACGGTGAGCCAGGCCGGCAGCGGCAGCGCCAGGCCCGCCGGGCCCCAGATCAGCCGCACGGCCTCGTTGAAGAACAGGATCAGGCCGAAGGTCGCGAGCACGTGGTCGAGATGGTCGCGGCCGTAGAGATGCCGCAGGGCCGACACTTCGAGCACGATGCCGAGCACGAGCGTGGCCCCTAACGCCATCAGCGCACCGAGCAGGAAGCTGCCGGTCCACGCCGCGAAGGTCGCGGCGAAATAGGCGCCCATCATGTAGAGCGAGCCGTGCGCGAGGTTGACGAGATCCATGATCCCGAACACCAACGTCAAGCCGGCTGCGAGCAGGAACAGCAGCAGGCCGAACTGCAATCCGTTCAGGAACTGTTCGACGACGAGCAGCATCAAGACTCTTTCAGGCGCACGCGGTGTCGCGCCGATGTTCGAGCACGGTCGCCATCAGTGAAAGAGCTCCCCCTGCCTGTTCAAGGCGGAAAAATGGGTAATGGCAGTATCGTTCCGAGGCAAGAGCGATTCGACATTCAACATGCACTTTGTTGCATCCCGGCGCAGGCGAGCCGAAACCTGCCCTGCAATGCAAAAAGGTTGCCGCGCGACATGGGTCAAGCTGCCGCACCCAAACGATCACCCTCCCCCGGGCGGGCCGAGGGAGGGTGCGACGTTCGTTGGAATGTGAGCGTCTAGTGCGACGTCATCCGCTGGGGAAGGTCATCCGGTTCGGCGAGCACGCTATTGGCCGTCGAGGCCTCCAGCGCCGCCATCCGGAACAGATAGGCGAGCGTCGCCAGTCCGGTGTCTTCCGCCATCTGCGCCAGCTCGATCGCCATGTCGGACATGTAGCCGAGATTCTCGTCCTTGATCTGCGCCATGATCTGGCTGTCCCGCATCATGTTCGACATCTCAGGCGCTCTTTCGTTGCGCGGCAGCAGCGCCGCAGAGGTTGGCACGGGCAATGCAGTCGATCCGCGGACCGTCCTGCTGGACGACGCTCGTCATCCCGATACGGTCACGCACGACATCGAGCGACTCCTGACGGATCTCGATCGTTGCCGCCATGGTCCAGGAATTCTCCACCAGCGCGGGCAATCCCAGCGGCACCACGAGGAATCCGATGTCGTGGAAGCGCGGCAGCCACCAGGTCTCCATCACGAGGCAAAGCCGCTCGATGCCCTGGTCGAGACAGAACTCCTGCGCAGCCGCCATCAATTGCAGATTGAATGCGCCGTCGCGGCGCTCGCGCGAGACGAAGAAGCGCGACCACTCCCAGACCAGCGGATGCGAGGGGCAACCGCGCACCGTGGCGAGATGCGGGAAGACCTCGCTCATCATCGTCGGCCTGGTGGTCGGATAAAGGCGCGAGCCGCCGAGGACCCGGCGGTTCTCGAGAGCCAGCAGGTAGACCGCGTCCTCATTGTCGTAGGTATCGATCTCGCGGCCATCGGGCTTGCGCAACGCCTCCCATTTCCGCTCCTCGACGAAAATCTCGTGACGAACCCGAAAATGCTGTTCGAGGACGTCCTCGTACAGGTGCCGGTTAACGGCTGAAATCACATGAATCATGAACTCCCCCATGGCTTGAAATGAGGGGAGCCTCGGCGAAAAAGGCAAAACCGACTATTGGGAAATTTCCCAGTAGGCGAGGATTTCAGGGATTGATGATTCTGTGGCGGATCGCGATCGCGACCGCATGCGTCCGGTTGACGGCGCCGAGCTTGCGCGCGGCGGTTGAAAGATGCTCTTCCGCCGTGCGCTGCGTGATGTGCAGGATCTCGCCGATCTCCCACGCCGACTTGCCCTGCGAGGCCCAGGCGATCACCTCGCGCTCGCGGGGGGTGAGGCGCATCGATGGATGCGGCGCCGGATCGAGCAGACGGCGAATGTGGTCGAAGCCGTACATCCCGATCAGGTGCAACGCCGGCTTGCTGCGCGCATTGAGATCGAGGTGGACGCCACTGAGCGAGACGCCGGCCTCGTAGCCGGTCAGGCCGTGGATCGGCACGACGAAGCCACGCGACATGCGGAAATCGGCGGCGCGCCGCATCACCTCCACCGCACCCGGCTCCAGCTCCGCATCGTACGGCGCTTCAGACCATTCGAACGGGTTCACCGTCTGCCGGCATTTGCGGATCACGGGATCGACACGGTCGTAGCTCTTTTGGGTGTAGAGGCTGAACCATTCCGCCGGCCACTTCTTGGCGAGCACCATCTGGGAAAAGCGTTGCTCGGGATTGGGCAGGCCCGTCACGATGATATGTTCGAAACCGTAGCGGCCGAACGCGGCTGCAAGCGCGTCCATGGCGTCCGGAACCTTGGTGTAGGCTCCGAGCCCTTCGATGAAGTCGAGCGCCTCCCGGCCATAATCAACGGCGTCTGCGGCGGACATCGGTGCGTTTCCTGACCCTCGCCCCTCCGTATAGCACGTATTCGGGAGCGGCCTCAAATGCGCTGCGGCCGTAGTTTCCCGGTGCTCATCTGCTCGGAAGATTTCAGCTACTTGTGGCAGAATAGGCATCAAGTTACACCTGAGCGGTCCGCAGCGGGAAAAACAGATGGAAGACGAGGACATTGCCCTCAACAGCGTGCTCGGCCTCGAATTGAACCGCGTGTTTTTCGCCGTCCACGAAACGGCGAACAAGCAGAAGATCATCGAGTTCGCGCGCGAGGTGCTGCAAGGCGAGCGCGAGGCGCTGGCCGACAGCGTCTCGCCCGAGGAACCGGCAAGCTGAAGCGCGGTTGCGGCGAACGATGCCGATGCAACAGATCACGCGACGCCGCCGTCCATTCGAAACGCGTTGTTTTAGTCGAAACAATCTGAACGAGAAGTTGCCTTTGCTTCTCCCCTTGTGGGAGAAGGTGGCGAAGCGCCGGATGAGGGGTTGTCTCCGCGCACTCATCGCGGCAGGATCATTCGCGGAAACAACCCCTCATCCGTCTCGCCGCTGAGCGGCGAGCCACCCTCTCCCACAAGGGGAGTGGGAAGGCAGCGCCGCCATGATGGTGTCGGGATGCCCTCTTCATGATGACGCTGCGCCAGGTTGAAGTGATCCGGGCCGTGATGGTGACGGGCACCATCGGCGGTGCGGCGAAGCTGCTCAACGTCTCGGCGCCGGGCATCAGCCGCCTCGTCAAATACACCGAGCGCTCACTCGGCATCCGCTTCTTCCAGCGCCAGAACGGGCGTTACTTCCCGACGCCGGAAGCCGAAAATATCTTCGAGCAGATCAACGGCGTCTACAAGAAGGTCGACGATCTCTCGGAGATCATCTCCAAGATCGGCCGCGGCGGGTTGTCCGAACTGCGGATCGGCTCGGTACCCAGCATCTCGCAGGTGATGGTGCCGCGCGCGATCGAGCGTGTCCGCCGCCGCTATCCCGACCTCGGTATCGACATCAACATCCTCAAGCTTGAGGAGGCCATCGACTATCTCATGCTCGGGCGCGGCGAGTGCGTGGCGATGAGCTACCGGCTGGAGCATTCCGCGCTCGACTTCATGCCGCTCGCCTCGGGCGAGCTGTACTGCATCGTGCCACCGGGACACGAGCTCGCCGGCCGCAAGCAGGTCTCGGCCGCCGAGATCACCCGCTACCCGCTGATCGGCATCGATCCCAACGATCCCTACGGCCGGATCATGGCCGAAATCTTCGCGCGCAACCGGCTTGACTACGACATCACCATCCGCGCGCGCTTCGGTACCACGGTCTGCGCGCTGGTGAAGGCCGGACTCGGCATCGCCATCATCGACCAGTTCACGGTGGCCCATGGCGGCTATCCCGGAATCGAGCTCTTGAAGATCGCCGAGCCGACGCGGTTCGACACCTACATCGCGGTCAAGCGCGGCGCGCCGCTGTCGCTCCATGCCGAGTATTTCATCGAGGCGCTGCGCACCGAGATGCGCGCGGTCGAGCCGTCCCGCGGCAATGGAAAGGCGGCGCCGGGGCGCGGGCGAAAGAGATAACATGATGTTAGGTTTGCCGGATAAAAGGGTAATTGTGTTAGGCAACGGAAAGGCTATCGTCGCAGCTGGAAGCTCCCTTGGAGTTGCGCGGATTTTCCCGCTAATGACCGGGACCGAACGCTCCCTTTGAGACGATAGCGAACCATGTCGAAGCGCGGATACGCCGCCAGCCAGAAGCTCCTCACCGGCCTGATCGGCGCGCCGATCGCGCATTCCGCGTCCCCTGCCATGCACGAGCGCGCCGCCGAGGCGCTCGGCCTGCGCGGCCACTACCAGCTCATCGAGGTCGCCGGCGCCGACGCGGCCGGGCTGCGCATGATGCTCGAAGGCGTGCGGCGGCTCGGCTTTGCCGGCGTCAACATCACCTATCCCTACAAGGAAGCGGTGGTCCCGCTGCTCGACGCGCTGGCGCCGGGCGCAGCCGCCATGGGCGCGGTCAACACCGTCGTCGTCAGAGACGGCCGCCTGACCGGCCACAACACCGACACCACCGGCTTTGCGCGCGCGGTGGCGCCGCTGCTGGCCGCGTCCGCCAACGCCGTGGCGGTGATCGGCGCCGGCGGCGTCGGCAAGGCGATCGCGTTTGCACTGGCGAGCCTCGGCGTGACCGACATCCGCATCGTCGACAGCGAGCCGGCGCGCGCCGAAAAGCTGGTTTCCCTGCTCGCCCCGCGCGGCGGCGCACGCGCTGCCGCCAGCGTCGAGGATGCACTCGATGGCGCAACCGGCCTCGTCAACGGCACGCCGGTCGGCATGCTGCCGAACCGGGACACGCCGGTGCCGGCGGCACTGCTCAGGGCGGACCTGTGGGTCGCCGACGCCGTCTATTCGCCGCTGATCACGCCGCTGCTGGCCGCAGCCCGAGAGAAGGGCGCCCGGACCATGACCGGCCGCGAGCTCGCAATCTACCAGGCGGCGGATGCCTTCGAACTGTTCACCGGCCTTGCCCCATCGACGGAAGTCATGGGAGAGGCTTTCGATGCCGTGATGGCTGCGCGCAGCGCCGCCTATCAGGCAGCTTGAGACGAGGCGGCCGGATACAAGGCCGCTTGCAAAATTTGAAACGTGAGGAGACGACGATGAAATCAACGCTACTGGTGGGCGCGCTGCTCACCGCCATGACCGCAACCAGCGCCTTTGCCCAGGCGATCAAGCTCGCCGACGTCGCCGAGCTCTCGGGTGGCGGCGCCACCGTCGGCACCAACTGGAAGAACGGCATCGATCTCGCGATCGAGGAGATCAACGCCAAGGGCGGCGTGCTCGGCCGCAAGCTGGAGGTGACCCACGCCGACTCGCAATCCAATCCGGGCGTGGCGCGTGCCCAGGTCCAGAAGGCGCTCGACGCCGAGCCCTACGTGCTGCTCGGGCCCGGCTATTCTGGCTCGGTGAAGGTCACAGCCCCGCTCGCGGCCGAAGCCGGCATCGCGCAGATCATGGGCGGCGAAGCGGCCGAGCTGACGCAGGGCGGCAACAAGTTCCTGTTCCGCACCTCGTTCGGCCAGCAATCCTCGATGCCGAAGGTTGCGAAGTACATCCACGACGAGATGAAGGCGAAGACGGTCGCAGTGGTCTGGGTCAACAACGACTTTGGCCGCGGCGGGCGCGATGTCGTCATCAAGGAGCTGGACCGGCTCGGCTCGAAGGTGGTCGCCGACCTCTCCACCGAAGCGGGTCAGGCCGATTTCGCCGCTGACGTCGGCAAGATCAAGGCTGCCAATCCCGACGCCGTCTTCGTCTATCTCAACGAGGAAGAGAGCGCGCGCATCCTGAAAGAGCTGAAGCGCCAGGGCGTCAGCGCACCGCTGATGGGCGAGACCACGCTGATCGGCCAGAAGGTGATCGAGCTTGCGGGCGATGCCGCCAACGGGGCACGCGGCCATGTCGGCCTCACCACCGATGCGCCGGTCGACCTGATCAAGCAATTCCGCGAGAAGTTCTCGAAGAAGTACAATTACGTCCCCGACCACAACGGCCTGAAGGGCTATCTCGCGGTCTACATGGTGAAGGCCACCACCGAGAAGATGGGCAAGGTCGACCCGAAGAAATTCGCCGACACGCTGCACGGCCTCACCATCAAGGCCGCGGACGAGCCGGGCATCCTGATGGACGTCACCTTCAGCGAGACCGGCGACATCGACCGCCAGAGCTTTCTGGTGGAGGTGGTCGAGGGCAAGCAGGTCGTGAAGCAGGTGCTGCCTAAGGTGAAGTGAGGTCTTCCCTTCTCCCTCGCCCCGCCCTTGGCGGGGAGAGGGAGTGATAGGCCTGAATTCGCGTGGCGTTCACTCGGGCTCTAACGATCAAAGAGAACCCATGTCCAACCTATTCGATCTTCTGGTCGCAGGACTTGCCACCGGCGCGATCTATGCGCTGGTCGCGGTCGGCTTCACGCTGCTGTGGCAGACCTCGCAGACCATCAATTTCGCGCAGGGCGAGTTCGTGATGCTGCCGGCCTTCCTGATGCTGGCGGCGATGCATGTCGGCGCGCCGTTCTGGCTCGCGATCATCCTCGGCATCCTCTTGTCGATGATCCTGCTCGGCCTCGCCTTCAAGCTGCTGCTGGTGGACCCCATGATGCGCCACGGCGTGCTGCCACTCGCGATCGCAACCATGGCGTTGGCGATCGGCATCAAGGAATCCGTCAAGCAGTTCTTCAGCGCCGAAGCCCAACCCTTTCCATCCATCGTGCCGACCGGTGACGTCTCCATTTTCGGCTATGCGGTGTCGCTGCAGAGCATCGGCGTGCTCATCGTCGCCATCCTCGCCGTGGGCGGCCTGACCACGCTGCTCAACCGCACCTCGCTCGGCCACCAGATGCAGGCGGCTGCCCAGAACCCGACGGTGGCGCGCATCATCGGCGTGCCGGTCGAGCGCATGATCCTGCTGACCTTCCTGATCAATGCCTTCCTGGTGGCGCTGGCTTCGTTGCTGATCACGCCGATCTATCTCGCCAAATTCTCATCCGGCGAGGTGCTGGGCCAGGCCGCCTTCATCGCCGCGATCGTCGGCGGCTTCAACCAGGTGCGCGGGGCGATCGCGGGCGGCCTGCTGATCGGCGTGCTCGACAATCTCGCGGCCGCCTATGTCTCGACGCAGTACCGCGCCGCCGTGCCGATGCTCTTCCTGATCGCCGTCATCCTGTTCCGGCCGCAGGGCTTGCTCGGCCGCGCCGAGGAGCGCACGGTATGACCGGCTTTGCCAAACCCCTGAAGATCGCGCTCGGCCTTGCCGTGATCGCCGCGCTGATCATCGTGCCCATGAACTTCAACCGCTACGGCCTGTTCATCCTGAGCCAATGGGCCGTGATGAGCATCGCCGCGATGGGGCTCAATCTCACGCTCGGCTATGCCGGCCAGGTCTCGCTGGCGCAGGGCGCCTTCGTCGGCATCGGCGCCTATGCGTCCGCCATCATGACCACGCACGGCTGGCCGTTGCCGGCGGCTATTCTGGCCGCGATCGCCTTGAGCTTCGCCGTCGGCTGGGTGCTCGGCTATCCCGCGCTGCGCGTGCAGCATCACTATCTCGCCTTCGTCACGCTCGCCTTCTCCACCCTCGCCTTCCTGGTGTTCCGCAACGAGAGCTGGCTCACCGGCGGCATCTACGGCATCTCCAACATCCCACGCCCGCACATTTTCGGCATCGCGACCAACAAGCCGCTGCCGTTCTATTATGTCTGTCTCGGCGCGCTCGCGATCGTGTCGCTGGCGGTGTGGTGGCTGATCCGTTCGCCCTGGGGCCGCGCCTTCATGGCGCTGCGCGAGAACCCGCTACGCGCGCAATCGCTCGGCATCGACACGCGACGCTACACGCTGATGGCGTTCGCGATCGGCTCGGCGCTCGGCGGCGTCGCCGGCGCGCTCTATGCGCCGTTGACGCAATATATCGATCCGGTGCCGTTCAACCTCTCGCTCTCGCTCGACCTGCTGATGATGGTGATCGTCGGCGGCGCCGGTTTCTATTTCGGGCCGTCCCTCGGGGCGATGATCGCCGTGCTGCTGCCGGAATGGCTGCGCTTCACCGACGGCTATTATCTGATGCTCTACGCGGTGGCCGTGATGCTGCTGCTGATCTGGTCGCCGACCGGCATTCTGGGGATCCTCGACCGTTATCTTGCCGAACGCCGTACCAAGGCAGCGTCCGCGCTGCGCGCCGTCGCAAAATCCCGACTGGAGGCAGCGCAATGAGTGCGGTCCTCGAAGTCACCGACATCAGGAAGAACTTTGGCGGCATCAGCGCCGTCGACGGCGTTTCCTTCGACGTGCGCGAGGGCGAGATCCTCGGCCTGATCGGACCGAACGGCTGCGGCAAGTCGACCCTGTTCAACTGCATCCTCGGCCAGCTCACTCCAAGCGGTGGCGAGGTCAAGCTCGACGGCAAGCTGGTCACCGGCCTGCGTCCCGCCGAGCTCAACAAGCTCGGCGTCAGCCGCACCTTCCAGCTCCTTCAGGTGTTCCCAAAACTCTCGGTCCGCGAGAACCTGATCCTCGCAGGGCAAGAGCATCAGGGCAACATGGCCTCGCGCCTCGTCGGCCGCTCCGATGCCGGGCTCACCGAGACCGCCAACCAGATGATCGGCTTCTTCAAGCTCGACCATCTCGCAGACGAGCCCGCCGGCGGCCTCTCCTATGGCCAGCAAAAGCTGCTCGACGCCGCCATGGCCTTCATGGGCGGCCCGCGCCTCGTGCTGCTCGACGAGCCCGCCGGCGGCGTCAACCCGTCGATGCTGGCGGATCTGAAGGACCGCCTCGTCGCGATCAATCGCGAGAAGAACGCCACCTTCGTCGTGATCGAGCACAACATGGAGTTCGTGATGTCGCTGTGCTCGCGCGTGATGGTGATGGCGGAAGGCAAGGTGCTGGCGATGGGACGGCCGGACGAGGTGCGCAAGAACCCCGCCGTGATCGAAGCCTATCTCGGACATTAGGAAGCGCGAGCCATGAGCGACCCGATCCTCTCGGTTCACAATCTCGTCGGCGGCTACGGCAAGATGACGATCCTGAACGGCACCACGTTCTCGGTGCCGCCGGCGACCATCACCACCATCATCGGCCCCAATGGCGCCGGCAAATCCACCGTGTTCAAGGCGATCTTTGGTCTCTTGAAGCTGCGCGAGGGCAAGATCAGCTTTGCCGGCCGCGACGTCACCAACTTAAGCCAGCGCGCGCTGCTCAATGCCGGCATCTGCTACGTGCCGCAGGGCCGCAACATCTTTCCCGAACTATCGGTGCGCCACAACATCGAGCTCGGCGGCGTCGCCGCCGGAAAGGGTCTCGACCTGCCCCGGCGGATCGAGGCGGCCCTCGACCTGTTCCCGGCGCTGCGGCGGAAGTCGACGCAACAGGCCTCGACGCTCTCGGGCGGCGAGCAGAAGCAGCTCGAGATCGCGCGCTCGCTGTTGCTCGAGCCGAAGCTGGTGTTGGTCGACGAGCCTTCGATCGGGCTATCGCCCCTGATGGTGCAGCAGACCTTCGATATCCTCAAAAGCCTGCGCGACCGCGGCGTCACGATCCTGATGATCGAGCAGAACGCGCGGTCGGCGCTGGAGATCTCGGACATCGGCATCGTGCTCGAGCTGGGCCAGACCCGCATGGTCGACGACGCCAAGCGCATTCTGAACGATCCGCGGATCGGCCAGTTGTTCCTGGGCGGCGCCATGGAGGAGAGCGCGGCATGAACGCGAAAATGCGCATCGCCGTCGCCGGCGCCGGCCTGATCGGCCGCCGCCATATCGAGCTGATCACGGCATTCGAGGACTGCGAGCTCGCCGGCATCGCCGATCCCTCGCCCGCCGCGAAGGATTATGCACTGGCGCACAATTTGCCCTGCTATCCAGACCATCGCGCGCTGCTGGCACAGGAGAAGCCGCACGGTCTCGTCATCGCCTCGCCCAACACGCTGCATTTGCCGATGGCCCTTGATTGCGCCGCGGCGGGCGTTCCCGCGCTGATCGAGAAGCCGGTGACCGAGACGGTTGCCACCGCGCAGCGCCTGTGCGCCGCGGTGAAGCGCACCGGCGTGCCGATGCTGGTCGGTCACCACCGGCGGCACAATCCGATCATCAAGTCGGCCCGTGAGACGGTGGCAAGCGGCAAGCTCGGCCAGCTCACCGCAGTGGCCGGACTGTGGCTGCTGAAAAAACCGGACGATTATTTCGATGTCGCCTGGCGGCGTGAGGCGGGCGGCGGTCCGCTGCTGATCAATTTGATTCATGACATCGACAATCTCCGCTTCATCTGCGGCGAGATCGTCGAGGTGCAGGCGCTGACCTCGAACAAGGTGCGCGGCTTCGCGGTCGAGGACACCGCGGCGCTCCTGCTGCGCTTCGCCAACGGCGCCCTCGGCACGGTGACCGTGTCGGATGCGACGCCGGCACCATGGAGCTGGGAACTCACCTCGGGCGAGAACGCGGTCTATCCCAGACAGGACCAGCCCTGTTACGTCTTCGCCGGAACCAAAGGCTCCCTCTCGGTGCCCGCCATGGAGCTGTGGTCGTATCGACAAGATCCCGGCTGGCACGCGCCGCTGGTTCGCGAGCCCGTCGCACTCTCGGCTTACGATCCGCTCGCCGAGCAGCTTCGGCATTTCCTGGCCGTGATCGCCGGCCGCGAGCAGCCTCTGATTTCGGTCGAGGATGCAATGGGCACGCTCGCCGTCGTCGAGGCCGTCAGCGAAGCGGCGCGCACGGGACAAAAGATCTCCCCGGGGCAGATCATGGAGCAGGCCGCATGAACAAGCGTTCGATCGCCACCGTCTCCCTCTCGGGCTCCCTCGACGAAAAGCTCCGCGCCATTGCAGCGGCCGGCTTCGACGCGGTCGAGATCTTCGAGAACGATCTGCTGTCGTTCGGCTCAGGCCCGCGCGAGATCGCTATGCTCTGCAAGGACCTCAATCTCGAGATCTGCGCGTTCCAGCCGTTCCGCGATTTCGAAGGCATGCCCGAGCCGCAGCGCGCCCGCAACTTTGCCCGCGCGGAACGAAAGTTCGATCTGATGCAGGAGCTCGGCACCGACCTGCTGCTGATCTGCTCCAACGTCTCGCCCGTCTCGCTCGGCGGCATCGACCGCGCCGCCGATGATTTTCGCGAGCTGGGCGAACGCGCGGCCAAGCGCTCCGTGCGCGTCGGCTACGAGGCATTGGCCTGGGGACGCCATGTCAACGACTACCGCGACGCCTGGGAGATCGTACGGCGCGCCGATCATCCCGCGATCGGGATCATCCTCGACAGCTTTCACGCGCTCGCACCGGGCTTTCCAACCCGCGCGATGGCCTCGATCCCCGGCGACAGGATCTTTCTGGTGCAACTCGCGGACGCGCCGAAGCTCGAGCTCGATATCCTGTCCTGGAGCCGGCACTTCCGGTCCTTTCCCGGCCAGGGCGATCTGCCGGTCGGCGAGTTCATGGCGGCGATCGCAGCAACCGGCTATGCCGGACCGCTGTCGCTGGAGATCTTCAACGACCAGTTCCGCGCCGGCTCGGCTGCGCAGACCGCGGTGGACGGCCTGCGCTCACTGATCCTGCTGGAGGACCAGCTTGCACCGGATTGGCCGAAATTCGCCGCCGAGCCGCTGGCGCCGAAGGCGAAGAGTCGCGGTACCGGGTTCATCGAATTTGCCGTCAACGAGACCAAGGCCGGCGAGCTCGCCCGTCTGTTTTCGCAACTCGGCTTCCGCAAGACGGGCGCGCATCGCAGCAAGGCGGTGGAGCGCTGGTCGCAGGGCAAGGTAGAGCTCGTCATCAACAGCGAGACCGACGGGTTTGCCCATTCCCACTACGTCACGCACGGCCCCGGCGTCTGCGCGATCGCGCTCGACGTCGACAATGCCGGCCTTGCCATGCAGCGTGCCGAGACGCTGAAGGCGCGCACCTTCTACCAGCCGGTCGGGCCGGGCGAGCTGGAAATCCCCGCGATCCACGGTGTCGGCGGCAGCCTGCTCTATTTCCTCGACCAGGCCGGCAAGAACTGGGACACGGATTTCGAGCCTGTTGCGAGCGATGCGGGGGCGGATGCGCTGCTCGCCGTCGATCACATCGCGCAGTCGATGCCCTATGACGAGATGCTGTCCTGGCTGCTGTTCTACACCGGCATCCTCGACCTGACGCGGCTGCCGCAGATGGAGATCGCCGACCCCAGAGGTCTGGTGCAGAGCCAGGCCATCATCAACGCCGACCAGAGCCTGCGCTTCGTGCTCAACGGCTCTTCCGCCAACCGCACGCTGCCGGCGCGCTTCATCTCGGAGTTCTTCGGATCAGGCGTGCAGCACGTCGCATTCGCGTGCCCGGACATTTTTGCGGCGGTCGCGGAGATGCGCAAGCGCGGCGCGGATTTCCTGGACATCCCCGATAATTACTACGACGACATCGAAGCCAAATACGACCTCGCGCCCGAGCTGATGGCGCAGTTGCGCGTCAACCACATCCTCTACGATCGCGAGGGCGACGGCGAGTTCTTCCAGGTCTACACCCACATCTTCGACGAGCGCTTCTTCTTCGAGATCGTGGAGCGGCGGGACTACCGGGGCTTTGGCGCGGCCAATGCCGGAATCAGGCTCGCAGCGCAAGCCCGCGAGGTGCGGCCGGCGAGCATGCCGAGGGTATAGGTGTCTCTTTCTCGCACGTCGTTCTCCTCATCGTCATTGCGAGGAGCCCTTGCGACGAAGCAATCCAGACTGCCTCCGCGGAGGGATTCTGGATTGCTTCGCTGCGCTCGCAATGACTGTGCGGAGGCTATCGAGGAACATAGGGTGGGCAAAGGCGCGCTTGCGCCGTGCCCACCACCTCGCCGATTATGCGGTGCGAATGGTGGGCACGCTTCGCTTTGCCCACCCTACGATACTTACAATTGAAGGGGCAGAAGAGCCCCCTCATTCGGCGGCTACGCCGACCTCACTTCATCTTGCACTTCTCGTGGAAGCGATCCTGGTCGTTCTCGACGATGGTCGCGACCGTCTTGAGCGCGAGCTGGCCTTCGGCGTCCTTGACCACGTCCTGCAGGTAGAAGTTCTGAATCGGGATGTGGTTGTTGCCGAACTTGAACGCGCCGCGCACCGACTTGAAGTTGGCCTTCTCCATTTCGGCCTTCATTGCGTCCTTCTTGCTGGTGTCGCCCTTCACGGCGACGACGGCGCTGTTGATCAGGTTCGCAGCGTCGTAGGACTGCGCGCCATAGAAGGTCGGACGCAGGCCGGGATACTTCTTGCGGTAGTCGGCGACGAAGCGCTTGTTCTGTTCGTTGGGGAGGTCGTTGACCCATTGCTGCGCGCCGGGCACCCCGAGCGCGTTCTCCTTCTGGAGCGGCAGCGACAGCTCGTCGATGGTGAAGGCGGTGTAGAGCGGCATCGTGCTCTTCAGCCCGGCCTGAGCATATTGGTTCAGGAATTGTACGCCCGCAGCACCTGGATAGAACACGAAGATCGACTCGGCGCCGGAGGCACGCGCCTTGGAGAGCTCGGCCGAGAAGTCGAGCTGGCTCGGCCACACCGTGTATTCCTCACCCACGACCTGCCCTTTGAAGGTACTCTTGACACCAGCCAGCATGTCCTTGCCGGCGGCGTAGTTCGGGCCGATCAGGAACACCGACTTGACGCCCTTCTGGTTCATATAGGTGCCGACCGCCTGCGGTGTCTGGTCGTTCTGCCAGGAAGTCGAGAACACGTAAGGCGAGCACAGATCGCCCGCGAGCTGCGAAGGGCCGGCATTGGCCGAGATCAGGAAGGTCTGCGAATCCACCGCGGTCTTGAGCGAGGCCAGCAGCACGTTCGACCAGATGTAGCCGACGATGAAATCGACCTTGTCGGACTGTACCAGCTTCTCGGTCTTCTGCTTGCCGACGTCGGGCTTCTGCCCGTCGTCCTCGTAGATCACCTCGACCGGCTTGCCGTCCATCTTGCGGCCGAGATGATCGAGCGCGAGCTCGAAGGAGTTGCGCATGTCGTTGCCGATCACGGCGGTCGGGCCGCTGAAGGTCGAAACGAAGCCGATCTTGATGGTGTCGCCGGCGGATGCCTGATTTGCCAGCACGAGCGCCGCTGCGCCCGCCAGCCAGAATGCCGTCCTCATAACCACTCCCCTCCTTAATTATTGAGCCCGCAAGCGGGGTGATCGCCGCCCGGGTCGTCTCTATTGAACGCAAAATCCATCGAGCCGCCAATGGCTCAGCGCCTGCCCTGCACCATATTTCGCGCCCGTCGCGGATGGCAAGAAATATAATTCTACTTACTTCGGCCCAAGGTCCAAGGTTGGCCCAAGCCCGGTCCGGGGGCTGCGGCGCTTTTTCCGCGCCGGACCGATACGTCCGGCCTATCCGACCATTGATGACGGCTATTGGACCGCGACACCCAATTCGCACTTAAATGAGCAGGAAGAGCAGCGAGATTCGAGGGTACATCATGACCACGACACCGCACCGCGTCGTCATCGTCGGGGCCGGCTTCGGCGGGCTGGAGACGACCTACCGGCTCGCTGGCGCCCCGGTCGAGATCACGCTGATCGATCGCCGCAACCATCATCTGTTCCAGCCGCTGCTCTACCAGGTTGCGACCGCCTCGCTCGCGACCAGCGAGATCGCCTGGCCGATCCGCCATCTCATGCGCGACCGGCGCGAGGTGACGACGCTGTTTGCGACTGTCAGCGGCGTCGATGCGGCAAGGCGCTGCGTCCTGATCGACGACGGCAGCGAGGTGCCCTACGACACGCTGGTGCTGGCGACCGGTGCGCGTCACGCCTATTTCGGCCATGACGAGTGGGAGCAATGGGCGCCGGGCCTGAAGACGCTGGAGGATGGCACCACCTTGCGCCGTCATATCCTGGTGGCGTTCGAGCGCGCCGAGCGCGAGACCGATCCGGCGAAGCGCGCGGCGCGGCTGACCTTCGTCATCGTCGGTGCCGGCCCGACCGGCGTCGAGCTCGCCGGCACGATCGCCGAGATGGCGCATCACACTCTGCCCGGCGATTTCCGCAACATCGACACCACCAAGGCGCGCGTGGTGCTGATCGAGGCGGGGCCGCGCGTGCTCGCGGGCTTTGCCGACGATCTCTCGGCCTATGCGCAGGCCTCGCTGGAGAAGATCGGCGTCGAGGTCGTGCTCGGGCAGGCCGTGACCGAGATCAACCGCGAGGGTGTGGTGTTCGGCGGCAGGCTGCTCGAGGCAAAAACACGTATCTGGGCCGCCGGTGTGCGCGCCTCGCCCGCCGCCGAATGGCTGGACGCACCCAGCGATCGCGCCGGACGCGTGCAGGTCGAGGCCGACCTGACCATTCCCGGTCATCCCGAGATCTTCGCGATCGGCGACACCGTCAGCATCAACGCCTGGGACGGCAAGCCGGTGCCGGGCATCGCGCCGGCTGCCAAGCAGCAGGGAAAGCACGTCGCCGAGACCATCAAGGCCCGGCTGCGCGGTGCTGCGACCGGCCCATTCCGTTACAAGCACGCCGGCAGCCTCGCCCAGATCGGCAAGCGGCTCGCCGTCATCGATTTCGGCCGCTTCAAGCTGCGCGGCACCATCGCATGGTGGATCTGGGGCATCGCCCACATCTACTTCCTGATCGGCCTCCGCCACCGCCTCAGCGTCGCCTTGAGCTGGCTCTGGATCTACGCGCGCGATCAGCGCGCGGCGCGGTTGATCACACAGGGAAGCAGCAAGGTGGTGTAGTGCTCTTCCTTCTCCCCTTGCGGGAGAAGGTGGCGCGAAGCGCCGGATGAGGGGTATGTCTCCACTCGCGAGATCGTCCGTGAGGAGAGAACCCTCACCCGGCTTCGCTTCGCGAAGCCACCCTCTCCCGCAAGGGGAGAGGGCGCAGCGACGCTTGCCGCAACAGCGGCAGCTACTTCACCAGCTCGCACCCGCCCTCCGCCAGCGGCCTGAACGCCTGCTCCGCGGGGATCGTCGAGACCAGCTTGTAATAATCATACGGATATTTCGACTCCTCCGGCTTCTTCACCTCGAACAGGTACATCGGGTGCACGACGCGGCCGTCCTGGCGGATGGCGGTGTCGCCGAAGAGCTTGTCCTTGCCCTTGAATTTCTTCATCTCGGGCACGACGTTCTTGGCGTTGTCACTGCCGGTGGCGGCGACCGCGTTCAGATAAGCGAGCGTGGAGGCGTAGACGCCCGCCTGGTTGCCGCTCGGCATCTTGCCGTTCATGCCGGGCCGGGCGGCGAACCGCTTGGCGAACGCGCGGGTGTCGTCGTTCATGTCCCAGTAGAAGGCTTCCATGAGCTGGAGCCCCTGCGCGACCTTGATGCCCATGCCGTGGACGTCGTTGATGAAGAGCAGGAAGGCGACGAGCTTCTGCCCGCTCTGCTGGATCCCGAACTCGGCGGCCTGCTTCACGGCGTTGATGGTGTCGCCGCCGGCGTTGGCGAGTCCGATCACCTGCGCTTTCGAGCTCTGCGCCTGCAACAGGAAGGAGGCGAAGTCGGAAGTGCCGAGCGGATGCTTCGATGAGCCCAGCACCCTGCCGCCGTGCCCTTCGATGTGCTTCTGCGCCTCCGCCTCGATGCCCTTGCCCAGCGCGTAATCGACCGTGAGGAAATACCAATCCTTGCCGCCGCGCGACATCATCGCGGCTGCGGTGGTGTTGCCGGTTGCCCAGGCGTCGTTGACCCACTGGATGGTGTTGGGCGAGCAAGCCTTGCCGGTGAGATCCGAGCTCGCGGTCGAGGAGGCCAGAAAGGTCATGCGGCCGTCGCGCAGCAGCGCGTTGATGGACAGGCCGACCGCCGAATTCGGCACGTCGACGATGGCGTCGACGCCCTCGACGTCGAGCCATTTGCGCGCGATGGCGTTGCCGACATCGGCCTTGTTCTGGTGATCGGCATAGACGATCTCGACCTTGATACCTTTGCCGCCGCCATTGAAGTCCTCCGCCGCCATGCGCGCGGCTTCCACCGAGCCCATGCCGTTGGTGTCCTGGAAGATGCCGGAGATGTCGTTGAGCACGCCGACGCGCACGACATTGTCGGATATCTCGGCGCTTGCCGCGCCGCTCGCCAGGCTCGCCGCCAGTGCGAACGCCCATTTCAGATGCTTCATCGTTCCCTCCCGTGTTGTATGTGTTGTTTGCGTCGCCGGCGGCGTCAGGCCGGCGTGATGGTCACCGGCAGGCTGTCGAGCCCGCGCAGCGTGTTGTTGAAGCGGCGCCTCGGCTCGCCGGCGATCTCGATGCTGGCAACACGGCGAGCCAGCGCCGAGAGCATCGTCTCCCCTTCGAGCCGCGCCACGAGCTGGCCCACGCACATGTGGATGCCGGAGCCGTAGCCGACATGGCCGGAGGTGCGGCGGCCGATGTCGTAGCTGTCGGGCTCGTCCCAGCGCCGCGGATCGCGATTGGCGGCGGCAAGGAACATGAGCACCTTCTCGCCCTCGCCGATGGTCGCACCGGAGAGCTCGACTTCGCGGGTGGTGGTGCGGAAAAACGTCTGCACCGGGCTCTCGAAGCGCACCGCCTCCTCGAAGGCATTGCGCGCAAGGGTGAGATCGCCGCGCAGGCGCTGCCACTGGTCGGGAAAACGCGCCAGGCAATAAACGGCGGCGCCGATGCCGTTGACGGTGGTATCGAGGCCGGCGGAGAGCAGCGAGCGGACCAGAAGCGGCGCTTCGGTCGCGGTGATCGCGCCCTCGTCGACATGGGCGTGAATGCAGGCGCCGATGCCGCCGGGCGTGAGATTTTCGCGCTGACACTGCGCGGTGACGTAAGCCTGATGGGGCGCCGAGCGCTCGATCGATTCCTGGCGCAATTGGTTGGGCGGCCCGAACGCGTTGAAGACGACGCTCGCGTAGGGGATCAGATGTTCGCGGCCCTCCGGCTTCAGCCCGAGCGCGTCCGGGAAGATCGAGAGCGGATAGGCTTCCGCCAGATCAGCGATCGCGTCGAAGCTGCGTTTCTCCAGCAATTCGTCGACCCGCTGCTCGGCCGCTGCGGCGAAGCGGTCACGGAGCCCCTTCATCACCGTCGGCGACAGCACCTTCGACAGCACGGCGCGGGTGCGGGTGTGCGCGGGCGGATCGGCTTCGAGGATCAGGCTCGGCGGTCGCCACGGCGTCTCCTTCTTGAAGTCGGACAGGCCGACCCCGCGGCTGGAGCAGAAGGTCGCGGGATCGTTCAGCACCGCATGGACCTCGGCATAGCGGGCCACGCCATAGACGTTCCACTTGTCGAGATAGACCACTGGCCCGGCCTCACGCAGCCGCTGATGCGTGGGGTAGGGATCGGCAAAAAACTTCATGTCGAAGGGATCGACGTCGAGATGCGGAACGGCCGCAGAGCCAGTCGATACAGGGGAGTCGGATGCGGTCATGGTAGACCTCCCTCATTTTGATCTTGTGAAAGAGCGGCGCATGCCCTTAGGTCAACCGGCCCGCCGCGAGATAGAATCCCGATATGCCCGCGCCATCGACCAGAATCCGCCAAAAGCCTGCGCTCAACGAGGCGGGACCGACGCTCGACCTCGACCGTTACGTTCCGGCGTTCGTCACCTTCATCGCCAACAAGCTCTCGAACAGCGCGACCGCGTTCTATCAGCGGCAGTTCGGCGTCAACGTCACGGAATGGCGGATCATGTCGCTGCTGGCGATCGAGCCCGGCATTCCGGCCTCGCGCATCTGCCACGTCATCGGCTTCGACAAGGGACCAGTGAGCCGGACGCTGGCGGGGCTCGAGAAGCGCGGGCTGGTGTCGATCCGCACCGATCCGAACGACGGCCGCACCCATTCGATTTCGCTGACGGCGAAGGGCCGCGCGACCCACGACAAGGTCATCGTCGCGGCGCTCGAGCGCGAGCGGCGGCTGTTGTCCTGCCTCAGCAAGGACGAGCGTGAGGTGTTGATCGATCTCTTGCGCCGGCTCCACGAAAACCTCGGCGCGGTCACCGGCGGCGCTGAGCCCTGACGAGCCGCGCGCCGGGCGCCACCTTCCATCACATCCAGGCATGCGCCGGCGTTTGCCGGCGGCACCGTGCGGGCCGAGCATCGTTTCCTCCAGAGAAGTCGCGGCGGTTCGCCCGCCGTCGTCCTTGTCCGGAACGGTTCGCACAAATTAGTTGCTTAAGCAACAAAAGAATCGGCAAGATAATGCGGCAGGGCTGTTGGCCTACTTCGAACATTGCGGCGTCATGAAAGCGAGATGAGCTACGCGCCCTCTTTTGCGGCGGCTTCGTCAGCTCAGGCGCTGCAACCGATCCATTCGCCCGACGCGTCGTCGTTCAGCCGCGCCACCGCGTCCGCTCGCCGCGTCAGCACGGCGCGCTGGTTGATGTAGCCCTTGTCGGTGATCTCGCCGCCGTCGACCGAGGGCGGCTCGGCGAGGAGCAGCGCGCGCGTGGCGTGACCGGAGGAGTGGGGGCCCTGCTGCTTGAGTTTCGCCAGGCCCTGCGCGATTGCGGTCCTGACCTTGTCATGCGCCAGCACCTCGTTCACACCTGCCGTCTCGGACAGACCGGCGTGGACACGGCAGGCGACAACATTGGGAAACACCAGAAAGCGCACCTCGTCACCGCCATGACCCGACACGACGATGTCCTGCGCCAGCGGCGAGAGCGCGGCAATGCCGGCAACGCGCAGCGTGCCGACGTTGACCCAGGTGCCGGAATTGAGCTTGAAGTCCTCCGCGACGCGGCCGTCGAAGAACAGGCCGCGCTCCGGCCTGCCGTTATCGGCCAGCTTGACCGCGTCACCGATCAGATAAAAGCCCTCCTCGTCGAAAGCCTGCTTCGTCAGCTCCGGCGCTTTCCAATAGCCGGGCGTGACGTTCGGCCCGCGGACGCGCACCTCCAGCTTGTCGCCGGTCGCGACGAGCTTCAATTCGGTGCCGGGGATCGGCACGCCGATATTGCCGGAACGCTCGGCGAGAAAATGGCAATCGGTCGCGAGCGGCGACGTCTCGGTCGAGCCCCAGGCCGAAACCATCGGCAGCGTACGGCCGACGGTTTTGATCGAGAGCTCCTCGAGCGCGTCCCACAGATTCTGCGGCAGCGCGGCGCCGGCATAGAAGGCGAATTTCACCTCGTTGAAGAAGCGGCGGCACAGCTCCTCGTCCCCGCGCAGCGCCGCGATCAGCATGTCGAAGCCGCGCGGCACGTTGAAATAGACCGTCGGCATCACGCTTTTCAGATTGGCCAGCGACGTCGCGAAGAGACCGGGCGCGGGCTTGCCGCCGTCGATATAGAGCGAGCCGCCATTGCGCAGCACGAGATTGAAATTGTGGTTGGCCCCGAAGGTGTGGCTCCAGGGCAGCCAGTCGAGAATGACCAGATCGTCGCGCTCCTGCTCGAGAAATATCCAGGTCTGGGCCTTGGCCTGCTGGCTCGAGGTCAGCATGCGCTGGGTGTTGATGACGGCCTTCGGCGTGCCGGTCGACCCTGACGTGAACAGGAATTTCGCGATCGTGTCCGGCGTCACCGCGGCGAAGGCAGTTGCGACGCCGGGACTCTCTTGCGTTCCCGCTACAGCACGGAAGGCGAGCGCACCGGCGTCGTCCTCGTTGCCGCTGATGATGCGCGCCCGGTGCAGCGGCGCGATCGCCTTCAGCGCCGCCGCAAAGGGTTTTGTCGCAGCGACGTAGATCGCGCCCGGATCGAGCAGCGTGATCATGCTCTTGAGCTTCTCGAAATCCCGGGACATCAGCGAATAGGCCGGCGAGATCGCGGCAGAAGGCACGCCGACATGCTGAGCGGCAAGCGCCAGCAGCGCGTGATCGATGCTGTTGTCGGACAGGATCGCGAGCGGGCGCTCTGCGCTGAGGCCCTGCGCCAAAATCCAGGACGCCGCCGCACGCACCTGGTGCAGCGCCTGCGCATAGGTGGCGGTGGTCCAGGGCGCATCGACATTGCCGCGCTCGGCAAGGAAGATCGCATCCGGGGTTTGCCGCGCCCATTGCTCCAGCCAGTCGCCGACGCAACGCGCGCCTTCACGCAACGGATCGGGCGAGCGCAGCACGATGCTGCCGTCGGCGCGATGCTCTGCGACGGTCCGCGGGCTTGCGAACAGGCCTGCAACGTCACTGCGTGGAGCGACTGTCATGTGTTTCCTCCCTCCGCCCGGATACCGGATCGGCCGCAGCTTCGTTCCAGGCTGCCTTGGCCATAATGTTGGGTATGACAATTGTTGTCGTCAACAACAAACTTTCGCTCAGGCCGCCGAGACGCTAAGGTTGCGCGGCAGGAGACCTTGACGTGACAGCCAGTGCAGCCCGGGCCGATACCCGCCCCTCCCCACGCAAGCGCGCCGGCAATGGCGCGGCGCCCCGCGATATTGCCGATGATGTCGGCCTCGACGCCCTGGTCGGGCACGCCGGCTATGCGGTGCGACGCTTCCAGATCTGGATCTTTCAGGATTTCATCAGGACGCTCGGCGATGTCGACATCCGGCCGACGCAATATTCGGTGCTGACGGTGATCGGGGCCAATCCGGGCCTGTCGCAAATGGCCGTGGCCAAGCGCCTGGGCATCGAGCGCGCCAGGCTGGTGCATCTGCTCGACAGTCTCGAACAGCGCAGGCTGGTCAAGCGGGTCAAGTCGAAGGCGGACCGGCGCTCGCATGCGCTGCATCTCACCGCGCAGGGCGAGACGGCGCTGGCGAAGTTCAAGCGGCTCGCGGCCGAGCACGAGCGGAACGTCGAGGCGAAGATCGGCAAGGAGAACCGGGCCCACCTGCTCCGGATCCTCGCTGGCTTCACCTGACCTCGGCTGCCCATGATTTAGGCATGTGCCCGTCACAGGGCGCCGCCGCGGCCGCCCATCTGCCGGTCGAAATATCTCCCAAGCCACTGATCGCACGATAATATCCGGAGCAATGGTACTGCCCGGATATTGTACACAATGGCACATCGCTTGCTTCACTCCGGCGAAGACAAATTGCCGGAGTTTTGTCGCCATGAGGGCTGAAATGGGGGCCGAGCAGCCTGAAACGATCGCCGCGATTGTAGCCGCGCATCGCGCGGGGACGCTGACGCCGGCGCAGACGATCGCGCGGACCTATCAGCGCATCCGCGACCGCAACGATCCTGCCATCTTCATCAGCCTGCGCGAGGAGACGGACGCGATCGCGGAAGCCGAGACGCTTGCCGCGCGCGCGGAGGCCGCCGACCTGCCGCTCTACGGCGTGCCGGTCGCGGTGAAGGACAATATCGACGCGCTGGGCTTTCCGACCACCGCGGCCTGCCCGGCCTTCTCCACCACGCCGGCGCACGATTCGACCGCGGTAGCGCGCCTGCGTGCCGCCGGCGCCATCATCATCGGCAAGACCAATCTCGACCAGTTCGCAACCGGCCTCGTCGGGGTGCGTTCGCCCTACGGCATTCCCAAGAACGCAATTCGCGACGATCTCATTCCCGGCGGGTCGAGTTCGGGCTCCGCGGTCGCCGTCGGCGCCGGCCTCGTGCCGCTGTCGCTCGGCACCGATACCGCAGGCAGCGGCCGCGTGCCGGCCATGCTCAACAACATCGTCGGCCTGAAACCGAGCCTCGGCATGATCTCGAATGCGGGTCTCGTGCCGGCCTGTCGCACGCTCGACTGCATCTCGGTGTTTGCGCTGACGGTGGATGATGCTGCGCTCGCTTTGTCGGTGATGGCGGGGCCGGACCAAGCCGACCCGTTCTCGCGCGACCGGCCGCTTCAGCCGCTCACGCCGTTCCCGGCAGGCTTGCGCCTCGGCGTGCCGCGCAACGGACAGCTGATCTTCTTCGGCGACAAGACATCGGAAGCTGCCTACGCCGATACGCTGAAGCGCTGGACCGCGCTTGGCGCCGAGTTGATCGAGTTCGACCTCGAGCCGTTCTACGAGACGGCGCGGCTGCTCTATGAGGGCCCGTGGGTCGCGGAACGCTATCTCGTGATCAAGGATCTGCTGGCCTCCGCGCCGGATGCGATCCATCCCGTGACGCGCGAGATCACCGCGGCGGGCGCGCGGCTGACGGCGGCAGACACGTTCTCGGCGCTCTACCGCCTGCAGGGCCTGCGAAAGATCGCCGAGCGCACCTTTACCAATATCGACGCGTTAGTGCTGCCGACGGCGCCGACGGCCTATACGACGGCGCAGGTGCTCGCCAACCCGATCGAGCTCAACAGCCGGCTCGGCACCTACACCAATTTCGTCAACCTGCTCGACCTCTGCGGCCTTGCCGTTCCGGCCTCGATGCGCGCCGACGGCATTCCGTTCGGCGTCACGCTGCTCGCGCCGGCAGGCCGCGACGGGCTGCTCGCCAGCATCGGCCGCGTCTTCCATGCCGATACGAAGCTGAGTCTCGGCGCAAAGAGCGTAGCGCAAGCACCGCTCGCACCCTTGCCGGCGAGCAGCGCCGACGAGATCCCGATCGCCGTGGTCGGCGCGCATCTGTCCGGCATGGTGCTGAACGGCGAGTTGAAAGCGCTGAACGGCCGCCTGATCGAGGCAACCAGAACGGCGCCGGACTACAAGCTCTACGCGCTCAAGACCACGCCGCCAAAGCCGGGCATGCTTCGGGTCGAGGCCGGCAAGGGCGCCGCGATCGAGCTGGAGATCTGGTCGTTGTCGTCGTCCGCCTTCGGCAAGTTCGTCGACGCGATCCCCGCGCCGATGGCGATCGGAACGGTGCGGCTGGCCGACGGCCGCAGCGTGAAGGGGTTTCTGGTCGAGCCGGAAGCGCTGGGCGATGCGCGGGATATCACCGCGTATGGCGGCTGGCGGAAGTATATGGCGGAAGCCGCAACAAAATAGGTCTCGTAGAGCGGGCAAAGCAAGGCGTGCCCACGATCTCGTCCTTCATGAGAAGATCGTGGGCACGGCGCTTTGCGCCTTTGCCCACCCTACGACACTACACCGACACCGCGTAGATTTCGTACTCCCCGCGCACCAGCTCGATATGCGCGCGCATCGCGGCGGCCGCGCCCTGCTTGTCGCCGCGCATGATGGCGACGACGACGCGGTCGTGCTCGGCTTGGGATTTGGCGAGACGTCCGAGGTTGCGGAACTGGGCGCGGCGGAACGGCTGAACGCGCACGCGCGTCGCCAGCGTGATCTCGGCGATATAGCCGTTCTGCGATCCCGCATAGATCGCGTTGTGGAAGCGCTCGTTGACCTCGTGAAAGCGGTCGGGATTGCCGGCGTAGCTCAGCAGCCGCAGCTCCTCGTGGACAGCCTCGAGGCCATGGCGCTCGGCCGCGGACATGCGCTCGGCGGCGAGCCCTGCGCACAGCGCCTCGAGCTCGGCCATCGCCTCGAACATGCCCGTCAGCCGCTCGATCGAGGGCTGCGCCACCACCGCGCCGCGATGGGCGCGCGCTTCGACGAGGCCGCTTGCCACGAGCTGGCGCAGCGCCTCACGTACCGGCGTCCGCGAGACGTTGAAGCGGCGCGCGATGTCGGTCTCGTCCAGCGGCGCGCCGGGGGCCAGGGCGCCGCGCACGATCTCGTCCGCGAGTTGCAGGCGCAGCTCCTCCGCGCGGGTGACCTTCTGCACCGATGCCGAGGGACGATCGACGCGCGGCACGACCGGTTCAGCCGGCGGTGTCCCTCGCGGAAACTCGTCGAGCGTCATGCGGTCTCTTTCGGCTCGTCGATGATGCTGACATGGGCGGCGACGACGCGCCAGCCCTCGGGAAAGCGAATCCAGGTCTGCATCTGCCGGCCGACCTTGCCGGGCGCGGTGTCGCGATAGAACAGCGTGGAAGCAACGGCCGTGTCGCGGCCATAGCTGCTGATTACGGTCTTTGCAGTGCGGCGGTTCAGGCCGACCGGCGATCGGCCGGCGCGGAATCCGCTTATCGCCTCGTAGCCGTAGAGGTTCTCGCCGATGCCGTAGCGCAGCGTGCGGGGATCGTTGCGGAACAGCTCGCCCAGCACCGCGACGTCGTTGCTGACGAGGGCCTGCTCATAACGCTCGAACGCGGCTTTGACTTCCGCGATCACGTCGGGGAGATCGATCTCCATCTCAAATTCCTCTTAAAGTCCCCTTGGAGCAGGCGCGTATGCCACGCCCATCTTTTCCAATGCGTGCGCGACACGAAGCGCGATGTCCTCGCGCCAGGGCGCGGCGATGATCTGCACGCCGATCGGCAGCGGCTCGAGCGGCACCGGCACCGCGACCACCGGCAATCCGATGAAGGAGATCGGCTGGGTGTGGACGCCGATATTGGCGCGTACCGGAAGCTCGACGCCGTCGAGATTGAAATTCACCTGGCCGAGTTTCGGCGCGGTGCAGGGCGTCGCGGGCGCCAGCAGCACGTCGACGGACTTGAAGATCTCGGCAAGCTGCGCGCGGTACCAACGGCGGAATTTTTGCGCGCGGTCGACCATGGGCGCAGGCACCATCGCGCCTGCAATCAGCCGGTCGCGCACGGCCGGATCGAAATCGTGCGGGCGCTTGCGCAGGCGATCGAGGTGGAGCGAAGCGCCTTCGGTCGTGGTGATGACATAGGCCGCCGCGCGGGCGCGCGCGGCTTCGGGGATATCCACGACTTGCGTTGCGCCAAGCGCCTTGGCAACGCGGCCGACGGCCTCGACGGCTTCCGGGAACACGTTCTTCTGGAAATATCCGCCCGCGATCGCGATCCGCAGGTCCGAGACCGGATTGGCGAGCAGCGGCAGCGTCGGCTCCAGCCCGCGCGTCGTGCAGGCGCTGTCCTCCGCATCCGGGCCCTGCATCACATCGTAGGCAAGCGCGAGATCGGTGACCGAGCGCGCGAACGGGCCGAGATGATCGAGGCTCGCGACGAACGGAAAGGAACGCGCCCGAGTGAGCCGGCCATAGGTCGGCTTCAAACCGAAGATGCCGCAGAAGGAGGACGGCACGCGGATCGAACCGTTGGTGTCCGAGCCCAGCGCGATCGGCACCAGCGCGCCGCCGACGGCGCTGCCCGAACCACCGGAGGAACCGCCGGTCATCCGCGTCGTATCATGCGGATTGCGCGAGGGACCGTCATGGACGTTCTCGCCGGTGAAGTCGTAGGCGTATTCGCCCATGTTGAGCGCGCCGACCAGAACGGCGCCGGCGGCTTCCATCCGCTCGATCAGCGTGGCGTCACGTTTGGCCGGCGCGAGGTCGCGGTTGATCTTCGAGCCCGCACGTGTGGGCAGGCCCGCGACATCGAACAGGTTCTTCACCGCGAAAGGTACGCCGGCGAGCGGGCCGATTTCCTTTCCGGCTGCGATGTCGGCGTCGATCGCGCGCGCCTTGGCGCGGGCGCGATCGGCGGTGACGTCAGTGAAGGAATTGAGAATGGTGTCGTGCTGCTTGATGCGCGAAAGCGCGGCTTCGGTGGCATCGAGCGCGGACATTTTGCGGGCCGCGACCGCGCTTGCGATTCCCGAGGCCGTTTCTGGCTTGGTGGTCATGGCAGCATCAGACCGTGAAGATCGGCGCCGGCTCGGTCTCGTCCGGCAGCGCGAATTCGTCGACGAGGCGGGAAAGGCGCAGCGACACGTCGAGATTCGCACGCACCGCGGGCCTCCAGGCCTCCTCGACCGGCAGCGCCAGCGCTTTGGATACGGCGTCGATATAGTCGTCCAGGGGTTCGGCCATCACTCTCTCAAGCTGATCTCAGTGCACCGGCAACGGCGGATGCGGGATCGCCGTCAGCAGTTCCTTGGTGTAGTCGTCCTGGGGATCGCCGAGCACCTGCTCGGAAGAGCCCTCCTCGACGATCCGTCCCGTCCGCATCACAATGACACGATCGCACAACAAGCGCACCACATTCAAATCATGCGAGACGAACAGATAGCTCATACCCAGCCGCTGCTTCAGATCCTGAAGCAGATTGAGCACCACGGCCTGCACCGAGACGTCCAGCGCCGCCGTCGGCTCGTCCAGGATGACGAGCTTCGGATGCAGCGCGATGGCGCGGGCGATGCCGACGCGGGCCTTCTGGCCGCCTGAGAGCTGATGCGGGAAGCGGTCGAGCAGGTTGTGCGGCAGGCCGACCATGGTCGCCAGTTCCTCGCAGCGGGCTCGGAGTGCGTCGCGTCCCCTGACATCACCCAGCTGCATGATGGGGTCGGCGATGGCGCGCGCGGCCGTGAAGCGCGGGTTGAGGCTGTCGGTCGGGTCCTGGAACACCATCTGGATGCGGCTGCGCTGCGGCATCCGGGCGAAGGCGGCAGGCGAGACGCCGCCGATGTCCTCGCCGTCGAACTGGATCAGGCCGGAGTTCTGGTCCAGGAGGCGCATCACCATCATCGACGTCGTCGATTTGCCGCAGCCGGATTCGCCGACGAGCCCGACGCTCTCGCCATGGCTGATCGAGAAGCTGATGCCGTCGACGGCGCGGAACACGTCCGGCTCCACCGGCGGCTTGCGGCCGAACAGTTTTCCGAGCACGGCGGTGGCGCCCTGGCGGGGGTATTCCTTGACGAGCTTGTCGACGAGGAGAAGGGGCTGCGCGCTCTTCTCATCGCTTTGCGCGACGCGCTGGTCGGGCGAACCGACGACGGATGCGGATGAGGTTGCTCCCTCCTCCTCCGGCAGCAGATCCCGCAAGCTCACGCCAAGCCGCGGCGTCGCGCGCATCAGCTTCTTGGTGTAGGGGTGCTGCGGGTTCGCGAAGATGTCGGCGGCCTTGGCGGTCTCGACGACGCGGCCCTTCTCCATCACCACGACGCGGTCGCAATAGGCCGCGGCAAGGCCGAGATCGTGGGTGATCAGGATGGTCGACATCGCGCGGCGCTTGGTCAGCTCGACGATCAGATCCATCACCGCCTTCTGCGTGGTGACGTCGAGGCCGGTGGTCGGCTCGTCCGCGATCAGCAGCTGTGGATTGCAGGCGAGCGCGAGCGCAATGACGACGCGCTGGCACATGCCGCCCGAGAGCTCGAACGGATAGGCGTGGTAGCGCTCGCGCGGGCGAGCGATCTTGACCTGCTCCAGCGCCTCGATCGCCTTCTCGCCGTGATCGGCCACCTGGGCCTGCTGCACATGGGTGCGCAGCACGTCCTCGATCTGGTCGCCGACTTTGCGGATCGGGTTGAGCGCGGCGCGCGGGTTCTGGAAGATCATCGAGACCTCCCGCCCGCGCAGGTCCCGCATCTGGTCCTCGGTCGCGGCCTTGACGTCGATGCCGGAGAACATCACCGAGCCCTCGGCGATCCGCCCGGCACGGTCGAGGATGCGCATCACCGCGTAGGACGTCACCGACTTGCCGGAGCCGGACTCGCCGACGATGGCGAGCGTCTCGCCCTTGGCGACGGAGATGTTGACGTGCTGCACCGCCTTGACGATGCCGCGGCGGGTGGTGAATTCGACGGTGAGGTCCTGAACGTCGAGCAGGGGCTGGGCGGTCATCTGGGCCTACGAAGCAAAAAACGCGAAAACAACCCCATGCACAGTAGAATGGCATTGGAATCGCTGGGGAATTTTGAGCGGAAATTTGCCATCACGTCCTCCTTTGCGGATCGACGATGTCGCGCAGGCCGTCGCCGAGGAGGTTGAAGCAGAACACGGCGATCATCAGGGCAAGGCCGGGGAAGAGTGCAATCCACCATTCGCCCGACACCATGAAGCCGGCACCCTCGGCGACCATGATGCCCCATTCGGCGGTGGGCGGGCGGACACCGAGGCCGATGAAGGACAGGCCGGCGGCGTTGAGGATGGCGTAGCCCATGGTCAGCGACATCTGCACGATCATGATCGGCATGATGTTGGGCAGGATGTGCACCAGCAGGATGCGGAACTCGCCGTTGCCCGACAGACGCGCGGCCTGCACGAAGCCGGCATTGCGGCGGACATTGGCCTCGGCACGAGCGACGCGGGCATAGAGCGGGAAGTTCACGATGGCGGTGGCCAGAATGATGTTCTGCACGGTGTTGCCGAGGGCGGCGACGATGCCCATGGCCAGCACGAACAGCGGAAAGGCCATGATCGTGTCGGCGATGCGGCCGACGATGCGGTCGGTCCAGCCGCCGAAATAACCCGCGGCAATGCCGGCCAGCCCGCCCATCAGGAACACCAGCGCGACCGAGGCGATCGCGATGAAGACGTCGAGCCGGGTCGCGACGATGACGCGGCTGAAGATGTCGCGCCCGAGCTGGTCGGTGCCGAACCAATGCGCCGCCGAGGGCGGCTTCAGCGCCGCAGCGGTGTCGGAAGCCAGCGGATCATACGGCACCACATAGGGGCCGAAGATCGCGGCGATGAGGATCAGGATCAGCAGCGCGAAGGCAAAGCCCGTGACCTTGTTCTCGCCGAGCACGTAGCGGGTTTGTTCGAGAACGGCAGCGAGTCCCGACGTGCGGGCGGGACCGACGGGTTCAACAGCAGGCGCAACGGAGCTCATAGTCTAGCCCTCCAACCTGACGCGGGGATCGATCACGCCGTACAAAATGTCGATGATCAGATTGAGCAGCACGTACATGACCGCCATGGTCAGCACGAAACCCTGCACCGGCGCGAAGTCCGACGAGATCAGCGCTTCCACCGCGTAGGAGCCGATGCCGGGCCAGGCGAACACTTTTTCGACCAGCACGTTGGCGCCGAGCAGGAACGAGAACACCATGCTGAGCGTGGTGATGACGGGAAGCATGGCGTTGCGGAAGGCATAGGTGACGATGACGGTTGCCGGCGACAGGCCGCTGGCGCGCGCGGTGCGGACGAATTCTGAAGCCAGCACCGCGAGCATCGAGGCACGGGTCATGCGCGCGATCGGCGCCAGCGAGAAGATCGCGAGCGTCGTCGCGGGGAGGATCAATTGGCTCAGCGCGGAGCGGAACGCCTCGAGATCGCGCGCGATCAGGGTGTCGATCAGATAGAAGCCTGTGACCGTCGGCGGCGCGCTGTAGAACACGTCGAGACGGCCGAGGGGCGCGGGCGACCAGCCGAGGCGGAAATAGAACACGTAGACCAGCACGAGGCCGGTGAAGAACACCGGCAGCGAGACTCCCGCCGTTGTCGTGATGCGACAGAGATGGTCGATCCATGATCCCGGCCGCGTCGCAGCTAACACGCCGAGCGGAATCGCGATCACGACGGACACGACGAGGCCCAGCAGCGTCAACTCGGCGGAGGCCGGCAGACGGTTGCGGATTTCGGCTGCAACCGGCTGACCCGTGGTGAGCGAGTTGCCGAAATCGCCATGGGCGAGGTCGTTGGTGTAGCGGAAGAACTGCTCGATCAGCGGCCTGTCGAGGCCGAGCTTCTTGCGGATCTGCTCGACGGCTTCTTTCGTTGCGGCGGGACCGGCGAAATAGGCGGCGGGATCACCGGGCAGCGCCCGCGTCAGCAGGAAGGTGACGATGACGACGCCGATCAGCGAGGGGATCGCGAACATCAGGCGCTTGCCGATCATGGTCAGCATGGGGTGCTCCTGATGTGCTCAGCTTGACAGCGAGATCGAGCCACTTGCTCCGCTGCGTTCCCTCCCCCCTTGCGGGGGAGGGCCAGGGAGAGGGGTGCCACACGGTGACCCATGGTGTGACGAAGAACAGGCCGCGCGCGACAATGAACACCATTGCTTGGGCTACCCCTCTCCCCAACCCTCCCCCGCAAGGGGGGAGGGAGCCTGAAGAGTGTGCTCACCTCACGTGAAGGGACAGCCAGCACCGCGGGCCCCATGACGTCTCACCCCTTCGCCATCGCGCGATAATCCAGCCTCCGGTGGAACCAGTATTGGTAGCCGCTGACGTTCTTCTGCATCGCGACGTTGACGAAGGGCTGGTACAGCGGGATGCGCGGCACGTCGGTGAAGGCGAGATCGACGAAGCCTTTCACGTCCTTGTCGTAGGTCGCCGTGTCGCCGGTCGCGGCGGCCGTGCGCGCGCCGTCGATCAGCTTGTCCATCTCCGCCGACTTGTAGCTCATGGTGTTGAAGACGGAATTGTTGCCGTGATAGCACCAGTAGAAGAAGTATTCGGGGTAATCGAGCCAACCCGAGAACACGTTGGTGAAGAGCGGCATCTCCTTCTTGTTCAACTCGGTGCGCCAATTGGCGCCGGGCACCTTGTTGATGGTGGTCTTGATGCCGATCTGAGCCAGGCTCTCCTGCACCAGCACGCAGAGCGGCTCGTTGACGCCAGCGAAATTGAGATCGAACGAGATCGTCGTCTCGAAGCCGTTGGCATAGCCGGCTTCCGCCAAGAGCGCCTTCGCCTTCTCCATGTCGGTGTTGTATTTGTGCGGCTGCGGCCAGGCGACTTCGGTGGCCTTGTCCTTGGCCGCACCGAACATCGGGTTGGCGAGCCCGAACAGCACCGCGTCCATGATCTTCTGGTACGGCAGTGCATAGGCGACGGCCTGCCGCACCTTCGGATTGTCGAACGGCGGCTTGGTCACGTTCATGCCGATATACTGGATGCCGTTGGAGAACGGCAGCGAGACCACATTGAGCTTGCCGTTCGCCTTCATCTCCTGGAAATCCTTGAACGGCAGCTCATAGGAGATGTCGGCATCGCCGCGCTCCAGCAGCGCACGACGATTGCCGGCCTGCGGCACCATGCGCCAGATCACGCGCTTGATCTTCGGCAGCGGGCCGCAGACCCAGTCGTCGTTGCGCTCCATGACAACTTCAGTGCCGGCGGTCCATTTCGTCACCTTGTAGGCGCCGGAGCCCGCGGTCTGCTGCTTGGTGAATTCGAGACCCCAGGGGTCCTTCTCGCTGGCGTTCTTCTTCACGAGCTCGGAGTTGACGATGCAGGGCACGATCACGGCGAGATCGGGGATCGTGAGCCTGTCCTTCTTCAGGAAGTCGACCCGCACCGTGTGGTCGTCGATCACGACGAACTGCTCCGGCTTGGTCAGCGAGCCCGCGCTCATCTGGAAGGTCGGGAAGCCGCCGACGCTCACGGCGCGGTCGAGCGACCATTTCACGTCCTTGGCAGTGACAGGCGTGCCGTCGTGGAATTTGGCGTTCTTGCGCAGCTTGAAGGTGACCGACATGTCGTCGATCTTGAAGTCCTCGGCGAGCTCGCCCTTGAACTTGTCGCGGTCGTAATAGGGCACCCCGCCGGGGCCGCTCTTCATCTCGTGGCTGATGAGCCGGTCGTAGCAGTTCCAGGACACCTCATAGCCGGGCACGTTGGTGCCGATGCCGTGGATGTCAAGATTGTTGGGGCCGCCTTCCGAGACGATCAGCAGCGTCTCCGAACGGGCGTCGGCATAGGCGGAGGAGACGACGCTCGGCATGGCCGGAAGCGCCGCTCCGGCGGCCAATCCGGAAACGGACTTGAGGAAATCGCGGCGCTTCATGAAATGGCTCCAACACAAAAGTTTCTGGTTGGAACTGGATTCGCAAGGTTCGTGCCAAGGCTTAATGGGCGTTTACGATCGAGCTAAGCAGCTTGAAACAAAACAAAAATATCGATCCTGGCTCGCGCGCGGCCTCTGCAGCGGCCCGAAGCATTGCATACAAAGATGCGCATTTGCATATTTATTGAGCATAAACGACTGGCCGCCTGCCTCGCGAGCAGAGCCGTCATTCCGGCGCATGCGCAGCATCGAGCCCGGAATCCATCGGGTGGCAACAGGCGCCGGAGAATGGGTTCTCAGGTGCGCAATTGCGCACCATAGTTCGACGCTGCGCAGCGCCCTGGAATGACGGAGAGAGGCTGAGCGCGAGCATCAGCCCGGCCAGATCAGGTCCTGCAGCTCAATGAGATCGGTCGCCTTGTCCTGCCAGCCCTCGATGCAGATATGGCTGTTGAGATCGCTAGCCCGGTGCAGCAGCATCAGGGCCATCAGGCGGCGCTTGAGCGTGTAGTCGAGGGTCGCATAGCCGAAGCCTTCCAGCAGGCTGCGCACCCTCCCCGGCCGGCCTGCCGCCATGAAGGCGCTGGGGCCGAGCAAGTCGTAATCACGCCAACCCGCGAGCACGTCGCCGAAATCGAACAAGCCGGCGAGCGACCATTGGCCGTCCTCGCATGCGAGCAGGAAGTTTTCAGGAATGTATTCGCCGACCAGAATCACCGGCGGCGCATCCATCGGAATGAGCTTTGCCGCGTCGCGCAGGAGATCGTCAAGGCCTCTAAGGAATTTCGGCGCAAGGCCAAGACGCTCGTGCCTGGCGCGGCACCCCTGCATCTGCCGGCGCATGAAGTCCTCCCAGCGCGGCTCGATTGTCGCAAGCGGCCCAAGCGGGGCGCGCTGCACGGCGGCGATGGTCTCGCCGATCCGGCGCAGCAGGCGCTCCTTCTGGTCTTCCGGCAAGGACGGCCACACTTCCGAGCCGAGCGTGCCGGCAAGGCGCGTGATGATCAGGTATGGCCAGCCGTCGCGCGTCCCTTCGGCGACGATCTCGGGAATCGGCAGATCGACATGGCCGTTCAGCTGCGCCAGCGAGCCACGGTCGGAGACGAACTGCGCTGCGAGCTGCGGCGGAAAGATTTTCAGGATCAGCTTGTCGCCGAGACCGGCCACCAGATTGGTGCCGGTCGCAAACACGTGAAGCGAGCCGACATCGAGACCGTGGCTGCGCGCGATGTCGAGCGCGATCGGCAGCCAGCGCGGCGCATCGGAACGGAAGGCGCGGAAGCTCTCGGCGTCGGGAAGGTATGGCAGTGTCATCCAAATACGCTCGAGTTCGTCATGCCCGGGCTTGTCCCGGGCATCCACGTTCTTCGGCTGCGGCAAGGCATGGATGGCCGGGACACGCCAGGCCATGACGCTGTCGAGAGACCTCGCGCGCCACCCCTACCGCTCCGGACTGGCCCGCTCGAACTGGCGGAGGATCTTGTTGCCGCGCTCGACGGCGGAATCCAGCGCGGCTTGCGCGCTCTTGTGGCCGGCAAAGGCCTGCTCCAGCTCGTCCTCGATGGCGCCGCGGATTAGCACGAAGGAGCCGAGCCGGATGCCCTTCGAATTCTCCGTCGGCGGATTGAGCGTGATCTCCTCGAACGAGATCGCCGAGCCCGGGTTGCGCTCGTAAAATCCTTGCGACCGCGTCAGCTCGAAGGCGGCACGGGTGACAGGCAGATAGCCGGTGTTCTGGTGCCAGGCGGCCTGCACGCCGGGCTGCGACAGATAGGAAAAGAACCGCGCCACGCCCTTGTATTCCTCGCGCGGGCGGTCGCGCAGCACCCACAGCGTGGCGCCGCCGATGATCGAGTTCTGCGGCGCGCCCTTCATGTCCGGCCAGTACGGCATCATGCCGTAGCCGATCTCGAACTTCGAATTCGCCCTGATGTCGGCACGCGTCGCCGAGGAGCCGATGAAGATGCCGCACTCGCCCTTCTGGAAGCGCGGCTCGGCCGACTGGCCGCGACCGCTATAGTCGAACAGCCTGGTCTTCTGCCACTCGCTGAGCGCTGCGATGTGATGCACCAGCGACGGATTGTTGATGGTCAATTCCGCATCCAGCCCGGCAAAGCCGTTGGCCCGGCTCGCCAACGGCAGATTGTGGAAGGCGGAGAAATTCTCGACATGGATCCAGGATGGCCAGGAGGTGGTGAAGCCGCAAGCAGCGCCGCGGTCGCGCAAGCGCTTTGCAGCGAGCCCCAATTCCGGCCAGGTCTTCGGCGGCGCCTCCGGATCGAGCCCGGCATCGCGGAACATGGTCTTGTTGTAATAGAGGATCGGCGTCGAGGAATTGAACGGGAACGACAGCAGATTGCCCGCTGCATCGGTGTAGTAGCCGGAGACCGCAGGCAGGTAATCGCCCAGCGAGAACGGCTCGCCCTGGTCCCGCATCAGGCTGAACACCGGATAGATCGCGCCCTTGGCCGCGGTCATGGTGGCGGTGGCGACCTCGTTGACCTGGACGATGGCGGGCTGGCTGCGCGAGCGGAAGGCGAAGATCGCGGCGGTCACCGTCTCGGTGTAATTGCCCTTGTAAGCAGGCACGATGCGGTAATCGGACTGCGAGGCGTTGAAATCCGAGGCCAGTTTCTCGAGCTGCCGCCCGAGCTCGCCGGACATGGCGTGCCACCACGCGATCTCGGTGGCCGCCTGCGCTTTCGAGATGAATGCGAGAGCCGCGACGGTGGCGACGACAGGCAAAAGGCGCAATGCTGAAATCACGATGGCTCTTCCCGTGTCGCGCGACGAAAGACGGCTGTTCTGCTTAAGGCGCCCCCTTTGCGGTTTCAACCGGGAATGCGCGCCGACCGCGCCGCACAATCGCCACCGCGGCGCCAGCGGGATGGCCTTCCCCCGCCCAGCTGCCAGCGCCCCGTTCCGATCGGAAACGGGTCTCCAGATTCTTAATTTGACGCGTTTTCCCGACGCGAACCGGTATCCACTTCGCTTGAAAACGCTCTAGATTGCATTGAACCTTTTGCTCCCGCCATAGACTCCACCACTGAGGGGTTGAGTGTGCCAGTGCTGAGCCGTGCCGAACTCTCGCGGACCGGGGTGATCTTCGTCGCGCTTCTGCTTGCCGTCTGGACGACGGGCGCCGGCGCGCGCGAATTTCGCGCCGCCGATACCCAGACCGCGGATTATCCGACCGTCCAGGCGCTACGCTACATGGGCGCCCTGATCGCCGAGCGCACCAGCGGCCGGCACGAGATCAAGGTGTTCCACTCCCGCCAGCTCGGTGAGGAAAAGGAGACCATCGAGCAGACCCGGGCCGGTGCGATCGACCTCAACCGGACCAACGTGGCGCTGATCGGCAATTTCGTCCCGGCGATGAACGTGCTGGCAATGCCGTTCCTGTTCCGGTCCATCGAGCACATGCAGAAGGTGCTGGACGGGCCGATCGGCAGCGAAATCCTCGGCAGTTTCGAGCCTTATGGCTTCATCGGGCTCGCCTTTTACGATTCCGGGGCGCGGTCGATCTACAATGGTGTCCGCCCGGTCAGGAACGTCGCGGACCTCAAGGGATTGCGGATCCGGGTGCAGCAGTCGGAGTTGATGAGCCAGATGATCCGTTCGCTCGGCGCCGAACCGGTCGAGCTGCCCTACGGGCAGGTGCTCACCGGGCTCACCAATCATTTGATCGACGGCGCCGAAAACAACTGGCCATCCTTCGTGACGACGGACCATTACAAGCATGCCGGCCATTACACGCTTACCGAGCACACGATGAGCCCCGAAGTGCTGGTGATCTCGCTGAAGGCCTGGCAGAGCCTGTCGCCGGACGACCAGAATATCTTCCGGGAGGCCGCGCAACGCTCCAGCCGATTCATGCGCGAGAAATGGCGCGACCTCGAGGAGCAGTCGCAGCGCAAGGCCCAGGAAGCTGGCGTCACCGTCGTCAGGGATATCGACCGCAAGCCGTTCGAGGACGCCATGGCCGCGATCTACGCCAAGGCCGGGCGCGATCCCGCCGCGGCCGCGCTGATCGAACGCATTCGCAAGGTGGAGTAGAGCTTCTTGGCTGGGCTCGGACACAGCGAGACCGCGGAAAGGCCGCCCGGCCCGATCGGGAGGGCGCGCGCGCGCATCGTCGGTGTGCTGCGGGCGGTGCCGATCCGCTGGCGCATTCTGTCGATCGCGGCGCTGAACTCCGCCGTGGTGGTGGTGCTGGTGGCGATGATCTGGAATGGCGCCCAGGTGCTTGGCTCGGCCTGGGACGACGTGCGCCAGGTGCGCGAATCCGACCGAATCCTTGCGCTGCTCGAAAGCGAGACCGGACGCCTGCACAATCTGATCCACCGCTACATCAACCAGCCGAGCCCGGACCTGTTCGCCGAGATCCTGCTGCTGCGCGAAGCGGTGCTGGGCACGCTGTCCAACCGTGCCGCCAAGGACCCGATGCTGTCGGGCTCGGTCGAGGAGCTGGAGCGTACCACCGACCGCTTCCTCAACGGCTTCGGCGAGCTGCGCAGCGTGCAGGCCACCATCGCGAAGACCTATGAGGAGCAGGTGCAGGGCCCGGCCAGGGACATGGCGGGCCTCTACTCCATCATCGAAGGCGCCACCGGCCATCGCGACGCGCTGATCTGGCCTTCGCTCGGAAAATCCCGCGAGGCCTTCACCGCGATGCTGGTGGCGGCCAATTCCTATTATCTCTCGCTGTCACCGGGCGCGGCCGACGACGCGCGGCGCAACACCGAGACGATCGAGAAGACCATCCCCGTGATGATCGACCTCGCCGACAACGACCTGCAGAAGATGGCCTTGCGGCGGCTCGGAGCCCGCACCGCCGCGCTGCGCGAGGGCTTTGCAAAGCTCTCCGAGCAGCTTGCGAGCCGCACCGAACTGCTCCGCAACACCATCGACGCCAGCCAGGCCGAGGCGATCGGCGCCATCGACGATCTCTCGACCAAGATGCGGCAGCGCGAGCAGAAGGCGCAGGAGACGTTCGACCGCACGCTGGCCGCCATTTCCAGGCGGGTGCTGTCGATCGCGGTGGTCTTTCTCGGCATCATCCTCACCGCCGGCGTTCTGATCGCGCTCTCGATCCGGCTGCCGCTGCAGCAGATCATGGCCGCGATGCGCGCGATCACGCTCGGCGACCTCGACCGCGAGGTGCAGGGCACCAAGGCACGTGACGAGGTCGGAGCCATGGCGCGCGCGGTGGAGGTGTTCCGCGAGAACGCGATCGCGAAGCGCCAGACCGAGGACGAGCTGCGCGCGTCCAAGGAGAAGGCCGAGAGCGCGCTGCTCGAACTCAACACCGCGCAGCAGAATCTGATCGACGCCGAACGGCTGGCCGCGCTCGGCGGCCTCGTTGCCGGCGTCGCGCACGAGGTCAACAACCCTATCGGCATCAGCCTGACCGTTGCCTCGAGCTTCGCCCGGCGCACCGAAATCTTCGAAGCCCAGCTCAAGGGCGATGGAGGCCTGCGCCGCTCGCAGCTGGAGGAGTTCGTGCAGTCCTCGCGCGACGCCTCGCAGCAGCTCGTCGCCAATCTCCAGCGCGCCGGCGAATTGATCCAGTCGTTCAAGCAGGTCGCGGTCGACCGCTCCCATGCCGAGCGCCGGCAATTCTCGCTCAGCGAGGCCACCGACCAGATCATTGCAAGCCTGCGGCCGGTGCTGAAGCGCTCGGCGATCGCGCTCCAGGTCGACGTGCCCGAGGGGTTGCTGCTCGACGGCTATCCGGGCTCCTATGGCCAGATCCTGACCAATCTGTTCCTCAACGCCGCCAACCACGCCTTCGGCGACGGGCGGGCCGGTATGATCACGATCTCGGCGCGGCCGCGCGGGGCCGACGACGTCGAGCTCATCTTCACCGATGACGGGGCCGGCATGACCCCCGACGTGCAGCGCCAGGCCTTTGACCCTTTCTTTACCACCCGGCGCAATGAAGGCGGCACGGGACTTGGCCTGCATATCGTCTATAACCTCGTCACCCAGCAGCTCGGCGGGCGGATGATGCTGGAATCCAAGCTGGGACAAGGCACCACTTTTCGCATTATCATGCCCCGGGTCGCCAGGGGCGGCGCGCAAAGCACAGAAAGTGACGGGACTTCTCAATGGCCGAACAGGACGATGTCCTCCACCTGATCGACGATACCGGTACCGCGTCGGAGGATGCCAACGCCCGGAAATGGAAAATCGCCGTCATCGACGACGATCCGGCCGTGCATGACGGCACCCGTTTCGCGTTGTCCGACTACAGCCTCAACGGCCAGGGCCTCGAGATCCTGTCGGCCTATTCCGCGGCGGAAGGCCGCAAGCTGATGGCCGAGCACGGCGACATCGCCGCCGTGCTGCTCGACGTCATCATGGAGACCGACGTCGCCGGCCTCGATCTGGTCGAGTTCATCCGCAACGAGATCCGGAACGAGACCGTGCGCATCATCCTGCGCACCGGACAGCCGGGCCAGGCGCCCGAGCGGCGCGTGATCGTGCAGTACGACATCAACGACTACAAGGCCAAGACCGAGCTCACCGCGGACAAGCTGTTCACCTCGCTGACCGCGGCGCTGCGCTCCTATCAGCAGCTCGAGCGCATGGTGCAGACGCGGCGCGGGCTGGAGATCATCATCGACGCGGCCTCGACGCTCTACGACTTCAAGTCGATGCAGCGGCTCGCCGAGGGCGTGCTGACCCAGCTCGCCTCGCTGCTCAACGTCGATTGCGCCGGTATACTCGTCTTGCGCGACAATGGCGGCATCGACCCCGAGCTCTCGGTGCTCGCCGGCAGCGGCTGCTACAGCCGCTTCATCGGCACCACCACGTCGAAGGCGCTCGATCCCGATCTGCGCTCGATGGTGGAGGCCGCGTTCCAGCGCCGCAAGAACGAATTCGCCGACCATCGCAGCGTGATCTATCTGCGCACCGGAAGCGGCCGCGAGGTCGTGGTGCTGCTGCAGGCCGAACGCGAGCTGTCGGAGACCGACCGTTCCCTGGTCGAGATCTTCTCTTCGAGGCTCTCGATCGCCTTCGACAACGTCATCCTCTATCAGCAGCTCCAGGACGCCAACACGCAGCTGGAGGACCGCGTCGCCCAGCGCACCCGCGCCCTGATGCAGGCCAACCGCCGCCTGTCGGCGCAATGGCTGCGCCTGCAGCGGGCCAACGGCTTCAAGAACGAGATTTTGGGCACCGTCGCGCACGATCTGAAGAATCCGCTCGGCGTCATCCTCGGCCGCACCGAGATGCTGAAGGAGCTGATTTCGACCGGCGCCTCGGAAAGCGGCGTGGTCGCCCAGGTCGACCACATCCGCGACGCCACCAAGCGGCTGACCACGATGGTCGATCACCTGATCTCGGACGCGATGGCGGATGCCTTCGACATCACCATCCGCCGCGAGCCGGTCGACGTCGCGGCGCTGGTCAAGGAGGTCGCCGAGGCCAACCAGCCGCTCGCCGTCAACAAGCAGCAGGCGATCAGCGTCGCCGCGCCGGCCAATATCGTCACCATGTGCGACACCGACCGCATCCGCGAGGCGATCGACAATCTGATCAGCAACGCCATCAAATACTCGCCGATCGGCGGCAAGATCGACGTCGTGGTCAGCCACGAGAGCGGCGACACCGTCGTCCGCGTCAGCGACGAGGGCGCCGGCCTGTCCCCGGAGGATCTCGGCCGCCTGTTCGGCCGGTTCCAGCGGCTGTCGGCCAAACCGACCGCCGGCGAGAGCTCGACGGGACTTGGCCTGTCCATCGTCAAGCGTATCGTCGACATGCACGGCGGCGAGGTGACCGCCGACAGCGACGGGCCCGGCAAGGGCTCGACCTTCACCATCACCCTCCCCGCGACCGAAATGCCGTGATCCAGAGACCATGACCCAAAGCCAGCACATCATGATCGTCGACGATGAAGCCCCGGCCCGGGAGATGGTCGGCGATTATCTCAAGATGCACGGCTTCACCGTGACGCTGTGCGACGGCGGCAAGTCCTTGCGCGCCGCGATCGACGGCAGCATGCCGGACCTCGTCGTGCTCGACCTCAACATGCCCGAGGAAGACGGGCTCTCGATCATCCGCGACCTCAAGAGCCGCATCAACGTGCCCGTGATCATGCTGACGGCGACCGCGAGCCCGATCGATCGGGTCGTCGGGCTCGAGCTCGGCGCCGACGATTACGTGGCAAAGCCCTGCGAGCTGCGCGAGCTGATGGCCCGCATCCGCTCGGTGCTGCGGCGGAGCGTGCCGGCCAAGGCGGCCGCGCCGGACACGGCGGCGGCGAAATCCGACAAGGAGCAGCTGGTGCGGTTCGGCACCAAATGGCTCGATCTCGAAGCCCAGGCCTTGCGCGACGACGAGGGCAACGAGCATCCGCTGACGGCATCCGAGTTCGGGCTGCTGAAGGTGTTCGCGGCCAATCCGAAGCGCGTGCTGTCGCGCGAACGCCTGCTGGAATTGGCCAATGCGCGCGACGCCGAAGCCTTCGACCGCGCCGTGGATTTGCGCATCATGCGCATCCGCCGCAAGATCGAGCCCGACCCGGCCAAGCCGGCCGTGATCCGCACCATCCGCGGCGGCGGCTATCTGTTCTCGCCGGCGGGCGAGAAGGCGTAGGGGACGACACACCCTACGGCGCTGTTGTCCTGGCTACGGGCGCCCGCGACAGCGACCATGTGCATCGCGCGACCGAACGCAATCCCCCCAATTACGTTCCGCACGGCGTAACGCCTCGTAAAACCTACGCCCCCGTAATTTCCGTACATTGAAATTGCACGACTATTTACCCCGAATGTTTCGTCGCCCCCACTCCGACGAAACAATTTCGCGGCGCACGAAACCATTTTCCCCTTTTCGTGCAGACGTCCCGAAACGTTGGCTCATTAACACTTCGCTCCAAGGAAACGCCGCTCGGTTGCGGCGCTACGGGGAGCCAAGTCAATGCGGAACGTCATCGCCATCAACGCCCAGGCCAGCCAGAGCATCATTGCCGCTCAGGCGACTTCGGACGACATGCTTCTCGAAAGCATTGCCGGCGGAAACCGGACGTCGATGCACATCCTTTATTGCCGGCATCATGTGCGGGTGTACCGCTTCATCCTGCGCATCGTGCGTGACGCCACCGCAGCGGAAGACCTGGTCAGCCAGGTGTTTTTGGACGTGTGGCGGACCGCCGGCCAGTTCCAGGGCCGCTCGCAGGTTTCGACCTGGCTGCTCTCGATCGCCCGCTTCAAAGCCCTGACCGCGATGCGCCAGCGCCGCTTCGAGGACATCGACCAGGAAGACGTGCGCCAGATTCCCGACGATGCGGAGACGCCCGAGACCTCGCTCGACCGCAGCGACACCAGCGCCATCCTGCGTGCCTGCGTGCAGAAGCTGTCGCCCGCACATCGCGAGATCATCAACCTCGTCTACTACCACGAGAAGTCGGTGGAGGAGGTCGGGCAGATCATCGGCATCCCCCAGAGCACCGTGAAGACGCGGATGTTCTACGCCCGCAAGCAACTGGCCGAACTGCTTAAAGGCGCCGGCGTCGAGCGCTTCGCCGCCTGACATCAACGATTTCAAGGGGATAGGGCCCTATCCGGGCCCCTTCCCGGGGACACGGAAGTGTTACCGCCGACGAAACAATTGAAACAAAGCACAACATCAGGCGGAAAAACTTCTCCCCTATAAAACTCACATACGGTTTTGTTAAACCTCCCAAGGACCTCCAGCGACCCGGACGGGATGCCCCCCTCCGGGTCGTTTTGTGTCTGGGGCAGGCTGGCCGCTCCCGCCAGCAGCTGCGTCCCGCAACCAGCCGCCGTCACGAAGGCGTGACGCTGCGTAACGGGCCCCGCATCCATTCCGAACTGCCCTCGTGACCTCCTTCACGAGGGCCCCGATGCTCGAACTACTCTTCGCTCTTCTCGCCGGCATTCTCACCATCGCCGCGCCCTGCACGTTGCCGATGTTGCCGATCCTGCTCGGCGCCTCGATCGGGCGCGCGGGACATTTGCGCCCCCTCATGATCGCGCTCGGCTTCGTCGTCTCGTTCTCGGCGACCGCGCTGCTGCTCGGCGCGATCACGCGGCTGTTCGATTTCGATCCGAACGTGCTGCGCGAGGCGGCCACGATCCTGCTGCTCGGCTTTGGCCTGCTGATGCTGTGGCCGGCGCCGTTCGAATGGTTGTCGATCCGCCTCAATGGCTGGCTCGATCTCGGCAATTCCGGCACCACGCAACGCGAGGGCGCGCTCGGCGGGCTGATCCTCGGCACCACGCTCGGCCTGGTCTGGACGCCCTGCGCCGGCCCGGTGCTCGGCTCGATCCTGACGCTGGTTGCGACCTCGAACAACCTGACCTGGGCCGGCACGCTGCTGCTCGCCTACGCCATTGGTGCTGCGATCCCGATGCTGGCAATCGCCTATGGCGGACAGGCCGCGACCACGCGCGTGCGCAGCCTATCGCGGATTGCGCCGCGCCTGCAGCAGGGCTTTGGAATCGTCGTGATCGCCTTCGCACTCGCCGCCTATTTCCAATACGACACGCTGATCGTGGCGTGGCTCACCGGCTTCTACCCGACCGGCGAGATCGACCTGTAATCACCGAAGATTTCACCCGGAGGACGCTTCCATGGCTTTCAAACTTCTCGTCGTCTCAGCTGCACTTGTCGGCTTCGCCGTCACCGGCGCCGTCATCCCCGGCGTCTGCGACGAGGTATCCCGCGCAACGCCTGTCTTCACTGCTCCCGCCGCGCCGATCACCGTCGCCGCCGCGAGCCAGCAGGCCGCGCCCGACTTCGTCGGCATCAACAATTGGTTCAACTCCAAGCCGCTGAGCATGGCCGACCTCCGCGGCAAGGTCGTGCTGGTCGACTTCTGGACCTATGGCTGCGTCAACTGCGTCAACACGCTGCCGCACGTCACCGAGCTCTATGCGAAGTACCGGGACAAGGGCCTCGTCGTGGTCGGCGTGCACACCCCGGAATTCCCGTTCGAGCGCTCCGCCTCCAACGTGCAAGCCGCGCTGAAGCGTCACGGCATCACCTATCCGGTGGCGCAGGACAATGATTCCAAGACCTGGAACGCCTACCGCAACCAATATTGGCCGGCGCAATACATCATCGATCAGAACGGCAAGATCGTATTCCAGCACGCCGGCGAAGGGGCTTACGGCGAGATCGACCGCACCGTGGCGAAGCTGCTGAACGCGAGCAGCTGACCCCGCTCGGACATTGCGGCCGGTTTCGGATGACGCCCTTGTTGCTTGACTCCACGGACCCGTCCGTGGAGTTTCGCGAGCACCGGAATCAGCCCGCCCGCAATGGACGCCGCGCCCACCAGCACCGACATCCGCCTTCGTGAAGGCACCTCGATCGCGCAGCGGCTGATCGTGGCCGGCTGCGCGGCTGCGGTTGCGCTGTGCTTCACGCCGGGCCTGTTCACGCACGACACGCTGGAGATCATCATCTCGGTGGTCGCGCTGCTGGTGGGAGCGGGATTCGTCGTCGGCATCATGATTGCGCCGGCGGTGGTGTGGATCATCACGGCGAACGAGATCCTGATCGGGCGGCAAAGTCCGTTCGGCAAGCTGCGCACGCGGGTCGTCGCGAAGGACGAGATCACGGCGCTACAGGTTCCGGGCAGCAAGCGCGTGAAGGCCCGTTTCCAGCTCGTGTTCACGCTGGCTTCCGGGGAACGCCTCACCTCCCCGCCGATCTCCGACGTCACCCATGTTCGCGACACCGTGGCCCGGATCGCGGCGCAGTTCGAGGTCCCCAATGTCGAGGATCCCGCCAATCCGCTCGACGCCAGCAATCCCGAGATGCATCTCGGCGAGCCGCTGGAGGCGTTTCCCGCGCGGGACATCAGGATCGTGTCCCTGATCGCGATTGCGCTATGCGCCGGGCCCTACGCCTACAAGCTCTGGCGTGGGCTATCGCCGAGCCATGTCGACATCCTGCTGCTGCCGCTCGGCGCGCTCGCCGCGTTCGCGGTCTACAGATACGCCAACCTCGTGACCGGGGCGTTCTGGATCATTCGCGAGGGCGATATCCGTGTCGAACGCCTGTGGGGTGACGGCAGCCTGCGCGCCGACCATATCGCAGGACCCGACGTGAAGACGATCACGGTCGAGCGCCGCGGCCGGTCCGAGGACGAGCACTGCATCGTGGTGATCCGGTTGCACTCGGGGCGGAGGTTTCGCAGCCCCCGCATCGGGTCTCGGGTGGAGGCGCGCGCCGTGGGGACGGAGATCGTCCGGCGGCTCGGGATCGCGGCGGAGAGCAACAAGATCTAGCCCCGATTGCGTCCACATCGCCATGCCCTGTTTGTGGCATTGCCCGGCTCCGTCAAAAAACCATAGGTATTCTCGTGACATACCAGGGTGGCGCGCCATCAACTTGCCATGAACTTGCCCCTCAGGTTTGATGCTTCGGAATGATTTGCGCTGTGGCAGCGGGGAGAACTTGAAATGACGGATTTTCGTCGCCTGACCGGGATGTTCATGGCTGCGGTGGGGCTTATTCTGTCCGCCCCGCAGGCGTCCGCCCAACAGCCTGACCGCGGCGACGAGCCGGGCCTGATTGCCGACGACGGCTACCAGCTCGAACCTGAATGGCAGAAGCAGGTGGTCTATTTCCGCACCACCGAACCGCCGGGCACGATCATCGTCTCGACCGCCGAGCGGCACCTCTATCTGGTGCAGCCCGGCGGGCGCGCAATCCGCTACGGCATCGGCGTTGGCCGCGACGGCTTCCAGTGGCAGGGGCTGGTGACCATCACCAACAAGAAGGAATGGCCGGATTGGACGCCGCCGCCGGAGATGATCCAGCGCCAGCCCTATCTGCCGCGCTTCATGGCCGGCGGCCCCGGCAATCCGCTTGGCGCCCGCGCCATGTATTTGGGCACCACGGTCTACCGCATCCACGGCACCAACCGCCCCGACACGATCGGCACCAAAGTGTCCTCGGGCTGCTTCCGCCTCGTCAACAACGACGTCGCCGATCTCTACGACCGCGTCCCTGTTGGCACCAAGGTGGTCATCCGGCAGAAGCCTGAACTCTAGAGACCCCCTCTTCCTCGTTCACACTTCTTTTTCCGATTTTTCGAGAGAGCAACATGATGCGCACTTTTCGAGGCGGCCTGCTGATCGGGCTCGCGGTCGCCGTGCTGGTCGCCGTTCTGGCGATCATTTACGAGTTCTACGACACCCGCACCTTGAAGCGCACCGTGCGCCGCGGCGAGGTGCTGTGCGGCGTCAACAAGGGCTTGCCGGGCTTCTCATATTCCGAGGACAATCAGAACTGGACCGGCTTCGACGTCGATTTCTGCCGCGCGGTGGCCGCGGCGATCTTCAACGACCCGGGCAAGGCGAAGTTCATCCCGCTCGACGCCAATGAGCGTTTCAAGGAGCTGCAGAGCCGCAAGGTGGACATCCTCTCGCGCAACACGACCTGGAGCATGGCGCGCGAGCTCGACTATGACCTGTACTTCCCTGCCGTCGCCTATTACGACGGCGTCGGCTTCATGGTGCCGCGTTCGCGCAACAAGGAGACCTCGCTGGACCTGACCGGCAGCAAGGTCTGCGTGCAGTCCGGCACCACGACGACACTCAACGTCGTCGATTACTTCCGCATCAACAACATGAAGTATGAAGAGGTGAAGTTCGATAACCTCAACGACGTGGTGAAGGCCTACGATACCGGCAAGTGCGACACGCTCTCCGCTGACGTCTCCCAGCTCTACGCACTGCGGATAAACCTGTCCAAGCCGGGCGACCACATGATCCTGCCGGACATGATCTCCAAGGAGCCGCTCGCGCCCGTCGTGCGCCAGCGCGACGACGACTGGATGATGATCGTGAAATGGACGCTCTATGCGATGATCAATGCCGAAGAGCTCGGCGTCACCTCGGAGAACATCGACGAGGCCCTGAAGTCGAAGAAGCCCGAAGTGATGCGCCTCGTCGGCACCGAGGGCCGTTACGGCGAGCAGCTCGGCCTCACCAAGGACTGGGCCGCCCGCATCATCCGCCACGTCGGCAATTATGGCGAGATGTACGAGCGCAACATCGGCGAGAAGTCGAAGCTGAAGATCCCGCGCGGCATGAACCAGCTGTGGAACGCGGGTGGCGTTCAGTATGCACCGCCAATGAGGTAGCAGGTCTCTCCTGCCGTCTTTGCGAGCGTAGCGAAGCAATCCAGACTGCCTCTGCGGAAAGACTCTGGATTGCTTCGCTTCGCTCGCAATGACGAGCTTGGGGTAAGTGCTGTCCAATCACTCAACTGTCATCGCCCGGCTTGACCGGGCGATCCAGTATTCCAGAGACGATTGTGATCAATCGAGAGGCCGCGGCGTACTGGGTCGCCCGGTCAAGCCGGGCGACGACACCGATTGCGAGGCGGCATCCCGCGCCTCAGCCGCCCCCTTCAATACCCCCGCGCCCTTGCGAGCTGCTCGGTGTGGTAGTTGGCGTCGCCGAACAATTCCTCGCACACGCGCGCGCGCTTCATGAAGAAGCCGATGTCGAACTGGTCGGTCATGCCCATGCCGCCGTGCATCTGCACGCCCTCCTGCACCGCGCGCGTCGCGGTGGTGCCGGCGCGCGCCTTTGCGACCGCGACGGCTGGCGCGGCGTTGGCGACGTCGGCGTCCAACGCCTGAAGCGCCTTCATGGTGGCGGCGCGGGTGATCTCGATGTCGACATAGAGCTCGGCAGCGCGATGCTGCAGCGCCTGGAATTCGCCGATCAGCTTGCCGAACTGCTTCCTGTTCTTGAGGTACTCGACGGTTCGGTTGAAGACCTCCTCGCTGAGGCCGACCATCTCTGCGGCGACCGCGCCGCGGCCGATATCGAGCACGCCGTCGAGCAGAGCGGCACCCTGATCGACTTCGCCGAGCACGCTGTCGGCATTGACCTCGACATTGGCGAGTTCGATCCGCGCCGCATTGTGGGCATCGACCATGATGGTGCGTTCGATCGCGACGCCCTTGGCCTTGGGGTTGACCAGGAACAGCGTCAGGCCGTCACGCTCTCCTGCGGAGCCCGCGGTGCGCGCGGCAACGATCACGAGATCGGCGACATGGCCGTCAACGACCAGCGCCTTGGCGCCCGAGAGCTTGAAGCCGTTGCCGGCACGCACGGCCTGCAAGCTCGTCCGCAGCGGGCGATGCTTTGCGCCTTCGTCGACCGCGAGCGTCGCGAGCAGCGAACCGCTCGCGATCCTGGGCAGATAGTCCGATTTCTGCGCGGCACTGCCGCCGCGGTTCAGCGCGGAAGCCGCGACCACTGACGTCGCGAGGAACGGCGAGGGCATCAGCGTGCGGCCAATCTCCTCCATCACGACACCGGCTTCGACATAGCCGAGCCCGCTGCCGCCGAACTCCTCCGGGACCAGCAAACCAGCAAAGCCCATCTCGGCGAAGGAATGCCAAATCTCCTTGGAAAAGCCGGTGGGGTCTTTGCTGTCGCGCAAATGGCGCAGGTGCGACACCGGCGCCTTGTCGCTGATCAGCCCGCGCGCGCTGTCGCGGAGCATCGATTGTTCTTCGGTGAGGACGAGGGCCATGGCTTAAGTCTCTAACGTCTGGCGGAATGTTTGTTGCTGTCATTCCGGGGCGCGCGAAGCGTGAACCCGGAATCTCGAGGTTCCGGGTTCGATGCTGCGCATCGCCCCGGAACGACGGTTGATCACGCCCCCGGCAGATCCAGGATGCGCTTGGCGACGATGCCGAGCATCACCTCCGTGGTGCCGCCCTCGATCGAATTCGCCTTGGTGCGCAGCCAGGCGCGCGGGCGGGCGCCCTGCCTGGAGCGTTCGCTCTCCCATTCCAGCGCATCGACGCCGCCTGCCGACATCAGGATCTCGTGGCGTCGCTTGTTGAGCTCGGTGCCGTAATATTTCATCGCCGAGGAGAACGCCGGATGCGCCTGCCCCGCCTTGGCCAGATCGACCGCACGCTCCGCGCAGGCCGCGAGCGCGGCCTCATCCACGTCGAAGCTTGCGATCTTGCCGCGCAGCATCGCATCGTCGAGCCGCCCTTGCCCATCGGTGCCGACGGAGTCCGCCGCGATCTGGCCGAGCGGACGGCCGACGCCGCGCTCGCCCATGCCTGATATCATCGCCCGCTCGTGCTGGAGCAGGTATTTCGCGACGTCCCAGCCGCGGTTGACGGTGCCGACCACATGCGATTTCGGCACGCGGACGCCGTCGAAGAAGGTCTCGCAGAAAGGCGAATAGCCGGAGATCAACAGGATCGGCTTGGTCGAGACGCCCTTCGAGGTCATGTCGAACAGGATGAAGCTGATGCCGTCGTGCTTCTTGGCAGCCGGATCGGTGCGCACCAGGCAGAAGATCCAGTCGGCGTAGTTGGCGTAGGACGTCCAGATCTTCTGGCCGGTGATGATGAAATCGTCGCCATCGCTCTCGGCGCGGGTCTGGAGCGAGGCGAGGTCGGAGCCGGCATTCGGCTCGGAATAGCCCTGGCACCAGCGGATCTCACCCGCGGCGATCTTCGGCAGATGCTCCTTCTTCTGGGCGTCGTTGCCGTATTTCAGCAGCGCAGGCCCGAGCATCCAGATGCCGAAGCTCGACAGCGGGGGACGCGCGCCGATTCGTCCCATCTCGGCGCGCAGCACCTTGTGCTCGGCCGCGCTGAGGCCTCCGCCACCATATTCCCTGGGCCAGTCCGGCACGGTCCAGCCCTTGTCGCGCATGCGCTCGAACCAGATGCGCTGCGGCTCGGACGAGAATTTGGCGTTGCGCCCGCCCCAGAACACGTCGGCGTCCGACGTCGCGGGCTTGCGCATCTCCGGCGGGCAGTTGGCTTCCAGCCAGGCGCGCGTCTCGTTGCGGAATGTTTCGAGATCGGCGGTCTCAGTGTCGCTCATGGTCGTTTCCATCAATCAAAATCGGCTTGTTGGGCGCGACTCTGGGCCATCGCCCCGCGGAATTCAACCACTTCCGTACCCGCGCATCGGCTATAGTCGCGGTCGTGGCGGTGCTTGAAAAACAAAGAGGAAACGACAATGCGCCTGAAGCTTCTTTCGCCTGGCGAAATGAACGAGAGCCAGCGCCAGACCTATGACGAGTCGATCGCGGGCAAGCGCGGCAAGCCGCCGGCGCCGATGATGGCCTGGCTCAACAGTCCGGAGATGGCACGGCACGCCACACGGCTCGGCGAGGTGATGCGCTACGACACGATCTTTCCCGCCAGGCTTTCGGAGATCGCGATCCTGGTGACGGCACGGCACTGGACCGCGCATTACGAATGGTACGCGCACAAGCGCCTCGCGCTTGCCGGCGGCATGGACCTGAAGATCATCGACGCGATCCGCGACCGCCGCACGCCTGAGTTCGACGATCCCAAGGGCAAGATGATCTACGATCTCGCGAAATCCTTGCATGAGGGCCACGGCGTCGAGAAGGGCCTCTATGATGAGGCGGTGAAGCTGCTCGGCGAGCGCGGCATCGTCGAGGTGATCGGCCTGTGCGGCTATTACACGATGGTGTCGATGACGCTGAACACCTTCGAGTTCGAGCTGCCCGAGGGCGAAGTGCGGGAACTGGCCTAGTTTCCCATCCTGATGCGCAATTGCGCATCGGGAAACGATGGGTTTCGAGATGGGCAATAGCGCCAACCCGAGGCCCGCCCTATGTGGAGTTCATCAACGGAGCAGCCACATGTCGCAGAATCAAGCCGTCGCCGCCGGCACACGGATCGGCCACGTCCACCTCAAGGTTGCCGATCTCGAGCGCGCGCTCGGCTTTTATTGCGGCGTGCTCGGCTTCGAGCTGATGCAGAAGATGGGCTCGGGCGCGGCCTTCATCTCGGCCGGCGGCTATCATCACCACATCGGGCTCAACACCTGGGAGAGCAAGGGCGGCTCGCCGCCGCCGCCGGATGCGACCGGGCTCTATCACACCGCGATTCTCTATCCAACGCGGCCGGCGCTGGCGGACGCGCTGCACCGCGTGCTCACGGCCGGCATTGCGCTGGACGGCGCCAGCGATCACGGCGTGAGCGAGGCGCTATATTTGCGCGATCCCGACCAGAACGGCGTGGAGCTGTATTGGGACAAGCCCAGGGAGCAATGGCCGTTCGGGCCGGATGGCAAGCTCGCGATGTTCACCAAGCGTCTGGATGTGGAGGGTTTGCTGAAGCAGCGGGAGGGGTGATCTCCGCTCTCTCCTCGTCATTGCGAGGAGCGAAGCGACAAAGCAATCCATCCCTCCACGGCAAGACTCTGGATTGCTTCGCTGCGCTCGCAATGACGGAGTTTGTTGAGGCGCCGCCGCATCTATTTCAACTTGGCGGATGGCGTCCCCCGCACCATGATCAGCGCCGCGGCCGCCAGCTCCAGCGCGATGCAGAGATAAAACGGCAGCGAATAGCCACCGGACCAATCGCGCAAGGCCCCGACGACGCCGGGGCCGAACGCATACGTCACCTGGTTGATCGCGGTGTTGAGGCTGATCAGCACGCCGAACGAGGCGCTGTCGAATTCCTGCTGCACGATCAGCGACGGCAGCGTGATGAGATTGCCGACGGAGAAGCCAAACACCGCACAGGCTGCGATCAGCACGTAGTCGTTGTGCAGATTGATGACGACCAGAAGCGCCGCCGCCTGGCTGAGGAACGACAGCGCGGAGGCCAGCCGCTGATTGAGGCGGTCGATCACCAGAGAGAACAGTACGCGGCCGACCACGGCCATCGCGGTCAGCACCGCGACCGCGACCGCGCCGCGCTCGCGGCCGATCACGGGATCGAGGAACGAGATCAGATGCACGATGAAGCCGACCTGCGCGAACAGCACCAGCGCAAAGGCAATCGTCACCGTGAGGAAGCCGACATCGCGTAGCGCAGCGGTCCGGATCTCCGCCGATGATTGCGGCTTCGCCTTCGTCGCCGCGTGCCAGCCGTGGTGATCCGGCGGCCGGCCGACGACGAGCAGGATCACCGGCAACAGCAGCACCAGCATGGCACCGGCGGCGGCATACATCGCGCTGGCAAAACCGACATGGCCGATCAGCGTCACCAGCAGCGGCACGCCGACGATGCCGCCAAAGCTGGCGCCGTTCAGCGCCAGGCTGATCGCCATGCCGCGCTTGTGGTCGAACCACAGGCTGATCGTGTTGGTGATCATGGCAAGGCTGGTGCCGGCCCAGCCGAAGGCGAGCACGGCATTGGCGAGATAAAGCTGCCATGGCTCGCGCACCGCGCCGATCGCAACGGCCGCCGCCGCCATCGCAAGCGTGCCGGCGATCAGGCAGAGGCGCGGACCGTATTTCCGCACGGCTTCTCCGACGAACACGACGAGCAGCGCGCCGAACAGATAGAAGAACGTGGTCCCTGCGGAGATCAGCGAGGCCGGCCAGCCCCGCGCGCGCTGGAGCTCGGCGACGTAGACGCTTTGGCCATAGAAGCCGAGCCCCCAGCCGAAGGTCGCAAGCAGGAAGCAGACCGCGACGATGCGCCAGCCTTGGTAGCGGAGGGAGGATTCGTCAGTTGGAGGCTGCTGAAGATTATCGAGCATCACCGCTTACTCCGTCACGGCCGGGCATGGCCGTCTGAAGGACGGCGTCGCTTCCGCTCGCCCATGTCCCGGGCATCCCACGTTCTTCGACCCGTGCGTCCAAGACGTGGATGGCCGGGACAAGCCCGGCCATGACGACATCATCTAACTAGCCCTCACCAGAAAATCACTTCGACGGCGATCGAAGCGTCAACGTTGCTGACAGCCTCCTGCCACTTATGTGCCTGATCTTTCCCGAAAGCCGCTTCGCACTTTTCGGGATCATGCGGTCACACCGCGTCCGGGAACTCGCCCATGGCCGCCTCCAGCCGCGCCTTGCGGCGGCGGGCCCACGAGACCAGCGAGAGCACGGCAAGGCCCAGCACCACCGGCGGAAACACCACCAGATTCACCGCCGACCAGCCGTAATTGGCGAGCAACTGGCCCGAGGAGAACGAGCCGATCGCCATCATGCCGAACACCAGGAAATCGTTGAAGGCCTGAACCTTGTTGCGCTCCTGCGGCCGGTGCGTCTCCAGCACCAGAGCGGAGGCGCCGATGAAGGAGAAATTCCATCCCACGCCCAGCACGACCAGCGTCGCCCAGAAATGCATCGCGGTGAGACCGGAGAGGCCGATGCCGGCGGCGCCAGCTTCCAGCAGCAGTCCTGCGGCCACGATTTTCGGCGCACCGAAGCGGGCGATCAGGGCGCCCGTGAAGAAGCTCGGCCCGTACATGGCGACGATGTGCCATTGAATGCCGAAATTGGAATCGGACACGGACAGACCGCACATCTTCATGGCGAGCGGCGCCGAGGTCATCACCAGATTCATCATGGGGTAGGAGATGATGCCGCACAGCGCCGCGGCGATGAAGCGCGGCTGCGTCACGATGGTGAGCAACGGCCGGCCGCCACGCAGATCGGCCGGCGCGGGCTTCGGCATATCGACGCCGGCAACGATGCCCATCGCGACCAGTGCCACCGCGGCCTGCACCAGGAAGCTGAAGGCGAACAGATAGGGCTGCCAGACATCCATGGTCCATTGCACGAGCTGCGGTCCGAGCACGCCGGCGAACACGCCGCCCGCCATCACCCAGGACACGGCCTTGGGCCGGTAGGCCGCGCTGGCGCCGTCGGCGGCGGCGAAGCGATAGGACTGCGCCACGGAGCCGTAGAGGCCGCCGAGGAAGGTCGCGATGCAGAACAGCGCGAACGAACCGTGCAGGATCGCGAGCGAGCCGAGCACGCCGGTGAGGACACCGCAGCCGGTGCCGATGACGAAAGCCCAGCGGCGGCCGAAGCGGCGCGAGATCGCGCCGGTCGGCAGCGTGCCGGCAGCAAGCCCGACGACGTACATCGACAGCGGCACCGTCGCGAGCGACATGTCGGGCGCCAGCGTCGCACCGACGATCGAGCCGGTGGCGAAGATCACCGCCGAATTGGCGCCGGTCAGCGCCTGCGCGGCGGCAAGGCGCACCACGTTGGCACGCGCGCGCGCGTCGTCGGCGAGTTCATCGGTTGCAGTCACGTCAAGCATCGGCTTTTCCGGCCCCGAGATACTTTCAAGGGCTCACGAAGGTTTGTTGATTCCCGGCACTATGGAGGGACACGGGTGGGCGGACAACCGGCGCAAACGGGCGCAGGCCATGCCTCTGACGCAATCGGACGGATGATAGCGGCCCGCGCACTTGACGGCTTGCGCTCGATCAAATCCTATCCGCCGCGATTTCCCGGAGTTTCGTTCATGACCGTCGACGACAGGCCCACGCTCAGCGCTCCCGACGACGATCCCTTTCTGTGGCTGGAGGAGATCGAGGGCAAGCAGGCGCTCGATTTCGTCGAGCGGCAGAACCAACTGACGCTGCAGGCGTTCGGCGGCAAGGCCTTCGAGCACGACCGCGACATCCTCGCTGCGATCTACGACCGCCCGGACAACATTCCCTATGTCAGCCGGCGCGGCACCGATCTGCATAATCTCTGGAAGGATGCCGCCAATCCGCGCGGCCTGTGGCGGCGGACGACGATGACGGAGTTTCGCAAGGCGAGCCCCGCATGGGAGACCATGCTGGATATCGACCAGCTCGCAGCGAGCGAAGGCGAGGACTGGCTGCTCAGCGGGATTGCCACCATGCCGGGAAGCTCGCGCGCCATGCTGAGCCTGTCTCGCGGCGGCAGCGACGCGGTGACGTTGCGGGAGTTCGACCTCGTTACGAAGAGTTTTGTCACGGGCGGCTTCAGCCTGCCGGAAGCGAAGGGTGGCGTCGACTGGATCGATGCCGACACGCTGCTGCTGTCGAGCGCGCATGGCGAGGGCATGGCGACGAGCTCGGGTTATGCGCGAACGGTTCGGCTGTGGCGGCGCGGCCAGCCTGTCGATCAGGCGCAAACGATCATCGAGACCACCGCCGATCACATGACCATCTATGGCATGGCCGACGACACCGGACCTGAACCGCGGGTCTGGATCGTCGACCAGATCGACTTCTTCAATCACGCCATCTGGCTGCGTGATGCGGCCGGTCGCATGACGAAGCTCGATCTGCCGACCGGCGTCTGGATGCAGGCCCATGGCGACTGGTTCGCGATGAAGCTGCGCAAGGACTGGCCTGTGCAGGGGCGGACCTACGCCACCGACACCGTGCTCGGCATCTCGCTCTCGGCGTTCCTTGCCGGCAGCCGCGATTTCACCGTGCTGTTCGAGCCGGCGCCGCGGCGCGCGCTGCAAGGCCTGTTCTGGGCCGCCGGCAAGCTCGTGCTGTCGATTCTCGACGAGCTCAGGCCGCGCTTCGAGGTCTGCACACCCTCCGCGGCGGGCTGGAGCCGCGCAACGCTTGGCGGCCTGCCGGAGATCGGCGTCGTCGACGTCTGGCCGCTCGACCGTCATCCCAGCGAGAGCAATGGCGATCTGCTCGCCAATGTGCAGGACCCGCTCACGCCGCCGTCGCTGCTGCTGCTCGAACGCGGCGTCGCAAGCCCGGTCGTGCTGAAGCAGGCGCCGAAGATTTTCACCGCAGACGGCCTCGTGGTGACGCAGCACGAGGCGATCTCGATCGACGGCGAGCGCATTCCCTATGTCCAGACCGGTCCGGCGGGCGAGACCGGCGATGCGCCGGTCTATATGAGCGCCTATGGCGGCTTCGCTCTTGCCGTGAAGCCGTATTACAATTCCTCGCTGGGCAAGCTCTGGCTGGAGCGCGGCGGCACCACGGTGCAGGCGAATTTGCGCGGCGGCGGCGAGTTCGGCACGCGCTGGCACGATGCCGGCCGGCTCGCCGGCAAGAAACTCTCGCATGACGATTTCGCCGCGGTCGCCGACGATCTCGTACGCCGCGGCGTGACGAGCGCAAAGCGCATCGCCGCGCAAGGCGGATCGAACGGCGGCATCCTCATCACCAACATGCTGGTGCGCTATCCCGAGCGCTTCGGCGCGCTGTTCTGCACCATCCCGCTGATCGACATGCGCCGCTACACCAAGCTGCTGGCGGGCGCGAGCTGGATCGCCGAATATGGCGACCCCGACAAGCCCGAAGAGTGGGACTGGCTGAAGACCTACTCGGCCTATCACAACGTGAAGGACGGCCAGACCTATCCGCCAATCCTGATCGCCACCACACGGCGCGACGACCGCGTCCATCCCGGCCACGCGCGCAAGATGGCCGCCAAGCTGCAGACGATGGGCTATGAGGCCTGGTTCTACGAGCCGGCAGCCGGCGGTCACGGCTACGGCAAGGATAACAGGGAGCGCGCAGGCTTCGAGGTGATCGGCTTCCGGTTTCTGAAGGAGAAGATCGGGTGGGGCGATGGCGCGGTGTAGCTCCGCGCTCGCTTCGAGCTTTTGATCGCATCACGACGTAAGGCGGGCACAGCTCTCTCATTTCCTGCCCCTTGCGGGGGAGGGAGCACAACGGCTGCGCGGCGTGCATCCCAACTCAAGCCGGCAGCGTCAGCTACCGCGAAAACACCAGCGTCAGATTGTTCGCGGGCATGTCGACGGAACCGACGAGGCGAAGACCCGCGCCGCGCGCAAGTGCCTCCACGTCGCCGATTTCGCGTACCCCCCATTCGGGATTGCCTTCACGCAAGGAGGTGTCGAACACCGCATTGCTGAGCGCGGTGTGCTTGCCGTCGCGCTTGAAGGGACCGTAGAGGAACAACTTGCCGTCGGCCCGCAGATAGCGGCCCGCGCCGGCGAACAGGCCTTCGGCCACGGCCCAGGGCGCGATGTGAATGACATTGGCGCAGAACACGGCTGCAAGACTCGTCGGCACCTGCCCGCTCTTCATCTCCGGACACCAGTCGGGGTCGGTGAGGTCGATGCGCAGGGGCGAGCGGACGTTGGACAGGCCCGCATGCACGCGCCAGGCCTCGATGCTCCTGAGGTGACGCTGATTGAGGTCGCTCGGCCACCAGATCAGGCCAGGCGTGTGGCGAGCGAAATGGACCACGTGCTGGCCGGTTCCGCTGCCGAGCTCGACCACGTTGCCGGTCAAGCCAGCGAGGTGCTTTTCCAGCGCCGCCCAGATCGGCGCGTGATTACGATGAAACGCGGGTGCGTCGAGCCGCCCGTCCGGCTCGACCCGACCGCCGTCCCTGCCAAATTCGACGACATATTCAGCCAAGTGAGGTCCCCTTGAAAAAACGAGAACACGATGAAAACGGATGAGCGCCCAAACACCTCGGAAACAGCCGGCCCAGGCCCATGGCCCTTACAGTTTCGGCCGAATCCGCCGCACAAATAATCTGTTTAGTTGCAATGCGGAAGATATTAGCTCCATTTTGCCGCCTGCATAGTCTCGATTGTCAGGTGATGCCCTTTGTGCTTTGGAACGCTCCTATTTCCGCGATCGCGACCATCGCCACAACGCCTCGGAATGACGCCTTGACCGCCTTGTCCCGGATGCCCGTCCTGCTCCTCCTGCTGGCCATTGCCGCCGGCCTCGCCAGCCCGGCGCGGGCGCAATCCGCCGTCGCCGACGGCCAAAAGCTTGCTTTCGACCGCAGCAAGGGCAATTGCCTGACCTGCCACGTCATCAAGGGCGGCGATCTGCCGGGAACGATCGGGCCGGAGCTGAAGGACATGAAGGCCAGATATCCCGATCGCAATGAGCTCACCGCGATCATCTTCGACGAGACCAAGCGCAATCCGCAGACCATGATGCCGCCGTTCGGCCGGAACCGGATTTTGACTGAGCAGGAGATCAGCGCGATCGTTGATTTCCTGCAGACGCTGTAACGGCCGGCACGCCAGGAGACCTCAGATGACCACGACCACCGGCAAGCTTGCGACAAGGCGCCTGATCCTTCAGGGCGCGGCCTCGGTCGCGCTGATCGGCCTTGGCAATTTGCCGTTCGCAGCTGCGCATGCCGCAGCCAACGACAAATATCCGGAAGAGGCCTTCAAGCAGAAGAGCGAGGCCGACGCGATCAAGGCGCTCTATGGCAGGACCGCCGAGCCCTCCGACAAGGTCAAGCTGGATGCCCCGGAGATTGCCGAGAATGGCGGCGTGGTCCCGGTCTCGGTGACGACGACGCTCGACAAGGTGACCTCGATCTCGTTCCTCGTGGCCGAGAACCCGTTCGCGCTCGCAGCGTCCTACAGGATCGCCGACGGCACCATTCCTGCTGTCGCCAACCGGCTGAAGATGGCCAAGTCCACCAAACTGGTCGCGATCGTCGAAGCCGACGGCAAGCTCTACAGCGCGACCAAGGACGTGAAGGTCACCGTCGGCGGCTGCGGCGGCTAGGAGGATCGGTCGATGGCATCAAGCATTCGCGTACGCGCAACATCCAATGGCGACATCACCGAGGTGCAGGCGCTGATCCAGCACCCGATGGACACCGGCCTGGTCAAAAATCCCAGCGGCGAGCTGATCCCGGCGCACTACATCCAGCAGCTAAAGTTCGAATGTAACGGCAAGGACGTCTTCGTCGCCGATTGGGGCACCGCGGTTTCCAAGGACCCCTACGTCAAGTTCAGCTTCAAGGGGGCCAAGAAGGGCGACGAGCTCAAGATCTCCTGGACCGACAACAAGGGTGCGTCGGATACGACCACCGCGAAGATCGCGTGATGAAGGCCCGCCTCTCCCTCCTGCTCGGCGCCGTGAGCGCCGCATTCGTCGTATTCGCCCTCACCTCTGCGCACGTCGTCGCAGCCGACAAGGTCGATCCTGTCGCCGACGCCAAGGCATTCCAGAACTTCTTCTTCCGGAAGTTTCCGAACGTAAAGCGCGAGGATTTCGTCAACGGTCCCTATTCCATGAATGAGGACATGAAGCGGCAATGGCAGGAGAAGGAAGAATTCCCGCCCTACGAGTTCGCGCTCGAGGCCGGCAAGGAGATGTTTTCGACCCCGTTCAAGAACGGCAAGACCTACGCAGACTGCTTCCCGAACGGCGGCATCGGCATCCGGCAGAACTATCCCTATTTCGACGAGAAGGAAGGCAAGGTCGTCACGCTGGAGCTCGCGCTCAACCGCTGCCGCGAAGCCAATGGCGAGGCGCCCTATTCCTACGTCAAGGACGAGATGGCCTCGCTCACCGCCTACATGGCCTTCACCTCGCGCGGCAAGCTGATGGACATCAAGATTCCCGACGATCCGCGCGCACTCGCGGCGTTCGAAAACGGCAAGCGCTATTTCTACACGCGGCGCGGCCAGATGAACTTCTCCTGCGCGGGCTGTCATGTGCAGAGCCCGGGCGAGCGCATCCGCGCCGAAACTCTGGCGCCGGCGCTGGGCATCGTCAATGCGATGCCGATCTACCGCTCCGAATGGAGCGGCATGGGCACGACCAGCCGCCGCTTCGTCACGTGCAACAGCCAGATCCGCGCAGTTCCGCTGGAGCCGCAGGCGGACGAGTATCGCGACGTCGAATATTTCCTGTCCTACGTTGCCAATGGCCTGCCGATATCGGGCCCGGGAGCGCGGCCATGAAGCTGACACTTGCCTTGGCCATGCTGCTCGCCCTCGGCTTCGCGCCGACGGCGCGCGCGGCCACCGAAGCGGACTACAAGGCGGCCTATGCCGCCGCGGAAGCCGCAGCCAAGGAGGCGGCCAGCCTGCGTCACCAATGGACCACCACCGTCTCCACGCTGGCAACGGCGAAGAAGGCGGCGGATGGCGGCGATTTCGACCGCGCCACCGCCGCAGCCAAGGAGGCCGAGGCACTGGCGAAGGCGTCGATCTTCCAGGCGACGTCGGAAAAAGAAGCCTGGAAGGCGATGGAAATCCGCTAGACTGCCCCCGGGGTGGACTAGTTTTTGCGATCATGAGAGGGCGCGGAGAATTTGGAATGGCGATCCGCCGCCGCGATTTCCTGAAGTCTGCAGGCCTTGCCGCTGCCACGCTCAGCCTGCCGCAGCTTGCGCGGGGCACTGACACCGCGAGCATTTACGAACTCGAGCGGTTCGGCAACGCGCGAATCCTGCACATCACCGACACACATGCGCAGCTCAACCCGGTCTATTTCCGCGAGCCCAGCATCAACATCGGCATCGGCGAGATGGCCGGACGGCCGCCGCATCTGGTCGGCCGCGCCTTCCTCGAACGTTTCGGCATCCGTTCCGACAGCGCCGATGCCTATGCCTTCACCTGCGTCGAGTTCGAAAAGTCGGCAGGCCGCTTCGGCAAGCTCGGTGGTTTTGCCCATCTGAAGACGCTGGTCGACCGCTTACGCGGCGATGTCGGCGAGAAACGTTCGATGCTCCTCGACGGCGGCGATGCCTGGCAGGGCACCGGGCTTGCCAATGTCATGCGCGGCCGCGACATGGTCGAGGTCGCCAATCTGCTGGGCATCGAAGCGATGACCGGGCATTGGGAATTCACCTATGGCGAGGAGGTGCTGCGCGACAATATCGAGCACTTCAAGGGCGAGTTCCTGGCGCAGAACGTTTTCCTGACCGAGGAAGCCGCGTTCAATGATGCCCCCGCATTCGACAAGGCCACGGGGCGCGTGTTCAGGCCTTCGCTGATCAAGGAGATCGGCGGGCATCGGATCGCGATCATCGGCCAGGCCTTTCCGTACGTGCCTATCGCGCATCCCAAGCGGTTCACGCCGGACTGGACCTTCGGCATCCGCGAGGAGGAATTGCAGAAGCATGTCGATGCCTTGCGCGGCACCGACAAGGTCGATGCGGTCATCCTGCTGTCGCACAACGGCATGGATGTCGATCTCAAGCTCGCAAGCCGCGTCACCGGCATCGACGTCATTCTCGGCGGCCATACCCACGACGCCGTGCCGCAGCCGATTCCGGTGAAGAACGCCGGCGGGACCACGCTGGTCACCAATGCCGGCTCCAACGGAAAATTCCTTGCCGTGCTCGATCTCGCGATCGACAGGGGCAAGGTCGGCGACGTCCGTTATCATCTGCTGCCGGTTTATTCCGAGCTGCTGAAGCCCGACCCTGGAATGGCCGAGTTGATCGGCCGGCTGCGCGAGCCGCATGTGACCGACTGGTCGGCGAAGATCGCAACGCCCGACCGCCTGCTGTATCGGCGCGGCAATTTCTCCGGACCGATCGACGAGCTGATCTGCACTGCGCTCCGCAGCGAGCTCGATACCGAGATCGCGTTGTCACCGGGATTCCGCTGGGGCGTCTCCGCGCTGTCGGGCCAGGCCCTGACCATGGAGGACCTGCTCGCGGAGACCGCCATCAGCTATCCCGAGACCTATGTGCAGGAGATGACGGGAGCCCAGATCAAGGACGTGCTGGAAGACATCTGCGACAATCTCTTCAACCCCGATCCCTATTACCAGCAGGGCGGCGACATGGTGCGCGCCGGCGGGCTCAGCTACACCTGCACGCCGACCGCCGCGATCGGCAGCCGCGTTTCGGAGCTGAAGCTCAACAGCGGCAAGTCGCTCGGCGCCGGCCACCGCTACAAGGTCGCAGGCTGGGCTTCGATCAACAGCCAGCAAGGCGCGCCGGTGTGGGACGTCGTCGGCAAATATCTGCGCTCGGGCCGGATGTTTCAGGAGCGGCTCGGCGCCGGCGTCACGCTGAAGGGCGTCGAGGGCAATCCGGGCATCGCGGGGCAAGGATGACGCGGGCGCAGATCTTATCCGGGATCATGCTGGCGCTGCTCGCCTTCGCCGCGATCCTGCCGGCCGCGGCGCAACAGGTGCCGCTCCAGGACAAGCCGTTCGCCGAGCACAAGGTCGTCCTCCAGCTCTCCGACGGCGATGCCAGGAAGCAGGCGCTGGTGCTGAGCGTCGCCAACAATCTTCTGAAGGCTTATGATCCGGACAAGATCGCGATCGAAGTGGTGGCGTTCGGTCCCGGCATCGACTTGCTGCTGTCTGGCAACGAACGTCGCAAGCAGGTCGAAAGCCTGATCGCGCAAGGTGTGCGTTTCGACATCTGCCTCAACACGGTGGATGCGGTCGAGCGCGAGACGGGCAAGCGGCCGGAGTTCATCCAGGCCGCAACACAGGTGCAGGTGGGCGTCGGGCAGATCCTGTTCCTCAGCGAGAATGGGTACACGCTGGTGCGGCCCTAGGGGTCGGGCGACGTGTCACGGCGCCGGGACACACTCGGTGTCATTCCCCGCGAACGCGGGGAATCCAGTACGCCGAGGCCCCTCCGTATCCCTCCGCCGCCTCCGGAATACTGGAGCGCCCGCTTTCGCGGGCGATGGCAGCGTGCGGGACGACGGCATGCCGCCAACCACCTCGTGCACGCACCGCACTAAAAATCTTCCAAACCTTGCCGCCGCCGTAGTGAATTGCTTCTCTTCAAGACCGCTTTCGTAGTAGAATCCTCGAAATCAGTTCCACTGCCGGACTTCCTGCCATGATCTTCCGCCAGCTCTTCGACAGCGTTTCGGGCACCTATAGCTACGTTCTTGCCAGCCGCCCCGGCGGTGAGGCGCTCATTCTCGATCCAGTGCTGGAAAAGGTCGACCGCTACTGCCAATTGCTGCGCGAGCTCGACCTCAAGCTGGTCAAGGCGGTCGACACCCATCTGCATGCCGACCATGTCACCGGCCTGGGTGAGCTGCGCGACCGCACCCATTGCATGACGGTGATGGGCGATCAGACCAAGGCCGACGTGGTGGCAATGCGGGTCGCCGACGGCGACAAGGTGACGATCGAGGGCCTGTCGCTCGACGTGATGTACACGCCCGGCCACACCGATGATTCCTATTCCTATCTGATGGGCGATCGCGTCTTCACCGGCGACACGTTGCTGATCCGTGGCACCGGCCGGACCGATTTCCAGAACGGCTCTTCGCGCGCACAATATGATTCGATCTTCAATCGGCTGCTGAAGTTGCCGGACGAGACGATGGTATTCCCGGCCCACGACTACAAGGGCGACACCGTCTCCACCATCGGCGAGGAGCGACGCTACAATCCGCGGCTTCAGGTGCGCTCGGTCGACGAATATATCGAGCTGATGGCGAACCTGAAGCTGCCCAATCCCAAGATGATGGACGTCGCGGTGCCCGCCAATATGCATGTCGGCCTGCATCAGGAGGAGCTGGAGAAAGAGGGCCGCGCGCTCAGCGCGGCGGAGGCGATCCGCAGCCTCGGCCGGCCCGACATCCTGCTGGTCGATCTGCGCGAGAGCAGCGAGCGCCTCAAGCACGGCATGCTCGAAGGCGCGCTGCATACGCCCTATCCGTCAGTCGAGGAGAGCCTCAAGCCCGGCGGCATGTTGCGCGAGGTCGCCGCGGCCACCGGCCGCCGCGTCGTGTTCTTCTGCGCCTTCGGCGAGCGCTCGGCGATGGCGGTGACCGCCGCCAAGGAGGCCGGCCTCTCCAACACGGCGCACATCGCCGGCGGCATCGACGCCTGGAAGAAGGCAGGCGGGCCGCTGGTGCATTGACGGCCTCGTCGCCGTTCTTGAGATAGATCAGGAAGGGCCCATATATTCAGGCTAGGACGGATGAGCATCACCATCCGGGAGTCCCATGGCCAAGATAGGCAAGCCGGGCGCGGCGCCCAAAATCGCCGAGAATCAGGCGACGGACGACAAGGCGAAGAAGCCGTCTCCGCCTCGCGACGACGACGATGACTACGAAGACGGCGACATGGCAACGCCCAAGCGCGACCGCTACGGCCCGGATGACGAGCCGTTGTGAGAGGGTGAACCCCGAACTCCGCTGTCATCGTCCCTGCCCAGGGCGCAATTGCGCAACAGGCAGGGACGACAGCTGGGACGAGACCGCAGTCCCTACCCGCGCTACCTGCCATGCGCCTGCGTTCATGGACAAATAACCGCTCTCCCCGATAGTTTCCGCCGCTCCAGGGAGTGAAAACGGAACTGCAATGGTCGACGTTCTCGCCGCACCGCAGCAAGGCAAGGCGGACAGCGCGCTGCGCACGCTGACGGGAATCTCGGTCGCGCATTGGGTCAGCCATTTCCATCTGCTGGTGCTGCCAATGCTGTTCCCGTTCCTCAAGGGCCAGCTCGGCGTCGGCTATATCGAGCTCGGCTTCGCGCTCACCGTGTTCGCCGTGGTGTCGGGACTGACCCAGGCGCCGACCGGCTATCTCGTCGACCATTTCGGCGCGCGCAAGATTCTGCTGGCGGGGCTCACGCTCGGCGGCTTCGCGCTGATCCTGCTCGGCCTGCACCTCAGCTACGCCTCGCTGATCGCCTGCGCCGTGCTGCTGGGCCTCGCCAACAGCGTCTATCATCCCGCCGATTACGCGATCCTGGCCGAGCACATGGACGAGGCGCGGATGGGCCGCGCCTTCTCGATCCACACCTTTGCCGGTTTTCTCGGCGGAGCAGTGGCGCCGGCGATCGTGGCTGCGCTCGTCACCTTGTCCGGCGGCGTCGGCGCGCTGATCGCATCCGGTGCGATCGGCATTCTGGTGGCGCTGCTGCTGCTCGTCATGAACATTCCCGACGCCGGGGCCAGCAAGAAGAAGCCGGGCGCGGAGCACGCGCCGAAGCAGGCCGTCATCACCCCGGCGCTGATCGTGCTGACGGCGCTGTTCATGCTGCTCAGCCTGTCGGTCGCGGGCATCAACAATTTCGGCGTCGTCGCGCTGATGAGCGGCTATGGGACATCCTACTCGGCAGCCAACGTCATGCTGACCGCATTCCTCGGCGCCAGCGCCGCCGGCGTGCTGGCAGGCGGCTTCCTCGCCGATCACACCGAACGCCACGGTTATGTCGCCGCGGCCTGCTTTGCCGCGAACGCGGGAATCGTGCTGTTGATCGCGCTCGTGACGCTGCCGGGTTGGGCGCTGACTGCCGCGATGACGCTCGCAGGCTTCCTCTCCGGCGTGATTGCACCCTCGCGCGACATGCTGGTGCGCAACGCCGCGCCCGCGGGCGCAGCCGGCCGGGCCTTCGGCATCGTCTCTACCGGCTTCAATCTCGGCGGCATCGTCTCACCGCTGCTGTTCGGCTGGATCATGGACCAGAACGCGCCGCACTGGGTGTTCGGCGCGTCCGTGATCTTCATGGTCGCCACCGTGGTGCTGTCGCCGTTCACGGAACGGAAGCGGGAAGCTTCTGCGAATTGAGCGGTTGGTCTCGCTACAAACTCATCTGCCGTCCCCGCCTAGTGCGCAATTGCGCACGGGGGCGGAGACCCATAACCAACAGGGAGAAGTCGTAGCGCGAGACTGGTCGCTCCGAGTCTTCGCCTAACATCTTCCTGTTTCGAGGCGGCGAGCAGTCCTCACGTCGGCGACACCGCGCCCTTCAGCGCAGCCGTCTGCGCCGCCGCACCGCGTGTCAGCCTGGCCTTTTCCGTATTCGGCCACAGCAGCAGCAAGCCGAGCAGGCCGGAGCCGACCATGATCGCGGCATTGATGGTGAAGCCGGTCATGTAGCCGTCGATCGTGCTGCCGGCACGCTGGATCATCGCCCCCATCACGGCCGGCGCGATGATGCCGGCCAGCGTGTAGAGCGCACCATAGATTGCGAGGATGGCGCCGCGCTGCGAGCTCGGCGTGAACTCGCCGAGCATGGGCGGGCAGACGACGTAGATCGCCCCGCACAAGCCCGAGCCGACCACGAGCAGCGCGATCTGGAGGCCCGCACCGTTAGCATGCGGCATCATCGCCAGGATCAACCCACCGATCACCAGCGGCACCGAGCCGAGAATGCCGCGAGCCGCGCGGGTGTTGTAGCCGCGCACCATCATCACCTGCGAGATCCATCCCGTGAGAATGACGATGGTGGCGCCGAACACCCAGGGCAGGATCGAGACGAAGCCGGCCTGGCTCTGCGAGAATCCGAGCCCCTTGACGATGAAGGGCGTGAACCAGGTCAGGCCGAGCGACAGCGCCCAATAAGCACCGAAGGTCGCCGCGACGCAGCCGATGAAGGTGCGAGACGTGAGAAGCTGCAAGTAAGGGATCTTCTGCTCGGTCGCCGCGAGGGCCGGCGTGTCTTCCAGCGGACCTTCCTTGCCGAGCGCGAGCCAGGCCGCGACCCAGATCAGGCCGACGACGCCGAGCGCACCGAAGGCATAGTGCCAGGAATGGTTGACGATGATCCAGTTCAACGCCGGCACCGCGAGGATGACGCCGAAAGCCGAGCCCTGCGACAGGATCGCGGTCGGCAGCGTGCGCTTCTCGTCGGGGAACCATTTGTAGATGGCGTGCGCGGCAACGGAGAAGGCCGGGCCTTCTCCGGCGCCCAGCACGATGCGGCAGATCAGGAGCGTCGTGAAGGAGACGGTACCGACCATCGGAAACTGTGCCAGCGCCCAGATCACCGCGAGCGCCAGCAGCACCCAGCGCGTCGGCACCTTGTTGACGATGAAGCCGACCACGATGGCGGCGATCGAGAACAGGAAAAAGAACGAGGAACCGAGCAGGCCGAACTGCTCCGGGGTGAGCTTCATCTCGGTCATGATCGGCACACCGGCAAGACCCACCACGATCTTGTCGGCGAAGTTCACGAGCATGAAGAGGAAGAGGAGAAAGGTGATGGTCCAGGCGCCCTTTGGCGTCGCGTTTGACACCGTCGCCGGCTTGCCCGCCGCTTCTTCTGGCGTTCCCTGAGCGCTCATGGATCTCCCCGTCTTGTCCTTCGGTCTTTTTGGCACTTTTCTGATTTGGCCGTCTTGGAAGCTAACAACGGCTTCAAGACCAACGCAACCAGCATTTCCCCGGCAGGTGTGCTACGCAGCAATTCCGCTAATTTAGTCCGGCGTCGTTCATCGTGCTGAGCATCCGAAACCTCTCCAAGTCCTTCTCCTCGGCCGGCGAACCGGTCCATGTGCTGCGCGGCGTCGATCTCGACCTCAGCAAGGGCGAACGCATCGCGCTGACCGGCGAATCCGGCAGCGGCAAGAGCACGCTGCTGCATCTGATCGCAGGGCTCGATGCCGCCGATAGCGGCACGATCCGGCTGGCGGATATCGAGATCACAGAGCTGTCCGATGCGGGGCGCGCCAGCTTGCGGCGTGACCGGATCGGCCTGGTTTTTCAGCAATTCAACCTGATCCCGAGCCTGTCGGTCGCGGATAATCTGGCTTTTCAAGCGCGGATCGCCGGCCGACATGATGCAGCCTGGTCCAAGGAACTGATCGAGCGGCTCGGACTCGGCAGCCTGCTCAAACGTTATCCAGAGCAATTATCAGGCGGACAACAACAGCGCGTCGCGATCGGCCGCGCTCTGGCGACGAAGCCGTCGCTGCTGCTGGCCGACGAACCGACCGGCAATCTGGACGAAGCAACAGCCGAGAACGTGCTGGCGCTGACGCGCGATCTCGTAGCGCGCACCGGCTGCGGTTTCCTGATGGTGACGCATAGCCTGCATCTGGCAGCGACGCTCGACCGCCATGTGACCCTGCATGCGGGGCGGATCGCATGAGGCGCGCGCTGTGGGTCCTTGCCGTGCTGCTCAGTCATTGGCGGCGTCACAAGATGCAGTTCGCGACGCTGCTGGTCGGGCTGATCGCGGCGACCGCGCTGTGGAGCGGCGTGCAGGCCATCAACCAGCAGGCCCGCACCGCCTATGACCGCGCCGCCGCGACGTTCGGCGGCGCCCGCACGGCAATGCTGGTTGCGCCTGCCAGCGCGACCTTTCCCCAGGAATTGTACGTAAAACTTCGCCGCGCCGGCTGGCCTGTGTCGCCGGCGCTGGAGGGCCGGGTCCAGATCAACGGACGTTCGCTGCGCCTGCTCGGGATCGAGCCGGTGACGCTGCCGATCGAAATCGGCAACGCACCGCGACTTGGTGCTGCGGATTTGAGCAGTTTTGTTGCACCACCGGGTCAGACATTGGTGGCGCGGGAAACGCTGAACGATATGCAGCAAACGGAAGGCGCGGAGCCTCCGACCAGCGACGGCGCAACATTGCCGCCGCTGCGCGTGCTGCCGCAGCTCGTGCCCGACGTGCTCGTGGTCGATATCGGCGTGGCACAGCGTCTGCTGAACAAGCCGGATCAGGTATCGCGGCTTCTGCTCGGCAAGCCGAAGAGCAAGCCTGCGCCGCTGACAAGCGTCGTCGGCGATCAGCTGCAGCTGATCGAGCCGACCGCGGAGACCGAGCTGGAGCGCCTCACCGACAGCTTCCATCTCAACCTCACGGCGTTCGGACTGTTGTCGTTCTTCGTCGGTCTCTTCATCGTCAATTCGGCCGTCGGCCTCGCCTTCGAGCAGCGGCTGCCGGTGCTGCGGACGCTGCGCGCCTGCGGCGCCTCGGCCCGGCTGGTCAATACGGTGCTGGTGGTCGAACTCGTGGCGCTGGCCCTCGTCGCCGGGCTGATCGGGCTCTCTTGCGGCTATTTCATCGCCGCTGCGCTCCTGCCCGACGTCGCGGCGTCGCTGCGCGGGCTTTATGGCGCACAGATTCCGGGGCAGCTCTCCTTGCGGCCCGAATGGTGGCTCGCCGGCATCGGCATCAGCATAGCGGGCGCGCTCGTTGCGGCGGCGACCAGCCTGATCAAGGCGATCAGGATGCCGGTGCTGGCAACGGCGCAGCCGCGCGCCTGGCAGCAGCGGCAGCGCCGCTGGCTCGTGCTGCAGAGCCTGGGCGCCTGCGCCGTGTTCGCGGTCGCACTTCTGTTGCTTCGCTATGGCGAGTCGCTGATCGCAGGCTTTGGACTGCTGGCGGCGCTGATGCTCGGTGCGGCCCTGATCCTGCCGGCGTTGCTCGAGATCCTCCTGCTTGCGGGCCAACGTAGTGCGCGAAAACCACTTGCGCTGTGGTTCTGGGCGGACAGCCGGCAGCAGCTCTCCGGGCTTTCACTGGCGCTGATGGCGCTGCTGCTCGCCCTCGCCGTCAATGTCGGCGTGTCCACCATGGTGGAGACGTTCAGCCGCACCTTCATCGGCTGGCTGAACGGACGGCTCGCAGCCGACGTCTACATCAGCGCCTCGGACAATACGCAAGCCCTCGCCATTCGAAACTGGCTGCGCGAGCGCCGCGACGTGCAGGCGATCCTGTCGGGTGGCCGCGCCGAGGCGCAGGTTGAAGGGCAGCCCGTGGAGCTGCTCGGCCTACCCGACCACACGCTCTATCGGGAGCGCTGGCCGCTGCTGGACGCCTCCCCGCGCGCCTGGACCCGGCTCGTGCCCGGCAATGCTGCCTTCATCAGCGAGCAATTGAGCCGCCGCCTCAACGTCGGGATCGGCGACGTCGTCGAGGTGCCGGCGCCAGGCGGGAGCTGGGAGCTCGACATCGTCGGCGTCTATGCGGATTACGGCAATCCCAAAGGGCAGCTTGCGGTGAACGTCGCAGCGCTGATGCGGCAGTTTCCACAGACGCCGCAGACGCGGATGGGTCTGATCGTCGCCAGGGAGAACATCTCCGGCCTGATCGCGGCCCTGCAAGAACAGTTTGCGCTCGGCGACCGCAGCGTGGCGGATCAGGCAACGGTGAAAGCCGAATCGATCCGCATCTTCAACCGCACCTTTGCGGTGACATCGGCGCTGAATGCGTTCACGCTCGGCGTCGCCGGAATCGCGCTGTTCACCAGCCTGTTGACGCTGGCGAACTCCCGTCTGCCGCAACTCGCACCGCTGTGGGCGATCGGCATCACGCGACCGCGCCTGGCCGCGATCGAATTGACCAAGACGCTGTCGGTGGCGCTGTTCACGGCGCTGCTGGCCGTGCCGCTCGGGCTGCTGGTGGCGTGGTGCCTGATTGCGATCGTGAACGTGAAGGCATTCGGCTGGCGGCTGCCGTTTCATGTATTCCCGCTGCAACTGGTGGAGCTGGTCGCGGTGGCGCTGTTTGCGTCGTTGCTTGCGGCTCTCCTGCCGGTGGCACGGCTGGCGCGGATGCAGCCGGCAAGTCTCGTCAAGGTGTTCGCCAATGAGCGCTGATCTACTATCGCGCCGCGCCTTCGCCGGCGGCATCGCTGCACTGACGCTCGCACGCCGCGCCGGTGCGCAAGGCTATGCTGGACTCGGTGAGACGGCGGATGGCTTTGCGAGGGTCACGCCGGGAAAGCTGTTCGCCTTTCCGGCCGATCACGGGCCGCATCCGGAGTTTCGTATCGAGTGGTGGTATCTCACGGCAAATCTCGTCGATGGCAGCGGTGCGGCCTGCGGGCTGCAATGGACGCTGTTCCGCCAGGCGGCGCAGCCGGGCCCCCAAGGCGAGGGCTGGGCCAACCAGCAAGTGTGGATGGCTCATGCCGCGGTGACGCGTGCCGACACCCACCGCTTCAACGAGGCCTTTTCACGCGGTGGCATCGGGCAGGCCGGCGTCACCGCAACGCCGTTTGCGGCCTGGATCGACGACTGGGAGATGAAGGGTCTCGAGCGCGCCGACGATCGCACTTTGGCGCCGCTGACGCTGAAGGCAGCCAGCACCGATTTCAGCTACGCACTGACGCTGGAGGCGGATCGCGCCGTGGTGCTGCAAGGAGATGGCGGCTACAGCCGCAAGTCGGAGCGTGGGCAAGCGTCTTATTATTATAGCCAGCCGTTCTACCGCGCCCGCGGCACGCTCACCATCGACGACAAGCCGATCGATGTTTCGGGGCAGGCCTGGATGGACCGCGAATGGAGCAGCCAGCCGCTCGACGCCGACCAGACCGGTTGGGATTGGCTGTCACTGCATCTGTCGTCCGGCGACAAGCTGATGCTGTACCGGCTGCGGCAAAAGGATGGCAGGGATTATCCGTTCGGCAATTGGATCAGCGCTGCCGGCGAGACGCGGATGATTGCGGGTAGCGACATCCAGATGATCCCGAAAGCGACGACGGAAGTTGCGGGACGCAATCTGCCGGTGGAATGGCAGATCGCGATCCCGTCGCGCTCGTTCTCGGTTCTCTGCAAGCCACTCAATCCGAGAGCCTGGATGGGAACGGGCTTCTCCTATTGGGAGGGACCGATCGGCTTTGCCGGGACGCATGATGGCGTTGGCTATCTCGAGCTGACCGGGTATTGAAGCGCGACCTCTCCAAAGGGATCCCGCAATGTATCACCTTACCGCCCTCGTCACGCTGCTGGCGATCGCATTTTATTTCTTCACCAGCATCAACGTCTCGCGCTTGCGCACCAAGACCGGCGTCAAGGTGCCCGCGATGTCCGGCCATCCGGATTTCGAACGCGCCTTCCGCATCCAGATGAACATGCTGGAATGGATGCCGATCGTCCTGCCGGCGCTGTGGCTGTTCGCGATCTATATCAGCGACGCGGTCGCCGCCGGGCTCGGCGCGGTCTGGATCATCGGCCGCATCGTTTATTTCATCGGCTATTCCAAGGCCGCAGCGAAGCGCGGCCTGGGTTTCATGATCCAGGGTATCGCCGCCATAGCGCTGTGGGTGGGGGCGCTGGGCGCGGTGGTGTTGCGGCTGGTGTGAGGCAACGCAACACGCATTCTCGTGTCCCGGGCGCGGTGCAGCGTGCAACGCTGCGCCGCTGAACCGGGACCCAGCAGGCGGCACGCTGTTCGGAGAGATGGGCCCCGGCTCTGCATCGCACCGCTGCGCGCTGCGATGCGTCCGGGGCACGAGAGAGCCCTACTTCGTCAGCGGGCAGCCGCTCTCCTTGGCAGTGAAGAAGGCCTTGTCGCCGGGGACGGTGGCGAGCAGCTTGTAATAGTCCCAGGGCTTCTTCGACTCCGAAGGCTTCTTGACCTCGAACAGATACATGTCGTGGACCATGCGGCCGTTCTCGAGCACCTTCCCGCCTTGCGCGAAGTCGTCGTCGACCGGCAGCTCCTTCAGCTTCTTGGCGACGGCATCCGGATCCTTGGTGCCGGCGGCCTTGACCGCCTTGAGATAACTCAGTGTCGCCGAGTAGGTGCCGGCCTGGATCATGTTCGGCATCCGGCCGGTGCGCTTGAGGAAGCGTTCGCCGAGATTGCGCGACTTGTCGTTGACGTCCCAGTAATAGCCCTCGGTCAGCACCAGGCCTTGCGCGGCCTGCAGGCCGAGGCCGTGCACTTCGGCCAGGGTCATCAGCAGGCCCGCGAGCTTCTGGCCACCGGCGACGATGCCGAACTCGGACGCCTGCTTGATGGAGTTGGTGGTGTCGAGGCCGGCATTGGCGAGGCCGACGATCTTCGCCTTGGAGCTCTGCGCCTGCAGCAGGAAGGAGGAGAAGTCCGAGGAGTTGAGCGGCACGCGCACCGAGCCGGCCACCTTGCCGCCATTGGCGGTGACGATCTCGCTGGTGTCCTTTTCCAGCGCATAGCCGAAGGCGTAGTCCGCGGTGAGGAAGAACCAGGTGTCGCCGCCGGCCTTGGTCAGCGCACCGCCGGTGCCGACACCGAGCGCGCGGGTGTCGTAGGCCCAGTGGAAGCCGTAGGGCTGGCAGGCATCGCCTGTCAGCCGCGAAGTCGCGGCGCCGACGACGATGTCGATCTTCTTCTTTTCCTTCGACAGCTCGTGGATCGCGAGCGCAACCGAGGAGGTCGTCAGCTCCGTGATCATGTCGACGTTCTCGACGTCATACCAGCGCCGCGCGATCGAGGTGGCGAGGTCGGCCTTGTTCTGGTGATCGGCGGTGACGAGCTCGATCTTCTGGCCGAGCACCTCGCCGCCAAACTCCTCGATCGCCATCCTGGCCGCCTCGACCGACCATTTGCCGCCGTAATCGGCGTAGACGCCAGACTGGTCGTTGAGAATACCGATCTTGACGCCTTGAGCGGAGGCGGGAACCGCCAGCACCAGGGCAGAGGTTGCGACGGCGGCCAAAAGTACTGATTTCATCTATTATCTCCCAGCAGTTTCTGTTTTGAAATCGCGCGGATAGTAGTGAAGAACCCCGCGCGTGCCCATCCATTTCATGTTGGTCGTTAGTATGGAGGTGTGCGCAAGCCATCGGTGTCGTCCCGGACGAGCGAAGCGAAGATCCGGGACCCATAGCCACAGGAAGTCGTTTGACGAAGTCTCGGAGTGACCATGTCGCGCCAAACTACTTCCCGTGATTATGGATCCCCGCGTTCGCGGGGATGACACCGTGAATGAGGGGACGCGAGTGGCCGCTACCGACACTAAGAAGCCGCCAGTTCCGGCTTCTTCCCCTCGTTCCGTCCCTCCGCCAGGTTCCGCACGACCACATAGAAGATCGGCGTGAACAACAGGCCAAACAGGGTGACGCCGATCATGCCGAAGAAGACGGCGACGCCGACGGCCTGTCGCATCTCCGAGCCGGAGCCGCTCGAGATCACCAAGGGCAGCACGCCGAGGATGAAGGCGAAGGACGTCATCAGGATCGGCCGCAGGCGCAGGCGGCAGGCCTCGATCACGGCCTCCAGCCGCGACCTGCCTTCGTTCTCGATGTCGCGCGCGAATTCGACGATCAGGATCGCGTTCTTCGCGGCTAGCCCTACCAGCACGACGAAGCCGATCTGGGTGAGGATGTTGACGTCCTGGCCCATGATGCGCACGCCGATGGTGGCGGCGAGCAGGCACATCGGCACGATCAGGATCACCGCGAACGGCAGGGTCCAGCTGCCATATTGCGCGGCGAGCACGAGATAGACGAACAGCACGCAGATCGGGAACACGTAGAGGCCGGCATTGCCGCCGGTGACCTGTTGATAGGACAGGTCCGTCCATTCGAAGGTGAAGCCGCTCGGCAAGGTGTCATCCGCCAGCTTCTTGATGGTGTCGAGCGCGGTGGTCGAGCTGGTCCCCGGTGCCGGCTCACCCTGCAACTCGGACGCCGCATAGAGATTGTAGCGCGCCACGCGGTCGGGACCGGAGACATCCTTGAACTCGACCACGCTGCCGAGCATCACCATGTCGCCGGAGGCGTTGCGCGTGCGCAGGCGCGCGAGATCGCTGGGTTCTTTCCGGAATGGGAAGTCGGCCTGAGCGGTGACGTGATAGGTACGGCCGAACAAGTTGAAGTCGTTGACATAGGTCGACCCGAAATAGCTCTGGATCGTGTCGTTGATGTTCGAGATGGGCACGCCGAGCTTCTGCGCCTTGGTGCGGTCGATGTCGACGAAGAGCTGTGGCGTGTTGGCGCTGAACGGCGAGAACACCGAGGGGCCGAGCAGCGAGGGCGATTTGCGCGCCGCGGCGACAAGCTCCTCGGTGGCCGCAGCGAGCATTTCGGGCCCGCGGCCCTGGCGGTCCTGGATGCGGATGGTGAAGCCGCCGCCGGTGCCGATGCCGGGCACGGCCGGCGGCGGAATCACGATGATGAAGGCGCCCTGGATCGCAGACAGGCGCTTGCGCAGCTCGACCGTGATGGCGTTCGCGGACAATCCCTTCTTGATCCGCGCCTCCGGCTCGTCGAACACCGGGAAAAGCGCCGCCGCGTTACCGGCCTGCGTGCGCGTCGCGCCGGAGAAGCCGGCGAAGGCGGCGACGCGCACGATGCCCGGCGTATCCAGCGCGATCCGCTCGATCTCGCGCACGACCTCGGTGGTGCGCGCCAGCGAGGCCGCACCCGGCAATTGCACGGAGACGATGACGTAGCCGCGATCCTGCGCCGGGATGAAGCCTTGTGGCGTGGTCACGATCAGCCAACCGGCGCTGCCGATCAGCACGACATAGATCAGGAGCATGACCACCGAATGCCGGATCACGAAATCGGCAAGACCCGCATAGCCGTGCGCCAGCCGGTCGAACACGCGGTTGAAGACCCCGGTGAAGGCATTCCAACCGCGCGCGATGACATTCCAGCTTGCCGGCGGCCGCTTCTCTTCGTGCGGGGTGAGGATCTGCGAAGCCAGAGCCGGCGACAATGTCAGCGAGCAGAAGCAGGAGATCGCAGTCGCAACCGCGATGGTGACAGCGAATTGCTGGAAGAACTGCCCGGAAATGCCGCCTAGGAAGGCGGTGGGAACGAACACCGCGCACAGCACCAGCGCGATCGAGACCAGCGCGCTGCCGACCTCCTCCATGGTCTTGAGCGCGGCGTCGCGCCGGCTCATCCCGCGCTCGAGATGCCGCTCGACGTTCTCGACCACCACAATGGCGTCGTCGACCACGATGCCGACGGCAAGGACGAGGCCGAACAGAGTGAGATTGTTGATGGAGAAGCCCAGCGCCGCCATCACCGCGAAGGTGCCGACCAGCGACACCGGGATCGCGATGATCGGAATGATCGCAGGTCGCCATCCCTGCAGGAACACCAGCACCACGACGACCACGAGCAGCATGGCCTCGTAGATGGTCTTGATCAGCTCGTGGACGGACTGCGCGATGAACTCGGTCGGGTTGTAGCCGATATTGTAGTCGAGGCCTTTCGGGAAGCTTTCCTTCAGCCTCGTCATGGTGTCCGTAATGTTCTTTGCCGTGGCCAGGGCGTTCGATCCCGGCCGCTGCGTCACCAGCATGGCAACCGCCGATTTGCGCAGCAGGAAGCTGTTGGTGGAGTACGCGAGCGCACCGAGCTCGATGCGGGCAACGTCGCGCAGACGAACGACCCGGCCGTCGGAGCCGGCCTTGATCAGGATGTCCTCGAACTGTTTCTGGTCCTTCAGGCGGCCCGTGAAGGTGAGGTTCGGCTGGAAGGCGCGGTCGGCGATCGGCGGCTCGGCGATCTGGCCACCTGCGATCTGCACGTTCTGGGCGCGGATCGCCGCCAGCACCTCGGCCGAGGTCAGGCCGAGATTGGCGATGCGGTCAGGATCGAGCCATAGCCGCATCGAATAATCGCGTGCGCCAAAGATCTGGATGTCGCCGACGCCGTCGAGACGCAGCAGCTGGTCGCGGACCTGGAGCAAGGCGTAGTTCGAGATATAGAGCTGGTCGAACGTATCGTCCGGCGACAGCATGAACACGACCATCAGGATGTCGGGCGAGTTCTTGCGCGTGGTGACGCCGTTGCGCTGGACTTCCTCCGGCAGGCGCGGCTGCGCAATCGCGACGCGGTTCTGCACCAGCACCTGGGCCTTGTCGAGGTCGGTGCCGAGTTTGAAGGTGACGGTGATGGTGAGCTGGCCGTTCGAGGTCGCCTGGCTGTACAGATACAGCATGTCCTCGACGCCGTTGATCTCCTGTTCAATCGGTGCGGCCACCGTGTCGGACACGGTCTGCGCGGACGCGCCGGGATATTGCGTGGTGACGACCACGGTCGGCGGAACCACTTGCGGATATTCGGAGACCGGCAGCGTGGTGTAGGCCAGGGCGCCGACGATCAAGAGCACGATCGACAGCACCATCGCGAGGATGGGCTGGTTGATGGAAAGACGACCAAGATTCATGGCTTGCCACCGGCCGGGGCTTGTGCAGTCTGCGGGGCGACCTTGGCGCCGACACGGGCACGCTGAATGCCGTTGACGATGACGCGGTCCTCCGCCTTCAATCCTTCGCGGATCACGCGCAGGCCGTCGTCCAGCGGCCCGAGCACGACGGGACGCGCCTCGACCGTGTCGTCGGGTTTGACCACGAACACGATCTTGCGGGACTGGTCGGTCGCGACAGCAGCATCCGGAATCAGCAGCGCCTCGTAGGGCGCGCTGCCGATCAGACGGACGCGACCGAACTGGCCGGGCAGGATCGACAGATCGGTGTTCTTGACGACTGCGCGGCTGCGGAGCGTGCCGGTGGAGACGTCGAGGCGGTTGTCGAGGAAGTTGATGGTACCTTCGTGCGACGGCTTGGTCTCACCGGCGAGGGTCACCTGCACCGGGTTCGCCGTATCGCGTGAGCTCGGGCGACGGCCTTCGAACCACAGCTTGCTGTATTTCATGAAGGTCGCCTCATCCATGTCGAAATAGACATAGATCGGGTCGAGCGTGACGATCGAGGTCAGCAGTGTCGAAGTTCCGTTGTCGCTGCCCTGCACGAGATTGCCGGGGCTGACGAGATGGCGGCTGACGCGGCCCGTCAACGGCGCCGTCACGTGCGTGAATTCGATGTTGAGCTTGGCGGCCTTGAGCGCGCCCTCGGCCTGCACCTCGGCGGCGTGCGCGGCCTGCAAGGCCTGACGGCGCTGATCGACGACCTGCTCGGAGACCGCGCTGGTCTGCACCAGGCTGAGGCCGCGATCGAGCTCGCGCTTGGCAAGCTCCACCTTGGCGCGGGCATCCGACAATTGTCCCTCCGCCTGCGTGGCCACCGCCTCGAACGGGCGGGGGTCGATGACATAGAGCAGGTCGCCTTTGCGCACGATGGCGCCGTCCTGGAATTCGACCGAATTGACGAAGCCGCCGACGCGCGGGCGCACCTGCACCTCCTCCATCGCTTCGAAGCGGCCGGTGAACTCGTCCCAATCGGTAACGGTGCGCTTGACCGGCTGGGCAACCGTCACAGCCGCCGGCGGAGGGGCCGCTGCCTGCGAGGTCGGCTGCCCGCAACCGGTGAGCGCGAAAGTCGCGCCGGCAAGCGCGGCGATTGCGCCAATTCGAGCCAGAACGAAATCGTGCTTTTTGACAACCTGCTCGCTTCCGTCCGGTTCGCTCATCCCAGGTCCTCACCTCAAAGCCGCAGAAAAGGCAGGGTACGCTTGTACCTGCGGGCGCCACAAGATGGGTGGCAAAAATGAACTCTTCAAGACCGCAGTGCGCGCAATGCTCGGAAGAACGCCCCGGCCGGATGGCGGGTTGACAGGAAGCGAGACGGTCGCACACGCGGGATGCGAGGTGGTGACAAGGCAGCGACGCCCGCAACCCTCCCCTGGAGGCCAAGAAGCGGCCAGCGCCTTCGCACATGACGGGCACGCTGGGCTCGGCTAGATTATCCTTGCAAAAACAAAGGCGAATTGTCCGGGAGGACAGCGTGCACCAGGGACGTGTCGTTTTCGGCGCGATCGAGGAGGTCGTGTTCGGCCATCCTGCGGCCGGCGCCATCATCGCGCAGATGGACCGGCTCGGAGCAAATCGTGCCTTCCTGATGGTTTCGGGCACGCTCAGCCGGCAGACCGACGAAATCGAGAAGATCAAGCAAGCTTTGGGCTCCCGCTGCGCCGGCCTGTTCGACGCCATGCCGGCGCATACGCCGCGTGAGGCGGTGATCGCCGCCACCCATGCCGCCCGCGAAGCGAGTGCCGACCTGATTGTCACCGTGGGCGGCGGCTCGATCACTGACGGCGCCAAGGCGGTGCAGCTTTGCCTCGCCAACGGCATCACCGATGTCGACGGCATCGAGCGCATCCGCGTCCACAAGGGCGTCGCGCCCGACATGAACGCGCCGACGGTGCGGCAGATCAGCGTGCCGACCACGATCGCCGGCGGCGAGTTCAGCGCGATCGCCGGCGTGACCGACCGGGCTACACATGTGAAGCAGATGCTGCGGCATCCGCTCACGGTGCCGCGCGCGACCATCCTTGACCCTGCCATCACCGTGCACACGCCGGAATGGCTGTTCCTGTCGACCGGCATCCGCGCCGTCGACCATTGCGTCGAGGCGATCTGCTCGCGTGAGACGCATCCCTATGCCGATGCGCAATCGGTGAAGGGCCTCGCCATGCTCGCCGACGCGCTGCCGCGGGTGAAAGCCGATCCGTCCGATCTCGACGCGCGGATGGACGCGCAGATCGGCACCTGGCTGTCGATGGGCGCACTCGCCGCCGGCGTGCCGATGGGCGCGAGCCACGGCATCGGCTATGTGCTGGGCGCGGCCTTCGACGTGCCGCACGGTTACACCTCCTGCATCATGCTGCCGGCGGTGATGCGCTGGAATGCGCCCGACAATGCCGAGCGCCAGATGATCGTCGCGGCCGCGATGGGCTTCCCCGGCCACAACGCCGCCGACGTGCTCGATGCCTTCATCCGCTCGCTCGGCATGCCACGCAGCCTCGCGGATGTGCGTGTGGCGCCCGAGCATTTCGACGCCATCGCCGAACAGGCGATGCGTACGCCCTGGGTGCCGCGCAATCCGCGCAAAATCGAGGGTGCGGCACAGCTGCGCGAAATCCTGCTTCTCGCCGCATAGAACAAAGCCGGAGGATAGATGTACCCAGGTCAGCATGCCCGCCTACGTCCGCTGCAGCCCGCCTTCATCATGGCGGCCACGGGCGAGGCCGTCACCTATCGCGAACTGGAGGCGCGCAGCAACCGGCTGGCCCACCTGTTCCGCAAGCACGGCCTGAAGCGGCTCGACCACTATTCGATCTTCATGGAGAACAATTCGCGCTATCTCGAAGCCTGCGGCGCGGGCGAGCGCTCGGGTCTCTACTACACCTGCATCAACTCCTTTCTGACGCCGGGCGAGTTGGCCTATCTGCTCGTCAACAGCCAGTCCCGGATTCTGATCACGTCGGTTGCGAAACTCGACATCGCCCGCGAGGCGATCAAGGCCTGCCCCGACATCGAGCTCTGCATCGTCGCCGACGGCCCGGGCGAGAGCGGGCGCATCGTTGGTCTTGCGGACGTGACAGCGGATATGCCGACAACACCGATCGCGGATGAGTGGCTCGGCACGGCCATGCTCTATTCGTCCGGCACGACGGGACGGCCGAAAGGCATCCTGCGGCCGCTGCCGGAGGAGCCGCCGAAGCATAATCTGCCGCTGTTCGATTTCCTGACAAAGCTCTGGCACTACCGTGAAGGCATGGTCTACCTCTCGCCGGCCCCGCTGTATCATTCGGCGCCGCAAGCTGCCGTGAACCTCACGATCCGCATGGGCGGCACGGTGATCATCATGGAGAGCTTCGATCCCGAGCGCTACCTCGAGCTCGTCGAGCGGTGGGGCATCACCCATACCCAGCTCGTGCCGACGATGTTCTCGCGCATGCTGAAGCTGCCGGAGGAGGTCCGCAGCCGCTACGACCTGTCCTCGCTTGAGATCGCGATCCATGCCGCCGCGCCCTGCCCGGCCCTGGTCAAGGACGACATGATCAAGTGGTGGGGCCCGATCATCCATGAATATTACGGTGCGACCGAAGGCCTCGGCTTCACCGCCTGCAACAGCGAGGAATGGCTTAGCCACCGCGGTACCGTCGGCAAGGTGCTGCTCGGCGACCTCCACATTCTCGACGAGAACATGCAGGCGTGCCCGACCGGCACGCCGGGTCAGGTCTGGTTCAAGACGGCCTCGCCGTTCGAGTATTTCAACGACCCTGAGAAGACCAGGGAGGCGCGTTCGGCCGACGGCAGCATGAGCACGGTCGGCGATGTCGGCTATGTCGACGCCGACCGCTTCCTGTATCTGACCGACCGCGCGACCTTCATGATCATCTCCGGCGGGGTGAACATCTATCCGCAGGAGTGCGAAAATCTCCTGATCACCCATCCGAAGGTCGCCGATGCCGCGGTGTTCGGCGTGCCCAATCCCGATCTCGGCGAAGAGGTGAAGGCGGTGGTGCAGCCGATGCATGGCGTGGTGCCGGACGCCGCGCTCGCCGAGGAGCTGATCGCGTTCTGCGCTAAGTCGCTGTCGCGGCAGAAGGTGCCGCGTTCGGTCGATTTCGAGAAAGAATTGCCGCGGCTCCCGACCGGGAAGCTGTACAAGCGGCTGCTGCGGGATCGCTATTGGGGGAATAAGGCATCACGGATCGTGTGAGGGCTCCGATTCACTTGTACACGAGAGGCGCAAGACGCAACCACAGGGAGTAGCTGTCGCCCGAGCAGACAACTCCCAGCCCTCGCAAAACTCCTGCCTGTGGTTATGGTCCCGATCGGCGTGCGCTCGAGGCGCGCTTGTCCGGGACGACGGCGGAGGTTGGCGATACCGTTGCGCGCGACGTCTGCCAAACAGTGCAGGAACCATCTCTTCGCACCTGCACTCACACAATGTGAGACGATCGGCCTTGCGTCATCCCAATTGTCGAGGCGGCCTGCGGTCCTACCGGGGTTGCCTCCCTCAACTTGCGTGCTATCGTTACGCCAAACAGGCCGCAAAGGCCGATGTCCAGGGAGGATGAGCATGCGGAGCGTGTGGGCGCTCGCCGCAATGGCGGTGCTATCTGTGCTGACGACCTCAACCACCACGCTCGCAGGCGAGCCCAAGCAGGGCGGTATCTTGCGGATGTATCACCGCGACAGTCCGGCGAACGCGTCGATCCTCGAAGGCGCGACCTATTCGGTCAACGTGCCGTTCATGGGGGTCTTCAACAATCTCGTCATCTACGACCAGCATATCGCGCAGAACAGCCCCGATACGCTCAGGCCTGAGCTGGCCGAAAGCTGGTCCTGGAGTGGCGACAACAAGAAACTGACGTTCAAGCTGCGCCAGGGGGTGAAGTGGCACGACGGCAAGCCGTTTACATCGGCCGACGTCAAATGCAGCTTCGATCTGCTGATGGGAAAATCGCAACAGAAGCTGCGGCAGAATCCGCGCAAGGCCTGGTACAGCGAAGTCAACGAGATCACGACGAGCGGCGATTTCGAGGTCTCCTTCGACCTGAAGCGGCCGCAGCCCTCGCTGCTGGCGATGCTCGCGTCCGGCTATACGCCGGTCTATCCCTGCCACGTCTCGCCCGCGGACATGCGCACGCATCCGATCGGGACCGGACCGTTCAAGTTCGTCGAGTTCAAGGCCAATGAATCGATCAAGCTGACGCGAAATCCGGACTACTGGAAGAAGGGCCTGCCCCATCTCGACGGCATCGAATACACGATCATCCCGAACCGCTCGACCGCGATCCTCGCTTTCGTCGCCGGCAAGTTCGACATGACCTTCCCGACGCACATCACGATCCCGCTTCTGAAGGACATCAAGTCGCAGGCGCCGAAGGCGACTTGCGTCGTCGAGCCGACCAACGTTTCGACCAACATCATCGTCAACTCGACCTCGGCGCCGTTCGACAACATCGACATCCGCCGGGCCATGTCGCTCGCACTCGACCGCAAGGCCTTCGTCGACATCCTGTTCGAAGGCCAGGCCGATATCGGCGGCACCATGCTGCCGCCGCCTCAGGGCATCTGGGGCATGCCCAAGGACAGGCTGGAGACCATTCCGGGCTACGGCCGGGACGTGAATGCGAACCGTGAGGAAGCAAAGAAGCTGATGCAGAAGGCGGGCTACGGCCCCGACAAGCATCTCGCGGTGAAGGTCTCGACGCGCAACATTGCGGAATATCGCGACCCCGCAGTGATCCTGATCGACCAGCTCAAGAGCATCTACATCGACGGCGAGCTCGACGTCGTCGAGACCGCAAACTGGTTCCCGAAAGTCGCGCGCAAGGACTACATGCTCGGCCTCAATCTGACCGGCAATTCCGTCGACGATCCCGACCAGTCCTTCTACGAAAACTATTCCTGCGGCTCGGAACGGAACTACACCAATTACTGCAACAAGGAGATCGAGAAGCTGTTCGACGTGCAGTCGCAGGAGACCGATGTCAGCAAGCGCAAACCGCTGGTCTGGGATATCGACAAGAAGCTGCAGGAGGATGTCGCCCGCCCGATCATCTTCCATGCACGAGCCGGCACGTGTTGGCAGCCCTACGTCAAGGGCATCACGATCATGTCGAACAGCTCCTATAACGGCTTTCGCTACGAGGATGTGTGGCTCGACAAGTAGTGCGCGTGGCTGAAGATTAGCGGCTCGCGGAGGGCGCAGGATGTTTGCCTATCTCGTGCGACGCCTGTTCCTGATGCTCGTGACCCTGTTCGGGATCTCGATCGTCATCTTTCTCCTGCTGCGTATCGTGCCCGGCAATATCGTCGACATCCTGTTTGCCGCCGCCGGCTATGTCGATCCCGCCGACAAGGCCAATCTGGAGAAGGAGCTCGGCATCGACCAGCCGCTGATCGTGCAATATTGGCACTGGATCAGCGGTTTTCTGCGCGGCGACTTCGGGTACTCATACGTCTCCGAGAAGCCAGCGCTGCAGGAGATATTGCCGCGGATTCCGATCACGGCGAAGCTTGCCGGCCTGGCGCTGTTGTTCTCGGCCTCAATCGGCATTCCCCTGGGTGTCATCAGCGCCGTGAAGCAGGGTACGCGGCTGGATTACTTCTTGCGCGTCGTCAGCCTCAGCGGCTTGTCGCTGCCCTCGTTCTGGCTCGGCCTTTTGATCCTCACCGCGTCGGTGGCGATGTTCGGCCAGATGCCGATCTTCAATCCGAATCCGCAGACCTGGCTCGAGGCGTTCGCAACCTATGCGGTCCCGGCCGCCGCGGTCGGCTTCCGCAGCGCGGCGCTGACCATGCGCATCACCCGCTCCTCGATGCTGGAAGTGCTGCGGCAGGATTACATCCGCACCGCACGTGCCAAGGGCGCCTCCGATATCGCGGTGAACTATCATCACGCGCTGAAGAACGCGATCCTGCCCGTCATCACCGTGATCGGCATCGAAGCGGCATTCCTGATCGGCGGCCTGATCGTCACCGAGACCGTGTTCAACATCCCCGGCGTCGCCCGCTTCCTGGTCGAGGCGATCCGCTGGCGCGACTATCCGATCGTGCAGAATCTCGTGATGCTGATCGCCGTCGTGGTGGTGAGCGCGAATTTCATCGTCGACATGCTGTACGCGGTGTTCGACCCGCGTATCAGGTACACGGATTAGGAGGCCGGCTTGGCCGCGATCGACTACGATCTCGAACTACGGCGGGCCGGCGCGCATGCGACCGGCGGCTGGCGCCGCGTGCTGTTTATGGCGCAGAGGCACGTGCTCGGCGCGGCCGGGCTCGCCATCATGACTTTGTTCGTGCTCACCGCGATCTTTGCCGACTTCATCGCGCGCTATGATCCTCTGACGATCGATTCCACGCGGGCGCTGGCCCGGCCGAGCCTGGCGCACTGGATGGGAACCGACTCGTTCGGCCGCGACGTATTCAGCCGCATCATCCACGGCGCGCGCATTTCGTTGGCTGTCGGCATCGGCTCGACCGCGCTCGGCGGCACCATCGGGGTCATCGTCGGGCTGACATCAGGCTATCTCTCCGGCTGGGTCGATCTCGTATTTCAGCGCGTTTCCGACGTTCTTCAGGCGCTGCCGCTGCTGGTCCTCGCCCTCATCATGACGGCAGCTCTCGGCCCGTCCTTGCCGAACGTCATCATCGCCATCGCCATCCCGCTGATCCCGACCGTGTCGCGCGTCATTCGTGCCAATACGCTGGCGCTGCGCGAGCAGCCCTTCGTCGAAGCCGCCAAGTCGATCGGCATGAGCGAGATCCGCATCGCGCTCCGCCATGTGCTGCCGAACACGCTGGCGCCGCTGATCGTGCTCGCGACCGCCCAGCTCGGCTCGACCATCCTCACCGAAGCCTCGCTGTCCTTCCTCGGCCTCGGCATTCCCGAGCCTTATCCGTCATGGGGCCGGATGCTTTCGGAGTCCGCCGCCGAATATGTGCGCACCGCGCCCTGGCTCGTGATCTTCCCGGGCATTGCCATCAGCCTCGCCGTGTTCGGCGCCAACCTTTTCGGTGACGCCCTGCGCGACATCCTGGACCCGAGGCAACGCGGCTGATGGCGGACAGATCCGATCTCGTGCTCGAGGTGAAGAACCTGAAGACGGTGTTCTTCACCAATTCCGGCCTGTTCAAGGCCGTGGACGATCTCTCGTTCAGCGTGAAGCGAGGCGAGACGCTGGCGATCGTCGGCGAGTCCGGCTGCGGCAAGAGCGTCACCGCGCTGTCGCTGATGCGGCTGGTGCCGGATCCGCCCGGCCGCATCGTCGGCGGCTCGGTCTCGCTCGAAGGCACCGATCTGCTGGCGCTGGACGAAACGCAGATGCGCGCCGTCAGGGGCAACCGCATCTCCATGATCTTCCAGGAGCCGATGACCTCGCTCAATCCGGTCATGCGGATCGGCGACCAGATCGTCGAGGCCGTGCGGCTGCACCGGAGCCTCTCAAGCAAGGAAGCCGGCAACATCGCGGTCGAGATGCTGCGCCTGGTACGCATCCCCGAGCCGGCGCGACGTGCGCGCGAATATCCGCATCAATTGTCCGGCGGCATGCGCCAGCGCGCGATGATCGCGATGGCACTGGCCTGCCGGCCGGCGCTGCTGATCGCGGATGAGCCGACCACCGCACTCGACGTCACCATCCAGGCGCAGATCCTGGCCTTGATCCTCGACCTTCAGAAGGAGCTCGGCACCGGGCTCGTGCTGATCACGCATGATCTCGGCGTCGTCGCGCAGACGGCGCAGCGCGTGATCGTGATGTATGCGGGGAGGAAGGTCGAGGAAGCCAGCGTCGAGGCGCTGTTCGCGGCGCCAAAGCACCCCTACACGCGCGGGCTGATGGCGTCGATTCCCGCGGTCCCCGCATCCGGCGTCGTCGCACCGGCGCGGCTGAACGAGATTCCCGGCACCGTGCCGTCGCTGGTCCGATTGCCGAGGGGTTGCGCCTTCGCGCCGCGCTGCAAGCTTGCGATCAAGCGTTGCGAGGCCGAATACCCGCCGCTGGCGGATTGGGGCGGCGGCCATCTCGCCGCCTGCTGGCGCGCGGAAGAAGCCGCGGAGGTGGCATGACCAAGCCACTGCTCGAGGTCACCGATCTCAAGAAGCACTACCCGGTGCGTGCCGGCGTGCTGCGGCGACAGGTCGGCACCGTGCACTCGGTCGACGGCGTCTCGTTCTCCCTTGGGGCCGGCGAGACGCTTGGGCTCGTGGGCGAGTCCGGCTGCGGCAAGTCGACGGTGGCACGCAGCGTGCTGCGGCTGGTGGAGCCGACTTCGGGCCAGATTCGTCTCGATGGTGAGGATATCACCCATCTGTCCAAGTCGGCGCTGCGCCCGCACCGCCGCTCGATGCAGATCGTGTTTCAGGATCCCTTCGCTTCACTCAATCCACGCATGACCGCCGGCGACATCGTCGGCGAGCCGCTCGCCGTGCACGGGCTCGCCACCGGGAAGGCGCTGGAGGCGAGGGTCGCAACGCTGTTCGAGCAAGTGGGCTTGCGGCCCGACCAGACGGGCAACTTCCCGCATCAATTCTCCGGCGGCCAGCGCCAGCGTATCTGCATCGCGCGTGCGCTGGCGCTCGGGCCGCGCCTGATCGTCTGCGACGAGCCGGTGTCCGCGCTCGACGTCTCGATCCAGGCCCAGGTGATCAACCTGTTGATCGACCTGCAGCGGCAACACGGCTTCTCCTACCTTTTCATCGCGCACGACCTTGCCGTGGTCGCGCATATCAGCCACCGCGTCGCCGTGATGTATCTCGGCCGCATCGTCGAGATCGCCGGCAAGGATGAATTGTTCCGCAATCCGCGGCATCCCTATACGCAGGCGCTGCTCGCCTCCGTGCCGGTCCCCAATCCGCTCGCGAAGAAGCTTGTGCCATTGGTTGACGGCGACGTGCCAAGCCCGGTCAATCCGCCGTCCGGATGTGCGTTTCACACCCGCTGCCGGTTTGCGATGGAGCGGTGCAAGATCGAGCGGCCGGCGCTCCTGGATGCGGGCGGCGGGCATCAAGTGGCGTGTCTGCTCAACGAGGGCACGGGGCGGAGTCAGTAGGCCGCAGCGCCCGGATCACCGGCCACGCGGCCAGCGCGGCAGCCAGATGCTTGAGGGTGTGGCCCGAGACGATGTGCCCGGTCGCTTCGAAAATAAGTGCGTCACCGAGCTCGAAAAGCTTGGCCAGCACATAGAAGGCGATCACGGCACCGAGCGGCACGCCGAGCGCGCCGGGCCGGGGCCGCGTCAACGCCAGGCCGACGACCAGCGCCATGCCGCCGTACTGCACGACGACCCATGGCGTGAGATTCTCACGCGCCACCCAGGCCGCCAGCAGACCGGCGATCATCATCAGCACCAGCACGGCTTCACCGGCGCGCGCGCTGACGCGCTCACTGGCTGCGATACCCAGAAAGCCCGCGAACGCGACTGCCATGCCGAGCCGGTCGGCCACGAGCCGTTGCGGCATGTCGGGGTCCAGATGATAGAAGCCCGAGCCCAGGCACGTGAGGATCAGCCCCACGAATAGCCAGCTCGCACCGACGGGCGCATCGTAGCGGGCGCGCAAGCGCTCCGAACCCCAGACGCCCATCGCGAGGAAGGCGAAATTGCTCAGCACATCGCCGGCGTTGGGTATGCCGAGCCAGGCGCGGCCATCGACGAAGTGCGGAATGTGCCAGGCGGCGGCGGGCATCGCGGGCGCCAAAAGCGCCACTAGAACCAGGAGGATGAGCGCGCAGATCAGATATTTTTCGCCGGCTTGCGGGGCGCCGAACGAGAGGTGGCGGGTCACTGAGGGGAGTATGGAAGAGGTCGCTTGGGTCGGACCATTTGCGCGCAACATAAAAGGGCTCCCGGACAATGAACATCGTTCAATATTCGTAGCGCGAAATTGAACAAGGTTCAATGAGAATGAGAATGCCGCCCGCAGGGGTAACTAGTTTATTGAAATTACTTGCGTTTCTTCGTCAGCCCGCGCGGTGCTGCAAGGTGGGCAACGCGACTTGTCCGCCGTGGCTCGAAGAGCGAAGGCGGAAGCGTGCCCACGCATATCTCGCGAACGATCAGGTGTTCGTGGGCACGGCGCTGTGCGCCTTTGCCCTCCCTACGATGCCGCGCTAGCCACCCCGATCTCCGCCACGATCCGTCCCGTGGTCACCTGCTCCCCCTCGGCGACGTCGACCGCTGCGATGACGCCATCGATGCCGGCCTTGTGGACGTGCTCCATCTTCATCGCTTCCAGCGTCAGCACCGGCTGGCCGGCGGTGACCCGGTCGCCCGGCTTGACCAGGACGGCGACGACACGGCCGTTCATGGCGGCGCGGACCTTGCCATCCCCGCCGTTGGCTGCGGTGGCCTTCGGCGCGGCGAGGGTGAGATCGGTGATCGCAAGCGGCATACCGCGGTGCTGGAGATAGAGCCGATCTCCGTCGCGCAGGAGCTTTGCGCTGTCCATCACGCCGTCGCGGCGGAAGCGGATGGCGTCCGCATCGAGCTGGTCGATCTCAAACCTGTCCTGCCTGCCATCGGTGACGACACTGTAGCTGCCGTCGCGTTCGCGCGTGACTTCGAGCTCCAGCGTCTGGCCGGCGATCTCGATCTTCGCCGGCAGCGGGAACGTTGCCGACAGGCTCCGGCCCGTCCGCCACGAAGGCGCGCGCGGATTTGTCACGTAGAGCAGCAGTCCAGCCAGCGCCGTATCGAATGCCGCGTCCGCGCGCGGCGCCAACAGTTCGTCGCGGTGTACGCCGATGAAGGCCGTCGTCGCCTCGCCCTTGGCAAAGCCGGGATGACGCAGACACGACAGCAGGAACGACTGGTTGGTGGTCACTCCGAAAGCGGTGAGCTGCTCGAGGCCGACGATCAGCCGTCCCCTCGCCTCCTCGCGGGTGACGCCATGGCTGATCACCTTGGCGATCATGGAATCGTAGAACGGCGGGATCTCCGAACCCGATTGCAGCGCGTGCTCGACACGGATGCTTTCGGGAGCCTGCCAGCGCGCCATGCGGCCCGACTGCGGCATGAAGTCCTGCCCGGCATCTTCCGAACAGAGCCGCACCTCGATGGCGTGGCCGGAGAACTTGATGTCCTGCTGCTTCACCGGCAGCGGCTCGCCGCGCGCGACACGTAGCTGCAGCTCGACGAGGTCGAGACCGGTGATCGCCTCGGTGACGGGATGCTCGACCTGAAGACGGGTGTTCATTTCCATGAAGTAGAACTCGCCGCTGCTATCCAGCAGGAATTCCAGCGTACCGGCGCCCTCATAGCGCAGCGCCTTCACGGCCGCGATCGCGACTTCGCCCATCCTGGCCCGCAGCTCCGGCGTGACCGCCGGCGACGGCGCCTCCTCGATCAGCTTCTGATGCCGCCGCTGCACCGAGCAATCGCGCTCGCCGAGATGAATGGCGTTGCCGTGGCTGTCCCCGAACACCTGGATCTCGATGTGGCGCGGGTTCTGGATGGCGCGTTCGAGGATGACCGTCGGATCGCCGAACGCAGCCTTCGCTTCCGAGCGCGCGCTGCGCAGCGCATCGGGGAAGGATGCCGCGTCGGTGACAAGCCGCATGCCGCGTCCGCCACCGCCGGCGACCGCCTTGATCATCACGGGAAAGCCGATCTTCCTGGCCTCCGCGAACATGATCTCGTCGCCCTGCTCGGCCCCTTGATAGCCGGGCACAATGGGCACGCCGGCCTTTTTCATGATCTCCTTGGCGCCGGCCTTGTTGCCCATCGCCTCGATCGCCTGCGGCGACGGTCCGATGAAGACGAGCCCCGCATCCTTGCAGGCTTGCGCGAAATCTTCATTCTCGGCGAGGAAGCCGTAGCCGGGGTGAACGGCATCCGCGCCGCTCGCCTTGGCAGCCGCGATGATCGCAGAGATGTTGAGATAGGATTGGGCCGGCAAGGCTTCGCCGATCCGCACGGCCTGGTCAGCCTGGCGCACATGCAGCGCATCCCGATCCGCATCCGAATAGACCGCGACGACGCCGAGGCCGAGCTGCCGCGCGCTGCGCATCACGCGCAACGCGATCTCGCCGCGGTTGGCGATCAGGACCTTGAAGAACGGCCGGTGCTGCACTGATCCGTTCCTCATGGGCGGGCCACCGAAAACTGCATGCGCTGGGGCGTGCGCGCATCGCCCTCGCGGCAGATCGCGAGCACTTCGGACAGCACCGCACGGCTGTCGCGCGGATCGATCACGCCATCGTCGAGCACGCGCGCACTGGTCGAGAACACGTCCATCTGGCCGTCGAACACGCCGACGATCTGCGCCTTCATGGCATCCAGCTTGTCCTTCTCGATCGGCTTGCCGCGGCGCGCGGCGGCGGCCTCGGTCACGATCGCCATGGTTTCAGCCGCCTGCTCGCCGCCCATGACCGCGGTCTTGGCGTTGGGCCAGGAGAAGCAGAAGCGCGGATGAAAGCCACGGCCGCACATGCCGTAATTGCCGGCGCCGAAGGAGGCGCCGCAATAGATGGTGATCTGAGGCACGGTCGCCGACGTCACCGCCTGGATCATCTTCGAGCCGTGCTTGATCATGCCGGCCTCTTCGTAGGCTTTGCCGACCATGTAACCGGTGGTGTTGTTGAGATAGAGCAGCGGCGTGCGGGTCTGGCAGCAGGCCTGGATGAAATGCGTCGCCTTGTTGGCGCCGGCGGGATCGAGTGGACCGTTGTTGGTGATGATGCCGATCGCCTGGCCCTCGATGCGGGCATGACCGCAGACGGTGGCTGGGCCGTAGTTCGGAGCCATCTCGGTGAAATCGGAATCGTCGACGATGCGCGCAATCACCTGCTTCATGTCCACGGTGCGCTTGTGGTCCATCGGCATGATGCCGAGCAGCTCGTCCTGGTCGTAGCGTGGCGGCTTGAATAGCGGAGCCGCCTTGCCCGGCCGCTCCCATTCCATCGCCGCCATGATCTCGCGGGCGATGCGAAGCGCGTCGCGGTCGTCTTCAGCCAGGTAGTCGCCAAGGCCGGACACTTGCGTGTGCATCTCGGCGCCGCCGAGCTCCTCCTCGGTCGCGATCTCGCCGGTCGCCGCCTTCAGCAGCGGCGGCCCCGCGAGGAACGCGCGGGTGCGGCCGCGCACCATGACGATGTAGTCGGAGAGGCCGGTTTGATAGGCACCGCCGGCAGTCGAAGAGCCATGCGTGACGGTGACGACGGGCAGGCCTGCCGCCGAGAGCCGGGCGAGATTGCGGAAGATGTTGCCGCCGCGGACAAAGTCCTCGACGCGGTAGCGCAAAAGGTTGGCACCGGCGCTTTCGACGAGCTGGACATAGGGCAGCTTGTTCTCGAGCGCGAGCTCCTGCACCCGCAGCGTCTTGTCGAGACCGTAAGGTTGCAGCGCGCCGGCATCGATGCCGGCATCGTTGGCGCTGACCATGCAGCGGATGCCCGAGACGAAACCGATGCCGGCAATGACGCCGCCGCCGGGCACGCTCTTGGCGGCATCCGGCACGTCGAACATGTAGCCGGCGAGCGTCGACAGCTCGATGAAGGGCGCGCCGGGATCGAGCACCAGCGCGACGCGCTCGCGCGGCAGCAACTGTCCGCGCTTGTGGAAGCGGTCCTTCGCTGCCGCCGAAGCCGCGCGGGTGCGCTCCTCCAGCGCGCGCATGCGGTCGATCAGGCCGAGCATGCCGTCGCGGTTGGCCTGGTAGGCGGCGCTGCCGGGGGAGATGGTGTTTTCGAGAATGGACACGTTCAACTTGCTCCGTCGTTCCGGGGCGATGCGACAGCATCAAACCCGGAACCTCGAGATTCCGGGTTCACGCTTCGCGTGCCCCGGAATGACAGGATGTGGCTAGCGATTCGTCCCAAAGATCTTCCGCGCCTCGGCGGGAGACGCGATCTCGCGGCCCGCGCGTCTTGCGCAGGCGGCGATGGCTTCGATGAGCTGGCCGTTCGACGTCACCTTCTTGCCGTCGGCGAGATAGAAGGCGTCCTCGAGGCCGGTGCGCAAATGGCCGCCGAGCTCGGCGCAGCGCTGGTGCAGCGGCCAGATCTCCTCGCGGCCGATGGCGGTGACCTGGAAATGCGCCTCGGGACGCTTCAGCTTGATCAGGATCGGGAGCAGCTCCGGATCAGCAGGCATGCCGGACGCAACGCCCATGACGAAGTTGTATTCGAGCGGTCCCTTGTACATGCCGACCTGGCGGTACATGCCGACGCAGCGCACGATGCCGACGTCGAAGCACTCGAACTCGGGGACGGTGCCGACCTCGTTCATGACGTCGAGATAATCCTTCACCTTCTCGACCGCGTTGTCGAACATCATCGGCGGCCAGGCCCAGGTGTTGTCGGCCTTGACCTTCAGGTAATTCAGGGAGCCGGCGTTGCAGGCCGCGATCTCGGGCTTGGTCTCGCGGATGCAGTCCAGTGCGCCTGAGTAGTTCGGCCCCGACACGCCCGAGGTGTGATTGATGATCACGCCGGGGCAGGCTTCGCGGATCGCCTGTTGGATCTCCCTGCTGACCGCGACTTCCCAGGACGGCAGATGCCCCTTGTTCGGCGCCTGCTGGCGCAGATGGATGTGCATGATGGAGGCGCCGGCATCGAACGCTGCCTTGGCCTCGCGCGCCATCTCTTCGGGCGTCACGGGCACGTTGTGCTGCTTCGGGTCGGTGAGCACGCCGTTCAGCGCGCAGGTGATGACGGCCTTGTCGCTCATGCCACTAATGTCTCGCACGTTGAGAATTCAACGGCTGCGATCATGTGATGGGCGGCATGCGGCTTCTTGCGCGGAGAAGCTGGAAAAAACGACGAATTCGTAGGGTGGGCAAAGGCGCCCTTGCGCCGTGCCCACCATCTTCTCGATCGCAAGAAATGCGCGGGCACGCTGCGCTTTGCGCACCCTACGGCAGCGGCGTCAACTCGCTTCCGCGAGCCGTACCGTCTCGGTGCTGCGGTAGATCGCAAGGTCGCGCGAACCGACGAAGATCGCGCGCGGCTTGAGCCCGTAGAAGCGGCGGATCGAGTGACTGAAATGCGTGGAATCGGGATAGCCGATGTCCTGCGCGAGATGGGCGAGGTTGAGGTCCTGGTTGGCGAAGTGCAGCAGATGGCGCGCACGCTTCCAGGCGCGGAAGGAGCGGAAGGAGATGCCGGTCTCTTCCTTGAACAGATGCAGGAAGCGCGAAGCCGAGAGCCCTGCTTCAGCCGCACAGGTGTCGGCCGTCACCGGCTCGCCGGAGAAGCGCCCGATTCGGGCGACGGCGCGGGTCACTCGCGGATCGAGCACGCGGCGCGGAAGCGCCTCGCCGAAGCACATCTCGTCGAACTCGGCGGTGGTGATATCGCCATAGCGGCGCCGGCGCAGCAACGTGTAAGCGGCCAGGATCTTGCGGGCATAGGCGGCCTTGTCCGGTCCCCGCAGCCGCTCGGCCAGGATTTCGATCATGCCATCCGGCATGCTCTCCGGCTCCAGCGTGACGCTGATGACGGTGCGGTAATCGCTGGCAATGGTGTGCCGCTGGTTCGGCAGGGTCACGATTAATTCGTCCGACGTGTGAACGTCGTCGATCGTCAGGTGCAGGCTGCCCTTCACCGCCACATAGACATGGCAGCACCCGGGGGTCCGCTTGCGAGGGCGACCGAGCAGGCCGGCATAGAATACCCGCTCCGGCGTGATCAGCATTAGATGGTCGGATTCGCGACCTTTATCTTCCATTGGGATCCTCCTCGCGCGGCTCTCAGGCCGCTGCGGACGGAGGTCACCTTAGCGGAAATTCAGGCGCTGTCACGACGGGATAGCGCTGTCATGACGCGTAAAGCGTTGGCATTCCAGGAGGCGACATGCCTGCCCGGAACCGTCATGGGACGGTAGTCCCATGACGTTAGCTCACGCCCTCGCCCTTGGCGCAACATTCTGCTCGACACCGGCCTTTTGCTCCGCAGCAACCGCGCGCTTGAATCCGTCGCGCTGCTGCAGGCGCGCCCAATAGGCTGCGACATTTGGCCCGAAATCCTTGGCGATGCCGATATTGTCGGCCAGGCGAAGCGCGTAACCGATGACGATGTCAGCGGCGGTGAAGCGGCCCGCGCACAAGGTTTCGGCATTGCCGGTCGCTGCCTCGACGGCGCGCAGCCGACCCAGGAACCATTTATGGTAATCGCCGGCGACTTGCGGGTTGCGCCGCTCCTCCGGCTCGAGCTGGCTATACCGAAGCACCAGCGTTTGCGGGAAGGTTAACGTGGCGTCGCTGAAGTACATCCAGTTCAGGAAGGCGCCATAGGCCGGATCCTCCGGCCCCACCATCAGCGGCGTCGGTCCATGTTTGATGCCGAGATAGTAGCAGATGCCGGAGGACTCCGTCATCCTGGTCTCGCCGTCGATCATGAATGGAATCGTGCCCAGCGGATTGACCGCAAGGTATTCCTTGGCGAGCACCCGTGGTGGGAATGGCAGCATCTTCAATTCGTATGGCAGCCCCATCTCCTCCAGCATCCAGAGCGGACGGAACGAGCGCGCTGCGTCGCAATGATAGAGCGTGATCATCAGGCATTCCCTTTACTGCCGGGGAGCGTCCCCATCATCTTGCACAGGACCATCAGCATGACCTCGTCGGCGCCGCCGCCGATCGAGGTCAGGCGGCTGTCGCGATAGGCGCGGCTGACCGGTGTCTCGTTGGTAAAGCCCATTCCACCCCAATATTGCAAGCAGGCGTCGCTGAGCTCGCGGCCAAGCCGGCCGGCCTTCAGCTTGGCCATGGTCGCAAGCCTGGTCACGTCCTCCCCTGCCACCAGCGCCTCACCGGCACGATAGATCAGCGCACGCAACAGCTCGACCTCGGTCTGCATCTCCGCCAGCTTGAAGTGCACGACCTGGTTGTCGAGGATGCTCTGGCCAAAGGCCTTGCGGTTACGGGTGTATTCGATGGTCTGGTCGATGATGTATTCATGCGCCTTCAGGCAGGCCGCCGCGCCCCAGAGCCGCTCCTCCTGGAACTGGATCATCTGATAGGTAAAGCCCTTGCCCTCCTCCCCGATCCGGTTGCGCTTGGGCACGCGGACATTGTCGAAGAAGATCTGCGCGGTGTCCGAAGAGCGCATGCCCATCTTGTCGAGCTTGCGGGCGACGGTGACGCCCTTGCTCTTCATGGGCACGCAGATCAGCGACTTGTTGCGGTGAACGGGCCCATCGCCGGTGTTGGCGAGCAGGCAGATCCAGTCGGCCTGGGTGCCGTTGGTGATCCACATCTTGCCGCCGTTGATGACGTAATCGTCGCCGTCGGAGCGCGCCTGGGTCTTGATCGAGGCGACGTCGGAGCCGGCGCCCGGCTCGGAGACGCCGATGCAGGCGACAAAATCCCCCGAGATCGAGGGCGCCAGGAATTCGCGGCGCACCTCGTCCGAGCCGAACCGCGCCAGCGCCGGTGTTGCCATGTCGGTCTGCACCCCGATCGCCATCGGCACGCCACCGCAGGTGATGGCGCCCAACTCCTCCGCCATCATTAGCGCGTAGGAATAGTCGAGACCGGAGCCACCGAACTCGACCGGCTTGTTCAGCCCGAGAAAGCCGAGGCTGCCCATCTTCTTGAACAGCTCGTGCGCCGGGAAGATGTCGGCCTTCTCCCATTCATCGACATGGGGGTTGATCTCATTCGCGATGAATTTCTGCAGGGAACGGCGGATGTCGTCGTGGTCTGCGGTGAATAGCATTTTGCTCCTGTCATTCCGGGGCGGCGCGAAGCGTCAAACCCGGAATCTCGATATGTGGGACTCAGCTCTAGGTCCCGGGTTCGCGCTCCGCGCGCCCCGGGACGACACGTTTCACAACCCCATCTGCCGGCTCGCCAGATCCTTCATGATCTCCTCGGTGCCGCCGCCGATGGCGTTGACCTTGACCTCGCGGTAGATGCGCTCGGCCTTGATGCCGCGCATGAAGCCGGCGCCGCCGAAGATCTGCACGGCTTCCGAGGCGCAGAACGCCATGGTCTGCGTCGCCTGGTTCTTCATCATGCAGATTTCGGCCACCGGGCTTTCGCCCTGCTCGAGCCGCCAGGCCAGCATCTCCAGCATCGCCTGGGACGCTGCGACCTTCTGCGCCATGTCGACGATCTTGTGGCGGATGACCTGGTGCTGCGCGAGCGGCTTGCCGAAGGTCTTGCGCTCCCGGGCATAGGTGACCGCCTCGTCGAGACAGACCCGGGCGAACGCGGTGCAGCTTGCCGCCATGCCCATGCGCTCGCTGTTGAAATTCTGCATGATGATCTTGAAGCCCTGACCTTCCTCGCCGATCAGATTCTCGGCCGGCACGCGACACTCGTCGAAATGCAGGGTCGCGGTGTCGGAGGCCCACCAGCCCATCTTCTTCAGCTTGGTCCGCGACAGGCCGGGCGTCTCGCCTTCGATCAGGAGCAGGCTGACGCCGCCGGCCCCCTCGCCGCCGGTACGCACCGCAACGGTCAGATAGTCGGCGCGCATTCCTGAGGTGATGAAGGTCTTCTCTCCGCTCACGACGTAGTGATCACCGTCGCGTCGCGCGCTTGTGCTGAGGTTCGCGACATCGGAGCCGCCGCCCGGCTCGGTGATCGCGAGCGCGGAGATTTTCTCGCCTGCGAGCACTTGCGGCAGCACCCGTGCCCTGACCTCAGGGCTGGCAGCGCGCGCGATGGGCGGCGAACCGATGGTGTGGCTCATCAAGCTCGCGCTTATGCCGCCCGCGCCGGCTCGCGCCAGCTCCTGACTGGCCACGATCTTCATGAACTGATCGGCGGCGACTCCGCCATACTCTTCAGGAAATCCCAGTCCCAACAGGCCTATCTCAGCCGCCTTGCGATAGAGCGGGCGCGGAAATTCACCGGCCTCGTCCCATTCATGCGCGAACGGGGCGATCTCTTTTTCGACGAAGCGGCGCATCATTTCGCGGAAGGCATCATGCTCGGCGGTATAGAACGGGCTCTTCATTGCGCTTTCGCCTCGCTGACGGATTCGTCCTGTCCACCATCGCCGGAACACGGGCGGTTACTTGCGTGGAGTGGCTGACCGGCAACGGCACTTCGCAGGACATGGCCAGCAACTCAACGCAAGACGATTTTGACCCCTCGCGCGCCAACTCCAAGTCAAAAAAACGCTGCTGCACAAACTCCGGCAAGCCTCAGGGCCACGCCGGGCATGATGCACGGAAACGAGAGTGCGGGCGGCACACGACCGCCGAGGGAGGATTTCTTGGCCGTTCGTTACTACGACTGGATCGTTCATCATGGCCGCCGCACGCCTGACAAGGTCGCGGTGATCGACCTCGCGAGCGAGCGCCGCTTCACCTATGCGCAGCTCGATGCCCGCGTCTCGCGCCTCGCCTCGTTCCTGCGTCACACGCTCAAAGTCTCCCGCGGCGACCGCGTCGCGGTGCTGGCGCTGAACACGACCGATACGCTGGAGGTGCAGTTCGCCTGCGGGCGGCTAGGCGTCATCTTCGTGCCGCTGAACACCCGCCTGACCGTTCCCGAGCTGCAGTTCATCACGGCTGACTGCGCGCCGAAGGTGATGATCCACGACACCGACCTGATGGACACCGCCCTTGCCGTCGCAAAGCTCTGCGGCATCGCGACCAGCCTGCTGCTCGGCCCGGGCGGCAGCTACGAGGCCGGCATCGCCGCCGCAAAGCCGCTCGAGCGCGCCGAGGAGGTCACCCTCGATGATGTCTCGACCATCATGTACACGTCGGGCACGACGGGGCATCCCAAGGGCGCGACCATTACTCATGGCATGACCTTCTGGAATTGCGTCAATCTCGGCGGCCCCGCCTGTATCGGCCCGTCGTCGGTGCTGCTCACCGTGCTGCCGCTGTTCCACACCGGCGGACTGAATTGCTACACCAATCCGGTGCTACATGCCGGCGGCACCGTGATGATCATGCGCGCCTTCGATCCCGGCACCGCGCTCGGCCTGATCAACGATCCCGCGCAGGGCATCAACGTGTTCTTCGGCGTGCCTGCGATCTACCAGTTCATGGCGCAGCATCCGTCTTTCCCGACGACCGATCTCAGCCGGCTGATTGTCGGTGGCGTCGGCGGCGCGCCGATGCCGGTGCCGCTGCTCAAGGTCTGGGAGGCGCGCGGCGTTGCGCTCCAACAAGGCTATGGCATGACTGAGACCTCGCCCGCCGTGCTGGTGCTCGACCGCGAGGATGCGGCGCGGAAAGCCGGCTCCGCCGGCAAGCCGGTGCTGCATACCGAGGTCCGCATCGTACGGCCCGACGGCAGCGATGCCGATGTGGGCGAGCTCGGTGAACTCTGGGTCAAGGGACCCAACATCACGCCGGGCTACTGGAACAGGCCGGGGGCGAACAAGACCTCCTTCACGGATGGCTGGCTGCATACGGGCGATGCCACGCGCGTCGACGAGGAGGGCTTCTACTACATCGTCGACCGCTGGAAGGACATGTACATTTCCGGCGGCGAGAACGTTTATCCGGCGGAGGTCGAGAACGTCCTGCACCAGCTCGATGCCATCGCTGAAGCTGCCGTGATCGGTATCCCCGATCCGCAATGGGGCGAGGTCGGTCTTGCCATCGTCGCGGTCAAGCCCGGCCAGAAGCTGACCGAGGCTGAAGTGCACACGCACTGCACGACCAATCTGGCGCGCTTCAAATGTCCGCGCCAGATCCGCTTCGTCGAGGCGCTGCCGCGCAACGCAACCGGCAAGATCCACAAGCCGACCTTGCGCAAGGAGTTCTCGGTAGCCTCCGAAGTCGACAAGAAAGCCGCCAACGCCTGATCAAAGCATGTCCTTGCCCCAAATGCAGAGCCGCCCCGCTCAGGGCTGAATTGAAGCTCCGATGTCCTGGCTCACCTCGATGGACACCACGGAAAGGCCAAGGCGGCGGGGATCGCCGATGCCCCTGAATACGGGGCATGACCATGCAAGGATCGCGATGCCCGAGGGCGGCAGGTCGAGACGCAGCGTGTAGCTGTCTGGGCCGATTGCGATCGCAGAGGCATCCACGCGCGCACCGTTGACATAGAAATGCGCACCGATCTCGCGCAGCGGCTCGCGCAGGACGGGACTTCGAATACGAACGGTGTTGCGGCCCGCGCTCCCCTGGATGCGGACTGCAGCCTGCGGCTCGCTCCAGCGGAAGATGTGCCCCGATGACGATTCGAGGGCATGAAAGCCGGCTTGTCCGAGAACGCGATCTCCCAGGAATCTCGCCGCCGGCCCCGTTGGGCCGGCAATGCGACGAATGCATTCAAGCCGCTGCAGATGGATCAGCGCGGCGATGTAGCGTCTCATCGAGCGAGCGATCGCTTCGCTCTGTCCGATCACCATCAGCGCGCACAGACCGAAATACGCCTGCATCACCGCCAGCCGCGCGGCGACGCGCGCCCCAAGATCTCCGCACAACGCCAGTGCACCCCAGCGCCAGAAGGCGCGCAATTTTTCCCCAGGCCACTTCCGGCCGCGACTTGCAAAGCCGTCATGCACGAGCGCGTTCAACGCCGCGCGGGCGAGCGATACGTCGAATCCGGCCCACTCGACCCATTCAACGGGAACTTCGAGCAGCTCGCTGCCGGGATCACGGCGTGCCTCGCCGAGATAGCGAATCTCGCCCTGAACGAAATCGAGCGTGAACGTCTTCAGTTCGCCAAGCTCGCCGACGTAATAGTGATGGAAGCGCGCCTCTTCCAGATAACCGATGGCATAGCCTTTCGCGTGATAGGCTGCTGCCAGCACCCATTCGGCGAAATGGCCGAGTTCCTCCCGCAAGCCTCCACATTCCCAGTAGACGTCCCGCCGCGTCACGAAGCACTGATCGAGCACTTTTCGCCAGGGATGCTGCTTCATGCCGAACTCGATGTCGGCCTGGTACATCGCAGCCTCTGCCACGGACAACCGATTATGGCAGATCGGGACCGAATGGCAGGAAAAGCCGGCCCAGTCCGGATGAGCCTCGATAGCGCGGATGCACAGCTCGATCACGCCGGGCTCGGGCCAACAATGCGACTCCGTGAAGAACAGATGGCTACCGCGGGCCTTGGTCGCGCCGAATGCGCACAGCCCGATGTCGTGTTCGGAGTCGGTGAACTCGAGGCGAGCCCTGTCACCGGCCAGCACCTTCAACTCTTCGCGCGCCCTGAAATCGGGCGGCACGACCAGGATGATTTCGTAGAGAGACTTGTCCGCGGTCTGCGATGTCCAACCCAGCCAGGACTGCTCCCATTGCCCGCGGTGATATTCGAGCGGAATGATGATGGAGAACAGCGGAGATCCGCCGCCGTATCGCCCGGTCCCGTCCTGCATGGACTATCCTTATAGACGCACGCCAGGCCGGTGCAGGACTATTTCTTGCGGACTATACCGTCAAAAACAGCGCGAATGGCTCTTCTACCGTGCGTCGCAGGTGCTTTCGATACAAGGCATGGTTGGCGTCGTCGGGCGCAACGCGTCCCAGGGACGGCTTCGGGACGTTTTTGAGCGGCACGTAGGCGATCGGCGCCGCGATCGGCGTGAGCTGCGAGCCGGGGCCCGCGCGCAGCGTCGAGATGATGCCGTACATCTCGCCGGCAACCGTCGGCCGCGACACCGTGATCACGCGATGCTGGCCGTGCTTGATGATGACGAGGTAGATGAAGCCGGACTGATGGGGAACGGCGACCTCGCCGGTATGCTCGTAGGCGGCGTCGGTCCGATCGCCCTCGCGGAAGACCAGCGAAGAGATTTTCGGCTCCCAAGCGATCTCGGTGCGATAGGCGAAGATCGCATCCTTGTCGCCGAACGACGGCCGCAGCGTGATGTAGACGTCCTCAAGCCAGCTCACGGCGCGATGCGCATAGGAGCCAAGGCTGTCAGGCGCGACATCGTTTGCGGGCGGCGGCGTCACCACGACGACGCTCTTGCGCAAGGAGACGCCCAGCGCCTGCTCCAGCCGAACCGTCGTCGCTAGCGTGAACGGTCGGCGGCCGCCAAGGACCTTCTCCAATGTCGACAGGCTGAGCTTGGCCTGCTCGGCCAGCGCCTGCCGGGAGATCCGGCGTCTGGCGAGCTCCTCGCGAATGGTCTCGGCGATCTCGCGGCTTTGCTCGTCCGAAAGCTGCTTGTCGGTGAGTTTATCCTGCGTCTGCATCAAAGCCCTGCTCCAGAGCGGCCATTCTAGCAGGGCGGACAAACCAGCACAAAACCGCACATGACCGCCCGGCGGCGGCGTACCCGGGCCGGGGGCGGCGGAACATTACCGATCATTCTGCTCGCGAACTCAGGCCCTCCGGACCGATGCTCAGAGCCAGCAAAATCCTTCGGGAGCAGGCCAAATGGACACCTACGACACCGCCGGCAACGACGAACACCCCATGCTGGGCCGGCTGATGAAGCTCGGATTGCTTCTTCTCGCGCAGGGCATCGCGGTGATGCTGATGGCGTTCGTGGCCCTGCTCGTCAGCTTCGGAGCGAGTTGGTCGGCGACGGCCGAGCAGGTCAGCCTGCTCCAGCCCGGCGATGCACGGTCCGGTACACTGCTCCTGAAGGACGACGGCACCACCACGGAAGCAATCCGCCTTGGTATCGACGTCGACATCACGGTATCAGGCCCGACGCTGCGCGCCCGGGTCACTCAGGTCTTTCGCAATCCGACCCAGAACTGGGTCGAGGCAACCTATGTCTATCCGCTCGCGACCGGCGGCGTCGTCGATACGCTGAAGATGGTGGTCGGCGACCGCGTCATCGTCGGAGACATCAAGGAGCGGCAGCAGGCGCGCCTGATCTACGAAGAGGCGCGCCGTGCAGGTCAGAAAGCCGCTCTCACCGAGCAGGAACGGCCGAACATCTTCACCAATTCGGTTGCCAATATCGGTCCCGGCGAAACCGTGCTGGTGCAGATCGAATATCAGGAGCCCGTGCATCAATCAGGCAACGAATATTCGCTCCGCCTGCCGCTCGTGGTCGGACCGCGCTACAATCCGGCGCCCATCGTTCAAAGTGTCGACTTCCGCAAGGACGGATCGGGCTGGGGCACGGCGACGTCGGACCCGGTCCCGGACCGTGACCGCATTTCGCCGCCTGTGCTGGATCCGGCCAAAAACGTGCCGGTCAATCCGACCACCATCACGGTGCGCCTGAAGGCCGGCTTCGCGCTTGGCGAGGTCAGGAGTCACCACCACCACGTCAAGATCGAGAGTCCGGACAGCACGGCACGCATCATCACGCTCGCCGATGGCGCTGTTCCCGCCGACCGCGACTTCGAGCTGACCTGGAAGCCCGCCGCCGACAAAGCGCCGTCGGTCGGCCTGTTCCGAGAGTATGTCGGCGATGTCGATTACCTGCTCGCCTTCGTCACCCCGCCCAGCGCCGAGCAGTCGACACAAAAGCCACTGCCGCGAGAGGTCGTGTTCGTGATCGACAATTCGGGGTCGATGGGCGGCACGTCGATCGTCCAGGCCAAGGCGAGCCTCACTTATGCTCTCTCTCGGCTCCAGCCGACCGACCGTTTCAACGTCATCCGCTTTGACGATACCATGGACGTGCTGTTTCCGGCCTCCGTGCCGGCAGACGCTGCGCATGTCGGCGAGGCAACTTCGTTCGTGAGCGCGCTGCAGGCGCGCGGTGGCACCGAAATGGTGCCGGCGATGCGCGCCGCGCTCGCCGACAAGCTCGGCGACGCCGGCATGGTTCGCCAGGTCGTCTTCCTGACCGACGGTGCCGTCGGCAACGAGCAGCGATTGTTCGAAACGATCACGGCGATGCGCGGCCGCTCGCGCGTCTTCATGGTCGGCATCGGGTCGGCGCCCAACACCTACCTGATGACACGCGCCGCCGAGCTCGGCCGTGGGGCCTTCACCCATATCGGGTCCGTCGAGCAGGTGGAGGAGCGCATGCGCGGCTTGTTCGCCAAGCTCGAAAATCCGGCCGTGACCGGCCTCACCGCGACATTCTCCGAAGCCAAGGCCGACGTCACCCCGACGATCATCCCCGACGTCTATCATGGCGAGCCGCTGGTGCTGGCGGCAAGGCTGGACAAGCTCGCGGGCTCGCTCGAGATCAGGGGGCGCGTCGGCGACCGTCCATGGTCGGTGACGCTGCCGCTGCAGAATGCCGCCGAAGGCAACGGCCTGTCGAAACTCTGGGCCAAGCGCAAGATCGGTGACGCCGAGGTGGCGCGCGCCATGCGGGAACTCGCGCCCGAGGAGGCCGACAAGACGATCCTGGCGCTGGCACTCGACCATCAGGTCGTCACGCGCCTGACCAGCCTTGTGGCTGTCGACAAGACGCCGAGCCGCCCCGAAGGCGCGCCGCTCAAGCTCAGCGAGCTGCCGATCAACCTGCCTGCCGGCTGGGATTTCGAGAAAGTGTTCGGCGAACGGCCGCCGATCCCGGGGCAGGTGCGTGAACGCCATGCCGATGCGCGCGTCTCGCCGGCCGCACGGCGTCCAACACCTGCGGCACCTGATGCGATCCGTCTGCCCAAGACGGCAACCTCAGCCGAGCTGAAAATGATCGGAGGCTTCGTCCTGATCGTGCTCGCCTTGTTGCTGTTCGTGTTCAACCGGCGTCGGCTCTTGCTCACCAACGCCGCTTGAGAGAGGAGCACCCCGACTCCTCTGTTAGCGCGCGCGGTCGCCCGTCCCGTACCCAACGGCCGCGCGCGCCTTTTTCTCAACGTCATTGCGAGGAGCGAAGCGACGAAGCAATCCAGACTGCCGCTCAGGAGACAGCCCGGATTGCTTCCCTTCGCTCGCAATGACGGAAGGGAAACACGATGCCCCGCTTCTCATCTCCCCTGGTTCTGGCACTGATCGGCCTCATCCTGTTCGGCGACGGCGCCTATATCCATGCCAAGGCGTGGCTCGCGCAGGTACTGCTGGAGCGCGCCTTCGACAGAAGCCTGGCAACGGGCGAGGTGATCAAGCCGTGGTCATGGGCCGACACCTGGCCGGTCGCGCGGATCGAGGTGAAGCGGATCGGAGCCAGCGCGATCGTGCTGGAAGGTGCGAGCGGACAGGCGCTTGCCTTTGGCCCCGGCCACATCCACCAAACGGTTGATGCCGGCGAGCGCGGCACCGCCGTATATGCTGGACATCGCGACACACATTTCCGCTTCCTGCGCAACGTCGCAGTTGGTGACGTGATCGATGTCACACGTCGTGACGGCAAACGCTTTCGCTATCGCGCGGATTCATCCGCCGTGGTCCGCTTCGATGCATCGGGCATCGATCCCACAGCGCAGGATGTCGAGCTCGTGCTCACGACCTGCTGGCCGTTCGACGCCGTCACCGAAGGTCCGGAACGATATGTCCTGCATGCCATCCTGATCGAAACGGGTGAATAGCGGTTCGCAATCAACCCATGAGGGAGCGATCGATCCTCTGAAATCGCGCGAGCGGGCCGGGCCATCGCGTTTGACGCAACCGTGAACTGGCGCCGTTGGACGGGGAATGCAAGAATGGCCCATTGATTTCTGCACGTCGTGATTTGTGAAAGAACGATAGATGGACGACGAGTTCAGGCAGCGCCTCGAACAACGATTGGAGCAACTCGAAAATCGCGTCGCGCTCCTGGAAAGGAAGCAGGATCTCATCGCCGCCGGGCAAAGACGATCCTCCCTGCGGAGCCTCTGGCGTCGCCCGCCGATGTGGACTTTCGAGCAGTATCCGCCGCGACTGCTCAATTTGAGGACTTTCCCGCCGGCTCCCTCGATCGAGGGGACTGCACCGCGGATCGCGATCGTCACGCCGAGCTACAACCATGCGCAATATCTCAACGCCACGATCGAGAGCATCGTCAGTCAGAACTATCCGAACCTGCATTATCACGTGCAGGATGGCGCCTCGATCGATGGTACGACAGATCTCCTGAAGAGCTGCGGCGACGGCATCAGCTGGAAGAGCGAACCTGACAGCGGGCAGTCGAACGCCATTAATCTGGGCTTTACGGACGTCGACTGCGAGATCATGGCCTATCTCAACAGCGACGACATGTTGCTGCCAGGAACGCTGGCCTATGTCGCCAACTACTTCACATCGCATCCGCAGGTCGACATCGTCTATGGCCATCGCGTCTTCGTCGACCGCGAAGGTCTCGAGGTCGGCCGCGCCGTGCTGCCGCCCCATGACGGGCACGCGCTGCAATATGCCGACTATATCCCGCAGGAGACGATGTTCTGGCGCAAGCGCGTGTGGGACAAGATCGGGCCGATCGACGAAGGCTTCCATTACGCGATGGATTGGGACTTCATCCTGCGAGCGCAGGCCGCGGGGTTCAGATTCGTGCGTCTGCCGCGATTTCTCGCCTGCTTCCGAATCCATGACGCCCAGAAGACGGCAGCAACCTACGCGATCGGCGTCAAGGAGATGGGCATCCTGCGGCGCCGCGTTCTCGGCTACGATCCGACCCAGATGCAGATCCGCCGCGCCATCGCCCCCTATCTCGCGCGCCAGGTCGCCTTTCACTATGCCTACAAGCTGAGCCTGCTGCGGTACTGACCAGGCGGCGATCAGCGGTCTCGTGACGGATGGACATCGTCGAGCCAGACCCGCTCGATGCCGATGCCGAGAGGACGCACATCCGAGCTCAGTCCCAGATCGGCGGGCGAGCGTGGATCGGATAGCGACAGGCTGATGGTCAACATCCCGTCGGCGCCATCGCGGCGGGATCGAGCATCAACCTGCGCAAGCCCGCAAATGCTTCTTTCGAAAACGTCAAGTGCTGCTCCACTCCGTTGCCGACGCGGCAAGCCGCACGCAGTTGCGGGTTGCCGTCGGAAACGAAAGCCCGGCACGCCAGCACGAGCTCTACAGGTCGCGACGGGATGGGACGAACCTCAAAGCGGAGCACGCAATTCCTGGCAACGGACCAGGTGCCCCATTGCTCCGGCTCGCTCCAACCCTCGATCAACGCGGCGACGCCCGCCCCGCCCCACCTGAATTCAAGCTCCTCCGCGCCGAGGACCGGCGCAGACGCGACCTCCAGAGCGGCCGGATCGAACGGCTCCTGATCCGGCACGAAATGCGCGATCAGGCGCACTGCATCCGCTATCGAATTGAGCCCGAGCGCAGAACCATCCAGCTCGTAAATCACGCGGTTCTGTCCGATGACGCGAACACCCTTGCCGGGCGGCGGCCGATCCGGGAGGCGGGCAGGAATGACGATGTCGGCGACATCGAACCCATGCGTGCGGGCGAGCTCGCCGATGGTCCGTAAGGTTCGATCATAGAGGGGCGGCCGATTGTTGATGTCGGTCGCAAGCGCCTGTGCCAGTGCCTTGAAGTCGAGCCGCACGTCGTCGCCGTCCGTCAGCAGCAGTCGTTTGAGGACGAGCATGTCCTTGGCGATGAAGAGCTGGAGCGCGTTGAGATCAGGGAGCCGGGGATCGTCGTCAATGGGTCCGAAATCGCGCGCCCCCCGCGACGTTTCCAGCAGATCCGTGGTCTCGAAGAACAGCGCGTGACCGGTGCTGTGCTGCGAAAATCCGGCCATGCTCAGAGGCCGCGACAGCCGGACGAAACTGGCGGTCAGCGCAGCGTTCGCGATACCGGATGCCACGTCGGGCGATAGGCCGACGAAGTAGCGGCCGCCGACCGCACGCATCCGGTCGATGACGCTGCGTTGGACGAACGAATTGTAGATCATCGGCAGATTCGCATAGTGCGCCTGGAAACCGAAGACGCGCGCCAGCTCGCGGCGCGACGAGACGCGCCTGACCGACGAAGTCAGGTCGATCTCGGCAACCAGGCGATTGCGGAAAGCCGGATGGTAGTAGCCCGGCCAGTAGTAGCTGTATGCGGGCCAGCTCAGAAGATCGATCTTTCGGCCGGAGAGCAGCTCCGACGCCGTGGCACAGGCATAGGGCATCAATCCGTCGTCGTCGCCGAGGAAGGCAATGTACTCGCCCGAGGCATGGCCGAGCGCCGCCTCCCAATTGTCGGTCATGGTCAGGACGGTGTCGCTGGCAAAATGCTTGAAGCGCTCGTCCTCGAGGTCTGCGACCATCTTCGCGATCTCGGGATTGCCGCCATTGTTCTGAACGACGAACTCGCAGTCCGCATGCGCAGGCTGGCACGCCATGGTCGCGAGCGCGTGGCGAAGCGTGTTGGGACGATCGAGGGTCGGCACCACGATGGATAGAAGCGGCATGATCACCATTTGAGAGGGTATGCGTCACAGTTCCTAGCATCTTGCCGGATCGTTCGCACTTTCGCCAAAAGTCTCGCGATGCTAGCCTCATCGTCAGACCTTGTCGTCGAGACTTGCCCATTCCGTCTCGCGGCATGGAGTCCCGCCACGGTCAGCCCGCGAAGCCGGCGCAACAGCGCGTTGCAACAAGAACAAGAAGTGAGGGAAGCGCATGGAAGCTCGAGTGCCTGCCGTACCGGTTTCGCAACGACCATGGTCTCCGGCTCCCGACGCCGGAGATACCGTCAAGGGCATTCACGCGATGCTGCACCCGCTCAACATCGTGCTGGTGGGCGCGACCGACAAGCCCGGGAATTATGCCGAGCGCATCTGGAACAATCTGGTCAAGTACGGTTACGAGGGCGGCCTCTATCCGGTCAATGCCAAACGCGAAGCCATCTGGGGCGTCCCCTGCTACAAGGACTTTGCGAGCCTCCCGGAGAAGCCCGATCACGTGTTGGTGCTGGTGCCGGCGCGCTTTGCCGTCCAGGTGATCCGCGACGCCGCCGCCGCCGGCGCACGGTCGGCCACCATCGTCACCTCGGGCTTCAGCGAGCTGCAGGATGAGGACAGCCAGAAGCTCGCTGCCGAATTGCAGGCGGCCGTGCGCGAGACCGGGCTTGCCGTCACCGGCCCGAATTGCCTCGGCAACCTAAGCGCCGGCGAGAAGCTCTTCACCAACATCGACGACCGCATCGTCACCATGGAGCAAGGCGCGGTGGCAATCGCCGGACAGTCGGGCGCCATCGTCATGGCGATCCGCCAGGCGCTGGAAGATCGGGGCGTCGGTGTCGGCTATATGGTGACGACCGGCAACGAGGCCGGGTTAGAGACGCCAGACCTGATGCGCTACTTCGCCGAGGATCCGAGCATCAAGGTGATCGTCGTCTACCTCGAAGGCGTGCGCAATACCAAAGCGTTCCGTGATGCCTGCAAGGCAGCGCGCGCCGCGAGCAAGCCCGTGATCGCGCTCAAGCTTGGCGCGTCGGAGGGCGGCCGCGCCGCGGCGATGGCGCATACCGGCGCGCTTGCGGGCTCGATCGAGACGTTCGACGCGGTTGCGACGCGCGAAGGGGTGATCCGGGTCGACGGGCTCGATGAGCTGATCGAGACCACGGAATGCTTCGTCCACGCGGCGGTGCCCAAAGGCAACCGCCTCGCCGCCGTCACGCTGTCGGGCGGCAAGCGCGGCATGCTGCTCGATGCCTTCTACAAGGAAGGCCTGAACTTCGCGCCGCTCAGCCCGCATGTCGGCTGCGAGTTGGCCAAAATGCTCGGACCGGGCTCGATCGTCGGCAATCCGCTCGATGCCGGCTTTGCCGCGGTGGTCGATCCCTCCGTTTACATGAAGTCGATCAAGCTGATGATCGACGATCCCGACATCGATATCGTCATCGTCGACGCTGAACTGCCCAAGGCGCCGCATGAGCTGCGCGAACGCAACCTGCGCATCGTCGACGACATGGCACGCCAGGGCGGCAAGCCCGTAATCTACATCAGCGCGATGTCCATCGGCTTCACCGAGTTCACCAAGACCTTGCGCAAATCGCTGCCGCATCTCGCGGTCATGCAGGGCATGGACCGGGCGGTGACCGCGATCAAGTCGCTGCTCGACTACGCCAAGCTGCGCAAAGAGGTGCCCGACGTCGCCTCGAGCTCGAAGCCTGCCGCGCGCGCCGTGCTCGAGAAGGCGTTGAAATCGGCAAAAGGTGCCGCGCTGGACGAGGTCGCCTCGAAGAAGCTCCTGAAGGCGTACGGTATTCCGATCTCCAAGGAGGCGATCGCACAGACTGCGGCGGAAGCCGCAAGGATCGCCAAGGAGATCGGCTTCCCGGTCGTGGCAAAGCTCGTCAGCGCGGAGATCCTGCACAAATCCGACATCGGCGGTGTCGTGCTGAACCTCAACAGTTCCGCCGAGGTGAAGAAAGCGTTCGCCGACATCACGGCACGCGTGGCGAAGCTGAAAGGCAAGCCGAAGCTCGACGGCATCCTCATCGCGCAACAGGTCAAGGCCGAGCTCGAGCTCGTCGTCGGCGCCTCGCTCGATGCCGAGATGGGACCGGTCGTGCTGTTCGGCACCGGCGGCATCGACATCGAGCTGATGAAGGACGTCGCGCTCGCCGGCGCGCCCCTGGACGAGGCCGAGGCGCGGCTCCTGATCGGCCGGACCAAGGCCGGAATCAAGATCCGTGGCTATCGCGGCAAGCCGGCCCTGCACGAGGCCTCCGCAGTGAAAGCGCTGGTCGGCCTGTCCAATTTGATCGCGGACGCCGGCGACCGGATCGCCTCGATCGACATCAACCCGTTCCTGATCAACACCAGGACCGGCGTCGCCGTCGATGCCCTGATCGTCCTGAACAACGCTGCGGCAAGACGCGCTGCCGAACATTGAGATCGCGTAGGGCGGATTGGCGTCGGCGTAATCCGCCCTCTTGGATCCCTAAAGCGGAGGCGGGTTACGCTTCGCTAACCCGCCCTACTTAACATTACGGACTTCTTCCAACTTCCCTGCTTTGGCCGTAAAACCTTCCCGCATGGCACGCGCGAGCAATCTGGTGATCGGAACGGCGACGCTGGCGGTCATCGCCGTGGCGTTCGGTGGCCTGCTCGGCGTGCAGAAATGGCGTACCCTCCAGAGCCGCAGCCAGTTGCGCGTGGTGTTTGAGAGCGGGTCCGCCAGCGGGCTGCGTCGCGGCGGGCCGGTCAATTTCGACGGCGTCCCGGCGGGCCAGATTCTGTCGATCAAGCTGGAGAATCCGCGCAGGATCGTGGCGCTGGTGATGCTCGACAACTCCGCGCCGATCCGCAAGGACACCGTGGCGGGCATCGAGTTCCAGGGCCTCACCGGCGTTGCCGCGATCTCGCTGATCGGTGGCGCTCCCTCCGCGCCACCGGTGCCGCTGGACTCGGACGGCGTTCCCGTGCTGACCGCCGATCTCAGCGACGCCGAATCCATCGTCGACACCCTGCACAGCGTCGACCGCACGATCGTCAGCAACGCCCCTGCAATCAAGGACGGCCTGCGCACGTTCGAGAACTACACCGCCGATCTCCGGAGCAAAGGCGGCGAGATCGATTCCGTCATGGCCAAGGTCGATAGCGCCTTCGCGGGCTTCGACAAGGCGGTCACGAAGATCGAGAGCGTCGTGCCCGGCTTCGTCGACGGCAAGGCCGACGAGCTGTACGAGAAGATCAAGGGATTGCACGAGCTTGCCGATATCATGAAGAAGAAATCGGCGGGCTATCTCGAGGACATTCGTCGCTCGCTGCTCGACGTCAGCGAAGCAGCCAACAAGATGAGTGGAACGCCGGCAGCACCCGCCGCCCCGCGTCCACCACGCAGGCCCGAGCAGAAGAAGCGGTGACGCCTACCTCCCAAGGGAGGTGACAACGCCTTACCACGCGTAGCGCACGAGGCCCTTGCCGGCGTAGGAGCGAGTAACGTTCGAGAACTCCCCCTCGAAGGTCGCCGAGGCAGACCAGCCATTCATCCAGTTCATCTGCGCTGATGCCGTGGTCAGAGCAGAATCGCGCGCCAGAGCAGCGCCGTTCACGACGAAAGCCGACCCCGGCAGCGTCTGGAACACCGCGCCGGCACTGCGGTCCGGATTGTAATCATGCGCCCAGGCGAGGCGGCCGCGCAGGGTCAGAAGGCCGCCGGCCGCGGCAAACGACCTGTCCGCGCGCAAGCCGAGTTCGGTGCGGGTGCTGGTCACATCCTTGGCGGCATAGTTGAGCGCGAAAACATTGCTGCCGACCACCGCCGATTCTGCATAGCCGGGAAGGCTGAACAGAGTGGCCTGCAGCGCGGCATAGGGCGTGACGCCGCCCCACGGGGTGGCATAGCGATAGCCGCTCTCGATGCGGCCCGAGACCGCGTTGGCGTTGAACTGCGCGCGCAGCTGGTCGTAACCGGCAGCCGTCACGACGCGGTTGGTCGTGACGTCCTGCCAGCCAAAGGCGAGCGCCGCTGTGACATAGGCCGGTCCAGCCGTATGACGCACGAAGGCGCCGGCCTGGAACAGATCGGAGCGGCCCCAACCGAGTCCGTTGACGTTGAATCCAGTCGCGCCGCCTGCGAGGGCGAAGCCCGCAACCGTCGACGGCGAGAAGCGGTAGTCGACGCCCACGGCGGTGCCATAGACGCTGCTGGTCGTATTGCTCGAGCCGAGGCCGGCATTGCCGTCGGTGGTCTGCGAGCCGCCGTAGCCGGCCGCCCACACATCCCAGCGCTGCTCGAACGTCGCAGCCGGCGCCTTCATCGAGGCAAAGGCATCATGCGCGTTCCTATCCTTCGCATTCGTGTCGGGGGCATAAGGCGTCGCACCCGACGTGCCGCTGCGCCCCGCCCCGAAGACGTCGGTCAACAGGCTCATGAACAGATTCATCGCATTGAACGTCGTCTGCTGCGATGCCGTTGCGGGTTCGCCGGAGGCCTGCGTCAGGCCGTTGGGCCCAAGCCCCGCCAATTCGGCTTGCAGGAAACCGTTGGCGTCGAAGAAATTCTGAAGCGTCGTGGCAACGTTCTTCCGATTGACGTTGAGCGCGTATTTCGCGCCGTAGTCTAGCGCAAAATCGAGAAAGACTTCGTTCGATCCGACGCTCGTCGTGCCGATGAGGCCGCCGGGCGCGGCGACGCCGGAAAAATTGCCGGTGGAAGCGCCGAAGAACTCCATGATCGAATAGTGCTTCTTCACCGTGCTGCCCGGATACAGTGCGACGCCAACGCTGCCATCCAGCGCGACATTGCCCGTGACGAGCGCGTGGCTCGTGCTGGTCCCGCTACCGACCTGAACGCCATAAATCGATCCGGGCTGCAAGGTGAGGTCGCCCTGAACCTGCATGCTCGAACCCGGACCGCCGTCGCCGGGTGCATAAATTCCGCCGCTCGCGATCACGGTATTGCCAACGATTCCGGCGCCGAACAGCGCGCCACCCGCATTGACGGTCGTCAGGCTCGATTGGGAGATATCGCCATCGACCCGCAGGATGCCCCCATTCACCGTGGTCGTTCCGGTGTAAGCGTTCGTGCCCGAGAGGATCAGCGTGCCACTGCCGACCTTCTCCAGCGAGCCCGGTCCGATAAAGCCGCAACCGCAGGGATCGTAATCGCCAATGACGCCGCTGACCTCCGTCGAGAGGTTGTTGCCGCCGACGACGAGGGTATTGCCGCCGCCGATGTAATAGAAGCCGCTGCCTTCGATCGAGCCCGCGGTGATGCGGCCGTCACTGCCCGGCCCGATGCTGCCCCCGAAATCGACGATGCCCGTTCCAATGGTGATGAAGCTTGCGTTGCCGCCGGTGGAATTGTCGAAGAACTCGGTCTTGCCCCCGTCCTTGGTGGTAATCGTCGCATTCCCGGCCGTCGTGAACGCGCCGAAATTGGTGAGACCGTCAGCTTCATTGATGATGGTTGCATTGCCGGCAGTCGCGGTATCGGAGCCGGCCAGCGCACCGAAAATGGTCCCGCCGAAATCCTTGTTCACGATCGTTGCCGAGCCCGCCGAGGCTTGTTCGAAGAATGCGGTGCCGCCACCATTCTGGTTGGTGATGGTGGCGGTGCCCGCATTGGTCCGTCCGAAGAAGCCGACCAAGCCGTTGTCATTGACGATGGTCGCGCGACCGGCCGTCGCGGTGTCGGGGCCGCCTCCGTTCGGATCTCCGAAATACAGCTGGCCGTTGTTGGTGATCGCCATCGCGCGGGCCGAACTGGCATTTAGAAACAGTGTCGTGCCGGAAAAGTCGTTCAGGAGCGACGTGATCCCCGACGTGTCGGCATTGACGATGCTGAAGAGGCCCTCATTGGTGACGGCGCCCACGATGCTCGCGGTGCGGGTCGCGTCGCCGAGCTGCAGGGAGCCGCAATTGCAGATGAAAGTGCCACCGGTATAGGCGTTGGCGCCGAATAGCGCCAAGGTGCCCACGCCCTGAACATTGATGCCGTCGCTGCCGACAATGCGGGAAGCAATGATGGCCGACGGATCGCTGGTACCGGTCACGTCGGCCGTGACGAATGTGGTGCCGCCCGGGGCCAGCCTCAGATCGCCGCCCTGGATGGTGTAGATCGTACCATCGCCGGTGATGTCGAACCCCACGAGGCTGGTGAGTTGCACGCCGGCCGGCGTCACCGTCACCGTGCCTCCCGTCGCCGGGATCGAAGGGCCGCTGCTGCCAAATAGCGTACCGACTGACGAGGGATCATAGGCCGTGCTGACCGCGCCGAAGACGTCCGTCCAATTGGTCGTGGTGGCGTCCCAGACGCCGCCTCCGCCGTTGACGATGCCGTTCGGCGTGGTCTGTGATCCATTGAAGACCTGCTGCGCCCGGACGGGGCCCGCCAGAGCGATCGCGCCCAAGGCGAGACTCGCCCCGAAGGCCGCGCGCATGGCAGCAGCACTCCGGCGCAGGCAACCCGCGCGCGATCGCAACCAAGCCCCCAACGCCCGTCTCCTCAGCCGCGGCGCTCCCCAGCGGCGCCGCGGGGGAACTTAGGCGAAGAGGCTGGGCAGTAGAACTACGGTGCCTCGAGAATCTGCCGACCCGGCCGCACCTCGGGCTGATTCAACATCCCATGTTGCAGCCGCGCCACGCTTTTGCCGAACGCCATTCTCATCCTGCGCATACACGGATGCGTCGGACTGTCCGCCCATATGGACGGCTGTTCACATCGGGAGCGGATCATCGATCTCGTGGCGCCAGCAAGGGCTCAATAATTGCTCGGAGCCGACCCATTCGGGATGCCGTCGATCGGACACTCGTCGGTCCCCGGCGTCGAGCGGGTCATGGCCTCGACCATGTCGCGCGTGCCTTCGGGATCGGCGATCCAGTTCTTGTAGAAGTCATACGGACAGGCGGCGACGCCGCGCGGGTTTTCGCCGGAATTGATCATGCCGGTGTAGCCGCGGTGGACCAGCTTGTAGAGGTGGTTCTGCGACTGGCCGTTGCGGCGCGCGTCGCGGATGAGATGTTTCGAGAGCTGCGCGTACTGGATGCCGTACTCCTCCTCCCCGCACTCGCCGAGCGTGCGGCCATCGAAGCCGATGATCGCGGAGTGGCCGAAATAGGAATAGACGCCATCGAAACCGGCGGCATTGGCAACCGCGACATAGACGTTGTTGGCCCACGCCATGGCCTTGGAGATCAGGACCTGCTGCTCCTTGGCCGGGTACATGTAGCCCTGGCAGCGCACGATCAGCTCGGCGCCCTTCATGGCGCAATCGCGCCAGATTTCCGGAAAATTGCCGTCGTCGCAGATGATCAGGCTGACCTTCATGCCTTTCGGGCCTTCCGAGACATAGGTGCAATTGCCGGGATACCAGCCCTCGATCGGCACCCACGGCATGATCTTGCGGTACTTCTGCACGATCTCGCCCTTGTCGTTCATCAGGATCAGGGTGTTGTAGGGCGCCTTGTTGGGGTGCTCCTCATGGCGCTCGCCGGTCAGCGAGAACACGCCCCACACTTTCGCCTTGCGACAGGCCTCGGCGAAAATCGCCGTCTCTTCACCGGGCACGGCGGAGGCCGTCTCGTACATCTCCTTGGAATCGTACATGATGCCTTGGGTGGAATATTCCGGGAAGATCACCAGATCCATGCCGGGCAGTCCGGCCTTCATGCCCACCAGCATGTCGGCGATCTTGCGGGCGTTGTCGAGCACCTCGGCCTTGGTATGCAGGCGAGGCATCTTGTAGTTGACCACTGCGACGCCGACGGTGTCGTTGCTGCTGGAAATGTCGCCGTGAAGCATTGGGCCGCTCCTGTCTCTTATTCGTTTGAGGTTGCCGCGAAAGTCAGTGGCTGATCATCCAGGGCCGCGCAGTGGGGAAACCCTTGGCCCCGCTCCCGGACTTGGTCATCAGCCGCGCGGGCTTCTTTTTGTCAGTGGTGCTCTTGTCCTTCACCGTCTTTCCCGACGAGCAGCAACCGCAACCGGGACCATGCGAAGCCTTGTATTGCGCGAGCGTCTGCGGCGCATGGGTGCTGCGCTCGTTGACGGCATGCGCCTTGCGCTTGTCGGCGGGCATGCAGAAGAAATTCGGCGCGGTCAGGATCACGCGCGGCGCCATGGTCTCGCAGTGCGGGCAGCTCTGCGGATCGTCGCATTCCGCCATCGGGCGAAGATCCTTGAAGGGCCCGCAATCGTCACAGAGATATTCATACACCGGCATCGCATCGTCCTTACGATCTTGCGTGTTCACACTTCGCTGCCACCATTCGTGCGGCGACAGCCTCTCCCCGTGAGAACGGGGAGAGGGAGGGCACCGACTATTTGTCCGGCGAAATCGGCATCTGGATATCGCCGGTGATGTGCTTGATCGGGCCTGCCGCCGACGGCATCACGTTGAAGTCGAAGATCTCCGTCGGCAGCCATAGCGTGGCGCAGGCGTTGGGCACGTCGACCACGCCGGAGATGTGGCCCTGGCACGGCGCGGTGCCGAGGATCGAATAGGCCTGGGCGCCGGAGTAGCCGAACTTCTTCAGGTATTCGATCGCGTTGAGGCAGGCCTGGCGATAGGCGATGTGGACGTCGAGATAGTGCTGCTTGCCCGCCTCGTCGACCGAAATGCCTTCGAAGATGAGATAGTCCTTGTAGTTCGGCGTGATCGGCGACGGCTTGAAGATCGGGTTCTTGATACCGTATTTGGCCATGCCGTCCTTGATCACCTCGACCTTGAGATGCAGCCAGCCGGCCATTTCGATGGCGCCGCAGAAAGTGATCTCGCCGTCCCCCTGGCTGAAGTGCAGATCGCCCATCGAAAGACCCGCGCCGGGCACATAGACCGGGAAGTAGATCTTCGAGCCGCGCGAGAGATCCTTGATGTCGCAATTGCCACCATGCTCGCGCGGCGGCACGGTGCGCGCGCCTTCGGCGCCGATCTTCGCCTTCACGTCACCCTTGGCGCGGCCGCCATGAGCGGTCGGCGCGAACGGCGGATTGGCCAAGCCAGGCACGCGCGTCGGGTTGGTCGAGATCAACTCGGCCTCGCGCTTGTTCCAGGTCTCGAGCATCTTGGGATCGGGCAGACAGCCGATCAGGCCGGGATGGATCAGGCCAGCGAAATTCACGCCAGGCACGTGACGCGACGAGGTGTAGAGGCCCTTGATGTCCCAGATCGACTTCTGCGCCAGCGGGAAATGATCCGTGAGGAAGCCGCCGCCGTTCTGCTTGGAGAAGAAGCCGTTGAAGCCCCAGAGGCTCTCTTTCATCGGACCGACGTCGAGGAGATCGACGACCAGGAGATCACCCGGCTCGGCGCCCTTGACTCCGATCGGGCCGGACAGGAAGTGCACGATCGACAGGTCGATGTCGCGCACGTCGTCCGCCGAATCGTTGTTCTTGATGAAGCCGCCGGTCCAGTCGTAGGTCTCGATGATGAAATCGTCGCCGGGATTGACCCAGGCCACGATCGGGATGTCGGGGTGCCAGCGGTTGTGCACCATGTCATTGTCGTAAGCGGACTTGGTGAGATCGACCTTGATCAGTGTCTCTGGCATCGAGATGCTCCCCTTTTACACGGTTGGTTAGACGGACAGATATTTCGAAACCTGCGCGGCATCGACGGCGTCGCGCGGATCGTCGCGCACGATCTCGCCGTTCTCGATCACCAGCACGCGGTCGGCGATCTCGAGCGCGAAGCTCAGGACCTGCTCGGACACCACGATCGAGAGCCCCTTCTCGTCGCGGATGCGCTTCAAAGTGCGCGCCATCTCCTTGATGATCGAGGGCTGGATGCCTTCGGTCGGCTCGTCCAGCAGCAGGACCTTTGGTTTGGTTGCGAGCGCACGGGCGATCGCGAGCTGCTGCTGCTGACCACCGGAGAGATTGCCGCCGCGGCGGCCCTTCATCTCGAGCAGGACCGGAAACAATTCATAGATATCGCCCGGCACCTCGGATCCGCCCGAGACGACGAGCCCGGTCTCGATGTTCTCCTTCACCGTCATGGTCGAGAAGATCATGCGACCTTGCGGCACGTAAGCGAGGCCCTTGGCGACGCGCTCGTAGCTCTTGAGGTTTCCGAGCTCGGCACCGTCCATGGCCACCGAGCCGCTTTTGGCCGGCAGAATGCCCATCAGCGACTTCATCAGCGTGGTCTTGCCCATGCCGTTGCGGCCCATGATCGCCACGATCTCGTTGGGCGCGACCTTGACGTTGAGCCCGTGCAGCACCTCGCTCTGGCCGTAGGCGACGTGGAGATCGGAAATTGCCAGCATCGGTGCGCTCCTTAGTGGCCCAGATAGACTTCGACGACCTTGGGATCGTTCTTCACCTTCTCCATCGTCCCCTCGGAGAGGATCTGACCCTGGTGCAGCACGGTGACCTTGTGGGCGATGTCCTCGACGAACTTCATGTCGTGCTCGATCACCAGCACAGAACGGTTCTTGATGATGCGGTTGAGCAGTTCGGCGGTCTTGGCGCGCTCGGAGACGCTCATGCCGGCGACGGGCTCATCCAGCATCAGCAGGTCTGGGTCCTGGATCAGAAGCATGCCGATCTCGAGCCACTGCTTCTGGCCGTGGCTCAGCTCGTCGGCATAGGTGTTGAGCTTGTCCTTGAGGAAGATCATCTCCGCGACCTCCTCGACCCGGTCCTTCACGGGCTGGTCGCGCTTGAAGGTCAGCGAGCCGAACACGGTACGACCGCGCGGGAACGAGATCTCGAGGTTCTCGAACACGGTGAGATCCTCGAACACCGACGGCGTCTGGAATTTGCGCCCGACGCCGGTCTGCACGATCTCATTCTCCTTCATCTTCGTGAGCTCCTTGCCACGAAACTGAATCGAGCCCGAGGTCGCCTTGGTCTTGCCGCAGATCAGATCGAGCACCGTGGTCTTGCCGGCGCCGTTGGGACCGATGATGACGCGAATCTCGTTCTCCTCGACATAAAAGGAGAGATCGTTGACCGCCTTGAACCCGTCGAACGAGACGGTCAGGCCGGAGACGGCGAGCAGGAATTCCTTGGGCTGATGTCCGACGAGCATGACCTATCTCCTCACTCTGCCGGCGCGCCGTCGGCGACCGAGCTTTCGTTCCAGTCGGGTTTCGGCTTGCGTGAGCCAAACAGCCGATCGATGCGCGGCTGCACGTAGTCAGCCCAGAGCCCGGACAGACCGTTCGGGAAGGCGAGCACGACCGCGATGAACAGCGCACCGAGGCCGAACAGCCAGAGTTGCGGGAAGGATTCGGACAGGCTGGTCTTGGCGAAATTCACCAGGAGGGCGCCCCATATCGCGCCGAAGATCGACATCCGTCCGCCGACGGCAGTGTAGATGACCATCTCGATCGACGGCACGATGCCGACGAAGGACGGCGACATGAAACCGACATTGAGCGCGAACATGGCGCCTCCGATCGCGGCGAAGACCGCGGCCATGCAAAAGGCAAAGATCTTGAAATTGGCGACGCTGTAGCCGGAGAAGCGGACGCGGTCCTCCTGTTCGCGCATCGCCACCAGGATGCGGCCCAGCTTGGTCAGGCGGATGAACTGCGCGATGCCGATGCAGGCGAACAGCAGCACCACCTCGACGAAATACAGGATGACCTTGGCGTGGTCGGGCCGGATGTCCCAGCCCTTGAGCGTGCGCAAATCGGTCATGCCGTTGATACCGCCGGTATAGCCCTGTTGTCCGACGATCAGGATGGTGAGGATGGCCGCGACGGCCTGGGTGATGATCGCGAAGTACGTGCCGCCGACACGGCGCTTGAACATCGCGGTGCCGATGATCAGGGCAAACAGACCCGGTACCAGGATGATGGCGAGGATCGTAAAGGTGAGGCTGTGAAAGGGCTGCCAGAACAGCGGCAATGACGTGATCTGGTTCCAGTCCATGAAATCGGGGATACCGGGCGTCGACTGGATCTTGGTGTTCTCGACGCTCGAAGCCTCGAGCTTGAGGAACATCGCCATGCAATAGCCGCCGAGGCCGAAGAACACGCCCTGACCAAGGCTCAGGATGCCGCCATAGCCCCAGCACAGCACGAGGCCGAGCGCGACAAAGGCGTAGGTCAGGTATTTCGCGACCAGATTGAGGCGGAACACGTCCAGCGTCAGGGGCAGGATCACGAACAGCACGGCGGCCAGGGCGATGAAGCCCATGAGTTCGGATCGATTGAAGAAGCGTGAGTTGATCATGACTTGCCTGCTTCCTGCTATTTGCGAACCTTGAGGGCGAAAAGACCCTGCGGCCGCAGCATCAGGATGCCGACAACGGCGAGCAGCGTGAGCACCTTGGCCATCGAGCCCGACATGAAGAATTCGAGCGTGGATTGCGTCTGCGAGATCGAGAAGGCCGAGGCGATGGTGCCGAGCAGGCTCGCGGCGCCGCCAAACACGACCACCAGGAACGTATCGACGATGTAGAGCTGTCCGGACGTCGGCCCGGTCGAGCCGATCATGGTGAAGGCGCTGCCGGCGACACCGGCGATGCCGCAGCCGAGGCCGAACGTGTAGCGGTCGACCTTCTCGGTGTTGATGCCGACCGCGCCGGCCATGATGCGGTTCTGCACGACCGCGCGGACCTGGCGGCCCCAGCGCGACATGTAGAGAACATAGGCGACGGCAATAGTGATCAGCACGGTGAGGCACATCACGAAGACGCCGTTGATCGGCACCTCGATGCTGTCGGTGACGCGCAGCGAGCCCAGCATCCATTGCGGCAGCTCGACACCGACCTCGCGCGCGCCGAACACCGAGCGATAGGCCTGCTGCAGCATCAGGCTGAGGCCCCAGGTCGCGAGCAGCGTATCGAGCGGACGCTTGTAGAGGTGCCGTATCAGCACCCATTCCACCAGCATGCCCAGCGCGCCGGCTGCAAGGAAGGCCAATATCATGGCAAGGAAGAAGTAGCCGCTGAACAGGCTCGGCAGATAGGCCTGGAAGAGGTTGGAGGTCATCCAGGTGACGTAGGCCCCGAGGATCATGAACTCGCCGTGGGCCATGTTGATGACGCCCATCTGGCCGAAGATGATGGCGAGCCCGAGCGCCATCAGGACATAGACCGAGAACAGGATCAGTCCGGCAAACCCCTGCATGACGAAAATGGAGCCGAGATCACCAAGCGAGTAGTCGCCGAACATCGATGTCCTCCGTCAGGGAAAGGGTCCCGCGTCGCGAGCAGGTTCGCGACGCGGGGTCTTGAGCGTGGATTTGCGGTCCACGCCAGGGAGCTGGCTGGTGTTGAGGAGAAGCGCGGTCGAGGTGCGCTTACTGGTAACCCTTCGGGAACGGATCGGGCTCGACGAGATCGGCGGTCTCGTAGATCAGCTCGAACTGGCCATCGAGCTTGGCGCGGCCCACCCGGGTCTTGGACCAGAGGTGATGATTCTCGTGGATCCGCACATAGCCTTCCGGCGCGCCCTTGAACTCGACGCCCGTAGAAGCCGTCGCGATCTTGTCGACGTCGAAGGAGCCGGCCTTCTCGACGGTCAACTTCCACAGCCACGGGCCGAGATAGGCAGCCTGGGTGACGTCTCCGATGACGGTCTTCTCGCCCCACATCTTCTTGAACGCCGAGACGAAAGCCTTGTTGTTCGCGTTGTCGAGCGACTGGAAGTACTTCATGCAGGCATAGGCGCCCGCGATGTTCTCACCGCCGATACCGTCGATCTCGTCCTCGGTCACCGAGATCGTCAGCAGCGCCTGCTTGGAGAGATCGATGCCGGCCGCCTTGAGCTGCTTGTAGAAGGCGACGTTGGAGCCGCCGACGACGTCGGTGAAGATCACGTCGGGCTTGGTCAGCTTGATCTTGTTGATGACCGAGTTGAACTGCGTCGAGCCGAGCGCATAATATTCCTCGCCGACGACCTTGCCCTTGAGCACGTTTTCGACATGCTTGCGCGCGATCTTGTTGGAGGTGCGCGGCCAGATGTAGTCCGAGCCGATGAAGAAGAACGACTTGGCGCCCTTTTCCTTGGCGATCCAGTTCAGGCCGGCCAGAATCTGCTGGGTCGCTTCCTGACCGGTGTAGATGACGTTCTTGGACTGCTCGAGGCCTTCGTAGAAGGTCGGGTAATAGAGCATGCCGTTATACTGCTCCATGACCGGCAACACGGCCTTGCGCGAAGCCGAGGTCCAGCAGCCCATGATCGCCGCCACCTTGTCGTTAACGAGCAGCTTCTTCGCCTTCTCGGCGAAGGTTGGCCAGTCCGACGCGCCGTCCTCCTGGATGAACTTGATCTTGCGGCCGAGCACGCCGCCCGCCGCGTTGATCTGCTCGATGGCGAGCTTTTCGGCCTGGATCGAGCCGGTTTCGGAGATCGCCATGGTGCCGGTCGCCGAATGCAGGATGCCGACCGTGACCTCGGTGTCGGTGACGGCCAGACCCGTGGTATTGACCGCCGAGGTCGCCGGGGCCTGTGCAAATGACCCTCGCGGCAGCATGGTGATGGCCGGAACTGCGGCCATTCCCATCAATAATTTGCGCCGGAGCGGCGACAACAGGCCCTTGTTTTCTTCGTCCGACATGAGCACCCCACTTTTGTTCGAGAACACGCAATTGGCGCTGTGAGGATGGCTCGGATTTGTGCAGCGCAAGCATACGCAAGATCGCGTATACTGCACCGCAAAATGCCGACGTAGGCTTTTGGTACGGAATTTGCGAGGGCTCGGGTCCGTATCGGGAGTGGGGTCAAGAGTGGCAGGGCGGCAGCGAATAGACCGCGTCAGGCGCCAGTATAACCAATGGGTTGCCAACCAGACGCTGGAAGACTACGCGCTGCGCTTCACGGCCAAGAGCGCGCGCCGCTGGTCGGCCGCCCGGGTCGCCAATACCGCGTTGGGCGCGATCTCGTTCCTGGCGATGGAGGCGATCGGCGGCACCATCACCCTAAACTACGGCGTCACCAACGCGACCGCCGCCATCCTGGTGGTCTCGATCATCATCTTCTGCTGCGGCGTGCCGATTGCTTATTATGCCGCCAAATGCGGCATCGACATCGACCTGCTGACGCGGGGCGCCGGCTTCGGCTACATCGGCTCGACCGTCACCTCGCTGATCTACGCGTCCTTCACCTTCATTTTCTTTGCGATCGAAGCCGTGATCCTCGCGTCTGCGCTCGAAATGTGCTTCGGGATTCCGCGGCCGATCGGCTATCTCATCAGCGCCGTCGTCATCATCCCGCTGGTGGCCTATGGCATCACGCTGATCAGCCGCTTCCAATTGTGGACGCAGCCCCTCTGGATCGTGCTCCACATCATTCCGTTCGCGGCGATCGCCTGGCACAACCCGCACTCCTTCACGGAGTGGCGCAAGTTCTCGGGCGAGCACGGCGATCTCAACGGACATTTCGACCTGCTGCTGTTCGGAGTTGCCGCCTCGGTGGTGTTTTCGCTGATCGCGCAGATCGGCGAGCAGGTCGACTTCCTGCGATTTCTGCCGCGGGACCGCCGGGCGTCCAGGGCCTCCTGGTGGATAGCGCTCATGAGCGCCGGGCCAGGCTGGATCGTGCTCGGCGCGTTGAAACTCCTGGCCGGCTCGTTTCTCGCCTTCTTCGCACTCAGCCACGGGGTGCCGCCCGAGGAGGCTGCCGAGCCGGCGCACATGTATCTCGAAGCGTTCCGCTACGTGCTATCGCAGCCTGATCTTGCGTTGGCATTGACCGGCACGTTCGTGATCCTGTCGCAAGTAAAGATCAACGTCACCAACGCCTATGCGGGCTCGATCGCGTGGTCGAATTTCTTCTCGCGCTTGACCCACAGCCATCCCGGCCGCGTCGTCTGGCTGGTCTTCAACGTCATCGTGGCGCTGCTTCTGATGGAGATCGGCGTCTACAAGGCCCTGGAGCAGACGCTGGCGCTCTATTCCAACGTCGCGATCGCCTGGGTCGGCGCGCTGGTCGCGGATCTCATCGTCAACAAGCCGCTGGGATTGCGGCCGCAGCAGATCGAGTTCAAGCGCGCGCATCTCTACGACGTCAATCCGGTCGGCGTCGGCGCGATGACAATCGCGACCATCATCTCCATCAGTGCCTTTTACGGCCTGTTCGGACCTACCGCGAAGGCGCTGTCAGCCTTCATCGCGCTCGCGGTCGCCTTCATCGCCGCACCGTTGATCGCCTGGGCCACAGGCGGCAAATACTACATCGCACGCAAGCCGAAGCGGAGCTGGCAGAACCTCGGAGCCATCCAATGCTGCATCTGCGAGCACTCGTTCGAACCGGAAGACATGGCGTCCTGCCCCGCTTACGCCGGGCCGATCTGTTCCTTGTGCTGTTCGCTCGACGCCCGCTGCCACGATCTCTGCAAGCCGCACGCCCGGATCCAGGCGCAGGTGTCGGAGACGCTGGGCAAGCTGATGCCGCAGCCGATCTACGCAAGGATCAACTCGCAACTCGGCCAGTATATCGGCGTTTTCGTGGTCTCCGCCGGCCTCGTCGCGCTGGTGCTGGGCCTGATCTATCTGCAGACCTCGGCGAGCGTGCATGGCGAGAACGTGCTGGTCTCCGACGTGCTCTGGAAGGTGTTCTTCTCGCTCAGCATCATCATCGGCGTGGTGGCCTGGCTGTTCGTGCTGGCGCAGCAGAGCCGCCGCGCGGCTGAAGCCGAGACGCGGCGACAGACCACACTGCTGATCCAGGAGATCGACGCGCACAAGCGCACCGACGCCGAACTCCAGCGCGCCAAGGAGGTCGCCGAATCCGCCAACCTCGCCAAGAGCCGCTATGTCGTGGGCCTGAGCCACGAGCTGCGCTCGCCGCTGAATGCGATCAGCGGTTATGCGCAACTGCTCGAACAGGACGCGACGCTGAGCACCAAGCCGCGCGATCAGGTCCGCGTCGTCCGCCGCAGCGCCGACCACCTCTCCGGCCTGATCGACGGCATTCTGGATATTTCCAAGATCGAGGCGGGGCGGCTGTACCTGTCGCGCGATGAGGTGCGCCTCAGCGAGTTCCTCGACCAGCTCGTCGGCATGTTTCGCCTTCAGGCCGCCGCCAAGGGCATCGATTTCTTGTTCCGGCGGCCGCCGCACTTGCCGGTCGTGGTCTATGCCGACGAGAAGCGGCTGCGCCAGGTGCTGATCAACCTGCTCTCCAACGCGATCAAGTTCACCCAGACCGGCAGCGTGCAGTTCGTGGTGCACTATCGCAGCCCGGTCGCCGAGTTCGAGGTGATCGATACCGGTCCCGGCATCCGGAGCGACGATCTCGAGCGCATCTTCGCCCCCTTCGAGCGCGGAGCGCTCGGTGTCTCGCAGCCGCAGACCGGCACCGGGCTTGGCCTGACCATCAGCCGCCTGCTCGCCGGCGTGATGGGCGGCGATATCAAGGTCTTGAGCAAGGTCGGCTCCGGCTCGACGTTCAAGGTCAAGATCCTGCTGTCGGAGGTGACCAATCCCCAGCGCATCGCGCCGGTGGAAGCCCCGGTCTCCGGCTATCACGGCGCGCGCAAGACCATCCTCATTACCGACGACGATCCCGTTCATCGCGACCTCCTGCGCGAGGTGCTGACGCCGCTCGGCTTCATCCTGCTCAGCGCCCCCGACGGGCCCGGCTGCCTCGCGCTGGCGCAGCATTGCCGGCCCGACCTGTTCCTGCTCGACATTTCGATGCCCGCCATGGACGGCTGGGCCGTCGCGGAGGCCTTGCGCGCGAGCGGCCATCACCAGGCGCGCATCCTGATGGTCTCGGCGAGCGCCTTGGAGGCTCACGGCACCCCGCTCGCGCAGCCTTTCCATGACGGCTATCTGATGAAGCCGATCGACATCCCGCGGCTGCTGGAGACGATCCGCCAGCTCCTCAGGCTCGAATGGCAGTATGGCTCGGACGAAATCGCAGTGCCGTTCTGGCGACCGGAGAGCGGATCGAGGCCTCCCGTGCGGCATATCGAGGCGCTGATCGGGCTGGGCCAAATCGGCTACGTCAAGGGCATTCAGTTGAAACTGGACGAGATCGGCAGCGAGCACCCGGAGCATGCCGACTTCGTCGCGCAGATGCGGTCGCTGGTCGACCGCTTCGATCTCGACCAGTACATGGACACATTGAAAACATTGCATGCGCATGAGCATTGAGTCGAAGAAGCGCGACGTCGCGCTCGTTGTGGATGACTCTCCCGAAACGCTTCGGCTGCTGACCGATGCGCTCGACGGCGCCGGCATGACGGTGATGGTGGCGCTCGACGGCGCGGCCGCGATGCGCATCATCGACCAGATCACGCCCGACATCATTCTGCTCGACGCCGTGATGCCGGGCATCGACGGCTTCGAGACCTGCCGCCGGCTCAAGCGCGATGCGGGTCTTGCCAATGTCCCTGTCATCTTCATGACGGGCCTTGCCGAGACCGAGCATATCGTGCGCGGCCTTGAAGCCGGCGGCGTCGACTACGTGACCAAGCCGATCGTGATCGAGGAGATGCTGGCGCGCATTCGCGTCCATCTCGGCAATGCCCGGCTGACGCAGAGCGCTCGCGCCGCGCTAGACGTCTCCGGCCGCTTTCTGTTCGCGGTCAATCGCCATGGCAATTTGCTATGGGCGACGCCACAGGCGCAGAAGCTGATGTCCGACCATCAGGGCGCACAGGCCGACGACTTCGTCCTGTCGCCATCACTGCTGCAATGGCTGGAGCAGGCCAAGGTCAAGGGCAGCTCGAAATCTCAGGCGGCCTCCTTGCCCGAGAACCCCCAACTCCGGCTCTATTACATGGGCGAAACCGCGCCGAACGAGTTTCTGCTGCGGCTCTCCCGGGAATCCGGCACCGCACTGCCCCCCGAATTCACCAGCGAACTCGGCCTCACCACCCGCGAGGGCGAGGTACTGGCTTGGCTCAGCAAGGGCAAGACCAACCGCGACATCGCGCAGATCCTGGGTCTCAGCCCGCGCACGGTCGACAAGCATCTGGAGCAGATCTACGCCAAGCTCGGGGTGGAGAATCGAACGGCAGCCGCGGCAATCGCAACGAACGCGACGCGAAGGAATTCGTAGTGGTGGTGGGAATGAGAACGCCGCTCACCCAGCGAACAGTGTCGTCCCGGACAAGCGCAGCGAAGCGGAGCGCTGATCCGGGACCCAGCCACGGGGAGACATTTGACAAAGACTCGGAGTTACCAGCTCGCTCCCTAACTATTCCCTGTCGTTATGGGTCCCGAGTTCGCTTCGCGCCCCGGGACGACGGTGGAGTGTGTGGTGACAGTAGTCGCCCCTCACCCACGAACGCCCCTCACCCGTAAACAAACGCCTTGTCGTCCAGATCCGTCTTCGGGATCTCGTCCTTTTCGGTCCAATAGTCCTGGCTGTGCTGCCATTCCGGCTTGTCGCCGCGCTTGGGCAAGAGGTCCATGTTGCGCATCATGTAGCCGGGGTTGAAGTTTTCCGGATCGATCCAGGGCAGGATCGGCATGTTGTGGTCCTCAGCACGCAGCTTGACCTCGACCTTTTTGGCACCCTTGGCCTTCATGTGGCCGAGCAGCCGGCAGACGAAATCGGCGACGAGGTCGACGCGCAGCGTCCAGCTGGCGCGGAAATAACCAAACACCCAGACCATGTTCGGCACGCCCGTGAACATCATGCCGCGGTAGGTGACTGTGTCGCCGAAGGCGAGCGGCTTGCCGTCGATCTCGAAGGCGATGTCGCCGAGGGCCGCGAGGTTGAAGCCGGTCGCGGTGACGACGACATCGGCTTCCAGTAACTTTCCGGATTTGAGCTGGATTCCGTTCTCCACGAAGCACTCGATCTCGTCGGTGACGACGGAGGCCTTGCCGCTGGCAATCCCCTTGAAGAGGTCGGCGTCGGGCACGAACGCAATGCGCTGCCGCCACGGCCGGTATGTCGGCGTAAAGTGCGTCTCGACGTCATAGTCCGGACCTAGGACCGCGCTGATTTGGCCAATGAGCTCCTTCTTGACCTGCTCGGGCTTTGACACGCAGAGTTTCGTGAAAGCATCCTGTTCGAACAGGATCTTGCGTCGCACGATCTCGTGGATCCATTCCTCGTCGACCTGGAGCCGGCGCAACTCCTCCGCTATTTCGATGGCGTTGCGGCCCAGCCGGAAATAGGTCGGCGAGCGTTGCAACATGGCGACATGAGCGCACTTGTCCGCGATGTTCGGCACCAGCGTTGCCGCCGTCGCGCCCGAGCCGATCACAACCACCTTCTTGCCCGTGAGGTCGATATCGTCGGGCCATGTCTGGGGATGGACGATGCGGCCCTTGAACCGGTCCATGCCCTTCCATTCCGGCGTGTAGCCTTCCGAATGGCGATAATAGCCCTGGCACATCCAGAGGAAGTTTGCGGTGAACGTCCTGCGCTCGCCGGCGTCGGTCGTCACCGCCTCGATGGTCCAGAGATTTTGCTTGCTCGACCAGCTCGCGGAATTGATCTTGTGCTTGTAGCGGATGTGCCTTGCGAGGTCGTTATCCTCGATGACCTCGTTCATGTAGGACAAGATCTCCTCGGCGGTCGCGATCGGCGGACCGACCCACGGCTTGAAGCTGTAGCCGAAAGTATGGAGATCGCTGTCGGAACGAATGCCGGGATAGCGATGCGTGCTCCAGGTGCCGCCGAACGTTTCCTGGGTCTCCAGGATGACGTAACTGGTGCCCGGCAGCTGCTTTTCGATGTGATAGGCGCTGCCGATGCCGGAGATGCCGGCGCCGACGATCAGCACGTCGAAATGTTCGGAAGCTTGCTTGGTGGCGGTGTGACCGCGAACAGCGACATTCATTGTTGCTTCTATGCCTTGCTTGCTTTTGTGGCCGCCCTTGATGGACGACGCGTTTCCTCCGCGGCCGGCATGATCACCCGACGCGCTTCCGCTTCAAAATGACATAGATCAAGTCGCGGTCAAATCACAGCGCCGCACCCCAGCTCCGCGCGGTCTGCAAGATCCAGTCGCGGTAGAGCGTAAGCGGCGTGACGCCAGTTAGCCCGCCGCAGCCGGCAGCGCCGTTCGGCCCGGTGGACCAGCTGATGAGGCCGACCAGCACGGCACCATTCGGCTTGTCCTCGAACACAGGACCACCGGAATCACCGGTGCAGGCGCCAATTCCGTCGCGAACACCGTTGGTTACGGGATCGACCAGCCGGATCTGAAGGGTCCCGGGCTGGCCGGTGGCGACAAGCGCGGCAACACGCGTGATGCCGCCGCTCTTGCCGTCGCCACGAGCGGTGACACCGATGCCGGCGATGGTGAAACGGCCGCCGACCCGAATTGGAATTTGCGGCATGCCGACCGGCACCGTGGATTTTCCCTTGAGTGGAATTTCCAGTTGCAGCAGCGCCACGTCCGCGGTGGCGCGGTGCGACTGCATCGCCTGCATGTTGAAGTTCGGGTGGATCGCGACCGTGCGCACGTTCGTCAATTGCGGCTGGCCGTCCATTCCGCGATCGACGATCTTATAGTCAGCGCCGGGCTGCACGCAGTGAGCGACGGTGAGCACGAGCCTGGGCGCGATCAGGCTGCCGGTGCAGAAATTACCGCGCGAGCCGACGATGGTGACGACGGCACGCGCGACACCATCCGCCTGCGGCGTGCCGCCGCCGACGATGGCCTGCGCGGGCGTGGCGAGCAACAGAGCAGCCGCGGCGAATGTCGCAATCGTCTTCATGGGGAACATGTCTCGGCCGTCGGTTCGGTGAGCGCCTGAATTTGCTTCGGACTGGCCCTTGCCGATAGCGCATGCTAGCCCTCTTGGAAAGGAATTGACGGGGGCGGGAATTGGCGATCCAAGCTGTGATCTTTGATTTTGGCGGCGTGCTGACGAGTTCGCCGTTCGAGGCCTTCGCGCGATTCGAGGCAGAGCGCGGACTGCCCGCCGACATCATACGGCGGACCAACGCCGCCAACCATCTGGAGAACGCCTGGGCCAAATTCGAGCGCGCCGAGGTGGATATCGACACGTTCGATCACTTGTTCGCCGAAGAATCCCGTGCACTCGGCGCCGAGGTGCGCGGACGCGACGTGGTATCGCTGCTGCAGGGCGATCTGCGCCCCGAGATGGTCGAGGCCCTGAAGCGCATCAGAGCGAAATTCAAGACCGGCTGCATCACCAACAACCTCCCGGCCAATGCCATTGGCAGCATGACCGGACGCTCGCTTTACATTGCCGAAGTCATGGTGCTGTTCGATCACGTGATCGAGTCCGCCAAGATCGGCCTGCGCAAGCCCGACCCGCGCATCTACAAGATGATGGTGGAGACCCTGAAGGTCGATCCGAGCGACTGCGTCTATCTCGACGACCTCGGCGTCAACCTGAAGCCCGCGCGCGAGATGGGCATGACCACGATCAAGGTCGCGAGCGGCACGCAGGCGATCGCCGAGCTAGAGCAGGCGACGGGGTTGAAGCTGGGATAGCGCCTCATTCTCCGTCATTGCGAGCGCAGCGAAGCAATCCAGACCATTTCCGCGGAAAGACTCTGGATTGCTTCGCTACGCTCGCCATGACGGTGTGGGACATCTCGCCTGGCAAACTGCCTACTCCGCCGCACTGGCGATGCGCTCCGGAAACGCTGCTGCCAGCGCAGCACGATCCGGCTTCAGCACACCGCGCTCGGTGATGAGGCCGGTCACGAGCCGCGCCGGTGTCACGTCGAAGGCGTAGTTCGCGACCGGCGAACCCTCGGGGACGATACGCACCGTCTCCAACCTTCCATCTGCCGTGCGGCCGGTCATGTCGGTAACCTCGACGCCGCTGCGCTGCTCGATGGGGATGTCGCGGATGCCGTCCTGGACGGCGAAATCGATCGTCGGTGACGGCAGTGCGACGTAGAACGGTACGCCGTTGTCGTGCGCGGCGAGCGCCTTCAGGTAGGTACCGATCTTGTTGCAGACGTCGCCATTGGCCGCGACGCGGTCCGTGCCGACGATGGCGAGGTCGACCATGCCATGCTGCATCAGGTGCCCGCCGGTGTTGTCGGGGATCACCGTGTGCGGCACGCCGTGATGGCCGAGTTCCCAGGCGGTGAGGGAGGCGCCCTGGTTGCGCGGACGCGTCTCGTCGACCCAGACATGGATCTTGACGCCGCGCTCATGCGCAAGATAGATCGGCGCCGTCGCCGTGCCCCAGTCGACGGTGGCGAGCCAGCCGGCGTTGCAATGGGTGAGGACGTTGACCGTCTCACCCGGCTTCTTGGCCGCAATCGCCTCGATCAGCTTCAGGCCGTTGCCCGCAATGCCGCGGTTGATCTCGACATCCTGCTCGACGATTTCGTCGGCGCGAGCGTAGGCCGCCTCGGCTCTTTCAACCGGATCAATCGGCGCGAGCGCCGCGCGCATCTCATCCAGCGCCCATTTCAGATTGATCGCCGTCGGCCGCGCCACGACGAGCGTGTCGTAAGCGCGCTTCAGCCCGGCATCGGAGGCGTCCTCGCGCATGGCGAGCGCCATGCCATAGGCCGCGGTCGCACCGATCAGCGGTGCGCCGCGCACCAGCATGTCGCGAATGGCAACAGCGGCGTCTTCACACGATGTCAGCTTCGCGACGACGAACTCGTGCGGCAGCCGGCGCTGGTCGATCGCGCCGATCGACCAGCCGTCGCCTTCGCGCCAGATGCTGCGGAAATGCTTGCCGTCGACCTTCATGGCATTCTGCCTTTTCGTCCTTCTTGCGCCTCAACCGCGCAGGATGCGCCCGGCTACCGCATCGAGCTTCTTCAGAAGCTCGGGGTCCCTCGCTTCGGGCGCCGTGATCAGCGCCGTGTCGAGCGCACGGTCCGAGCCGATCGGACACGGCTCGTGCTCGCGCGGGAAATCCTTCGCCAACCGCGCCACCAGGGCCTTCGCCTTGTCGGCATTCGACGTCAGCACACGGATGATGTCCTGAACGGTGACGGCATCGTGGTCGGGATGCCAGCAGTCGAAATCCGTCACCATTGCAACGGTGGCGTAACAGATCTCCGCCTCGCGCGCGAGCTTCGCCTCGGGCATGTTGGTCATGCCGATCACCGAATAACCCAGCGTCTTGTAGGTCATGCTCTCCGCGTAGGTGGAGAATTGCGGCCCTTCCATGCAGACATAGGTCCCGCTACGCCCGATCGCGATGCCCTCGGCTTCGGCTGCCGCGGCCAGGTGAATGCGCAGCCGCGGCGAGACCGGATGCGCCATCGACACATGCGCGACGCAGCCCCGGCCGAAGAACGAACTCTCGCGCTTGTGGGTGCGGTCGACGAACTGATCGACGAGAACGAACGTGCCGGGCGGCAGTTCCTCTTTGAAGGAACCGCAGGCCGACAGCGAGATCAGGTCGGTGACCCCGGCGCGCTTCAACACGTCGATGTTGGCGCGATAGTTGATGTCGGTGGGTGAGAGACGGTGGCCCTTGTCATGTCGCGGCAGGAACACGATTGGCAGGCCCGCGATGGTGCCACGCCTTAAGGCCGCCGACGGCTCACCCCAGGGGCTCTCGATCACCTCTTCGCGCGCACCCTCGAGGCCCGGCAGATCATAGATGCCCGAGCCGCCGATGATGCCCAATACCGCCTGCGTCATACCTGCTCCACCCTATCGGCCACGTCCGACATGGTTAAGCTATGCCAGTTTTGGAACGGTTTTGGAACGGGGGTGGGGGAATGATGCCGGTGGTGTGAGGAGCAATGATGCCCGGGCCTCACACTCGGTGTCGTCCCTGCGCACGCAGGGACCCGTAACCACAGGCCGTCGTTTGGGCGGAGGCTCATCGTTCGGTACTTCGACCGTCAAAGGTCGATAGATTCCGCGGCACGGGTCCCTAAATTCGCAGGGACGACACCGCTTGCTTAAGCCGCGTTCGCCAGCCGCAGCTGGGTCGTGACCATGCGCTCCAGCGTCTCGACGGACTGGAAGTTCTCCGGAGTGATCTCGGATTGTGGGATGGTGAAGTCGAACTCGGCTTCCACCCCGAGCATCAGATTGACCATGTCCATCGAGGTCAGGCCGACGTCGACGAGCTTGGCAGACGGCGTGACGTCGGCGGTGAACGAATTCTGTTCGAGGATGCCCTTCACCAGCTTGATGATGCGATTGCGCAATTCGGTATCAAAGGCTTGCATCGGCAAATTCCCGTGTGTCTGTCAAAAGGTCGGACCGGCTTCCGGCTACGATGGGCACGGCCTGCCGGTCCCGCAATGGGCGGCACTCATACTTCGCGTTTCTTAGTAAACGATGACTCAGATTGTCTGGAATTCGGGCTTCTTCCGGATTCCTAACGTGGTGCTGGAAAAACGGGAGAGGCAAACAACCCGGCCTTAACTGTTTGTTCGGAATTCGACTTTGTTTACCTTCTATTTCATCGACGAATTTGAATTAAATCCGTAGCCTCGTCTCACAAGCAAAGATGGCCGGAGGATCGCTGACGCGCATCGTGAATGATGCCGGCGATCTCGAACGGCGAACCGGAGGCGGACGAGCATGAACGTGCGTGAAGCAGTCCTCACTGTCGACGAAACGCAGACGAGCTTCCTGGAGCAGGGGCCCTCTCTGATCGAACGGGCAGCCCGGACTGCAGCCGCTGCGGCGGCCGACGCCGATGGGGTCGATCGCGACGCTCGTTTCCCGCGCAAGGCTTTCGAGGTCGCGCGCGAGCAAAAACTGCTCGGCGTCATGATCCCGGTCGAGTTCGGCGGCTTCGGTGCCTCCATCTACGACGTCACCGACATCTGCTACACGCTCGGACGCGCCTGCGCCTCGACCGCTATGATCTACGCGATGCACCAGACCAAGGTCGCCTGCGTCGTCAGGCACGGCCACGGCATCCCCTGGATGGAAACCATGATGCGCCGGGTCGCCCGCGACCAGTGGCTGCTCGCCTCCTCCACCACCGAGGGCCAGAACGGCGGCAACATCCGCGCCAGCGCCGCCGCCGTCGACCACGCCGGTGACACGGTTTCGCTGGTGCGTGACGCCACCGTGATCTCCTACGGCGCCGAGGCCGACGGTCTCGTCACCATCGCCCGCCGCGCCACCGAGGCCGCCGCCTCCGACCAGGTGCTGCTGGCGCTTGCCAAGGACGATTATTCGCTGAAGCGGACGCTGGGCTGGGAAACGCTCGGCATGCGCGGCACCTGCTCGACCGGCTTCGAGCTGAAGGTTGATTGCCCCGCCGACCGGGTCTTCCCCGAATCCTACGACAAGATCCACGCCCAGACCATGACGCCGTTCGCACATCTTTGCTGGTCCTCGGCCTGGGCCGGCATCGCCGCCGCGGCCGTGACCCGCGCGCAGGCCTTCATCCGCAAGGCGGCCCGCAGCTCCGGCGGCCAGATGCCCCCGGCCGCGGCGCACTTCACCGCCGCCAAGATGTCGCTGGCCAAGCTGCGCGCGCTGATCGCTGCCAACACCGACGCTTTCGCCCGCGCCGAGCATGACGAGCGCGCGCTCGGCTCGCTCGACTTCCAGTCCTCGATCACGCTTCTGAAGGTGCAGGCCTCCGAGCTCGCGGTCGAGACCGTGATGCATGCGATGCGCACAGCCGGTCTCTCCGGCTACCGCAACGACGGCGAGTTCACCATGGGGCGGCACCTCCGCGATGTGCTGTCGTCCCCGATCATGATCAACAACGACCGCATTCTGGCCAATGCCGCGACATCGACGCTGATGAGCGGCGTGCCGACCAGCCTTCGTGATTGAGTGCTTTGCGACTGAACCAACAAGAACAATTTTGAGATAGCAGGATATCGACCCATGAACATTGCCGTCCTCCCCGACTCGCCCGCGACCGCGCCGCAGATGATTGATCCCCTCGATCACCTCGCCGACAAGCTGTTCCACCGCATGGGCGCCGACGGTGTCTATGCCCGTACCGCGCTCTATGAAGGCATCGTCGAGAAGCTCGCTACGCTGATCACGAGCCATCGCGAGTCCGGCACCGAGGTCATGCGCTTTCCCCCGGTCATGAGCCGGGCTCAGCTGGAGAAATCCGGCTACCTCAAGAGCTTTCCGAACCTGCTCGGCTGCGTTTGCGGCCTGCACGGGACCGAACGCGAAATCAACGCCGCGGTGAGCCGCTTCGATGCCGGCGGCGACTGGACCTCATCGCTCTCGCCGGCCGATCTCGTGCTGTCGCCGGCGGCTTGCTATCCGGTCTATCCGATCGCGGCGAGTCGCGGACCCTTGCCGAAGAGCGGCCTGCGTTTCGACGTCGCCGCGGATTGCTTCCGCCGCGAGCCGTCCAAGCATCTCGACCGGCTGCAATCGTTCCGGATGCGCGAATATGTCTGCATCGGCAGCCCCGACGACGTCGCCGATTTCCGCGAGCGCTGGATGGTGCGCGCGCAGAAGATCGCGACCGATCTCGGCCTCACCTTTCGCGTCGACTATGCCAGCGACCCCTTCTTCGGCCGCGTCGGCCAGATGAAGGCGGTGAGCCAGAAGCAGCAGCAGCTCAAGTTCGAGCTCCTCATTCCGCTGCGCTCGGAAGAGCAGCCGACGGCCTGCATGAGCTTCAACTATCACCGCGAGCATTTCGGCACGACCTGGGGAATCCAGGACGCCAACGGTGAGCCAGCCCACACCGGGTGCGTCGCCTTCGGCATGGACCGGCTGGCTGTCGCCATGTTCCACACCCACGGCACCGACCTTTCCGCCTGGCCCGCCAAGGTGCGTGACGTCCTGGGCCTGCAGTCGCAGGTCACGGCCGACGCCCATGTCGAAGGCTGGCGCTAACCAAACGAGGCCTGTCATTTCCACGGGTAAGACGAGCGCGATTCACACCAAGGTGCGATGCCGCGAGATTACCGAGTCCGACGCGGAAGCGATCGCGGACCTGTTGACGCGCGGCTTCGTGGGCCGCTCGCGCGACTATTGGATCCAGGGTCTGCGCCGGCAGGCCTTCCGCTCCGTGCCGGAGGGCTATCCGCGCTTCGGCTACATGCTCGATAGTGACGGCACGCCGGTCGGCGTGCTGCTGCTGATCTACACCACACGCAAGAACGGCGAAGAGACCGCCATCCAGTGCAACCTGTCGAGCTGGTATGTCGATCCGGCCTACCGCAACTATGCCCCGCTGCTGACCAAGATCGCGCAGCGGCACAAGGACGTGACCTATTTCAACATCAGTCCGGCGCCGTGGACCTGGCCGATCATCGAAACGCAGGGCTTTCAGGCCTATTGCCGCGGCCTATTCTTCTCGGTCCCTGCACTGGCGCGCGTCCCGCGCTGGAGCAAGATCGAGGTCATCTCGCCTCATGCCAAGACGATCGAAGGGCTCTCCGAAGCAGAGACCGAGCTCCTGACACGGCACGCGCGCTACAACTGCCTCAGCCTCGTCTGCCGCACGCCGAAGGGAACATTCCCCTTCATCCTGCAACCTGTGCGCATCCGCCGCGGCTTCATTGCGCCTCCTGCGATGAAGCTGATCTACTGCCGCAGCGCTGCCGAATACGTCGCTTGCGCAGGTCGCATCGGCCGGCTGCTGCTCCGGCTCGGCAAGATCTCGGTGGCGATCGATTCCAACGGCCCGATTCCCGGCCTCGTCGGTATTTATACAGAGCGGCGCGGTCGGAAATATTTCAAGGGCCCGCATCGGCCACAGCTCGGCGATCTCACGGATACGGAACTCGTGTTGTACGGGCCGTAGGTTGTCGTCCCTGCGAACGCAGGAACCCATACCGCGTGATCTATCTCGAAGCCACGATGGTGGTACCGCGGGAAGGTCCGTTCACTTCCAATCTTCGCCAAATTCCTTCCTGTAGTTGCGAGTCCCTGCGTTCGCAGGGATGACACCTTATATGTTGCGTCCTCCCGGCCAACTCTTGCGGGCACCTCGGCAATCAAGACCCGCTATCCATCCCGGTCACCCTCCGTAAACTACCGCGCTTAAGGGAATTTTCCCGCCTCTTCGCTACGCTCGGTGGCTGAACTAGGTTGCGTTAATCTATTGCCCGCCGAGACCTGCCGAACCCATGACGTCGACCCGCGACAATGAGCTTGGTGCACGCCGCGAGCAGGGCCCGGAGGCCCTGGTCGCGCTGAGCCAGCTTGCGCTCGACCACATGGAGCAGGGCGTCTGCGTCTACGATGCCGACAACCGCATCGTGCTGATCAACCAGAGCTACTTGTCGCTGTTCGACATGTCGCCCGACATCGTGCGGGTGGGCACGAGTTACCGCGAAGTACTCGCGCACAGCGCCGAACGCGGCAACTTTGCGGAAGGCGAGCTCGACGCGCTGTATTCGGCGCGGATCGCGCAGATCGCAGGGGGAAAGCCGTTCCGGACCGAGCAGCGTCTTGGAACCGGTCACGTCATGTCGCTCGAGCTGAAGCCGCTTCCCGGCGGCGGCTGGATGACGATCTGCGACGACGTCAGCCGTCTCGCCCGCCTCGAAGCAGAATTGCGCGTGCAGACCGAGCGCAGCCAGCACGCGCTCTCCAACATGTCGCACGGCCTCATCATGTACGATGCCGAGAGCCGCGTCGTCGTCTGCAACGAACGTTTCCTGAACCTCTACAACCTCGACCCCGAGATCGTGAGGCCAGGGGTCCCGCATTCCACGGTGATCGACCATTGGGTGACGCGCGGCAATTCGCCGGGCATGCCGGCCGACGAATTCCAGAGCTCCAGGTTGGAGGACGTGCGCGCCAGAAAGGCGAAATCCCTGCTGGTGATGCGTTATGACGGACGCATGGTGCAGGCGGTCTCGCGCTTCCTGCCCGACGGCGGCTGGGTGACCGTGCACGAGGACGTCACGGAGCGGCTGCAATACGAGGAAACGCTGAGGCAGCAGAACTTCATCCTCGACGCGGCTCTGGAGAACATGGCGCACGGGCTCGCCTTCTACGACAGCGATATGCGCCTGCGCGTCTGCAACACCACCTATCGCGAGATCTTCCGGCTATCGCCGGAGGAGACCAGGCCCGGCACACATCTCTCCGAGCTGATCGAACGGTCGATCGCGAACGGCGCCTTTGCTTCGGAATACAGCACTCAACAATTGCTGGAAGCAGCTCGCGCGAGAATCGCGGGCCGCGATTCCTCGCCGATGCGCCGGCGCATGTCCAACAGCACAGTGATCTCGGTCCGTTATTGCACACTGGCTGAGGGCGGCTTCGTCGCCACCTATGAGGATATCACCGAGCGGGAACACGCGATCGAGGAGCTGAGCGAACAGTACCGGCGTTTCGACGCGGCGCTGAACAACATGAGCCAGGGCCTGTGCATGCTCGATGCGAGCCTGCGCGTGATCGTCTGCAATCGCCGTTATATCGAGATGTACGGACTGACGCCTGATATCGTGAAACCCGGCGTCTCGATGCGCGAGATCATGGAGCACAGCTGCGAGCTCGGCATCCACCCGAACATGACGGGCGCCAGACTTTATGCCGACTACGTCGAACGGCTCCGCGAAGGCGAGCATACGCTGCACCGGCATTTGAACGACGGCCGCATCATCAAGCTCAATCACAAACGGATGGAGCTGGGCGGCTGGGTCGTCACCTATGAGGACGTCACCGAGCGTCACAAGGCCCAGGCCCGCGTCGCGCATATGGCGCGCCACGATTCGCTCACCGACCTGCCCAACCGCACGCTGTTCCGCGAGAAGATGGGCGAGGGACTGAACCAGGTCGCGATCGCCGGCGGCGCGATGGCGGTGCTGTGCTTCGACCTCGACAATTTCAAGACCGTGAACGACCGCCTCGGCCATGCCGCCGGCGACCGCCTGCTGCGCTGGGTCGCAGCGCGTCTGAAGGAGAATGTCGGCGAGCATGACACCGTCGCACGCCTCGGCGGCGACGAGTTCGCGGTGCTCCAGCGCGGACCGCAGCCGCAATCGGCGGAAAAACTCGCCCGGCGCCTGGTCGAGGTCCTCGGTCACCCCCCACCACTGGGAAACCAGTCGATCCATGTCGGCGCCTCGGTCGGCATCGCGATCGCGCCCGACCACGGGCTCGATGCCGACGAGTTGATGAAATGCGCCGACCTTGCGCTGTACCAGGCCAAGGCCAAGGGGCGCGGCGCCTATCAGCTGTTCGAGCCCGAGATGGAAGAAGAGGCGCGCAGCCGGCACGCACTGGAGCACGATCTGCGCAGCGCGCTCGAGGGGCGCGAGTTCCATCTGGTGTTCCAGCCGCAGATGCGGCTCGATTCGTCCGAGCTCACCGGGTTCGAGGCGCTGCTGCGCTGGAAACATCCCTCCCGCGGCTTGGTCTCTCCCGCCGAGTTCATTCCGATCGCCGAGGAGAACGGGCTGATCGTTCCGATCGGCGAATGGGTGCTGCGCAGCGCCTGTGCGACCGCCGTGGCCTGGCCCGACGTCAGCGTCGCGGTGAACTTGTCGCCGGTGCAGTTCCGCTCGCGCGGGCTGGTGACGATGGTCACGAGCGCGCTGGCCGAAGCGGGCCTGCCGCCGCAGCGGCTCGAGCTCGAGGTCACCGAGACGGCGCTGCTCGACGACAGCGAGGCGACGATCGAAATCCTGCACCAGCTCCGCGCGCTGGGAGTACGCGTCAGCCTCGACGATTTCGGGGTCGGATATTCCTCGCTGAGCTATCTGCGCAAATTTCCGTTCGATCGCATCAAGATCGACCGCTCCTTCGTCGGCACGCTCGGCGAATGTCCGGAGAGCGTGGCCATCGTCCGCACCATCGCAAGCCTTGGCTCCGTGCTCGGCGTCGAAACGACGGCGGAGGGTGTGGAGACCGAGGAGCAACTCGACTTCGTCCGCGAATGCGGCTGCACCGCCGTGCAAGGCTATTATTTCGGCAAGCCCTGCCCCGCATCGGAGGTCGGCCGCACCATCGAGACGCTGAACACGGTCCGGCGCGTGGCGTAGCGCCGCGGCGGCTCCCCTCAAATTCCGTATCTCGGCAGACCTTCAAACGACCAATTTGTCGCACGCATCGCTTCCGGCGCAATTGGCATCGAGCGCTCTACCCGCAGACCCGCAATGGCGCTTTTCTTCTCCCGTGATTTCGGGAACAATCACCTCACAAGAACGAGAAACGGCGGTCCCAAGAGGCCGTCGCGAGGGAGGAGTTTTGATGTCGCGATACGGGCTGAAGACGATCACATTTGCCACGATGCATGCTGTCATGGGCGCATTGCTCCCGACTGCCGCCAGTGCGCAGGACTATCCTACCAAGCCGATCACGCTGATCGTGCCTTGGCCGGCCGGCGGATCGACCGATATCTCGATGCGGGCGATCGCCGACAGCGCCGCGAAGGTGCTGGGGCAGCCGGTCGTGATCGACAACAAGGCCGGCGGCGGCGGCACGGTGGGACCGGCGACCATGGCAGCGGGAGCGAAGCCGGACGGTTACACCATCTCGCAGATTCCGATCACCGTCTTCCGCCTGCCCCTGATGCAGGAAGTGTCATGGGATCCGGCGAAGGATTTTACCTACATCGTCCATCTCACCGGCTATACTTTCGGTGTCACGACCAGCGCGGAATCCCAGTTCAAGAGCTGGAAGGACGTGGTGGAGTTCGCCAAGGCAAACCCGGGCAAGGTGACCTACGCAACGCCCGGCGCCGGCACCTCGCTCCATATCGGCATGGAGCAGATCGCGGGGATGGCCGGCATCAAGCTGACGCAGGTGCCGTTCAAGGGCGGCGCAGAGACCAATGCCGCCGTGCTCGGTCAGCACACCATGCTTCAGGCTGATTCCACGGGATGGCGGCCGCTGGTCGACGCCGGCAAGCTCCGGCTGCTGATGGTGTGGACCGGTGCCCGCTCGCCGAACTATCCCGACGTGCCGACGCTGAAGGAGCTGGGCTATCCGATGGTCTATGATTCACCTTTCGGCATTGCCGGACCGAAGGGTATGGATCCCAAGATCGTCGCCAAGCTGCACGATGCCTTCAAGAAGGCGCTCGAGGACCCCGCGGTGATCGCAACGCTGGCCAAATTCGACATGGTGCCGAACTACAAGAACACCGAGGACTACAAGAAGTTCGTCGTCGAGGTCACGGAATCCGAGCGCAAGGTGATCGACACGCTCGGGCTGGCCAAGAAGTAGGACGGAGCCGACTTTCGTGTCCCGGACGCGGTGCAGCGTCTCTTCAACGGTGCACCGCAGAGCCGGGACCCACCTTTTCCGTCCACGCACATGGACCGCGGATCGGCAGCGTACCGCCATAGCACGTCAAAGACGTGCGTGAACGCACTTGTGGCCCTGCGTAGCGTCCGGGGAACGGCCGAGAGAGAATCGATGACCAACCCAACCAACGTCAAACTCCGTCTCAGCAATTCCGAACTCTGGGGCGGAGTGATCGGGCTCGCGCTCGGCGGCTTCGTGATCTTGTCGGGCCTGAAGCTCAAGCTCGGCACCATCAACGATCCCGGCTCGGGCTACGTGCTGTTCTACACGGGCATTCTGATGTGCGTGTTCGCAGGCTCCATCATCGTCTCGGCGATTACCGAAGGCGGGCCCACGCTGGCCTCGCGCTGGGAAAATGTGCGCTGGAGCAAGCCGCTCGTGCTGATCGCGTGCCTGGTGGCATTCTCCATCGCCCTGGAGCCGCTCGGTTTCTTGCTGTCGTCGATTCCCTTGATGCTGCTGTTGTTGCGAGTGATCGATCCCGTCCGCTGGACACTGGCGATCCCGATCGCCGTGCTGGCGCCACTGGGTATGTGGTGGGTGCTCAAACGGCTGCTGCTGATCCAGCTGCCCTCGGGCCTGTTCGGGATCGGCTGACCCCATGGATACGCTTCTAAACGTCGCCCACGGATTCGGCGTCGCGCTGCTGCCGATCAACCTGCTCTACTGCTTCATCGGCGTCTTCATCGGCACGCTGGTCGGCGTATTGCCGGGCATCGGGCCGATCTCGGCGATGTCGCTGCTGCTGCCCGTGACGCTGTCGGGAACGCCGGAATCCGGCATCATCATGATGGCCGGCATCTATTACGGCTCGATGTATGGCGGCTCGACCACCTCGATCCTGGTCAACATCCCCGGCGAGGCCGCTTCCGTCGTCACCTGCATCGACGGCCATCAGATGGCGAAGCAGGGCCGCGCCGGCCCTGCGCTCGGCATCGCCGCCTTCGGCTCCTTCGCCGCCGGCACGTTTGCGCTGATCGCCCTGATGCTGGTGGCGCCGAAGCTCGCCAGCATCGCCATCGCATTCGGCCCGGCGGAATATTTCAGCCTGATGGTGCTCGGCCTGGTGGTGCTCACCTTCCTGACGCAGGGCTCGATGCCGAAGGCGCTGCTGATGGCCTGCATCGGCGTCGTGCTCGGACTGATCGGGCTCGACAGCATCACGGCGCAGCCGCGTCTGACCTTCGGCCGCATGGAGCTGATCGACGGCATCGGCCTTGTCCCGGTCGTGATGGGCCTGTTCGGGGTGGCCGAGGTGCTGCTCAACACCGAGCAGGCGATCAAGCGGGACATCATCAACACGAAGATCACGCATCTCCTGCCCAGTAAAGAGGACTTGAAGGCGAGCGCGGGCCCGGTCGGCCGCGGCACGCTCCTCGGCTTCTTCCTGGGCATTCTGCCGGGCGGCGGCGCGGTGGTGGCGTCTTTCGCGTCCTACGCGCTCGAGAAGCGGCTGTCGAAGACACCCGAACGTTTCGGCCATGGCGCGATCGAAGGTGTCGCGGGGCCGGAATCGGCGAACAACGCCGCAGCTGGAGGCGCCTTCATTCCGCTGATGACGCTCGGCATCCCGCCGAATGTGGTGATGGCGCTGTTGCTGGGTGCATTCGTCATTCACGGGCTGCAGCCGGGACCACTGATGATCACGCAAAACCCCGGCCTGTTCTGGGGCATCGTCGCCAGCATGTATATCGGCAACGTGATGCTGCTGATCCTGAACCTGCCGATGATCGGCATGTGGGTACAACTGCTCAAGCTGCCCTACAACATCCTGTTCCCGCTGATCATCCTGTTCACGATCCTGGGCGTCTACTGCTCCAGCAACAACGTGTTCGACGTCTATGTGATGATCGCATTCGGGATCATCGGCTATTTCATGCGCAAGCTCGGCTATGAGCCGGCTCCGCTGGTGCTGGCCTTCGTGCTGGGACCGATGATGGAGAATAACTTACGCAAGTCGCTGATCCTGTCGCAGGGCGATCTGTGGACCTTCGTGCAGCGGCCGATCTCGGGCGTATGTCTCGCTTTCGCGATGGCGCTACTGATCGCACCGCTGTTGCCCGCGCTGCGCAAGAAGCGCGAGCTGGTGGCGCTGGATGAAGGGGTCTAGGAGATTTTGCAGGGTGGGCAAAGGCGCGCACGCGCCGTGCCCAGGCTCTGCTTGAGTTGGAGAGGTCGTGGCCTACGGCACCTCAACTCGCCGCTGGCAGCGCGCTGTCCGGCGGAGCACCCCATGGCCGCTCGGCTGACGCGAGCCCGATCAGCCGGCCCTGGATGTAGTCGCAGCCCCAGTCGCGCAGCATGCTTGCTGCTTCCTCGTCCTGCACCCATTCGGCGACGGTCTTGATGTCGAGGCGGCGGGCGAGGTCGATCAGGGTCTGCACGAAGGCGCGGTCGTCGGCGGAATGGGTGATATTCTGCACGAAGGCACCGTCGATCTTCACGATGTCGACGCCGAGCTTGCGCAGGTTTCGGAACGAGGTGTAGCCGGCTCCGAAATCGTCGATGGCGATGCGGCTGCCGAAATGCTTGAGACGACCAACGAAAGCGCGAACGTCGTCGATATCCTGGATCGCAACCGTTTCGGTGATCTCGACGATCAGCCGCTCGGCAACGCCGGGATGGGCCTGCATCAGCGATTCGATTCCCGCCCACCAGTCCGGATCCATGGTGGTATCGGGCGAGATATTGAGGCTGAGGCAGATGTCGGGCGCGGCCGCGAGCTCGGCGACGACGAGCTCGAGCACGCGATGATCGACCAGGCGAATCAGGCCGAGCCGTTCGGCGACCGGCACGATGTCGGGCGCGAGCAGCACCTGGCCGTCGCCCTGGTCCATCCGAACCAGGCATTCGTGGAACGCGCGCTCGCGCGAGGCGGCCGACACCACCGGCTCATAGGCGAGCTTGATGCGGCGCTCGTTCAGCGCTGTGACGATCTCGTCGGTGACGCGGATGTTGACGCGACGCTGCGCGTCGCGCGCGGCATCCGGGCGCCAAGCCGCGAACGAGCCGACGCGGCGGCGCTTGGCAGCATCCAGCGTCTCGTGGGCACGATTGACGGCCTCGTCGGAGTTCCGCGCATAGCGCGGCACGCTGACCGCGCCGATCGAGGCGGTGACAGAGACCGGACCGGATTTGGTTGGGACCACTTCGTCGCGGATACCGGCAAGGAAACGCTCGGCGGCGACATTCATGTCGTCGACAGTGCAGTTCTTCAGGATCAGGCCGAACTTGTTACCGGAAAAGCGGCCGAGCACGTCGCCGCCGCGCAAGCGCGAGCGGATGCGCTTGGCGATGTCGAGGATCACGGCGTCGGCAACGTCGAAGCCGAAAGCGTCGTTGACGCGGGCGAGATGGTCGATGCCAACCAGCATGAAGGCCGCGGTCGAGCGGAAGCGGGTCGTCTCCTCGATCGCCTCGGCCAGCGCCGCGATCAGGTGCGAACGGTTGAGCTCGCCTGTCAGCGGATCGAGCCGGGCCAGCTTCGTCAGCTCCTCGTCGCGGGCATGACGCTCATTGTTGATGCGGACCGAGCCGATCGCGCCCGTGGGGCGGCCGTCGGGACCGGCAAACCAGCGGCCGGTCTCCTCGATCCAGATCACGGGATCGGCGGCGCTCATGCGGACGCCGTACTCGATCCGGTATGGCGTGCCGTCCGCACCATGCACGGCAAACGTTTGCGCCAGCGCGGCGGTCCGGACCGATGGCGCGGGTTCGATCAGCCTGGCAAATTCGGCGCCGGTCGCCAGTCGCTCGGCGGGAATGCCGGGAAAGACGCTGGCGACCTGATCACCCCAGACGATCGAATCACTGCCGATGTCCCAGGCGAACACGGCCTGGCCGAGGGCAGCCAGAATGTCGGAGGCTTGCGGTAATGCGGGGATCAATATCGCCTCGTTTCGGGACAGCGGGGAGTCCTGAGCCGGCACAGGATAGAGCCAGATTCGTCCCCGACCCTAGGCAAAGTTGATAAACAATTTGGAAACCACGTTCCCAAAGTACCTAGGAACCGATTAGGCTCGCGCGGCATAGGCCTTGCGAGACCATCACATGCACCGGCGCGAATGTCTCAAAACGCGCCAGTTCGACCTGATGGACGGTGTTGCGATGGCAACTGCGGATGGAATGGAACAAGCAGAGCGGCAGGCCGGCACGGCCCTGGTGCCGCTGATGCCGACGTTGTGCTGGGTTCACAAGGCGCCGATGCCGCGCCCTGATCCGAGCTTCGTCGCCCAGCTCATCGCCAATGCCGAGCACCTGCCCCAGACGAGCCGGCTCCGCCGCGGCTCTTCCGAAGACGCACAGATGGCCTATGGCAGCAAACACCCGTTGCAGAGCGTCAGTGCACGTACGCGGCAGGTGGCTTGAAGCTGATCAGCGCCGCGGCGGCGCGTCGGGAGACGGCGGCGTGCCGTTGCCCGGCTGAAGATCCGGCGAGGGAATTTCCGGCGAAGGCGGGCTCTGCACGGGCTTGGGCGCAGGATGATCCATCAGCACGGATTCGGCGACGGACTGTGCCGAAGGTGCGGGAGGCTCCACCTGTGCCGGCTGCGGCGCAATCACCGGCTCGAACTTGCGATCGGACGCCACATCCTCACCCGACGCATCGGCCTGACGCTTGGCCTTGCGCGGCGCCGCCACCGTCGTCTCGGCGACATAGGTGACGCGACGACGCGTGCGCTGGGCGATGCCAGCGAAGAAATCGGCCATCGCAAGCAGCACCAACAGGAAATAGGTCGAGTTGCCGAATTTGGGCCACATCACGAACTCGGCCGCGGCCGCGCCGAAGATGATCAGCGACAGCAGGTGGTCCATCAGGAACTTCGAGCCGGGCCGCGCGCCCTTGACCACTTCGAGCAGCAGGAGCACCACGCCGAGCGCGAGCAGGAGATCGGCGAGCGTGACCGGCCAAGCCTCGCCGGACAGCATCGGCACCCTGAACAGCACGTCCGTAAAGGACACGGTCGGCATCAGGAAGGCGATGATGTTGTACACCGCGAGCGGTATCAGGAGCAGCGGGAAACCGACCATCGGCAAAACGCCTTCTCGATCAAGATGTCCGGACAGAACAATGCAGCGGCGAAGCATTTGCTCCGCCGCCGTCACCGTCTATCTCATGGATGGGCCGAATTCAGGCAGGCCAAATCATGCTGCCCAAGAAAGGTCCTGACTTCAGGACTCTTTCTTCTTCAGGACCTGCCGGCCCTTGTACATGCCGGTCTTGAGGTCGAGATGATGCGGACGGCGGAGCTCACCGGAGTCCTTGTCTTCCACATAGGTCGGCTTCTTGATGGCGTCTGCCGAGCGGCGCATGCCACGGCGCGACGGCGAGGTTTTTCTTCTCGGAACGGCCATTTCAGTATCCTCTAGGGATTGGTGTTGTCAGGGCATCGTCCGGGAGGGACGGCTCAGCACCCGCAATACGAGGCGAGCTGAATGCCGATCAAGGCCGGGCTTATAGAGGAAGGCTGGCCGTAAAGCTAGGGTTCTGGGCCGAAAAATACGCCCGGAACGGGCCCGACTTCAGCGATTTTCCCGCCAGCAGGTCGCAAGCGAGCTCGCTTGCCCCCTGGCCGTATAGGTCGCGGCCAGCCGCCGGACACCCGGGCCGGGGGTCCGGGCGCTGCGTTTGACCGGATTCGGCAGGATCGAGGCCAGAAGGGCGGCTTCCCGGGCGGAAAGGCTGGCGGCCGACTTGCCGAAGGCATAAGCGCTGGCCGCCTCGACGCCAAATTGTCCCTGTGGACCGAGTTCGGCGATGTTGAGATAAATCTCCAGGATCCGTGGCTTGGGCAGGACCAAATCGATCCAGAGTGCCAGCGGAAATTCGAGCGCCTTGCGGACGAAATCCCGGCCCTGCCAGAGAAACAGGTTTTTTGCGACCTGCTGGGTGATCGTGGAAGCGCCCCGGAACGGCGTGCCGTCCTCCTGCGCGTCGTCGATCGCCTCACGCAGCGCGCCCCAATCGATCCCGTGATGCTTGCAGAAATGCGCATCCTCGGCCGCCACCACCGCGCGCGGCAGTGAGGGCGACATCGCCGCCAGGTCGATCCATTCCCGCTGCATCGGCGCGCCGCGAAGCGAGCGCCACGCCATCAGCGTCGAAACGGGATGGCCGGTGCGGTAGAACGGCGCGATCACATAGGGCGCGAGAAGGACGACCGCGAGCGCTACGAGCAGGATTTTGACGATGCGCAAATCGAGCTTTCCGGCATGGATCGAGACGCGGCCACGGATCCCCCCATTAAGTCTGTGATAATTCGGGCCTTTTCCAGCACTTTTTAGGCCTTCCAAACGATTGACTGGGGCGGTCTCATAAAGGATTGTCCGGCCGAATTTTAGTTCTGGAGCCCTTCTTGATGACTGGCACGTCCCCGTCCGATTTCGCCAAGCGTCTCGACAAGACCGCTGATGACACCGAGGCCCTCCTCGGGCGCCTGTTGTCGGACGACATCCTGCACGATGAGATCGCCCGGCCCAAGCGACTGATGGACGCAATGCGCTATTCCAGCCTGAACGGTGGCAAGCGTCTGCGGCCGTTCCTGGTGGTCGAGAGCGCAGCCGTATTCAGCGTGCCGCGCGAAGCGGCCCTGCTCGTCGGCGCCGCGCTCGAATGCATTCACTGCTATTCGCTGATCCACGACGATCTGCCGGCGATGGACAATTCGGATCTGCGCCGCGGCCGCCCCACCCTGCACAAGAGGACCGATGACGCCACCGCGATCCTTGCCGGCGACGGCCTGTTGACGCTCGCTTTCGACATCATCACCCGCGACGAGATCCACCGCGACGCCAATGTGCGACTGCTGCTGACGCGCGCACTGGCGCGCTGCGCCGGCATTGGCGGCATGGTCGGCGGCCAGATCCTCGACCTCGCCGGCGAAGGCCGCTTTGGCGGCAACGAGCCGATCGACGTCGCGCGTATTCAGCAGATGAAGACCGGCGCGCTGCTGCGCTACGGCTGCATCGCCGGGGCGATCCTCGGCCAGGCCTCGCAGAAGGAATATCAGGCGCTCGACGATTACGGACGCGCGCTCGGCGAAGCGTTCCAGATCGCGGACGACCTGCTCGACGTCGAGGGCGATGCGGCCGCGCTCGGCAAGCCGGCCGGCGCCGATGCCGCACTCGGCAAGACCACCTTCGTCACCCAGCTCGGCATCGAAGGCGCCAAGCAGCGCGTGCGCGACCTGCTCGCGCGCGCCGACGGCGCCGTGTCGATCTTCGGCGATCGCGCCGCCGTGCTGCAGGCCGCGGCGCGCTTCGTCGCCGAACGGAAGAACTGACGCGCGTCGATGGCGGCCGGCGGCAAAGAGGATCCCGCCCTCGTCCGCTTCCGCCAGATGTCGCGGCCGATGCGGCTGATCTATGCGCGGCCGCGAACGTTCATCGCACTCGGCGTCGGCATTCTCGTCTGCCTGCTGCTGCCGGGCACGCACCGCCTGGTGACGCGACTGTTGTTCGGATGGGACGCTCTGATCGCGGTCTATCTCGTGCTGGTCTATGCGATGATGCTGTGCAACGACCACCATCACATCCGCCGTGCTGCGGCGATGCAGGACGACGGCCGTTTCGTGATCCTGCTGGTGACCGCGACCGGCGCCTTTGCCAGCATCGCCGCAATCGTCTCCGAGCTCGGCGCACGACATCGCGGCGTCGTGGACTTGATCATCGCGATCACCACGATCGCGCTGTCATGGGCCGCCGTGCACACGACCTTCGCGCTGCATTACGCTCATGACTACTACCGCAACGCCAAGCCGGGCGGCTTGCAATTCCCGAGCGGCGACAAGGAAGATCAGCCCGATTATTGGGACTTCGTCTATTTCTCGTTCGTGATCGGCATGACCGCGCAGGTATCCGACGTCGGCATCACCGACAAGACCATCCGCCGCACCGCCACGGCCCATGGGATCGTGTCGTTCATCTACAACACGGCCCTGCTGGCGCTGACGGTGAACATCGCGGCGAGCGCAATTTCGAATTGACGTCGTCCCGGTCTTGCCGGAACGACGATTCGATCTGGCACGGACTCAGTTGCACACTTCGGCGTTGGCGTCGACGTGGGGGCCGCCGCCACCGCGATACTCGAGACGGCAGCCGGGCTTGACCGGACGGCAGATGATGTTGTTACAGAAGATCTGACCGCCACCGGCGGAGCGGCCTGCGCGAGCAGCGATGCCCGCAGAGGCTCCATAGCCGACCGCCTCCCCGCCAGCAGCGCCGCCGGCCTGACGACGCTGCCGTGCCGGACGATCCTCGCTCTCGTCGCGGCGGGAGGTCGCGGGCTTGGCCGGCTTTGCGGCGCGCTGCTTCACGCACTCATTGTCGTCGTTGACCGCATAGCCCTCACGGCAAACGATCTTCGTGCATTTGTCGCCGTCGGCCTTGAAGCCGTGCTCGCAAACCAGCGGACAGACGCGCGACGGCTTCGCCTTGACCGCGTCGAGCGCGTCGGTGCTCGCGACCTTCACGTCGAGCTTGGTGCCGGCGTAGCGGTTGAATTGCGACAGCGAGCGCTGCGACGACGTATTCCAGTTGCCGTCGGCAGCGCCGGAAAAGCAGCCGACGCGGCCAAGCTCGGTCTGCACCGAACGGCCGAGATCCGCCGGTGCGGTCGCCGGGGTCAGCGACGCGACGTTGGTGCCGGTTGGGCTCGCCGTGCTGGCAGGCGCCGCGCTCGGAGCCGTGGCGGCAAGATTGACGCGCTGCTGCTCTGCGGCAGCGGCCTGCTGCTGCGCCTGCTCCTTGGCCTTCTGCGCGGCAAGCTGCGCCTGCTCGGCGGCTTTCGCATCGGCGGCAGCCTTGGCCTGCGCATCCTTCTGCGCGCCGAGGGCAGCGAGACGATCGCGCTCGGCCTCGGCCTGCTTCGCCTTCGCGATCGCCGCGGCGTGGGCCTGCTCGGCACCGATCTTCTCGACCTGGAGCCTGGCAAGGCTTGCATAGAAGCCATCGGGATGCTGAGCGAGGAAGGCATCCCATGCCGCCTTGTTGCCAAGCTGGAGCGCGAGTTCATAGTCGCGGCGGATATCGGCCTGCGGGTTCGCCACGGGCGTTGCAGCCGCCACCTTGACCGGCACCAGTGGCATGTCTTCGCCCCCGAGTGAGCCGTAAACGAACGGCTCCTGCTTGTTACCGGTCGACTTGAGCACGTCGTCGCGGACGAAGCCGAAGGCGCGGCGCACGTCGAGGCCTGGCGTCGTCAGATGCCTCGACAGCGCGACCGTAAACGGGCTGTTGGCGCCGTCTCCGTCCTGCGCCGTGAAGCCGGCCTTCGCCGAATAGGCGATCAGCGTGTTGGGGCTGGTCGGCTCGACCTGAGCCAGGCCACGGCCGATGCCGCGCGAGGCCAGCGTGCGCTTCATCCTCCTGCCGAACGGATTGTCGCGGCAGGCATCCAGGATCACAAGACGGAGCTGCTTTGCCGGCTCGACCGCGACCAGGACGCGGTCGAGCGAAAGGGCCTCGTCGTAAACGTCGGTGTCGCGCTCGAGCTTGGCATCGACGGGGATCAGATAATTCGAGCCCTCGACCTCGATACCGTGACCGGCATAGTAGACCACGGCAATGTCGGCACTGCGGGTCGCGTCGGCAAAGTCGCGCAGCACGCGTCGTGTGTCCAAAGCCGATAGGTCGCGCCGGTAATCGACGACGTCGAAACCGGCCTCTTTCAGCGTCTTCGCCATCACCGTCCCGTCGTTGACGGGGTTGGCGAGCGGCGGCGCGTGCTGATAGGCCGAGTTGGCGATCACCAGCGCGACGCGGTTACCGGCGAGGGCGGGATCCGTGCCGAACAGCAGCGCTGCGGCGAGGAGAAGCGGGCATAGTCTGAGCAGATTGCGCATGACACGACTTCCGAAGTTCGGGCCGTTTCGAGCCCCTTGGGACCGCTTTAGCAGGATCTGGCGCCGGCGCTTGTGATGGAGGTCACGAAGGCCGCGCTGGCGACAGCCCGAAAGGCCTCTTTTGTTTGTCGCTCCAGCGCGGTCAGGGTTCGCTGCCACGCTGGTGTCGACCGAGTTCCCTTAGCCATCGCCGATATGCCCCCGATATTGCGGCAGATTGTCCGTAATGTCGTGCCAGGGCGCCTTCGAGGCTACGAAAATGTGGGCGCTAGGCCGGATTGAGGGGGCATCGACCAGGGTTCCCATGGTGACATGGACCCATTGTCCGTCACGCACCCGGGAATAGAGCAGCGAGCCGCATCGGGCACAATGTGCGTCATGGGTGGTGTCGTCGCCGAAAATCATCCGCTGGTCCCCACCCCGGACAATGCGGAGCTTGTCCTGTGGGATGCCGGCGAACGGCTTGAAGGCGGAGCCGGTGGTGCGACGGCAGTTCGAGCAGTGGCAGTTCATCGCATAGGAGAACGCGTCGGCCACCTCAAAGCGCACGGTGCGGCAGTAGCATTCGCCGATCAGGATACGAGCGTTCGAAGTTTCTGATCCGGTCATTCCGGTGTCTCCGCAGTCGGCGCGAGACACCCATAGCGCATTTTGATGCGTACGACTAAGTTCGTCCCAAAGCCATCAGCAAAGGGATGCCCCATGAGCCAGAACCGTTCGAGCGTCGAAGCCGTCGTGCAATCCTATTTTGACGGGCTCTACGAGGGCGACGCCGAAAAGCTCGGTGCCATCTTCCATCCCTCCGCGGATCTGCGCTGGGTCGAGAAGGGCGAATTGCAGGTGCTGACCGTGCCCGACTGGCTCGATCGCGTGCGCAAGCGCCCGTCCGGCAAGGCCGAAGGCAAGCCGCGCGAGGATTTCATCGTCACCATCGACCGTTCGGACGACAAGACCGCCTTCATCAAGGTCCGGTGCCAGTTGCCGCCGCGTTTCTTCACCGATTATCTGGTGGCGATGAAGCTCGCCGACGGCTGGCAGATCGTGTCGAAATCGTATCGATATGATCTGAGGGAGTGACGAGGCTCGACGTTCGCCCAATATCTGCCGCGCTCGACGTTATCCTTCGTCCTTGCGAGGAGCTCTTGCGACGAAGCAATCCAGAATCCCTCCGCGGGAGACTCTGGATTGCTTCGTCGCTTCGCTCCCCGCAATAGCGCCGCGGATACAGCATCCGCATATTCCCCGCCTCCCATTCACCTGAAAGTCCCCCATGCTGCTCGACCGCCGCTCCCTGCTCGCCTCACTTGGCTGGATGGCCGTATCTCCCGTGCTAGCCGCGGGCGCGCCGCCTGAGCTCGAATCCTACGAGCGCGAGAGTGGCGGGCGGATCGGGGTCTATGCGGAAAATCTGGCCAGCGGCGCAAGGCTCACCTGGCGTGCCGACGAACGCTTCGTCATGTGTTCGACATTCAAAGCCTCGCTCGCGGCCTGCGTGCTGGCGCGGGTCGATCGCGGCGAGGAGCAGCTCGCAGCCAGGATCCCTTACGGCAAGGCCGACTTGCTCGACTACGCGCCGGTCGCCAAGCAAAATGTCGCGGCGGGTGCGATGTCTGTCGCCGAGATGTGCAAGGCGATCGTCGAGCGCAGCGACAACACCTGCGCCAATTTGCTGCTGGCGCGGATCGGCGGCCCTGCCGCGCTCACTGCATTCTGGCGATCGCTCGGCGACACCACCTCGCGGCTCGACCACGACGAGCCCGAACTCAATCGCTCCCCGCCCGGAGATCCCCGGAATACCACGACGCCGGCGGCGATGGCCGGGAACTTGCGCCGCCTGGTGACGGGCGAGGCGTTGCCTCCGGCCTCTCGCGCGCAGCTCACCGAATGGATGGTGAACTGCAAGACCGGCGCCAACCGGCTGCGCGGCGGCCTGCCCGCGAGCTGGAAGATCGGCGACAAGACCGGCTACAATGGCAAGGACGCAGCGGGCGACATCGCGGTGGCTTGGCCTAAGCCCGACACGCCGATCCTGATCGCGGCCTATGTCCAAGGCGGCACGCCGACGGCAGCGCAGATCGAAGCCGTGTTCGCGCGGATCGGGCGAATGGTGGTCGAGCGGCTGGCGTAAGCCGCACGCATTGACGCAGCAGTCGCTTCCGGTTCAAGACAGACGATCATGGAAGCGAAGTTTCAGACCTTTCTCATCCTGCTGGCCGTATTGGCGGGCGTGGCGCTCGCCGCACGCCGCTTCAACGTTGCCCCTGCCATCCTGTTGATGCTGGCCGGCGTCGGCCTCGCCTTCGTGCCGGGCATGCCGTCGGTGGAGCTGCCGCCGGAGCTGGTGCTGCTGGTGGTGCTGCCCCCGCTGATCTACTCGGCAAGCGTCGCGATGAGCTGGCGCGAGTTCAAGAACAATTTGCGCCCCATCGTGCTGCTCGCGGTCGGCGCGGTGATCTTCACCGCGGCGATGGTGGCGGCCGCCACGCATTACCTGATCGGCCTGCCCTGGGCCATCGGGTTTCTGCTCGGCGCCATCGTCGCGCCACCCGACGTCGTGGCGCCGCTCGCGATCGCGCGCCGGCTCAATTTGCCGCGGCGGCTGGTGGTCATCCTCGAGGGCGAAGGGCTCGCCAACGACGCAACGGCGCTGACCCTCTACCGCTTCGCGCTGGCCGCAATCATGGTCGGACATTTCTCCCTGCCGCTGGCGGCCGGCGAGTTCTTGCTGATCGTCGCCAGCGAGATTGCTTTCGGCATCGGCGTCGGGTTGCTCTCCCTGCGCTTCCGCAAATGGTCCAGGGATCCGCAGGTTGAGCTGACGTTGTCGCTGATCACGCCCTACGTCTCCTACTGGCTGCCCGAGCATGTCGGCGGCTCCGGCGTGATCGCCACCGTCGCCTGCGGTCTCTATGTGAGCTGGAACGGCCCGCTGCTGATCTCGTCGGCGACACGGCTGCAAGGCATCTTCTTCTGGGATCTCATCATTTACCTGATCGAGGGCGTGCTGTTCCTGCTCACCGGCTTCCAGATGCGCGCGCTCTACGAGAAGTCGAAGTCGTTTCCGCTCGACGACATTCTGATCGCGACGGCCCTTGTCCTGATGATCGTCGTGATCGCGCGCTTCGCCTGGCTCTATCCCGCAACCTATCTGCCGCGGATGCTCAGCAAATCGTTGCGCGAGCGCGATCCGCCGCCGCCGTGGCAATGGCCGTTCGTGCTCGCCTTCACCGGCGTGCGCGGCGCGGTGTCGCTTGCGGCCGCGTTGGCGCTGCCGTTCACGCTCCCTGATGGCGAGGCGTTCCCATATCGTGACCTGATCCTGTTCGTTGCCTTCGGCGTCATCTTCGTCACGCTGATCGGCGTCGGCCTGACGCTGCCGCCGGTGGTGCGGTGGCTCGGCGTCGCCGATGCCGGCCGAAACGAGCATGCCGCCGAGCACGAGGCCGAGATCGCCGCACGCCGCCAGGCGCTCGATGCGGCACTGAAATCACTCGACGCGCTGACCGCGGAGAAGGAGGTGTCCGAAGAGGTGATCCGGCTTTTGCGTGCGCGACACGAGATCCGCGTCAACCAGCTTCCGGATTCGCTCGACCCTGCCCGCCACGACGTCTCCGCCGCCGGCACCGCGCTGACCCGCAACCTGATCTCCGCCGAACGGAAATTCATCCACGACCTCTTGCGCGATGGCCAGATCACCGACGAGACGCGGCGGCGGATCGAGCGCGATCTGGATCTGGAGGAGGCGAGCCTGGCAAACCGGGAGTATCGCGGGGTGCCGCTGTAGGGCGGGAGCTACCGCCTTGCGCAAAACTCCCCTATTGCCGCGGCAACAGCCCCGGCAATCGTCTCATGCCGCTCCGGCGAGTTCATCGCCATCTCCTCGTCGCGATTGATGATGGAGCCGGCTTCGAGCAGCACTGCGGCGCTGCTCGTCCGCGAGAGAACGACGAGTCCGTCGTAGCGGTAGACGCCGACATCCTTGTCGAGCAGCTGGCGCCGGTACCGGCCCATCACCGGCAAGGTATATTGGCTGGCATAGTCCAGGCCCTGCTCTTTCAACTGCCGGCCGATCATCCGGGCCAGCATCAGGCTGGTGGCGAAGTGCGGGTTGTGCCGCGACACGAACAGGGAGTGGCCCGAAAAGCGATCGCTGAAATAGCTCTTCGCGCCGTCGAACTCCCAGGTCTCGAGCAGCTTGTCCGGCACCGAATCGTGGTGAATCGACAGGAAGAGATCGGCCCGGCCGCCATTCGCGGCACTGACCCGCTTGAAAAGGCTCGGCCGCGCCTTGCCGTCCGTGACGAGCAGTCGGGTTGCGGCGAAGCCGTCGGACTTGAGTCTTGCCGCGATGAGTCTTGCGAGACGGAAGTTGAAGCCGAACTCCGGATCATTGCGCGCGCTCAGCGCGCCGTAGGAGTCCGGGGTGTGCCCGACGTCCACCATGATCCGGAATTTTGGCATCTCACATCTGGCCGATACCTGCGGCTTGGCCTTGGGTCTTGCAAACTTTCGTGCGGTCGCGGCCTCGCTGCTGTCAACAGTCGCAAGCGACGATAGCAGGATCGACGCAACCAGCCCGACGATGATGCCCCGCGATTGCCCCAAGCGCTACTCCGCCGCTGCAATCCTGGGGCGCCCGACGAAACCCGCGGCATCGCCGAAACGTTCCAGCATGACCGCAGGCAGGTCTTTGGACTTGCTGGTCACGCAGGCGCCGGAGCGCACCGCATAGCGGTCCTGATGCGCAGCCTGCGGCGGCGGTTCGCCCCGCTGGAGCGCCCGCGCCAGATCCATCACGACCTTGCGGAAATGCATGATGCCGAGATCCGTCGGCCCGAGATGCTCGCGGGTGCGGTCGGCGATCGGCCCCTGGCTGTCCTGCACGGCGGCGTCCTGCTCGGACACGCCCTTGATGCCCGTGTAGCTTCGGGTCTTCTGGAGCTTGCGGTCGATCAGATAGTCGTTGCCCCTATGACGCAGCGGCACGTAGTTGTCGTCGACCTCCGCGATCACGCCGTTGCCATGGTCATAGGCGTCGCGCTCTCCTTGCGTCAGCGGACGCTCCGGATTCCAGGCATAGGTATAGATCCAGCAATTCGTGTCGGTGACAGGCACGAAAGTCTGCCCGAAAATGTTCTCGCCCGGCATCGCGCTGGGAGCGTAAGCGTGGAACGGCATCAGGAACTGCGCGATGCGCCAGTAGATGTTGTCGCCGCCGGTGAGCCGTCCGCCGGCGATGGTCAATCCGGCCTCGTGCGGACTGATCTTGATCACCGGGCGTGGATCCTCCGCGATCCAGCGCATGTGATCGCTCGACATCCGCGCGATCGGATTCACGAAGTGCTTCTTGATGTCCAGGATCTCGGTCTCCTCCTTGTCGAAGGAAAGATGGGCAAAAGTGAAATGCGCCGTGTCGATCGAGCCTTCCAGCGCCTGCACCCAGTTGCAGTCCTGCCATTTCTTGCTGACGTAGCGATGCGAGGCCGGCAGCAGTGCCATTTCGAGATCGGGGAGCTCGGGCATGGCCTCGAGGGGCCCCATATAGGCCCAGATCATCTCGCCCCATTCCCGCACCGGATAGGACTTGATGCGGATCAGGTCCTTGGCGTTGAGATCGGGATAGGAGGTCGGCATGTCCAGGCATCGGCCGTCGGTGTCGAACTTCCAGCCATGATAGACGCAGCGGATGCCGCACTCTTCGTTGCGCCCAAGCCAGAGATTGGCGCCGCGATGGGGACAATATTGGTCGATGACCCCGACGACGCCGCGAGAGTCGCGGAAGGCGAGCAGCTCCTCGCCGAGCACGATGATCTTCTTCGGCTCGCCGTCGGGCTCGGCGAGTTCTTCGCAGAGCAGGACGGGAATCCAGAACCGGCGCAACAATTCGCCCATGCCCGTTCCAGGGCCGGCCTCGGTCAGGAATTTATTGTCCTCGGCGCGGAGCATGGCATCCTCCCGATTTGTTTTTTTGGGGAAGATTGGCGCGGACGCTGGAAGACGTCAACGCAGAGCCGCGGAGTATGTAGGGCGGAGGCAAAGGCGGCTCTTCGCGCCGTTACTATGTCTGGCGCGCCTAGCGAGGGGCGAGATGGTGGGCACTCCCATTCTAAGGCGCCACTCCGTCGCCACCCCGTCGCTACCCCGGCGCTCCGCGTGCAGGAACGCGTATGTAAGCCCCGCCCGCCGGGGCCTTTCTTGTTGCCTCAGCACTGCGGCTGCCATTTTCGACGGCCGCAATCACACCTTGTATCGTTCCCCTAATCGCGCAAGCCGGGAAATATATTCAGGTACCGTTGCTCACGGGTGACAGACGAAGCCGGCTGTCAACTGGTAAATTAAAGGAACGTGCCTCTTTGGAATGAGGGAAATTTCGTCGTGAAAAAACTTGCGCTGGCCGTTGCAGTTACCTCCGCCCTGTTCACCGGCGCCGCTGCGGCAGCCGACCTGGGCGCCCGTCCTTACGCCAAGGCTCCGGCACCGGTCATTGCCGCTTGGAATTGGACCGGCTTCTACGTGGGAGGCAACGTCGGCGGTCACTGGGGAGACGATCGGATCACTCCCGCTGCGAATCCCGTCGGTTGGGGAGCTGCCGGGGCCGCAGATTTGAACGCGTTCACCCGGACCAATTTGCACCCTGAGGGGGTGATTGGAGGTGTGCAGGCTGGCTACAATTGGCAGACCAGCAACCTTGTTGTCGGTGTCGAAGCCGATGCCAACTGGGCCGACGGTACGGCGACCCGGGTTCAGGTCCCTCCGGTCGGATTCCTGGTCATCAATCCCCTCGACGTAATGACCAATTCGAGCAAGCTAACATTCCTGGGAACACTCCGCGGAAGATTGGGCTGGGCGGCGGGTGATGCACTCTTTTATGTCGCTGGCGGTTTGGCTGTAGGAAATCTGAAGACGACCGATACATTTTGCTTTTTCGGCGCGCCGTGCATTGATCCCGGCGATCTTGGCATCGTGAATTCTTCAGTGACCCGGGCTGGCTGGACGGTTGGCGCCGGCATGGAGTATCACGTTGCCGGAAATTGGACGGTCAAAGCTGAATATCTCTATGTCGACCTCGGATCGTACGCGACGAGCATTCCGGGGTGCGCAAATTGTCTTCCCGGCTCGGACATCACGGTCAATCACAAGTTCACAGACCAGATCGCCCGCGTCGGCGTGAACTACAAGTTTGGCGGCCCGATCGTTGCCAGATACTGAGCGGCGCTTTCCCGTGACGATCGAAGGCCCCGGCATCGTCCGGGGCTTTTTCTTTTTCAGTGCAGGCCAGCCGAACGTCCACCGCTCACACCGGCCGCTCTCCCTTCACCGTCACGCGTGCGCCCGAGCGCGTATGCGGCCAGTAGTCCCACATCGCGCGGTGCTGGGTGCAGCGGTTGTCCCAGAACGCGATGGCGTTCTCGGTCCAGCGGAAGCGGCACTGGAACAGCGGGTTTTCGGCGTGCTGGTAGAGATAGGCCAGCATCGCATCGCTCTCGTCGCGCGGGATGCCGTTGATGTGGCGGGTGAAGCCGCGGTTGACGTAGAGCGCCTTCTTAGCCGTGACCGGATGGGTTCGCACCACGGGATGCTCGGCTTGCGGATAGGAGGGACGATCGGCGACGCCATAATTCGCATAGAGCCCACGGTAGATCGGCTCGCCGTCGTGCAGCGCGGTGAGGCCGTCGAGATAGGCCTTCATGCGGTCCGATAAGGCTTCGTAAGCCGCATACATGTTGGCGAACAGCGTGTCGCCGCCGCGCGGCGGGCACTGCTTGATGTAGAGGATCGAGCCCATCGGCGGCTCGAGATCGCAAGACACGTCCGAGTGCCAGCCCTCGCCGTTGGCGCGCGGCGAGTTCTTGTCGGCGTAGATCTTCATCAGCGCCGGGTCTTCGTCTTGGTGCGGCGCGGCGGGATGAAAATGCAGCTCGCCGAACTTGCGGCCGAAGGCGAGATGCTGCTGCGGCGTGATGTGCTGGTCGCGGAAGAAGACGACGAGGTTTTCGGCGAGCGCGCGGTGGATCTCGTCCATCTGCTGGTTGGAGCGCGCGTCGCCATCAACGAGCGAGCCGATGTCGATCCCGGAGATTTCCGCGCCGATGATGGGCGTGAGCTTTTCGACCGCGATGGTCTCGTAAGGCGCGCCGTCCTCGGCCGTGTGGCGATAGCGCGGACCCTGCTTGCCGGCGAGTGAGCTCATGGCGTGTCTCCCGATCATTGTTGATTGAGAGGCATCGTAGCAATGTAGGGCGGGTTAGCGAAGCGTAACCCGTCACTTCGCGTCCGCAAAAAATAAGGCGGGTTACGCTGCGCTAACCCGCCTTACGATTCGATGTTGAGGAGACGCCTACTCCGCCGCCGTCACCGGCACCTTGGCGCCCTGGCCGTAGCGCTGATCGATGTAGTCGATCACAAGTGCCTTGAAGTCGGCGGAGATCGTGGGACCGCGCAGCGTGCGGAACTTCTTGCCGTCGACGAAGACAGGCGCAGCCGGCGCTTCGCCGGTGCCGGGCAGCGAGATGCCGATATTGGCGTGCTTGGATTCGCCGGGGCCGTTGACGATGCAGCCCATCACCGCGACGTTGAGTTCTTCGACGCCGGGATATTTCGTCTTCCAGGCCGGCATCTCGTCGCGGATGAAATCCTGGATCGAGCGGGCCAGTTCCTGGAATGTGGTCGAGGTGGTACGGCCGCAGCCGGGGCACGCCGCAACCAGCGGCACGAAGGTGCGGAAGCCCATGGTCTGGAGCAGCTCCTGGCCGACCTGCACTTCACGGGTGCGGTCGCCGCCGGGCTCCGGCGTCAGCGAGATGCGGATGGTGTCGCCAATGCCCTGCTGAAGCAGGATGCCGAGCGCAGCGGACGAGGCCACGATGCCCTTCGAGCCCATGCCGGCCTCGGTCAGGCCGAGATGGATCGCATAGTCGGAACGGCTGGCGAGATCCTGATAGACCGCGATGAGATCCTGCACCGCCGAGACCTTTGCGGAGAGGATGATGCGGTTCTTGGGCATGCCGAGCTCTTCGGCGCGCGCGGCCGAAAGCAGCGCGGATTGCACCATGGCCTCGCGGGTCACCGCGCGCACGTCGCGCGGATTGGCGGACGCGGCATTCTCGTCCATCAGCTTGGTCAGCAGCTCCTGGTCGAGCGAGCCCCAATTGGCGCCGATGCGAACCGGCTTGTTGTTCTTGTTGGCGATCTCGATGATGTCGGCGAACTGGGTGTCGCGTTTGTCCTTGAAGCCGACATTGCCGGGATTGATGCGGTACTTGGCGAGTGCCTCGGCGCAGGCCGGATAGGCCGCGAGCAGCTTGTGGCCGATATAGTGGAAGTCGCCGATCAGCGGCGTGTTGATACCGCGCTTGGCGAGGCCGTCGCGAATGTGCGGAACGGCGGCAGCGGCTTCCTCGCGGTCCACGGTGATGCGGACCATTTCGGAGCCGGCGCGCGCGAGCGCTGCGACCTGGGCAATGGTGCCGTCGATGTCGGCGGTGTCGGTGTTGGTCATCGACTGCACGACGATCGGCGCACCGCCGCCGACGGCGACGTCGCCGACCTTGACCTGGGTGGTACGATGGCGCGGTGCGGGTCCCGCGATGTCGGAATCGATGGTGGTTTCGGGCTTGTTCATGGGGTCCAAATATCAGGTTTTGGTGACGTTCAGCAATGCATCAGCCGGCGCCGCGGCCGTTTGGCTCGGACGGTTAACCAGAAAAAGCCCAGCAATTACAAGGAGGGCGGCCGCCCCGAACGCCAGGCTTAGGGTGTCGTGCATGATGAAATAGCTACCCACCACGCCAAACAAAGGGGTGATGAAGGTAAAAGCCGACAATTTGCTGGCCGAATAGGTCTTCACCAGCGCGAACCAAAGCGTGAACGTGGTTCCAACCACCCAGATCGCCTGGAAGGCCATCAGGCCGAGCGACAGCGGCGCCGGCGTGTGCGTGATGGTCTCGCCGAACAGCCAGGCCGCCAGCCCCAGGATCGGGATCGAAATGGCAACCTGATAGCCCAACGCCTTCTCGGGCGCGGCGAACCGCAGCCTCGTGCCCTTGGCAACCAGCGTCGTCGCGGCCCACAGCGCGGCGCCGCCGACGATCATGAGGTCGCCGAGCAGAACATGCGAATCCACATTGGACTGCGGCACGCCGATCGCGAGGGCAACGCCGGCAAAGCTGATGGCGAGACCCAGCCATTGCGAGGCGCCGAGCCGCTCGCCGAGCACCTGGTAGGAGCCGAGCGCAACGAAGAACGGCGCGGTGTAGAGGAACACCACCGCGCGCGAGGCCGAGGTGAGGCGCAGCCCCTGGAAGATCAGCACGAATTCAATGCCGAACATCAGCCCGGCGATCAGGCCCGGCTTCCAAGTGCCGTCGTTCTCGAAGAATTTGACGCCGCGAAACGTGCCGATGATGAACAGCACCGGCAATGCGCCGGCCGAGCGGATCGTGGCCTGGAGCATCGGCGGAATGTCCGGAAGCACCAGCTTCACCGCGATCTGGTTGAACCCCCAGGTCAGGCACAGCATGAGCATCAGGGCGATGGCGCCGGCACTGAGGGGACGGCCGGCGGACGGTATGGCTTGTGGTGAGGACATTTCTTCCCGAAAAACCGGCCTTGCGCCGTTGTTGCTTTATGCAGCTTTCTGACAATGGGTGCAGACGCCCGTGATCTCCACCACGGACAATTTCGGGGCAAAGCCTGAGCTGCGTGCCGCGGCATTGAGGTTCCCGGCAAAGGACGCCGACGGGATCTCGCCGACGAGGCCACAGCGCTCGCAGATCAGGAACGCCACCGCCGAGGTCGCGTCATGGTCGTGGGCTGCACAGGCGAGGTAGGCGTTACGGCTCTCGATGCGGTGCACGAGGCCGTTGGCCATCAGGAAATCGAGCGCGCGATAGACCGTGATCGGCGCCGGCCGCGCCATCGACTTGGCGAGTTCGTCGATCACCTCATAGGCGCCGAGCGGCCGGTGGCTGGAGAGCAGCGCACTCAGCACCTGGCGGCGGATCGGCGTGAATTTCTGCGCGCGCTGCTCGCACACCTCCTCGGCATGCGCCAGCGCATCCGCGGTGCAGCGGCCGTGATCGTGACCAGGCGCGGGAAATGCCGATTTAGCAGGGGCCATACAGTCGCCTTCTAGCATTTCGGCGGCGGAACCCAAAGCGCGACCGCCATTGCGGCGACCAGCCATGCCTTTGCAGCGGGACAGCGTCGCGTTGTCCCCCGATGGAATAATCATAAGCTTGCTTATTATATGCCTGCTTATTGGAGACCAAGCTCATGAGCCGCGGGCCTGTCGACCAGAACTTCCTGTTTACGTTGGGCGAGCTCTACCGCCTCTTGCGTGTCTATGCCGACAAGGAGGCATCGCGGTTCGGGATCACCCGCGCCCAATGGGCGGTGCTGGCCAAGGTCGAGCGCAGCGAGGGCATGAAGCAGTCTGAGCTCGCCGAGCTGCTGGAAATGCAGCCCATCACGCTGACCCGCCTGATCGACAAGTTGTGCGACAACGACTGGATCGAACGCCGCAGCGATGCCTCGGATCGCCGCGTCAAGCGCCTGTATCTCAAGAAGGCCGGCCGGCAATTGCTCGGCCGGATGAGCGGGCTGAAGTCCGAGCTGACGGCCAACGCCCTCGAGGGCATCACGCCGGCTGACGCCCATCGCCTCCTCACCCAGCTCGAAACCATCAAGGAAAACGTGCGCACCGCGATCCAGACCTCAGGAGCGGAACAAGCACGTAAGGAGCAGCGCTATGGCTGACCAGGTCCTCAAGTTCCAGCCCGAGCAGAAGACCGACAACGGCAAGCCCACAAAGAAGGCGGGCAGCGATCCGCGCCGCCGCATGATGGCGGGCCTGCGCCGCTACCGCCGCTTCCTGCTCCTGGTCGTGCTGCCTGTGATCGCCGTCATCGGCGGCCTCACCTTCTATCTCAAAGGCGGTCGCTATGTCGGCACCGACGACGCCTATGTCGGCGCCCAGAAGGTGCTGGTGACGCCCGACATCTCCGGCAAGATCCAGAAGGTCATCGTGAAGGAAGGCCAGTCGGTCAAGCAGGGCGACGAGCTGTTCGAGATCGACCCCATTCCGTTTCGTCACGCGGTAGACGAAGCCAAGGCGCAGCTCGCGCAGGCCCGCACGACCTATGACAATCTCGTCGCCAACATCAAGATCTATGGCGACATGCTCGATCTGGCCCAGCAGGGCATCGATTTGAAGAAACGCGACGTCGAGCGCAAGCAGGCGCTGGTGAAGAACAATTATGGCTCGCAGCTCGATCTCGACAACGCCTCGAATGCACTGGTCACCGCCGGCGCGCAGGCGCAATACATCAAGCAGCAGCTCTCGAACGCCAAGACGCAATTGCTCGGCGACGTCGCGTTGCCGCTCCAGCAATTCCCGGCCTACGCACAGGCGAAAGCCAAGCTGGACGATGCCCAGCGCAACCTCGACCACACCGTGCTGCGCGCTCCGATGGATGGCGTGGCGACGCAGGTCGAGCAGATCCAGCTCGGGCGCTATGTCGCTGCCGGCACGCCGGTGTTTTCGATCATCGACGTCGCCCACCCCTGGGTCGACGCCAACCCGAAGGAGAGCGATCTCACCTATGTGACCGAAGGACAGCCCGTCACGCTCGAGGTCGATGCATTCCCGAACCACGTCTTCAAGGGCAAGATCGGCTCGCTCTCGCCCGGCACCGGCGCTCAATTCGCGATCCTGCCGCCGCAGAACGCCACCGGCAATTTCGTCAAGGTCGTGCAGCGCGTGCCGATCCGCATCTATTTCGACGAGACCGACAAGCACGTGCGGAAACTGAAGGCCGGCATGAGCGTCTATGCCACCATCGACACCGGCCACAAACGCTCCCTCGCCGGCCTGTTCGGCCTGTCGGCGACCGCGGGCCAAGACAAAGACCAGGACAAGGACTGATCCGATGGCGGAGTCCAATCCCGCTTTGATGGTTCCCGGCCTGCGCCGGAACATGGTGACGATCTGCGCCATGACCGCGACCATCATGCAGGCGCTGGACACCACCATCGCCAACGTTGCCCTGCCCTACATGCAGGGAACGCTGTCGGCCTCGCAGGACCAGATCAACTGGGTGCTGACATCCTACATCGTCGCCGCCGCGATCATGACGGCACCGGTGGGCTGGATTGCCAACCGCTTCGGCCGCAAGCGCATCTTCATCATCTGCGCGGCCGGTTTCACCATGGCCTCGGTGCTGTGCGGCCTCGCCCAGGACATCAACCAGATGGTGCTGTTCCGGCTACTGCAGGGCGTGTTCGGCGCCGCCCTGGTGCCGCTGTCGCAATCGGTGATGCTCGACTATTACACGCTCCAGGAACGCGCCAAGGCGATGTCGATCTGGGGCATGGGCGTGATGATGGGCCCGATCATGGGACCCTCGCTCGGCGCCTGGCTGACCGAGACCTATTCCTGGCACTGGGTGTTCTTCGTCAACCTGCCGTTCGGCGCCATCACGGTGCTCGGACTGATCGTGTTCATGGACGAGACCGAGAAGAACCTCAGCCTCAGATTCGACTGGTTCGGCTTCGCTGCGCTGGCGGTCGCGATCGGCGCGCTGCAGCTCGCGCTCGACCGCGGCGAGCAATTGGGCTGGCTGGAATCCAACGAGATTCTCGCAGAGTTCATCGTCTCGGCCGCCGCCTTCTATTTCTTTCTCGCGCACTCCTTCACGACCTCGACGCCGTTCATCCGCTTCGGCCTGTTCCGGGATCGCAACTTCGTCACTGGTTGCATGTTCATGATCGTGATGGGGCTCGTCCTGTTTTCGACCATGGCGCTGGCCTCGCCCTACATGCAGAACGTGATTGGCTATCCCATCATCACCGCCGGCCTCCTGCTGGCAAGCCGCGGCTTCGGCACTTTCTTCGCCATGATGCTGGTCGGCCGCATGATGCGGTATTTCGAGGCGCGCACGCTGATCATCGCGGGGCTGGCGATGACCGCGGGCTCGCTGTTCCAGATGACCGGCTGGACCGATCTGACCCAGGTGCCTGAGATCGTCACCGTCAGCGTGATCCAGGGCTTCGGCTTCGGTCTCGTGTTTGTGCCGCTTTCGACCGTGGCGTTCCTGACGCTCTCGAACGAGTTGCGTACCGACGGCACCGCGATGCTGACGCTGATGCGCAACGTCGCGAGCTCGGTCGGCATCTCCGTCGTCATCGCTCAGCTGACCCAGGGGACGCGGCGGACCTATGCGATCCTGTCGGAGCACATCAACCCGTTCAACCATGCGCTCCAGATGCCTGACGTCAGCGGCATGATCAACCTGTCCACCGACACCGGCCGTGCCATGGCCGACAGGATGGTCAACGTACAGGCGCAGATCATCGCCTTCGCGCACGACTACCAACTGGTGATGCTCTTCGTCCTCTGCACCATCCCGCTCGCCTTGCTGATCGGCTCGACCAAGGCCACGCTGCGCAAACAGGCGGCTGGGCCGGAACATGCGGTGATGGAGTAGGCGCGCTCGATCCACACTCTCCAATGCCGTCCCTGCGAGCGCAGGGACCCATAATAATCACAGGAAGTGGTTTGGCGAAGACTCGGAGTTGCCGGCTCGCTCCTCCCTGTGGTTATGGGTCCCCGCGTTCGCGGGGACGACACCGAATTTGGAGTACAAGCCGCTACAACAATTCCTCGCAGCCCAGATCATCCACGGCCGCGAATATCCGCTCCAGATTGTTCCACCAGATCACCGGCGGAATGTTGATGCTCCACTGCCAGACCGGCCGCGTGATCTGCCACAGCACGGCCCAGCGATAATCGCGATCGAGCGCACCGCGCGTGTAGCCGGTGATTCCGCTCTCGATCAGAGCATCATGATAGAGATTGAGCAGCAAGCGCTCGAGCGATTGCCGGCGCTCCGGATACCAGTGCATCGCGATCATGTAGGCGAGGTCGTGGGTCGGAACGTTGATGCTCCACAGATCGAAATCGAAGATCCGGACGGTATCGGCTACGCCCGCGCGCGGCAGCAGGAAGTTCCAGACATGGGCATCGCCATGGGTGATGCTGAGGTGACGGCGTGAGTGGTAACGCTGGGACAGCCGCTCCGACTGATCGATCAAGCGACGATAGAGCGTACGCCGCTCCTCGCTGAGACGGTCACCGAGCGAATCGGCAAAGCGGTCGTAATGCCCCGCGAACGTCTCCATGCGCTCCGCGCCGTCTTCGGGGCTTGCAAAGGTGCCGACGGTGTCGCCGAGGCTCGGATGGTCCCACCACGACGCGTGCCAGCGTGCGAGCGTCGTCACGACCGCAATAGCCTGCTCGCGCGACGGAGGCAGGGGCCAAGCCGCCGCGACGTCGTGGCTGTCGGTGAGATCCTCGAGCAGAAGATGCCAGGCTAGGCTGCCCTCATCGAAATGTCCGTCGAAGCAGCCGGGCACGAGCCCGGACGGCATGCTCGTCGCGAGTTGGGTGTAGTATTCCACCTCGCGCCGGCCGCCATTGGCAAGCTTCGCGGCGAACGCGGAATTGGCGGTCTTCAGGATCAGCGATTGCGGGGCGCCGGTGGATTCGCCGACATAGCGCAGGCCGAGCCGGATGATGTGCGACACGACGGTGTCGCGCTGGTGCAGCACCTTCACCTCGCGCACCGCGCCAGCGTCCAACACACCGCCCCGGCGCAGCGCGGCCGTCAATCGGGCGGGCTCAACGACCGCCGGCAATTGTGGAGATGTCATGAACCACGATGCCCCTGTCCCGCGCCATACTGCACGATCACACCCCCAGGCACCAGCGGCCGAAATACCGCCGGACTCAGGCTGCCGCGGTCGAGTCGCGCACGGTCCTGACCACGACCGACCGTAGCTGTTCGAGATTGGCCGTCATGCCGGCAATCGCCTGCCTGACCTCCGCGGCGCGCTCGTTCACGGACGCGGCGTCGCGGCTGACATTGCCGATCTTGGCCGAGACCTCCTTCGCCGCGGACGCCGATTCGGAGATCGACCGCGTGATCTCCCGCGTCGCGGCGTCCTGCTCTTCCATCGCGGCGGCAACCGAGGTCGCCACGCCATCGATCTCGACGATGTGCCCTCCCATCGTCTCGACGGCGTCGACCGCAGCCTGCGTCGAAGCCTGGATCTCGGTAATCAGCCGCGTGATCTCCTCGGTGGATTTGGCGGTCTGGTCTGACAGGGACTTCACCTCGGCGGCGACCACGGCGAAGCCGCGACCGGCCTCGCCGGCGCGCGCCGCCTCGATCGTGGCGTTGAGCGCCAGCAGGTTGGTCTGGCCGGCGATGCCGCCAATGAGATCGGAGACCTCGGCGATCTTCTTGACCGATCCGGCCAGCGCCTGGATGGTCGAGCGCGCTTGCTCGCGGCCGGCGACCGCGGATTTCGTGACCGTGCTGGTCCGCGCGACCTGGCTCGCGATCTCGCGGATCGAGGCGCTCAACTCTTCAGCCGCGGCCGAGACGGTCTGCGAGCTGCCGAGGGCCTGGGTGGAGGCGGCGGCGACGGCCTGCGACTGCGCGGAGAGCGAACTTGCGATCTCGGACAGGCTGGTGGCAGCCCGCTCCACGCCATGGCTCGCCGCGCTCGCGGTGTCGACCGAGCGGCCGGTCTCGCGCTCGACGGTCTCTGCCATCTGGTGCAGGGCCGAGCGCTTGGCAAGCGCCGCCTCCTGCTCCTGCCGCAATTGCTCCTCGCGCAGCCGGGAATTCTCGACCGCCGACTGCTTGAACACCACAAGAGCGCCCGCCATCGAGCCGACCTCGTCCTGGCGGTGAGCGAACGGAATGACGGCGGCGAGATCGCCGGTCGCCAGCTTCTGCATCGTGTCCGTCATGCGCACGATCGGCCGTATCACGCCGAGGGCAACGCCGAGCAGGCCCGCGGCAATGAATGCCAGGACGGCAGCGGAGACGCCGAGGAGGATCCAAAGCATCGCGCTGTCGCGGTCGGCGGCGAGCTTCTCCATGGCGGCATTCTGCTTGTTGGCGCTCTCGACGATGCTGTCGATCACGGCGCGATGCGCGGTGTAGGCGTCCTTGAGCTGGGCATAGATGCGTTCGGACGCAGCCGCGTCCTTGGCCTTGAGGGCCGGCAGGAGCTGGTCGGACGCCTTCCAGAACTTCTGCACCTCGGCGTCGGATTTCGACACCAGCGCTGTCTTCAGGTCGGCCGAGAGGCTGGAGGAGACCCAGAATGCCTTGCGCTCGTCGTAATCCTTGCGGAGCTGGACCAGGCGTTCGCCGTGGGCCGCCAGCTGGTCCGGCTCGCGCATGGCCAGGGTCGCCTCGAGATAGGCCTCGATGACATATTCCGGCGGCGGCAGAATGTCCGCGATGAGGTCGTTACCCAGCTTGATGTCGGAGTAGAGCGGACCGCCGACCTTGAGCTCTTTCAAGGCATACAGGCTGGTCGAAACCACGGCGGCAAAACCGACGGCAACAACGATGCCGAATGCGATGATCGCAGACGATAACGACAGACGAAATTTCATGAAAACAATCCAGGACCGGCGTCAAAACTGGAGCCACCCTAGACGAACACGGTAAATACGGGATTGCTTTGCGGTCGAATTGCACCGCCTGGAGCCCGCATAATTGCGGAAGTCGAGCCTAATACTATCGGAATTTGAGTCAGTAAAACTGACGCACAGGCCTGCAAGACAATCATTCCGTCCCGCCGCGCGTCGACTTGATGCGAGGGGACGGAGAAGGGCGTGCCGAGGAGCAAGGCTTCTTCGGCACGCAGCGCCTTCACACGTCGAAGAACACCGTCTCGTTGTCGCCCTGCAACCGCAGATCGAGCCGGTAGACCGGCTTGCCGGCATCCCGCACGGCGGTCAGCGTAGCGCGCCGCTCAGTGGGCACCAGCGCCAACACGGGGTCGGCTGCGTTGCCGGCCTCGTCGCTGAAGTAGATGCGGGTGTAAAGATGACGCAGCATGCCGCGACCGAACACCGCCAGCAGGACGTGCGGCGCCTGCGGCTTGCCGTCGGGATCCGGCACCGCGCCCGGCTTGATGGTTTCGAAAGCGTAGTTGCCGTCCTTGTCGGTGCCGCAACGGGCAAAGCCGCGGAAACTCGCATTCGGTAACGCGCGCTTGTCCTGCGGGTCGGCGAAGCGGCCTTGCGCGTCCGCCTGCCAGATCTCCAGCATGCAATCCGGCACCGCAACGCCGTCGCCGTCGAACACCCGGCCTTCGATACGGATGCGCTCGCCCGTGACATCGGGGGTCAATGTCGAGCTGGTGAACGCGTCGTTCCAGGCGTACTCGCCATTCGGCGTCAGGCCGTATTTGAAGAACGGACCGACGGTCTGCGATGGGGTGATCCCGTTGGGCTTCACAGAATCCTGCACTTAATGGTTCTCCATGGGCGTGGCGTTCTTGCCGCGCAGCACGATGTCAAAGCGATAGCACAGCGCCCATTCGGGCTGGGTGTTCTCGAGGTCGAACGAGGAGACCATTCGCGCCCGCGCCTTCTCGTCCGGCACCGAGTTGAAGATCGGATCGAACGGGAACAGCGGGTCGTTCGGGAAGTACATCTGCGTCACGAGACGCGTCACGAAGGAATGGCCGAACACCGACAGATGAATGTGCGCAGGCCGCCAGGCGTTGTGATGGTTGCCCCAGGGGTAGGCGCCAGGCTTGATGCTGACGAAGCGGTAGTAGCCGGCCGCATCGCTCACGGTGCGGCCGGCACCCGTAAAATTGGGATCGAGCGGCGCCGGATGCTGGTCGCGGACGTGAACGTAGCGGCCGCAGGAATTGGCCTGCCAGATCTCGACCAATGAGTTCGGTACGCCCCGGCCGTCCTCGTCGCGCACATGGCCGTGGACGATGATGCGCTCGCCGAGCGGCTCGCCGCTGTGCTGGCGGGTGAGATCGTTGTCGCCCTCGCGAACGGTCTCGTGGCCGTACACGGGCCCGGTCAATTCCGACAATGTATGGCGCATCGGGATCAGCGGCTTGTTCGGCGCGCGCTTGATCGAGCTCTTGTATTCGGGCGACAGCGGCAGCGGATGCGCCTTGTTGCTGTCGGTGGGATAGATGAACGTCATTGGCGAACTCCTCCCCGGCCATTGTGGTCCGGCCGGTCAACGCTTCCGCCAATCATTATAGGATATAACTAATTGGGGGAAGCGGGTTTCGGAGCCCCAAGCTGTCATTCCGGGGCAGCCGCAGGGCTGACCCCGGAAACTCGGGATCCTCAGGTGCGCAACTGCGCATCATGTTCGGTGCAAGTGCACCGCCCCGGGGATGACCGGCCGCTGTGCGTCCGGTCAGTTCAGCTTCTCGATGGCGACCGCGACGCCCTGGCCGACGCCGACGCACATGGTGGCGAGCGCAAGCTTGCCGCCGCGCTTCTCCATGCCGTGCACGGCGGTGAGCGCCAGGCGCGCGCCGCTCATGCCGAGCGGATGGCCGAGGGCGATGGCGCCGCCATGCGGATTGACGTAGTCGGCATCGTCGGACACGCCGAGCTGGCGCATGCAGGCAATGCCCTGCGAGGCGAAGGCTTCATTCAGCTCGATCAGGTCGAAATCGCTGATCTTCTTGCCGAGGCGCTCCATCAGCTTGCGGGTCGCCGGCACCGGTCCGATGCCCATGATGCGCGGCGGCACGCCGGCGGAAGCAAGGCCGAGGATGCGCGCGCGGGGCGTCAGACCATGCTTCTTCACTGCCGCTTCCGAAGCCAGGATCATCGCAGCAGCGCCGTCATTGACGCCGGAGGCGTTGCCGGCGGTCACCGTGCCGGGATTGCGCACGATCGGCTTCAGCTTGGCAAGGCCCTCCAGCGTGGTCTCGGGACGCGGATGCTCGTCCTTGTCGATGGTGATGGGGCCCGCCTTGCCACCGGGAATGGTGATCGGGATGATTTCTTCGGCAAAATAGCCGGCTGCGATCGCGGCACCTGCCCGCTGCTGCGAGCGGATGGCGAAGGCGTCCTGGTCGGCGCGCGAAACCTGGAATTCCTCGGCGACGTTCTCGCCGGTCTCCGGCATGGCATCGACGCCGTACTGCGCCTTCAGCAGCGGATTGATGAAGCGCCAGCCGATCGTGGTGTCGAAGATCTCGGCCGAGCGCGAGAAGGCCTCCTGCGCCTTGCCCATCACGAAGGGCGCGCGGGTCATCGACTCGACGCCGCCGCCAATGGCGAGCTCAATCTCGCCGGAGCGGATGGCGCGGCCCGCGGCGCCGACCGCATCGAGGCCGGAGGCACAGAGGCGGTTCAGGGTCTGGCCGGGAACCGAATCCGGGAGGCCCGCGAGCAGGAGCGCCATGCGCGCGACATTGCGATTGTCCTCGCCGGCCTGGTTGGCGCAGCCAAAAAAGACTTCGTCCACCTGCGCCCAGTCGAGGCTGGGGTGCCTGGCCATCAGCGCCTTGATCGGGGCGGCGGCGAGATCGTCGGCGCGCACCTTGGCGAGCGAGCCGCCGAAGCGTCCAATCGGGGTCCGCACGGCATCGCAGATAAAGACGTCACGCATCGTTGTTCTCCCTGAATGCCGCGGTTCGGCCCAATTTCTTCAATGTCGGCGGAGTTTTAGGAGGGCGCCCGCGGCAGGTCAATTGACCGATGCGCGCGTGTTCCGAGGGGTGTGCGCGCTTCCAGCGCATGCCGCAATGCGGACAACGTGGAAAACCCGCTCCTCCCGGCCAAACCGATAGGAGCAGGTGCCGAAATTTTGTAGGTTGCGCCGCCCATGACGATGCAACAGCCGATACCCGTTCCACCCCCCGACGAAGCGCCCGCGCCGCCAGCGGAAGCGCGCATCACGCCGATGATGGAACAGTACCTGGAGATCAAGGCGGCGCATCAGGGCCTCTTGCTGTTCTACCGGATGGGCGATTTCTACGAATTGTTCTTCGAGGACGCCGAGATCGCCTCCAGGACGCTCGGCATCGTGCTGACCAAGCGCGGCAAGCATCAGGGCGCCGACATCCCGATGTGCGGCGTGCCGGTCGAGCGCTCCGAGGACTATCTGCACCGCCTGATCTCGGCCGGCCATCGCGTCGCGGTGTGCGAGCAGACCGAGGATCCCGCGGCGGCCAAGGCGCGCGGCAACAAGAGCGTGGTCCGCCGCGGCGTGGTGCGGCTGGTCACGCCGGGCACGCTGACCGAGGACACGCTGCTCGATGCGCGCGCCAACAATTACCTGCTGGCGATCGCGCGGGCGCGGTCCTCTGCCGGCGGCGACCGCTTCGGTCTCGCCTGGATCGACATCTCGACCGCTGAATTCATGGTGACGGAAGTAGCGGGCGGCGAGCTTTCCGCAACGCTGGCGCGCATCAACCCGAACGAGGCGATCGTCACCGACGCACTCTACAACGACAACGAACTCGGACAGACCCTGCGCGAGATGCCGGCGGTGACGCCGCTGACCCGCGACGTCTTCGACGGCGCCACCGCCGAGAAACGGCTGTGCGACTACTTTGCCGTCGCAACCATGGACGGGCTCTCCCAGCTCACGCGCCTGGAAGCCACCGCCGCGGCCGCCGCCGTCACCTATGTCGACCGAACCCAGGTCGGCAAGCATCCGCCGCTGTCGCCGCCCGCGCGCGAGGCCTCCGGCGCGACCATGGCGATCGATCCGGCGACCCGCGCCAATCTCGAGCTGACGCGGACGCTCGCGGGCGACCGCCGCGGCTCGCTGCTCGATGCGATCGACTGCACGGTGACCTCGGCGGGCTCGCGCCTGCTCGCCCAGCGGCTGGCGGCGCCGCTGACGGATGCGACGGCGATCGCAAGGCGGCTCGATGCCGTCACGGCCTTCGTCGCCGATTCCGCCGCGCGCGAAGACGTCCGCAGCATCCTGCGCAGCGCGCCCGACATGTCGCGTGCGCTGGCGCGGCTCTCTGTCGGGCGCGGCGGCCCGCGCGATCTCGCCGGCATCCGCGACGGCATCATCGCCGCCGACCAGGTGCTGGCGCGGCTTGGCGAGCTCGACCAGCCGCCGCAGGAGATCGCTTTGGTGATGGCGGCGCTGCAAAGGCCCTCGCGCGAGCTCGCGGCGGAATTCGCCAGTGCGCTCGACGAACAACTGCCGCTGATCAAGCGCGAGGGCGGTTTCGTGCGACAGGGCTACGAGCCGGCGCTGGACGAAGCGCGAAATCTGCGCGACGCCTCGCGCCTCGTCGTCGCCTCGATGCAGGCGCGCTACGCCGATAGCACGGGCGTCAAGGGCCTGAAGATCCGGCACAACAACGTGCTCGGCTATTTCGTCGAGGTCACCGCGCAGCACGGCGACAAGCTGATGTCAGCGCCGCTGAACGCGACCTTCATCCATCGCCAGACGCTGGCCGGACAGGTGCGCTTCACGACATCGGAGCTCGGCGAGATCGAGGCCAAGATCGCCAATGCCGGCGACCGCGCGCTCGGATTGGAGCTCGAGATCTTCGAGAGGCTCTCGGCCAAGGCGCTCGCGATCAGCGATGACCTGCGTGCCGCGGCGCAAGGCTTTGCGCTTCTCGATGTCGCGACCTCGCTCGCCAAGCTCGCGGTCGACGAGAATTATGTGCGGCCCGAGGTGGACACATCGCTCGGCTTTGCGATCGAAGCCGGCCGCCATCCGGTCGTAGAGCAGGCGCTCAAGCGCAATGGCGAACCGTTCATCGCCAATGCCTGCGATCTGTCGCCAGGCCCTGCGCAAAAATCCGGCCAGCTCTGGTTGCTCACCGGACCCAACATGGCCGGTAAATCGACTTTCCTGCGCCAGAATGCGCTGATTGCGCTGCTCGCCCAGATCGGCAGCTTCGTGCCGGCAACACGTGCGCGGATCGGCATCATCGACCGCCTGTTCTCGCGCGTCGGCGCCGCCGACGACCTCGCCCGCGGGCGCTCCACCTTCATGGTCGAGATGGTCGAGACCGCGGCGATCCTGAACCAGGCGGGCGAGCGCTCGCTCGTGATCCTCGACGAGATCGGCCGCGGCACCGCGACGTTCGACGGCCTCTCGATCGCCTGGGCCGCGATCGAGCATCTGCACGAGAGCAACCGCTGCCGCACCCTGTTCGCCACGCATTATCACGAGTTGACTGCGCTCTCCGCCAAGCTGCCTCGGATGTTCAACGCCACGGTGCGGGTGAAGGAGTGGCAGGGCAATGTCGTGTTCCTGCACGAGGTGCTGCCGGGCTCGGCCGACCGCTCCTACGGCATCCAGGTGGCAAAACTGGCCGGCCTGCCGCCCGCCGTGATCACGCGCGCGAAATCGGTGCTCTCCAAGCTCGAGGCGCAGGATCGCGGCCAGACCGCGCGCGCGCTGGTGGACGATCTGCCGCTGTTCGCCGTGCCCTCGCGCGCCGCCGCAGAAGCCGCGCCGCCGAGCGAAGCCGAGTTGTTGCTGGAAGCCGTGAAGGCGCTGCACCCCGATGAGATGTCGCCGCGCGAGGCGCTGGATGCACTGTATGCGCTCAAGGCGAAGCTGCCGAAGCCGTGATAGTACCATAGGGTGTGCAAAGCGGAGCGTGCCCACCCTGCAACGTCGAATTCGCGGATAGAGGGCACGGCGCGCGAAGAGCGCGCCTTTGCCCGCCCTATGATTCGAACTACGCCCTTGCCGCGATTGCAGCGGCCTCCGCGGCGGCGCGCTGCATGCTGTTCGACATCTCGTTCGTCACCGTGCTCTGCTCCTCGACGGCGGCGGCGGTCGAGGTCACGTATTCGCTGACGCTGGTGATCGCCTGCTTGATCGAGCCGAGCGCGCTGACGACGTCGCCGGAGATGCCGTTGAGGCTGCCGATCTCCTGGCCGATCTTGTCCGTGGCCTGCTTGGCCTGGTTGGCGAGGCTCTTCACTTCGGAGGCGACCACGGCAAAGCCGCGGCCGGCTTCGCCGGCACGGGCGGATTCGATCGTGGCATTGAGCGCCAGCAGGTTGATCTGGCCGGTAATGCTGTTGATCATCTCGACGATACCGCTCATCGACTGCGCGGCCTCGGTCAGGCGCTGGGCCTGAGCGTCGGCGGAAGCGACCTGATCCACCGCACTCATGGCGGTCTCGCGCGACTTGGTCATGGCCTCGGAGATCTCGCGCACCGAGGCGTTCAGCTCCTCGGAGCCCGCGGCGACCGATTCCATCATGCCGCGGACGCGCTCGTTGCCCATGCGGACCAGCACCTGCCTGGTCGTATCGGTTGCATATTTGACGACCTTGAACGGCTTGCCGTTGAGATCGAAGATCGGGTTGTAGGAGGCCTGAATATAGACTTCCTTGCCGCCCTTGCCGATGCGCTTGTATTCGGCCGCCTGGTACTGACCGCGGTTGAGCGCGGCCCAGAACTCGCGATAGGCGGAGCCATCGCGCTCGCCGGGCTCGACGAACATGCTGTGATGCTTGCCCTTGATCTCGGGCAGCGAATAGCCGAGCGTGCCGAGGAAATTCGCATTCGCGGTGATGATCGTGCCGTCCATGTTGAACTCGATCACAGCCTGGGCCTTGTCGATGGCTGCAATCTGACCGGCGAGATCGGCGTTCTTCAGCTTCTCCGCGGTGACGTCGGTCGCGAACTTGACGACGCCATACGGCTTGCCGGTCTCGTCGATCAGCGGCGTGTAGGAGGCGATGATCCACACCTCGCGACCGCCCTTGCCGATGCGCTTGTACTCGCCGGTCTGGTATTCGCCGCGGTTGAGCGCGGCCCAGAACTCGCGATAGGCCGCACCGTCGCGGTCGGCCTGGGCGACGAACAGGCTGTGGTGCTTGCCCTCGATCTCGGCAAGCGAATAGCCCAGCGTCTTGCAGAAATTCTCGTTGGCCGTGACGATGGTGCCGTCGAGCCTGAATTCGATGACGGCCTGCGCACGGCCGATGGCGGCGATCTTCGATGCATCCGTCATGCTCCGGATCTTCTTCGCGGTGATGTCGGTCGCAATCTTGGCGACCATCACCGTCTTGCCGTTGCCGTCGAGCACCGGATTGTAGGATGCTTCGATCCAGACCTCGCGGCCATCCTTCGCGATCCGCTTGAACTCGCGCGCCTGGTACTCGCCACGGTTCAATGCAGCCCAGAACGCCTTGTACTCGGCGGTATCGCGCTGCTCGGCCGGCACGAACATGGAGTGATGCTTGCCCTGAATCTCGTCGAGCCGATAGCCGAGGGCGTCGAGGAAGTTCTTGTTGGCCGTGACGATCGTACCATCCAGATTGAATTCAATCATGGCCTGGGAGCGGCCGATCGCATCGAGCCGTGCTTGTGCATCAATCTGGGGCTTGCGACCGAACATCAAAGAATCTCCATCTCGAAATTACGAGGACAGCTCGTAGGGGAAGTAACCGTTGCGGCGACACAGCCGTATTCAAATCTACAATTCCCGCGAGTCCCTGCATTCGGATGCATCTCGGACGAGTTCGCGCCGACAGTTGCGGAAGCGGGTACCTCGGCCATTCATAGGTGAGAAGCGCGAAGAAAGTTCTAATAGAACTGTCGGAATTCGGTGAAGGATCGACGGGCCTGTCCCCGCCATGCACATCGACGCTCGATCCAAGAAAACGGCAAAACTCGAAATGACGCTCTCATTCAACGGCTTGAGAAGGCGCTTCGAATTTGACTGGCGTGAATTGAGCTTACCGCAATGTCGCGACGCCATGTCGCGCTAATCCGTAGTCTCACGGCTCTCGCGCCTTGTGCATCGCACGACGGCCGATCCCCCACAGCGTCAGGTTCCATGCGATGCAGGTACCGAGCGCGAGGCACAGACCGACGGCAGAGCCGAACGACGCCACCGCAACGTGCAAGACTGCGATTGCAGTACCAAACCCGAGCAGGCCCCACGCTGAGTTGGCGAGCACCGCGGCGGTCGGCGGGCCGCCGATCCGCGGATGCAGAATCACCATGATGCTGGTGAACACGACCGGGTACAGCGCGATGATGCCGCTGATACGGGGACCGACCCAGCCCGAGGTCGAGACCACGATCGCGACGAGCGTCGCGACCAATGCGGCCCGCATCGGAACGTCGTACCAGCGGCGCGTCACCAGCGGCATTTTCACATGGCGATAGCCGGCCAGGAGCGGAATGCAGATGCCGAAGGCGATCAGATTCGCGGCCAGTCCGGCGGTGAGCGACCAGTCGAACTGACGGATGATCGAAGCAAGCACGATCCAGATCGCGACCGCGCCGCCACAACTCACCAGAAGACTGTGCCGTTGCGCCAGCACGACATAAGCGACACACATGAAGATGGTTGCCGCGTTGACCGGCAGGCTCGCCAGCGCACCCTGCGCGATGAAGGCGGCGTCATGGTCGAGCGCGAGGAAGACGTAGGAGGGACCGGCCGACACCGGCAGGGTCGCCACCAGCGCGCCGATCACCGGTCCGGTGCGTTCGGTGATGATCGACGCCGTCACGACGAACGCCGCCGCAATCGCCATGCGCAGGAGGAGGAAGAGAAGGAAGTGAAGGTCGAGGGACATTTTTTCTTCTTACCCTCCCCTGGAGGGGGAGGGTCGCTGTGCATGGAGCGAAGCGAAATGCGCAGCGGGGTGAGGTGATCTCTCGACACGAACAGTGTGCGACGTGGAGAGATCACCCCACCCCGCTCGCGCTGCGCGCGATCGACCCTCCCCCTCCAGGGGAGGGTACACAGAGTCACATCCGCTGCATCGACACCGAGACCTTCGGGCCGTTCTTGATGGTCTGATAGACCACACAATAACGCTCGGTCAGCTTGAGCAGGAGATCGAGCTTGTCCTGCGGCGCGTCGGTGTCGACCTCGAAGCGCAGACGGATCTCCGCGAAGCCGACCGGCGTCTCCTTGTCGACGCCGAGCGTGCCGCGGAAATCGAGATCGCCCTCGGCATAGACGTTGCCGGTCTTGAGCGGCACCTCGATCGCGGTCGCAACCGATTTCAGCGTGACACCGGCGCAGGCGACCAGGGCTTCGAGCAGCATGTCTCCGGAGCAGAGCTCGAGGCCGGACCCGCCCGTCGCCGGATGCAGTCCCGCCATTGCGATGGCGCGGCCGGTCTCGACCTTGCAGGCGATGCCTTCGCCATCGGTGGAGCCCTTGGCCTTCAGCGTGATCAGCGCGGTCTTGGGGTCGGTCTTGTAGCGCTCCTTGATCGGAGCCTGCATCTGGCGCAGCTCTGCAGCGTCCATGTTCGTTCTCTCCCGGACAATTCGCCCTTCGATGTACCGGCTCGGCGAGAAATTGTCACCACCACATGGCCTGACCGGGACCCTGGGTTGCGTCACGGTCGGGCACGCTTCGGTCGAGCGAACGGTCGAGTGACGTCAGCACACTTCGCTTGAAATTCTCGAACAACGACGAATTGCGGTCGCGCGGACGGCCGAGATTGATCTCGATCTGGTCGAACAGCCGGCCCGGCCGCGGCCGCATCACCAGGACGCGATCGGCCAGCACCACGGCCTCGTCGACGTCATGGGTGACGAGGATGAGCGTCGGCCGCGTGTCCGCCCAGAGGTCGAGCAGATGATCCTGAAGGTCCCTGCGAGTGAAAGCGTCGAGCGCCGAGAACGGCTCGTCGAGCAAGAGCACCTCCGGCTGCGGCACCAGTGCGCGGGCGATCGCGACGCGCTGCGCCTGCCCGCCGGAGAGCTCGCGCGGCCAGGCCTGCGCCTTCTCGGCCAGCCCGACGCGCTCGAGCGCACGCGCCACCTTCTCGTTCCGCTCGGCCGTGGGCAGATCGGCGAGGCCAAAGCCGATGTTGTCGGCGACGCTGAGCCAGGGCAGCAGCCGCGGCTCCTGGAAGATGATGCCGATCTTGGCATGGGGCGAAGTGATCGCCTCATTGTCGAGCGTCACGGCGCCCGAGCTGGCACGATCGAGACCGGCGATGGCGCGGAGCAACGTTGATTTGCCGCAGCCTGAGCCGCCGATGATGGCGACGATCTCGCCTTGCCTGATCTCGGCGGAGAAGCGCGCCAGCGCCTGCACGCCGTTGGGATAGGTCTTGCTGACCCGGTCGAGCGCCAGCATCGCTTTTAAGCTCCCTTCGCGCCGACGAAGGCGTCCTGCCAGCGCAGGAAGGGCGCGCTCGCGACCTCGATGAGCCAATCCGTGAGCTTGCCGAGAATGGCGAAGATCACGATCGCTGCCAGGATCTGCGCGGGCTTGCCGAGCTGCTGGCCATCGAGCAGGAGATAGCCGAGGCCCTCGGAGGCGCCGATCAGCTCGGCCGCGACCACGAACATCCAGCCGAGGCCAAGTCCGACGCGCAAGGACACGACATAGGCCGGCAACACGGCGGGCAACAGGATGCGGCGGATCATCGCCGGGCCGGACAGGCGGAAGGTGCGACCGACCTCCACGATCTTGCGGTCGACGGACAGGATCGCGCCCATCACGCCGAGATAGACCGGGAAGAACACGCCGACCGCGATCAGCGCGACCTTCGATGTCTCGAAGATCCCGAGCCAGAGGATGAATAGCGGCACCCAGGCGAGGGACGGGATCGCGCGCAGAGCCTGCACGGTTGGATCGAACAGCCGCCGCGCCAGCGACCAATAGCCGGAGATAGCCCCCAGTAGCGTGCCCGCGACGACACCGAAGGCGAAACCGAGCCCGACCCGCCACAGCGTTGCGGCGATGTGGCGGACCAGCTCGCCTGAACGGGCGAGCTCGGCAATGGTGGCAAAGATGCGCGAGGGCGGCGGCACCAGCCGGCCGTTGGACCAGCCGAGCCACACCACGAGTTCCCATCCAAGCGCGAGCGTGAGCGGCAGCAAGATCCCAAGCAGCGGCCGCGCGTAACGCGACAGCCGCGAGGGCGCGGCGGTGCTCTCGGCCGGTTCCGAGGTCTGTTGCAGGACTGGCGCGTCGGAGATCATGACCCTAGCAAGCGCGTCTGAGGAGCTAATGCAAGGGCGCGCGACGTTCTCGGTCGTCGCCCCGGACAAGCGAAGCGTAGATCCGGGGTCCATAACCACAGGATGATGTGGTTACGGGGACTCGGAGTGCCCGTCTTCGCGCAAAAGCGCGCCCTGCGGTTGGGTCCCGGGTTCGCTACGCACCCCGGGACGACTGCGAGATTCAACGGCGCGCTCGCCTGCACGCCGATCAATTCGTCGGCAGCGGGACCTGGTCGTCGAGCAGGGCGTCCAGCGTTGCCTTCACGTCGACCTTGGCATCGACGACGCCGGCTTGCTGGAGTGCGAGACCGGCGGCGAGGATCGACTCGCGCTGGGGCGCGCCGATGCGGCTATGGGTGAGCTCGGTGCGCTCCTTGAGCTGCTTGTCGACGACGGCCTCGGGCAGCTTTGTGACCGCGATGAAGGTCTTCTTCAGCTCGTCGTAATTCGCCAGTGAATACTTTCGCGCCTCTTCATAGACGGCGAGCACGCGGCGGGCCGCATCCGGATGGTCCTTCAAGAACTGCTCGCGCACATTGAGGATGCCCCAGGTGTTGGCGTCGGCCTTGCGGTAGAACAGCTTTGCGCCTTCCTCGACCTCGGCCTGAGCCATCATCGGATCGAGGCCGGCCCAGGCATCGACGTCACCGCGGATCAGCGCGGTCTTGCCGTCGGCATGCTGGAGCAGAACCGGCGTGATGTCCTTCTCGGTCAAGCCGGCGCCGAGCAGCGCGCGCACCAGGAAGATGTGCGGATCGGTGCCGCGCGTCACCGCAACGCGCTTGCCCTTGAGATCAGCCACGCTTGCAATCTTGGAGTCCTTGCCCGTCACCAGCGCGGTCCATTCGGGACGCGAATAGACGTAGATCGACTTGATCGGGTTGCCGTTGATCTTCGCCACCAGCGCCGCCGAGCCCGCGGTCGAGCCGAAATCGATCGAGCCCGCATTGAGGAATTCGAGCGCCTTGTTGGAGCCGGCCGACTGCACCCAGGTGACAGTGATCCCGTCCTTGGCGAACTCCTTCTCGAGCAGCCCCTTCTGCTTCAGGACCATCGAGACCGGATTGTAAGTCGCCCAGTCAATGCGGATTTCCTTGAGTGGATCGGCCGCCCGCGCCGCAGGGGTGATTGCGAGTGCCATTGCCCCCGCCAGCAGAATACGTCGTGTGACCATGGTCATGCCCAGCCTCCTCCAAAATTTCATTGCTTTTCAAGGAGTTAAATCTAGAAATCAACGAGAAAATCCGCCCCTCGAAGGCGGACCCGCCGAGAACAGATTTGCCCAAAGCCGCAGCTTTCCAGCATGGAACGACTATTGCCAGAGAATGGCGGGTGACAGCGCCTGTCACCTCTTATATCCGGTGAGGCATGGACAGCGTCGCGACTGAGCACAGGGCCGAGGTGGACGATCGTTTCGACACGGCGCGGATCACCGCAGCGGTCGATGCGCTTGCCGAAAAGCATCAGGGACGCGAAGACGCGTTCCGCACCGCCATGGCGCAATTGCTCAAGGCCGAGCTGATTGCCGCACGCGCCGCGGCGCAGCAAATCCTTCTGAAGGATCGCCACGGCCGCCGCTGCGCAGAGCGGCTGTGTCACGTCCAGGACGAGATCATCCGCATCCTCTACTCGGCGGCAACCCGTCATCTCTACCGCTCGCCGATCCCGAGCGGCGCCGAGCGCATGGCGGTGGTCGCGACCGGCGGCTATGGCCGCGGTCTGATGGCGCCGGAATCCGACATCGATCTCCTGTTCATCCTGCCCTACAAGCAGACCGCCTGGGGCGAGCAGGTCGCCGAAGCCATCCTCTATTGCCTCTGGGACATGGGGCTGAAGGTCGGCCACGCCACGCGCTCGGTCGACGAGTCGATCCGGCAGGCGCGCGGCGACATGACCATCCGCACCGCGATCCTGGAGACGCGCTTCCTGACCGGCGACAAGCCGCTCTATGACGAATTGGTCGAGCGCTTCGACAAGGAAGTCGTGCAAGGCACCGCGTCCGAATTCGTGACCGCCAAGCTTGCCGAGCGCGAGGAACGGCACCGCCGCGGCGGCCAGTCGCGCTATCTGGTCGAGCCCAACGTCAAGGACGGCAAGGGGGCGCTGCGCGACTTGCACACGCTGTTCTGGATCGCCAAATACGTCTACCGCGTGCGCGACACCCACGAGCTGGTCGGGCGCGGCGTGTTCGACGCACAGGAATATCGCACCTTCCGCCGCTGCGCCGACTTCCTCTGGTCGGTGCGCTGCAATCTGCATTTCTATTCCGGCCGCGCCGAAGAGCGCCTCTCCTTCGACCTCCAGCGCGAGATCGCAGTGCGGCTCGGCTACACCTCGCATCCCGGCATGCAGGACGTCGAGCGCTTCATGAAGCACTACTTCCTGGTCGCCAAGGAGGTCGGCAACCTCACCGCCATTCTCTGCGCCAAGCTCGAGGACCAGCAGGCCAAGCCCGCCCCGGTCCTGAGCCGGATGATGGCGCGGCTGCGGCCGACCGCGGCGAAGCGGCGCGTCCCTGACAGCGACGACTTCATCGTCGACAACAACCGCATCAACGTCGCAGCGCCCGACGTCTTCAAGCACGATCCGGTCAATCTGATCCGTATCTTCCGCCTGGCCCAGAAGAACAACCTCGCCTTCCATCCGGATGCGATGCGCGACGTGACGCGGTCGCTGAGCCTGATCAACGCGCAGCTTCGCGAAAATCCCGAGGCCAACCGGCTGTTTATGGAGATCCTGACCTCGGACAATGCCGAGATCGTGCTGCGGCGGATGAACGAGACCGGCGTGCTCGGCCATTTCATCCGCGCCTTCGGCAAGATCGTCTCGATGATGCAGTTCAACATGTATCATCACTACACCGTCGATGAGCATCTGATCCGCTGCATCGGCTTCCTGCAGGACATCGAGCGCGGCGGCGTCGAGGAGTTCGCCCTTGCCAGCGACCTCATGCGCAAGTCCCGGCCCGAGCATCGCGCGGTGATCTACATCGCCACCTTGCTGCACGACGTCGCCAAGGGCCGGCCGGAAGATCACTCGATCGCAGGCGCCAAGGTGGCTCGGCGGCTGTGCCCGCGGCTCGGCTTCAGCCCGGCCGACACCGAACTCGTGGCCTGGCTGATCGAGGAGCACCTGACGATGTCCACGGTCGCGCAGTCGCGCGACCTCTCGGATCGCAAGACCATCGAGAATTTCGCCGCCGTGGTGCAATCGGTCGAGCAGATGAAGCTGCTGACCATCCTGACCACCGCCGACATCCGCGGCGTCGGTCCGGGAGTGTGGAACGGCTGGAAGGCCCAGCTGCTGCGCTCGCTCTACTACGAGACCGAGCCGGTGCTGACCGGGGGATTCTCGGAGGTCGATCGCGGCAAACGCCTCGCGGCTGCCCATGCCGAGTTCCGCATGGCCTTCGCCGAATGGCCGGAGGACGAGCTCGATGCCTATATCGGCCGGCACTATCCGGCCTATTGGCTCAAGGTCGAGCTGCCGCGCAAGATGCGCCACGCCCGCTTCGTCCGCTCCAGCGAGCAGGCCGGCCACAAGCTCGCGATCAATGTCGGCTTCGACGAGGTGCGCGGCGTCACCGAGCTGACGATCTTCGCGGCCGACCATCCCTGGCTGCTCTCGATCATCGCCGGCGCCTGCGCCTCGGCCGGTGCCAACATCGTCGACGCCCAGATCTACACCACCACCGACGGTCGCGCGCTCGACACGATCTCGATTTCGCGGGAATACGACCGCGACGAGGACGAGGGCCGCCGCGCCACGCGCATCGGCGAGATGATCGAGGACGTCCTCGAAGGCAAGCTGCGCCTGCCCGAAGTGGTGGCGCGGCGCACGGTGCGCAGCAAGGCGCGGCCCTTCGTGATCGAGCCGGAAGTGACCATCAACAACCAATGGTCCGACCGCTACACGGTGATCGAGGTCTCCGGCCTCGATCGCCCCGGCCTGCTCTACGAGCTGACCACCGCAATCTCGAAGCTCAACCTCAACATCGCCTCGGCCCATGTCGCGACCTTCGGCGAGCGCGCCCGCGACGTGTTCTACGTCACCGACCTCCTGGGTGCACAGATCAGCGCGCCGACACGCCAGGCCGCGATCAAGAGCGCGCTGACCCATGTGATGGCCGGCGACAAGACGGTGCAGCCGGCGGCGTGAGGCGGCAGTCTCTCTACTCGTCATTCCGGGGCGCGCGAAGCTCGAACCCGGAATCTATTCCTCGGCACCGTCGGTGTAGCCGGATGGATTCCGGGTTCGCCGCTGCGCGGCGCCCCGGAATGACGATGTGGAGAGAGCGCTAAACCTCCACGCCCTCATGCCGCAACAGCCACCTTTTCCGCTCCAGCCCGCCGCCATATTTCACCAGCGAGCCATCCGCGCCGATCAGCCGATGGCAGGGCAGCACCACGCTGATGGGGTTGGAGCCGTTGGCATGGCCGACGGCGCGAATGGCTTTCGGCATGTCGATCCTTGCGGCGAGCGCGCCGTAGCTCATCGTGGTGCCGGCGGGAATCCGCGCGAGCGCCTTCCAGACCTTCTGCTGGAACGGCGTGCCGGCGATGCGCCATGCGATGCCCGAGAGCTGGTCGAGATCGCCGTCGAAATAGCGTGACAGCGCCGTCCGCATGGACGCGGGCGCCGGCTGGTCGCCCAGATCGACTGCGCCGTAGTGCAGGCGCAGGAGCCCGCGCATGCGGTGCTCGTAATCGTCCCAGTCGAGCGCGCGCAGCGCACCCTCGGCATCGGTGACGAGCAGCGCGATTCCGATCGGCGTCGTCAGCCGATCGAGGCCGAAGCGAACAGAGAGTTTGGTTGACCGGCTGGCCATTGCGGCACCATTGCATCGAAACACGCCCCATCGCACTTGCCATGCCGGTCATGCTAACGTCCACCCGAAAGCTGACGCTTTTGGGGGAGCTGACTTTGATCCTGATCGCCAATGTCCTGGTGGCGCTGGTTGCCGCGCTGCACGTATTCTTCCTGATTCTGGAGATGTTTCTCTGGGACAAGCCGCAGGGCCTGAAGGTGTTTCGCAACACGCCAGAGAAGGCCGAGATCACGAAAGTGCTGGCTGCCAATCAGGGACTCTACAACGGCTTCCTCGCCGCGGGCCTGATCTGGGGTCTCGTCCACGGCAATCCGGCCTTCGCGTTCCAGATCAAGGCGTTCTTCCTGCTTTGCGTGATCGTCGCCGGCGCCTATGGCGCTGCCACCGTCAGCTCACGCATCCTGATGGTCCAGGCGCTGCCTGCGGCGGTCGCGCTGGCGGCATTGCTCCTGGCCTAGCTTTTTGGCCTGAGACGCTACGGCGCGGCGTCGCGATCCTTGCGCGCGGCGGCGCCTTCCTCCACAATCTTCGGCAGCGATGGCGACCGTTGCAATCAACGGAAAAGACCGTCGGCCGAAAATTCCGTCAGGAGGAACGACCCAACATGAACAATCGCAGAGCCTTCCTAGCTGCCACGGCAGCGCTCGCCGTCACGTTTTCGGCCAGCCAAGCCCTCGCCCAGAAGAAATACGACACCGGTGCGACCGACACCGAGATCAAGATCGGGCAGACCGTTCCGTTCTCCGGCGCCTATTCCGTCTACGCCAATATCGGCAAGACCCAGGCCGCCTACTTCAAGATGATCAACGATCAGGGCGGCATCAACGGCCGCAAGATCAATCTGATCCAGTATGACGACGCCTATTCGCCGCCGAAGACGGTCGAACAGGTGCGCAAGCTCGTCGAGGGCGACGAGGTGCTGTTCACGTTCCAACTGATCGGAACCGCGGCCAACGCCGCCGTGCAGAAATATCTCAACGGCAAGAAGATCCCGCAGCTCCTTGCTTCCACCGGTGCAGCTCGCTTCAACGACCCCCAGAACTATCCCTGGACCATCGCCTACAATCCCAACTACGTGTCCGAGGGACGGATCTACGCCAAATACATCCTCGCCAATCATCCGAACGCCAAGATCGGCGTGCTCTACCAGAACGACGACATGGGCCGCGACTATCTCGCAGGCCTCAAGAGCGGCCTCGGCGCCAAGGCCGCCAGCATGATCGTCGGTGAAGTCTCCTACGAGGTCACCGACCCGACCGTCGATTCGCAAGTGGTCAAGCTGAAGTCGATGGGCGTCGACCTGTTCTATGACGCCTCCACCCCGAAATTCGCAGCGCAGGCGATCAAGAAGCTTGCCGACCTCGGCTGGACCCCGGTGCACATCCTCGACATCAATGCGAGCCCGGTGTCGGCCACCTTGAAGCCGGCCGGCCTCGACATCTCCAAGGGCATCATCTCGACCAATTACGGCAAGGACCCCGGCGATCCCCAGTGGAAAGACGATGCGGGCGTGAAGGCCTTCTTCGCCTTTATGGACAAGTATTTCCCCGAGGGCGACAAGCTCAACACCATCAACACCTATGCCTATTCGGTGGCCGAGCTGCTGGTGCAGGTGCTGAAGCAGTGCGGCGACGACCTGACGCGCGAGAACGTCATGAAGCAGGCCGCCAATATCAAGGGCTACTCGCCGAGCCTGGCGCTGCCCGGCATCAAGATCAACACCGGACCGAACGACTATCGCGTCAACAAGCAGATGCAGATGATGAAGTTCAACGGCGAACGCTGGGAGCTGTTCGGACCGATCATCGAGGACTCGGGCCCGTCGGGCTAGTTTCCCCTCTGTCATTCCGGGGCGATGCGACAGCATCGAACCCGGAATCTCGAGATTCCGGGTTCGGCTCTTCGAGCCGCCCCGGAATGACGGAACGAGAGATCGTTGATGGTCCAGTCATAGGCGAGCGGAAGCGACGCTGTCCTTCGGACGGCTATGCCCGGCCATAACGATGGAGGCGGATTCGCCTCATGACGTTCACGTCGGTATCTCCCCAAAGTTCTTTCCCACCGGCAGCACGGCGTGCCGGATCAGCCGCGAATCCTCCACCGCGGCCTGGCGATGCTTCACCGCCTCGCGGTAGACGGGATCGCGGATCATCTCGACGAAGGCTCCGACATCAGGATATTCGGCGATGAAGCAATGGTCCCAGCGCTCGTCCTGCGGGCCGATCAACATCAGCTCGAACCTGCCCTGCCAGACGATGCGGCCGCCGAGGCGTTCGAACACCGGGCCGCTCTCGCGGCCATAGGCTGCGTAAGCTTCCGCGCCGCTCGCCTTGCGTCCGTCCGGATAGGCAGCTTCCTTGCGCAGGCGCACCAGGTTGAGCATGTGGATCGGGCCGGGGCGATCGTTGTCCCGGAATTGTGCGAAGATCTCCTTGGTCGGATCGATATGGCCCATGTGTGTTTCCTCGGGTTTTGTGCGGACGATCCTAGCTCCGGCACCAAAGGAGCGGAACTGCGGGGTGCGAATGCCCCACCTCCTAATCACGCGTTAACGCCGGGGTAACCGGGCCTTAAACAGCGCCCGCTAGCGTGCGGCGGGGCGGGCTGACCGGGCGTATTTGCGTATGGCGTGGGGAAAGAAAAAGGGTGGGCGGAAGGAGCCGCTGTTCGGCTTGCCCGCGGCGCTCGCCGATCTGCGCCTCACCGCGGCCGATCGCATTCCCGGCGGCGACGACAAGCCGAAGAAATCGACGAAATCATCCGCCAAGCGCAAGAGCGAGGATGCCGGCGCCGAGCCGCCGCGCGAGCGCAAGGCACCGGCCGGCCGCAGCGGCGCCAAGCGGCGCGCAAAGTCGCGCGGCGGCTTTGGGCTCGGCCGCCTGGTCTATTGGGGCGCGGTGCTGAGCCTGTGGGGCGTGATCGCCGCGATCGGCGTCGTGATCTATGTCGGCGCCCATCTGCCGCCGATCCAGTCGCTGGAGATTCCCAAGCGCCCGCCGACGATCCAGATCGTCGGCGTCGACGGCAGCATGCTGGCGCAGCGCGGCGAGATGGCCGGCGCCAATGTCGCACTGCAGGACCTCCCGCCATACCTGCCGAAGGCGTTCATCGCCATCGAGGACCGCCGTTTCTATTCGCATTTCGGCATCGATCCCGTCGGCATCGCGCGTGCCCTCGTTACCAACGTGCTCCATCGCGGCGTCTCGCAGGGCGGTTCGACCCTGACGCAGCAGCTTGCCAAGAACCTGTTCCTGACCCAGGAGCGGACCCTGCAGCGGAAGCTGCAGGAGGCGGAGCTCGCGATCTGGCTGGAGCGCAAGCACACCAAGAACGAGATCCTGGAGCTCTATCTGAACCGCGTCTATTTCGGCTCGGGCGCCTATGGCGTCGAGGCGGCGGCGCAGAAATATTTCGGCAAGTCGGCCAAGAACGTCACGGTCGCCGAAGCCGCAATGCTCGCCGGCCTCGTCAAGTCGCCCTCACGGCTCGCACCGAACCGCAATCCTGAGGGCGCGGAAGCGCGCGCGCAAATCGTGCTGGCGGCGATGGCGGACGCGAAATTCATCACCGACGCGCAGGCGAAGGCCTCGATCGGCCATCCCTCCTATAATGTGAAGCCCGCCGGTGCCGGCACGGTCAATTACGTCGCCGACTGGGTCGGCGAGGTGCTGGACGATTTGGTCGGCCAGATCGACGAGAGCATCAAGGTCGAGACCACGATCGATCCGAAGCTGCAGAGCGTGGCCGAAGCCGCCATCATCGACGAGCTCGCCGCCAAGAGCGTCAAGTTCAATGTCAGCCAGGGAGCGCTGGTGGCGATGACGCCTGATGGCGCCGTGCGCGCCATGGTCGGCGGGCGGAACTATTCCGACAGCCAGTACAACCGCGCGGTCACGGCCAAGCGCCAGCCCGGCTCCTCGTTCAAGCCGTTCGTGTACCTCACCGCGCTCGAACAGGGGCTGACGCCCGACACGATGCGCCAGGACGCGCCGATCGAGGTCAAGGGCTGGCGGCCCGAGAACTACACCCACGAATATTTCGGCGCGGTGACGCTGACGCAGGCGCTGGCGATGTCGCTCAACACGGTCGCCATCCGCCTCGGCCTCGAGGTCGGGCCGAAGAACGTGGTGCGCACCGCCCACCGGCTCGGCATCTCCTCCAAGCTCGAGCCGAACGCCTCGATCGCGCTCGGCACCTCCGAAGTCTCAGTGGTCGAGCTGGTCGGTGCCTATGCGCCCTTCGCCAATGGCGGCTTCGCGGTGGCGCCGCATGTCGTGACGCGGATCAGGACGCTCAGTGGCAAGCTGCTCTACATGCGCCAGCCCGACGAGCGTAACCAGGTCGTCGACCCCCGCTATGTCGGCATGATGAACACGATGATGCGGGAGACGCTGATCTCGGGCACCGCCAAGAAGGCGGAGATCCCGGGCTGGCCGGCGGCCGGCAAGACCGGCACCAGCCAGGATTATCGTGACGCCTGGTTCATCGGTTACACCGCCAACCTCGTCACCGGCGTCTGGCTCGGCAATGACGACAACTCGCCGACCAAGAAGGCGACCGGCGGCGGCCTGCCGGTGGAAGTCTGGACTCGCTTCATGAGGACGGCGCACGATGGTGTGCCGGTGGCAGCCCTTCCGAGTGCACCAGGTGGCTGGGGCCTGTCGAACCTCGCGCAGGCGGCCTCGCAAGTGTCACCGCCGACGGCGGCTCCAGCGCCGGCTAACAATGGCGGCTATCGTCCGCCGCCCCCGACGCGCGCCAATGTGCGGCCGGAAGCGGCTGCCGGGCTCGATGGCTGGCTGATGGACCGGCTGTTTGGCGGAAACCGATAGGTTCTGCCTGAGGTCGAGGATGGCCTCAGAACAAAAATTGCGAAAACAACCCCATGCACAGTAGCCGGGGATAACGAAATCAACGGCTTGCGCGGGCAGCGCAAGGGCTTGAAGCGCGCCAGAAAACCGCCGTCATGCCCCGCGACCCGGCTACGCCCAAGGCTTCGCCGAGGTTTCGGTCTTGGGCGCGCCGAAGCTTTAGCGCAGGCGGCAAGCAGGGAGCCGGTACGCCGCGGCTTCTCGGCTCCATAGCAAGTGGCTCTGGAATACCGGATCGCCCGCTCCAGTGCGCAAGAGCGCACAAGGCGGGCGATGACAGCGTCGGATGAGGCGACAGCGACGGCCTAATCCTCGACGCCGTACCGGTGCAGATCGTTGCCGTAGGTGTCGAGCCACTTCTTGGCGCGTTCCATCGACGGACAGACCTTGCCGCAGACGCGCCAGAACCGCGCCGAGTGGTTCATCTCGACGAGATGGGCGACTTCGTGCGCCGCGAGGTAGTCGAGCACGAAGGGCGGCGCGAGGATCAGGCGCCAGGAGAACGACAGCGATCCCGCAGAGGTGCACGAACCCCAGCGGCTGGACTGGTCGCGGATCGACAGGCGCTTGACCCTGACGCCAAGCTCGGCCGCGTAGGCTTCCGCCGAGCGCTGAAGATCGCGACGCGCCTCGCGCTTGAGGAAGTCACCGACGCGGCGATCGACATGTTCGAGCCCGCCGGCAACGCAGAGAACGCGCTCCCCGCTGTCGCGCGTCTCGGTCCACACCGTGCCGCGCGTGCCGGCGCGGTGAACGATGCGATGCGGCGTGCCGCGCAGCGGTATCACCGTGCCCGGCTGGAACGGCGCCGCCTTCGGCAAGCGACCGAGACGGGCGGCGATCCACGCACCGTGACGCTGCGCGAAGTCCTTTGCTTCGGCCAGCGTGCCGCGCGGCGGCATGGTGAGGATGGCTTCGCGGTCGCTCGGATGAATTCTGAGCGTGTAGCGGCGCGCGCGTCTGTGCCGGCGCAATCGGATGGCAAAAAATTGCGATCCGTGGGTGATGACGAGGGTCTTCGGTTCGTGGGGCCGACGATAAAGGAGTGCGCGGGTAGCCATGTCTGTCAGTCCGGGGGGCAGGAGGGCGCCCGGATTCTGCCATAACCGCCGCCAGGGAAAGCGCTCGGCGCAAAAACAAATCATTTGCCCAATATACAGCGGTCTGGCGTCCGGGAGACCCTACAGACTGGGGTTGGAACCGGCTTTTTTCGCCCCCGCTGGACGCATGCGGCACCCCCAAGGGGTGAGGGCAGACTCACTCCTATGAAGCTACCTAAATACCGCGAATCTGGCGGGAACCCAGCCCTGTCGCAGGCCCAAAACAGGACCCGAATTTTCGCCGGGAAAGCCGAAAACCGCAGCGAGAGCCGCTCCGATGGAAAATCGGAACGGCTACTTAGCGTGTAAACACGCTATTCGGCGGCGCGCGCCTGCAACGAGCTCGGATTCGCGGCCGAAACCATGAAGTCATGGATCCGCGGCACGATTTCCGACCTGAAGCGCGAGCCGTTGAACACGCCGTAATGTCCGACGCCCTTCTGGACGTAATGGACGCGGCGATGATCCGGGATCGAGCTGCACAAGGCATGCGTTGCTTCGGTCTGGCCGAGACCGGAGATGTCGTCGTTCTCGCCTTCGACCGTCATCAACGCCACGCGCGTGACCTTGGAGGGATCGACGCGTGTTCCGCGATGGGTCATCTCGCCCTTCGGCAGCGAGTGCTTCACGAACACGGTGTCGACCGTCTGCAGGTAATATTCGGCGGAGAGGTCCATGACCGCGAGATACTCGTCGTAGAATTCGCGATGCTTGTCGACGAGGTCGCCGTCGCCCTTCACCAGATGGGCAAAAAGCTGCTTGTGGGCGTCCATATGCCGGTCGAGATTCATGCTGATGAAGCCGTTGAGCTGCAAGAATCCCGGATAGACGTCACGCATCATGCCCGGATGCGGGAACGGCACCTTGGTGATGACGTGATTGCGGAACCAGTCGATGCCGCGCTCCTGGGCGAGATTGTTCACCGCGGTCGGATTGCGGCGGGTGTCGATCGGGCCGCCCATCAGCGTCATCGAGGTCGGCACGAACGGATCGCGTCGCGCTTCCATGACCGAGACGGCGGCGACGACGGGCACCGAGGGCTGGCACACCGCGATGACGTGGGTGTTGCCGCCGAGAACGTGCAGCATCTCGATGACGTAATCGATGTAATCGTCGAGATCGAAGCGGCCGTCGCTGAGCGGCACCATGCGGGCATCGGCCCAGTCGGTGATGTAGACCTCATGCGCGGGCAGGAAAGCCTCCACCGTGCCGCGGAGCAGCGTCGCATAATGGCCGGACATCGGGGCGACGATCAGCACGCGCGGCTGCGGGCTGCGCAGCGGACGGGTGAATTTGCGGTCGAAGTAGAGCAGCCGGCAGAACGGCTTTTCCCAAACCGAGCGGATCTCGATCGGGACGCGGATGCCGTTGACCTCGGTGTCGTTGAGACCCCATTCCGGCTTGCCGTAACGGCGCGTGGTCCGTTCGAACAATTCGCAGGCCGCGGCGACCGACTTGCCGACTTCGGTGCGCGCCCAGGGATTGAGCGGATTCTGAAACAGCAGCTTGGTCGCGTCAGTGACCGCACGCGCCGGATTGAGAGAGGCGTGCGCCATCTCGTACATCCAGTACATCGGCGTCGTTAGGACCGGACTGCCTTCGGCCGCCAGGGGCGGCGCGCCGCCAAACTCACCAATCGGCATTTCTATATTCCTCTTCGCATCGCAGCATACTGCCGAATGCGTAATATTGCGTCAATGCATGGTTCCGTACATCTACGTAAGCAGATCGGCCAAATCAGGCTGAATCCACGAGAAAGTGACGTTATTCGCCGCCCGACAGCAGCGAGCCGTTCAGCTTGGCGCTGCGTAAAAGGGCAAGGAATGCTGCAAAAGATGCAACCAGAAGGGCCGCGTTGAGGGCCAACGCGCCGAGCATCAGATCGGTCCTGAAGGTCTGCTCGATGAGAAGCGCGCGCATCCCTTCGAAGACATAGGTCGGCGGCAGCACCCAGGCGACGTACTGCAAAAAGGCCGGCAGCACGCTGACGGGATAATAGACGCAGGCTAGCGGCAGGATCGCGAACATCAGGGTCCAGACGATGCTCTCCGCGCCGAGGCCGTTGCGCAGCACGAGACCCGACACGAAGATGCCGACCGACCAGCTCGTGAAGATCAGATTGCAGAAGAACGCGATCAACGGCAGGCCGAGCGCATAGACGTTGAAGTGAAACAGGAACAGGGCGAGCAGCGTCATCGGAACGATCCCGATCGCGAGCCGGATCAGGCTCATCACCATCAGCGACAGCAGAAACTCGATCGGCTTCAGCGGGCTCATCATGAGGTTGCCGATGTTGCGCGCCCACATCTCCTCCAGGAATGAGATGGAGAAGCCGAGCTGGCCGCGGAACAGGATGTCCCAGAGGATGACCGCGCCGATCAGCGTGCCGCCGGCGCGCGCGAAGAAATTGGCGTTCTCGGCGATGTAGAGCTGGAGGAAGCCCCAGGTGATGACCTGCAGCGCCGGCCAGTACAGCAGCTCGAGCAGCCGCGGCCACGACGACATCAGCAGGTACCAATAGCGCAGGATCATCGCGCCGATGCGATGGACGGAGATGCCGCGATGGAGGGAGATGTCGGTCATGGCAGCTCCGTCATCTTGAAAGGAGCCGTCATTCCGGGGCGATGCGCAGCATCGAGCCCGGAATCCATCGGCCCGCAGCACACGCGGCGAAATGGATTCCGGGCTCGCGCTCCGCGCGCCCCGGAATGACGGATGAGACACGTGGGCCGCCTCACCTCACCCCCTCCTTGACCCCGTTCACCCGTCCGCGCGCGACGTCCAGAAACACCTCCTCCAGCGTGGTGCGGTTGTAACGCGCCATGATGGCCTCCGGCGTGTCGTCGTCCTCGATGCGGCCGCGCTTCATGATGATGACGCGGTCGCAGAGCCGCTCGACCTCGAGCATGTTGTGCGAAGCCAGCAGAATGGTGGCGTTGTTCTCCTTGCGATAGCGCTCCAGATGCGCCCGCACCCAGTCGGCGGTATCGGGGTCGAGCGAGGCGGTCGGCTCGTCCAGGAGCAGCAGTTCGGGCCGGTTGATCAGCGCTTTCGCAAGCGCGACGCGGGTCTTCTGCCCGGCGGACAGTTTGCCGTTGGCGCGGTCGATGAAATCGGTGAGATCGAGATCGTCGGCGAGCTCCTTGATGCGGCCGGCTAGGTGCTTCACCGCATAGAGCTTGCCGAACACGGTCAGGTTCTGCCGGACCGTGAGCCGCATCGGCATGTCGACATAGGGGCTCTCGAAGTTCATCCGCCCCAGCACGGCCGCGCTCTCCTCGGGCATCCGATGACCGAGCACCTGGACGCGGCCGGAGGTCGGCAGCACCAGGCCCATGATCATCGCGATGGTCGTGGTCTTGCCGGCGCCATTGCCGCCCAGAAGGCCGGTGATGCTGCCGCGCGGCAGCGAAAACGAGATATCGTCGACGGCGCGGGTCTGCTTGTAGACCTTGACGAGATGATCGACCCTGATCGCCGCGGACGGGCTGTGCTCCGCGACAGTCGGCCGACTTGAAGCCTTGTCATTCTCGGTCATGCTGACCGTCTTCTGCTATTGCGGCAGGGAGCGCAAGGCTTGTAATCCGGTGGTTCCGCGAGCCCAGCGCTTATGAGCTTAGAAGGCACCACCGCATTGGCCGACATGACCGAACTTGCCGCCTCCAACTTCCGCCATGCGCAGCGGCATATCCGCCTCGACACGATCCTGCGGCTGCGCTGGCTCGCGGTGCTGGGCCAGCTCGCCGCGATCTTTATCGTGGCGCAGGGGCTGGAGTTCAACGTCGAGATCGTCCCCTGCGTCAGCATCATCGCCCTGTCGGCGGCGCTCAATCTGGGGCTCCAGACCGCGGCCAATCCGATGCACCGGCTGGAGCCGATACAGGCGGCCGGCCTGCTCGCGCTGAACATCGTGGAACTGGCTGGTCTGTTGTTCTTCACCGGGGGTTTGCAGAACCCGTTCTCGTTCCTGTTCCTCGCGCCGGTGCTGATCTCGGCCACGGCGCTGCCGGCGCGCTTCACGTTCGGCCTCGGCCTGCTCGCCGTGACCTGTGCCTCGATCCTGTTCTTCTTCCACCTGCCGCTGCCCTGGGATTCCGACGATCCGCTGGTGCTGCCGCCGATCTATCTGCTCGGCGTCTGGCTCTCGATCGCGCTCGCGATCGGCGTCACCAGTCTCTACTCGTTCCAGGTGACGGAAGAGGCGCGCAAGCTCGCTGACGCGCTGGCCGCCACCGAACTCGTGCTGACGCGCGAGCAGCATCTCACTCAGCTCGACGGGCTCGCGGCCGCAGCCGCACACGAACTCGGCACGCCGCTCGCCACGATCTTCCTGATCTCACGCGAGCTGGAAAAGACGGTCAAGGACGCCGCTTTTGCCGCCGATCTGAAGACCCTGCGCGAGCAGACCCAGCGCTGCCGCGACATCCTGAGCAAGATCACCCAACTCTCCTCCATCGGCGCGCCGTTCGACCGCATGAAGCTGTCGGAGCTGATCGAGGAGGTGGTGGCCCCGCACCGCGATTTCGGCGTCGACATCAAGGTGCGGATCGCGGTGACCGCTGCGGCCGAGCCGGTCGGCTCGCGCAATCCGGCCATCCTCTACGGCATCGGCAACATCGTCGAGAACGCGGTCGACTTCGCCCGCACCACCGTCGAGGTGAATGCCTGGTGGAACAAGGACCACATCGAACTTCTGATATCCGACGACGGTCCCGGCATTCCGCCCGATATCCTTAACCGGATCGGCGAGCCCTATCTGTCGCGGCGGCGCAGCCATGATGATGGCAGCGGCGAGCGGCGCGGCCTCGGTTTGGGCGTGTTCATCGCGCGCACCCTGCTTGAACGGACCGGCGCCAAGGTCTCGTTTACCAACCGGATCTTCCCGGAACACGGTGCCGTGGTCCAGATCACGTGGCCGCGACAACGATTTGAGACTATCGAGACGCTCGAAGAAACAATAGGATAGGCGCGACCTTGCGTCGCAAACAGGGCCGATCGACTATCGGCGGCCTTGGCACCGCCCGCTTGCGAGGCCATATGTAGACGCGTTGGAGAGAGGACAAAACCTTGAACGCCATCGCCGAACTGAACGAACAGGCCGACCGCTCGCTGCTCATCGTGGAGGACGACAAGCCGTTCCTGGAGCGGTTGTCGCGCGCCATGGAAACGCGCGGCTTTGCGGTGACGTCATGCGATACCGTCTCGGACGGTCTTGCGCAGATCGGCAGGGCGGCGCCCGCATTCGCCGTGGTGGATCTGCGGCTCGGCGACGGCAACGGCCTTGACGTGGTCTCTGCGCTGAAGAAGAAGCGCCCGGATGCGCGCGCGATCGTGCTGACCGGCTACGGCAACATTGCCACCGCCGTCACCGCGGTGAAGATGGGCGCGATCGATTATCTCTCCAAGCCCGCGGATGCCGACGACGTCGTCGCGGCGCTGCTGTCGACGAGCGCGGAGAAGTCCGAGCTGCCGACCAACCCGATGTCGGCCGACCGCGTGCGCTGGGAGCACATCCAGCGCATCTACGAGATGTGCAACCGCAACGTCTCGGAAACGGCACGGCGGCTGAACATGCACCGGCGCACGCTGCAGCGCATTTTGGCGAAGCGCGCGCCAAGGTAAGTTTCAACGGCTCTCGTGCCCCGGCTCTGCAGCGCAGCACGAAGTGATGCGCTGCAGAGCCGGGGCCCATTTCTCGGATTCCGTTGCCGCCTTCTGGGTCCCGGCTCTGCGCAGCAACGCTACGCGCTGCAGCGCGTCCGGGACGCGAGACCGCGCTACTCCCAAAAATCCGCGTGCCCCTGCGGGTCGACCAGGCGGTTGATGCGCAAGGCTGCCGCCATTCCAAACCGCACCGTCATCTGCTTGCGCGTGGCGGCCGCGAGCTTGTGCTCGGGCGCCTCGCAATGCATGTGCGCGCCATAGGCATCCGCGACGATCAGGCCGGTGTCTTGCGGAAAGATCTCGCACGGCAGGTCCTGCGTGAAGGCGAAGAACAGCCGGTCGCAATGGGCGCGGTATTCGTGCCATTTCTGGTCGGCGCGCAGATCCTCCACCGACGACTTGATCTCGACGATCCATATCTCGCCGCGCTCGTTCAGCGCCACGAGATCGGCACGCCGGCCCGAGGGCAGCGGCAATTCGCTGATGCAGGAGAAGCCGAGCGAACGTAAGAGCCGCGCCGTGCCGCGTGCGACCGCGAGCGCCGTCTCCGACTGGCGGCGATCGGGTGGCGGCACGAGCGTGATGCGGGCGGTGTTGTCCATGGGTGGGAGATTAGCCGATTCCATGAAGGGCGGACACTGTTCGATGAAAGCGAGCTGTTGGCACACTCTCGGTGTCGTCCCCGCGAACGCGGGGACCCATAACCACAGGGCAGAATTGGGCGACGTCTCGTCGAACGGTACTCCTATCAGCCACGACCGATAGATCACGCGGTATGGGTCCCCGCCTTCGCGGGGACGACAGCGGAGCGGAACCTCCCCTCCCCCACGCACTTATCACGCAGCCGCCGCACCTCGGCGGAACAACCCGAGGCTATCGGCGCATGATCGACGATCTCTGGTACAAGAACGGCGTGATCTACTGCCTGTCCGTCGGCTCCTACATGGACGCCAACGGCGACGGCATCGGTGATTTCAAGGGCCTGCTGCGCCGGCTCGACTATCTGCACGGCCTCGGCATCACCACGATCTGGCTAATGCCGTTCCAGTCCTCGCCGGGCCGCGACGACGGCTACGACATCGCGGATTATTACAGCGTCGATCCCCGCTACGGCACGCTCGGCGATTTCGTCGAGTTCACCCATGGCTGCAAGCAGCGCGGTATCCGGATCATCATCGATCTCGTCGTCAATCATACCTCGGACCAGCATCACTGGTTCAAGGAAGCGCGGCGCGACAAGAACTCGCCCTATCGCGACTGGTATGTCTGGTCCGACAAGAAGCCGGCCGGCGCCAACAAGGGCATGGTGTTTCCAGGCGTGCAGAAATCGACCTGGACGCGGGACAAGGAGGCAGGCGCGTACTACTTCCATCGTTTCTACGATTTCCAGCCCGACCTAAACACGTCGAACCCGTACGTGCAGGCGGAAATTCTCAAGATCATGGGCTTCTGGATCCAGCTCGGCGTCTCCGGCTTCCGCATGGATGCCGTGCCCTTCGTCATCGCGACCAAGGGCGCGAAGGTGAAGACTCCGGTCGAGCAGTACGACATGCTGCGCGCGTTCCGCGAATTCCTGCAATGGCGGCAGGGCGACGCCATCATCCTCGCCGAGGCCAACGTGCTGCCCAAGACGGACATGGAGTATTTCGGTCACGACGCCGACCGCATGCACATGATGTTCAACTTCCACGTCAACCAGCATCTGTTCTATGCGCTGGCCTCCGCGGATTCGCGCCCGCTGGCGGAGGCGCTGAAGGCGACCAAGCCGCGGCCAGCGACGGCGCAATGGGGCCTGTTCCTGCGTAATCACGACGAGCTCGATCTCGGCCGCCTGACCAAGGCGCAGCGCGATGCCGTGTTCAAATCGTTCGGCCCCGACAAGGACATGCAGCTCTACGATCGCGGCATTCGCCGCCGCCTCGCGCCGATGCTGGGCGGCGACCGCAGGCGGCTCGAGCTCGCCTACAGCCTGATGTGCACGCTGCCGGGAACGCCCGTGATCCGCTATGGCGACGAGATCGCGATGGGCGACGACCTTTCGCTTCCAGAGCGCAATTGCGCGCGCACGCCGATGCAATGGTCCACGGAGCCGCATGGCGGCTTCACCAAGAGCAACAAGCCAGCCTGCCCTGTCATCGACAAGGGACCGTACGGCTATCCGCACGTCAACGTCGCAAAGCAGCGGCGCGATCCCAACTCCATGCTGAACTGGACCGAGCGCATCGTTCGGATGCGGAAGGAAGTGCCGGAGGTCGGCTGGGGCGATTTCGCTATCATTCCGACGCGCGATCCCGCCGTGTTCATCATGCGCTACGACTGGCGCAACAATTCGGTGCTGTTCGTGCACAATCTCGACGAGAAGCCGCGCGAGATCGCGTTCTCGACGGGCCTGTCAGGCGAGGCCGGCGCGCGCCTGATCAATCTGCTCGCGGAGGACCACAGCCATGCCGACAAGCGCGGCCAGCACCGCATCGTGCTGGAACCTTACGGCTATCGCTGGTACCGGATCGGCGGGCTGGACTATCTCTTGAAGCGGAGTGACATCGACAAGAACACTGCGGGCAACAAGCATCCGGGGTGACATCAATGAGGTTGCTCCGCCGCCTCCACGATCGTCATTGCGAGCGCAGCGAAGCAATCCAGAGTCTTTCCGTTGAGGGATTCTGGATTGCTTCGTCGCAAGGGCTCCTCGCAATGACGGGGGAGAGAGCGTCGATTCCGGGCCTACCGTTCCTTCGGTGAAGGCCCACCTACGGCGGCGCGACGATCACGCCTTCGTTGCCGCGCAAATCCAGCACGCCCTCGATCCGCTCCCCTTCGCGATCCAGGAACGTCGACAGCAATATGCTGCTGCCGAAGCGGATGGCGCTGGTGGTCACCGCGACGGGATCGGGGCCGAGATTGAGCGCCACGATCATCGCCTTGCCCTCGGCCTCACGCCGATAGATCAGAAGATCACCTTGCGCCGCGATCGGATGATAATCGCCCGCGACCAGCGGCGGACAGTTTTGCCGCAAGCCGATCAGGCGCTTGTAGAGGTTGAGGATCGAGCGCGCGTCGGCTTCGAGATTGACGACGTTGTCGCGCACATGATGCTCCGGCAGCGGCAGCCATGGCCGCACCGCGGAGAAGCCGCCGAACTGCGAGGAATCCCATTGCATCGGCGTGCGGCAGCCGTCACGGCCGACGCCGATCCCGGGCACGTTCTTCTCGAAGGGATCGCGGACATCCTCCGGCGCGATGGCCACCTGGTGCATGCCGATCTCGTCTCCGTAATAAAGAGTCGGCGTGCCGCGCAGCGTCAGCAGCAGCATGGCGGCGACCCGGGCCTGTTCCGGCCCGACGCGGCTCGCAACACGCGGGCGATCGTGGTTGCCGAGCACCCAGTTCGGCCAGGCGCCGCGCGGCAGCGCCTTCTCGTAATCCTCGATGATCGTCTCGATCGAACGGGCGCTCCAGAACGTCGAGAGCAGCGCGAAATTGAACGGCATCTGCGCGCCGGTGAGGTCGTTGCCGTAATAGGCCATCAGACGATGCAGCGGCAGATAGATCTCGCCGATCAAGACGCGCGCGCCATACTCATCGGTGACGCGCCGCATCTGCGCGATCACGTCGTGCACCTCCGGCTGATCCGTGGAATATTGCGTCATGATCCTTTCGTTCGGCGGCCGGCCCTGGACGTAATGCGGATTTGGCGGGTTGTCGCGGAATTCGGCGTCCTTGATCAGGTGCCAGATCACGTCGACGCGAAAGCCGTCGACGCCCTTCTCGAGCCAGAACCGCATCACGTCGTAGATCGCGTTGCGGACGTCGGGATTGCGCCAGTTCAGGTCCGGCTGCTGGGCCAGGAAGGCGTGATAGTAATACTGGCCGGTGGTCTCGTCGAACTGCCACGCACTGCCGCCAAACTCGGACAACCAGTTGTTCGGCACGCCGCCGTCGGGCGCGGGATCGCGCCAGATGTACCAGTCGCGCTTGGGATTGTCGCGCGAGGCGCGGCTTTCGACGAACCAGGAATGCTGGTCGGAGGTGTGGTTCGGCACGAGGTCGAGGATCAGCTTCAGGCCATTGTCGTGGGCGGCAGCGATCAACGCATCGAAGTCTTCCATCGTGCCGAACAGCGGCTCGATGCCGGTATAGTCGGAGATGTCATAGCCGAAATCGGCCATTGGCGAGGGAAAGATCGGCGACAGCCAGATCGCATCGACCCCAAGCGATTTCACATAGGGCAGCCGCCGCAAGATGCCGGCGAGATCGCCGACGCCGTCACCATTGGAGTCCTGAAAGGAGCGCGGGTAGATCTGGTAGAAGATGCCGTCGCGCCACCAGTTTTCGTTGCCGTGAGCCATGCCGGAAGACCACCCAGAATCTGCATCTTGCGCGGGAGAACGCGATAGCGACGCCCCGGTTCAAATTGGCAGGTCAATTGGGACAGCCGTGTGACGGCTGTTCCCGGGCTCGTTCTGGCTCTCAGGGACGAATCTTTTGCTTGGCGGCATGGCAAAAATCGGCATTGTGAGGCCATGACCGAGCAAAGCGATACCAAAGCCAAGGCGGGAGCGATCATCGTTCCCGTGACGCTGTTCGAGCAGAACTGCACCATCATCTGGGACGAGCCTTCCAAGAAAGCCGTGGTGATCGATCCCGGCGGGGACGTGCCGAAGATCCTTGACGCGATCAAGCAGACCGGTGTCACCGTGGAGAAGATCTGGCTGACCCACGGCCATATCGACCATGTCGGCGGTGCGGCGGACTTGCGCGACGCACTGAAGGTGCCGATCGAGGGGCCGCATGAGGCGGACAAATTCCTGCTCGACAATGTCGTGGAGAGCGGCGCGCGTTTCGGCATGACCGGGGTGCACAATTTCGCGCCGGACCGCTGGCTCGAGGAGGGCGACAGCGTCTCGATCGGCGACCTCACGTTCGAGATCTTCCACTGCCCCGGCCATTCGCCCGGCAGTGTGGTGTTCTTCAACAAGGACTTGCGTTTTGCCCATGTCGGCGACGTGCTATTCGCCGGCTCGGTCGGACGCACGGATTTGCCCGGCGGCAGCCACGCCACGCTGATCAACTCGATCAAGTCCAAGCTCTTGCCGCTCGGCGACGATGTCGGTTTCATCTGCGGCCATGGCGCCGGCTCGAGCATCGGCCAGGAGCGGATGACCAATCCGTTCATTACCGGCGAGATGTGAGCGTTGCGACTCCCCCCGTCATTCCGGGGCGCGCAATAGCGCGAGCCCGGAATCCATAACCGCAGGACGATGTGGTTGCCGGGACTCGGAGTTACGTCTTCGCGTCTCACGATGTCCCGGGAGCATGGGTCCCGGATCCACGCGCGCCTTGGGGCTCGCTGGGCCGGGACGACAGCGGAGCGTGCATCCCGTTTGGAGTGACGAATTACTTCATCAACCCCGCGGCGGTCAGCGCGCGCGTGATGATCTGGCCGATATCGAAGCCACGGGCCTCCTCGCGCTTCGGCGCGGCCGGCTGTTCGGCGACGGCCGCGCGGATCGAGCGGGCGAGATGCGGCGCAGGCGAAAGCGACGGCTTCGCTGCGGGCTTTGTTACGGACTTGGCTTCCGCCTTCGCAGCGTCCGCAATCCAGTCGGTGAGACCGAAGAACGTTGCGATGTGATAGGACGAGGAGATGCCGGCCTCGATCAGGAAGGCGCCTTCGACGCCATAGCGCTGATCATTGTCGGCGATCCCGAGTGGCGTGCCGTGCGCCATGTCGGTGATGGCGTAGGATTCGACCAGCGTCTCGCCGTCCTTGTTCCACCAGGCTTGGCGCGGATAGCCGTCGACATTGGTCTCCGCCATCGGCGCTTCCGGCAGATCGTGCAGGTCGAGCCATTGCTTGACGATCTCGTTGGCGTTGCCGGGATTGACGGTGCGGTCGGCACTGCCGTGCCACACCGAGATTTTCGGCCAGGGGCCCCGATAGTCGGAAGCGTTGCGCACGAGATCGCCGAGTTCGCGCGCAGGACGCACCGGGGAGTGGAACATGCCGTCCAGCGCCTCGCGCAGGTTCGAGGCGATGCCATAGGGCAATCCGGCGATGACCGCGCCCGCCGCGAAGACTTCCGGATAGGTCGCGAGCATCACCGACGTCATGCCGCCGCCGGCGGACAGACCGGTAATGAAGACGCGCCTGGGATCAATGCGATGCGCCTTGACCATGTGCGCGATCATCTCACGGATCGAATGCGCCTCGCCGCCGCCTCGCGCCGTGTCTTCCGGATTGAACCAGTTGAAGCAGGTGTTGCCGTTGTTGATGCGCTGCTGCTCGGGCATCAACAGCCCGAAGCCATAGTGCTGAGCCAATGTCGACCAGCCGGCGCCGAGGTCGTAGCTGGCCGCGGTCTGCCCGCAGCCATGCAGCACGACGACCAACGCGCGCGGCTTCTGCAACTGCGCCGGCACGAATGCGAACATGCGCAGGGCCCCGGGATTGTCGCCGAAGCTCGTGACCTCTTCCAATGGACTGGACACATCAGCGCTGCGACCGAGATCGGCAAAGCGCAGACCGTCCAGCCTCGGCAGACGTCTCAACAAATCGACATTTTTGGCTAACGACACGGCGAATTCCTGGTGGGCGACGTTCAACGTCCAGCCAAACCAGATAGTTGCTGCGTTGCAAAATAAAAAGACCGTGCGCTGTCAATCCTACGAAATCGTAGGGATTCCGCGGAATTCCCGGGCATTAACCACAAATGCCTCAACTTCGTGCGGGGGCGACGCGCATCCACGCCAGGAATACGGCGGTAGACCGGACTTAATGTCATAAACAGCGCAAGCAAGACGAGAAATCCTGCGCGCCCTGATTGCAGGGTCTTCGTCCGCGAAGAACGCCGCGCCGATTGCGGCCGCTCCGGCCGCATTTCCGATCTGCGCAATGGTGTCGTAAATCCCGGAGGGCCGAGCCTGCGGCGACAGGCTTCACGGTCGAGAGCACCGCGCCGGGGAGTGGCGCCATCACCAATCCTTGACCGTGGCCGAAGACGATCATGGTGAGCGGGAGCGGCGACGGCGCATCGAAGAAGACGCGTCGAGCGCGAGCACCGCAAGTCCCGCGATCAAAAACCGCGCAGCCCTCGATCAAACCCTGGTGCCGCGATGGCGCGTTTGCACGCCGCTGTGACGTGATGCCACGACTCTGCATGAACAGTGAGTCACACTGCCGCTGGAACGGGGCGCTCTCGACACGTCAATGCGAGCGAAGCTCGTCGCGCAGGCAGGGAGAGGGAAGAAACACGCATGCCAGCATTCCGCCGTGCGGGACACCGCACGATTGCGTTCGTGCCATCAGGCACGTAGCCTCACCGTCTCAACGAACAGAAAATCAAAGCCGGAGAGAACGCCATGGCGCGCCTGAAGTTCGGAGCCTTCCTTGCCCCGCATCATCCGATCGGGGAGCATCCGATGCTGCAGTTCCGGCGCGATCTCGACCTGGTCGAGCAGCTCGATGCGCTCGGTTATGACGAGTTCTGGTGCGGCGAGCATCATTCCTCCGGCTGGGAGATGATCGCCTCGCCCGAGATGTTCCTGGCTGCCGCCGGCGAGCGCACCAAGCGGATCAAGCTCGGCACCGGCGTGGTGTCGCTGCCCTATCATCATCCCTACAACGTCGCGCAGCGCATGGTGCAGCTCGACCACATGACCGGCGGCCGCGCCATCTTCGGCTCCGGCCCGGGCGCGCTCGCGTCCGACGCACACACGCTCGGCATCGATCCGATGACGCAGCGGGACCGCCAGGACGAGGCGATCGGCGTCATCCGCCGGCTCTTCAACGGCGAGCGGGTCACCGCCAAGAGCGACTGGTTCACCATGAACGACGCCGCATTGCAGATCCTGCCGTTGCAGGAGGAGATGCCCTTCGTGGTGGCCTCGCAGATTTCGCCCTCGGGCATGACGCTCGCCGGCAAATACGGCATCGGCATCATCTCGCTGGGCTCGATGACGACGCAAGGCCTGATGTCGCTGCAGCAGCAATGGCAATTCGCGGAAGATGCCGCGAAGAAGCACGGCACCACGGTGAACCGAGCGGATTGGCGCGTGCTGCTGACCTTCCACATCGCCGAGACCCGCGAGCAGGCGCGCAAGGAGGCCGGCGCCGGGCTGATGCGCTGGCACAACGAATATAATGTCGGGACGTTGCAGCGGCCGGGGCTGACCGCATTCTCCTCGCCCGACGAGGCCGTGGACAAGACCGCCTTCGTCGAGGGCGCGGCATCCACCATCGGCACGCCCGACGATCTCGTCAAAACCATCAAGAACGTGATGCAGGTCTCCGGCGGCGTCGGCGCCATCATCGGGTTCGTGCACGACTGGGCCAATCCGGAAAATACACGCCGGAGCTGGGACATGGTGGCGCGCTATGTCGTACCCGAGATCAACGGCTACATCGATTCCTTGCGCAGGTCACAGAAATTCGTGATCGAGAACCGCGCGATCTTCGAGCGTGCAGGCCAGGCGGTGATGGCCAAGATCATGGAGAACGAGAAGGCCGCCGAGGCGCTGAAGGTGACCGGCCCCGGCCGCGTCGCCATTCCCGCCGTCAACGCCCCGGATCTGCAGAAGGAAGCGGCGAAGCGGTAGTGCCCAATCTGCAATCCCGCAAGGCCATCCTGATGATTTCGTGACGTCTGAGCGAACGCCTCGTCCTTAGACGACCGCTACGCGGTCTCTCGGGATGAGGCTATGCAGCATCGGCGTCGGTTGAAACGGCCACCAGTGCGTAATTGCGACGGCGGTGGGCTGTGACGATCTTGTGCGCTACACGACCGCAGCCCATCGCGGTCGGATCGTGCTATGTTCGCGGCGCCTGCCAACCGGAGCAATCGTCATGTCGATGCAACATATGGCCGCAACGGCGCCCGACTTCACCGCGCCCAAACGCAACGCGCTGACGCACATTCCCGGCGACGAGGGCTGGCCCATCTTCGGCAAGACGTTCCAGGTGCTGGCCGATCCCAAAGGCCATGTCGAGGCGAACGGCGTCAAATACGGCCCCGTCTACCGCACCCATGTTTTCGGCGAGACCAATGTCGTGCTGCTCGGACCGGAGGCCAACGAGCTCGTGATGTTCGACCAGCAAAAGCTGTTCTCGTCGACCCACGGCTGGAACAAGGTGCTCGGCCTGTTGTTTCCGCGCGGGTTGATGCTGCTCGATTTCGACGAGCACCGGCTGCACCGCAAGGCGCTGTCGGTCGCGTTCAAATCCGGGCCGATGAAGTCCTATCTCAGCGACCTCGACCACGGCATCTCCGCGCGGGTCGCACAGTGGAAGGCCAAGCCCGGCGAAATGCAGCTCTACCCGGCGATGAAGCAGCTCACGCTCGATCTCGCTGCGGCCTCGTTCCTCGGCGCCGACATCGGACCGGAGGTCGACGAGATCAACCGCGCCTTCGTCGACATGGTCGCCGCTGCCGTCGCCCCGATCCGCCGCCCCTTGCCCGGCACCCAGATGGCGGCTGGCGTGCGCGGGCGCAAGCGAATCGTCGCCTATTTCCGCGAGCAGATCCCGCTGCGACGCGGCAATCATGGCGGCGATGATCTGTTCTCGCAGCTCTGCCGTGCCACCCATGAGGACGGCGCGCTGCTGTCCGAGCAGGACATCATCGACCACATGAGCTTCCTGATGATGGCGGCACATGACACGCTGACCTCGTCGCTGACCTCCTTCATCGGCGAGCTCGCAGCGAATCCGGACTGGCAGGACCGGCTGCGCGCGGAGGTGCTCGCGCTCGGGCTCGCCCGGGGCGCGCCGAGCAGCTTCGACGATCTCGAGAAAATGCCTCTGTGCGAGATGGCGTTCAAGGAGGCGCTGCGGATCAAGCCGCCGGTGCCCTCGATGCCGCGCCGCGCCATGCGCGATTTCACCTTCAAGGGCTTCACGATCCCCGCCGGCACGGCGGTCGGCGTCAATCCACTCTATACGCATCATATGAAGGATATCTGGCCGGACCCGGACCGCTTCGATCCGCTGCGCTTCACCGAGGAAGCGCAACGGGCCCGCCACCGCTTCGCCTGGGTGCCGTTCGGCGGCGGCGCGCATATGTGCCTCGGCCTGCACTTCGCCTACATGCAGGCGAAATGCTTCGCGCGGCATTTCCTGCAGAATATCGAAGTGTCGCTCGCGCCCGGTTACAAGCCGGACTGGCAGATGTGGCCGATCCCGAAGCCGCGGGACGGGCTGAAGGTCAGGATGAAGGCGGTGTGAGCGACTCACACCGTCATTCCGGGGCAATGCGGAGCATCGAACCCGGAATCTCGAGATTCCGGGCTCGCACTTCGTGCGCCCCGGAACGACAGAAGGTGACCTGCTCCTACGCGCCCTGGTCGAACGCCTTGCGCAAGGCCACGTAGCCCTGCTGCTGCTGGCTCCAGTTGCGGCCGCCGGTCATGGCGCCGTCGACGACGAGGTCGTGGCCGTTGATGAAGCTCGATTCGTCGCTGGCGAGGAACACGGCGGCATGGGCGATGTCATCGGGAAGGCCGGCACGCGGGATCGGCTGCGCGGTCTTGTAGACCTCGCGCATCACCGCCGGCGTCTTCTCCGCCGCATCGGTCGAGAGCCCGAGCGCCTTGCCGAAAATGCCGGTCGCGATCGCTCCGGGCGAGATCGCGTTGACGCGCACATTGGACTCGCCGAGCTCCATCGCCACGCATTTGGTGAGATGAATCACCGCCGCCTTGGCCGCGCTATAGACCATTGAGGACGAGAACCCGGCAAGGCGCCCGGCGATGCTGCCATTGTTGATGATGCTGCCGCTCCCCTGCTTCTTCATGTAGGGCGCGGCATGCTTCATGCCCAGCATGACGCTGCGCACCAGCGTCGCCATTGCAGCATCGAAGCGATCGGCCTCGAGACCCTCGATGCCGCCGGTCTGCGCCGGGCCGCCGGCATTGTTGAACAGGCAGTCGATCCGGCCGAACTTGTCCACGGCCAGCGCGATCAGGGCCTGCATCTGTGCTTCGACCGTCACGTCGGTCTGGCGGAAGATGCAGTTGACCCCGAGCTGCCTCGCCAGCGCCTCACCTTCCGGCACACGCCGGCCCGCGATCACAATTTTGGCACCTTCGGCAACGAAGACTTCCGCAGTGCGCAATCCGATCCCGCTCGTCGCGCCCGTAATCACCGCAACCTTGCCGTCCAGCCTGCCCATGGAATGTCCCTGTTTTCGAACCATTTGACGCCCGATGGCGGACACCGATCGATGACGGCGCCGCGACGGTCGGCGGCGCAAGCGCCACTATTCCCGCCGGCTTCCGTCAAGGCAAGCTTTGCTTCCGCCGGGGACGTGCGTACCATTCCTGGCAAACGCCCGATTTTCGGACGCGTCTCGCAACCGGGCTGTGCATGGGGAAGCTGATCGACGAATTCCGCAGGGGTTGGCAGGGCGTGGCACCGCCATCGCTGGGCCTGAGCCTCACCTTCGCGGTCGCCTGCCTGCTGGTTGCGACGCTGGCGCGCTGGGCCCTCGCGCATGTGCGGCCCGACGTCTACTTCACCCCGTATTTCCCGGCCGTGTTCTTCGCCGCCGCGTTCGGAGGATTCCGGATCGGCATCATCACCGCGCTCTTCGGCGGGGTGCTCGGCGTCGTCGTGAACTTCAGCGACGCCATGGCCGACAACGCGCGGTTTGCCTTGCTGGCGCTCTACTGGGCCGTGAGCGCGCTGACCATCTGGGGGGTCGAGCACTATCGCACCATGCTGGCCGAGCAGCGCAGGATCTCCAGGCGCCTGATCGAGGAAGAGGATTACCGCAAGCTGCTGGTCGACGAGCTCCAGCACCGGCTGAAGAACAAGTTGTCGACGGTGCACGCCGTCATCCACCAAGTGCTGCATGACCAGCCGCAGGTCTGGGCCCGGGTCGATCCGCGGCTGCGGTCGCTGGCTGCGACCGACGATTTGATCTCGCGCATCGACAAGGCTGGCTGCGACATCCGCGATCTCCTGATTTCGGAGCTCGGCCCCTACGGCCATGTCCGCTTCACTCTCAACGGCGAGCGATTGTTCCTGCCGCCGAAGCTCGCGGTCACACTGTCATTGATGTTTCACGAGCTCGCCACCAATGCGGGAAAATATGGTGCGTTCTCCTCGCCTCGCGGTCTGTTGCAGGTGTCGTGGACCGTCAGCGACGACCGGCTGACCATCACCTGGGACGAAACCGAGGGGCCGAGCGTGGACAAGGTGTCCGAGCCCGGCTTCGGCACCAAGCTGCTGAAATCGGCGCTGACGGCCTTCGATGGCAAATCCGAGATCTCCTATTTGAAGACCGGGCTGCATTGCATCATGCAGTGCCGAATCCCGCAAAGCGAATAACATCGCGCGCCAAGCGAAAGCGCACCCGCGCTCCGCTCGCGTTTTCTCATGCGCTGTTGACCCTCTGTTAATGACGATCGTCGGCGCGCGTCGCATCGCCGCAAAACATCCCCGTATTTCTCCGGACCCCTTAACCAAACTTAAGAGGGAACCGCGCAAGATCGCGTCCATTGCAAAGGCGCGCTGAAACAACAAGATTCATGACTTCTATGAACGACAACAGATATTCCGGCGCGAATGAAGCCGAGCTCGGTTTTCTCAAGGAAATCGTTAGAATGCTGCCGGCCGGCCTGACCGTACAGGACGCGCATGGCGAGATTCTGCTGGTTAACGACGCCGCGGCCGCGCAGCTCGGCATGGACGGCAGCCGCCCCTCACCCGATCTGGCGACGCGTCGCGAAGCCTGCCGCAAGGCTTTCAGTGCCGGCCAGCCTGTCGTCACCGAAGAGGCGCTTCACGGCGGCGCTGCGCGCCAGGTGCTGCTCACGACGCATCGTCCCGTTCGCCTCGCCGGACGCGAGCTCCTGATCTCGGCATCTTCCGACATCACCGAGCAGAAGAATTTCGAGGACCAGCTCTTCCGCTCGGCCTATTTTGACGAGTTGACCGGACTGCCCTCGCGGCGCGTGATCGAACATCGCGTCAACAATCTGCTCACGGAAAATCGCGCCGGCGAGCGCTTCGCGCTGGCCTTCCTCGACGTCGACAATTTCAAGCACATCAACGACTATTACGGCCACGCGGTCGGCGATGCGCTGCTGGTCGAGCTGTCGAAGCGGCTCGGCCGCGACCTGCGTGATTCCGACATGCTGTCGCGCATCTCCGGCGACGAATTTTTGCTGCTGCTCTCACCGATCCAGAGCCAGGAGGAGGTCGCCGAATTCATGCAGTCGACGCTGGAGCGGCTGACGGCACCGTTCTTCATCGACAATTCGGAGGTCTTCGCCTCCACCTCCGTCGGCATCAGCCTCTATCCCGATCACGGAAGCAGTTTCGAGACGCTGCGCCAGAACGCCGACATCGCGATGTACCGCATCAAGAACAACGGCAAGGGACTCGCCGCCTTCTTCGACGCGAGCATGGAGCGCGAGGCGCAGGCGCGGATGAAGGTCGAGCAGTCGCTGCGGCTCGCCATCCTGGAGAAGCGCTTCTGCTGCGCCTTCCAGTCCAAGGTCGACATCCGCACCCGGGCCGTGAAGGGTATCGAGGCCCTGGTGCGCCTGCGCGACGACGAAGGCGTGATCCAGGCGCCCGGCTCGTTCATCAATCTCGCCGGCGAGCTCGGCCTGATCGACGAGCTCACTCACCTCGTGCTCGCCGAGATCGTCAAGTCGATCGATTTGATCAACGAGACGTTCGGCGCGGAAGCCACCATCAGCATCAACGTCGCCGCCAAGCAGGCCGGCAATCCCGAATTCATGCGCAGCTTCGCGCGAGCGCTGGACGACACCGGCTTTCCGCAGCGTTTCATGATCGAGGTGACGGAAGACGCTTTCGTCGCCAAGAATCATTTCCAGGACGAGATCCTGCCGATGTTCCGCAAGCTCGGCGTCGGCATCTCGATCGACGATTTCGGCACAGGCTATTCCTCGCTCTCGGCACTGGCCGACATCACCGCCGACGAGATCAAGATCGACCGCTCCTTCATCACCGACATTCATAAGCGCCCGCGCAGCCAGGGCATCCTGCGCGCGATCGAGTCCTTGAGCGAAGCGCTAGGCATGACCGTGATTGCCGAAGGCCTCGAATCCTACGAGGAACTCGCTTATCTCCAGGCCGCAACCAAGATCCGCTACGCGCAGGGCTATTACTTCTCCCGACCGATCTTCCTGGAGGAGCTGAAGCTCGCAACGCCGCTCTCCAGCGAGGCGCGGGCAAACGTCGCGAGCCGCCCGACACAGCACAACCGCCAGGGCTATTCGCGCGCGAACGGTTATCGGCGGTAAAGAAGTCCGGGATTCTGCGTTCCGTCATCGTTCGAGGGCCGCTGAAGAAGTGGCCACCTCAGGGTGACGGGGGATAGATCAGCAAGTGGCCGCCCCCATTTCCCGCTTTGAAATTGCTGGCCTTTTGCTAATACACGGGCGGACCTCCCGCAAGGCATGTCATGTCCGCTTCCGCCTCGATCAGCGATCCCGCCTATCTCCGTGCGCGCGCGATGGAGACGCTGTTCGAGCGGCTGGAGAAGCTCTGCGAGGGCGCGATCGCGATCAACCGCGGCGGACGGGTCGTCTACGTCAACGAAAAATATCTCGCCGCGCTCGGCCTCAAGCGCGTCAGCGAGGCCATCGGCCGGCCGATCGAGGAGGTCATCCCCAACAGCCTGATGCGCAAGGTGGCCGAGACCGGCGAGCCGATCCTGCTCGACATCATGGAGCTCGGTGGCGAGCAGCTCGTCGTCACCCGCATGCCGATCGAGGACGAGAACGGAACGGTGATCGGCGCGATCGGCTTCGTGCTCTATGACCACCTCGAAAGCCTCAAACCCCTGTTGGCCCGCGTCGCCCAGCTCGAAAGCGACCTGCGGCTTGCGCGGCGGCAATTGTCGAACACCCGCGCCGCACGTTTCACTTTCGCCGATTACGTCGGCACCACGCCGGGAATCGCGCAGGCCAAGCAGCTCGCAAGCCGCGCCGCGCGGCAGAGCGTCACGGTGCTCCTCACCGGCGAGACCGGAACGGGCAAGGAGATGCTCGCGCAGGCGATCCACAGTGCTTCCACCCGCGCAGAGAAGCCGTTCGTCAGCGTCAACGTCGCCGCCATACCCGACACGCTGATCGAGTCGGAGTTCTTCGGAACGGCGCCGGGCGCCTTTACCGGCGCCGACCGCAGGGGACGCGAAGGCAAGTTCCGCATCGCCGACGGCGGCACGCTGTTCCTCGACGAGATCGGCGAGATGCCGCTGCAATTGCAGGCCAAGCTGCTGCGCGTGCTGCAGGAGCGCGAGATCGAGCCGCTCGGCTCGGACAAGATCTCCAAGGTTGACGTGCGCGTGGTCGCCGCGACCAATGTGGATTTGCGCAAGCGTGTCAGCGACGGCGCGTTCCGGCCCGATCTCTATTACCGGCTGAACGTGCTCGCGATCGACCTGCCGCCGCTGCGCCACTGCCTGGAGGATCTTCCTGACATCTGCGCCCGGCTGCTCGAGGACATCAGCGCCTCCGGCGACTATGTCAGTGCCAGGATCACGCCGAGCGCGCTGGCCGCGCTCGCACGCTACGACTGGCCGGGCAACGTTCGCGAGCTCCGCAACATCCTGGAGCGGGCGCTGATTCTCAGCGATTCCGGCCGGCTGACCGGCGAGGATGTCGCGCGCATCCTTCCCGTCGGCACCGAGATCAGAACCGCGACGCCCGAGCGCCCCGCAGGGCTGGTGGTGCCCTATGCCGAGGCCGAGGCCGAGTTCGAGAGGCAAACGCTCGAACAGGCGCTCGCCGCCAGCAATGGTCAGATCACCGAGGCAGCCAGGATGCTGCGGATCTCGCGTGCGACCTTCTACAAGAAGCTCGCCAAGTTCAGCCTCGCCTCGGGGCCAGCCTCCGTCTGAGTTTCGAGACACGGGCCCGTCCGGAGTCTCGGATTCCGGACACGGCATCTCCTCGGTCTTCCGGTGCCTGTTTCAGAAAATGCCGTGTTTTCCGCCAGTTTGCGCAAACCCTCCGCATCTGGCGCGGACCTTGCTCTTCGCTTTGCACAATGACGCGTGCTGCACATGCGCATTCGCAACGGGGAGGACGCAACATGAGTGAAGCGATCGCGGTCCATCAGCTTCCAGCGAGGCAGCCCTCGCACGTCACGCCACCGAAACACGCAAATTAGCTCCGGGCCGAATGCCCTGCTCATATTGTCCAGCACGAGGACAAGCTGTCCCGGCGCGGCTCCTCGCGATAGGATCGATGCACGACAAGATCGGCATACAGTCGAAGCGATCGGGAGGTTCGCGGTGAGCCATCACCCAGCTCTGCCCTATTTGCGCAACTCCGAGAAAGGCAAGGTCGTCACGGCGGCCGAAGCGGTGATGCTGATCCGCGACGGCGACACGGTGGCGACCGGCGGCTTCGTCGGCATCGGCTTTGCCGAGGAGATCGCGATCGCGCTGGAGGAGCTTTATCTCTCCCACGAGGGAGATGCGCCCTATGCGCAGGGCAAGCCGCGCAACCTGACGCTGGTCTATGCGGCGGGCCAGGGTGACGGCCAAGATCGCGGCCTCAATCATCTCGCGCATGAGGGCCTGGTCCGGCGCGTGATCGGGGGACATTGGGGGCTTGCGCCGAAACTGCAGCAACTCGCGATCGCAGGCCAGATCGAGGCTTATAACCTGCCGCAGGGCGTCATCACGCATCTGTTCCGCGACATCGCCGCGCACCGGCCGGGCCATCTCACCCGCGTTGGCATGGGCACCTTCGTCGACCCGCGGCACGGAGGCGGCAAGCTGAACGCGCGCACCACCGAGGACCTGGTGGAGCTGATCAGGATCGGCGACGAGGACTGCCTGCTCTACAAGACGTTCCCGATTCAGGTCGGGATCATCCGCGCCACCACCGGCGATCCCGACGGCAACCTCACCATGGAGAAGGAGGCTTTGACGCTCGAGGCGCTCGCCATCGCCATGGCGGCGCATAATTCCGGCGGCATCGTCATCGCCCAGGTCGAACGCGTGGCCGAGGCCGGCAGCCTCAATCCGCGTCAGGTCAAGATTCCCGGTATCCTCGTCGACTGCGTCGTGGTGGCGAGGCCCGAGAACCACTGGCAGACCTTCGGCACGCAATACAATCCGGCCTATTCGAGCGAGATCCGTGTCCGCGCCGCCTCGCTGCCGGTGATGCCGGTCAGCGAGCGCAAGATCGTCGCCCGTCGCGCCGCCCTCGAGCTGAAGGCAAACAGCGTCGTCAATCTCGGCATCGGCATGCCGGAGGGCATTGCCTCCGTGGCCAATGAGGAGCGAATCATCGATCTCATCACGCTGACGGCGGAGCCGGGCGTGATCGGCGGCATCCCGGCGAGCGGCATCGATTTCGGCGCGGCGATCAACACGCAGGCGGTGATCGACCAGCCCTATCAGTTCGACTTCTACGACGGCGGCGGTCTCGATGCGGCCTTTCTCGGGCTCGCCCAGGTCGATCGTGCCGGCAACCTCAATGTCAGCAAGTTCGGGCCGAAGCTCGCGGGCGCCGGCGGCTTCATCAACATCAGCCAGAGCGCCAAGGAGGTCATCTTCGTCGGCACCTTCGGCGCGGGCAAGCAACGCATCGCAGTGAACGGCGGCAAGCTCGTCATTCTCGACGAAGCCAGGTCGCGCAAATTCGTGGACAGCGTCGAGCACGTCACCTTCAGCGGCCCGCTCGCGGCAGCGCGCCAGCAGCGCACGCTCTACGTCACCGAGCGCTGCGTATTCGAGCTGCGTCCCGGCGGGCTCGAACTCACCGAAGTCGCGCCCGGCATCGATATCGAGCGCGACATTTTACGCCTGATGGATTTCAAGCCCTTGATCCCACGCGATCCCGCCTTGATGGATGCGCGCATCTTCGGCGAAGGTCTGATGGATTTGCGCGAGCGCCTGCTCACCATTCCGCTCGACCAGCGCTTCACGCTGGACGAGCAGCAGAACCTGTTCTTCGTCAATCTCGAACGCTACCCGCTGCGCAGCAGGGCCGAGATCGACGCCATCGCCGATATCGTCGAGGCCAGGCTCGCACCGCTCGGCCGCCGGGTCTACGCCATCGTCAATTATGACAATTTTTCCATCCTGCCGGAACTGATGGACGATTATTCGGCCATGGTGCGCAACCTCGTCGATCGCTTCTATTCCGGTGTCTCGCGCTACACCACGTCGGGCTTCCTGCGCATCAAGCTCGGCGAAGCCCTGGAGAGGCGCGGCGTCGCACCGCATATTTTCGAAAGCGCGGAGGAGGCGCAGTCGGATCGGCGTCAGGCCGAAGGAGCCGGCAACGCGCGGCTCGCTCAAAAATGATGCATGTTCGAAAGGCCGGCACGCTCGGCCGGAAGGTTCAATTGCAATGTTCGTAGTGTTGTGCAAATCGCTGTTGCCGAGAAACTTTAAATCAGGAGGGACCATCGTGCGTCGATCATTCATCATAACAACAACCGTCCTCGCGCTCGCCGCGAGCACGTCCGCACGGGCCGACGATCTCAAGGTCGCGCTGATCTACGGCAAGACCGGTCCGCTCGAGGCCTATGCCAAGCAGACCGAAACCGGCCTGAAGATGGGCTTCGAATACGCCACCAAAGGCACGATGACGCTCGACGGTCGCAAGATCGTCATCATCACCAAGGACGATCAGGGCAAGCCGGACCTTTCGAAGGCCGCGCTCGCCGAAGCCTATCAGGACGACAAGGCCGACATCGCGATCGGCACGACTTCGTCGGCAGCGGCCCTCGCCATTCTCCCGGTCGCCGAGGAGAACAAGAAAATCCTGATCGTCGAGCCCGCGGTCGCGGATCAGATTACCGGCGAGAAGTGGAACCGCTACATCTTCCGCACCGGACGCAACTCGTCACAGGACGCGATCTCGAACGCCGTCGCCATCGGCAAGCAGGGCGTCACCGTCGCGACCCTGGCGCAGGATTATGCGTTCGGCCGCGATGGCGTCGCAGCCTTCAAGGAGGCGCTCGCCAAGACCGGCGCGACGCTCGCCGCCGAAGAATATGCCCCGACCTCGACCACCGACTTCACCGCGGTCGGCCAGCGCCTGTTCGACGCGCTGAAGGACAAGCCCGGCCGCAAGGTGATCTGGGTGATCTGGGCCGGCGCCGGCAATCCGCTGGCCAAGCTCCAGGACATGGACCCGAAGCGCTACGGCATCGAGCTCTCCACCGGCGGCAACATCCTGCCGGCGCTCGCCGCCTATAAGGGCCTCCCCGGCATGGAAGGCGCGACCTATTATTTCTACGATATCCCGAAGAACCCGGTGAACGACTGGCTGGTCGCCGAGCACCAGAAGCGCTTCAACGCGCCGCCGGACTTCTTCACCGCGGGCGGCTTTGCTGCCGCGATGTCCGTCGTCGCCGCCGTCACCAAGGCGAAGTCGACCGACACCGAGAAGCTGATCACGGCCATGGAGGGCCTGGAGTTCGACACGCCGAAGGGCAAGATGGTGTTCCGCAAGGAAGATCATCAGGCGCTGCAGAGCATGTATCACTTCAAGGTCAAGGTTGATCCGAACGTCGCCTGGGCCGTGCTCGAGCCGGTGCGCGAGCTGAAGATCGAGGACATGGACGTTCCCGTCCGCAACAAGCGCTGACCTTCCTTGCTTCACCTCTCCCGCTTGCGGGAGAGGCCGGGAGAGGACTTCTCCTCTTGGGAGATTATCCCATCGCGGAAGCACCCTCTCCCCTCCCTCCCCCGCAAGCGGGGGAGGGAGGGCTGCGTGACTCGCGGATGGATTCCGTTTCATCATTTGTAGATTCTCAATGACGCTGACCCTCGAAACCCGCGACCTCACCATCCGCTTCGGCGGCCATGTCGCGGTCAACAACGTCACCTGCACGTTCCGCCCGGGCGAGCTCACCGCGATCGTCGGGCCGAACGGCGCCGGCAAGACCACCTACTTCAATCTGATCTCGGGCCAGCTGCGCGCCTCGAACGGCAGTATCCTGTTCGGCGGCACCGACATTACCCAGCACTCCGCGCCGATGCGGACCCGTGCGGGTCTCGGGCGCGCGTTCCAGCTCACCAATCTCTTTCCGAATCTCACCGTGGAAGAGAACGTTCGCCTTGCGGTGCAGGCGGCAAACGGCACGCACTACGACATGCTGCGGCCCTGGACGGTGCGCCGCGACCTGATCGCACGCGCCGATGCCATCCTCGACCAGGTCGCGCTCGGCAGCCGCCGCGGCGTTGCCGCGACAGCGCTGTCACATGGCGATCAGCGCAAGCTCGAAGTGGCGCTGATGATCGCGCTGGAGCCGGAGGTCTTCATGTTCGACGAGCCGACCGCGGGCATGAGCATCGACGAGGTGCCTGTGGTCCTCAACCTCATTGCGCAGCTCAAGCAGGACAGGAGCAAGATCATCCTTCTGGTCGAGCACAAGATGGACGTGGTGCGCTCGCTCGCCGACCGCATCATCGTCCTGCATAACGGGCAACTCGTTGCGGACGGGCCGCCTGCCGAGGTGATCGCCTCTCCGATCGTGCAGGAGGCCTATCTCGGCGTCGCCCCCAAGAGCGCGGAGAGCATCGCATGACCGACCTGCTCAAGCTCTCCGGCGTGCACACCCATATCGGCCGCTATCACATCCTCCAGGGCATCGACCTCGCGGTCCCGCAGGGACAGGTCACGATGCTGCTCGGCCGTAACGGCGCCGGCAAGACGACGACGCTGCGTACCATCATGGGGCTGTGGCAGGCCTCGCACGGCGAGATCAGCCTCGCCGGGATGCGCATCGAGAGCCTCGCCACGCCCGACATCGCCCGGCTCGGCGTCGGCTACGTCCCGGAGAGCATGGCGGTGTTTTCCGACCTCACGGTGAAGGAGAATCTGGTGCTGGCGGCGCGCGACGGCCCGCTCGACGACACCCAGCTCGAGTGGATCTTCGGCTTCTTCCCGGCGCTGCGCCGCTTCTGGCTGTCGCGCGCCGGAAGCCTCTCGGGCGGACAGAAGCAGATGCTCTCGATCGCGCGCGCCATCATCGAGCCGCGCAAGCTCTTGCTGATCGACGAGCCGACGAAGGGCCTCGCGCCCGCGATCGTGATGGCGCTGATCGAGTGCCTGAAGGAGATCAAGCGCAAGGGCGCGACCATCCTCATGGTCGAACAGAACTTCTTTGCCGCCCGCGAGCTCGGCGACAACGTGCTGGTGATGGACAACGGCACTATCGTTCATCGCGGAGAAATGGCGGCGCTCGCCGCCGACGTGCCGTTGCAGGAGCGGCTTCTCGGCCTGAGCCTGGAGACACATCAGTGACTGAACTTGCCGCAACCGATCCCCTGCCGAAGCCGAAACGCGACATCGCGCCGATCCTGCTGCCGATCGCGCTCGCCCTGCTCATGATCCCGCTGATTGGATCAACCAGCTCCTGGCTGACGCTGACCGTCGCGAGTCTCGCCATGGGCATGATGATCTTCATCATGGCCTCGGGCCTCACGCTGGTGTTCGGCCTGATGGACGTGCTCAATTTCGGCCACGGCGCCTTCATCGCCGTCGGCGCCTATGTCGCGACCCTGGTGCTGGCGCCGTTCGCGGCCTCCATCCAGGCCGACTCGCTCTGGATGAACCTCGCGGTGCTCGCCCCGGCCGCGCTGCTCTCAATGGCGGTATCCGGCGCGCTCGGCCTGGTCGTCGAGCGCGTGCTGATCCTGCCCGTCTACGGCCAGCATCTGAAGCAGATCCTGATGACGACCGGCGGCCTGATCGTCGCCGAACAGACGCTCTATGCGCTGTGGGGGCCGCAGATCATCCCGATGCCGCTGCCGACCTCGCTGCGCGGCTCCTTCATCCTCGGCGACGTCGCGATCGCGAAATACCGCGTGCTGGCGATGCTGATCGGCCTTGGCATCTTCATCGCGATCCAGCTCGTGCTCAACCGCAGCAAGCTCGGCCTCTTGATCCGCGCCGGCGTCGAGAACCGCGAAATGGTCGAGGCGCTCGGCTATCGCATCCGCCGCCTGTTCCTCGGCGTGTTCATGACGGGATCGGCGCTGGCCGGCCTCGGCGGCGTGATGTGGGCGCTCTATCGCGAGCAGGTTCACGCCTCCATGAGCGACGACCTCACCGTCCTGATCTTCATCGTCGTCATCATCGGCGGACTCGGGTCGATCGGCGGCTGCTTCATCGGTGCGATCCTCGTGGCCATGGTCGCCAATTACGGCGGCTTCCTGGTGCCGAAGCTCGCCCTCGTCTCCAACATCCTGCTGATGGTCGCCATTCTGATGTGGCGGCCGCGCGGCCTCTATGCGGTGACCAGCCGATGATGATCCTCTCCGGCGACCCGCCGCGCAGCCGCATCCTCACGCTCGTTCTCGTCGTCATCATCCTGGCGCTGGCGGCGACGCCGTTCCTGTTCCCGGGCGCCAAGGCACTGAACGTCGCAGCCAAGATCTGCGTCTTCGCCGCGCTGGTCGCCTCCTATGACCTGCTGCTCGGTTACACCGGCTCGGTCTCGTTCGCCCACACCATGTTCTACGGCATCGGCAGCTACGCGATCGCCATCGCGCTGTACGGAATGGGGCCCAATTGGTCCGCGGTCGCGACCGGCATCGTCGTCGGACTGCCGCTCGCAGCTCTGCTCGCGCTCGCCATCGGGCTCTTTTCTCTGCGCGTCGCCGCGATCTTCTTCGCCATGATCACGCTCGCGGTTGCCTCCGCCTTCCAGGTCCTGGCCTCGCAGTTCTCCTGGCTGACCGGCGGTGAGGACGGGCGCAGCTTCCAGCTGCCGGAGCTGCTGCGCCCCGGCACCGTGCTGATCTCGAAAAACCTGTTCGGCTTCGAGGTCAACGGCCGCATCCTGACCTTCTACCTGGTGTTCGCCGTCTCGGCCCTGATGATCCTCGCTTTGCTGCGCGTCGTGAACTCGCCGTTCGGGCGCGTGCTGCAGGCCATCCGCGAGAACCGGTTTCGCGCCGAGGCGCTCGGTTTCCGCACGGTGTTCCACTTGACCTACGCCAATTGCCTCGCCGCGCTGGTCGCTGCCGGCGCCGGCATCCTGAACGCACTGTGGTTACGCTATGCCGGTCCCGATACCTCGCTCAGCTTCTCGATCATGCTGGACATCCTGCTGATGGTCGTGATCGGCGGCATGGGCACGATCTACGGCGCGATCATCGGCGCCAGCATCTTCATCCTCGCCCAGAACTATTTGCAGTCGCTGATGGGGGTCGCCTCCACGGCGGCGTCGGAAGCCGGCCTGCCGCTGCTGCCGGGGCTGTTGCATCCCGACCGCTGGCTGCTGTGGCTCGGGCTGCTCTTCATCGCCAGCGTCTACTTCTTTCCGACCGGCGTGGTCGGACGGCTGCGCAACCCGACCGGTGCCAAGGGCGGCGGCAGCTCGCATTAACCCCCGGGTAATGATGCAGCGCAGCGGTCACTATGCGCGCGGCACAACCGTGACGCGATTCCCGCTCCGCTGCATGCGAATGGGACTGCGCAACCGGATTAAGGCTTAGGTAACTGGCTTTCCTAAGGTTTAGGCCATTTGTGCGGTGTATTCGTGTTCCTCCAGGGAGGGGGAATGCGCCAGGTCTTTGCGCGGATTGCAGCCGGAATGTCCCTAGCCGCGAACAGCGGCTGGAGGGCGGCGATTCGGCGTGGTCCGGTCCTGTGGCTGACCCTGTGCGGCGTGGTGCTGGTCGCGGGAATCTTCATCGTGACCGCCATGGCCATCGGCGAATTCCGCGAGCGGACCCTCGCCAATCGTGAACGTGAGCTGGAAAACACGGTACAGCTGATCGCACGGCACTTTGACCAGCAATTCGAAGACTCCGACGTCGTCGCCGCTGATGTGATCGGGCAGATGAACCTGCCGGAGATCACCTCGCCTGCGATATTCCGCGAGCGCATGTCGGGATCCGCGACGAACCAGATGCTGCGCAGCAAGATCAGCTCGGTGTCCTATCTCGGCGACATCGCGATCTATGACGCGGAGGGCGAGTTGATCAACTGGTCGCGGGCCCAGCCGTTGCCCAAGATCAACGTTTCCTCGCGCGCCTATTTCCAAGCCTTCAAATCCAATCCGACCGGCGAGCCGGTCATCCTGGAATCCGTCCGCAGCTTCATCATCGGCAAATGGACCACGGTCGTCGCGCGGCGGCTGACCGGCCCCGACGGCACATTCCTCGGCGCAATGGTCCGCCGGATCGATCCGGCCAGCTACCAGCATTATTTCGCATCCGTGGCGCTTGCCGAGGGTACGGCGATCTCGCTGTTCGATCGCGAAGGCAAGATGCTGGCGCGCTATCCGCATCTGGAAGAGATGATCGGACGAAGCTTCAAGGATGCGCCGCTGATGCAGAAGGTGCTGGCCAACGGCGGTCAGCACACGCTGCGCGTCAGGAGCCCCGTCGACGGCGAGGAGCGGCTGGGCTCGGCAACGACATTGACGCATTTTCCGCTCGTCATCGTCGCGACCAACATCACCAGCGCCGCGCTGGCCGACTGGCGACAGCAGACCGGCTTCATGGTCGCTACGGCGGGTTTCTCGGCCGTCGTGATCGCGTTGATCCTCTACCTGATCATTCGCCAGATCAACCGGCAGAACCGCGAAGCCCAGGAACGGATCGAGGCGGAGCGGCGGCGGCTCGACACAGCCCTCAACAACATGTCGCAGGGACTGATCCTGTACGACGCCGCCGGCTACATCGTCACCTGTAACCGCCGCTATGCGGAGATGTTCGGCCTGTCCCACGACGTCATCAAGCCCGGCTGCCACATCCGCGAGGCGATGTACCATCGCAAGGAGCGTCGCGCGTTCGACGGTGATGTCGAGGAATTCTGCGCCGATGTCATGCGGATCGTCGCCGAAGGCACGGTCTCCACGAGAATTCATCAATTGGCCGACGGTCGCGCCTTCCAGGTCATCAATACGCCGCTCGCGCAGGGCGGATGGGTCGCCACCATCGAGGACATCACCGAGCGCCGCAGCCTGGAGCAGGAGCGCGACCGCAACCACACCTTCCTCCGGGAGATCATCGATCACATCCCGTCGCGGATTACCGTGAAGGACGCGCGCACGCGGCGCTACCTTCTCGCCAACCACGTGGCCGAGGAGCAGCTCGGCGTCACCCCGGAAACGATCGTCGGCAAGACCGCGTTCGACCTTTATCCGACAGACGAGGCCGGCATCATCACCCGGGACGACGACAGGCTGTTGCAATCGCCGGACGGCCTGTTCCTGGACGAGCATAGCTGGAACACCCCGACCATCGGGCGGCGCTACATCACGTCGCGGAGGATCGGCATCCGCGACAAGTCCGGCGAACCCCGCTACATCATCAACGTCGTGGAGGACGTCACGGAGCGGCGGCGCGCCGACGAGAAGATCGCACACATGGCGCATTACGATGCGCTGACCGACCTGCCGAACCGCACGCTGTTCCGCGAGCAGATCGAACGCCAGCTGGCGCGGGCCGCCGATGGCTGCCAGTTTGCGCTGCTCTACATCGATGTCGACGAATTCAAGGGCATCAACGATTCGCTCGGCCACCATGTCGGCGACGAGCTGCTCAAGGCCATCGCCGGCCGTCTGCGCGGCTGCCTGACGGAAGGCGACCTGATCGCGCGGCTTGGCGGCGACGAGTTCGCGGTCATCCAGACCGGAATCCAGTCCTCGGCCGACGTGGTGGCGTTCGTGACGCGGATCTACCAGGCGATCCGGCAGCCCTATCATTGCTTCGGCCATCAGCTCTCCACCGACGCGAGCATCGGGATCGCGCTGGCGCCGCAGGACGGCTCCGATCTCGATCAGCTCATCAAGAATGCCGACCTCGCGATGTACGGTGCCAAGGCCGAAGGGCGCCGCACCCACCGCTTCTTCGAGCCGGCGATGGATGCGAGCGCCAAGGCGCGCCTGTCCATGGAGCAGGACCTGCGCCAGGCGCTGGTCGACGGCGGCTTCGAGATTCACTATCAGCCGCTGGTGGATCTGCGTTCCGGCGAGGTTTCGGGTTGCGAAGCGCTGCTGCGCTGGCGGCATCCCGAGCGCGGCATGGTGTCGCCGGCGGAGTTCATTCCGGTCGCCGAGGATACCGGTCTGATCAACGAGCTCGGCGACTGGGTGCTGCGTATGGCCTGCAACGAGGCCGCGACCTGGCCGGCGCATGTGCGTGTCGCAGTGAACGTCTCGCCGGTGCAGCTCAAATGCGACACGCTGGCGCTGCGGATCGCGGGCGCACTCGCCGCCTCCGGGCTGGACCCGCGCCGGCTCGAGCTCGAGATCACCGAGGCCGTGCTGATCCGCGACGACGAGGCTGCGCTCTCGATCCTGCATCAGCTCCGCTCGATCGGCGTGCGCATCGCACTCGACGATTTCGGCACCGGCTACTCCTCGCTCAGCTATCTCAAGCGTTTCCCGTTCGACAAGATCAAGATCGACCGCTGCTTCGTCGCCGACATCGCGGAGGAGAGCGGCGCACCCGTGATCGTGCAGGCGGTGGTGAACATCGCGGCCGCCAGCAACATGACCACGGTCGCCGAAGGGGTCGAGACCGAGGCGCAGCGCGACCTGCTGCGCACACTCGGCTGCACGCAGATGCAGGGCTATCTGTTCAGCCCACCGAAGCCGGCCAGCGAGGTGCGGAAACTGTTCGGCTCCGGCAGTGCCGTGCCGGTGGCGGCGGTGGCGTGATGGTGAAGTCGCGCAAGAACCCCACGAAGACAGTCGACGTCGCGGATTCCTATGCCGTCCGGCTGATGCAGCACCTGGTGGTGCCGACCTTCGTGATCGACCCGAAGCGCCGCGTCGTGATCTGGAACAGAGCCTGCGAGCGGCTGACGGGCGTCGCCGCGTCGGAGGTGATCGGCACCAACAAGCACTGGCAGGCCTTCTACGAGACCAGGCGCCCCTGTCTTGCCGACCTCGTCGCGCTCGACCGGCCCGAACAGCTGCCGGAATTCTATTCGGAATATGCCGCGCGCGGCCATAACGGGCTCGGCTTTTCCGCGGAGAACTGGTGTGTGATGCCGAAGCTCGGCAGCCAGCTCTACCTTGCCATCGACGCGGGCCCGATTCACGACGAGGCCGGCAAATTGATCGCGGTGGTGGAGACGCTGCGCGATCTCACCGACCAGAAGCGCGCCGAGATGGCGCTGAAGGAGCTCGCCACCAAGGACGGCCTGACCGGCCTGTCGAACCGCCGCGCCTTCGACCAGATGCTGATGAACGAATGGGCCCGCGCCCAGCGCACGCAGAAGCCGCTGGCGCTGCTGTTCGTCGACGTCGACCATTTCAAGCTGTTCAACGACCGGCACGGCCACCAGACCGGCGACGAATGCCTGCGCGCGGTCGCCGCCACCGTCAGCCGGCATGCCGTGCGTCCGCTCGATCTTGCCAGCCGCTACGGCGGGGAAGAGTTCGCGCTGATCCTGCCGGACATGGATTGCGACAGCGCCTGCGTGATCGCCGACGAGATCCGCTGCGCCGTCATGGCCTTGGCGATCGCCCACGGCGCCGCGGGCGCCGGCGATCACGTCACCCTCAGCGTCGGCGTCGCCAGCCACATTCCCGGCGGAGCCGATGGCGGCCCCGACCGACTCCTCGGGGCGGCCGACGAGGCGCTCTATGTCGCCAAACGCCTCGGCCGCAACCGCGTCATCTGCGCCGAAAGGGTGCTGGCCGAATTCGCCGCCCTCGGCCGGGAGGCCGCAGCGGTTCCGGCGCCTGTCCAGCGCAAATCAGCTCACGCACGATAGGCGAGAAGCGGTTGCCCCCCTCTCGCCAATCGGCTAAATGAACCTTGACTGCACCCGTAGCTCAGCTGGATAGAGCGTTGCCCTCCGAAGGCAAAGGTCACACGTTCGAATCGTGTCGGGTGCGCCAGCCTTGTCGCCGTTTTCGCACCGGCGCCTATGTCAGCATCGCGATAATCGCCTGGATCTGATCGGAAGCCGAGGTCACCAGTCCGTCATATGACGTTTGGCCGTGTGCGGCGGCGTTCAGGATGCATTCGGCGACGGCCGCTTTCAGACCGAACACCGACTGATGGGCCGGCACGCTCGCCATCACGGTTTCCAGGGCTTGGCGCATCGTTTGAACGAGCTCGGAGCTGTATTGCATTGGCTGTCCTCCGCAGGCTCATATTGGGCCCCGCGGTCATGCTTGCCACTCACAAGCCTGCGAGGCGGCAAGCTCCTTCCAAATGATTCCTTCTGGAGCAGCTAGCGCGCGACGTCGGGAGCCGAAAACGCCGGATCACCGCGTGGAGCACATCGGCAAACGCGATCCAGGCATGTGGCATGAACGATGGAGCCGCCAGCGAGAAGACGTATTCGATCGCAGGCAGGGTTGGCGTGACTGCACCGACGGCAGTTGAGGAAAGCATGCCGGCAAGCTAATGCGAATGCGAGCGCGCGGATTGGTCCGGGACGATCCGGCGTCAACGGGTTCGGCATGCAGTTGGTCACAAAGCTCTCTCATCGGCGCGACATTGACGGGCTACGGGCGATCTCCGTCCTGAGTGTTTTCCTCTATCACCTGGACGTTCCGCCGTTCAGCGGCGGCTTTGTCGGCGTTGACCTGTTTTTCGTCGTGTCGGGCTATCTGATCTCGCGGATCATCCTCAGCGAGGCTGATCGCGGGGAGTTTTCGGTCCAACGGTTTTACGAACGGCGCATCCGGCGCCTCTTTCCCGCAGCCATCGTCACCATCATCGGCACCATGGCCATCGGAGCCCTCTGGTTCTCTCCGGAGCTTTTCAAGGGCCTGGCTCAAGACGTCGTGGCAACGCTGGGCTCGGTCTCGAACTTCTACTTCTGGCGCGGCAGCCACGCGTACTTTGCGAGCTCCGCCGATCCAAGCCCCGTGCTGCATTTCTGGTCGCTGGCCGTCGAGGAGCAATTCTATCTCCTGTGGCCCGTGTTTATCCTGCTGGGACGCAGATTGCTCGGGGGCGCGCTGCCTCTGCTCATTCTCGGCAGCGCAGTTCTTTCGCTTGGCTGGTCGCAGGCGATGCTCGCAACCGACAGCTCCGGTGCATTTTACCTGCCAACCAGCCGCGCCTTCGAGTTTGCGATCGGATCGCTCATCATCTTCGCGGAGCAAAGGCTGGCCCTCTCGGTCGCGGCGCGCTCGCTGCTGGCTGCCGCCGGACTGGCTTTGATCGGTTACGCGATCGTCAGCTTTGATAGTGCAACCCCCTTCCCCGGCGTGAATGCCCTCATCCCCTGCCTGGGTGCGGCCAGCGTGATCTTGGCGGGCGACCGCCACGCCCTCTCGCCTCTTCTGACCAATCCGCTGTCTGCCCGGATCGGGCTGGTTTCTTATTCGCTCTACCTCGTACACTGGCCGCTGATCGTCTACGCAAGCTACATCATAGGCGATGACGCCAAGTCGGCCACGGCGAAAGTGCTGATCTTCGCCCTGGCGATGACACTTGCCGAGCTCATGTATCGGCGGATCGAAACGCCGTATCGCGAGGGTCGCTCGTCATTGCTGCGGGTTGCCTGCCCTGCCGCCGCGATGATCGTCTCGCTCGCCACCGTTGCTTTCGTAGCCAATCGCCAGGATGGCTGGCCATGGCGGCTTCCGGCGCAGGCCCGTGAGCTCGCCGATCTACAGCGGTTCGGATTTTGGCCCTGCGCCAAGAGCGCGCAGTCGAAGTGTGCTTTCGGCTCGTTGAGCGATCCGGTCGGCTTGCAACTGCTCGGCGACTCCTTTGCCGAGCATTATGTCGCAGCGCTGGATCCGGTGGCAAAGCGCGCCGCGATCCGGGGAGAGGCGTATACGGCCGAGGGTTGTCCGTTGCTGGCCGGCCTCGTGCGGACTGATTTCGACGGCTCGCAGGACTGCAAGCGCCAGCGCGATAGCTACCTCGCCGCGATCAAGCGGAGCCAGGCGGCAGTGGTGCTCAGTCAATCCTGGATGACTTACGGCGACTCGATCAGCAACGAGCTCGCGCCGGAAGTCAAAGCTCCGGCGTTGCAGAACTGGCGGGCCGGCATCGAGAATACGATCCGTGACCTGGGCGGCAGCGGACGGCGTTTCCTGATCATCGCGCCCGGCGTCGAGCCGGGCTGCCGCAGCTTGATGTCCCGCTTCGCGCCCGGGCCGCTCTGGCATGCGCCGGGCAAACCTTGTCCATCTGTACCTCTCGATCGCGTGCAGGCCGACAATCGCGAGTTCCACGCTATGCTCGAGGACATTCGGAGCCACTATGCGGACCAGCTTTTTGTCCTCTATCCGGAACGTTATTTGTGCGGAGAGGCCGAATGCCCCACCTCCGTGGACGGGCTCTGGCTCTACTGGGACGTCAATCACCTCACCGTCGCGGGCGCGCGGCGTGTTGGCGAGGGAGCCTCAGACCAGCTTCTCGAGTTCATTCGGGGCCGACAAGTGGCTCCACTTTCTCCAGCCAATCGCAACCGAACTGAAGCCACCTCGACGGGACGGAACTGACAAGACCTCTCATCTCCAGCAACTGCAACTCGCCAAGCCGGGCCAAGATGTGCGTGTCCACGTTCAAAAGATGCAGTAGAGACGTTCGCCCGGAGTTGGTCGGAGGCGACGCCACCAGGCCGTCATCCGATGGCTGACCGTTCACGGTAGGCTCGATCGAGACAAGGTCAATTCAATCGCCAGATCGCCGCGTTGAGTACGCCGGCGAAACCGACCCAGGCCGCGTAGGGCAGGAACAACGCGGCGGCCAAGCGGTCACGTGACGCCTGGATACCGATATAAGTCACGATCGCCACGAACAGGCCAATGAGGATGACGAGCGCAGCCCCGATCTGGTGCATCGTGAACATCACTGGAGACCAGGCAAAGTTCAGAACCAGTTGCGTCGCCCAGACCAGCATCGCCTTGCTCGACGGGTCACGGCGAAAGGTCCGCCAACCTGCGACTGCGATCATGATGTAGAGGATGGTCCAGGCCACCGGGAACGCCCAGTTCGGCGGAACGAAGCCCGGCTTGGCGAGGCCGGCATACCATACTCCCGGAGGATTCGTCGCGCCGATCAGCCAGCCGACGCCGACCACGCCCACCACGAAGACCAATAACTGAAGCATCCCTCACCTCGCGCATCCCGCCGCCCAATTGTATCATCTTTCCATGAGCGATTCCGACACTGTCACCAACAACGCCTCGCTCGTGCGCAAGATCATCCATATCGACATGGATGCCTTCTATGCGTCGGTGGAGCAGCGCGACAATCCGGAGCTGCGCGGAAAGCCGGTTGCGGTGGGAGGCTCCGCGGAGCGCGGCGTCGTCGCGGCCGCGAGCTACGAGGCCCGCAAGTTCGGCGTTCGCTCAGCGATGCCGTCGGTGACGGCGAAGCGGCAATGTCCCGATCTGATCTTCGTCAGGCCGCGCTTCGAGGTCTACAAGGCGATCTCCAGGCAGATCCGCGAGATCTTTGCCGAGCATACGCCCATCATCGAGCCGTTGTCGCTCGACGAGGCGTATCTCGACGTCACCGAAAACCTGCAAGGCATTCCGCTGGCGCGGGACATCGCGCTGCGGATCCGCGAGAAGATCAAGGCCGAGACGGGCCTCAACGCCTCGGCAGGGATCTCCTACAACAAGTTTCTGGCCAAGCTCGCCTCCGACCATCGCAAGCCCAACGGTCAGTTCGTGATTTCGCCGGAAACGGGGCCGGCCTTCGTCGAGACGCTGCCCGTCGGCAAATTCCACGGGATCGGCCCGGCGACGAGCGCGAAGATGAACGCGCTCGGCATGTTCACCGGCCTCGACATCCGCAATCAGTCGCTGGAGTTCATGAATGCGAATTTCGGCAAGTCGGGCGCCTATTACTATTGGATCTCGCGCGGCGTCGACGAGCGGCCGGTTCGGGCCGACCGCATTCGCAAGTCGATCGGCGCGGAGAACACGTTCGCGACCGACCTCATCGCGTATGGCGCGTTGGTCGTCGAGCTCAAGCCTCTCGTCGACAAGGTCTGGCGCCATTGCGAGGCGACCGGCAACCGGGGCCGGACCGTCACCCTGAAGATCAAATTCGCCGACTTCGAGATCATCACGCGCAGCAGATCCGTCGCAGCGGCCGTTGCCGGGCGGAACGAACTGGAGCATCTGGCCTGCAGCCTGCTCGAAGCCGAGATGCCACTGCCCAAGCGCGTCAGACTCCTTGGAGTATCGTTGTCTGCCCTCCAGGCCGGCGGCGAGCCGGAGCCGCAGCTGACATTGGGCATTTGAGCGAGGCAATCATCCTTCCGCGCTGTGCGCGACCGACGGTGGCGGGATCTTTCAGACCCGCCACCGCTGAAAGTCGACCCGCGCGGCCGCTCAATGCCTGACGTGCTCGAACACCACGATCACGCCGGTCGGCTCGGGCTCGTGCGCCATCAGGCGCGTCAGGTCGGAATCGCCCCAGTCGGCGAGGCTGACGACTTCGCCGCTCTCGCGATCCGCACCGAGCGACGGCGTGGGCTCGAGGACCTTGAGGCCCGTTTCATCGACGAAGAAGGTGTGCTCGCCGAACATGCTGTTGAGCTGCGGCATGGCCGGATGTTCGTCGGGCAGCACCTGAGCGCCGAGTTGGTTGACGGTCTGCTTCACCTGTTCGGTTGTGAGCTTCATGAGCTGCTCCGTTTCTGTCACCGGTTTCATTGGCCCGGACGGGAGCGCGCGTTCCCTGCGCCTTTGTCCGCCTGGCTCAACTCCGAACAGGTGCTGCGCACGAATGTTCCAGCGAAATGTATTTTGTGATCGCGCATTGCATCCGCCGCGCTCGCGGCACGAGATTGCCACAAGATGCACACGATCTCTCCGCGCGCTGACCTAATCCGCGGCTTCGACGATCCTGATATCGCGGTCCGCGCCGTCGCCGAGCAGGTCGTGAGCGGCCTGATAGGCCGGGCTCGCATACGCCGCCTGGGCGCGCTCGACGCTGTCAAACTCGATGAGAACGACGCGCTCCATCTGACCGAGTTCGAAGACCGCAGCAGGCATCCCGCGCGCGATCACGCGACCACCCGCCGCTTCGATGGCTTGGCGCGACACCTTGGCGTACGCCGCCATGGCATCGGGATCCTTGATCGCGCGATAGGTGGCAACCCAATAGGCTTTGGCCATTGTTCTCTCCTGATTGGCAGCGGTCCGCGCTACTCGCTGCGGTTTTCACCCGCCGACAGCGCGCAGATGCGTGACAGATAGGTGTAGGGTAGACCCGTCTCGTCGGCCCAGGCGTTGAACTGCGCCTGCACCTTGGCGAGATCGCCCTTCGACTTGACCTCTTCCGCAATGTCGAGGCCGGCATCGCGCAAGGACGCGACGACATCCTTTGACGTGACGAAGCCATCCCAACCGACAAAGCGCAACAGCATCTGCCCGGTGTTACCGCCGAGACGGCTCCCGCGCTTGGTCAGGAGATCGAGCAGGCCGATCTCGTCGGACGAAGGCCATTTCGCCAGAAACTTGCCGAAGCTGCCATGCTCCTTCGCGATCTCCTGCACGAAGGCGGCATTGTCGCGCACCGACATGATCTTGGCACCGTTGCGCACGATGCGCGCGTCGCGCAAAAGGCCTTCCCAATAGTCTTCCGGCTGGAAGCAGAGCTTGGCCGGCTGGAAATGCAGGAAGGCCTCTTCAAAGCCGTCCCATTTCGAATCGATCACGCTCCAGGCGAAGCCGGCGCAGAACACACGCTTCGTCATCTCGGCGAGGACGCGGTCGTCGCCGAGCTTGGCCAGCCGCTTCAGGTCGGGCTTTGCCGGCATCAGCTTTTCCAATGCCTTAGGACCGCCCTTGCGTTTCTCGGCGCGGGCACGAATAATCTTGAAGGAGGTCATGCGGACATTCGCGTTGAGGTCCGCCACGACACCAGAATTTACCGATCCGGTCTAGCCTTGCGGTGATGGCGCGAGGGAGCGACCAGCTGGTCCGCTTCTTGCTTCATGGACGTCTGGAATTCCCGACATTTTCAAGCTCCCACTGAGGGGTTTTCGATGCGCTGCCTGGTCGTGGCCGACCTGCATTATTCGCTGCCGCAGCTCGACTGGCTGGTCAGCGCGGCACCGCAATTCGACCTCGTGATCTTCGCCGGCGACGCGCTCGACATCGGCTCGATGGTGGATTTTCGCGCCCAGATCGTGGTGGTGAAGAAATACCTCGCGCTGCTTGCCGCGAAGTCCCGCGTGATCCTATGCTCCGGCAATCACGACCTCGACGAGCGCAATACAGACGGCGAGAAGATCTCACGGTGGATCTCGGAGGTGCGCGAGTTGGGCATCGCCTGCGACGGCGACAGCCTGACCATTGGCGACACCATGTTCACGGTGTGCCCGTGGTGGGACGGGCCGCTGGTCAAACAGCGCATCGTCGCCCAACTCGCCGACGCCGCCATCGGCCGGCCGCGACGCTGGATCTGGGCACATCACGCGCCGCCGGCGGATTCACCGACGAGCTGGGGCGGCAAACGCTTCTTCGGCGACGTCGAGCTGATGCAATGGATCGTGCAGCACCAGCCGTCGATGGTAATCTCGGGCCATGTGCACCAATCGCCGTTCATCACCGGCGGCTCGTGGTTCGACCGGCTGGGCGGGAGCTGGATCTTCAACACCGGCCTGCAGCCGGGCCGGCCGCCGACCTGCATCGTGCTGGACCTCGACGCGGGCAAGGCGTTCTGGCTTGCGGCCGGCGAGGGCCAATGGATCGACCTGAATGCGCCGCTGAAGCGGCCCGCGGCGCCGATCGAAGCGCCGCCCGACTGGCTCATATTCTTGGATCAGATTGCCGATCCGAGCCTGGCGAAACCTCAAGCGGCGGCAGGTTGATCATGCTCTGGAGCACCTCGCCGACCATGGCCAGATGCGTGCCGTGGCCGGCATATTGCCGTTTGAGATCGGCGAGATAGGTGTTGGCGACATTGAGCCGCTGCGCCAGCATTTTTGCGATCAACAGAGCTACGCCCGGCTCCTTCTCGAGAAACGAGGCGGCATCCTCGAACTCGTAGACGACCGCGTCGGACCAGGCCCGCACCGTTGCGGTGTGCGGCTGGCCCAGCAGCACGGACATCTCGCCGAGCACTGCGCCGGGCTCGGTGACGATGGCGACCACCATCTCGCCCTTGAGCACCTCGAGCTTGCCTTGCATCAGCACGTAGAGATGGCCGCTGGTGCCACCCTCGGTCACGATGAGCGTACCGGCCTCGACCTTCCGCTCCGTCCCGCCGCTGCAATAATCCAGAACTGCGCGCATCTTGCGAAACTCCCGCCGCAAGGGGCAGTAGAGCACGATCCGCAGAAGCTTGCAGCGCTTTTCGAGCGGGGCGGCGTGCCGAGGATTGCGGCAGTTCCGCTAACGCAATAGGCTGTGAGATGAACCGACTGCCGTCTCCGAGACCGGTATCCTGGAGGCCAGCCACGCCTGGCCGCAGCCGCGCTGGCTGCCTGGACCTTGCGCCGATCATACGGCCGAGAACGAACGTCTTGTTGTCATGTGCCACGGTCACACACGGGAGAGCGACGGCACCTCCTCGGGCATGATCGCCTGGAGGCCGCCGAAGCGACGCTCGCGGCCGTGGAAGGAGGCTAGGGCAGCGGCCAGATCGCTCGCGTCGAACTCGGGCCACATCCGCTCGGTGAAGTGCAGCTCGGCATAGGCGCCCTCCCAGAGCAGGAAGTCCGACAGCCGCTTTTCGCCCGAGGTGCGAATGATGAGGTCGACGTCGCGCAGACCGGCTTCGCCGGTGACGAGCTGCGAGAAGGCTTCGCGGGTGAGGCTGGTCAAGGCGGCCGCCTTCGCCGCAGCATTGAGAATGGCGTCGCGCGCGGAGTAATCGACCGCGATGCGCAGGTGCAGGGTGCTGCCCCGGGCGGTGGCTTCCTCGGCGCGCGTGATCGCCGTGGCGATGCCTTCGGGCAGGCGATCACGGCGGCCGATCACGTTGAGGCGCACACCGTTCCTGACCAGGCTCTGCACCTCATTGGCGAGATAGAAGCGCAGCAAGGTCATCAATGCGGCGACCTCGGCCTTCGGCCTCCGCCAATTGTCGGTGGAGAAGGCGTAGAGCGTCAGCGTGCCGATGCCCTGCTTGGGCGCGGCCTCGACGATACGGCGGATCGCCTCGACACCCGCTTCATGGCCGCGCACCCGCGACAGGCCGCGCCGCGTCGCCCATCGTCCGTTGCCGTCCATGATGATGCCGACATGAAGCTTCTCGTCGCGGGGCGTAACATCACTTTGCATTGCAAAGTCTCCGGTCAAAAAAGGGGGGATCAGGTCGAGACGATACCGAGGCGGCCGAGCGGCGGCGCCTCGCGGCCGGCGGCTTTCGCAGCGTCGCGCACCAGGCGCTCGAGCACGGCGAGATAGTCGAGGAAGCGGCGCCGCCCGGTCCTGGTGAGGCGGCAAGTGGTGTGCGGGCGGTTGCCCTCGTAGCCCTTGGTCACCTCGACGAGGCCGGCCTCCTGAAGCACGGCAAGGTGCCGGCTGAGATTGCCGTCGGTGAGGCCGCACAGCTGCTTGAGGTCGGCGAATGCCAGCCCCTTCGGATGCGCCATCAACGACGTCAGAAGGCCGAGCCTCGCCTTCTCGTGGATCACGCGGTCCAATCCTTCGTAAGAGAAGGGTGCGCTGTCAGTCTTCGACATCATGGTCTCCGGATGCGACATGCAGAATGCCCGCCATCATCGACTGCCCGATCACGAAGGGCAGGCCCATGGTCCATGGTGACAGCGTGTGAGTCTGGCTCGCGAGCACCACCACCGCGAAGCCGGACACGAAATACCAGGCGCCGGCGAACGCGACGGTGCGCGGCAGGGAGCGGACGGAGGCAAAAATGCCCAGCGACACCAGGATCTGCCACAGGCCCGGAAGCAGCCACAGCGTCTCGCCGGCGAACTTCCACATCACCACCGCGAGCAACACACCGGCAACGCCTGCGGGCAGGAATTGCTCGACCGCCTGGTGAATCATGGCATCGGCGAGGCCCGAATGATGACGGCGCGATCGCGCACGCATCTCGATCCCGATCATCAGGACGGAGAGCGCGGCGGCGATGAACCAGCCGAAGAAAAAGCCGAGCGGCTCACTGGTGGGATCGCCGAGCAGCCAGAATTGCAGGATCGCGGTGATGAGCGCGACGGCGCCGGTCGCGGCCATCGTCGCCGGGCCATAGCCGCGGAAGGCCGTGCCAGCCGCAATCTGGCTCCGGATCGTCACGATGTCGGCCAGTGCCTTGTCGAGATCGCGTATCGGCAACGCCAAACCCCGCTCCGCCAATGCTTGCCGGGATTGCCCGTCCCGTTACTTTGTATCGCAAAGTATATAGGAATGCAAAGTAACCGCAAGCCTCGACGCGAGCAGATTGCGCCGGAACGAACAACTGCCGGTTGCACGACGCGTGGTCCCGCAGATATGATGCAACCGAAAGGGTCCGGGGGCTGGTATGTGGCTTAAATCATTGATCGTTGCGTCCTTGTTGCAGTTGGGTATCGCCGGCATCGCGCACGCGAAAGGACCGTTCGGCAGCGTCAATGTCGGTAACTGGGTCGGCGGCGCCTTCAGCAACGACGAGACGGGCGCTTTCTCCCATTGCGCCGCAACGAGCCCCTATGCGAACGGCGTCATCCTGGTCGTAAGCCAGAACGCCGCCGGCACCTGGTTGCTGGCTTTTGCAAGCCCCGGCTACCACTTCAACAAGGGCGAGAACGCCGCGATCGACGTGATCTTCGACGGGCGGGAGCAAGCCAGGCTGTACGCGACGGCATATCAGTCCAACATGTTGACCGCCGTCATGCCACTCAACGTTGTGCGGACGTTCCAGAAGTCCAGCCTGATGGTCGCAACAGCTGGCCGCGCCGTTCTGAATTTCGATCTGACATCGACCGGGCCGGTCATCGCGGCATTGACCAATTGCGTGACCAAGGTGAAAGCCGACGGGCTCGACAAGGCCGGCGACTTCACCAAGGGTACGGCCAAGCCAGCCGCCACGACGGAGAAGCAGGCGTCGCCGCCTGCGTCCGGCAAGTCTGCCAAGTCGAAGAGCGGCACCGGCTTCGTGGTGAGTGCCAGCGGGCACATCGTCACGAACCACCATGTGATCGACGGTTGCAGCGACCTCAAAGGCAATCTCACAGGAGAGGCCGCAATGACGTTGCGCGTCGTATCGAGCGATGCAATGAACGATCTCGCCCTCTTGCAGGCGCCGTCGACAACGACGTTCAAAGAGTTTGTCCGGATTCGCGATCGCTCAATCCGCTCCGGCGATTCCGTCGTGGCGATCGGCTTTCCCTACCGTGGACTTCTGAGCTCGGATTTCACCGTCACCACTGGTATCGTGAGCTCGCTCAGTGGGATGCGCAACGATTCACGTTTCCTTCAGATCAGCGCACCCGTGCAGCCCGGCAATAGCGGAGGCCCGCTGTTCGACACCACCGGGCAGATCGTCGGCGTGGTTACGGGAAAGCTCGACAATCTGCGAATCGCGGTCGCAACCGGTAACATCCCCGAGAACATCAACTTCGCCATCAAGACCGGCGCGCTGCGCGACTTCCTCGACAATTCCGTGGTGCCCTACCAGACCGCGGAGCCCAAGGGTGAACTGAAGACCACCGACATCGCCGCTAACGCCCGCGCCTACACGATGCTGATCTCGTGCACCGGCACGGAACAGGCGGACGCGAAGCGGTAAATCCGCCAGCTCTTGATACGGCGCGACCGGCCTCGCGCGCCGCGCAACCAGGCACGCAAGAAAAAAGCCCTGCCATGCGGCAGGGCTCCATTTTCCGGTTGTCACAAGATCGCTACTCGACCTTCAGGCCGGCGAATTCGACGACCTTCCTCCACTTTTCGGTCTCGGCCTTGATCTCCTCACCGAACGCTTCCGGAGTCTGGATCCGCGGCTCGCCGCCGAGCTCGACCAGGCGCTTGGTCATGTCGGGCTCCTTCAGCACCGCGGCGACCTCGGCGTTGAGCTTGGCGATGATTTCCTTCGGCGTGTTCTTCGGCGCGCCCATGCCGAACAGCGCGCTGGCCTCATAGCCCTTGACGGTGTCGGCGACCGGCTGCACGTCGGGCAGCTGCGGCGAGCGTTCCGTGGTGGTGACGCCGATGGCGCGAAGCGAGCCGGAGCGGATGTGCTGGATGATCGAAGGCATGTTGTCGAAGATCACCTGCACCTGGCCGGCGAGCATATCGGTGATCGCGGGCGCCGCGCCCCGATAGGGCACGTGCTGCATCTTGCAGCCGGTCATGGCCATGAACATCTCGCCGGACAGATGCACCGAGGTGCCGTTGCCGGACGAGGCCATGTTGACCTTGCCGGGGTTGGCCTTCACGTACTCGATGAACTCGGCGACGGTCTTGGCCGGCACGTCCTTGTTGACGGTCATCACGTTCGGCACGCGCTGGAACGAGGCCACCGGCGCCATATCCTGCACGAAGTTGAACTTGAGATTCTTGTAGAGCGAGGCGTTGATATAGTTGGCCGGGTTGATCAGCTGCAGCGTATAGCCGTCGGGCTCGGCATTGATGACCGATTCGGTGGCGATATTGTTGCCGGCACCGGGCTTGTTCTCGATCACGAACTGCTGGCCGAGCTTTTCCGACAGCCGCTGGCCGATCAGCCGCGCCAGGATGTCCGTGGCTCCGCCCGGCGGATAGCCGACCACCCATTTCACCGGCCGGGCCGGGTAATCGGCGGCAAAAGCCTTCGACAGCGGGGTGGCTGCAAGCGGACTGGCGGCGAGCAGGCCCAGCGCGGTACGGCGAGTGATCATCTCAAGGGTTCTCCCAACGTGTTGTTCTTGAAGCCAGATGTCTTGAAGCCGGCGTCGGTGGGGTTGTAACAAAGCTTGCCGCAGGCGAAAAGTGCGCGGGGCGCATCACGACGAAAGGATAAGGCATGCCGGTCAAGGTCGAGGCCCTCGATCATCTCGTGATCAACGCCGCGGACGTTGCGGCGACCGCGGAGTGGTACCGCAAGATCCTCGGCATGGAAGTCAAAGTGTTCGACCCTGGCGGCGGCAAAGCGCCGCGGACGTCGCTCGCGTTTGGTAATCAGAAGATCAACGTGCGGCCGCGCGACGCCGACAAGGTGGAATGGTTCACCGCGAACAACCCAGCCGCCGGCAGCGAAGACCTGTGTTTCCTGACCTCCTCGCCGCCCGACGAGGTGGTGGCGCATTTAACGGCACATGGCGTCGCGATCGAGGAAGGCCCGGTTCCCAAGCAGGGCGCCCGCGGCACGCTGCGCTCGGTCTATTGCCGGGATCCGGATGGGAGCCTGATCGAGATCTCGTCGTACGCGGATTAGGTCACCTCCGGCGCGACACACTCCATGGTCATACCCGGGCTTGTCCCAGCCATGTCGGAGGAGAGAGCGCGCTCCTTAACTTCATGCAAATGCCCCCCGATTTGCGCCCCGCCTCGTCCGATGGCAGGAAGACGCAATCATCAAAAGACAGCTGCCATCAAGATGCAGGCTGCACGGGGAGGAATCATGTCCATTCATCAGACCGACACCGGAATCGTCGGCCCGTTCGACGGGCTCGACGTGCCCTGGCTCTTGAGGATGCGGGCCGAGGTCCGCCGTGACCATCCGTTCCTGATCTGGGCGCCGTTCGATGCGCCGGCGCGGCGCTGGAGCTATGGCGAATTTCACGAACGGGTCGGCGCGCTCGCGGCGGGGCTGGCACGACGCGGCATCAAGCCCGGCGAATATGTGCTCATTCATCTGGACAATTGCATCGAGGCGATGCTGGCGTGGTTTGGCTGTGTCGAGCTCGGCGCCATCGCGGTCACCACCAACACCCGGTCGGCGCCGGCCGAGATCGCCTATTTTGCCGATCATTGCGGCGCAGTCGCCGCGATCACGCAGCCGGCCTATGCGGAGATCGTCGCGCAGAACTGCCGCAACCTCCGCTGGATGGCGGTCACCTCGCATGATGCGGGCACGGCGCCCGCGCAGGCGGTTTCACGCGGCGACAGTTTTGAATCGCTGTTCGCCGACAGCGCCGGTCGTCCGAAGCGCGCGACCGATCCGCTCGCGCCGTGCAGCGTGCAGTACACCTCGGGCACGACGTCGCGTCCGAAGGCTGTGCTGTGGACCCATGCCAACGCTCTGTGGGGTGCCAAGATCAACGCCGCGCACGAGGATTTGCATGCCGGCGACGTGCACCAGGCCTATCTGCCGCTGTTCCACACCAATGCGCTGGCCTATTCCATGCTGGCGACGCTGTGGGTCGGCAGTACCTGCGTGATCCAGCCGCGCTTTTCCGCGCGCCGGTTCTGGGGCGTCGCGCGCGAGCACGGCGCGAGCTGGACCTCGACGATTCCCTTCTGCATGAAGGCTCTGCTCGAGCAGGAGATCCCGAAAGACCACAAATTCCGCCTGTGGGGCACCGCGATCAACGAGCCGCCGGCCTTTGCCGCCTTCGGCATCAAGATGATCGGCTGGTGGGGCATGACCGAGACCATCACCCACGGCATCATCGGCGAGGTCGACCAGCCCAACATCCCGATGTCGATCGGCCGCGCCGCGCCGGAGTATCAGATCCGCATCACCGACGATGACGGCCGGCCGACGGACGTCGGCGGCACCGGCAATCTCGCAATCAAGGGCATTCCCGGCCTGTCGCTGTTCGCCGAATATCTGCACAACGAAAAGGCGACGCGCGAGAGTTTCGACGAGCACGGCTTCTTCCTTACGGGCGACCGGGTCGAGCGTCTCGCGAACGGCTACATCAAGTTCGGCGACCGCGCCAAGGACATGCTGAAGGTCGGCGGCGAGAACGTCGCGGCCTCCGAGATCGAGCAGGTGATCGCGGTGGTGCCGGGCGTGCGCGAGGCGGCCGTGGTGGCGAAGGCCCATCCGATGCTGGACGAGGTGCCTGTCGTCTTCATCATTCCGCAGGGCGGCGTCGCGGGCGCTGCGCCCGACCTGCATGACCGCGTGATGGCCGCCTGCCGTAGCGGCCTCGCCGACTTCAAGGTGCCGCGTGAGATCCGGTTCGTCGACGACATGCCGCGCTCGACGCTGGAAAAGGTCGCGAAGGCGGAGCTGAGGAAGATGGTGGGGTGACGAAGGTGCCGCCAAACGGCACGCCGTGCGGTGGGCAAAGCGTAGCGTGCCCACCAACTCCCGGATGCGGATGATGCACGTGGTGGGCACGGCGCGCAAAGAGCGCGCCTTTGCGCCCTACGGCAGCTCGCCTAGAACGAGCCCAGCGCCACCGGGCGGAACGCCTGCAACAGCTGCTGATCGAGCTTGCCGCCCATGCCTTCCATCATCCCGAACGCACGCGAATGCGTGAACGGCATGCGGTAGGCGCGTTTCTCGACCAGCGCGGCGTAGATGTCGACGATCGTCGTCACCCTCACGATGTCGCTGATCTGGTTCGACGACAGACCGTTCGGATAGCCGCTGCCGTCGAGGAATTCGTGGTGATGCAAGACGACGTCGAGCATCTCCGGCGGGAAGCCGCCTTGGGCTGCGAGCGCGTCATAGCCGCGGCGCGGATGCTGGCGGACCTCGGCCATCTCCTCGTCGGTCAGCTTGCCGGGCTTGTCGAGCAGCGCGGAGGGTACGAAAGCCTTGCCGACGTCGTGCAGCAGCGCGGCGCGGGTCAGGCGGCGCTGGTCGTCCTCGCGCATGCCGAGATGCTGCGCAAAGGCGACGGCGAAACCGGTGACGAACAGGCAGTGACGATAGCTGCCGACATGGTGGCAGCCGACCGTGGTGAGCCATTCGCGCAGCGAGGAGTGCTTGATCGCCTTCAGGATCTTGCTTTCCGCGGCGATGACATCGTCGAAGGTCAGGGGCACGCCGAGCGGAAGCTTCTCGAACATCTTCTTCAGCACGGCATGCGCCGCGTCGACCCCGCGATTGAGCGTCTTGCCGCGATCAGTCGCGTCATAGGCGGCGGTGTCCGGGAAGGCGGCGCGGATGCGCTGCAAGATGGCATCGGCCTGAAGCGGCCGCGAGATCGTGTCGGTGGCGCCGAGCGCCCACGCCTGCATGGTGCCATGATGCAGGGCATCGGCGAGCACGAACAGCCGCGGCATCGACCGATAGGCATCGCCGCGCAGCTTGTTGCGCACCCGCTGCACGCTCTCAGGCGAGCGCAGGTTGATGTCGACCACGAGGCCGGAGAGATCGCGCGCCGGCTGGGTGGGAATCTCCTCTGTCGACACCGTCGAGACCTCGCCGACTGCTTTCAAGATGCTGGCGAGCTCGGTGCTCTCGTCGCTTCGGTCGGAGGCGAGCAGAAGCCGGCGTTTGGCGGCGGTTTTGGCTAGCGCGTTCATGACTTCCCCAAAGCGTGGGACTGGATTTGGCGACAGCCTAGGCCGGATCAGGTTTTCTGGCCCTTAAGAGGCGTGCTCAACGGAACCTTGGGGGATTGGGTGCAATTTTAGGGATTGGGGTTCCAACGACGGGAACTTCAAAAATTGCGAGAACAACCCCATGCACAGTAGAGCGGGCATTGATGGATAAGGAGAATTTCGGGTGTTCTCGCCCACCCTCCGCTGTCGTCGCCCGGCTCGACCGGGCGATCCTGTGTTCCAGAGGCCGACGTTGGAGTTCGCTCTCACTAGGTCCGCCGCGGCGTACTGGATGCCCCGGTCAAGCCGGGGCATGACACTGAGATTGTGGTGACTGCCCCAAAACAAATCCGCCGGAGGTCGCCCTCCGGCGGATCATCTCATTCGGCAATCGCAGCCCGGCTCACGCCTTCATGCTCGCCTTCACGGCCTCGGCCGTGATGGGCAGCGCCCGCACGCGGGCTCCGCTCGCGTTGAAGATGGCGTTGCCGATGGCGGGCGCGACCACCGTCACGGCGGGCTCGCCGACGCCGGTGGCCTTTTCACCATTTGCGATCACGGCAATCGCGACCTCGGGCACCTGGCTCATGCGCAAGGGCGTGTAGCTGTCGAAATTGGTCTGCTCGATGCCACCGTCCTTCAGCGTCGCCTTCTCGTACATCGCAAGCGAGAGCCCCCACAGCGCCGCGCCCTCGACCTGGGCGCGGATGTTGTCGGGATGCACCTGGGTGCCGACGTCGGTTGCGATCGTGAGCTTCTTCACCGTGACGGCGCCCGACGGCGCCACCGCGACATGGGCGACGCAGGCGGTCCAGCTTGCTGTCGCACGCTCCTGCGACGACACGCAGGCAACCCCCATGCCCTCGCCTTTCGGCAATTGCCTGCTGCCGTAGCCTGACAGACCCATCGCGGCGAGCAGCGTGTTGCGTAAGCGTTGCGCGCCGCCGTCGTTCTTGCCAGCACCGTCGAGCAGCGAGATGCGGAACTGGGCGGGATCCTTGCCCGTGGCTGCGGCGATCTCGTCGATCATGCTTTCGACCGCCCAGAAGGTCCAGCCCGGCGCCACCGAACGGAGCTGGCCGGACGGCGTCGCGTTGTGCGCGAGCTCGTTCTTGATCGCCCGCACATAATGGTTGGGCACGGTGTAGAAGAAGTCCGCGCCATTGACCGTGAAGCTGTCGAGCGGCCCCTTCTTGTCGACCGAGGGCGTCAGGAAATCGGGGATCCCCCAGCGCGCGGTCGGCCAGGCTGAGACCACGTCGTGGCTGAGCGCGACCAGCTTGCCGTCGCCGTCCACGCCGGCCTTGACCTTTTGGTAGGTGAGCGGACGCGAGAAATCCATCGTCATGTCGTTCTCGCGCGTGTAGATCACCTTGACCGGCTTGCCGACCGCCTTCGCCGCCTGCACGGCCGGAATCATCATGTCGGCATCGAGCCTGCGGCCGAAGCCGCCGCCCAGCCACATCTGGTGCATGACCACGAACTTCGGATCGATCCCGGCTGCGCCCGCTGCAATCGCGCCGGAGCGCGTCGCGAACTGGTTGCCGGAATAGATGTGCAGGATGTCGCCCTTGAACTCCGCAGTGGCGTTCATTGGCTCCAGCGGCGCATGGATGTTGATGCTGGTGGTGTACTCGGCCTCGACCACCTTGGCCGCGGAACCGAACGCCGCTGCGGGATCGCCGTCCTTGACGAAGTATTGACCGGAATCGTCCAGCTTCTGGAGCCGCTTGGCCTCGTCGAGCAACGACTGGCTCGATAGCTTCGCGTTCGGACCACCGTCATAGGCGATCTTTAGCGCCTGCGCCGCCTTCTTGGCGTTGGCATAGGTGCTGGCGACCGCAACGACCCAGCCGGAGGTCGTGCCGGTCTTGTCGTCGAGGGTGACGGCCTTGATGAAGCCCGGCACCTTCTTCGCCGTGCTGTCGTCGACCGATTTCACCGTGGCGCCGAAGCGCACCGGCGGGGTGACCACCGCGCCATAGGCCATGCCAGGCAGCATCACGTCGATGCCGTATTTGGCCGTGCCGTTGGTCTTGGAGGGGATGTCGAGCTGCGGCACCGACACACCGATCATGGTGTATTGGTCCGGCGTCTTCAGCTTGATCGCCTTCAGCTCGTCCGGCGTGAAGGTTTTCGTCGCCTTGCCGCTCTTCACGACGTCCGCGAACGACATCTGCTTCTTCGACTTCGGATGCACGATCATGGAATCGCGCACCAGGAGTTCCGATGCCGGCACACCCATCGCGGCGGCCGCCCCTTCCGTCAGGGCCATGCGGCCCGCGGCGCCCGCGCGACTCATGGCGTCAAAGTTCATCATGGTCGACCAGCTGCCGCCGGTGATCTGGGCGCCAAGCACGGGGTCGTTGAACTTCGGATCGTTGGAGGCGAGCGCGACGCGCATGTCACTCCACTTCGCGCCTAGCTCCTCGCAGACGATCTGCGCCATGGTGGAGGCGATGTGTTGGCCCATGTCGGCCTTGCCACAGGTCACCGTGACCAGACCATCCGGCGAGATCGCGTACCAGACGCTCGGCTCGAAATTCGAGGGCGCAGCGAGCGCTTCGCCGATGCCGGGGACGCCGGCATAGCCGAGCACGAGTCCGGTCGCGGCGGTGCCGACGAGGAAGGAGCGGCGGCTGAGATCGGTCGTCTCGGGAGTCACGTTCTTCACATGCTCGTTCATGTAGGCCTCCGCTCGTTGGAGGTGGCGGACGCGGTGCGCATCTCGGATGCGGCGCGCATGATCGCCTTCTGGATCCGTGAATAGGTCATGCAGCGGCAGAGATTGCCGTCCATATGCGCGACCACTTCCTCCTTGGACGGATTGGGATTCTTCGACAGCAGCGAGGCTGCCTGCATGATCTGCCCGGACTGGCAATAGCCGCATTGCGGCACCTGTTCGGCGATCCACGCCTTTTGCAGGGGATGATCGCCCTTGGCGGAGAGGCCTTCGATGGTGGTGATCTTCTTGCCGGCGACGTCACTGATCATGGTCTGGCACGAGCGCACGGCTTCGCCGTTGACGTGCACGGTGCACGCGCCGCACAGCCCGGCACCGCAGCCGAACTTGGTGCCGGTCATCTGCAATTGCTCGCGGATCGCCCAGAGGAGCGGCGTGTCGTTCGCCGCATCCACGGACAGACTCCGCCCGTTGATGGTGAGTGTTGGCATAGGCGTCTTCCCCTGCCGGTGCATGAAGCCGCTTACGGCGGCAACTTGAATGGCGGACGCCCACCGGGCCGGCGCCAGCCTTGCCGGCGAGAATGATCGGGTTTGGTTGCCGTGGCAAATGCAATTTGGAATGAGTCGAAACAGACGACCTCTGCACTTGCTCGTTGTGCGCCGCGCCAACGGCACCGACGCAGCGACTGGACGCAACAGCGGCGCTCCGCACATGCGTGCCATCGCGTCGAGGCAGTTTCTTACAGGTAACCAGGCAGGCTAGACTGTGACGAAGTGAGGTGAGCAAAACTGCCGCCGCGAACGTCCCATCTCCCCTTGTGAGAGAGGGTGCACCGGCGTCGCGGTGAGATGAGAAAGACAGGGTCGGAAGCAATGCCTGAGATCGATCGGGACGGCGTCAATATCTACTATGAGGTTCATGGCGAGGGGCCGCCATTGCTGCTGACCCACGGCTACTCCTCGACCTCCGCGATGTGGCACGGCCAGGTCGATGCGCTCGCGAAGGAGCACAAGCTGATCTTGTGGGACATGCGCGGCCACGGCCAATCCGATTATCCCGGTGACGCGAACGCCTACAGCGAAGCTCTGACCGTCGGCGACATCGCCGCGATCCTCGATGCGGTCGGCGCTGAGCAAGCGATCATCGGCGGGCTGTCACTCGGCGGTTACATGTCGCTGGCGTTCTACCGGGCTCATCCAGAGCGCACGCGCGCGCTGCTGATCATCGACACCGGTCCGGGCTTCAAGAAGGACGACGCGCGCGAGGCCTGGAATACGCGTGCGCTGGCCACCGCCGAGAAGCTCGACCGCGAAGGGCTCGACGTCCTGAAGTCGGCGACGCCCGAGCGGGCCGTTGCCAGTCATCGCAACGCCAAGGGACTGGCGCTCGCCGCACGCGGCATGCTGACCCAGCGCGACGCCCGCGTGATCGAGCTGCTGCCCGACATCAAGGTGCCCTGCCTCGTTGTGGTTGGCGCCGACGACACGCCGTTCCTCGCGGCGTCCGATTACATGGCGGCAAAAATCCCCGGCGCACAAAAGGTCGTGATCCCCGCGGCCGGCCACGCCGTCAACATCGATCAGCCCAAGGCTTTTGTTGACGCCGTCGAGCCTTTCCTGAAGAACTTGCCAGCATAGGTCGGGCAAGCGAGGACGTAGGCGATGAAGCGGGCGATGCTGGCTGCGGCCACGATGTTGCTGTCGATATCTGCGCAGGCCGATCCCTTCGGCGCGGTGCCGTCGCGCCGGCCTTTCGTCACGACCCTATCGAACAACATTCCGCTCGCCTTCGGGATGGACGCCGAACAGACCGCCCGTGCCCTCGGGCAGCCGCTGCAATATGTGCGCGGGCGTCCCGGCAACGAAATCTATCTCGCTCTGCGCAACATCGGCGGCAGCGGCTTGATCCCGTACCGCCACCGCCTGTTCCTGCAATTCCGCCACGGACGGCTGGCGGGATGGAAGGAGGATTACGGCGAGAACTGGATGTGGGAGTAGATTTATCTCCCATGGTGAGGAGCGGCTAGCCGCGTCTCGAAGGGCCCGCTCCTCAGGATGAGGGGAAAGAGCAGAGTTCGTAACAACCAAGAAGGACAACCCGCGTGGGACAAGACATCAAGCTGACGGCGTCCGACAATTTCCATTTTGGCGCCTATCGCGCTGATCCCTCGGGCACGCCCAAGGGCGCGGTGGTGGTGATCCAGGAGATCTTCGGCGTCAATCACCACATCCGCTCGGTTTGCGACCGCCTCGCCGGCGAAGGCTATGTCGCGATCGCGCCGTCGATCTTCGACCGTACCGCGCCGGGCTTCCAGTCGGGCTATTCGCCGGACGAGGTCGCCGAGGCGCGCAAATTCGTCGCCAGTCCGGATTGGGCCGCGATGCTGCGCGACACGCAGGCGGCGATCGATGCGGTCCAAGGCGTCGGCCCGGTCGGCATCATCGGCTTTTGCTTGGGGGGCAGCATCGCCTTCGTCGCGGCGACGCGATTGACCGGCCTGAAGGCCGCAATCGGCTACTACGGCGGCGCGGTCGTGCGCTTTGCCGACGAGACACCAAAAGTGCCGACGCAATTGCATTTCGGCGAGAAGGATGCCGGCATCCCCTTGACCGACGTCGAGACCATCAAGGCGAAGCGGCCGGACGTGGAGGTCTTCATCTATCCGGGCGCGCAGCACGGCTTTCATTGCGACGAGCGCGCGAGCTTCGACAAGGCCAGCGCCGACATCGCCTGGCCGCGCAGCATGGAGTTCTTCGCGAAGCATTTGAGGTAGAGCGCGTTCCCTCGCAGAAATCGGGTGGCTGCATGCAGCGGCGCGGCGATAGAGCTGGCTGGTCAACCCAACTCACGCCGGGAACTCGTCATGCAGCAAGCCATCGCGCACCTCGTCATCCGCAATCCATTCGGGACCATGGACGTCCCCTCACCCGATGATGCCGAAGTGAAGGACTATGCCGCGACGGCCACGCTGGCCGGCGATGCGGCAGACGTCAATGCGGCGACGTGGGCCGCGATCGCAGCACCATCGGATCCGATCGAGGGAATCTGGGCCAGCCGCTGGAACGGCGGCGCCGATCCGACCATTGCCGGTGATACGCCGGACAAGTGGAAGCCGGGGCGCGCGGAGATCCGCATCGCGGGAAGCCGGATCTATCTGCGCTTCGACTGGGACGATGGTCGCCGCCACGGGCTGATCGAGGCCGCGCGCGACGGCGCAGGACGTCTGGTCGGAAAATACATCAACCTGACCACGCCGGCGATCACGCGGCCGTGGATCGGGCGGGTCGTCGAGGCCGGGCGGATCGACGGATGTTTTCCAGAGGGCCGGCTGGATTTTCGAAGGTAGGGGTCTGGGACAATCCCCGACGTCATTCCGGGATGCGCCGATAGGCGCAGGCCCGGAATCCATCGTGCGTCAGAATTTGTGGATGAATGGATTCCGGGCTCGCGCTATCGCGCGCTCCGGAATGACGGAGGAGAGAGACGCGCTTAAATCTAGAACCAGCGCTCGCCCACGAACACGGTGTCGCCGGGGTTCAAGGGGGTACCGAGCGGCACCACGGCGCGCATGGAGCCCCCATTCTCGGTGTGGGTGACGGTGACGACGTCGCGCTTGGCGCGCGGCGAGAAGCCGCCGGCGATCGCGACCGCGCTTTCGACCGTCATGTTCGGCACGTAGGGATACTGGCCGGGCGCCGTGACTTCGCCGAGAATGAAGAACGGACGATAGGCCTCGATCTCCACCGCGACCGAGGGCTCGCGGATATAGCCGTTGCGCAGGCGCGCGGCGATCTCGCCGGCGAGACCAGCCGTGGTGCGGCCGCGTGCCGGCACCGCGCCGATCAGCGGCATGGTGATGGAGCCGCCGGCATCGATGGCGTAGCTGTTGGTGAGGCCTTCCTGGCCGTAGACCACGACGCGGAGCTTGTCGCCGGCATCGAGATGGTAGGAGGCGTCATAGCGCATCGGCGCCGCCCTCGGCGCGGCATAACCGACCGGCATAGGTGCGGGCGAAGAGGCAAAGGAATTGTTGAGCGCCGCGATGGCGCCGCCGCCGTTGTTGGCGACGACGACCGGCTGCGGAGCACTGTAGGGCTGGCCGTAGGCCATCGAGTCGAGATCGGCGCGCGGCTGCCCCACCAGGACGGGGCTCGCAGTCTGCATGCAGCCGCCAAGGGGCAGCGCGGCGGACGCTGCCAAGACCACTGCCGAGATCGACGATCGAAACGCGCGTGCAACTGGCACCGGACCTAATCCCTCGAAACGAGACGGCTCCAGTGATGCACCGGTTATGGTTAATAAAGCGTTGAGCGGGATCGTGGATGGCCGGGAGCAAACCCGGCCATGACGAACCTCCGGTAGGACTATGCGCTCACACCGACGCCGATCGGGCAGGACACGCCGGTGCCGCCAAGGCCGCAATAGCCGGCGGGATTCTTCGCCAGATATTGCTGATGGTAATCCTCGGCGAAATAGAATTCGCCTGATGGTGCGATCTCGGTTGTGATGGCACCGAGGCCCCTGGCTGCGAGCGCCTTCTGATAAAGCGTCTTCGACTCGTCGGCCGCCTTCATCTGCGCATCGGAATAAGTGTAGATCGCGCTGCGGTACTGCGTGCCGACATCGTTGCCCTGGCGCATGCCCTGGGTCGGGTTGTGACTTTCCCAGAACGTCTTCAACAGCGCCTGGTAGGGGATCTTGTTCGGGTCGAACACGACCAGCACCACTTCGGTGTGGCCGGTACGGCCCGAGCAGGTCTCTTCATAGGTCGGGTTCGGCGTGTGGCCGCCGGCATAGCCGACGGCCGTCGTGTAGATGCCCTCGCCGAGCTCCCAGAATTTGCGCTCGGCGCCCCAGAAGCAGCCGAGCCCGAACACGGCCTGCTCGAGGCCCGCGGGATAAGGCGGCTTGAGCCTGCTGCCGTTGACGAAATGGGTGGTCGCGGTCGGAATGGCTTGCGCGCGGCCGGGCAACGCCTCGGCTGCGCTCGGCAACGCGGTGGTCTTGCGCATGAACAGCATGGTTGGGTCTCCGAAACGAGCTGTCCGTCGCCTGAGCCAGATGCTCACGCGGCGTGCTCGCGATCAGGTGGGGATATAGGGATTCTACGTCAGCGCAGGCAGCGTTGTTACGCCGCGCCTCGCGGCGCTCAAATCCCGGCGGGAATTGAAGATCAATCCCGGGAATAGCCGATCAGCGGTTTCCGCGGCCGGAACAGGAACATCAGCAGGATGCCGAGAATGCCGAGGACGGCAAAGACCGGCTGATCCAGCAGCAGGCGGATCACCGAGGTCCAGAGCCAGGGCGCCTTGGCCTCGACCCAGGTGCGGAAGGCCGACTGGCTGGCCTGATTGATGTCGTTCCAGAACTGGCCGAACCGGGTGAACCGCAGGGTCTGGTCGGCCACCCAGCGGGCGCCGTCATAGACCATGAAGATGAACCCGCCGGCGAGCAGCAACAGCCCAATCAGTCGGAAAAAGCCGCGGATCATGCCTCACCTTATATGGTCGTCCGATCGGAGAACCCGACAAAACGCCGCCAGCCAATAGCCGGGAGACGGCAGAAATTCAACCTCTTCAGGGCGTTACCGTGCGCCCTGAAGCGCCCAGGGGCCGCTTTTCCAGCCCGGAAAGCGTTGACGGTGCGCACGACCCTCTCTATAAGGGCGCCAACTGGCGGCGGGCGCAATCCTGCCGCCGCTGTTCTTTGAGCAGTTGCAGGTCCCTCGAGCTGACAGGCTCTTTGAGGCCTCGTGTTCCGGGGACAGCCCAGCAACCGAACACCCTAAATCCGAGCGTCGATTACGCGGTCAAGCAAGCCGGCGCTACCCGACCAAGACGCGACCGGTACCCGCAAAGGATATTGAGACCATGGCCAATACCACTTCCGCCAAAAAAGCGACGCGCAAGATCGCCCGCCGCACCGCCGTCAACAAGTCGCGCCGTACCCAGATGCGCGGCGCCGTTCGCACCGTTGAAGAAGCCATCGCGACCGGCGACCGCGCCGCTGCCGCAAAGGCGCTCGCGAATGCCGAGCCCGCCCTGATGCGTGCCGCCCAGCGCAACATCATTCACAAGAACAATGCCAGCCGCAAAGTCTCGCGGCTCACCGCGCAGATCGCCAAGCTCGCCAAGTAATGGCGGACCGATCGATCGACTGATCGATCCAACATCGCAAGCGTCAGACAGCCCGGCATCGCGCCGGGCTTTTTTGTTGCGTGTCATATTCTCGCACGCGGTCACACCGCCGTCGATGTTCGATTGGAAGGTTTGCCGCCTGCGCTATGCTTCGTTCCGTAGTTCTACCTGCCGATGTTCTGCAACAGCGGAAACTTTCACCGCGTTGCAAAAACCCCTGCGCTGCACGCTCGAAATGAATCCGCGGGCGACGAAAGTTCTACACACCGTAGATTCACAGGAACGCACGTCGGTGGGAGTTACCCTGCGAAACGAGACTCAAAAAACGGTGTCTCGCTAATCACTTATCGACATAGCGATCGCAAGCGTTTGAAAAATTCACCCGCGCGTCGGGCGCGTGACGAATTTGTTAAAAAAATTTGGCGGTGGCGGAGAATTGTCACATGAGGCGCGGCATTTTCGATTCTGTGCACGAATCCAAAAACTTGCTCCAAAGCCTGTGCACAAGTCGCGTGGGCGTTAACCGACGTCAAGTTTTTTTGGTGGCTCAGATGTGAATCAATTCGTTGCGAGTCTTTCCGCTTAGTGTATTCCTTAAGTCGTCAGCGGCGCCCACGATCTTCAGACCAGCGCGGTTTAGGAAACGGGGCGAGCGTGCAAATCGGCGGCGGTGTGCACGTAGGCGACGCTTCAACAAGTGATGACGGTTCACAACCCATAGCAATGTGGGAATGGTAGCTCTTTGTCTGAATGTCTCCAAGCGGGATCTTCCCGCCTCGTGCCAAGCGCATATGAGAGACATCGCGAAGCTACCCCGGCACGCAAGGCGGCGAAGTCGAGCGGACGACCAGTACACGGGCAGGCATCCGCGCAGGAGTACGGCGCGGCTGTCGTCAAGACACGCAGGACCTTGTCGCGAGCAATCACGGCAGGACGGGGAGGTATTATGTCTTACGGACTCAACGCGGTATTGCAGCACGTTTCCCATTCCCACGATGCCGTTCTAGATCCGTCGAACCTCCAGCCTCCCGCGTGTGACGAAGCGCCGAGTACGCGCTGACCTCGCGAACCCTCCATCTCTGACATCGCTGATCTGACGCGGCATTCCCGCCGGACGGTCGAGCCATGCCTGACGATGGACTCGCTTTGAGGTCGCGCCATTCCAAGGGCCCTGCTCAGGGGGTCCGGCAGGAACCCTGCATGGCGCTCACAACGCAACCATATCTCTCAAGAGAAGTTTTCTGACGATGACAATGGAACAGGATCGCTGGTCACGCGTGAAGGGTCGGCTGCGCTCGAGCGTTGGCGAGGACGTTTACACGAGCTGGTTTGCGCGCATGGATCTGGAAGGCGTGCAGGACGAGAGCGTGCGGCTCTCGGTGCCGACCCGCTTCCTGAAGAGCTGGATCCAGGCCCATTATGCCGAGCGCGTGCTGTCGTGCTGGCAGGCCGAGATGCCGGAAGTGCATCGTATCGACCTCACGGTGCGTTCGGCCGTGCGCCCGCTGGCGCAGCCGAAGGAAGCCCCGGTGCCGGCCGAGACGCGCCGTGCGCCCACGCCGGAGCTGCGCTCCACCGCGACTGCGCCGGTCTCGGCCAATCACGACGCGCTCGGCGGCTCGCCGCTCGATCCGCGCCTGACCTTCGCGAGCTTCGTCGTCGGCCGCTCCAACACGCTGGCACTCGCCGCCGCTCGCCAAGTTGCCGAGGGGCGTCGCGGCGACCCCGTGATGTTCAACCCGCTCTACATCCATGCCGGTGTCGGGCTCGGCAAGACGCACCTGCTCCAGGCGGTGACCTGGGCCGGCAATTCCGGCAACGAGCGCAAGGTGCTCTATCTCACGGCGGAAAAATTCATGTACGGCTTCGTCGCCGCGCTGAAGACGCAGACGGCGCTGGCCTTCAAGGAAGCGCTGCGCGGCATCGACGTGCTGGTCATCGACGATCTCCAGTTCCTGCAGGGCAAGTCCACCCAGGCCGAGTTTTGTCACACGCTGAACGCGCTGATCGATGCCGGCCGCCAGGTCGTGGTCGCGGCCGACCGGCCGCCCTCCGATCTGGAAAGCCTGGACGACCGCGTGCGCTCGCGGCTCGCCGGCGGCCTCGTGGTCGAGATGGGCTCGCTCGGCGAGGAGCTGCGCCACGGCATTCTCAAGTCGCGCGTCGCGGCAGCCCGTGCCCATCATGCGACGTTCGAGGTGCCCGAGGAGGTGCTGCTCTATCTGGCGCGCACCATCACCCACAACGGCCGCGACCTCGAAGGCGCGATCAACCGTCTGCTCGCGCACTCGAAACTCAACAACCGGCCCGTGACGCTGGAAATGGCCGAGCACGAGGTGCGCGACCTGGTCCGGCCGCAGGAGCCGAAGCGGATCAAGATCGAGGACATCCAGCGCGTGGTGGCGCGGCAGTATAATGTCAGCCGCTCCGACCTCCTGTCCTCGCGGCGCACCGCCAACGTGGTCCGCCCGCGCCAGGTGGCGATGTATCTCGCCAAGACGCTGACCCTGCGCTCGCTGCCGGAGATCGGCCGCCGCTTCGGCGGGCGCGACCACACCACGGTGCTGCACGCCGTGCGCAAGATCGAGGCCCTGGTCTCCAAGGACACCGCGCTGTCGGAGGAAGTGGAGTCGCTGAAGCGCCAGCTTCAGGAATAAACGCCTAAGGCGCTCCCGCCATTCTGCCGCCGCCCCGGCCTCGCCTGGGCGGCGGCTTCGTTTTAAGCTGTAAATCGTGGGGAACTAGGCCCCCAATCCCTTGAATCGGATGGCTTTCCGCGCCACCTTGCGCGACCCTGGCGGCTTTGGTCATATCGGTTGGATGACCCTGGCTTGACGGGGTCTTCGTGCCGCGGCGGCTTTTCGACCGCCAGGCTTCTTCAACGTGATGTTTCCTTGGGGATCGGGCGAGTAGTGCAATGAAGGTTACGGTCGAACGCGCGCAACTCCTGAAGTCGCTGGGCCACGTCCACCGCGTGGTCGAACGCCGCAACACGATTCCGATCCTCGGCAACGTGCTGGTCCGTGCCGAGAACGCGAAATTGTCGCTGAAGGCGACCGACCTCGATCTCGAGGTGACGGAGACGCTGCCGGCGGAAACCGCGACCGCGGGCTCCACCACCGTGCCGGCGCACATGTTCTACGACATCGTGCGCAAGCTGCCGGATGGTTCGCAGATCGTGCTGGAGGCCGACGGCGACCGCGCCGTGCTGGCGATCCGTGCCGGCCGCTCGCGCTTCACGCTGCAGACCCTGCCCGAGAATGACTTCCCGGATCTGGCCGCCGGCGACATGTCGCATTCCTTCTCGCTCGCCGCCAAGGACGTCAAGCGGCTGATCGACCGCACCCAGTTCGCGATCTCCACCGAGGAGACGCGCTATTACCTCAACGGCATCTATCTGCACGTCGCCGGCACGCCCAAGGCCGCCACCCTGCGCGGCGTCGCCACCGACGGTCACCGTCTCGCCCAGCTCGATCTGGTGCAGCCCAAGGGCGCCGAGGGCATGCCGGGCGTGATCGTGCCGCGCAAGACCGTCGGCGAGGTGCAGCGCCTGATCGAGGACACCGACGCCGAGATGACGATCGAGCTGTCGCAGGCCAAAATCCGCTTTACGATCGGTAACGTCGTGCTGACCTCGAAGCTGATCGACGGCACCTTCCCCGACTACGGCCGCGTCATCCCGCAAGGCAACGACAAGGAGCTCGTCGTCGACAAGAAGGACTTTGAGAACGCGGTCGACCGCGTTTCCACCATCTCCAGCGAACGCGGGCGCGCGGTAAAACTGTCGCTGGCACCGGGCAAGCTGGTGCTGTCCGTGACCAATCCGGATTCCGGCAGCGCGACCGAAGAGCTGGAAGTCGAATACGCCTCCGACGCCCTCGATATCGGCTTCAACTCCCGCTATCTGCTCGACATCGCCGCCCAGATCGAAGGCGACGTCGCAACGCTCAGGCTCGCCGACCCGGGCTCGCCCACCCTGGTGCAGGACCGCGACGACAAGAGCGCGCTGTACGTGCTGATGCCGATGCGGGTGTGAGTGTGAGGCAGCGGCTTCTCCTCTCAACGAAAACGCGATGCACGTTGTTGCGTCCTCTCCGCTTGTGGGAGAGGACAGCTCCGCTGGCGGACACAAACTCAATCAGGTGAGGGGTTGGTGCCGCAGGATCCGTCCCATCGGCCCGTCCCCAAACCTCTCCGCCAATTTGCGAAGAATATGCGCCGCGAACCGACGGACGCCGAAGCAGCAATGTGGCGCCTGCTGAGAGACCCCCGTCTCTCCACATTCAAATTTCGGCGGCAGGTTCCGTTCAGGAATTACATTCTCGACTTTGTCTGCTTCGAGAGGCGCCTTGTGATCGAGATCGACGGAAGCCAGCACGCAGAATCACAACGCGATGTCGCTCGTGACGCCGCCCTCTCCGCTGAAGGCTTTGCTATCGCGCGTTATTGGAACAATGAGGTGCTACAGCAGCCCACTTCTGTGTTGGAAGACGTCCTTGCAAAGCTTGCCGGGCGGTAAGATACCCCTCACCCGTCGCCTCACTTCGTGAGGCGCCACCCTCCCCCACAAGGGGGGAGGGCTCAGAGCGTGCCGCAGCCCAAACATGACCCCCTCCCGCATTCATCGCCTGACGCTGACGCATTTTCGCAATTACCGGGCGGCGGGGCTCGAGACGGCGGCTGACATGGTGGCGCTGGTCGGGCCGAACGGGGCGGGCAAGACCAATTGCATCGAGGCGATCTCGTTTCTGTCGCCGGGACGCGGCCTGCGGCGCGCGACGCTGGAAGACGTCGCCGACAACCAGGGCGACGGCTCCTGGGCGGTGTCGGCGCAAGTCGAGGGCGCGCTGGGATTGGCGACGCTCGGCACCGGCATTGATGCGCCCAGGCTCGACAACGCGGTGAGCCGGCGCTGCCGCATCGACCGGGAGCCGGTCAATTCGGCGACAGCTTTCGGCGACCACATCCGCATGGTCTGGCTGACGCCGGCGATGGACGGGCTGTTCATGGGCGCGGCATCCGAGCGGCGGCGCTTCTTCGACCGCCTGGTGCTCGCCATCGACAGCGATCATTCCAGCCGCATCTCCGCGCTGGAACGTTCGCTGCGCTCGCGCAACCGCCTGCTCGAAACCCGCAATTACGACGACCATTGGTGTGATGCGATCGAACGCGAGACCGCGGAGCTCGCGGTCGCGGTCGCCGCAACGCGCGGCCAGACCGCAGCAAAGCTGACCGGGATGCTGAATGCGCGCGCGCAGGCCTCCGCCTTTCCCTCGGCGCAAATCGCGCTCGACGGCTGGATGGAGAACGCGCTGCTCCAGGAGACCGCGACGTCGGTCGAGGACCGCTACCGCCAGATCCTGCGCGACAACCGTCCGCGCGACGCCATCGCCGGCCGCACCACCGACGGTCCGCATCTCACCGACCTTCAGGTGATCTATGCGCCCAAGAGCATGCCGGCGCGCGACGCCTCCACCGGCGAGCAGAAAGCGCTGCTGATCGGCCTCGTGCTGGCGCATGCGACGCTGGTGGCGGAAATGACCGGCATCGTCCCGCTGCTGCTGCTCGACGAGGTCGTCGCCCATCTCGATCCGAACCGCCGCGCCGCGCTGTTCGACGAGCTGAAGAGGCTCGGTGCGCAGGTCTGGCTGACGGGCGCGGACCCGGCGGCGTTCGCCGAGATCGGCGCCGGAGGCGAAGTCTTCGACGTCGAGAGCGGACAGGTCTCGGCCCGAAGGTAGACCGACGGGTTGAACCCGCCCAGTTTCATCAGCGACTAGCTGCTTGAGGCCGCGACCGGCCATCGCGCCGAATTCGGACACGCGCGATATTCTTGGAGCATGAGCATGACGGCGGTGAGGCATGGGGTGCGAGCCCCGGCACGATGGCGGGTGTTTGCATACGGCCTCGTCCTGCTTGCGATGTGCCTGCTCGCGGCCGGCGCCGGCGCCTCGCTGCCGCATCTGTTTCCGACGACGCTCACGCTGGATTCGGATGCCAAGCTGCCCGCACCGACGCGCTACACTTATAGAGGAATCCACACCACGCTGATGCGGGGCGCCGAAGCGCCGCTCCGCGTCAGGCTGGACGCCACCGTGCCCGCAGGGCTCGGCGACGTCCTCGCCTTCTATCGCACCGAGCTTGAAAGGCTCGGCTGGCAGGAACAGCGTGATGACGCGGTGATCGGCGCCGACGACGTGCAGCTCGCCTTCGTCTCGCCGCTCGGGCCGGCAGCATTGAAACTCGCCCGCAAGGATTCCGGCACCTCGGTCCATCTCGTGCAGAAGAACGCGGCGACGGCGGCCAAAGCGAACGTCCTGCCCGAGCCCGGTCAGGCGAAGCTCGTGTTCAGCAACATCGGCGACAAGGAAGCCGTGCTCGAGATCAACGAGCAAACCATCCCGCGCCGGGCCGGGGCGAACGCGGTCGCGCTTGACCTCGTGCCCGGCAAATATCCCTACAGGCTGGGCGTGCCGGGCTATCCGGCCACCACGAACATCCTCACGGTCGCGGCCGGCGATACCTGGGAGCTCACGGTCGGGCGCGATGGTGACGCGTGGCCGCCGCTGCAGCTGTACTGAGCACTGCGCCCGTCGCAGCCATGGCGCCGGCCGGGCGCGCTCGTTGAACCTCTCGGGTTCCCACCGCGACTTCTTGTCTAAGGCCGCACGCCGACGGCGACGCGGCCTGCCAACGCGCGAGGGCAGGACGACCCGCGCGACATCCAGGAGTTTTGACGATGCCGATGATCCGGCGCGGGGCGCAAGTCCCGGCAAAATGGCTGCTGCTTGCCTGCGGCATTCTCGTCATGGCGAGCACCTCGCGTCCGGCGGGCGCCGCAGACGAAGGCATCGTGGAGGTCCACGCGCTGCCGCGGCTCGAGGGCGCGGTCGAGGACACCTCGCGCCCCGACAACCATCGCGTGATCTACACCGTGCCCATCGCACTGGCCGCCACATCGGACGCCACCAGGAAGCTGCTGAGCGCCGAGGGCTGGGTGCCCTATGTGTATCCGCTGGACGAGAAGAGCAGCACGCTGAGCTTCAAGAAGGGACGACAGGGGCTGCGCGTCTCCTTCACGCAGGCGCGCGGGCGGCCCGACCAGTCCGCCGTATCCTACACGCCGAACCGGATCTATTCCAACGTGCCCTTCCCGGACGGCGCGACCGACCTCGTGTTCGACGAGACCCGGCCCTATCTCGGCTGCATCGCGCCCGGCGCGCTCGACGCAACCTCGGCGTTCTTTGCGAAGGACATGGCAGCGATGGGATGGCGCAAGCTCACGCCAGAGACCGCTTCGCGCTGGCCGAATGCGGATCTCGGCGAGGCCGTCCCGAACGGCGTGCGCGCCTTCTACGATCATCCCGGCGGTGACACGACGCAGTTCTACAAGCAGAAGCCGGTGATGCTGACCCTGACGCGCCGCGACGACGGCCGCACCAATGTCGAGATCAGGGTGGCGCCGTTCGCACTGCCCCAGGAGCTCGAGGCCGACGACGACATGGCCGGCCTGCCGCGCCCCAAGCCGACCAAGTCGGCGCGAGGCCTTGGTAGTGCGAGCTCCAACAAACGCGAGATGTCGGCCGCCGCGATGGCCGAGATGCCCGCCGTGCTCGCCTTCTATCGTCGCGAGCTCGCCGCGCGCGGCTGGCAGGAGGACGGTAACGCGCCGCTCGCGCCCGGCGACGAGGTCGCGATCAGAATCTCGTCGGCGGAGGAAACCGGCGTGCTGCGGCTCGGCCGCAGATATGATTTCACCATGATCAGCCTGACTGCGCAGGTGAAGGAATCGGCGCTCGCGGCCCGCGCCAAGGCGAAGAAGGAGGCCGACGCGAGGTTCTTGGGCGATGCCTTGGGTGCGGCTCAGCAGCTCATCGCGGCGGATGAGGCCCGGCGCAAGTCGCAGGCGGCCTCGCTGTCGGACGCCCCGCTCACTCCGCTCGCCGACAGCAAGACGCCGGTGCCGCTGCCTGAGAATGCGGAAGGCGTGAAGTTCGAAGGCGGCGACGGCCGGCTGGAATTCTCCTCGGCGTCGAGCGTGAAGGCGCTCAGCAGCTTCTATCGCACGGCGCTGAAGGGCTCGGGCTGGAAGGAGCAGCCCTCCGTCATCAACCAGCCCAACATGGCGGTGATGGCGTTCTCCAAGGGCGGCAAGTCGATCTCGATGACCGTGCTGCAGATGGGCCCGAAGGTGAGTGTCCGCGCCGACGGTTCGGGCCTGGTGACGGAAGCGGCCAAGCCTGCGGCCAGCACGGAGATGGAGGTGCAGGCCAAATCCTCCGAGCCGCTCAAGCCCGATTCTGAGTCCCAACTGCCCGTGCCGACGCAGCGTTCGTCGAAATCGTTTGCCACCACAAAGGTACCCGGCGGCGAGGGGCCGCTCCGCCAGGAGCTGACAGCCAGAATCCCCGCGCCGCTCCAGGACGTCCTCGCCTTCTACCGTGCCGAATTGTCCAAGCTCGGCTGGCAGGAGAAGGCCGACGGCGCGACCGTGTCGGCAGAACGCGCGCAGCTCCACTTCACCTCGCCGCAAGGGCCGGCTCTTCTCATGCTCGGGCGCACCAAGGGCGAGACCACCGTCAGCCTGGCGCAGAAGAATGCGGATGTCGCTGCTAAGGCCGACGTCATGCCGAAGGCGGGACAAGCGAGGCTCATGCTTGGTAACATGGGAGCAGCCGAGGCCTCGCTGACGATCAACAAGCAGACGGTGAAGATCGCGGCCGGTGCCGGTGGCCCGCGATCACCGAAAGGCCCCATGCTCGATCTGCCGCCAGGCAAGTATCCGTACGCGGTGCGCCTGCCCGGGCAGCCCGCCCGCACCGAGACCTTGACCGTTGCGGCCGGCGAGGCCTGGGGTCTTCTGGTGGGCCCGAACGGAGACGTGCTGCCGCTGCAGATGTATTGAGGTGCCATCGTCATGGCCGGGCATGTCCCGGCCATGACGACCGCTGATCAAGCCGCGCCAAGTTTGCCCGGGAACCAGCCTTCCCAAACCCGCAGAATCCACGCCTTTCGAGACCCGAAGCGGGCCTTCGAATCGGCCTTTTCGCAGGCCCTGGAATCGGCTTTCAAAAGCCTTGAAAACTCGCCCAAAAACCCTATCTGCTCAATGGGTTGCCAGAGGATACTTTGCGCTAGGCGCAATCCGTCTTTCGTGGCACAAATAACCTGCAAATCAGCGCCTTTTGCGCCGCTGATTCGGGCGACATCTCGAAGGCCTCTCATGACAGAACCTGCTCGGCAGCAAGCTGCCGAAAACGAGCCCTCCAACGCGAGCGAATACGGCGCGGAATCGATCCGCGTGCTCAAGGGTCTCGACGCCGTCCGCAAGCGCCCCGGCATGTATATCGGCGACACCGACGACGGCTCGGGCCTGCACCACATGGTGTACGAGGTCGTCGACAACGCGATCGACGAAGCCCTCGCGGGCCATGCCACGCGCGTCGACGTGATCCTCAATGCCGATAATTCCGTCACCGTGCGCGACGACGGCCGCGGCATCCCCGTCGACATCCACAAGGGCGAAGGCATCTCGGCGGCCGAGGTCATCATGACCCAGCTCCATGCCGGCGGAAAATTCGACCAGAATTCCTACAAGGTCTCCGGCGGCCTGCATGGCGTCGGCGTCTCCGTCGTCAACGCGCTGTCGAGCAAGCTCGGCTTGCGCATCTGGCGCGACCACAAGGAGCACTATATCGAGTTCGCCCATGGCGATGCCGTGGCGCCGCTCAAGGTCATCGGCGATGCGCCGGGCAAGCGCGGCACCGAGGTCACGTTCCTGGCCTCGAGCGAGACCTTCAAGAACATCGAATATGATTTCGCCACGCTCGAGCATCGCCTGCGCGAGCTCGCCTTCCTCAATTCCGGCGTCAACATCGCCCTCTCCGACATGCGTCACGCGGTCGAGAAGCGCGAGGAGATGCACTATTCCGGCGGCGTCGAGGAATTCGTCAAATATCTCGACCGCAACAAGAAGGCGATCGTGCCGGCACCGATCATGGTGCGCGCGGAAGCCAACGGCATCGGCGTCGAGGCGGCATTGTGGTGGAACGACAGCTACCACGAGAACGTGCTGTGCTTCACCAACAACATCCCGCAGCGTGACGGCGGCACCCATCTGGCCGGCTTCCGCGGTGCGCTGACGCGGCAGGTCAACGGCTATGCCGAGGCCAACGCGAAAAAGGAAAAGATCGCGCTGACCGGCGACGATTGCCGCGAAGGCCTCACCGCCGTTCTCTCGGTGAAGGTGCCCGATCCGAAATTCTCGTCGCAGACCAAGGACAAGCTGGTGTCCTCGGAGGTGCGCCCCGTTGTCGAGAACGTCCTCAACGAGGCGCTGCAGGCCTGGTTCGAGGAGCATCCGAGCGAAGCCAAGATGATCGTCGGCAAGGTGATCCAGGCCGCGGCCGCCCGCGAAGCCGCGCGAAAAGCGCGCGAGCTGACGCGCAAGAGCCCGCTCTCGGTCTCCTCGCTGCCCGGCAAGCTCGCCGACTGCCAGGAGAAGGATCCGGCCAAGTCCGAACTCTTCATCGTCGAGGGCGACTCGGCAGGCGGCAGCGCCAAGCAGGGCCGCAACCGCGAATTCCAGGCCGTGCTGCCGCTGCGCGGCAAGATCTTGAACGTCGAACGCGTCCGCCCCGACAAGATGCTGTCGAGCGAGCAGATCGGCACGCTGATCACCGCGCTCGGCACCGGCATCAGCGACGAGTTCTCGATCGAGAAGCTGCGCTATCACAAGATCATCGTGATGACGGACGCCGACGTCGACGGCGCCCACATCCGCACGCTGCTGCTGACCTTCTTCTACCGGCAGATGCGCGACATCATCGACGGCGGCTATCTCTATATCGCCCAGCCGCCGCTGTATAAGGTCAACCGCGGCAAATCCGAGCAGTACCTCAAGGACGAGAGGGCGCTGGAGGATTATCTGATCGATACCGGGCTCGACGACTGCGTCTACATTCCAGGCTCCGGCGGCGATCGCACCGGGCGCGATCTGCGTTCGCTGATCGACGACGCCCGCGCCGTCCGCGGCATCCTGCGCAGCCTGCACAACCGCTACAATCGCAAGGTGATCGAGCAGGCCGCCATCACAGGCGTGCTGAACAAGGCGATCTACGGCGACCCGGAGAAAGCCGCCGCGGCCGCGCAATACATCGCCGCCCGCCTCGACACGCTCGCCGACGAGGTCGAACGCGGCTGGGTCGGCCAGTACGTCGAAGGCCAGGGATTCCAGTTCGAGCGCACTGTGCGCGGCGTCAAGGAAGCCGCAGTGATCGACGATGCCTTCCTGGGCTCGGCCGAAGCCCGCAAGCTCGACGAATACACCGTGAAGCTCCAGGACGTTTATGCTCGCCCCGGCAAGCTGCGGCGCAAGGACGTCGAGCACATGGTCTACGGCCCGGTCGACCTGTTCGAAGCGGTCACCGACGCCGGCCGCAAGGGCGTCACGCTGCAGCGCTACAAAGGTCTGGGCGAGATGAACCCGGAGCAGCTCTGGGAGACGACGCTGGACACCAATGCGCGCTCGCTGCTGCAGGTGAAGGTCAAGGAGGTCGACGAGGCCGACGACATCTTCACCAAGCTGATGGGCGACGTGGTCGAGCCGCGCCGCGACTTCATCCAGGAACATTCGCTCAGCGCGACGATCGATATCTGATCGCCCCTCGAGCTCGTAGCCCGGTCCCAGCCAAGCCCTCGCTGCACCTGTCCCGCTTGCGGGAGAGGTCAACACGCTCGCAGAGCGTGGCGGGTGACGGCTTTTTCCACCCGGGGATTGTCCCATTGCGGAGACACCCTCTCCCCCGCCAGCGGCGGAGGGAGCACATCGCGCCGTCCTGGCCACGAGCCCCATCGCACTCCAGGACACCCCTGAACCTCCCCCCTCGCGCTCGCGACGAAGAGGCATGAACCCGTCGGCCATTCCGGCCGGGAAGCCCTCACGCCATGATCGCCTCCGCAACGACCCGTTCCACCGTGCCATCCCGCCGCCTCGGCATCATCGGCAGCATCGTCGGCGTGCTGGCGCTGATGGCGGCGGTGTTGCCGCATTGGGTCGTGCCGATCGTGTTTCCGCCGCCGCCGGCGGACAAGGTGATCGTCGACACCGGACAACGCCTCAAGGACCGCGTCATCGCCAAGGTGAAGGGCGTGGAGTATCAGGCTCCGAAGGTCGAGAAATCCACGGGGCGAAGCTGGAGCGAAACCGCGTCGGTCACCGCGATCTCGCTCGGCCTGCTTGCCATCCTGCTCTCGGTCCTTTCGCTGATCTTCAGGGAAGACCGGCTCCTCGCCGCCGTCGCCGCCGCGCTCGGCACCGGCGCCATCGCGATCGAAATCTCCTTCGTCATGATCGGTGCGCTGATCCTGATCGCGATCCTCTATGTGGTGGGGAACATCATCGGGTTGCTCTGAAGGCCCCTTGATACAAGCTCCTGCCCTCATTCTGAGGAGCCCGCAAGGCGGGCGTCTCGAAGGATGGCCGCAGGCGATATAGGGGCCTGCATGGTTCGAGACGCGCGTTCCGCGCTCCTCACCATGAGGGACTAGCAGCCTGACCGCAGCTCACGCACCGGCCACGAACCACCGCGAGCGCAATTGCTCCCGCGCTCGATTCTCTGTAGTTTCCGCTCCGAAACAGCCCACCAACAGGACAGCGAGAACCAAGTGGCGCCCATCCAATATATCGTCGAGGGCGGTCACCGGCTCTCGGGCTCGATCGAGCCGTCCGGCAACAAGAATTCGGCGCTGCCGATCATCGCCGCCGCGCTGCTCACCGAGCATCCGGTGACGCTGGAGAACGTGCCGCGGATCCGCGACACCGAAACGCTGGTCGAGCTGATCCGCTCGGTCGGCGCGTCGGCGGAATGGACCGCCCGCAATACGCTGCACATCCACGCCAAGAGCATCCGCGCCGCCGACCTCGACCCGGAGCTATGCGTGCGCATCCGCGCCTCGATCCTGCTCGCAGGCCCGCTGCTCGCGCGCTGCGGCGAAGTGATGCTGCCGCCGCCCGGCGGCGACGTCATCGGCCGCCGCAGGCTGGACACGCATGTGCTGGCGCTGGAGCAATTGGGCGCAAAAGTCACCGCAACCGACCGGCTCGAATTCCGCGCGCCCAAACTCGCCGGTGCCGACGTGTTCCTGGACGAGCCGAGCGTCACCGCGACCGAGAATGCGCTGGTCGCGGCGGTCGCCGCGGACGGCGTCACCCATTTGCGCAACGCGGCCTCCGAGCCGCACGTGCAGGATCTCGCCAACTTCCTGGTCGCGCTCGGTGCGAAGATCGAGGGCATCGGCACCAACACCATGATCGTGCATGGGCCGGCGACGCTGGGGGAAGCGACCTATCGGATCCAGCCCGACCACATCGAGGTCGGCTCGCTGATCGGGCTCGCCGCCGTGACGCGCTCGCCGCTGCGCATCACGCGCGCCGGTGTCGAGCACCTGCGCTCGATCCGCATGGGGTTCGAGCGGCTCGGCATCGTCTGCCGCGTCGAGGGCGACGACCTCATCGTGCCGTCGAACCAGACGCTGAAGATCCAGGACGATTTCGGCGGCCACGTGCCGAAGCTGGAAGACCAGCCCTGGCCGGCCTTTCCCGCCGATTTGATGTCGATCGCGATCGTCACCGCCACGCAATGCGAGGGCGTGATCCTGATGTTCGAAAAAATGTTCGAATCGCGGATGTTCTTCGTCGACAAGCTGATCGCGATGGGTGCGCGCATCGTGCTGTGCGACCCGCACCGTGCGATCATCGCGGGGCCCAGCCGCCTGCACGGCGCGACCATGACCTCGCCCGATATCCGCGCCGGCATGGCCATGCTGCTGGCCGCCGTGTGCGCCCAGGGCACCTCCACCATCAACAACGCCGACCAGATCGAGCGCGGCTACGAACGGATCGAGGAACGGCTCAACGCACTGGGTGCTAGGATCAAGCGCGTGCCCGAGCGGAAGGGCTGAGGTCCTGTCGAGGCAGAGGTGGCGAAGCGCACAGTATCGTAGGGTGGGCAAAGCGCAGCGTGCCCACGCATCTCTTGCAATATGAGGTAGATGGTGGGTACGGCGCTTGCGCGCCTTTGCCCACCCTACGGTACCGAGCTAGCGGATAGATCCCCTCACCGTCTTGCGCTTGGGGCCATGTTTTCGTCGCTCGGCCGTGCTATTGAGCCCGCCATGCTCGACACCGTCCAACATCATTCGCAGCCGCAAGCCGGCGTGCCGCAAAACCATCTCGCGCAGGAGTTCGTCGAGACGCTGCGGCTGGCCGTGCCGCTGATGCTGACGCAGCTCGGGCAGATCGCGATGATTACGACCGATCTTGCCATGATCGGGCACCTCGGCGAGAGCGCGGTGGCCGCGGCGGCGCTGGCGCATACGGTCTATTTCGTCAACTTCACCTTCGGACTGGGATTGATGTCGGCGGTGTCGCCGCTCGCCGCGCAGGCCTTTGGAGCTGGCGACGTCAAGCTGATCCGCCGCTCCTTGCGGGTCGGGCTGTGGGTCGCCTTGCTGATGTCACTGCCGATGATGGCCTCGCCGCTCTATGGCGAGACAATCCTGCTCGCGCTGGGTCAGGTGCCTCAATCGGCCGCGCTCGCCCAGCGCTACCTGAATGGCCTCGCCTGGGGCATCGCGCCGGCGCTGGGTTTCATCGCGCTTCGCAGCATGATGAGCGCGGTGAACCGGCCGCAGGCGCCCCTGTGGATCACGGTCGCGGCGATCCCGATCAATGCCGTCCTCGTCTACGTCCTGATCCACGGTCTGTTCGGTCTCCCGGAGCTCGGCCTGTTCGGCGCGGGGCTTGCGACCACGCTGGTCAATCTCGGCACCTTCCTCGCCGCAATCGCCATTGCCGCCTGGCGCAAGCCGTTTTCGGACTATCATCCGCTCGCCCGTCTCTGGCGGATCGATTGGCCCTTGATGCGCCAGCTGATCGCGATCGGCGCACCGATCTCGTTCTCGCTGCTGATGGAATACGGCCTCTTCTCATCGGCAGCGCTGCTGATGGGACTGATCTCGACCACGGCGCTCGCGGCGCATCAGATCGCGCTGCAGGTCACGGCGGTGCTGTTCATGGTTCCGCTCGGCATCGGCATGGCCGCGACCGTGCGCGTCGGCCACGCCTTCGGCCGGGGCGAACCGGCGGCGGTGAGGCGCGCCGGGCTGGTCGCGACCGTGCTCGGAATCGCGCTGGTCTCCGCACTGACGATCGCGATCATTCTCGGCCGCTACCAGCTCGGCCGGCTGTTCTTCGGCAGCAGTGAGGCCGCCGCGGCAACCGTCGAGCTGACCGCGACATTGCTGGTGGTCGGCGCGACCTTCTTCATCGCCGACGGGCTCCAGACCATCGTTGGCGGCGCGCTGCGCGGCATCAACGACACCAAGATGACACTCGTGTTCGCGGCGATCGGCTATTGGTGCATCGCCTTTCCCATCGCCTGGGTGTTGGCTTTCCACACCGGACTGGGCGCGATCGGCGTCTGGGTCGGATTCTCGATCGGGACATTTGTCTATGCCGGTCTTCTGATCTTGCGCTTCCGGATGCTGACGCGCAGATTGGCGGGATGATCGGAATTGCCCGCGAAGTCACACCTGAGGTCGACACCAATGCGCTGCTATCAGGCGCGCAGTTCGCCGACGCGTTTCGCGTCGAGATCGGCGCAGCGCACGTGAATGCCCGCGAGGCCTGCACCCGGATGGTGCTGCACGGACCGCGCTGGATCGATGCGCTGCTGCGCCTGCGCCATATTCTGGTGTCGCCGTTCGGCCTGAAGACATCCGGTGAAGGTGCGCCGGCACCGGGCGGATTGATCGGCCTGTTTCCGGTGCTGAGCGAAACGCCCGAGCGGCTGGTCGCCGGCTTCGACGATTCTCACCTCGATTTTCGCATTGTCGTCGACGTGACGGGCGATGCGGCGAGCCGCCGGGTGACCTCGACCACGCTGGTGCGGACGCATAATCTCCTCGGTCGGACCTACCTCACCCTCATCATGCCCTTCCACAAGCTCGTGGTCCGCAGCATGATGGGACGGATCGTCGAGCCCGCGCGCTAGCTCATTCGGCGACCCGCGCCGGCTTGTCCGCCGCTGCCTCCGACCATTCGCCGACGACGCGGTCGAGATCGCAGAGATTCTGGTGCATCTGCTCCAGCGAGAAACCGAGCGCGAAGAAGCGTTCGGCGGTGTCGCTGGGCTGGCCGCGGATCAGGCCATCGTGACGGACGGCGGCGACGGCCTCGGCATAGTGCTGGAGCGCGACATGGACGGGATGGATCGGCGGCGCGCCGGCGCCTTCGCGCAAGGCGCTGGCGGCCGAACGCAGGAAGCGCGCGATCACCATCGAAACCTCGGTCAGCGGACCTGCGAGCCGCGTCTGCACGTTGGCCGGCAGCGGCACCACGGTGGCGCGGCCGATCATCACGACGTCATGGCGCAGCCTCAGGATGGTTCGCAGCAAGGGGCCAGTATCCGGACCGCTCGACAGGCGCGCGGCGCGCTCGCGCTCGGCTTCGGAGCCGATCGCATTGAGGTTGACCATGGCGCTGCCGATGCCGTCCTGGATCCGGTGCAGCGCATCGTTGTCGCGGCCGCGGGTGAGGCCCGCGAGCAGCTCGGTGAAGGCATCGGCGATCAGCTCGAGCAGTTTCGCCGCGCTGGCGCGGATCTGCCGCACCGCGCGTGACGGCAGCACCAGGAAGGAGACGACGAGGCCGGTGATGGCGCCGACCGCGACCTCGCTGACGCGGTCGATTGCCGACGTCAGGGGATCGGAGTGATGCATGGTCGGAACCAGCAGCACGATCACGGCGGTCACGGTGGCCGCACTCAGGCTCGGATTGATCGCAGCGATGAAAGCGAGCGGGGCGACCGACAGCACCAGCAATCCCAGTAGCCCGGCTTCGCTGGAATAAGGGATCAGGATCGCGATGGCACCGCCATAGATCGCGCCGCCGATGGTGCCGAGCATGTAGTCACGCGTCGCCTTCAGCGAGCGGCCGACGCTCATCTGGGTCACGATCAGCGAGGTCAGGACCGCCCAGAGCGGCAACAGCAGATGCAGCGCGGTGGCGAGCGCATAGGCCGCGACCGCCGCAACCGTGACCCGGATCGCCAATCCGAGTTGCGTCCGCCGCGACCTGATCCGGTCGAACATCTGCCTTGCGCGCGTCATGCGGAATATCCCGATCCTCTTGAGCCGGGCAAAAGCATGGCTGATGCCCACGGCCGCAAGGCCGCTTGAAAGGCCAAATCAGCCCGCCTAACTTGCGCGCCAAAACGAGGAAACACGATGGCTCACGAAACCGCAACGCTCGCCGCCTATGTCTTTAACCTGAAGTACCAGGATATTCCGGCAGAGGTCTTGGATCGCGCAAAAGTGCTGACGCTGGACTTCCTCGGCAGCGCGATCCGGGCAAGGCGCGAGGCGGAATCGACCCCCTCGATGCTGAAAATGCTGGAAGCGCTGGCACTCGACACCAAGGGTGAATCCACCGTGTTCGGCGATGCCAAGACCTGGACGCCGGCGGTCGCCGCGCTGCTCAACGGCGCGCTCGGCCATTCGCTCGATTTCGACGATACCCACGCCGATTCCTCGCTGCATCCGAGTGCACCGGTAGTTCCAGCCGCCTTCGCCGTCGGTGAGATGGTCGGCGCCTCCGGGCGCGATGTCTTGACCGCGATCGTGGCGGGTTACGAGGTCTGCTGCCGGCTCGGCAATGCGCTCGATCCCACCTCGCATTATGCGCGCGGCTTCCACCCGACCGCGACCGCCGGCACCTATGGCGCGGCAGCAGCCGCCGGAAAGCTGTTCGGCCTTTCCGAGCAGCAGCTCATCGCCGGCTTTGGCGTCTCCGGCAGCCAGGCGGCAGGCTCGCTGCAATTCCTGGTCAACGGCGCCTGGAACAAGCGTTATCAGGTCGGCGCCGCCGCGATGAACGGGGTGATCGCCGCGACGCTCGCCCGTAACGATTTCGTCGGCTCTGCGGAATCGGTCGAGGGCAAGCACGGCCTGCTCGCCGGCTATACCGACGACGCGCATCCGGACAAGGCCGTCGCCGAACTCGGCAAGACCTACGAGACCATGAAGATCGGCGTAAAGCCCTATCCGAGCTGCCGCTACACGCACGCCGCCATCGACGCGCTGATCGCGATGCGGCGCGAGCACAATCTGACACCCGACCAGGTCAAGCGCGTCGAGATCGGGCTGCACCGCAACGGCATCACCCTGACCGGCGATGCCGCCACCAAGCGGCATCCGACCTCGATCGTCGGCGGCCAGTTCTCGATGTTCTTCACCGGCGCTCTCGCGCTCGACCAGGGCTCGTTCGGCTGGGACGATTACAGCCGCCTTGGTGACAGCGCGATCGACGCGCTCGCCGACAAGTTCGACGTGGTGCAGGACGACCGGCTCGAGATCGGCCGCACCCATCCGTTCGGCGCGCGCGTCAGCATCATCACGGAGGACGGCGTGCATGAGCGGCTCTATGCCGATCCCTCGGGTGAGCCCAATTCGTTCCCGGATGCTCAGGCGATGCAACAGAAATTCCTGACCTTGGCACGGCCGGTGCTGAACGCGCGCGCGGAGAAATTCGCGGATGCGATCATGACACTGGAGCGGTTCGATCGCGTGGCGCAGGCGACGGAATTGGGAAGGTAATCAAGTCTCTCCGCGCAGACGGGTGCACCCTCCCCCTTGTGGGTGGATGCTCGAAGCGCAGCCGGGTGAGGGTTCTCTCCGCGAGTCAAACTCTCAGCGAATGCCCGGATAGATACCCCTCATCCGGCGCTTCGCGCCACCTTCTCCCAAAAGGGGGAGAAGAAAAAAACGGCGGCACTTCGCTCTCAATTGGCCCCCGCCAGTTTTCCCTTCCCGCGCGTTGCGGCCACCACGTCGCGCACGAGATCGAACACGCCGTCGGCCTGCGGCGGTCCGTTCGGCGAGCGCCCCATCCGGACGATCACCAGCTTCTCCGACGGAATCACGATGGTGTATTGCCCGATCGTGCCCTTGGCGAAGAAGGCATCGCGCGGCCAGCCGTGCTCCACGCGAAATGACGCGCCAAAGCTGCCGTCCTGGTTGGTCCAGAAACCGGCGCCGATGCCGACCCACGCGTTCGGTGTCGGCGAGGCCGTGTAGTTCACCCATCCCTCGGGCAGGATGCGCTTGCCGCCGGCGACGCCGTCGTCGAGATAGAGCTGGCCGAAGCGCGCCCAGTCGCGCGCCGATGCCAGCATTTCGCTCGAGCCCTCGATCGTGCCCGAACCATCGAGCTGAAGCGTGACATGGCGCATGCCGAGCGGGGCGAACAATTCGCGGCGCGCGAAGCGGAGCGCATCCGCGGGATTTCCGCCGGCAGCATCGCGGATCAGACGCGAGAGGATGAGGGTGTTGCCGTCGTGATAATTCCACGCCGTGCCGGGCGCGGTCTTGAGCGGGGTGCTCGCGGCATAGGCGGCCATGTCAGCCTCCACGAACTTCATCCGGTTGACCGGCTCGAAGACCGAGCCAAGCGAGGCCTCCAATGAGCTGCCGAGCGCAAGGCCCGCAGTGTGCCGCAACAATTGATCGACGGTGATGGCATGACGTGGATCATCCGGATTTGCCCAAGCCGCGACCGGCGCGGGCCCGTCGAGCTTGAGTCTGCCCTGGCGCACCAGCACGCCTGTCAGCGCCGAAATCACCGATTTCGTCATGGAGAAGCCGAGCAACTGTGTCTCCGGTCCGATGCCGTCGGCGTAGCGCTCGGCGATGACGCGGCCGGCCTTCATCACGACGATGGCGCGGGTGCGGCGGTGAGGCGGCTGTGCGGATTCGGTGAAGGCCTTTTCAAGCGCGACAGCCAGCTCCCGGGTTTGCGCCGACACGATCGCAGGACCGGCGATTTCGGGCAGCAATGCCGCCAGCCTGTCATCGGCGGGCGACACCGCCGCATCGGCAAGTGCCGCGCCATGGTCGAGCGTGCAGCCGAGACCTTCGCGATAGACGGCATGGCTGCGGCCAATGCCGAACAGCGTCACCGTGACGTCCTTGCGGACGCGGTCGACCCGGTAGTCCATCGCCCAGGTAATCAGACCGGTCCCGGGCATGGCATCGGTGGTCTCGACAAAGTTGCGCCGGGGGTCGAGGCCGGAGACGAACGTTTCCGAGCACAGGATGCCGGCGACGAAGCCGGTGGCGACCCTGGGCACGTCGCGGGCCCGGGCGGCGCCGAGCGCAAGGCCGGCGCAGACGATGGTGGTGGCGAGGAGGACGATCTTGCGGTGGCGGGTCACGGGCTTTCTCCGGCTGGGAACACGGCGGGAGGAAGCGGCACGCGGACGGTGGATGCTCGCCGGATGTGGAAATCGGCCTGCCTGAAACCGCAGCGCGCTGGTCGATTCCAAAATATTGCTGCGGTTACAGAGGTTTAAAACCTAGGCTGCGTTCACCTTGAGGCGCCGGTACTCGGTCGGCGTCACGCCGGTCACGGCCTTGAAGGCGCGGTTGAACGGCCCCAGCGACTGGAAGCCCGCATCCATCGCGATGGTGATGACGGGGACCTCCGCCTGGGCGGGATCGGCCAGCGCGGCCTTGGCCTCCTCGATCCGGTGGTTGTTCAGGAACACATTGAAGTTGCGGTAGCCGAGCCGCTGGTTGATCAGCCGGCGCAGGCGATATTCCGGGATTTTCAGCCGGCCAGCGAGCACCCCGATGGTGATGTTCTCGTGGCGATAGATCCGCTCGTCCGCCATCAAGCGCATCAGGGCGTCGATAAGCTTTTGGTCGGCGGCATCCTCGGTCGCAGGTTGACTGGAAACAATCGGTGGTGCGGGCTCCGCTGTGGCCGGAAACAGGTCCGCTCCGTCCACGCGCATCATGGCATAGACGATCGCCGCAACGGTACAGGTGAGCGCGCCCGCATTGACGGTTTCGGCGACATCGCCGACGTGGTAGCCGGCGGCGGCGATCTGGAGCACAGCGTTCAGCCCGCCATAGAGCGCGATGGCGCAGACGATGAAGACGCGAGCGCTGCGGCGGCGCTCGACCAGGTCGGCCGGCCAGGAGGCGATCATCTTCCCGACCGCAAGCGCGATGAAACCGAGCACGATCAGATTGACCACCGTCACCGAGAATCGCACATGGCCGCTGGGCGCAATCCAGACGCAGCCTGCGAAGCTGAATGCCGTCACCAGCGCCCAGATGCATCCGTGCCACCAGCGGAAGCGAAACTCGTCATCGAACAGGGATCGTGTGAACAGCCAGAACACCACGATGGTGCCGGTCGACAACGCGACCAGCGGTGCGTGCAGGATCGGGATCGGTGACGTGACATCCACCGAATAGCTCGCCGCATGCGCGGCCGAACCGAGGGCAAAGGCGATGGCGAGACGGGCCGCCAGCACGTTGCGGAAATCGGAGACCAGCGACGCAGCCAGCATCAGCAGCAACGCCACGCTGGCGGCGCGGAAGGCGAGCTCTGTTGCCGCAAGGGTCATCGGGTGATGCGATCGGTCGCGGTTGACATCAACCGAACATCCTTCGTCAGACGGCGCTTTTCAAGATGGATCCATATCAGAGAAACCATCACCCGCCCCTGTTTCCGGATTTGGTCTCGCCGATATCGCGCGATGACGGCAAATAGACCGTCGCGGCGTTGCGGCGGCGTCGCGACGGGGCCGTCAAATCCCGTTAAGATCGCCGCAATAGAGAAGGAATTCACCATGAGCTGGCAGCCCTCGAACGATCCCGTGCTCGGCGATCCCATGTCCTGCGATGCGCTCGATCTCGTCATCGTGCCGCGCACGCGCGATCTCGGCGACGGATTCGCCGTGCGGCGCGCGCTGCCGCATGGCAAGCGGCAGATGGTCGGGCCGTTCATCTTCTTCGACCATTTCGGACCGGTGCAGTTCGTCTCCGGCAAGGGCATGGACGTGCGGCCGCATCCGCATATCGGGCTCGCCACCGTGACCTATCTGTTCGACGGCGCGATCATGCATCGCGACAGCGAAGGCAATGTCCAGGAGATCGCGCCGGGCGCGATGAATTTGATGACCGCCGGACGCGGCATCGCCCATTCCGAGCGCACACCGGAGGCGCAGCGCGCCTCGGGCCAGAAGATGCTCGGCCTGCAGAGCTGGATCGCGCTGCCGGCCGGATCGGAGGAGATCGCACCATCCTTCCAGCATTACGGCGCGGGCGATTTGCCGATGATCTCCGAGCGCGATTTCACCGCGCGGGTGATCGCGGGCTCGACATTCGGCATCACCTCGCCTGTCACTATGGTGTCGCCCTGGTTCTACACCGAGGTCACGGCGGTGGCGGGTGCGAGCGTGCCGCTCGACCCCGACCATGAGGAGCGCGCGATCTACATCGTCGACGGCGAGGTCGAGATCGCGAACGAGCGCTACGAAGCGCCGCGCCTCTTGATCTTCCGGCCCGGCGATCGCATCACCGTGAAGGCGCTCAAGGCGACGCGGATGATGTTTCTCGGCGGCGATGCGCTGGAAGGGCCCCGCCACGTGTGGTGGAATTTCGTCTCTTCCAGCAAGGAGCGGATCGAGCAGGCCAAGCAGGACTGGAAAACCGGCCGCTTCGCCGCAGTTCCGCAGGAACATGAGTTCATTCCGCTGCCGGAATAGGCTAATCCGGCTTCCGGCGGCGTCATCCGACGCGGCCGGATGTCCCGCGCGAAGGCTTTGCCGATGACCACCATGCTCTCCAGCGACCTGCCCCTGACCAAGATCGGACGCGGCAAGGTGCGCGATATCTACGACGTCGATGGCGACCGCCTGCTGCTCGTCACCACCGACCGCATCAGCGCTTTCGACGTCGTGATGGGCGAGACAATTCCGATGAAGGGCGCGGTGCTGACTCAGATGAGCGCCTGGTGGTTCAACGAGCTCGAAGGCGTGGTGCCGCATCACATGATCAGCGCCGATACCGACGCGATCATCGCGGCCGTGCCGGCCTTGAAGCCGCACCGCGCCGAGATTCTCGGCCGCGCCATGCTGTGCAAGCGTACCACGGTCTTCCCGATCGAATGCGTGATCCGCGGCTATCTCTCGGGCTCGGCCTGGAAGGAGTACGCCGCGAGCGGCACGCTGGCCGGCGAGACGTTGAAGGCCGGTCTCGTCGAGAGCGAGAAGCTCGAGCCCGCCATCTTCAGCCCGGCGACCAAGGCCGAGAGCGGCCATGACGAGAACATCACCATCGCCAAGATGCGCACCGTCGTCGGCGACGAGGTCGCCTACACGCTGGAGAGCATGACGCGCGCAATCTATACACTCGGCGAGGAGCTGGCCCGCGAGCAGGGCATCATCATCGCCGACACCAAGTTCGAGTTCGGCCGCGACAAGGACGGCCGCATCATCCTGATCGACGAGGTGATGACCCCGGATTCCTCGCGCTTCTGGGCGGTGGACGCGTACAAGCCCGGCCAGCCGCAGGCGAGCTTCGACAAGCAGCCCCTGCGCGACTATCTCGACGCCGAGCGCCGCGCCGGCCGCTGGAACGGCGACGCCCCGCCGCCCCCGCTGCCGGCGAGCGTAGTGGACGCGACCAGCAAGCGATACCTCGAAGCGTACAGGCGCGTGACGGGGAAAGAGCTGAAGATTTAGGCTCGGCTATCGGGTCTCACGTCCTCATTGCGTCCTGGCTTGATACGTCACCAAGGTCCTCCCGGCGCAAGCCGGGACCTGCGGCGAAATTGTCAGCTATCTCATAGTTTCAAGAATCCTGTTGCGTTAAGCCGGTAGTCGTCTACGACGGTATTTTCATGGGGCGAGCGCAACGGCGTGAACGATCCAGCAATTGTTTTCAGCCCGGCTCCCAGATTCAATCCGGCCTTCAAGCGTGCGTTGAATGACATATTGGGCGGAAGCGCCGCCAGCGTCCTGACCATCACGTTCGGACTGTCCTACTCGCTGCTGATTTTCACCGGCCCCCTGTCGCCGTATCTGTCTTACGGAATTGCGGCGACCTTCATCGGTTCCGCCGTGCTCGCAGCCGTCATCGCGCTCGGCAGTTCCCTGCCCTTCGCGGTTGCCGCTCCCGACAGCTCGATCGCCGCGGTGACGGGAATTTTGATCGCCTCGCTGGTCGAACGCATGGCGGCGGCCGATCCGTCGGCGCCGCTGCTCTCGCCCGTCCTGATCACGCTGTGCCTGTCGACCGTGCTGACCGGCGTTGTCTTGTGCGGATTGGGCCTGACGCGCATGGGTCGCGCCATTCGCTACGTGCCCTATCCTGTGGTCGGCGGTTTCCTCGGCGCCACCGGGCTCCTGATCGTCATGGGCGCGATCCGTGTCATCACCGATCATCCCGTGGATTTCGCCTCGCTGCCGCGCTTGGCAGACGGGGTCGCGCTATGGGGCCTGGGCGCGGCCTGCTGCATGGCCCTGGTGCTGTATCTGACTTGGCACCGCTCGCGTAGCCCGTTCGGACTGCCTATCATCCTGGTGGGAGGCGTGCTCGCGGCGCATCTGGCGTTTTGGATCTCTGGCGTCCCGCTCACTGAAGTCCGCGCACTCGGCTGGACCTTCCAGCCACCGCCGGCGGCTTCCTTCGTGGTGCCCTGGCATGCCGACGGCTTCAGGCAATATCCCTGGTTCGCGGTCCCGGACCTGCTCGGCAATCTCGTCGCCGTCGTCTTCGTCACGGCGTCCAGCACGCTGTTCAACACCACGGGGATCGAGGTGGCCGTGCATCGGGAGGCCGATCTGGAACGCGAGCTGAACGTCACCGGTGCGGCCAACATGCTGACCGGCGTGCTCGGCGGCTATCCCGGATGCATCTCGGTCAGCCGCTCGCTCCTCAACTTCTCGAGCGGCGGCCGCGGCCGGCTGTCCGGCCTCACCGTCGCGGTGATGTCGGTGCTGATGCTCGCGATCGCGCCCGAACTACTCGGTTACATCCCGAAATTCGTGCTCGGCGGATTGCTGCTCTATCTCGGCGCTGACCAGCTGCACAAATGGATCATCGAATCGCGCAGGCGCCTTTCGAATCTCGAATATCTCTCGCTGCTTGCCATCATCGTCATCATTATGACCTGGGGCTTCGTACCGGGCATCCTGATCGGCGTAATCATCGGCTGCGCGACTTTCGCGTTCAGCGCGGCGCGGGTGGAGTCCATCAAGTACAGTTTCGACGGCTCGGAATACCGCTCCTCGCTCGACCGCTCGCGCGACGACCAGCAAGTGCTGCTGGCCCATGGCGGCAATATCCAGGGACTCAATCTGCAGAGCTACCTGTTCTTCGGCTCCGCAAACCGCCTCTTTCAGCACGTCAAGCGCCTGCTCCAGGAGCGGCCGCAGTGCCGTTACCTGCTGTTCGACTTCAAGCTCGTCACGGGCGTTGATTCGTCAGCGGCCTACAGCTTTGCACAGATCAAGCGCAGCGCGGCCGAACTCGGCGTCGAGTTGATCCTCGTGCACCTGCCGCCGGCAGCCGAGAAGGTTCTGCGCTCCAGCGGCTTCATGGGCGAGGGCGTCACCATCGTTCCGGAGCTCGATCACGCGCTGGAATGGTGCGAGAACGAGATCATCGCGCAACATCAGGGACGGGCCCAGGAAGAGGCCAGCCTGCGCGAGTGGTTCACGCGCATTCTCGGCAGCGAGGACGACGCCGACGCGCTGATCCACCGCTGCCAGCGCATCGAGGTCGAGGCCGGCGAAGTCATCGTGCAGGCCGGCGACCCCGCCGATTCCATGCATTTCATCCTGGACGGCCGCGTCGGCATCATGGTGCCCGCCGACGAAGACCGCACCACCCGCGTGCGCAGCCTCGGCCGCTATACCACGATCGGCGAGATGGGCCTGGTGTCGAACACGCCGCGCAGCGCAACGATCCAGGCCGAGGTCGACAGCGTGCTCTACGTCCTCAACACCCACCAGTTCGACGCGATTAGGAGCGAAGACCCCGCACTCAGCCACAAGCTGCTGACGTATTTCGTGTCGGTGATGGCGGAGCGGTTGACGTTCGCGAATAGAACGATCGCGGTGCTGAGGCGGTAGCACGGCTCGCACCGTCATTGCGAGGAGCCCGCGACGAAGCAAACCAGACTGCTTCCATGGAAGACTCCGGATTGCTTCGCTCCGCTCGCAATGACGTGGAGAGACGAACCCCTAAACCCCCGCCATCATCACGTATTTGATCTCGACATATTCTTCCATGCCGTGACGCGAGCCTTCGCGTCCGAGCCCGCTCTCCTTGACGCCGCCGAAGGGGGCGACCTCGGTGGTGATCAGGCCGGTGTTGACGCCGACCATGCCTGATTCCAGCGCCTCGGCGACGCGCCAGACGCGGCCGAGATCACGGGAATAGAAGTAGGAGGCAAGACCGAACGGCGAGGCGTTGCACATCGCAATGACGTCGGCCTCGTCCTTGAAGCGGATGACCGGCGCGAGCGGGCCGAAGGTTTCCTCCTGCGACACCAGCGAGTCCGACTTGACGTCGGCCAGCACGGTGGGCTCGAAGAACGAGCGTCCAAGCTCGCTGCGCTTGCCACCAGTGACGATTTTAGCGCCGCGCTTGACGGCGTCCGCAATGTGGCGCTCGACCTTGTCGACCGCCTTCATGTTGATCAGGGGCCCTTGCGTGACGCCGCTCTCGGTGCCGTCGCCGATCTTCATCGCCGCGACTTTCTTCGACAGCTTCTGCACGAATTCGTCGTAGATCTTGTCCTGGGCGTAGAGGCGGTTGGCGCAGACGCAGGTCTGGCCCATGTTGCGGTATTTCGAGACGATGGCGCCTTCGACCGCGGCGTCGATGTCGGCGTCGTCGAACACCACGAAGGGCGCATTGCCGCCAAGCTCGAGGCCGAGCCGCTTCACGCCGACGGAGGCCTGCTGGTAGAGGATCTTGCCGACAGCGGTCGAGCCGGTGAAGCCGACGAAGCGCACCGCCGGATGCTCGCACAGCACCTTGCCGATCGGCGGCGCGTCGCCCGTAACGATGTTGAGCACGCCCTTGGGGATGCCGGCCTTCTCGGCGAGCACCGCCAGCGCCAGCGCCGACAGCGGCGTTTCATTGGCGGGCTTGAGCACCACGGTGCAACCGGCGGCGAGCGCCGGCGACACCTTTCGGGTGATCATGGAGTTCGGGAAATTCCACGGCGTGATTGCGCCGCAGACGCCGATCGGCTGCTTGATCGCGAGCAGCCGCGCGTCAGGCCGCTGCGTCGGAATGGTCTCGCCATAGACGCGCCGGGCCTCTTCGGCGAAGAACTCGATATAGGCGGCGCCGATGTCGACCTCGCCGAGCGCCTCGGTGAGCGGCTTGCCCTGCTCGGAGGTGAGGATCAGTGCGAGGTCCTCGCGGTTGGCCGTGATCAGCTCGAACCATTTGCGCAGGATGTTGGAGCGCTGCTTGGCGGTGTGCTTGGCCCAGGCCGGGAAAGCGCGCTCGGCGGCTTCGACCGCCTTGGTCGTATCATCGGCACCAAGCTGCGGAACTTTTGCGAGCTCGACACCGGTCGCGGGATTGTTGACCGCGAAGACCGGGGTGCCGACCCAGGCGCCGTCGATGTAGCAGGCCTCCTTCAGGAGCGAAGGGTCCTTCAACCGGTCGCGCAGGGTGGCGGTGGCTTGCGGGGCGCGTGCGGCGGCGGTCGGTGTCATGGCGTTACTCCCAGGGGCGATCGGATCGGCCGGAATATAGGGGCAAGCGGTGCCCAATGCACCGCCCCGCAACGCACATCTGCCTGTAGCTTGGAAGAGGGCGGCCTTACGCCGCGCCGCTCATATAGGTTTCGCGGCGGCCAATCATGCGCTCGGCCGCGGCCTTGGCGTCGGCCTTCGACGACGTTGCGCACGTCCGGTATTCGAGATCGGGAACGTCGGACGGGTTACGGCGGCCGAACCAGTTTTTCGAGCCGATCGGCAGCAGCGCCAGGGATTGCGCCAGATTGTCGACCGCACCGAAGGAATAGAGCGCGCCGGTGCCGGCGATGCGCACCTCGTAGATGCCGGGCGAAATCGGCGCCTCCAAATTCTCGCCCCGTCCGGGACGGGGATAGCGCTTCCATTCGCTCCAGGTCGAAATCATCTGAGGTCCCCCTCGCGGCCGCTCAGCAGCCGCCAATTTGCATCAAGTCTTACTGTCGCCGGCCGATTGGCCGCGTGCTGAAACGCCGCAACGCACAAAATGTTTCAAGTGATTCAAACACCCGAAACATACCGGCGGCGCCATCCAAGGTCACGGCGGGCCACAGTCATCCACCGCAGATTGTGACGGAGTGTTGCAGTTCAGCCGTCCTGTCGTCCTGCGCCGGGTGCGGCCCGTCAAGTCACGACATCGCGACCGCCGCAGGCATCTGGACACGCTTGCCGCGCGGGGCGCGGGGGAGGACAATCGATCACTTCCAACAATAATCAAACCGGAGGAAACACGCATGCAGAGCAAAGCCGAGATCGACGAGATTCTGCGCCAGAAGAGCGATGCCAGGGAAATCCCCGGCGTCGTGGCGATCGCTGCCAGCGGTAACGACGTGCTGTACCAGGGCGCGTTCGGCAAGCGCGACCTGTCGAAGCCCGATGCGATGACGGCGGACAGCGTGTTCTGGATCGCATCGATGACGAAGGCCGTGACGTCGGCGGGCGCGATGCAGCTGGTCGAGCAGGGCAAGCTGTCGCTGGACGCGCCGATCGGCGATGTATTGCCCGATCTCGCCAAGCCGCAGGTGCTCGAAGGATTCGATGCCAAGGGCGAAGCGAAGCTGCGGCCGGCCAAGGGGCCGATCACGCTGCGCCAACTCATGACCCACACCGCCGGCTTCTGCTACAACATGTGGAACGGTGATCTTGCGCTCTATCTGGACAAGAACGGCATTCCCGCCATCACCACCTGCCAGAATGCGGCGCTGAAGACGCCTATCATGACCGACCCCGGCACGCGCTGGGAGTACGGCACCAACATCGATTTCGTCGGCAAGGCCGTGGAGGCCGCCAGCGGCAAACGGCTCGATGTTTACCTGCGCGACAATCTGTTCAGCCCGCTCGGCATGAGCGATACGGCTTTCAAGATCACCGAGGACATGCGCAAGCGCCTCGTCGGCATGCACGCGCGCGGCGAGGACGGCCAGCTCGCATCGATCCCGTTCGAGCTCGAGCAGGAGCCGGAATTCCACATGGGCGGCGGCGGCCTCTACTCGACGGCGGCCGACTACATCAAGTTCACCCGGATGATCCTCAACAAGGGCCGCGGCAACGGCAACCAGGTGCTGAAGGCCGAGACGGTCGCCACGATGGGACAGAACCACATCGGCGATCTCGCCATGGGCAAGATGACCACGGCGGCACCGATGTACACCAACGACGTCGATCTCTATCCGGAGCAGGTGAAGAAGTGGGGCCTCAGCTTCATGATCAACACCGCCAAGACCGCGGAAGGACGCAGCGCAGGCAGCCTCGCCTGGGCAGGCCTCGCCAACACCTATTACTGGATCGACCCGGCCCGCGACGTCACCGGCGTGATCCTGATGCAGCTGCTGCCGTTCGCCGACGCGAAATGCCTGGAAGCGTTCGCGGGCTTCGAGCGCGGGGTCTATGCCGGGCTCGATGCTGCCGGGAGCGGGCAGAAGGCAGCCTAGCCCCTTAGCATGAGGCGCGACTTGTCGCGCGCTCACGACACAATGGATACTCTCGTGCCCGGTGAGGCACCCGGTCCGGGCACGGGAGACAAGGCTTAGGCTGGAGGACATCAACTTGACGGACAAGGGCGACAGCTACGTTTGCGGCATCTCGGACGCGCCGCTGCTCGGCGACACGATCGGCCGCAGCCTCGATCAGGCCGCGCAGCGCTGGGGAAACCGCGAAGCGCTGGTCTCGCCCAGCCATGGCGTCAGATGGACCTGGCGGGAATTCGCCGAGCGGGTCGATGCGCTCGCCGCCGGTTTTCTCGCACTCGGTCTCGAGCGGGGGGCACGGATCGGAATCTGGTCACTGAACCGGCCGGAATGGACGCTGACCCAGTTCGCCGCCGCCAAGGCCGGTCTCATCCTGGTGACGATCAATCCCGCGTATCGCTTGAGCGAGCTGGAGTTTGCGCTGAAGAAGGTCGGCTGCGCGGCGATCGTCACCGCCACGGCGTTCAAGTCCAGCAATTACATGGAGATGCTCAACACGCTGTTGCCGGAGCTGTCAGGCGCCGAGCCAGGGCAGTTGCAATCGGCACGGCTGCCGGCCCTGCGGATCGTGATCCAGATCGGCGGCCCCGCCGCTGCCGGCACGATTCCCTTCGACGAGGTCGCGCGCATTGGCGGCGACCAGCATCGCCAGCAGCTCGTTGCGCTCGGCCGAGAGCTGCAGTTCGACGACCCCGTCAACATCCAGTTCACCAGCGGCACGACGGGATCGCCCAAGGGGGTGACGCTGACCCATCACAACATCCTCAACAACGGCTATTTCACGGGACGGGCGATGCGCCTCACCGAGCAGGATCGCATCTGCATTCCGGTGCCGCTCTATCATTGCTTCGGCATGGTGATGGGGAATCTTGCCTCAGTCACCCTCGGCACGACCATGGTTTATCCCGGCGAGGGATTCGATCCGCTCACGACGCTGCGTACGATCGAACAGGAGAAATGCACGGCGCTCTACGGCGTGCCGACCATGTTCATCGCCGAGCTCGATCACCCCGAATTCGCGACTTTCAATCTCAAGTCACTGCGCACCGGCATCATGGCCGGCGCGCCTTGCCCGATCGAGGTGATGAAGCGGGTCAACACCGAGATGAACATGCGCGAAGTCACGATCGCCTACGGCATGACCGAGACCAGCCCGGTCAGCTTCCAGAGCGCGACGGACGATCCGCTCGAGCGGCGTGTCTCCACGGTCGGACGGATCCATCCGCATGTCGAGGTCAAGGTCATCGACCTCGAGGGCAGGATCGTCAAGCGCGGCGAACGGGGCGAGCTGTGCACCCGCGGCTACAGCATTATGCTTGGCTATTGGGACGAGAAGGAAAAGACGGCCGACGTGCTCGACGCCAACGGCTGGATGCACACGGGCGACCTCGCCGTCATCGACGACGAGGGCTATTGCAATATCGTCGGCCGCATCAAGGACATGGTGATCCGCGGCGGCGAAAATCTCTATCCGCGCGAGATCGAAGAGTTTCTCTACCGTCACCCCAAGATCCAGGACGTGCAGATCTTCGGCGTTGCCGATACCCGCTATGGCGAAGAGCTCTGTGCCTGGGTCCGCGTCAGATCGGGCGAGACGCTGACCGCAGAGGAGGTTCGCGCCTTCTGCGAGGGCCAGATCGCCCACAATAAGATCCCGCGCTACGTGGAATTCGTCGACGAATTCCCGATGACGGTGACGGGAAAGATCCAGAAGTTCCTGATGCGTGACGCCGTTGAGCAGCGGCTCGGACTGAAGGCGGCGAAGACGGCGTGACGGCCGAGAACCTGCATCCACACCGTCATTGCGAGCGTAGCGAAGCAATCCAGTCCGTCCCCGCGGAGGGGTTCTGGATTGCTTCGTCGCAAGAGCTCCTCGCAATGACGGGAGAGAGCGGGGGACCTACGCCGTCAGCCCGCGCTGCTGGGCAAGCTCCTTCAGCGACACTTGCGGCCGCGCGCCGATGTGCTGGATCACTTCGGCGGCCGCGAGCGCGCCGAGCTCGCCGCACTGCTTGTACGCAAGATTGCGCGCCAGGCCGAACAGGAAGCCTGCGGCGAAGAGGTCGCCGGCGCCGGTGGTGTCGACCACCTTGTTGACCGGGAAGGCCGGCGCCGCGACGGCATCTTCAGACGAAACCACCATGCAGCCCTTCTCGCTGCGGGTGACCACGCCGAGATTGGCGTCATTGCGCAGCTGCTTCAGCGCGGTATCGAAATCCGACGTCATGTAGAGCGAGTGCAGCTCGGACTCGTTGGCGAACACGATGTCGACGGTACCGTTGCGCATCAGGGAAAGGAACTCGTCGCGATAGCGGTCGACGCAGAACGAATCCGACAATGTCAGCGCCACCTTGCGCCTGGCATCATGGGCAATCTTGGCCGCCTTGACGAAGGCGTCCTTGGCGTTCTTCGGATCCCAGAGATAGCCTTCGAGATAGACGATGCCGGCGCCGGCGATTTCCGCCGGATCGATATCGGCTGGCGACAGATCCTGCGCCGCGCCGAGATAGGTATTCATGGTGCGCTCGCCGTCATCCGTGACCAGGATGTAGGAGCAACCGGTGGCGGGACCGTCCGTCGCGGCGGGCGTGTTGAAGGCAACGCCGGCAGCGCGGATATCGTGGACATAGAGCTTGCCGATCTGGTCATCCTTGACCTTGCCGACATAGGCGGCCCGTGCCCCCAGGCTGCCGATGCCGACGATGGTGTTGGCGGCGGAGCCGCCCGAGACTTCCGTGGCCGGACCCATGTCCTTGTAAATGGCCGCCGCACGCCCCTCGTCGATCAGGGACATGCTGCCCTTGGCCATGCCGTGCCTGGCCAGAAAGGCCTCGTCGGTCCTGACCAGCACGTCGAACAGCGCGTTGCCGATGCCGAGAACGTCATATTTCACGTCAGCCATTCACCTTGATCCCGTTTGGCGGATTGCGATCCCAGCGGAAATCCGCTTCCTGTCGGCCTGAAATCCGGCTCGCGGCCTATCACGACCGGGCCTGCACGGGCAAGCAACGGTATTATTAAAGAGCATGATCCGCTCCTTTCTCACCGTCTCGACGGGAACGCTGGCCTCGCGGCTGCTGGGCTTTGCCCGCGATTCCCTGATCGCGGCGCTGCTCGGCACCGGCGCCGTGGCGGACGCGTTTCTGGCGGCCTTCCAGCTCGTCAATGTGGTGCGCCGCCTGCTCAGCGAGGGGGCGCTCAATGCGGCGCTGATCCCGGCCTGGCTGCGGGTGCGCGACCGCGATGGCGAGATGGCCGCTTCGGCATTCGCGGGACGCGTGCTCGGCGCGGTCAGCGCGGCCCTGGTCGCGATCTCGATCGGCATCGCGCTTCTGATGCCGCTGATCATCACGGTGATCGCGCCGGGATTTGTCGGCAGTGCGACGCTCGATCTTGCCATCGCTAACGCGCGGCTGATGCTGCCGTATCTCGCCTTCGCCGGCCCGGTCACCGTCCTGATGGGCCTGCTGAATGCGCAAGGACGCTTTGCGCTCACGGCGTTCTCGCCGCTGCTGTTCAACATCGCCTTGATCGCCGCAATCGCGATGCTCCTGGTCTGGCGCGCCGATGCCGCTTTTGCGGCGTGGATGCTGGCGGCGACCGTCGGCATCGCCGGCCTGCTGCAACTGCTGATGTTGCTGTCGCAGCAAAGTGCGCGACTGGCCACCCCGCTGCGCGTGAGTTTCGACAAGGAGATGCGCGGCTTCTTCGCCAAGGCCATTCCCGGCATGATCGCAAGCTCCGGCCCGCAATGGCTGATGGTGGCCGGCGCGATCATCGCCTCGGCGACGCCGTCCGCTGTGTCCTGGCTCTATTTCGCCAACCGGCTGATCGAGCTGCCGCTCGGCATCGTCGGCGTCGCCATGGGCACCGTGCTGGTGCCGGAGCTGACGCGCGCCATCGCCAGCTCCGACCGGGAGGCGGTGGCGCATGCGGAATCCCGTGCGCTGGAGCTTGCGACCGGGCTGGCGCTGCCCGCCACGCTCGGCCTGATCGTGCTGGCCGAGCCGATCGTGCGGCTGCTGTTCGAGCATGGCGCCTTCGGCGCGAATGACAGCACGGCAACCGCGCATGCGCTGACGTGGCTGGCACTTGGCCTGCCCGCCCACGTGCTGATCAAGGCGCTGTCGCCGGCGTTCTATGCCCGCGGCGACACGATGACGCCGCTGCTCGCCACAGCCAAAGGCTTCGTGGTGACGGTCGCCCTCGCGGTTCTGCTCGGTCATGTCTTCGGCGCGAGCGGAATCGCGGCCAGCATCGCGCTTGGTGCCTGGAGCAGCGCGCTCTCGCTGCTCCGTAAGGGCACGGCCGAGTTCGGCTTCTCGGTCGATGCCACCGCCCGCAAACGGCTGCCGCGGATCGTGCTCGCCGCAGCCGCCATGGGCGCCCTGCTCTGGCTCACCGTGGACCTCGTGCCGGCCGAGACCCATGGCTTCATCAAGTTCATCGTGCTGGGCGTGCAGATCGCGGCCGGGATAGCCGTCTACGGCCTGCTCCTGCAAACCCTCGGCGCAGCCTCCTGGCGCGAGGCGGTTAACGCGTTGAAACGGCCGGCCTAAGCCGCGAGCCCGGCGAAATACCCTTGACGGGGCAGCGCCGCTGTTGGAAACGACGGCCGAATACCTATGGGAAAGCTGACCATGCCATTCGTTGAACGGGTTTTTTCGGGCGTCCAGCCGACGGGCAATCTGCATCTCGGCAATTACCTCGGCGCGATCGTCAACTTCGTGAAGATGCAGGAAACCCACAACTGCATCTATTGCGTCGTCGACATGCACGCGATCACCCAAGGCATCGACGTCTGGGGCGGCCCGGCCGAGCTCACGCGCAACACCCGCGAGGTCACCGCGGCGTTCATCGCTGCCGGCATCGATCCCAACAAGCACATTGTGTTCAACCAGAGCCAGGTCTCGGGCCATGCCGAGCTCGCCTGGATCTTCAACTGCGTCGCGCGCATGGGCTGGCTCGGCCGCATGACCCAGTTCAAGGAGAAGGCCGGCAAGGACCGCGAGAACGCCTCGGTCGGGCTGTTCGACTATCCGGTGCTGATGGCGGCCGACATCCTCTTGTACCGGGCCACGCACGTGCCGGTCGGCGAGGACCAGAAGCAGCATCTCGAGCTCTCGCGCGACATCGCGCAGAAGTTCAACAACGACTTTGGCGATTCCATTCGCGCCCAGGGAAACAATGACGGCCTGTTCTTCCCGCTGCCGGAACCCCTGATCACGGGGCCGGCGACGCGGGTGATGAGCTTGCGCGACGGCACCAAGAAGATGTCGAAATCCGATGCGTCGGACAATTCGCGCATCAATTTGACTGACGACGCCGACACCATCGCGCAGAAGATCCGCAAGGCGAAGACCGATCCGGAACCGCTGCCGTCAGAGGAGAAGGGGCTGGAAGCCCGTCCCGAGGCCGACAATCTCGTCGGCATCTTCGCAGCGCTCTCCGGCCGGGCCAAGGCGGATGTGCTGCGCGAATTCGGCGGTGGCCAGTTCTCCAGCTTCAAGAACGCGCTGGCGGAGCTATGCGTGACAAAACTCGCGCCGATCGCGGGCGAAATGAAGCGCCTCGTCGCCGACCCCGGCCATATCGACGCGATCCTGAACGACGGGTCCGACCGGGCCCGCGCCATCGCCGACGAGACGATGAAGCTCTCCAAGGATATCGTCGGCTTCATCTACCGGCGCTAAAGATGGTCGGCGCTGACGCGCCGGCCGCATCTCCCCTCCCCAACGCTGCGGGAGTGTGGCAGCATGCTGTGCCTGCAGATTCCGGGAGATGCATGACCAGCAAGCGACTTTGCTACGAGCCGGGTCACAAGCCCAAATGCCTCGTCATCGTCGATGACACCGCCGAATGGGATCGCGCGGTCTACTATGCCAGCCGCTGGGCGATCCGCGTCGGCGGCGGCGTGGTGATGCTGCGTATCATCGAGCCCAATCAGCAGAGCCAGGAATGGCTGGGGGTCGCCGACATCATGCGCGCGGAGGCGCAGGAAGCGGCGGAGGCCGCGCTCGACCGCGCCGCCGGCCGCGCCAACGGCATCGCCGCGATCACCCCGGAGCGGGTGATCCGCGAAGGCACGCCGATGGAACAACTGCTCGCCGTGATCGACGAGGACCCCGACATCGCCATGCTGGTGCTCGCCGCCAATCCCGGCGCGGAAGGGCCGGGCCCCCTGGTCGCCCTGCTCGCGCACGAGGTGGGCACGTTCCCGATCCCGATGACGATCATTTCCGGCGCGCTGAGCGACGAAAGCGTGGATTCGCTGTCGTAGGACGCCTCTCACCCTCCCTCTCCAGGGAAGGTAAGAACGCACTTAACCCGCTGATATAACAACAGAACGTCGTTCTGACCCCTTGATCGTGCGTTCGCCGTCGCCATCTGCTAGGGATTAGGGCACGCGCCGGCCTTGAACCGGCGACGTCTGGAGAGAGCCATGTTCATTCAAACCGAAGCCACCCCCAATCCCGCCACGCTGAAGTTCATCCCCGGCCGCGTCGTGGTCGATGGCGGCCCGATGGAATTTTCGAGCCGCGAAGCCGCCACGCGCTCCCCGCTCGCCGAAAAGCTGTTCGAGGTGCCCGGCGTCACCGGCGTGTTCTACGGATCGGACTTCATCACCGTGACCAAGGCGGACGGTGAATGGCAGCAGCTCAAGCCCGCGATCCTCGGTGCCATCATGGAGCACTACATGTCCGGCGCACCGCTGCTCGCCGACGGCGCGACTCAAGATGATGCTGATCTCGACGACGAGGACGAGTTCTTCGACGAGTCCGATGCCGAAACGGTCGACATGATCAAGGACCTGATTGAGACGCGCGTGCGGCCGGCGGTCGCCAATGACGGCGGCGACATCACCTTCCGCGGCTTCAAGGACGGCATCGTCTATCTCAACATGAAGGGCTCCTGCGCCGGCTGCCCGTCATCGACCGCGACGCTGCAACACGGCATCCAGAACCTGCTCAAGCACTTCGTGCCCGACGTGGTCGAAGTCCGGCCGATGTGAATTGCAGAGTCTGCGCACTGATTTCACTCCGTCATGCCCGGGCTTGTCCCGGGCATCCACGTTCTTGGGGCCGCAAAGTCGTGGATGGCCGGGTCAAGCCCGGCCATGACGGCGAGAACCTTGGCCATCATCCAGTTGCCAATGCTATGATCAGGCCATGCTGATCCTCGCCATCGATACTGCGCTCGACGCCTGCTCCGTCGCCGTGCTGGACACCGAAGCCGGCGAGCTCCTCGCGCAGGAGCAGCTTCTCATGAAGCGCGGCCACGCCGAGGCCCTGATGCCGATGATCGCGCGCGTCATGCAATCGGCCAGTCTCGCCTTCGCCTCGCTCGACCGCATCGCGGTCACCGTCGGTCCCGGCAGCTTCACCGGCCTGCGCGTCGGCATTTCGGCGGCGCGCGGCCTTGCGCTCGCAGCCGAGCGGCCCGCGATCGGCCTCACCACCTTGTCGGCCTATGCCGCCGCCATCGTTGGCCAGAGCAAATCAGCGCCCGTGATCTCGGCGATCGACGCGCGGCACGATCACGTCTATTTCCAGATCGTCGCCGGCGATGGCAGCCAGCTGGTGCGACCGAAGGTCGCCAGTATCGACGAGGCGATCGCGGCCTCGCAATTCGGTGCGCCGCATTTGGTCGGCAATGCCGCAGGGATCCTCGCCGAGCGCTGGCCGAAGGATATTCCGCAGCCGGTCGCGGTCGATGCGCAGGCCGCGCCCGACATCAGCTGGGTCGCATGGCTCGGCGCAGCCGCCAATCCCGATACAACGCCGGCACGCCCGTTCTATTTGAAGGCACCCGACGCCAAGCCGCCGGCGCAGCCGCCATTTGCAGCACAAGCCGCGACCTCATGATGAGGTGGCTGTCGCAATGGTGGCGCGGCGGCACGGCCGCCGTCGAGCCCGCATCCGCGCGCGATGCCGCGCGGCTGGCGCAGCTTCACGGCGCCTCTTTCGCGCGCGGCTGGGGCGAAGGCGAGTTCGAGGGCATGCTCAGCGAGCGCAACACGTTGGTGCATCGGTTGCGTCTCGGCCGCAAGACGATCGGCTTTGCGGTGTCGCGGATCGGCGCGGACGAGGCGGAAATCCTCTCGATCGCGGTGGATGAGGCCCATCGTGGCCGCGGCCTCTCCCGCGCGCTGCTGATGACCCATCTCGGCCATCTCGCGGGGCGCGGCGTGCGCACAATATTTCTCGAAGTCGAGGAAAACAACCAGCCGGCGCGGCGACTCTACGACAGGTGCGGATTCATGGTGGTCGGGCGCCGCGAACGCTACTATAAGCAGCCGGACGGGGAACAATTGAACGCCCTTCTGATGCGACGTGACTTGTCGTAATATCGATGGCAGAACGCGCCCCGTCAGGCAGACAACACATGACTGGACTTAAAGCTTCCGCCGCATCCAAGGCCTCCGGTATCGAGGCGCGCTGTGCCGCCACCGGCATGCGCATGACCGAGCAACGCCGCGTCATCGCGCGCGTGCTCGCGGAGGCCGTCGATCATCCCGATGTCGAGGAATTGTACCGGCGCTGCGTCGCCGTCGACGACAAGATCTCGATCTCGACCGTGTATCGGACTGTAAAACTGTTCGAGGATGCCGGCATCATCGAGCGTCATGATTTCCGCGAAGGCCGCGCGCGCTACGAGACGATGCGCGACAGCCATCACGACCACCTCATCAATCTGCGCGACGGCAAGGTGATCGAGTTCACCTCCGAGGAGATCGAGAAGCTGCAGGCGGAGATCGCCCGCAAGCTCGGCTACAAGCTGGTCGACCACCGGCTCGAGCTCTATTGCGTCCCGCTCGACGACGACAAGCCGACGTCCTGATTTAGTGCCCATCGATCTCATCATCTTCGATTGCGACGGTGTGCTCGTGGACAGCGAGGTGATCTCCTGTCGCGCCCATGCGGACGTGCTGACGCGGCACGGTTATCCGATCACATCCGAGCAGGTGCTGGTCCGTTTCCTCGGCGTATCCGAGAAGGACGCACGACTGATGGTCGAACAGGAGATCGGCCGCAGCCTCCCGGGTGACCTGGAGCAGCAGATCAGTGCGGCCACGCTGCAATTCTACGCCAGCGATCTCCACCCGATCACCCATGTGGCGGCCGCGATCGCCGCGATTAATTTGCCCAAATGCGTCGCGTCGAGCGGCACACCGGAGAAGATCCTTCACGGCCTGACTTGTGCCGGGCTGTACGACCTGCTCGCTCCCAACATCTTTTCCGCAAGCCAGGTCGCTCGCGGCAAGCCTGCGCCCGATCTGTTTCTGTTTGCAGCCGCACAGATGAAAGTCGCGCCCGAGCGATGTCTCGTGATCGAGGACAGCGTCCCCGGAGTGACCGGCGCGCATGCGGCCGGGATGTCCGTGCTGGGCTTTCATGGTGGCAGCCACTGCCCGACCGGCCATGCCGAGAGGCTTCGTGCCGCCGGTGCCGGACTAACGTTCGACGATATGCGGCAATTGCCGGAGCTGGTTCGGCGGGTCGCGGCGGAGGCCTTGGCGGGCTGATCTTCGCTTTCTCACCGTCATTCTGGGCACGCGCGAGGCGCGTGAACCCGGAATCCGGACATTTTGGCGCGAGATTCGGGGTTCACGCTGCACGCGCCCCGGAATGACGGCGCAAATGGCCTCGATTTGCTGGATTTTCCACCCTCCAGCCTATATCTGAGGGCCGTCCTCCACCTCCATTTTCGGGTTCCATGACGCCGCCGCGCAAGCTGCACATCAAATCATATGGCTGCCAGATGAACGTCTACGATGCCCAGCGCATGGTGGACACGCTGGCTCCGGAAGGATTCGTGGAGACGGCCAGCGCCGAGGAGGCCGACCTCGTCATCCTCAATACATGCCATATCCGCGAGAAGGCCTCGGAAAAAGTCTATTCCGAGCTCGGCCGCCTGCGCGTCGCCAAGGACGAGGCCGCACGCGGGGGCCGCACCATGCAGATCGCGGTCGCGGGCTGCGTGGCGCAGGCAGAGGGCGAGGAAATCGTGCGCCGCGCGCCTGTCGTGGACGTCGTGGTCGGACCGCAGAGCTACCATCATCTGCCCGAACTGTTGAAGCGCGCCGGCAACGAAGGCCGGGCGATCGAGACCGAGTTTCCGGCCGAGGACAAGTTCGGCTTCCTGGCCCAGCCAAAACCCGCAGCGATCCGCGCGCGCGGCATTTCCGCCTTCGTGACCGTGCAGGAAGGCTGCGACAAGTTCTGCACTTTCTGCGTGGTGCCCTATACGCGCGGCGCGGAAGTCTCGCGCCCCGTGGCGAGGATCATCGACGACGTGAGGCGGCTTGCCGACAACGGCGTGCGCGAGCTCACGCTGATCGGGCAGAACGTCAACGCCTATCATGGCGAGGGGCCGGACGGGAAAGCCTGGCCGCTCGGCAGACTGCTCGAGCATCTGGCGACGATTCCCGGCATTGCGCGGCTGCGCTATTCGACCAGCCATCCGCGCGACGTCGATGACAGTCTGATTGCTGCCCATCGCGATCTCGGTGCCCTGATGCCGTTCGTGCACCTGCCGGTGCAGTCGGGCTCGGACCGCATTCTGGCGGCCATGAACCGGAAACATACCGCCGATGATTACCGGCGGGTCATCGACCGTTTCCGCACCGCGCGCCAAGACATTGCTTTTTCATCAGATTTCATCGTCGGCTTCCCCGGGGAGAGCGAGCAAGATTTTCTCGCCACCCTCGCGCTTGTCACGCAAATCGGCTACGCTGCGGCTTATTCGTTCAAATACTCCGCCCGGCCGGGAACGCCGGCCGCGGATATGCAGGAGACGGTGTCCCCCGCCGAGATGGACCAGCGATTGGAGCGGCTCCAGGAACTGATCGACAGCCAGCAATCGGCCTTCAACAAGGCTGCGATTGGCTCAACGGTCGACGTGCTGTTCGAACGTCCGGCGCGCAAGGACGGCCAGATCGTCGGCCGTACCGCATTCCTGCAGCCCGCCCACGTGATGGCCTCGCCCGACATCATCGGACACATCCTGCCTGTGCGGATCGACAGCCTCGAGCGCTACAGCTTCCTCGGCGAGCTCGCCACACCGCGCCCCGCGCGTGAGCCCGCTTTATCGCAAGCCATTGGAGCCTGAACCCTTGCCAAAAAGCGCATCGGATTCGTCTTCTATCGCTCCCAGCCGCAAATTTGACCGCGACATGCAAGTTCCGCCCGAGACCCAGGTCGTCATCGACTTCGACGACAACCGTGCCGCATCCGCGCTGGTCGGCCCCTACGGCCAGCATCTGGCGCAGATCGAACGGCGGCTCGGTGTCGTCGTCGATTCCAAAGGCAACCACATCACGATCGGCGGCACGCGCGACGGCTGCGACGCCGCACGCCGCGTGCTGGAGGTGCTCTACGCCCAGGCCGTGAAGGGACAGGACCTCGACCAGGGCGAGGTCGAAGGCGCGATCCGCGCCGTCATCGCCCAGGGCTCGCTGTTCGAGTTCGACGCCAAATCGGCCAAATCGGCCTTCGACAGCATCAATCTGCGCAAGCGCCCGGTGCGCGCGCGCACGGCCGCTCAAGACTCCTACATCCGCGCGCTGAAGCGTCACGAGCTGGTGTTCGGCATCGGCCCCGCCGGCACCGGCAAGACCTGGCTTGCGGTCGCGCATGCCGCGCAACTGTTCGAGCGCAAGGAGGTCGACAAGATCATCCTGTCGCGTCCGGCGGTGGAAGCCGGCGAGAGGCTCGGCTTCCTGCCCGGCGATCTCCGCGAGAAGGTCGATCCATATCTTCGTCCCATCTACGACGCGCTCTATGACCTCATGGATGCACGCATCGTCGAGCGTGCGCTGCAGACCGGCGAGATCGAGATCGCGCCGCTCGCCTTCATGCGCGGCCGCACCCTCACCAACGCCGCCATCATCCTGGACGAGGCGCAGAACACCACGTCGATGCAGATGAAGATGTTCCTGACGCGCCTCGGCGAGAACAGCCGCATGATCGTGACAGGCGACCCCTCGCAGATCGACTTGCCGAACGGCCAGACCTCGGGCCTGGCCGAAGCGACCCGCCTCCTGGGCGGCGTCGAGGGAATTGCCCAGGTTCATTTCAAAGCCGAGGACGTGATCCGCCACGAGCTCGTGGCGCGGATCGTCGCCGCTTACGAAGGTTCGCCGCAGCGGCCGGTCGCCGGCCAATCCTGACGAGGCAACAGCGGGACCCCTGGGGGCGCGGACAATGCGCCCTTTCGTCCCAGACAGCACAATGTCCCATCCCAACCTTCCCATGACCGAAGTCCTCGTCGTCGCCGATTGCTGGCAGCGAGAGCCCGATTCCGAAGCCGTGATCCAGCGCGCCGTTGCGGCCGCCGCCGAGAGTGTCGACGAAGACGTTGCCGACGCGGAAGTGGCCGTGATGCTGACCGATGATGCCGGCATCCGCACCCTCAACAGCAACTGGCGCGGCATCGACAAGCCGACCAACGTGCTGTCGTTTCCCGCGCTCCAGCCGGAGGGCGAGTGGAAGCCGGGTGATGCGCCGCGCATGCTCGGCGATATCGCGATCGCCTACGAGACCATGCGGCGCGAGGCCGACGAGGAACAAAAGCCGTTCGACCACCATTTGAGCCACCTCGCCGTACACGGCTTCCTGCATCTGATCGGCTACGATCACGAGAACGAGGACGACGCCGAGGAGATGGAAGCGCTGGAGACGCAGATCCTGGCTCACCTTGGAATTCCCGATCCCTATGCAGACCGCGCAGGGACGCACTGAGATGCCGGATTCCGACCCTATTCAGGACAACCCACGCAACACGGCCAATCTGCCCGCCGTCGTGACCCAGGGCGAGGTGATGCGCCCGACCGCGGAAGGATGGCTGCTGCGCGCCATCCGGACGCTGTTCGGCTGGAAGGCCGGATCGGTGCGCGAAGACCTCCAGGTCGTGCTCAACGCAACGACGCCCGACGACACCGGCTTTTCCGCGGTCGAGCGCACCATGCTGCGCAACATCCTGGGCCTGCACGAGCGCCGCATCGCCGACGTCATGGTGCATCGCGCCGACATCGTCGCGGTGAAGCGCGACATCCCGCTCGGCGAGTTGATGGACCGCTTCGAGAGCGCCGGCCATTCGCGCCTAGTCGTTTATAATGAGACGCTGGACGATCCCGTCGGCATCGTCCACATCCGCGACCTGCTCGCTTTCATGACCGCGCGGGCGCGCGTGTCCGAGGCCACCAAGACCAAGCGCAAGAAACCGCTGCCCGCCGGGCTCGATCTGAAGGCCGTGGACCTTGCGCTGCCGCTCGAGGACGCGCGCATCATCCGCAAGCTGCTCTACGTGCCGCCGTCGATGCGGGCGATCGACCTGCTCGCGCAGATGCAGGCCACGCGCATCCACCTCGCCCTGGTGGTCGACGAATATGGCGGCAGCGACGGCCTGGTCTCGCTCGAGGACATCGTCGAGCAGATCGTCGGCGAGATCGACGACGAGCACGACAGCGACGAGCCGCCCTCGATCGTGCGCCTGCCCGACAACGCCTTCATCGCCGATGCTCGCGCCAGCCTCGACGACGTCCGCTCGGTGATCGGCGAGGATTTCGTCACCGGTGAAGCCGGCGAGGAGGTGGAGACGCTGGGCGGCTATCTCGTCAGCTTCGTCGGGCGTCTGCCAGTGCGCGGCGAGGTGATCTCGGGCCCCGGCAATTACGAGGTCGAGGTGCTCGATGCCGATCCGCGCCGCGTCAAGCGGCTGCGCATCTCGACGCGCAAAGAACGTCCCGCCCCGCGCACCCAGCGCGAGAGCCGGCGTCGCGAAGCCGCGACGGACAGCGGTCAATCGCCCGCCAGCGACACGCCCAGCCCGCCGCCAAGCGACGGGACGGGCCAACAGTGAGTCCGTTCCAGCGACTTCGGCAGATTGCGCTTGCCATCATCCTCGCCTGGGGATGGAAGCGCGCCGTCATCGCGATGGCGGCTGGAGCATTGTCGGTGCTGGCACTGGCGCCGTTCAACCTCTTCCCGGTGCTGTTCATCACCTTCCCGGTGCTGGTCTGGCTGATCGACGGCACTGGCGCGGGACGCTATGGCGGCGTCCCGGCCGCGGCACTGACCGGCTACTGGTTCGGCCTCGGCTATTTCGTGCCCGGCCTCTACTGGATCGGCTACGCCTTTTTCGTCGATGCCGATGTGTTCGCCTGGCTGACGCCGTTCGCCGTGCTCGGCCTGCCGGCCTATCTGTCCGTCTTCACGGCCATTGGCTTTGCGCTGGCACGCCTGCTCTGGACCAAGGACGCCACGCGGGTGCTTGCGCTCGCAGCAAGCCTCACGTTGAGCGAATGGTTGCGCGGCCATGCCCTGACCGGCTTTCCCTGGAACGCGTTCGGCTATGCGCTCTCCGAGCCGTTGCCGCTGGCGCAGGCGGCGTCGCTGATCGGACTGTGGGGCATGACGTTCCTGACGGTTGCGATCTTCGCGAGCCCCGCGACCCTGATTGACCGCACGCCCGATCGCCGCCTGCCATGGCGCGTGCCGGCGGCGGCAATCGCACTCTTGATCGTCATGAGCATCTTCGGCGCGATCCGCCTGTCGCTGCATCCGACCACGATGGTATCGGGCGCCAAGCTGCGCCTGATGCAGCCGAATCTCCAGCAGAACGCCAAGTTCAACTACGCCGCCAAGGCGGAGGTGATGAAGAAATACCTGGCGTTGTCGGACCGCGCCTCGGGTCCGCAATCGACCGGCGTGCGCGATGCCACCATCCTGATCTGGCCGGAATCCGCCTTTCCGTTCTTCCTGACTCGCGAAGCCGACGCGATGGCTCAGATTGCAGACCTTCTGCCCAAGGGCACGGTACTGATCACGGGGTCAGTCCGCGCGCCCGACCTGCCCCGGAGCACGCCGATCACGCGTGCCTATAATTCGATCTACGTGATCGATCACGACGGCAGCGTGCTCGCAGTGTACGACAAGTTGCATTTGGTGCCGTTCGGCGAATTTCTTCCCTTCCAGGCACTGATGGAGAAGCTCGGTTTCGAGCAACTGACGCGTGTGCGCGGCGGCTTCATTCCCGGCACGGTACGACACGCGCTGCCGGTACCCGGTGCACCGCCCGCGCTGCCGCTGATCTGTTACGAAGCCATCTTTCCCGGCGAAGTGGCTGGACGCAACGAGCGTCCGGGCTGGATCGTGAACCTCACCAATGATGGTTGGTTCGGCATCTCGACCGGTCCCTATCAGCATCTGGAGCAGTCGCGGATGCGCGCGATCGAACTCGGATTGCCGCTGGTTCGCTCCGCCAATACCGGTATCTCCGCCGTGATCGATCCGGTGGGCCGCAACGTCGCCAGCCTCGGCCTCGGCATCGAAGGCATTTTGGATGCAAACCTGCCGGCCGCGATCCCGCCGACCGTCTACGCACGGGTGGGTGACGCGCCCGCAGCCATGCTCGTCGCGCTTGCGGTGATCCTGGCGGTCCGCCGACGCGTTACCAAGCTGCAGAGCTGATCGCACCGTCGCAGCGGAGGTAGCCGGAAACTTTTGACAACCGCAGTCCACGGTTGACAGACTGCACACGGGCTCCCCATTCTGCACCGACTGCAAAAGACAGTGGGCATTGCTAAATTTCTCCGCAATGTTTCCCAATAAGAGGGTTTGATTTGACGTTGCTTGCACCTGACGCACTCCGGTTGATTGCGCTGAAGGTGGTGTTTGGAGGACTGGGGAAATGTCGAAAGCGCCCAACCCTGTTGACAAATATGTCGGCAGTCGCGTGCGTATGCGCCGCATCATGTTGGGCATGAGTCAGGAAAAGCTCGGTGAAGCTTTGGGCCTGACTTTCCAGCAGATACAGAAGTACGAGAAGGGCACCAACCGGGTCGGCGCAAGCCGCATCCAGCAGATCGCCGAGATTCTGCAGGTCCCCGTGTCCTTCCTGTTCGAAGGCGGTCCGAGCGGCGTGCCGGGTCCGGACGGCTTCGCCGAAGGCGCCTCGCCCTCCTACGTGTCGGACTTTCTCGCGACCTCCGAAGGACTTGCCTTGACCAAGGCGTTCACGCGAATCACCGACTCGAAGATGCGCCGCTCGATCGTCGATCTCGTCGAGCAGATCGCGGCTCGCGAAGGGCCCGACAAGCGCTGATACGACCTCGATAGCGATTTGAGACCGCGTCAAATCTGGCCTATGTCGTCATTCAAGGCCGCGCTTTGACGTGCGTCCGCTTCGATGATGCGATTCAAAGGCACAGATGCGTCCATGGCCAACCCGAATTGGTTCGATTCCCAAACTATTCTCGATGGCATCCGCCGCTGGGTGGAGGTCGAGACGCCGACGGAAGCGCCTGAACAGGTCAACAAGCTGATCTCTGTGGTCGCGGACCAATACCGCGATCTGCCCGTCACGCTCGAGCGCGTCGCCGGCGTCGATGGCTGCGGCGATCATCTCATCGCGCGGTCGAACTGGGGCCATGACAGGCCGGGCATCCTGGTGCTGAGCCACCTCGATACCGTTCATCCCCTCGGATTCATCGAGCGCCTGCCGTTCAAGGTCGAAGGCGACGTCGCGTTCGGTCCCGGCATCTACGACATGAAGGGCGGTGCCTACATCGCCCTTCACGCCTTTCAGGCGCTCTGCCAGGCGCTCTGCGCGGGCGGCGATCGTTCGCCCCTCGGCATCACGCATTTGTTCACCTCCGACGAGGAGATCGGCAGCCCCACCTCGCGCGCACTCATCGAGCAGGAAGGACGCAGGGCCAAATACGTGCTGGTGACGGAGCCGGCACGTGACGGCGGCAAGATTGTCACCGGACGCAAGGGCGTCGGCCGCTTTCGCGTGTTCGTCAAGGGCGTACCGGCGCATGCCGGCACCCGGCCCGAAGACGGCCGCAGCGCCGTCCGCGAGCTCGCCAACGTCATCCTGGCGCTGGAAGGGATGAACGACCTGGAACGCGGCGTCACCGTCAATGTCGGAGTGGTGCGCGGCGGCACGCGCCCCAACGTCACGCCGGAAGAGGCCTATGCCGAGGTCGATTTGCGCGTGCTGAGCCTCAAGGATGCGGACGAGTTCGTCGGCAAGATCCTCGCGCTCACGTCGAAGACCGACGGCGTCACCGTCAAGGTCACGGGCGAGCTCAACCGACCGCCTTACGAGAAGAGCAACGCAGGCGCTTCGCTGTACGAGCATGCGAAGACGCTCGCCAGCGAGATCGGCTTCGAGCTGATCGACACCCACACCGGCGGCGGCTCGGACGGCAATTTCACCGCCGCCCACACCGCAACGCTCGACGGGCTCGGCGTCGACGGCAAGGGCGCGCACACCCATTATGATCAGCTCTATATCTCGTCGCTCGCACCGCGCGCGCGGCTGCTCCATCGCCTGTATCAGACGCTGCGATGAGCGAGCGCAAATCAGACCCCGATCGCGAGGACCGCGAACGCGCCTTCTTCGGGCGCCGCAAGGGCCACAAGCTCAGGCAGCACCAGGCCGAGCTGGTCGATCATCTGCTGCCGCATCTTGCCCTCGACATCGAGGGTGAAACGCCGGCGGATGCCCGCGAGATCTTTGGCCTCGCGGCCGAAGACGTGCGGCTCGAGATCGGCTTCGGCGGCGGCGAGCATCTGGCGGCCGAGGCACAGAACTTCGCCACGACAGGCTTCATCGGCTGCGAGCCTTACGTCAACGGCATGGCAAAGATCCTCGCGCAGATCGAGGCCGCCAACGTCGGCAACATCCGCCTGTTCGCGGGCGATGCTGCCGAACTGCTGGCCTGGCTGCCGAAGGCATCACTATCCCGGATCGACCTGATCCATCCCGATCCCTGGCCGAAGCGGCGGCACTGGAAACGCCGCTTCGTCCAGGACAGGACGATCGCCGCGATGGCGCGCGTGCTGAAGCCGAACGGCGAATTCCGCTTCGTCTGCGACATCGACGATTACTGCGCGTGGACGCTGTCGCATCTTGCGCGTTCGCAGGATTTCGTCTGGCTTGCCGAACGTGCCGACGACTTCAGGAAACCATGGGCCGGATACACCATGACCCGCTACGGCCGGAAGGCAGCGCGCGAAGGACGCAAGGCGGCGTATCTGCGGTTCAGGCGGGTGTAGATCTTGTGCACGCCCTCCGCGATCGTCATGTCCGGGCTTGTCCCGGTTATGACGACGTAAGACATGGACCTGGATTAAATCGTCTGCCGGTTGCGCCAGAAGTTCACGACGCGCTCGGCGGTCGTCGGCATCAGGCGTGTGAAGTTGACGCGCGCGCCCTCGATGTCGGCATCGGCCGGCGTGCGGTGCGGACCGTACCAGAGCAGGATGAGCGCGCGCACCGTAGGCCAGCCCAGATTCAGCACCCGACCGATGATGAGGATCGGATCGTAGCGGTCGCCTGAAATCAGGCGGTCGAGAACCGAAAGGCGGACGCCGGACATCGCCGAGAGCGACGCGATCGATTCCTCGTATTTGTTCGCCTTGGCGAAGCCGAGCAGCGCGCTCTCGCCGAGATGGCCCTCGCGATGCAAGGTGAGTACCGTGCGCTGTGCCCCGGAGAAATCGCGCCGCGGACCCGGCGGCAGCGCGGCTTCCTCGATCGCCGCCATCGCGCGCTTGATCTCGAGCTGGCGCGCGGGGTTGACCACGCTGGAGAGGCGCCGGCGGATGACGTCGAGCGTCCCGTCGAGAAGCTCTTTCAGGTGCTCGCCCGAAAGATCGTTGCGCTGACCGATCCTGAGCGTCAAGACGCCGTCCTGTGCCGCGCGCTTGATCATCTCGGAATAGCTGCCCGGCGAGAACACTGCGCCGGCATTGCCGGCGGCGCGGCGCACCACGTCGCGATCGCCGCGCTCGACCAGCACGTCGGTGATCTCGGCCGACAATGCGGGCCGCTCGGTCATCGCCAGCAGATGGCCCTGGCCCTTCAGCCGCGCGATCTCGACCAGGGCTGCGTCATCGAGAACGGGCGAGCGGCGCAGCACGGGGGCCGCCACCATGATCTCGTTTTCGCGCGCGAGTTGATTGACCAGATGCGGCGGCGCGTTGTTCAGGTGCGAGAAGCGCTCGGCCAGGTCGATGCGCGAGGCGAGCTCGGCATGTGGGACGAGATCGATCAGGAGATTGTCGAAGAGATCGATGAGCTCGGGACGAAGATTGGCGGAATCCTGGAAGAACAATTCGGAGATGGCGCGCGCGATCTCGCCGCGTCGCCGCGGATCGCCGCGTTTGACGATGTCGTCCAGTCCGGGAATGAGCGACGTGGCAACGGTCATGAAAGCGCAACTCGATCAGGGCACGCCGCGGGTGCGCCCTGGTCCAAGCCGCCCCACAATCAGGGAATTTAGCCTTCCGAGGTGAAAGAAGCGTTAGGCCCGGGGAGGCCGCGAATCGGGCGCAAAAAGCCTCGTTTGGCCCGCGATGGGCCTTGTCCGGGGGGATCAAAAGCGCTATATCAACGCCAATTCATCTTCTCATACGATCCGCGTAGTGAGAGTGGGCCCGAAAGGACCCGCTCTTTTTTGTTACCTGAATGCGGCTTGGCGGAAGATGCGGCCCGACGCGTGTCGGGAGAGTTCCGAAGCGGGCTTTGAAATCTTAGTTAAGCCTTAACCATCGAGCGCCTGACCCTGGACATGACCGAACCGAACCCTGGTTCCACGGACGCCGAATTGCTGGCCGAGCCGAGACTCGTTGTCGAGCCGGGCGTGGCGGCACGGGTGTCCGCGGTCGCAGCACCGGTGCTCGAGGGCATGGGCTACCGCCTGGTGCGGATCCGCATTTCCGGAGAGGCCGGCTGCACCGTGCAGATCATGGCCGAGCGACCGGACGGCTCGATGCAGCTCGAGGATTGCGAGGCGATTTCGCGGGCGCTCTCGCCCGTGCTCGACGTCGCCGACCCGATCGATCGTGCCTATCGCCTGGAAATCTCCTCGCCGGGGATCGACCGGCCGCTGGTCCGCCGTTCCGACTTCGAGCGCTATTCCGGGCATCTGGTGAAGATCGAGATGGCGGTGGCCCATGAGGGGCGCAAGCGGTTCCGCGGCAGGATCGGTCCCGTCGAAGGCGATCGCGTGCATCTGCATCGCGACGACGTCAAGCCGGGCGACGAAGCCAACGTTCTCCTGACCATGGAAGATATCGGCGAGGCACGCCTAGTGCTGACCGACGAGTTGATCGCCGAATCCATGCGCCGCGGCAAAGCCGAGGAGCGCAAGATGCGCAGGGATCTCGGACTGGAGCCGCCGGCTGCACCGCACGCGGAGATCAGTGCGAAGATCACCAAGAACACCAAGCCGAAGAAGAAGCCGGCACCGACCAACACCAAGAAACATCGTCTTGCCGCCGACCGCGCGCGGCGCGGCGAGATCGATCCTGACCAAGGAGACTAGCCATGGCAGTCAGCGCCAATCGACTTGAATTGCTCCAGATCGCCGATGCCGTTGCGCGCGAGAAATCGATCGACCGCGGCATCGTGATCGCGGCGATGGAGGATGCCATCGCCAAGGCGGCGCGTGCACGTTACGGCAGTGAGACTGACGTTCACGCCGAGATTGACCCGAAGAAGGGCGAGCTGCGGCTGTCCCGGCACATGCTGGTGGTAGAGAAGGTCGAGAACCATTCAAACCAGATCTCGCTGGTGGACGCGCAGCGCGCCAATCCCGGCGCCCAGGTCGGCGACACCATCGCCGACACGCTGCCGCCGCTGGAATATGGCCGTATCGCCGCGCAGTCGGCCAAGCAGGTCATCGTGCAGAAGGTCCGCGAGGCCGAGCGCGACCGGCAATATCAGGAATTCAAGGACCGCATCGGCGACATCGTCAACGGCGTCGTCAAGCGCGTCGAATATGGCAGCGTGATCGTCGACCTCGGCCGTGGCGAAGCCATCATCCGCCGCGACGAGATGCTGCCGCGCGAGGTGTTCCGCAACGGCGACCGTGTCCGCGCCTACATCTTCGACGTCCGCCGCGAGACCCGCGGTCCGCAGATCTTCCTCTCCCGCACCCATCCGCAGTTCATGGCGAAGCTGTTCGCGCAGGAAGTGCCGGAGATCTATGACGGCATCGTCGAGATCAAGGCGGTCGCTCGCGATCCCGGCTCGCGCGCCAAAATCGGCGTGATTTCGCGCGATTCCTCGGTCGATCCGGTCGGCGCGTGCGTCGGCATGCGCGGCTCGCGCGTGCAGGCCGTGGTGAACGAATTGCAGGGCGAGAAGATCGACATCATTCCCTGGTCGCCCGACATCGCGACCTTCGTGGTCAACGCGCTGGCGCCGGCCGAAGTGTCCAAGGTCGTCATCGACGAAGACCGCGAGCGCATCGAGGTCGTCGTTCCCGATACCAACAACCAGCTCTCGCTGGCGATCGGCCGCCGCGGCCAGAACGTGCGTCTGGCCTCGCAGCTCACCGGCTGGGACATCGACATCCTGACCGAGCAGGAGGAATCGGAGCGCCGCCAGGCCGACTTCGAGAACTCCACCCGCGTCTTCATGGAATCGCTCAACGTCGACGAAGTGGTCGGCCAGTTGCTGGCGTCGGAAGGCTTCACCTCGGTCGAGGAACTCGCCATGGTGGACCTCAAGGAACTCGCCGGCATCGAGGGTTTTGACGAGGAGACCGCGCAGGAACTCCAGAGCCGCGCTCGCGAATATCTCGAGCAGCAGGAAGCGGAGATCGAGGCCAGGCGCAAGGAGCTCGGTGTCGAGGACGCCGTCAAGGACGTGCCCGGCGTCACCTCCAAGATGCTGGTGAAGTTCGGGGAGAACGACATCAAGACGGTCGACGACCTCGCGGGCTGCGCCACCGACGATCTGGTCGGCTGGACCGAGCGCAAGGAAGGCGGCGAGCAGACCAAGTTCCCGGGCGCCCTCGACGGTATCGATATCTCCCGTGACGATGCCGAGGCGATGATCATGCAGGCCCGCGTCAAGGCCGGCTGGATCACCGAGGCCGATCTCGCCAAGCCCGCAGAAGAGGCTGAAGCGACCGAAGATCAGCCGGCTTAAGGGCGAAGGAGGATGTCGCCCGGATGCTCACCGATACTGACCTCGAACTCGACCATGGACCGCGGACCGAAAGGTCCGCGACCATGCGGATGTGCGCGGTCAGTCGGCAAGTCCGGCCGATCGACGAGCTGATCCGCTTCGTCATTTCGCCACAAGGCGACGTGGTTCCGGATCTCAAGCGCAAGCTGCCCGGACGCGGCATGTGGCTCACAGCCTCCCGCGGGGTGGTTGCGGAAGCCGTGCGGCGTCACCAATTTAGCAAGGCCTTCAAGCGCGAGCTGCGCATCCCTCAGACGCTTCCCGCCGACATCGAAGCGCTCCTGGTTCGGAGCGTGACGGAAGCCCTTGGGATCGCTGCCAAGGCCGGCCAGGTCGTGGCCGGCTTCGGCAAGGTCGAAAGCGCCCTCGGGGAAGGCACGGTCGAGGTCCTGATCCACGCCAGCGACGGGGCCGCGGACGGAATCCGCAAATTGGACATGCTGGCGCGTCAAAATGCCGGAAATCGCGGCGCCAAGCCGCAGATTCCCGTCATCACCGCACTGAAATCGATAGAATTGGATTTGGCACTGACCCGGTCAAATGTGATACATGCTGCCGTGCTCGCGGGCCCGGCGAGCAAGTCATTCCTGTCACGTAGCCAGATGCTGGTCCGATACCGGATGGCGGACGATGACAAGACTGCCGAAAAGCACGGCCAGGATTTCTGAGAGACAACGACGACCCAATTGGACGGTGCGGCAACGCACAACACTGATAAATCAGGATTAGGACTGCTGAATGGTTGATACCAAGACCCCTGACGACAAGAAGCTGAGCGTTCCGAGCAAGACGCTATCGCTCAAGCCGCGCGTCGAAACGGGCACTGTGCGCCAGAGCTTCAGCCATGGCCGCAGCAAGCAAGTCGTGGTCGAGAAGCGCGGCAAGCGCCGCATCGACGGCAGCCCCGAGCCGCAGGCTCCCACGGTTGTTGCGAAGCCGGCACCAGCCGCGCCTGCGCCCGCCCCCGCGCGCCCGGCTCCGCCGCGCAACGCCGGCTCCGGCGTCGTGCTGCGCACCCTGACCGAGGACGAACGTTCCGCCCGCGCCAGCGCCTTGGCCGATGCCAAGGTGCGCGAAGTCGAAGAGCGTCGCCAGGCCGAGGAAGAGGCCCAGCGCCGCGCTGTCCGCGAGGCTGCCGAACGCGCCGACCGCGAGGCCGCTGAATCCCGCCGCAAGGCCGAGGAAGAGCGCCACCGTCACGAGGACGAGGCCAAGCGCAAGGCCGAGACCGAGGCCAAGAAGCGCTTTGGCGAAGGCGAGCAGCCGCCATCGGCGCCGCGCCCCGCGGCGGCAGCCCCGGCCGCTTCCACGCCGCGCCCCGGCGCGCCCGCAGCGCGCCCCGGTGCCTCCACGACGGCACGCCCGGGAAGCACGACCGCCCGGCCCGGGACGACCACGGCGCGGCCGGCAGGCGGCCCGTTGGGTCGCGCTCCTGCGGTCGCGGCCGGACCGGATGAGGACGATGGTCCTCGCCAGATCCGTCGCGGTCCCGGCGGTGCCGCGCGTCCGGTGGTCGCCCCCAAGCCCACCCACAAGCCTGGCCCGCAGAAGGAGCGCGGCCGCCTGACGGTCGTTACCGCGCTGAATGCCGACGAGGTCCGCGAGCGCTCAATCGCCTCGTTCCGCCGCCGCACCCAGCGCCTGAAGGGCCACGCAGCGAACGAGCCGAAGGAAAAGCTCATCCGCGAGGTGGTCATTCCGGAAGCGATCACCATCCAGGAGCTCGCCAACCGCATGGCCGAGCGCGCGGTCGATGTCATCCGCATGCTGATGAAGCAGGGCGCGATGCACAAGATCACCGACGTGATCGATGCCGACACCGCGCAGCTGATCGCCGAAGAGCTGGGGCACACCGTCAAGCGCGTTGCCGCGTCCGACGTTGAAGAAGGCCTGTTCGACGCCATCGACGATTCCACCGACACCGAGACGCGTTCGCCGGTGGTGACCGTGATGGGTCACGTCGACCACGGCAAGACCTCGCTGCTCGACGCGCTCCGCCATGCCAACGTCGTCTCCGGCGAAGCCGGCGGCATCACCCAGCATATCGGTGCCTATCAGGTGCTGTCGCCCGAGAGCGGCAAGAAGATCACCTTCATCGACACGCCCGGTCACGCCGCGTTCACCGCGATGCGCGCCCGCGGCGCCAAGGTCACCGACATCGTCGTGCTGGTGGTTGCGGCCGATGACGGCGTCATGCCGCAGACCATCGAAGCCATCAACCACGCCAAGGCGGCGCGGGTGCCGATCATCGTTGCCATCAACAAGATCGACAAGCCCGACGCCAAGCCCGAGCGCGTGCGCACCGAGCTGCTCCAGCACGAGGTTCAGGTCGAATCGTTCGGCGGCGAAGTCGTCGACGTCGAGGTGTCCGCCAAGAACAAGACCAATCTCGACAAGCTGCTCGAGATGATCGCGCTCCAGGCCGACATCCTCGACCTCAAGACCAATTCGGAACGCCCGGCCGAAGGCACCGTGATCGAAGCCAAGCTCGACCGCGGCCGTGGTCCGGTCGCGACCGTGCTGGTCCAGCGCGGCACGCTCCGGGTCGGCGACATCATCGTCGCCGGCGCCGAGATGGGCCGCGTCCGCGCACTGATCTCGGATCAGGGCGAGACCGTGCAGGAAGCAGGTCCCTCGGTTCCGGTCGAGGTGCTCGGCTTCAACGGTCCGCCGGAAGCCGGCGATCGTCTCGCGGTGGTGGAGAACGAAGCCCGCGCCCGCCAGGTCACCAGCTATCGTGCGCACCAGAAGCGCGAGAACGCGGCTGCCTCGATCTCCGGCATGCGCGGCTCGCTCGAGCAGATGATGTCGCAATTGAAGACCGCGGGCCGCAAGGAATTCCCGCTGATCATCAAGGCCGACGTGCAGGGTTCGCTGGAAGCGATCCTCGGCTCGCTGGAGAAGCTCGGCACGGACGAAGTCGCAGCCCGCATCCTGCATGCCGGTGTCGGCGGCATCTCGGAATCCGACGTGACGCTGGCCGAAGGCTTCAACGCCGCGATCATCGGCTTCTCGGTTCGCGCCAACAAGGAGGCCGCTGCGGCCGCCAAGCGCAACGGCATCGAGATCCGCTACTACAACATCATCTACGATCTCGTGGATGACGTGAAGAAGGCGATGAGCGGCCTGCTCGCGCCGACCTTGCGCGAAACCATGCTCGGCAATGCGGCCATCCTGGAGATCTTCAACATCTCCAAGGTCGGCAAGGTCGCCGGCTGCCGCGTCACCGACGGCACCGTGGAACGCGGCGCCAATGTGCGCCTGATCCGCGACAACGTCGTCGTGCACGAGGGCAAGCTGTCGACGCTGAAGCGCTTCAAGGACGAAGTGAAGGAAGTCCAGTCCGGTCAGGAATGCGGCATGGCCTTCGAGAACTACCACGACATGCGCGCCGGTGACGTGATCGAGTGTTACCGCGTGGAGACGATCCAGCGCTCCCTGTAAGTCCAAATCTTACCGAAGCGGTCAGGATCTTTTTGAGCTGAAATTGCGGGAGTGCGATGGCCGGATTTTTTCCGGCCATCCACCCCTTTTCGTTTCAACAGGACAAATGACAATGCCCGTGTCCCAAACGCGGGCATGACGAGGTGATTTTCGAGAATGCCACGCCATCATCAGAAGAAGAGTTCCGCGCCGGGCGGAGGCTCGCAACGTCAGTTGCGCGTCGGCGAGCAGGTTCGCCACGCGATGGCCGAGATTCTGGCGCAAGGCAATGTGCATGATGCGGACCTCGAAGGTCACATCATCACCGTGCCGGAGGTACGGATGTCGCCCGACCTGAAGCTCGCAACCGTCTATGTGATGCCGCTCGGTGGCCGCGACACCGGGATCGTCATCGCTGCGCTCGAACGCAACAAGAAGTTCTTGCGCGGCGAGGTCGCGCGTCGCGTTAACCTGAAATTTGCACCTGACCTTCGCTTCCGCGTCGACGAGCGATTCGACGAAGCGGAACGGATCGAGAAGCTTTTGAGAACACCTGCGGTGCAGAAGGATCTCGAACAGGATCCGGACACGGATCGGGAAGAAGAACGATGACGATGGACCCGGCTCACGACACGGTCAGCGGCGAACAGGCCGATCAGCGCGACGTGCAGAAGAAAAATTTTGCGGACGATAATTTTGCGAGCCCGGGCGGCGATTCGCAGCCGCATCAGGAGCCGCGCCGCGTCAACAACGATCCGCGTGCCAATACCAGGCAGAAGGGCAGCCAGATCCGCCGCGACCGGCGCGACGTCCACGGCTGGGTCGTGCTCGACAAGCCGATCGGCATGACTTCGACACAGGCGGTTGCGGTGCTGAAGCGCCTGTTCAACGCCAAGCGCGCCGGGCACGCCGGCACCCTCGATCCGCTCGCCTCGGGCGGGCTGCCGATCGCGCTGGGGGAAGCCACCAAGACCGTTCCCTTCGTCATGGACGGCCGCAAGCGCTACCAGTTCACGGTGTGCTGGGGCGAGGAGCGCGACACCGACGATATCGAGGGCCGGGTGACCGCGACCTCGGACCAGCGTCCGACCCGGGAGGCCATCCTGGCCCTCCTGCCCCGCTTCACCGGGGTGATCGAGCAGATTCCCCCGCGTTATTCCGCGATCAAGGTTCAGGGCGAGCGCGCCTACGACCTCGCCCGCGATGGCGAGGTCGTGGAGCTGGCGCCCCGTCCGGTCGAGATTCACCATTTAGCCCTTGTGGATCAACCGGATAACGACCGGGCCGTGTTCGAGGCCGAATGCGGCAAGGGCACCTATGTCCGGGCGCTGGCCCGCGATATGGGCCGGATTCTCGGCACTTTCGGCCATATCTGCGCCCTCAGGCGGACCTTGGTCGGCCCATTTGGCGAAAACGACATGATTCCGCTGGATCAGCTGGAGGCTTTGTGCGATAGAGCCGCGTCCGGCGAGGGTAGCCTCGCGGACGCGCTTATGCCCGTTGAGACCGCGCTGGACGACATCCCGGCACTGGCCGTCACTCGGGCTGATGCGGCAAGGCTCCATCGGGGCCAGGCCGTTTTGTTGCGCGGACGGGATGCGCCCACTTGTAGCGGCACAGTCTATGTCACGGTGGCAGGCCGGCTTCTCGCGCTTGCTGAAGTCGGCAATGGCGAAATCATCCCCAAGCGTGTGTTCAACCTGACCGGCTTGACTGCCTCAACTGGTCGCAACGAGAGAAATTGACGATGTCGATTGCCGCAGAACGCAAAGCGGAAGTCATCAAGACGAATGCCAACAAGGCCGGCGACACCGGCTCGCCGGAGGTTCAGGTCGCGATCCTGTCGGAACGCATCAACAACCTGACCAACCATTTCAAGACCCACGTGAAGGACAACCATTCGCGTCGCGGCCTCTTGAAGCTGGTCTCGACCCGCCGCTCGCTGCTCGACTACCTCAAGAAGCGGGACGAAGCGCGGTACAAGGCGCTGCTCGAGAAGCACAACATTCGTCGCTAACAGTTCTTACGCGCGCCAACGGCGCGCGTTTTCGCACGCGGCTTCGAACGAAAGCGTCTATTTTAAGCTTTTTGATCGAGGCTGCGCGCACGTCGGATGCGAGCCGTTGAAGGCTGGCATCCGGGGCACGATCGGCGGAGACCGCGGTTCGGTGTTCGCATTCGTGCCGACTGAAAGTCCAGCAGCAATCCGGCGGCTGGGCACAACGGGCAAGGCGCCCGTATGACCCGAAAGGATGGACGCCATCCGAAATCCAAAAACCATGGCAGGATCGCAGGACGCTGATCACCCGCTTCGATCAGCGCCCCGCAATCTTGCGCATGGTTTTTGTTTTTCGAGAGCCGTCCCTTCTTTCGAGAACCCATGAAAGAAGACATCTATGTTCAATAAGCATTCAGTCGAGATCGACTGGGGCGGACGCCCTCTCAAGCTGGAAACCGGCAAGATCGCCCGCCAGGCCGACGGCGCCGTCGTCGCCACCTATGGCGAGACCGTGGTGCTTGCCACCGTCGTCGCGGCGAAGGCCCCGCGTGAAGGCGTCGACTTCCTGCCGCTGACCGTCGACTACCAGGAAAAGACCTACGCTGCGGGCCGCATTCCCGGCGGCTATTTCAAGCGCGAGGGCCGTCCGACCGAGAAGGAGACGCTGGTCTCCCGCCTGATCGACCGTCCGATCCGTCCGCTGTTCGTCGACGGCTGGCGCAACGAGACCCAGGTGATCGTCACCGTTCTCTCGCACGACATGGAAAACGACCCCGACATCGTCGCGCTGGTGGCATCGTCGGCGGCGCTGACCCTGTCGGGCGCACCGTTCAAGGGCCCGATCGGCGCGGCTCGCGTCGGCTTCGCCAATGACGAGTTCATTCTCAACCCGACGCTCGACGAGATGGTCGACACCCAGCTCGACCTCGTCGTCGCCGGCACGGCCGACGCCGTCCTGATGGTGGAATCGGAAGCCAAGGAACTGAACGAAGACATCATGCTCGGCGCCGTGATGTTCGGTCACCGCCACTTCCAGCCGGTGATCAACGCGATCATCGAGCTCGCCGAGAAGGCCGCCAAGGAGCCGCGCGAAGTCACCACCATCGACAATTCGGCGCTCGAGAAGGAAATGCTCGGCATCGTCGAGCAGGAACTGCGCGCCGCCTACGCCATTCCGGTCAAGCAGGATCGCTACGCCGCGGTCGGCAAGGTCAAGGAAAAGGTGATCGCCCACTACTTCCCCGAAGGGCAGGAGCCGAAATACGACAAGCTGCGCATCTCCGGCGTGTTCAAGGAGCTCGAGGCGAAGATCGTTCGCTGGAACATCCTGGACACCGGCAAGCGCATCGACGGCCGCGATTCCAAGACCGTGCGCAACATCATCGCCGAAGTCGGCGTGCTGCCCCGCGCGCACGGCTCGGCGCTGTTCACCCGCGGCGAGACCCAGGCGCTGGTCGTGACCACGCTCGGCACCGGCGAGGATGAGCAGTACATCGACGCGCTGTCGGGGACGTACAAAGAGACGTTCCTGCTGCACTACAACTTCCCTCCCTACTCGGTCGGTGAGACCGGTCGCCTCGGCGGCACCAAGCGCCGCGAGATCGGCCACGGCAAGCTGGCCTGGCGCGCGATCCACCCGGTGCTGCCGCCGCATCACGAATTCCCCTACACCACGCGCGTGGTGTCGGAGATCACCGAATCGAACGGCTCGTCCTCGATGGCTTCGGTCTGCGGCGCTTCGCTGGCGCTGATGGATGCCGGCGTGCCGCTGAAGCGGCCGACCGCGGGCATCGCGATGGGCCTGATCCTGGAAGACAAGCGCTTCGCGGTTCTCTCGGACATTCTCGGTGACGAGGACCATCTCGGCGACATGGACTTCAAGGTCGCCGGTACCGAGCAAGGCATCACCTCGCTCCAGATGGACATCAAGATCGAGGGCATCACCGAAGAGATCATGAAGGTGGCGCTCGCCCAGGCCAAGGATGGTCGTATCCACATCCTCGGCGAGATGGCCAAGGCGCTGACCAACGCCCGCGCAGAGCTCGGCGAATACGCGCCGCGCATCGAGACCTTCAAGATCGCCACCGACAAGATCCGCGAAGTGATCGGCACCGGCGGCAAGGTGATCCGCGAGATCGTCGAGAAGACCGGCGCCAAGGTCAACATCGAGGACGACGGCACCGTGAAGGTCGCCTCCTCTGATGGCGAGGCGATGAAGGCCGCGATCAAGTGGATCAAGTCGATCGCCTCCGATCCGGAAGTCGGCCAGATCTATGACGGCACCGTCGTCAAGGTGATGGAGTTCGGCGCCTTCGTGAACTTCTTCGGTTCCAAGGACGGCCTCGTCCACATCAGCCAGCTCGCTTCGTCGCGCGTGCAGAAGACCTCCGACGTCGTCAAGGAAGGCGACAAGGTCAAGGTCAAGCTGCTCGGCTTCGACGACCGCGGCAAGACCCGCCTGTCGATGAAGGTCGTCGACCAGACCACCGGCGAGGACCTCGAAGGCAAGGGCGGCGAGAGCGAGAAGGCTCCGCGCGAAGCCGCCGGCGAGTAAGTCTCGCGACAATACGGAAATACGAAGGGCGGCCGCAGGGCCGCCCTTTTTCGTGGGCCGCCTGCGGCCGGCATCATCGGAATGGCAATGCGCGATTCCGCCGCAGCGTCACAATGACTGGGATCGAACCGGCGACGGCTGCTGCTGCGTACCTGTCCGGACCGCCGCGTGCTCTATCGGCGGATTTGCCCCCAGACAGGAGAACCAGATGTCATCCCTATCCCGGCGCCGACTCATGCTCGCTGCAACCGGCCTCGCCGCCACCGTTGCCGCCCCGCGCCTCGCGTTCGCGCAGGCCGCCGCGGCGGCCACCGGGCCGTTCAAGCTCGATCCGCTGGCTTATCCGGCAAACGCGCTGGAACCGCACATTGATGCCAGGACGATGGAAATCCATCACGATCGTCATCACCAGGCGTTCATCACCAACCTCAACAATTTCGCAAAGGACAATCCGCAGATCGCGGAAAAGCCGATCGGCGACGTGCTGGGCAACCTCGGCGCCGTGCCGGAAGCGATCCGCACCGGCGTCCGCAACAGCATGGGCGGCCACGCCAACCACACCATGTTCTGGCAGATCATGGGACCGAACGGCGGGAGGCCGGAAGGCGCCGTGCTTGCTGCGATCGAGAGCGACCTCGGCGGCATGGAGAAATTCCAGACCGATTTTAACGCAGCCGGCGGACGCGTGTTCGGCTCAGGCTGGGTGTTCGTGACGGTCAGCAAGGATGGCAAGCTCGCGATCGAGACCCGCCCCAACCAGGACAATCCAATGATGGACGGCAAACGCGCGCTGCTCGGCAACGATGTCTGGGAGCACGCCTATTACCTGAACTACCAGAACCGTCGCGCCGATTATCTCAAGGCATGGTGGAACACGGTGAACTGGAAAGTCGTCGGCGAACGCTACGCAGCGGCGAAGGCGGGCACACTCGGGGTGTGAAGACAATCCAGAACCACGAAAAAGGGGCGGCCTCTCGGCCGCCCCTTTGCCTGTCACTTGCTGATGAGGATCACTTGCGCACGATGTCGTAGCGGTCGAGGTTCATCACCTTGGTCCAGGCCTTGGCGAAGTCCTTCACGAACTGCTCCTTGGAATCGGACGTGGCGTAGACTTCGGCATAGGCGCGGAGCTGCGAGTGCGCCCCGAAGATCAGGTCGACGCGCGTGCCGGTCCACTTCACCGCGTTGGTCTTGCGGTCGCGGGCCTCATAGGTACCGTCAGCCGCCGGAGTCCACTGCGCCCCCATGTCGAGCAGATTGACGAAGAAATCGTTGCTCAGCGTGCCCACCTTCGACGTGAAGACACCGTGCTTCGAACCGTTCGCGTTGGCACCGAGCACGCGCAGGCCGCCGACCAGCGCCGTCATCTCGGGGCCGGTGAGCCTCAGGAGCTGCGCACGATCGACCAGCGCCTCTTCCTGCTGCAGGAACTGATGCTTCTTGCCGACATAGTTGCGGAAACCATCAGCCCGCGGCTCGAGCGGCGCGAAGGAGGCCACATCGGTCTGCTCCTGGGAGGCATCCATGCGGCCCGGCGTGAAAGCAACCTTCACGTCGACGCCGGCATCCTTCGCAGCCTTCTCGACCGCAGCGGTGCCGCCGAGGACGATGAGGTCCGCGAGCGAGACCTTCTTGGCGCCGGACGATGCGTTGAAGTCCTTCTGAATCGCTTCGAGCTTGCCGAGCACCTTGGAGAGCTGAGCCGGCTCGTTGACCTCCCAATCCTTCTGCGGGGCAAGGCGAATGCGCGCGCCATTGGCGCCGCCACGCTTGTCCGAGCCACGGAACGTCGAGGCCGACGCCCAGGCGGTCGAGACCAGCTCGGACACCGAAAGGCCCGAAGCCAGGATCTTGGTCTTCAGCGCAGCGATATCCTGATCGCTGACCAGCTCGTGATTCACGGCCGGGATCGGATCCTGCCAGATCAGCGTCTCCTTCGGCACCAGCGGGCCGAGATAGCGCTGGATTGGACCCATGTCGCGATGGGTGAGCTTGAACCAGGCGCGGGCAAAAGCGTCCGCGAACTGGTCGGGGTTTTCGAGGAAGCGGCGCGAGATCTTCTCGTAGGCCGGGTCGAAGCGCAGCGAGAGGTCGGTCGTCAGCATCGTCGGCCGATGCTTCTTCGACTTGTCGAAGGCGTCGGGGATGATCGCGTCGGCGCCCTTCGCAGTCCACTGGTTCGCGCCGCCCGGGCTCTTGGTCAGCTCCCATTCGAAATTGAAGAGGTTCTCGAAGAAGTTGTTGCTCCACTTCGTCGGCGTCTTGGTCCACGTCACCTCGAGACCGCTGGTGATGGCATCACCCGAGTGACCAGATGCGTGCTTGCTCTTCCAGCCGAGGCCCTGGTCTTCCAGCGCGCCCGCTTCCGGCTCCGGACCGACCAGCGAAGGGTCGCCCGCGCCGTGAGTCTTGCCGAAGCTGTGACCGCCGGCGATCAGCGCGACGGTTTCCTCGTCGTTCATCGCCATGCGGGCGAAGGTCTCGCGGATGTCCTTGGCCGCGGCGACAGGATCGGGCTTGCCGTTCGGGCCTTCCGGATTGACGTAGATGAGGCCCATCTGCACCGCGCCGAGCGGCTCGGCGAGCTGACGTTCGCCGCTGTAGCGCTCATCGCCGAGCCAGGTGCCTTCGGGACCCCAATACAGCTCTTCGGGCTCCCACACGTCGGCGCGGCCGCCGGCGAAGCCGAAGGTCTTGAAGCCCATCGATTCCAGCGCGACGTTGCCGGCCAGCACCATCAAATCGGCCCACGAGATCTTGCGGCCGTATTTCTGCTTGATCGGCCAGAGCAGACGGCGCGCCTTGTCGAGATTGGCATTGTCCGGCCAGCTGTTGAGCGGAGCGAAACGCTGCTGGCCCGCGCCGGCGCCGCCGCGGCCGTCGGTGGTGCGGTAGGTGCCCGCGCTGTGCCATGCCATGCGGATCATCAGGCCGCCATAGTGTCCGAAGTCGGCGGGCCACCATTCCTGCGAATCCGTCATCAGGGCGGTGAGGTCCTTGATCACCGCGTTGAGATCGAGCGACTTGAACTCCTTAGCGTAATCGAAGTCCTCGCCCATCGGATCGGACTTGTCGGAATTCTTGTGCAGCATCTCGATGCTGAGCTGCGTCGGCCACCAGTCGCGGTTCGCCGGCACGCGTTTTCCACCCGAAAACGGGCACTTCGAAGTGTCGTCCATGAATACCTCCTCTGGTGGCGTCGAACTCGCGCCTTTGACCAGGTAGAACCACTCTAAGCGCCGCGTTCGATCAGGGGAAGTTGACTTTAATGATCGCTGCAATAAGATTTTCTGATGCTGAACGTGACGCTCCGCCAGCTCCGGTATTTCGATGCGCTGGCGCGTCATGGCCATTTCGGCCGCGCGGCCGAGGCCTGCTCCATCTCGCAGCCGGCCTTGTCGATGCAGATCAAGGAGTTGGAGGAGGCGCTGGGCGGGCTGCTGCTGGAGCGCAGCGCGCGCCAGGTGGCGCTGACCCGGTTCGGCGAGGAACTCGCGCAACGCGTCCGCGACATCCTCCGCTCGGTCGATGAGCTCGGCGACTTCGCCCGCGCCTCGCAGGACCGGTTTGCCGGCCGGCTGCGCATCGGCATGATCCCGACGATCGCGCCTTATCTCCTGCCCACGATCACCAAGAATCTCACGCGCCTGCATCCGGAGCTCGACATCCGGGTGCGCGAGACCATGACGCCGCGGCTGATCCAGGAACTGGTGGAGGGACGGCTCGACACCGCCATCGTGGCGCTGCCGGTGTCCGAGCCCTCGCTCACCGAGGTCGCCCTGTTCGAGGAAAAATTCCTGCTGGTCCGGCCGGGTGCGGACGAGGGAACGCCGGCACCTTCGCGCGAGATGATGCGCGAGATGCGGCTATTGCTGCTCGAGGAGGGCCACTGCTTCCGCGACCAGGCGCTGTCGTTCTGCAACATGCAATCGGCACCGCCGCGCGAGATGCTGGACGCCAACTCGCTGTCGACGCTGGTCCAGATGGTCAGCGCCGGCATCGGCGTGACGCTGATTCCGGAGATGGCGGTGCCGGTGGAGACGCGATCGGCCTCGGTCTCGCTTGCTCGCTTCCGCGACCCGCAACCATCCCGCACCATCGGCATGGTTTGGCGCAAGACCAGCCCGCTGGCCCGGCAGCTGCTGCAGATCTCCGAGGTGGTGTGCCTGTCGGCCGGCAAGGTGCGAGCGCGGCAATCCGTGCGCAGCCAGAGAGCCTAGCTTCCCGATGTCGCCTCCGGTCATCCGCCCCGCCCGCGCAGACGAGTACGACGAGGTCGGCCGCGTCTGGATGGAGAGTTGGGTCTCGACCGGGCTCGGCGAGGCCAGCGACTTCCTGCTGGCAAACCTGCGCGCGCGCGTCCGGCGCGAGATCGAGGGCGGCTGGAGCCTGTTCGTCGCCGACGATGGCGGCACCATCGCCGCCATGCTGGCACTGCATGTGCCGAAGCTTTATCTCGACATGCTTTTCGTCGCGCCCGCCTATCAGGGGCAATCGCTCGGACGGACGCTGCTCGCCTTCACCCGCACGCAAATGCCTGACGAGATGTACCTACGTTGCGTCCGCGAGAACGAAAAAGCCTGGCGCTGGTACGAGCGCGAAGGTTTCGTGTTCGAGAAGGAAGAGATCGAGCCGTCAAACGGATTCATGATGAAATATTATCGGTGGAGGCGGACGACATAGGTTGTGCTTGCGAACGCGTTCTACACGCCCTAGTTTGCAGGTCACGTCTCAGCAACTTGAATTCCCGAGTCATGTTACGCAGTTTCGCCGCCGCTGCCATCTTCGTGTCATCTTGCGCCACGACCGGGTGGTCCCAGTCCGCCTCTGCTCCACCCACTGCCGCAACTCCGGCGACGAGCAAGCCGACTGGCAAGAAGGCGGGGCCGAAGGCCAAACACTCGGCGGCGAACAAGCCGCAAGCGGTGGAAATCGGCCCCTGCAAGCTCGGCGTGATCTCGGTGATCGGCGAACGCTACTCCGTCCAGAAATTCGGGCTGACCATCTTCGAGAACGAGGAGACCGAAGTTGCCATCGACTGGGGTCTTGACGATCTCGTGTTTGCACGGGTGAAAGCCGCAACGGGTAACGATCCCGGTGTTCGCAGGATCAGCTATCCCAAGGGAGCCTTCGAACCCTTCTACAATCCGAAATCGCGATTCATTCCCGATCCCAGCGAACGCCTGCCAGCGATCGTGCGCGGCATCACGCCGAACGCGAGCTGCGATCGATATCTGGTTGCGACCACGTACAAGGGAGAATTACCGGGCAGCCGCCTGATGCTGAATGGTATCGGCACGTTCAATCAAGGTCTCGGAAATCTGATCCGGCATTCGCATTTGTTCGCCAACATCTCCATCAACCTGATCGACGGTAGAAGCTATGAGCAGATCGACCGTCCGTTCGTGAATTTCGGCGTCAACCTCGCAGCGAGCATGCGGTTGACGGAGGATCCACTCACCAAGCTCGACAACGATCATTTCCCCAATCCGCCCGCGACGGCTTCGAGCAGCGCAGTTCTGCGTGAGAGAACACGAGCGCTCGTGACCAACAGGCTCGATCGGGGACTCCCCGGCTATCTGCAGCAAGAGTGACAGCCACTCATTCGGGTTGACCAAGATATTGCGCGCCGAACACGGCCTCCTTCCCATGCGTAGTGAGTTGCGAATTCCAACCAGACACGCGATGAACTAGACTTGGTCTCCCGCACACTGGAAGGTCCGCGCCATGATCAAGCTCTATTGGTCGCCCCGCTCGCGCTCGTTCACGACACTCTGGCCGATGGAGGAGAGCGGCCTGCCCTATGAGCGGGTGCTGACGGACATCTCGACCGGCGCACAGAAGGCGCCGGATTATTTGAAGATCAATCCGATGGGCAAGGTGCCGGCGCTGACCGACGGCGATGCCGCACTCGGCGAGGCCGCGGCGATCTGTGCCTACATTGCCGACCGCTATCCGGAGACGAAGCTCGCGCCAGGGGTGACCGATCCGCGCCGCGCGCGCTATCTGCAATGGCTGTTCTTTTCGCCCGGCTGCATCGAGCCCGCCATCATCCAGATCTTCACCAAGATCGAGATCCCGACCTCGACCGCGGCCTGGGGCAGCGCGACGCAGGTCTTCGACGTGCTGGAAGCTGCGCTCGCCAAGGGACCGTGGATTTTAGGCGAGGACTTTTCGGCCGCCGACATCACGATCGGCTCGGGCCTGAATTTCGCGGTGCGGCAGTTCAAGATGGTGCCGTCGCGCCCGGCGTTCGATGCCTATCTCGCGCGTTGCACAGCGCGGCTGGCCTTCCAGCGCGCGGAGAAGTTCGCGGCGGGGTGAGGCTGCTCTCGTAGGCGCGCAAGGGCGCCTTCGCCGTGCCCACGATCTGCAATCATTGAGAGACGATGGGCACGTCGCTCACGCTCCTTTGCCCACCCTACGGAATCTGCGAACGTTTCAGTCCGCCTTCAGATCGTCCGGCCGCGGCATCAGCACGATGTTGTAGCCGGAATCGACGTAGTGGATCTCGCCGGTGACGCCGCCGGACAGATCCGACAGCAGGTACAGCGCGGAGCCGCCGAGATCGTCGAGCGTGACGCCGCGGCGGAGAGGCGAATGCTTCTGCATGAAGGCGAACATCGCACGCGCCTCGCCAATGCCCGAACCGGCGAGCGTGCGGATGGGACCTGCGGAGATCGCGTTGACACGGATGCCGCGCGGTCCGAAATCGGAGGCGAGATAGCGCACGGAGGCTTCCAGCGCCGCCTTGGCCACGCCCATCACATTGTAGTTCGGCATCGCGCGCTCCGAGGCGCCGAAGGTCAGCGTGACCATGCTGCCGCCCTCCGTCATCAGCTCTGCGGCGCGCTTTGCGATTTCCGTGAACGAGAAGCAGGAGATCACCATCGTGCGCGAAAAATTCTCGCGGCTGGTGTCGGCGTAGCGGCCCTTCAGCTCGTTCTTGTCGGCAAAGCCGATGGCGTGGATGACGAAATCGAGCTTGCCCCATTTTTCGCGGAGCACATCGAAGGTGGCATCGACGCTGGCGATGTCCTCGACGTCGCAAGGCAGCACCAGATCGACCCCGAGCTGCTCGGCCAGCGGCTTGACGCGCTTGCCCAGGGCCTCGCCCTGGAAGGTGAAGGCGAGCTCGGCCCCGTGAGCATGCAGCGTCTTCGCCATGCCCCAGGCGATCGAGTGATCATTGGCGATGCCCATGATCAGACCGCGCTTGCCCTTCATCAAACCTTCCATCTCGCGATTACCTTCCGTTTTCGTCACGCCCGGCTTGTCCCGGGCATCAGCACTTCCAACACCGGGGCCAAGACGTGGATGGCCGGGACAAGCCCGGCCATGACGAGAAAATCAACCGTCCGCCAACAATGGCGTTACGCATCCAGCCGGCTGAATACCAGCGTGGCGTTGGTGCCGCCGAAGCCGAAGGAGTTCGACAGCACGGTGCCGATCTTGACGTTGTCGATGCGCTTGCGCACGATCGGCATGTCGGCGAAAACGGGATCGAGCTCCTGGATGTGCGCGCTCTCGCAGATGAAGCCGTTGTTCATCATCAGCAGCGAATAGATCGCTTCCTGCACGCCGGTGGCACCCAGCGAGTGGCCGGTCAGCGCCTTTGTGGCAGAGATCGGCGGGCACTTCTCGCCGGTGCCGAACACCTTTCGCAGCGCCTCGATCTCCGGGGGATCTCCGGCCGGCGTCGAGGTCGCGTGGGGATTGATGTAGTCCACCTTGGTCTTCACCGTCGACATCGCCATGCGCATGCAGCGCTCGGCGCCTTCACCCGATGGCGCGACCATGTCGTAGCCGTCCGACGTCGCGCCATAGCCGACGATCTCGCCGTAAATGCGGGCGCCGCGCGCCTTGGCATGCTCGAGCTCTTCCAGCACCAGCACGCCGGCGCCGCCGGCGATGACGAAGCCGTCGCGGTTGACGTCGTAGGGGCGCGAGGCCGTGGCAGGCGTGTCGTTGTACTTCGAGGACATCGCGCCCATGGCATCGAACAACACGGACAGCGACCAGTCCAGTTCTTCGCAGCCACCGGCGAAGATGACGTCCTGCTTGCCGATCTGGATCGTCTCATAGGCATTGCCGACGCAATGATTCGACGTCGCGCAGGCCGAGGAGATCGAGTAATTCACGCCCTTGATCTTGAACCAGGTCGCAAGCGTCGCGGAGGCCGTGGACGACATCGCCTTCGGCACTGCAAACGGTCCGACGCGCTTCGGTCCCTTGGTGCGGGTGATGTCGGCGGCTTCGACGATGGTGCGGGCGGACGGGCCGCCGGAGCCCATGATGATGCCGGTGCGGATGTTGGAGATTTCGTCGGGCGACAGACCCGCGTCCTGAATCGCCTGCTCCATCGCGATATGATTCCACGCCGCGCCCTGACCGAGGAAACGCATGGCGCGGCGGTCGACCACCGTCGCGGGATCGAGCGTCGGCGCACCTTGCACCTGCGAACGAAAGCCGAGCTCGGCATATTTCTCAGCCCGAGAAATGCCCGACTTCGCCTCGTGAAGGCTCGCAAGCACTTCCTGGGTGTTGTTTCCGATCGACGAGACGATGCCCATCCCGGTGACCACAACCCGCCTCATGACAGCCTCGCCCTGCTCGTTGTCTTCTTGCTCGTTCTCTTCGTGATGATGCGCTCAGCCCAGGCTCGTGCCCTGCTTGAACAGGCCGACCTTCAGGTCCTTGGCGCGATAGATAATCTGCTCGTCGACCGAAAGCCATCCGTCGGCGATCCCGAGCACCAGCTTTGAACGCATCACGCGCTTGATATCGACGTTGTACACAACCTTGCTGGCCTCGGGCAGCACCTGGCCGCTGAACTTTAATTCGTTCAGACCAAGCGCACGCCCGCGACCTTCGCCCCCGGTCCAACCCAGATAGAAGCCGACCATTTGCCACAGCGCGTCGAGGCCGAGGCAGCCGGGCATCACGGGATCGTTCTTGAAGTGACAGCCGAAGAACCAGAGATCGGGCTTCACGTCGAGCTCGGCGCGCACCACGCCCTTGCCGAACTCCCCGCCGGTCTCGCTGATTTCCGTGATGCGATCGAACATCAGCATCGGTGGCAGCGGCAGCTGGGCATTGCCCGGGCCGAACATCTCGCCGCGGGCACAGGCCAGCAGATCTTCGTATTCGTAACCGTTGCGCCTGTTCAGCATGCACGAGCCTCTGTTTGAATTCCGATTGAGCGGCGTTTCTTGGCGAAAATGGGTCCGGTCTCGATCGGAGAGCAACGCCAATTGCCACCGTCAGGCGCGGCTCCCGCATGTCCCGGATGGACTGCCGACCAGGCCTCCATGCCCGGCTGCGCCAAAATCGGCTAAGCGGAACCGCGCGCTCTCTAACACAGGCCATTTCGAGTGGCAAAGCGGATCCATGAAGGTAAAGTGACGCGATCCCGGCCCGGTTCCAAGTCTGATTAGAACCCCTCTAGTTGCGAGAAACTTGCATCTGCATCTTTCTGTTCTTATATTGCAGATAGATAATGTTCACGCGTGCCCGAAATCTGGAAATGAGCGAGAATACAGCGCCCCGTCACGACGATGACGTCCATTCTGCAGCCCTGCTGTCCGGCCGCCACCCGGCTTTGACCGGCTGCCCTTGGCACGACGTCAACGAAATGCTCCAGTCCGCCGGGCTCCGTCCGACGCGCCAGCGCATGGCGCTCGGCTGGCTGTTGTTCGGCAAGGGTGCTCGCCACCTCACGGCTGAAATGCTTTACGAGGAAGCGACTCTGGCCAAGGTCCCGGTGTCGTTGGCGACCGTCTACAACACGCTGAACCAGCTCACCGATGCCGGCCTGCTCCGTCAGGTCAGCGTCGACGGCACCAAGACCTATTTCGACACCAACGTCACCACCCACCATCACTACTACCTCGAGAACAGCCATGAGCTGGTCGACATCGAGGATCCGCATCTGGCGCTGTCCAAGATGCCGGAGGTGCCGGAGGGTTACGAGATCGCGCGTATCGACATGGTCGTGCGCCTGCGCAAGAAGCGCTGAGATCAATCCAAGCTGTTACCGTCATGGCCGGGCTTGTCCCGGCCATTGTCGTTTTACGCCGACATTCCGGGATGGTGCGCAGCACCAGACCCGGAATGTCGAGATCCCGGCTTCGATGCTAGGCATCGCCCCGGGATGACGCCTCCGGCGTCAATTCACCTGCTCGTCCGAATACACGCCCCAGAGGCGCTCCTGCTGGATCCAACCGTCAAAGCCGTTGCCGGTGACGCGGCACCAGTTTGCGGTGCACTTCTTCACCTGCGTGACGACGCCGGCCTGGAGCTTTGCTGCAACGGCGCTGTCGGGATCGGCGCGATCGTAGATCGGGGCGAGTTCGTCCTTGTGCTTCATGGTGACGACCGCGGTGCGGCGGCCCGACAGCAGCGAGTGATAGACCCAGCCCTCGGCGCCCTCGGAATCGCGCACCCGGCGCCAATTCTCGAACTCGGCGGTGATTTCGACCGGCAGGCCGGCGCGGGTGTAGACCCAGGCCACGTCATTGTCCTTGGTCGGGCCGGCGCGAACATTGACGTGGTCCGATTTGAGGCTGACGTAACGCGGCACCGGCAGGCCGCTGGCGCTCTGTGGGATGTTATCCTTGGCCGAATGCGCGGGGCCGACCGAGGCGCTCCACCAGGTGCAGACAAGCGCCATCACCGAACAAAAACGCCCCAACGCCATCAACCCGTCTCCTGTCGAGGACCCGGCCTTGCCGGACCCTCACCCAAAATTCCAAACCCTGCCGCGTACATCCCGACCCGCCCCACGCGGGTGTTCCCCAGGCCCGGCCCGTGGTTCTTGTCTTGGCCCGGCCTTCTGCTAGAGAGGACGGGCACTTGAACAACCAGTTTGCCCCGATTTTCCGGCCGGAAATCTCGGGAGAGCTTGGAGGAAACGCCGGGGACGGACACGGCAAGGGCAGTGTCGAACAACCGGGTTAATGAGGCCTCAACGGCCGGCCTTTGGCGACAGAGGCGGCCTGCGACGCCTCATGAGAGCAGGACATGTCGGTGAAGAAAAAGCCCCTCGTCGTGGTGACGCGCAAGCTGCCGGATTCGATCGAGACGCGGATGCGCGAATTGTTCGACGCGCGCATCAATCTCGAGGACACGCCGATGTCCACCGAGCAGATCGCGGAAGCCGCGCGCACCGCGGACGTGCTGGTTCCGACGGTCACCGACCATATCAGCGCCGAGATCGTCAATCAGCCGGACTGCAAGCTGCGGCTGATTGCGAACTTCGGCAACGGCGTCGACAATATCGACGTCGAAGCCGCGCACGCCCGCGGCATCACCGTCACCAACACGCCGAAAGTCCTGACCGAGGATACCGCCGACATGACCATGGCGCTGATCCTCGCCGTGCCCAGGCGGATGATCGAAGGCGCCTCGATCCTGACGGAGGGAAAACCCTGGGCGGGCTGGTCGCCGACCTGGATGCTCGGTCACCGCATCGGCGGCAAGCGGCTCGGCATCATCGGCATGGGCCGCATCGGCCAGGCGGTCGCGCGCCGCGCCCGCGCCTTCGGCCTGCAGATCCACTATCACAACCGCCGTCCCGTCGCGCCCGTCATCGCCGAGGAGCTTGGCGCGACCTATTGGGAAAGCCTCGACCAGATGCTGGCGCGGATGGACATCATCTCGGTGAACTGTCCGCATACGCCGGCGACCTATCATTTGCTCTCGGCGCGCAGGCTGAAGCTGATCCGGAAAGACGCCTATATCGTCAACACCGCGCGCGGCGAGGTCACCGACGAGGACACGCTGATCAAGCTAATCGAAGGCGGCGAGATCGGCGGCGCCGGGCTCGACGTCTACGAGCACGAGCCCGCGGTCAACCCGAAGCTGGTGCGGCTCGCCAAGGCCGGCAAGGTGACGCTGCTGCCGCACATGGGCTCGGCCACCATCGAAGGCCGCGTCGAGATGGGCGAGAAGGTGATCATCAACATCCGCACCTTCCTCGACGCGCACAAGCCGCCGGATCGCGTGCTGCCGAGCATGCTCTGAAGCCTAGGTGCTTCGCGCTTCGCGCTTGCGCCAGTCCGCGACGAAATCGATGAAGGCCCGCAGTGCCGGCGGCACCTGACGGCGGCTCGGATAGTACAGGAACGGTCCCGGAAACGGCTCGCACCAATCCTCCATCAAGCTGACCAGCGCGCCGGATTTCAAAGCTTCGCGCACATATCCGTCCATCCTCGCCCAGACGCCGACGCCCTCCAGTGCAGCGCGCATGGCGAGGCTCATGTTGGTCGAGATCAGCTTGGCGGGCGGATCGACCTTCACGATCTGACCGGCCTTCTCGAACTCGAGATCGTGCATGACGCCGCTCGAATAGCGGGCGCGGATGCAATCGTGCTCCAGCAGATCCTTCGGGTGTTTCGGCCTGCCGCGGCGCGCCAGATAATCGGGCGATGCGACCACGACATAGTGCTGTGGGCCGCTCAGCGGGATCGCCACCATGTCCTGCGCAAGATGTTCGCCATAGCGCACGCCGGCGTCGTAACCGGCGCTGACGATGTCGACGAAACCGCTTTCGGAGACGATGTCGAGATCCACCTGCGGATGCTCGCGAAGGAACGGCCCAACCATCGGCGCCAGCACGAGGTCGACCGCCGGGGGCGGCCCATTGATGCGAAGACGCCCCGCGGCGACTTCGCGCAGGCCGCGGACCTGATCCAGGGCATCGCCGACATCCCGCAGCGCCGGCGCCACCCGCGACAGCAGCATTTCGCCCGCCTCCGTCAGCGCGACGCTGCGGGTGGTGCGGTTCATCAGGCGGACGCCAAGGCGCTCCTCCAGATCCCTCAGACGCTGGCTAAGGCTCGATACTGACACGCGAATGTCGACCGCCGCGCGCCGAAAATTGCGGGTGCGGGCAACCGCCAGGAAGACGTCGAGATCGCGCAAGTCAGGGTCGGCCATTGTTCGCTAATGTGAACAAGGCATTCCGAATTGTCCAGCTTATCGGTACAATGGAACAGGCGCATATCTGGCCTCGTCACGCGGCGCCGTCAGCCGCTTAATGAGGAGAGCCAACATGGAACAGCGCAAACTCGGTTCGACCGGCCCCATCGTTTCCGCCCTCGGGCTCGGCTGCATGGGCATGTCCGAGGTCTACGGCCATGCCGATCGCGATGAGGCCATCGCCACGGTGCAGGCGGCAATCGATGCCGGCATCACGCTCGTCGATACCGGCGATTTCTACGCCATGGGCCATAATGAGATGCTGGTCCGCGACGCGTTGAGGGTTGTGCCGCGGGACAAAGTGCAGCTCAGCGTCAAGTACGGTGCGCTGCGCGGCCCCGCCAGCGAATTCGGCGGCATGGACACAAGGCCGGCCGCGACCAAAAACTTCCTCGCCTATTCGCTGCAACGGCTCGGCACTGACTATCTCGACATTTACCGCCCGGCACGGCTCGATCCCAACGTGCCGATCGAGGAGACCATCGGCGGCCTCGCCGATCTCGTGAAGGCCGGCTACGTCAGGCATATCGGCCTGTCCGAGGTCGGCTCCGACACCATCCGCCGCGCGCACGCGGTGCACCCGATCGCCGATCTGCAGATCGAATATTCGCTGATCGAGCGCGGCATCGAACGCGACATCCTCAAGACTTGCCGCGAGCTCGGCATCGGCATCACGGCTTACGGCGTGCTCGCGCGCGGACTGATCAGCGGCCACTGGACCAGGGACAGCGGCAAGGCCGGCAGGGACTACCGGCTGATGACGCCGCGTTTCCAGGGCGCAAATCTCGACGCCAATCTCGCGCTGGTGGATTCGCTGCGTGCGATCGCAACCGAAATCGGCGCAACACCGGCACAGGTCGCGATTGCCTGGGTCGCGGCCCAGGGCAAGGAGATCGTACCGCTGGTCGGCGCGCGCACCCGCAACCGGCTCACCGAGGCGCTCGGCGCGGCCAAGGTCACCCTGACACAGGATCATCTTGTCGAACTGGGAAGAGCCTTCCCGCCGAACGTTGCGGCCGGCACGCGCTACGCCGCCGAGCAGATGGCGCATCTCGACAGCGAGAAGCCGGCGAGCAGATAAGGGCGCTCAGGTGCGATGGGCGCTGAGGTCCGTGACCACAGGCCCGTCGCCGTTGAGAGGGTTGGCCGGATCGCGCGAATAACGCAACGTCTCGAAGCGCATCGCGCGGGCATCGATCATCAGGAGGCGGCCGATGAGGCCGTCGCCGAAACCGACGATCTCGCGGATCGCTTCCAGCGCCATCATCGAGCCCAGCACGCCGGCGAGCGCACCCATGACGCCAGCCTCTGCGCAGGCCGGCACGGTGCCCGGCGGCGGTGCCTCCGGAAACAGGCAGCGATAGGTCGGGTTGAACTCGCCCTGCTCGTTCGCCTCGTGCGCACGGATCGTGGTCAGCGAGCCGTCGAAGGTGCCGAGCGCGGCGGTGATCAGCGGCTTCTTCGCGAAGAAGCAGGCGTCCGAGACCAGATAGCGCGTCGAGAAATTGTCGGAGCCGTCGAGCACGAGATCATAGTCGCCGATCAGACCCAGCGCGTTGTCGGCGTTCAGCCAGGTGGCGTGACCGACGAAGCGGACATGCGGATTGAGCGCCGCAATCCGCTCCGCGGCACTCTCGACCTTGTGCCGACCGATATCAGGCGTCGTGTGGATCACCTGACGCTGCAGGTTGGACAGCGACACCACGTCGTCGTCGACCACACCGAGCGTGCCGACACCGGCGGCAGCGAGATACATGAGAGCGGGCGCGCCGAGCCCGCCGGCGCCGATCACCAGCACCGAAGCCCGCTTCAGTGCAGCTTGGCCGGGACCGCCGACATCGCGCAGAACGATATGGCGGGCATAGCGTTCGAGTTCGTCCGGGCTCAGCACGTTCTCTTACTCCTGAACCACCCTAACATTGTTCGCGACCAACGAGATGTGCTTCAATGACATGCGTTCAATGGGCTGGCTGGATTTGTCATGAGATCGATGCTTGCGGCAACACTGATGTTTGCGGCCGCCACGGGCGCGCACGCCCAGATGACGGCGCCACAAATCCCCGGCTCCACTCCGAAAGCAGTTCAGACGGTTCCGGTCAAGCCTCCGGCAATGCAGACCCCGACGGCGACGGCCGACGCCATGGCAAGAGCAGAGCGGCTGTCGCTCCAGTCCGATCTCGCCTGGGTCGGCCAGTATAACGGCGCCATCACCGGCGACGTCAGCGACCGCATGGTCAACGCCATCAAGGAGTACCAGAAGGCCAAGGGCGGCAAGCCGACCGGCGCGCTCAACCCGCAGGAGCGGGCTGCGCTCGCCGATGCGGCACGCAAGAAGCAGGACAGTGTCGGCTGGAAGATCGTGACAGAACCGACCAGCGGCGCGCGGCTCGGCATTCCCGTCAAGCTGGTGCCGCAGCAGGCGAGCGACGCCAACGGATCAAAATGGACATCGCCGAACGGCACGGTGCAAGTGGTTCTCAGCCGCCGCAAGGAGGTGAACCCGACCTCGGCAAAGCTGGCCGATCTCGAGAAGGAGCCGTCCGGACGCAAGGTCGACTACACCGTGGTGAAGCCCGACTTCTTCGTGCTGTCGGGATTGCAGGGCCAGAAGAAATTCTACGTGCGCGGCTCCTTCAAGGGCGATGAAGTCCGCACCATGACGATTCTGTACGACCAGGCGACTGAAAACACGGTCGAGCCGGTCGTGATCGCGATGTCGAGCGCGTTCAATCCATTCCCGCTGGGACCGCAGGCCGGACCGCCGCCGCGCAAGACCGTCGAATACGGCACTGGAATTGTCGTTAGCGACGAGGGAGCGATCGTCACCGACCGTCTCCTCACCGACGGTTGCCTGGCAATCACGATCGGCGGCTACGGCAATGCCGATCGTGTCGCCGAGAGCAAGGAGCACGATCTCGCGCTCCTGCGCATCTACGGTGCGCGAGGCCTGAAGCCGCTCAGCCTCGCCGGCGGCGCGGCGAAGTCGAATGTCGACGTCGTCGGCATCGCCGATCCGCAGAGCCAGGGCGGCGCATCCGGCGCATCGAGCCTCAAGGCGGCTCTGGCGCCGCTGACAAGCAGCACTTCCGCACTGTCACCGCCGCCCGCCGTCGGATTCTCCGGCAGCCCGGCCATGGACGCCGACGGCAAGTTCGCCGGCATCGCGCTGCTGAAGCCGGCGATGCTCGCGGGACCCGCGACGTCAGGGCCAGCAACACAGGCCCTGATGGTTTCGGGTGAGTCCGTGCGCGATTTCCTCAAGGCGAAAGCCGTCGATGCAAACGGCACGTCGACCGATGCGACAGCGTCCGTCGTGCGCGTGATCTGCGTGCGGAAATAGGATCGCCGAGCACGGCCGTGAGGACCATCACACGTACGATTACGGGTCCGGTAATGGTACGGATTCGCTGGCATTCGCTATTCCGCCATCATTGCTACTGCTGATTCGGACTCCGCGATCCCCTTTGGATCGGGCCGGCACGTCCTGAGCGAGAAGAGCTCAGCATCGAGAGCGATGCACGTTCGCGTGGCGTATTCCTGACCCAGGCACTCCAAAGGATTGATCTTCAAATGCACACGATCGTACTGGCCACCCAAAAGGGTGGCAGCGGGAAGAGCACGCTCGCCATCGGCCTCGCGCTCGCTGCCAAGCAGGCCGGCTTCACCGTCCGCCTGATCGAGACCGACCCGCAGGGCACCCTGTCCAACTGGCAGCGCCGCCGCGCCAAGGATGATCTCGTCGTCGAGCCGATCTACCATGCTGCCGACATCGCGCCGCGCCTGAAGATGCTGGCCGACAGCGGCCTCCAGCTTGCGATCGTCGACACTGCCGCCGGCCTTAGCGCCGCGACCACCGCAGCGATCCGCCATTCCGATCTCTGCCTGATCCCGTCCCGCCCGAGCGTCGCCGACATCGAGGCGACCGTCTCGACGCTCAGCGTCGCGCGCGCCTGGAAGCGGCCCTTTGGCTTCGTGCTGAACCAGACGCCGATCCGCGGCCAGCGCATCGACAATGCCGCGGGCGCGCTCGGAGAGGAAGCTTCGCTCGATCTCGCCGAGGTGCTCGCGCGCCCGCTGATCGCGATGCGCAACGATCACCAGGACTCGCTCGCGAGCGGCCTTGCCGTCAGCGAATTCGCGCCCAACGGCAAGTCGGCAGACGAGATCCGTGGCCTCTGGCGTTGGGTGGAGACCCGGCTCGAGCTCACTGCGACAACCGGCGTCCTGATCGAGCAGGTGATGTCGGCCACGGACGGCATGCTGCATGCCGCCGCCGAGCTTTCGGTGGACGAGACCCCGACTCTGGCGTCCTGAGCGGGGCGATCGCTCAGACGGCAGTTGGCCTTCACCATCCGGAAAGGCCCCAGCGACGAAGCAATCCGGTCACCAGCCCGGCCGGATTGCTTCGCTTCGCGTTTTGGGAAGATCTATCTAACGTCGCTGCGCTCGAAACGACCCGCGGCTCGTTTCGACGACCCTCTCGGCCTTCGCAGTGCTCGCCTGATCCTCACTTCTGACACTTCGAGCACCAGAAGGTCGAGCGACCATTCTGCGTGAAGCGCTTGATCGTGCCGCCGCAGCGCGGCGTCGTGCACTTCTCACCTTCGCGGTCATAGACCTTGAAGGAGTGCTGGAAATAGCCGAGCTCGCCCGTGGTCTGTCGATGATCGCGCAATGACGAGCCGCCGGCCTTGATGGCATCATTGAGCACGGTGTGGATCGCGCCGACCAACCGCTTCGCGTGATCGGTCGGCTCACCCTTTTTGGTCGATAGTGTCGCAGCAACGCGCCGCGGCGACAGATGCGAGCGATGCAGGGCTTCGCAGACATAGATGTTGCCGAGCCCGGCGACCACGCGCTGGTCGAGCAGCGCCGCCTTCAGGCTCGTGAGCTTGCCTGCGCAGGACCGCGCCAGCATCGCGGCATCGAACTCGTTGCCGAGCGGCTCGGGGCCGAGCCCGCGGAGCAGCGGCTCTTCATCAAGCGCATTGCGCGCAATCACCTTCATGTAACCGAAACGGCGCGGATCGTTGAAGACGATGTCGGCGCCGGAGGACATCCGAAACAGCACGTGGTCGTGCGCGGAATCCTTGGCCTTCGGATAGTGAAACTCGCCAGGCACGGCGTCGTTGTCAGGCCTGATGACACGGAACGAGCCCGACATGCCCAGATGCATCAAGAGCACATCGCCGGAAGCGAGGTCCGCCATGAGATATTTTGCACGGCGGCCGAGGCCGGTGACGAGCTGCCCCTTGAGCCTGGCCACGAAGTCCGGCTGGAACGGAAAGCGCAGGTCCGGCCGGCGGGCCTCCGCGACCAGGATTTTCGCACCCTCCATGACCGGCTGAAGGCCACGGCGGACGGTCTCGACTTCGGGCAATTCAGGCATGGTCAGGCATTCACCTTATGAGGGCGGTGTGATAGCGCCATTGCGGCGGGCGCGCTATGGTCCGCCCAGTGGAGTAGAGTAATGGATCGGCCGGGCGAAACCACGCATTTTGGCTTCAGGGACGTCCCCCTCGGGGACAAGCAGACGCTGGTGAACGACGTGTTTCACAGCGTGGCGTCGCGCTATGATCTGATGAACGATCTGATGTCCGGTGGCCTGCACCGGGTCTGGAAGGACATCATGATCACGGCGCTCGACCCGCCGAGGGGCGGCCGGCCGTTCGCGTTGCTCGACGTGGCCGGCGGCACCGGGGACATCTCGTTCCGCGCCGCCAAGGCCGCAGGTGCAGGTTTCCATGCCACCGTCTGCGACATCAACACCGATATGCTCGCGGTCGGCCGCGAGCGCGCCGCGAAGCGCCATCTCGAAACCCGGGTCGATTTCGTCGAAGGCAATGCCGAATCGCTTGGCTTCGCCGACCGCAGCTTCGACGCATATACGATTGCTTTCGGCATCCGCAACGTGCCGCGGATCGACCTTGCGCTGAAGGAAGCCTATCGCGTGCTGAAGCCCGGCAGCCGCTTCCTCTGCCTGGAATTCTCCAGCGTCGAGATGCCGGGGCTCGATCGCCTTTATGACCTGTTCTCGTTCAAGGTGATCCCGCCGCTCGGCCGCATGATCACGGGCGACGCCGAGTCCTATCAGTATCTCGTCGAATCGATCCGCAAGTTTCCAAAACCCAACGCTTTCGCCGACATGATCCGCGACGCCGGCTTCGCCCGCGTCAGCTGGCAGACATTGTCCGGCGGCATCGTCGCTCTGCATTCGGGCTGGCGTTTGTGATCTCTGCCTTTACCCACATTGCGCGCCTGATCCGCGCCGCGTTCGTGTTTGCCCGCGAGGGCGTGTTCGGCTCGGTCGATCCGAGCCTGGTGCCGCCGCCGGGGCAGCTCGCGCTGAAGCTGGCGCGCCTCGTCGAACGCCGCGGCACCAAGCACGGCCCGCGGATCTCGCGGGCTCTTACCCGAATGGGCCCCGCCTATCTCAAGCTCGGACAGTTCCTTGCGACGCGCCCCGACGTGGTCGGCGTCATCATGGCGCGCGACCTCGAAAGCCTCCAGGACCGCCTGCCGCCGTTTCCGCAGGACGAAGCCGAGGCCGCCATCGCGACGTCGCTGGAGCGGCCGCTGAAGGACGTGTTCGTGAGCTTCGGGCCACCCGTCGCGGCTGCCTCGATCGCGCAGGTGCATCGCGGCGAGGTCTTGCACGACGGGATCCGTACGGCGATGGCGGTCAAGGTGCTCAGGCCGAACGTGGCCGCGCGCTTCCGCCGCGATCTCTCCGACTTCTTCTTCGTCGCACACAAGGCCGAGGCCTACTCGGCGGAAGCGCGGCGGCTGCGCCTCATCGAGGTCATCAACACCATGTCGCGCTCGGTCGCCATGGAGATGGACCTGCGACTGGAGGCGGCTGCGCTGTCGGAGATGGCGGAGAACACGCGCGACGACCCTGACTTCCGCGTGCCGACCGTCGACTGGGATCGCACCACGCACAACGTGTTGACGATGGAGTGGATCGACGGCATCGCGCTGAACGACCACAAGCGCCTGGAAGAGGCGCAGGTCGATTTGCCCGATCTCGGTCGCAAGGTGATCCAGAGCTTCCTGCGCCACGCGCTGCGCGACGGCTTCTTCCATGCCGACATGCATCCGGGCAATCTGTTCCTGGACGATGCCGGCCGTCTCGTCGCGGTCGATTTCGGCATCATGGGCCGGCTCGGCATGAAGGAGCGGCGCTTCCTCGCCGAAATCCTGCTCGGCTTCATCACCCGCGATTATCGCCGCGTCGCCGAGGTGCATTTTGAGGCGGGCTACGTGCCCGCGCATCATTCGGTCGAGAATTTCGCGCAAGCCATCCGCGCCATCGGCGAGCCGATTCACAACCGCACGGCCGAAGAGATCTCGATGGCGCGGCTGCTGACGCTACTGCTCGAAGTCACCGGCCTGTTCGACATGACGACGCGGCCCGAGCTGATCCTGCTGCAGAAGACCATGGTGGTGGTCGAAGGCGTGGCGCGCGGCTTCGATCCCAAGCTCGACATCTGGAAGATCGCCGACCCCGTGGTGCGCGAATGGATCGAGCGCAATCTCGGTCCGATCGGCCGGGTGCAGGGGGCCCTTGCGGGCACCGGGGACATCGCGCGCGTGCTGATGCGCCTGCCGGAGATCGCCGAGCGGTCGGTGAAGGTGCTGGAGCAGCTGGAAACCATGACGCGGGAGGGGATAAGGCTGTCCCCGGAGAGCATCGCCGCGATGGGACGCAGCGAGGGCCGCAAGACCCGCTGGCGCACCGTCGCGCTCTGGATCATCGCCGCGACTTTCATCGGCATCCTGATCGCCGTCCGGAATCTATGATTGCACTGCAATCATACAGATGATAGCATCGCTATCATTCTGTGCTGGAGGGCCTCGTGGCAAGCCTGACCATCCGCAAGCTGGACGATCACGTCAAAACCTATCTGCGGCTGCGATCAGCCAGGAACCGCAGGTCGGTCGAAGAAGAAGTCCGGGTCATCCTGCGGGAGCTGATCGAGGGCCGCGAGGAGCCGCTGACGCCGTTTTCGGCGCCGCCGGCAGCATCCACCACCCCCACGCCCCAGCGTACCGGCGCCCCGCCCGAGGCCAGCGTCACCCTGATCATTGGCGGCGGCATCGCCGCCTACAAATCGCTCGACCTGATTCGCCGGCTGAAGGAACGCCGCATCGAGGTGCGTTGCGTCCTGACCAAGGCGGCGCAGCAATTCGTGACGCGGCTGGCGGCGAGCGCGCTGTCGCATGAGCGCGTCTATACCGACCTGTTCGACCCCCAGAGCGAGTTCGACGCTGGCCATATCAGGCTCGCGCGTGATTGCGACCTGATCGTGGTGGCGCCGGCCACCGCCGATCTGATGGCGAAGATGGCGAACGGCCATGCCGACGATCTCGCCAGTGCCATCCTGCTCGCGACCAACCGCAAGGTGCTGCTGGCGCCGGCAATGAACCCGCTGATGTGGAACAATGCGGCGACGCGCCGCAACGTCAGCTTGCTCCAGCGTGACGGCGTGGTGCTGATCGGGCCCAATTCCGGCGAGATGGCGGAAGCAGGCGAGGCCGGAACCGGTCGCATGTCCGAAGCAATCGAGATCGCCACCGCCGCCGAGCGACTGCTGCGGCCGCCGGTGCCGAAGCCGCTTGCCGGCAAGCGCGTGCTGATCACCGCAGGTCCGACGCACGAGCCGATCGATCCGGTGCGCTACATCGCCAACCGCTCCTCCGGCAAGCAGGGCTTCGCCATTGCCGCCGCTGCGCAAGCGGCGGGCGCCGACGTCATTCTGGTCAGCGGTCCCGTCGATCTCGGCGATCCCCCGGGCGTGACGGTGAAGCATGTGGAATCGGCGCGGCAGATGCTGGAACAGGTGCAGGCTGCGCTGCCCGCCGACATCGCGATCTTCGCCGCCGCGGTCGCCGACTGGCGCGTCGCCAACGAGGGCGAGCAGAAGCTGAAGAAGACCGCCGCCGGCATGCCGCCGCTTCAGCTTGTCGAGAACCCCGACATTCTCGCCACGATTTCAAAACTGACCGACAAGCGGCCGCCGCTGGTGATCGGCTTTGCCGCCGAGACCGAGCACCTCATCGACAACGCCAAATCAAAACTCGCGCGCAAGGGCTGCGACTGGATCGTCGCCAATGACGTCTCGCCGGCGACCGGCGTGATGGGCGGCGACCGCAATACGGTACATCTCATAAGCCGCAAGAGCGACGAGAAGGACGGCGAGATTGCTGTTGATTCCTGGCCGGTGATGACCAAGGAACAGGTCGCCATCGAACTGGTCGCGCATGTTGCGAAAAGCGTGAGCGACAAATCCCGGGAGCCGGCATCTTGAGCACGAAGGTCACTGTCGAACTGCAACGCCTCGCCCATGCCGATGGCCTGCCACTCCCGGCCTATCAGACGGTGGAGGCCGCCGGGCTCGACCTGATGGCCGCCGTTCCTGACAACGAGCCTCTTACGCTGGCACCCGGCCAATATGCGCTGGTGCCGACCGGGCTTGCGATCGCGTTACCGGCCGGGCACGAGGCGCAGGTGCGGCCGCGCTCGGGGCTTGCCGCCAAGCACGGCGTCACCGTGCTGAACGCGCCGGGCACGATCGACGCGGACTACCGCGGCGAGATCAAGGTGATCCTGATCAATCACGGGCAAGCCGCCTTCGTCATCAAGCGCGGCGAGCGCATCGCCCAGATGGTGATCGCGCCCGTCGTGCAGGCCGCCCTGGTTCCCGTGACCACCTTGTCGGCGACCGATCGCGGCGCCGGCGGCTTCGGCTCGACCGGCCGCTAACGCACGGCAGTTCCAACCGAAACACCCCGAGGAACGACGTGAGCGGGAACATCGCGCCCCGCATTTTTGGGGGGCCGTGTTTGCGTTCACGATCTGGACTCTTACCGGCGGAGTCACGGTGAGGGTATTGTCTTTTGATTCGCGCGCGACGGGGGTCGTCGCGCGCAAATCCGTGCGATCTTGGGGCAACTATGTCAGGCGTGATCGTGTCGATGCGTCGGACGCTGCTGTCGTGCACATCGCTCGTGCGCAACGGCTTGTTGGGAGGCGCTCTTGCAGCGCTGCTGCCGGCTGCGCCGGCCGAGGCCGCCGACCTCATCGACACCCTCTCCATCATGCTGGATTTCAACCGGCAGGAACTCGCGGTGCTCGCCACCGCGCTGGCTTTGCTCGGCTTCTCGGTGATGGCAGCGATCCTGTTGATGCGCACGCGGGTGCGTACCGCGAAGAACGAGGCGCGGCTGCGCGCCCGAATCGGGGAACTCCAGCTCCAGGCCGACCGTTTCGGCGCGCTGCTGTTCGCCGAGCCGCAGATCCTGATCTCCTGGCCGGCCGGCGACAACCGCGCGCAAATCTCCGGCGACATTTCCATGGTGCTGCCGCGCGATTCCTCCCCGCAGCGCGTGCTCGCATTCGGAACCTGGTTGCCGCCGGAGCCGGCGCTCCAGATGGATCATGCGGTCGACGCGCTACGCGACCGCGGCGACGGGTTCCAGCTGACGCTGACCACCGCGCACGGCCACACGCTGGAGGCCATCGGCCGCGCCATCGGCGGACAGGCCATCGTCCGGATTCGCGAACTCTCCGGGCTGCGCCGCGATCTGGCCGAGACCAATCTGCGCTACAACGCGCTCTCCGACGAGACCGAGATGCTGCGCGGCTTTGCCGCCGCCGCACCCTGGCCGATCTGGGCCAAGGGCGGGAACGGCGCGCTGACCTACGCCAACCCGGCCTATGTCCGTGCCACCGAGGCGACCAGCGTCACCGACGCGCAGGAGCGCAAGCTCGAGCTGCTCGACAGCGCCGACCGCACCGCGATGGAGCGGGGCCTGAAGGATGCGACCAACTTCAACGCGCGGCTGCCGATCGTGATCGGCGGCGAGCGGCGCATCTACGACGTCCGCGCTGTCAATGTCGGCAGCGGCAGCGTCGGCGTCGCCATCGATGCCAGCGAGGCGGATGGGCTCAGCTCTGCGCTGGTGCGCATGGCCGAGGCGCATCGCCGCACGCTCGATCAGCTCTCCTCGGGCGTTGCCGTGTTCGACGGCCAGCGCCGGCTCGCCTTCTACAACGATTCCTACCGTCGGCTGTGGGACCTCGATCGCAGCTTCCTCGACGCCAATCCTGACGATTCCAGCGTGCTCGACCAGCTTCGCGCCGCGCGCAAGCTGCCGGAGCAGCCGGACTTCCGGGCCTGGAAGTCCAAGCTGCACGAGGCCTATCGCGCGGTCGAGACCACCAAGGACACCTGGTACCTGCCCGACGGCCGCGCGCTCTCGGTCGTCACCACGCCGAACCCCGAAGGCGGCGTGACCTATCTGTTCGACGACGTCACAGAAAGCCTCGAGCTCGCCCGCCGCTTCGACGGCATGATCCGCGTTCAGCGCGAGACGCTCGACAGCCTCGCCGAGGGCGTCGCGGTATTCGGCAGCAACGGCAAGGCCCAACTGTTCAACCCGGCCTTCGTCCGGATGTGGAAGCTGTCGAGCGACGCCATGCGCGACGAGCCGCACATCCAGACGGTCGAAGGCTGGTGCCAGCAGCTGTTCGACGATCCCGCCGTCTGGCGCCAGATCCGTGAGGCCGTCACCTCGATCGAGAGCCGCGCCGACGTTCCGTTGAAGCTGGAGCGCAAGGACGGCAGCGTGCTCGACGGCATGATCCGGCCGCTGCATGACGGTGCGACCATGCTGACGTTCCAGGACATCACCGACACCGAGAACGTCGAGCGTGCACTGCGCGAACGCAACGAGGCGCTGGAGGCCGCGGACCAGATGAAGGTGGATTTCGTCCACCACGTCTCCTACGAGCTGCGCTCGCCGCTGACCACCATCATCGGCTTCGCGCACTTTCTCAGCGATCCCTCGACCGGGCCGCTGACGCCGAAACAGGCCGAATATCTCGACTACGTCACCAAATCGACCAATGCGCTGTTGGCGCTGACCAACAACATTCTTGATCTCGCCACCATCGACGCCGGCGCGATGAAGCTGGAACTTGGGCCGGTCGACGTCAGCAAGACCATCGAGCTTGCCGCCGAAGGCATCCAGGACCGCCTCGCCACCGACCGCATCCGCCTCAAGGTCGAGATCGCGCCCGATATCGGCAGCTTCATCGGCGACGAGAAGCGCGTGGTGCAGGTGCTCTATAACCTCCTCGCCAATGCCGTCGGGTTTTCTCCACAGGATTCCACCGTCGGCATCAGCGCGCGGCGCACCGAGCACAGCGTGGTCTTCACCGTGACAGATTCGGGACCTGGAATACCCGCCGACATGAAGGACAAGGTATTCAACTGGTTCGAAAGCCGCTCGCAGGGCTCGCGTCACCGCGGCGCCGGGCTCGGCCTGTCGCTGGTGCGCTCCTTCGTCGAGCTGCATGGCGGCAAGGTGCGGGTGGATTCCATCGTCGGCCGGGGCACGGTCGTGATCTGCGACTTCCCGACCGACCAGGCGGCGCATCGCGACGCCGCCGAATGACCGAACCCGTCACATTCTCCGTCGCGCTTCACAACGAGACGGCCACCGCACAATTGATGGCCGACCTCGCCCTGCTGGTCGGCCCGGGCGACGTCATCACCCTCACCGGCGATCTCGGTGCCGGCAAGACCGCGGCGGCGCGCAGCCTGATCCGCTATCTCGCGGGTGACGACGAGTTGGAAGTGCCGAGCCCGACCTTCACGCTGGTGCAGGGCTACGAGCTGCCGCCATTTCCGGTGATGCATGCCGATCTCTATCGCGTCGAGGACCAGAGCGAACTCGAGGAGATCGGGCTGTCGCCGCTGCCCGATGCCACCCTCGTCCTGGTCGAGTGGCCCGAGCGCGCGCCCTCGGCGATGCCGCAGGACCGCATCGACATCACGCTGACGCATCGCCCGGCACTGGGCTCGAATGCGCGCGCCGCTGATATCACCGGTTGTGGCAAGTCCGCCGCGACCGTGGCGCGGTTGAAGGCGCTGCGCGAGTTTCTGGATGCATCCGGCTATATCGACGCAGGCCGCAAGCGTATGGCCGGGGATGCCTCGACGCGCTCCTATGCGCGACTGATCCGTGACGACGGCATCGTCATTCTCATGAACTCGCCGCAGCGCCCCGATGGCGCCGCGCTCTATGACGGCAAGTCCTACAGCGCAGCAGTGCATCTCGCCGAAAACATAAGGCCGTTCGTTGCCGTCGACGAAGGCCTGCGCGCGGCAGGAATATCTGCGCCGAAGATCCACCATTTCGATCTCGACCACGGCTTCCTGATCTCGGAAGATTTCGGCAGCGAAGGCGTGATCGAAGGCGATCCGCCACGACCGATTGGCGAGCGCTACGAGGTCGCGACCGACGTGCTGGTTTTACTGCACGGCAAGACGTTGCCAGAGGCGCTGCCCTTGGACGGGCAGACCTATGCCATTCCCGTCTTCGACATCGAGGCGATGCTGATCGAGATCGGCCTCATGCCGGAATGGTATCTGCCCGACCGCAACGCGCCGCTGGGCGAAGCGGCGCGCACAGAGTTTTTCGCGATGTGGCGGGAGCTGCTGAAGACGCCGCAGGCCTCGCCCAAGACGTGGGTCATCCGCGACTACCACTCGCCCAATCTGATCTGGCTGGGGGATCGAAGTGGCGTCGAGCGCGTCGGCGTGATCGATTTCCAGGACACCGTGCTCGGACCGCACTCCTACGACGTCGTCTCGCTGCTCCAGGATGCCCGCATCGACGTGCCGGAGAGTACCGAGCTGACGCTGCTGTCGCGCTACATCAAGGCGCGCCGTGTAAACGATTCGCGTTTCGACGCCGCCGGCTTCGCCGAGCTCTACGCCATCATGTCGGCGCAGCGAAACACGCGGCTGCTCGGCACCTTCGCCCGCCTCAACCGCCGCGACGGCAAGCCGCATTATTTGCGTCACCAGCCGCGGATCTGGACCTATCTCCAACGCTCGCTGGCGCATCCGTCGCTGAGCTCCTTGCGCGACTGGTATCTCGCCCACGTCCCACCGCCGCAACCCTGATTTGGGGCCGATTTACCGGCTGTTAGCCAAGACGTCGGTATTCTGGCGGCGAGCAGCCGGATCATTACGGGGCTGGAGCGGGCACATGGCGGTAAAGACGGACCAGCGCGGCAATAGCCGGGTTGTTTTCGAGCGTGGGATCTCGGCCCAGATGATGGGGATCGACGGTACCTGGCGGCGCGACTGCACCATGGAGGACGTCTCCGAAACCGGCGCCAAGCTGACCATCGAGGGCTCGGTCGAGGGCCTGCATCTGAAAGAGTTCTTTCTGTTGCTGTCGTCCACCGGCTTGGCCTACCGGCGCTGCGAGCTGGCCTGGGTCAATGGCGACCAGATCGGGGTCAATTTCCTCAAGCTCGGCGACAAGAAGAAAAAGACGCGCTCCACAGCCCTCGGGGCATGACGGCAACACCCGTCGTACAACCGTCACGGCGGCTGGTTAAGGCGGTTGAGATGCGGTGCGGCTGATCGAACCCCGTGTTAGGATTGCTGCGAACGCGAAAGGTCTGAGAAAGCGAAGGATGTCCGTCAAACCGACCAAAGCCATGGTGCTCGCCGCAGGGTTCGGCCTGCGCATGCGTCCGTTGACGGACAAGATGCCGAAGCCGATGGTCCCGGTGGCCGGCCAGCCGCTGCTCGACCACGTGCTCGACAAGCTCGGCCAGGCCGGCGTGACCGAGGCCGTGGTCAACGTGCACTACCTGCCGGACCAGATCATCGATCACACCGCATCGCGCCAACATCCGCGCGTGACCATCTCCGACGAACGCGACCAGGTGCTCGGTACCGGCGGCGGCGTGGTCAAGGCGCTGCCGCTGCTCGGCGATGCGCCGTTCTTCCACGTCAATTCCGATACGCTGTGGATCGACGGCGTGCGCTCGAATCTGACGCGGCTCGCTGAAAACTTCGATCCTGAGCGCATGGACATCCTGCTGCTGATGGCGCCGACCGCGACCAGCATCGGCTATAGCGGGCGCGGCGATTACGGCATGCTGCCCGACGGCGCCCTGCGCAAGCGCAAGGAAAAAGAGGTCGTTCCGTTCGTCTATGCCGGCGCGGCTATCCTGTCGCCGTCGATCTTCGAAGGCGCCCCGGCGGGCGAGTTCTCGCTGACCAAGATGTTCGACCGCGCCAATGAGCAGGAGCGGCTGTTCGGCCTGCGCCTCGACGGCGTCTGGATGCATGTCGGCACCCCCGATGCGGTGCGCGCCGCGGAAGAGGCGTTTCTGGAGAGCGTGGCGTAGGGCCACCCTACGGCACCTGTGCTGGTCGCGCGAACAGCGGGGAAGATCCGATCCCGCCCCATGACCATTCGACCCCATCTCCCTATATTGCCTGATCCTACGAATCAGGCAGCCCATGCGTGTTTTCAGCGTTCCCATCTCGGTTCCGTTCCTGCGCACGGTCGTCACGGCCTTGCTGGAGGGACGGCTGGTCGAGGGATTCGAGGCGCGCAAGGAGCCGGCGCGACTGGCGGACGCCACGCTCTACCTTCCAACCCGACGCGCGATGCGGGTGGTGCGCGAGATCTTCCTCGACGAGATGAAGGTCGACGCCGTGGTGCTGCCGCGCATCGTTGCGCTCGGCGACATCGACGAGGACGAGCTCGCCTTCGCGGATGAAGGCGAGCAGTTTTCCGGCGCGACGCCGCTCGACATTCCGCCGCGGCTCGGCGAGCTCGAACGGCGGTTGACGCTCGCGCAACTGGTCGCCGCCTGGGCCAAGGGCCCGGTGCTGGCGCCGCTGGTGGTCGGCGGGCCCGCTTCGACGCTGGCTCTCGCTGGCGACCTCGCACGCCTGATCGACGACATGGTCACGCGCGGCGTCGACTGGAACGCGCTCGACGGCCTCGTGCCTGATAACCTCGACCGCTACTGGCAGCATTCGCTCGAATTTTTGCGTATCGCGCGCATCGCCTGGCCTAGCCATCTCGCCGAGATCAAGCGGATCGAACCGGCGGCGCGGCGCGATCTCCTGATCGCGGCGGAAGCCAAACGGCTGACCGCGCATCCAAATGGCCCCGTGATCGCAGCCGGCTCGACCGGCTCGATGCCCGCCACCGCAAGATTCCTGCACGCAGTCGCGCAGCTAGCCCATGGTGCCGTGGTGCTGCCGGGCCTCGACACGGACCTCGACGACGACGCCTGGCGCAGCATCGGCGGCGTTCGCGATGCGCTCGGCAAATTCGTGGAGCACCCGGCCTCGAACCATCCGCAATATGCCATGAATGCGCTGCTGGATCGTTTCGGCATCAAGCGCAGCGACGTCGAGATTTTGCAGCCGCCGGCCGATGGCGGCCGCGACATCCTCGCCTCGGAATCGATGCGGCCCTCCGCCAAGACCGAAGTCTGGCACGACCGGCTGAAGCAGCCTGACGTGGCCGCGAAGATCGCCGCCGGCATGAAGAATCTCGCGGTGGTCGAAGCCCCCAACCCTGAAATGGAAGCCCTCGCCATCGCCATCGCCATGCGCGAGGCGCGGCATCTCGACAAATCGGCGGCACTGGTGACACCCGACCGTGCGCTGGCGCGACGGGTGATGGCTGCGCTGACACGATGGGATCTCGCCTTCGACGATTCCGGCGGCGACGTGCTGATGGAAACCTCCGCCGGCGTATTTGCCCGACTCACCGCGGAGGCCGCGACCAAGGGCCTGGAGCCGCCGACGCTGCTGGCGATGCTGAAGCATCCGCTGTGCCGGCTCGGCCGCGCCCCCGGCGCGTGGAAGACGGCGATCGAGGGACTCGAGCTCGCGGTCTTGCGCGGCACGCGTCCGCCTGCCGGCACGGCCGGCCTCCTGCGCGAATTCAACCGCTTTCGCGAGGAGCTGGCAAAGCTGTGGCGCAGCGAGGTCTCCGCGCTCCATAAGGCCGAGCCGCGCGCACGTCTGAAGGCGGAGGATCTCGATCGCATCCAGGCGCTGATCGATATCCTGAAAAATGCCTTGGCACCGATCGAGAGCCTGGCCTCTTCGAAGCAGTATGACTTCGCCGAACTTGCGCATCGCCACCGCGAGATCATGATCGAGCTGTCGCGCGACGAGCAGGGCATTCCGCTTGCCTTCGAGGAGCGCGAAGGCCTCGCGCTCGCCAGCGCCTTCGACGATCTCCTGCGCGGCAGCACGACCAGCGGATTGATGGCGCCGCTGCCCGACTATCCCGACGTCTTCCAGACCGCCTTCAGCGATCGCGCTGTGCGGCGGCGAGACAGACCGGGCGCGCGGCTGCAGATCTACGGCCCGCTGGAATCGCGCCTGATGCAGGCCGACCGCATCATCATCGGCGGCCTGATCGAGGGCGTCTGGCCGCCGGCGCCACGGATTGATCCCTGGCTGAGCCGGCCGATGCGGCATGAGCTCGGTCTCGACCTTCCGGAGCGGCGCATCGGCCTTTCCGCGCACGATTTCGCCCAACTGCTCGGCAGTCACGAGGTGATCCTCACCCATTCCGCCAAGGCCGGCGGCGCGCCGGCGGTGGCTTCGCGCTTCCTGCACCGGCTGGAGGCTGTCGCGGGCGACGAATTCTGGAAGGCGGCCGTTCGCGCCGGCGAGGCATATGTGCAGTTCGCCGCCGCGCTGGACCAGCCCGCCGAAGTCAGGCCGATCAAGCAGCCGGAGCCGCGGCCGCCGCGCGCAACGCGGCCGCTGAGAATGTCGGTCACCGCGATCGAGGATTGGCTGCGCGATCCCTATACGATCTACGCCAAGCACATCTTGCGCCTCGATGCGCTCGATCCCGTCGATATGCCGCTGTCCGCCGCCGATCGCGGCTCGGCCATCCACGATGCACTCGGTGAGTTCACCGAAACCTACGCCACGCGCCTGCCCGACAATCCCGCCCGCGCGCTGCGCGCAATCGGCGAAAAGTATTTCGCTCCGCTGATGGAGCGGCCCGAGGCACGGGCGCTGTGGTGGCCGCGCTTCCAGCGCATCGCGCGCTGGTTCGGCGAATGGGAGACCGTGCGCCGCGAGGCGATCGAGGCGATCACCGCGGAGACCCGCGGCGAGATCTCGATTCAGCTCGACAACGCGCGCACGTTCTATCTTTCCGCGCGCGCCGACCGTATCGAGCGCCGCAAGGGCGGCAGCTATGCCATCCTCGACTACAAGACCGGACAGCCGCCGACCGGCAAGCAGGTTCGCATGGGCCTGTCGCCGCAGCTCACGCTGGAAGCCGCGATCCTGCGCGAGGGCGGTTTCCCCGACATCGATGCCGGCTCCTCCGTGAGCCAGCTCGTTTATGTCCGTCTCAGCGGAAACAACCCGCCGGGCGAAGAGCGCCTCCTCGAGCTCAGGTACAAGCAAGGCGACGAGCCGCAGCCGCCGGACACGGCGGCAGCAGAAGCGCGGACAAAACTGGAGGCGCTGATCCGCGCCTTCGAGGACGAGAATCAGCCCTACACCTCGCTGAACCTGCCGATGTGGACGAACCGCTACGGCGCCTATGACGACCTCGCCCGGATCAAGGAATGGTCCGCGGCCGGCGGGTTGGGAATCGAGGAATGGTGAAGGCGCCGCGCCCCATCCCGGACGAAGTACGCGCGAGGCAGGCGCGCGCGTCCGATCCGACCGCCTCGGCCTTCGTGTCGGCCAATGCCGGCTCGGGCAAGACGCATGTGCTGGTGCAGCGCGTGATCCGCCTGCTGCTATCCGGCGTGCCGCCTGAGAAGATCCTCTGCATTACCTTCACCAAGGCCGCCGCCGCCAACATGGCCGAGCGCGTCTTCACCACGCTCGGTCACTGGGTGACGCTGGATGACACCGCGCTCGACGCCGCGATCAAGGCGGTCGGCATCCCGCATCCTGATCGAACATTGCGCCGCAACGCGCGAAAGCTGTTCGCTTGCGCGCTGGAGACGCCGGGCGGGCTGAAGGTGCAGACCATCCACGCGCTGTGCACCCGCCTGCTCCAGCAATTTCCGTTCGAGGCCAACGTTCCCGCGCGCTTTTCCGTGATCGACGAGCGCGACCAGACCGACATGATGGAGCGCGCCAATTTGAAGGTGCTGCTGGAAGCTGCGCGCGATCCGGACAGCGTCACCGGCCGCGCGCTGTTGACGGCGATGGCGAGCGCCGCCGACGTCACCTTCAAGGAGGTCGTGCGCGAGGCGTGCCTCAGCCGCGATCATTTCATGGCCTGGACCGATGAAGCCGGCAACACGGAAGCCGCTACCGCTCAGATGGCTGCGGTGCTGGGCGTCGACACGAGCGACCGCATCGAGGACGTAGAGACCGAAATTCTCGATGGACCTTTCCTGCCGCGATCACGCTGGGACGACATCGCACTCGCGCTGGAAGAGGGCAGCAAATCCGACAATGACCAGGCGGGGCGGCTGCGCGCGGCAAAATTGTTTTCCGGCAGCGATCAGGTCGATGCCTATCTGTCCGTGTTCCTCACCGACGACAAGCTGCCGCGCAAGGCGGTGCTGACCAAGAAATTCTGCGATCACAATCCATCCGTGGCGCGCCTGTTCGAAGCCGAGGCGCAGCGCGTTGCAGGGCTGATCGAGAAGCGCCGCGCCGTGATGGTTCGGGATCGCACCGCGGCCCTGCTGCACATCGCGACCGCGGCTGCCGCGAATTACCGCCGCGAGAAGCAGGAGCGCGGGCTGCTCGACTACGACGATCTCATCGACAAGACGCTGGCGATGCTGGACCGCGTCGCCTCCGGCTGGGTGCACTACAAGCTCGATCGCGGCGTCGACCACGTCCTGATCGACGAGGCCCAGGACACCAGTCCGCGGCAGTGGGACATCGTCGCGCACATCATCTCGGAGTTCACGGCCGGAGAAGGCGCGCGCGAAGGGTTGAACCGCACCGTGTTCGCGGTCGGCGACGAGAAGCAATCGATCTTCTCGTTCCAGGGGGCGGCTCCGCACGAATTCGACGCGCGCCGGCGCGAGCTGCACCGCAAGTTCACCGCAGCGGGACTGAAGTTCGATCCCGTCGCCTTCACCTATTCGTTCCGCTCGGGCGCCACGATCCTGCACTCGGTCGACCACGTCTTCCGCGATCCCCAGATCTACAAGAGCATCCATTCGGTCGAGATCGGCCATCCCCTGCACAATGCGCTGGCCGATGCGGGCCCGAGCGTGATCGAGCTGTGGGATCTCGCGGAAGCCGACGACAGGCAGGACATCGAAGGCTGGCGCGCGCCGTTCGACGGCGTCGCCGTCACCAGCCCCGAGGTCAAACTTGCCCGCCGCATTCAGGCCGAGATCAAGCGGCTGGTCGAGAGCGGCACGCTGACGGGGCACGAAGGCGAGCGCCGCCCTCTGCGATATGGGGACATGCTGATCCTGGTGCGGCGGCGCGGCAACGCGTTCGACGCCGTGATCCAGGCGCTGAAGCACGCCGGCGTGCCGGTGGCCGGCGCGGACCGGCTGAAGCTCACCGAGCACATCGCCATCATCGATCTGATGAACCTCGCGGATGCGCTGCTGCTGCCGCAGGACGATCTCGCGCTCGCGGTTGCGCTGAAGAGCCCGCTGTTCGGGCTCGACGACGACGACCTGTTTCAACTGGCCCATGAGCGAAAGGGATCGCTGCGCCGTGCGCTCGGCGAGCATGCAGCCACAAGCGAGAAATTCGCGACCGCCTTGCGCCGGCTCGAGGCCTGCGAGAGTCGTGCCCGCGACGAGACGCCCTTCGCCTTCTACGCCTGGCTGCTCGGCGGCGACGGCGGACGCGCGCGCATCCTGCGCCGGCTCGGCCATGAAGCCAACGACGCGCTCGACGAATTCCTCGAGCTCGCGCTGAACTACGAGCGCAAGGCGCCGGCCTCGCTGCAGGGCTTCATGGCCTGGCTGCGCTCGGCCGACACCGAAGTGAAGCGCGACATGGAAATCTCGCGCGACGAGGTGCGGGTGATGACGGTGCACGGCGCCAAGGGCCTGGAGGCGTCCGTCGTGTTCATGGTCGATACCACATCGTCGCCGGCGGATTCGCAGCGGCTTCAACTGATCCACGTGCCGCGCGGCAATGGCGGTGAGGTCGTGGTCTGGGCCGGGCGCAAGGCGGACGATCCCAAGCCGGTCGCCGAGGCGCGCAATGCGATGCTCGAGGAGACCGAGGACGAGTATCGCCGCCTGCTTTACGTCGCGATGACACGGGCGGCCGATCGTCTGATCGTCGGGGGCAGCCTGCCGGGCAACAGGAAGGCGGTCCGCAAGTTGAGCTGGTATGACCTGATCGACACCGGCCTCGCGGGCTCAGGGCTCGACAAGCAGGTGAGCGAGACGCCGCTCGGCAAGGTCACCCGATTCGCCCGGCCCGAGGATGTCGCGGCGCTTGGAACGCCCGCGACCTCCGTCAACCAGACCGTCGCCCTGCCCGATTGGCTGCGGGCGCCGGCACCACATCAGACCGTCGATGACGATCCGGTGCGTCCCTCCGGCCAGCCGTCCGAGGAGGGACGCGCCGTGCGATCAGGGGAATCGGTGCAGTCCCGCGCCTTCGCATTGCAGCGCGGCACGCTGGTCCATCGGCTGCTGCAATCCCTGCCCGATATCGCCGTCGAACGGCGACGCGAGGCGGCGCTCGGCTTCATGGCCCGCAACGTGTCGGACTGGCCGGAGCCCGATCGCACCGCGCTGGCCGACAAAGTGCTCGCTTTGCTCGCTGAATCGCGCTTCGCGCCGGTCTTTGCTGCCGGAAGCCGGGCAGAGGTCGCCATCGTCGGCAAACTGGAGCGGCCGGGCCGCGAGCCAGCACTGGTGTCGGGGCAGATCGACCGGCTCGTCGTTCGTCCCGATGAGGTTTTGATCGTGGATTTCAAGACCAACCAGGCGGCGCCCAGAAGCGCGGCCGAGGCGCCCGCCGCCTATGTCCGGCAGCTTGCGCTGTACCGGGCGGTGCTGTCGCGGCTTTATCCCCAAAAGCCTGTCCGAGCCGTCCTGCTCTGGACCGAGGCCCTTGAATATATGGAGATTTCGGCCCCCGCGCTGGACGCGGCGCTGGCATCCCTTCATCTCGGCGTGAGCGTCCTTGACCCGGCAAGGGGCCGTTCATAGGTTGACGCCATGATCCCGGGCGCGCGATTCCCGTCGCGCCGATTCTTTCAACCGAACGAGGTACTCCCATGGCCGTTGGCAAGGTTTCCGATACCGATTTCGAAGCCGAAGTGCTCAAGGCAAACGGCCCTGTCGTCGTCGATTTCTGGGCCGAATGGTGCGGCCCCTGCCGCATGATCGCACCCGCGCTTGACGAGATCGCCGGCGCGATGGGCGACAAGGTCAAGATCGTCAAGCTCAATGTCGACGAGAGCCCCAAGACCGCGTCGAAGTATGGCGTGATGTCGATCCCGACCTTGATGATCTTCAAGGGCGGCGAGATGGCCTCCCGCCAGGTCGGCGCCGCGCCGAAGGCGAAGCTGCAGCAGTGGATCACCTCCGCGGTCTGATCCGCCTCGCGCAAGATTATTTTTCGACAACGGCCGGCGAAATGCCGGCCGTTCTGCGTTGACGGGGCGTGTGCAGCGTATGACGAGTCCCGCCCTTGCCAGCCCCTCCCGCGAAGCGTGCCCGAAGATCGACCTCTCTCGTCGCGATGGAGGCGCGTTCGGTCGACGAGATCCCGCGCGGCAAGGACTGGCAATACGAGCCGAAATGGGATGGCTTCCGCTGCCTGCTGTCGCGCAATGGCGGTGACGTCGATTTGCGCTCGAAGTCCGGCGAGGATCTCGCGCGCTATTTCCCCGAGATCGTCGCGGCCGCCTTGAGGGTGAAAGCCGATCGTTTCACGCTCGATGGCGAGATCGTCGTGCCGCAGGGCAGGAGCTTCTCCTTCGACGCCCTCCTGCAACGCATTCATCCGGCGGCGAGCCGTGTGAGGAAACTCTCGGAGGAGACGCCGGCGCTGTACCTCGTCTTCGATCTGCTCGCGACGTCCCGGGAAAAGGGTCTGGCCGAGAAGACGCTGAGCGAGCGCCGGCCGGCGCTGGAGGCTTTTGCGAAAGCCAGCCTCAAGGGCAGCATCTTCCGTCTTTCGCCGTCGACGACGAGCTACGCCACGGCCAAAAAATGGCTGGCGCAATCCGGCGGCGGCTCGGACGGCGTCATCGCCAAGCGCGTCGATCTGCCCTATCAGGCCGGAAACCGCGACGGCATGCAGAAGATCAAGAAGTTCCGCAGCGCCGATTGCGTCATCGGCGGCTTCCGCTATGCCTCCAACAAGATCGCGGGCCGGAACGTCGTCGGCTCACTGCTGCTCGGGCTCTACGACGACGGCGGCTTGCTGCATCATGTCGGCTTCACCTCGGCCATCAAGGCGGAGGCGAAACCGGCTTTGACCGACCGGCTGGAGGCGCTGATCGCAAGACCCGGTTTCACCGGCAACGCGCCGGGCGGCCCGAGCCGCTGGTCCACCGAGCGGTCCGCGAAATGGTGTCCGCTGAAGCCGAAGCTCGTCATAGAGGTCTGCTACGACCATTTCAGCGGCGAACGCTTCCGCCACGGCACCTCGATCCTGCGCTGGCGTCCCGACAAGGCGCCGCGGCAATGCACCTTCGAGCAGCTGAAGCAGAAGGCGGCCGATCCGATGAAGCTGTTGAAGTGACGTCCTCCCGACAGCTACTTGATCCATCCCGTCGCCAGCGCGTTCGCCAGCTCCGGCTGACCGTTGCGCCGTGCCAGCGCGGCCATCGCTTCGTGATCATAAGCGACGTGGCGGAACATCACCTGCCAGGCTCCATTCGCCAGTTCGAGAAGCGCATAACGTGCATGCGGCGTGCCCGCCTCCACCATGTGCGGATAGGGATGCTTGTCACGATAGCCGGGACTGCCCACGCTGCCGGGATTGACGATCAGCCGGCCGTCGCGAAGTCGCACGGCGCGGGCGAGATGGGTGTGGGCGCAGAGGATCAGGGACTGCGGAAGCCCCAGCGCGAATTGTTCGATGCGGTCGAGCGGCGACAGCGCCACCGTGCCGTCGGGATGCACGGTGTCGAGCCAATAGACTTCATCGTCATCCGGCGTCGCATGGCAGAGAAACACCTGGTCGCGGAACACCCGCGTCATCGGCTGCGCCCGTAACCAGTCGAGTTGAATGGGACTGAGCGCATCGTAGGCGGGCCGATCCCAGGATCCCATCTTCTCCGGCGGACGGTCGAGCAGATAGCGGTCGTGATTGCCGAGCACGTGAACGGCGTCGAGCCGTATCAGGATCTCGATGGTACGGCGCGCATCGAGTGGGCCGCTCAGCATGTCGCCGAGATTGACGATGTCGGTGATGCCGAGGGCGCGGATGTCGGCGAGGACAGCCTCCAGCGCAAGGTAGTTTCCGTGGACGTCGGCGATGGCCGCAAAGCGCATTGTCGTTATCCCCTACTCTCATGCCCCGGACGCAGCGCATCAAGCAGTGGTGCGTTGCTGAGCGGGGCCCATGGTGCGGCATTCCGGGTCCCGGCTCGCGCTCCGCGCGTCCGGGACACGCAACCTCATGCAGGAGGCGTGCCGTTGATCGCCAGCACGTGGCCGGCCAGATACAGCGACCCTGTGATCAGGATGCGCGGCGGCAGCTCATAGGCGAGCTTCGCCAAGGCGCGGAGCGCGGCTTCGACGCCCGAAACGGTCTCGACGCGCATGCCAAGGCTGCGCGCCGCGTCGGCGAGGCGATCGACCGGCATCGCGTTCTCGGTATCGGGAATCGGCACCGCGATGATGTGACGGGTGAGGCCGGCGAAATTGGCGAGAAAGCCCTGCGCATCCTTGTTGGCCATCATGCCGGTGATGACGACCAGCGGTCGCGACACGCGCTCTTCGAGGTCGCCCAGCGCCGCCGCTGCGACACGCCCGCCTTCCGCATTGTGTCCGCCGTCGAGCCAGATCTCCGAGCCCTGCGGCCCAAGAGCGAGCAGCTCGCCCGAGGTGATGCGCTGCATCCGCGCCGGCCATTCCGCGCCGACGATACCGGCCTCGAACGCCGCCTGATTGATCTTGAACGCGTTGGTGGCACGGAGAGTTGCGATCGCAAGGCCGGCGTTGTCGAACTGGTGGCGCCCGAACAGGCGCGGCGCCGCGAGATCCATCAACCCGCGATCATCGGAATAGACGAGACGCCCGTGCTCGACATTGACGTGCCAGCTCTCGTTCGCAGCAAACAGCGGCGCATGCATGCGCTTCGCCTGCGCCTCGATCACGGACATCGCCTCGTCCCTCTGCTCGGCGCAAACCACGGGCACGCCGCGCTTGATGATCGCCGCCTTCTCGCCGGCGATCGACGTCAACGTGTCTCCGAGAAAATCCATGTGGTCCATGCTGACAGGCGTGATCACGCAGGCCGCCGGCGCATCGATCACATTGGTCGAATCGAGCCGGCCGCCGAGGCCGACTTCGAGCAACACCGCGTCCGCCGGGTTTTGTGCGAACAGATGAAACGCGGCGGCGGTCTTCAGCTCGAACAATGTCGCGGCTTCGCCGGCATTGACGCGCTCGACCTCTTCCAGCGCCGCGCGCAACTCGTCGTCACCGACCAGCACGCCACCGCCGACGCGGCCGAGCCGAAAGCATTCGTTGATGCGGACGAGATAAGGCGAGGTATAGGCGTGGACACGCAGGCCTGAAGCTTCCAGCGTCGCGCGCAGATAAGCCAGCGTCGAGCCCTTGCCGTTGGTGCCGGCGATGTGGATCACCGGCGGCAGCTTGCTTTCGGGGTGGCCGAGCCGCGCGAGCAGCCGGTGCATCCGCTCCAACCCGAGATCGATGCGCTTCTGGTGCAGGGCCGACAGCCGCCCGATCAGCTCGCCGAGCGGCGTCTTCGCGCTGTCGGGGGACGCGTTCACGCGTGGGGCGCAGCCGGCGCCGTCTCAGCGGCCGATACGATCTGTGCCGGGCTGACGACAGGCTGCACCGATTTCGATACGCCTTCCTGTGCCGGCGCCTTGGTCAGCAGGCGGCAGAGCCGGGCCAGCGTCGGGCGCAACTCGTGGCGATGCACGACCATGTCGACCATGCCGTGCTCCTTGAGATATTCGGCACGCTGGAAACCTTCCGGGAGCTTTTCACGGATGGTCTGCTCGATGACGCGCGCGCCGGCAAAACCGATCAGCGCGCCCGGCTCGGCGATCTGCACGTCGCCCAGCATCGCGTAGGACGCGGTGACGCCGCCGGTGGTCGGATTGGTCAGCACGACGATATAGGGCTGCTTCGCCTCGCGCAGCATCTGCACGGCAACGGTCGTGCGCGGCATCTGCATCAGCGACAGGATGCCTTCCTGCATGCGCGCGCCGCCGGATGCGGCGAACACGATGAACGGCGACTTCTTCTCGACCGCAAGCTCGAGCCCGCGCACGATGGCTTCGCCCGCGGCCATGCCGAGCGAGCCTCCCATGAAATCGAAATCCTGCACGGCGACGACGACGGCGGAGCCTTCGAGCTTGCCGTAGCCGACCTTGATCGCGTCGTTGAGATTGGTGCGCGCCCGCGCATCCTTGATGCGGTCGACGTATTTCTTCTCATCGCGGAACTTGAGCGGGTCGGGTGTCACTTCGGGCAGCGCGACGTCGAACCAGGTCTCGTTGTCGAAGATCGACTTCAGACGCGCCACCGCGCCCATGCGCATGTGGTAGTTCGAGCCGGGGATGACGAACTGGTTGGCCTCGACGTCCTTGTAGAATACGAGCTGTCCGGAATCGGGGCACTTGATCCACAGATTCTCCGGCGTTTCCCGCCGCAGCATGTTGCGGATCTTCGGCCGGACCACATTGGTAAGCCAGTTCATGGTTTGCTCCGATGTGCGAACCCGCCTCGCGGATCGCCTGAAGGAATATATGGCGGTCGGGCCTCCGCCCGGCAAGCCGCCGTGTCGCCCGCCTTAAAGCATGATCCGGAAAAGTGTGACGCGGTTTTCCGACAAGATCATGCTCAAACTAAAGAGCTAAAGCGGAATTATGGCCTATTCCGCCGCCTGTTGCGCGCCCTTGACGCCCTGGGCCAGGGCCGCCGTCAGCTCGGCCACGGCGTTAACGGTTTTGGCGGTCGCCCGTCCGTCCGCATCGAGGCTGTTCTTGAGCGCATCGACCAGCGCGGTGCCGACCACCGAACCATCGGCCTTCTCGGCAATGGCGCGCGCCGCCTCCGGGGTGCGGATGCCGAAACCGACGCAGATCGGCAGCTTGGTATGCCGCTTGATGCGCGCGACAGCTTCGCCGACGACATTCGCGTCCGCCGCCGCTGCACCGGTGATGCCGGCGATCGAGACGTAGTAGACAAAGCCCGATGTGTTCGCGAGCACCGCCGGCAGACGCTTGTCGTCGGTGGTCGGCGTCGCCAGGCGGATGAAGTTCAGGCCCGCCTTCAGCGCAGGCAGGCAGAGCTCGTCGTCTTCCTCCGGCGGCAGATCGACAATGATCAAGCCGTCAACGCCTGATGTCCTGGCATCAGCCAAGAACTTGTCGACGCCGTAGATGTAGATCGGGTTGTAATAGCCCATCAGCACCAACGGCGTGACGTTGTCGCCCTTCCGGAAGTCGCGCACCAGTTCCAGCGTCTTTTTCAAGGTCATGCCGGCCTTGAGGGCGCGCAGACCTGCAGCCTGGATGGACGGGCCGTCGGCCATGGGGTCGGTGAAGGGGATGCCGAGTTCGATGACGTCGGCGCCCGCCTTCGGCAGCGCCTTGACGATTTCGAGCGACGTCGTGAGATCGGGATCGCCGGCCATCACATAGGTGACGAAGGCCGCGCGGCCCGCTTTCTTCAACTCGGCAAAACGAATGTCGATACGCGTGGTCACTTGCTCTTGCCCCTCAGGATGTCGCCGACCTGCGGGACGTCCTTGTCGCCGCGGCCGGAGAGGTTGACGACCATCAAGTGATCCCGGGGCCGCTTCGGCGCGAGCTCCATCACCTTGGCGATGGCATGCGCCGGCTCCAGCGCAGGGATGATGCCTTCGAGCTTCGACAGCAGCTGGAACGCGGCGAGCGCCTCGTCATCGGTCGCAGAGAGATAGTTGACCCGGCCGACGTCGTGCAGCCAGGAATGCTCGGGGCCGATGCCGGGATAGTCGAGGCCGGCCGAGATCGAATGCGCGTCCTGGATCTGGCCGTCGGCGTCCATCAGGAGATAGGTGCGGTTGCCATGGAGCACGCCGGGACGGCCGCCCGCGATCGATGCCGCATGCAGCTGCGTCAGGCCATGGCCCGCAGCCTCGACGCCGAAGATTTCGACCGAGGGATCATCGAGGAAAGGATGGAACAGGCCCATCGCGTTCGAGCCGCCGCCGATGCAGGCGACCAGCGAGTCCGGCAAGCGGCCTTCGATCTCCTGCATCTGGGCCTTGGTCTCGTTGCCGATGATCGACTGGAAGTCGCGCACCAGCGTCGGATAAGGGTGCGGGCCCGCCACCGTACCGATGCAATAGAACGTGTTGTGGACGTTGGTGACCCAGTCGCGCAGCGCCTCGTTCATGGCGTCCTTCAGCGTGCGCGTGCCCGACTGCACCGGCACCACCTTGGCGCCCAGCATCTCCATGCGGATGACGTTGGGCTGCTGCCGCTCGACGTCGACGGCGCCCATATAGACCACGCATTCGAGGCCGAAACGCGCGCACAGCGTCGCGGTGGCAACACCGTGCTGGCCCGCGCCGGTCTCGGCGATGATGCGCTTCTTGCCCATGCGCCGCGCCAGCATGATCTGGCCGAGCACGTTGTTCACCTTGTGCGAGCCGGTGTGGTTGAGCTCTTCGCGCTTGAGATAGATCTTGGCGCCGCCGAGATGCTCGGTCAGGCGCTCGGCGAAATAGAGCGGGGAGGGCCGGCCGACATAGTTCTTGAGATAGCCGTTCATCTCGCCCTGGAACGCCGGGTCCGCCTTGGCCTCGGTGTAGGCCTTGTCCAGGTCGAGGATCAACGGCATCAGCGTTTCGGCGACGAAGCGGCCACCGAATATGCCGAAATGGCCGCGGTCATCGGGACCGCTGCGATAGGAATTTGGCTTGGCGATATTCATCGTACGCTCAACTCTCGATTTGCATCTTGGGTGGCGCGCGCGGCGCGGATGAAGGCCTTGATCATTTCGGGATCCTTGACGCCGGGAGCGCTCTCGACGCCGGAGGAGACGTCGACGCCGCCGGCGCGGGTGACGCGGAGCGCCTCGGCGAGGTTGCCGGCATGAAGCCCGCCCGAAACCATGTAGGGCAGCTTCAAATCAAGCTTTTCGAGCAAGTGCCAATCGAACGGCTCCCCCAAACCGCCGGGCCGCGTCGCATCCTTCGGCGCGCGCGCATCGAACAGGATACGATCGCCGACCGCGGCATAGCCGGGCAGCACGGCGAGATCGGCAGACGTTGCGACCGGGACCGCCTTCATCACGGGACGGCCGAACCGCTGCTTGATGTCGCGCAGCCGCGCGACGCTTTCCTTGCCGTGGAGCTGGAAAATGTCCGGCGACAGCGCGTCCATGATATTGTCGAGCGTCGCATCGTCGGCATCGACAGTGAGCGCCACCTTGAGCGCACGGCCCTTCACTTGGCGGCCGAGGTCACGGCCGAGCTCCAGGGACAGGTGCCGCGGCGACGGCGGAAAGAACACGAACCCCACCATGTCAGCGCCGGCGTCGAGCGCGACATCGAGCGTCTCGCGCGTGGACAGGCCGCAGATCTTGATGAGCAGGGACATGGTCTCAAAGCAAATGGAGGCCGCGGGTCCGCGGCCGGAAAACGGGGCTTTCGGTTGCGGCCGCTTCTACAACGTCGCGCGCTGCTTGTCTCGCCCGACGGGCCCGTAAAGCCCCACCCCGATCGGGGCGGGTAGGCGCTGGGATTCAGGCCTTGCCGCCGCCACCTGAGCCCGCAGATCGGCCAGTTCGGCCCTGGCGGCCCGTGCCTCCGCCTCGTGCCGGCGCGCCGCGCGCCGCCAGCGCCGCTGACCGACCCAGACGGCAGAGCCGCCCGCGAAGACGCCGAGGGCGGCGATCAGGATCAGGAGCAGGAACAGCGGCAGCGTGACCGACAATGACGGGTCATTCGCAACGAAGGGATCGAACGAAACCGTGATGAAATGCCGATTGGCGACCGCGAAGGCCACCAGGATCACGCTCAGCGGAATGACGATCAGCGCGGTCAGGAACTTTCGCATCTCGCTTCGCTCGCCTTGAATCAAGCTTGCGGCCGCATCTTGCGACCGCAGGAAACCATGACGCTAGACTCAGTCCGGCGCGCCGGGATCCGGATGGTCGCGATTCAGCCGCTCGCGCATTTCCTTGCCGGTCTTGAAGAACGGAACGCTCTTCTGATCGACGGGCACATGGGCGCCGGTGCGTGGATTGCGCCCGGCGCGTGCAGGGCGATGCTTGACCGAGAAGGCACCGAAGCCGCGCAGCTCGACGCGATCACCGCGCGCGAGGGCCGCTACGATCTCTTCGAGAATCGCATTCACAATGTTCTCGACATCCCGCTGGTACAGATGCGGGTTGTGCTCGGCGATACGCTGAACAAGTTCGGATTTGATCATCGAGAGATAGGACCCGGGAGCGTGCGGATGACCATTTCCGTGAAAATACCTTGATCTGTCAAGACGCTAAATCAAGGTTGAGCGGCGTGAAAATGCGTGACAAATGCCGAAAAAGCGGGCTGCCCCGGCACCCGCCCCGCGGGAAAACCCTCCGCCGCTCGCCTTGACTCCGCTCAGTTTGACGCGGCCGGCTGCCACAGGGCCAGCATTCCATCCATTCCGAACCGATCAACCGCCTGCACGACGCCGGTTTGCCCGATTTGATGGGCAATCGAGCCCAAACCAAGGGCTTCCAGCGCGACAGCGGTCGCCGTCTTGAGGAACGTCAGATCGCCGAGGCGCGGCTGGAGCTTGTAATCGCGCACGCTGAGGCCCTTCTTGACCCCCTTCTGCTCGACCAGCCAGGTCACCGCCGTCTTCTCGTCGCCGATCTGGTCGATCAGCTTGAGATCGATCGCCTGGCGCCCGGTGAAGACCCGGCCATCGGCCACTTTCTCCAGCTGCGTGTCATCCATGCCACGCCGTTCCTTCACCAGCCCCCTGAACCAGGCGTAGGAATCCTTCACCAAGGCATCGAGCGCGGCACGCGCCTCGGGACTGGTGGGCTCGTAACCGTTGGGCGCGGCCTTCAGCGGCGACGACTTCACCTCCTCGACCTTGACGCCGATGGTCTTCAAGAGCTCGCTGACGTTCGGATATTGGAACAGCACGCCGATCGAGCCGACCAGGGAGCTCTGCTGGGCGACGATGTGATCGCTCGCGATCGCAGTGATATAGCCGCCGGAGGCGGCAAGGCCCTCGACCACGACGACGAGCGGCTTCTTCGCCTTCAGACGGGTGAGCGAGTCGTAGAGCTGCTCGGAGCCGGCGGTGGTGCCGCCCGGCGAGTTGATGTGAACGATGACGGCCGCAGCTTGCGAATTCTCCAGCCGCTCCAGCGCCTGGGTGCGATCGGAATCGCTGCGGATCAGGCCCTCGATATTGACGCGCGCGATGGAGCCGGCAGATGCGAACGTGCCGCGCGCACCGGGCGTCGCAATCAGCGCAAAGCTCGCAATCGCGGCGACCGCGATCAAAGCGGCCGTCACGCGCCAGAATGTCAGCTTGCGGCGAATTCTGCGGCGGTCGACGATGATGTCCGAATCGAGCGACATCTGGATATCTCCAAAATGAAAGGCCGGGCGCGTCGTGCCGTCACGGCGTGAGCATTGGCTTATCTCGATACATCAATTGCGGCGCAATTTGAAGAAAACAAGGCTCGGCGGCTACGTCGGCCGAGATGCCGCCACACCTTCCGCTGTCCTCCCGGAGTTACCAGATTGCGTCAAACCACTCCCTTTGGCTATGGGGCCCGGATCTAGGCGCGCTTGTCCGGGACGACGACTGCGTTCGTGGGGACAACAAAAAAGCCCCGGCTCGCGCCGGGGCTTTGATGTCAGCGAAACGCAGGTTTCGCTTACTTGCTATCGCGGTTCTTGAGCGCGGTGCCCAGGATGTCGCCGAGCGTCGCACCCGAATCGGAGGAGCCGTACTGCGCGATGGCTTCCTTCTCTTCGGCGACTTCGAGCGCCTTGATCGACACCTGGACCTTGCGGGCCTTCTTGTCGAACTGGATCACGCGGGCATCGACCTTCTCGCCGACGGCAAAGCGTTCGGCGCGCTGGTCGTTGCGGTCACGGGCGAGCTCGGAGCGCTTGATGAAGGTCGAGAAGTCGGTGCCGGTGATCTTCACCTCGATACCGCTCTCCTTCACTTCGAGCACTTCGCAGGTCACGACCGCGCCCTTCTTGACATCGCCCGGCTCGGCGAAGGGGTCGCCTTCGAGCTGCTTGATGCCGAGCGAGATGCGCTCCTTCTCGACGTCCACATCGAGCACCACGGCCTTCACCATGTCGCCCTTCTTGTAGTTGTCGATCACCTGCTCGCCCGGAAGCTTCCAGTCGAGGTCCGAGAGATGGACCATGCCGTCGACGTCGCCCTCGAGGCCCAGGAACAGACCGAACTCGGTCTTGTTCTTGACCTCGCCCTCGACCACCGAACCGGTCGGGTGACCTTCGACGAAGACCTCCCAGGGGTTGCGCATGGTCTGCTTGAGGCCGAGCGAGATGCGGCGCTTGACCGAATCGACTTCCAGGACCTGCACGTCGACTTCCTGCGAGGTCGACACGATCTTGCCGGGGTGCATGTTCTTCTTGGTCCACGACATCTCGGAGACGTGGATCAGACCTTCGATGCCCGGCTCGAGCTCGACGAACGCACCGTAGTCGGTGATGTTGGTGACGCGGCCGGTGAAGCGGGCACCCAACGGGTACTTGGCTTCGATGCCCTGCCACGGATCGCCCAGCAGCTGCTTCATGCCCAGCGAGATGCGGTGCGTCTCGTGGTTGATCTTGATGATCTTGACCTTCACGGTCTGGCCGATCGAGAGCACCTCGGTCGGGTGGTTGACGCGGCGCCACGCGATGTCGGTGACGTGCAGCAGGCCGTCGATGCCGCCGAGGTCAACGAACGCACCGTAATCGGTGATGTTCTTGACCACGCCGTCGATGACCTGACCCTCTTCGAGGTTCTGCACCAGCTCCTGGCGCTGCTCGGCGCGGGTCTCTTCCAGCACGGTGCGGCGGGAGACGACGATGTTGCCGCGGCGACGGTCCATCTTGAGGATCTGGAACGGCTGCGAGTTGTTCATCAGCGGCGCAACGTCGCGGATCGGACGAATGTCGACCTGCGAGCGCGGCAGGAAGGCCACGGCACCGTCGAGATCGACCGTGAAGCCGCCCTTGACCTGGTTGAAGATGACGCCGTTGACCTTCTCGTTGTTCTGGAACGCCTTCTCGAGCTTGCCCCAGCTCTCTTCGCGGCGCGCCTTGTCGCGCGACAGCACGGCTTCGCCGAGGGCGTTCTCGATGCGATCGAGGAACACTTCCACCTCGTCGCCGACCTTCAGTTCACTGTCACGGCCGGGGCCGGAAAATTCGCGCAGGGCGACGCGGCCCTCGGTCTTCAGGCCGACGTCGATGACGGCCATGTCCTTTTCAATTGCAACCACCTTGCCCTTGACGACGGAGCTTTCCTGCAGGTTGCCGCCTGCGAAGGACTCGTCGAGCATCGCGGCGAAATCGTCGCGCGAGGGGCTATAGGTATCAGCAGAAGTCGAAGCCATTTGTTCTCCAATTGCGGATGTCGTGCCGGCCGTTGGGTTCATGGGCGCATCGCACGCGCAGTGTCGGAAGGTCCGCAAAACCTTCGAGCGACCGCTCGCTGCTCCGGCTCGCACCGAAACGGCGGAAGCGGGCCGGCTGGGCCCGCGCGTTCAATACGTGGAAATCTTTCGTCCGGAGCCTGGATCGCACCGGTCCCGAAACGAAGGACCTGACGTATCGACCTCAACGAGCGGGAGCGGGCACTTCCTCCAATGACGGCGGCGGCTTAACCCCGCGACCGGCCCGCTCGGACAGCCTCGATAATGTCGATGGCGGCCCGGACGCCGCCTTCTATATCCAGTTGGGAGTTATCTAGCAAGTAAGCATCCGGGGCCGGTTTCAAAGGCGCAATCGGCCGATTCTTGTCGCGTTCGTCGCGCTGGAGGATGTCGGCAAGCACGGCCGCCTCGTCCGCCTCCTCGCCCCTCGCCCTGGCCTCCATGGTCCGGCGGCGGGCGCGAACCCTGGGGTCGGCGACGACGAAGATCTTCACGTCGGCATGCGGGCAGATCACGGTTCCAATGTCGCGGCCATCCAGGACCGCGCCGGGCGGATCGGCCGCGAACTGGCGCTGGAAATTGACCAGGACCTCGCGAACCCTGGGGATCGCCGAGACGATGGAAGCGCCCTCGCCGGCCTTCTGGGTCTTGAGGGCGGGATTGCCGAACTTTTCGGGATCGAGCTCCAAAGCCGCCTGCACGGCGGCCGTCTCGTCGGTGAGATCGTGGCCGGACTGCATCAGGGCATAGGCCACCGCGCGATAGATCACGCCGGTATCGAGATGACGATAGCCGTAATGGTGAGCCAGACGCTTGCCGAGCGTCCCCTTGCCCGAAGCCGCGGGCCCGTCGATAGCGATGATCATGAAAACTCGGCCCCTAGCGAACGCATCATCGGAATGAAGTCCGGAAAGCTGGTGGCGATGAAGGCGGTGTCGTCGACGCTCACGGGCTGGTCGGAGGCGCAGCCCATCACCAGCGCCGACATTGCGATGCGATGGTCCATATGGGTGGCGACGGTGCCGCCGCCGGGAACGTGACCGCGGCCTTCGACGATCAGATCGTCGCCGGAGATCTCGACCTTCACGCCGTTGACGCGCAGCATGGCGGCGGTTGCCTCAAGGCGATCGGATTCCTTGACGCGCAACTCGTGCAGGCCGCGCATGATGGTGATGCCTTCGGCGAAGGACGCCGCCACCGCCAGCACCAGATATTCGTCGATCATCGAAGGCGCGCGCTCCGGCGGCACCTCGACGCCACGGAGTTTCGAGGCCCGTACGCGCAATTCCGCCATCGGCTCGCCGGCGTCCCCGCGGGCGTCGCGTTCCTCGATGGAAGCACCCATCTCGCGCAGTGTGGTGAACAGGCCAGTGCGCAGCGGATTGGTCATGACGTCGGACAGGACGACATCGGAGCCCTCGACAATCAATGCTGCGACCACCGGGAAAGCCGCCGAGGACGGATCGGCGGGCACCACCACGGCGGCGCCGTGCAGCTCGGGCTGGCCCTTGAGCGTGATACGGCGGCCATGCGCGCCCTCTCGCGCCGAGGAAATGTCGGCCCCAAAATGCTTCAGCATCAATTCAGTATGGTCGCGGCTGGCTTCAGTCTCGATCACGGTCGTGGTGCCCGGTGCGGCGAGGCCCGCCAGCAACACCGCCGATTTGATCTGGGCCGAGGCGACCGGGGTCGTGTAGGTGATCGGCAATGGATCGCGCGCGCCCTGAAGGGTCAGAGGCAGACGGCCGCCCTCGCCACCGGAAATGACCTTCGCGCCCATCTTTTCGAGGGGATCGAGGATCCGGCGCATCGGGCGGCTGCGGAGCGAGGCATCGCCGTCGAACACCGCCAAGATCGGACAGCCCGCGACGGCGCCCATGACCAGCCGGCAGCCGGTGCCGGAGTTGCCGAAATCCAAGGGCGCCCTGGGCGGGGCGAAGCCCGCGACGCCGACGCCGTTCACCTTCCAGGCGAAATCGCCGGTGCGCTCGACCCCGGCGCCCAGCGCCTGCATGGATTTGGCGGTGTTGAGAACGTCCTCGCCTTCCAGAAGGCCCGAAATCCTGGTCTCACCGACCGCGAGCGCACCCAGGATGAGAGCCCGATGAGAAATCGACTTGTCCCCGGGCACCCGTACTTTCCCGGTCAGGGGACCGCTGGCGCGAGACTGAAGCGGCCTCGGTTGGTCGGAATGAGTCAAGATTGTGTCCTTGGATGAGCCCCGAGGGGACTGCGGCGCAGGTACCACATGGCCCCGGCCCCGTCACGGGCATGTCGTTCTCCCGTAATGCGCTATTGACAGCGGCCCGCCAACTAGCCAAGTGAAACACCGCTTTTCAGACATTCCCAGGATTCCTGCCGTGGCCAAGTCCGAACTCGGAACTAAACGTATTTGCCCGACCACGGGCAAGAAGTTCTATGACCTCAACAAGAATCCGGTGATCTCGCCCTATACCGGCGAAGTGGTGCCGATCGCCCCGGTGGCGCCGGCGCGCGCGCCCCGCGGCGCCGAAGCCCGACACGCGGCGACGGCGGATGCTACGCCCGAGCCGGCAGAGGTCGAAGAGGTCTCGCTGGAGGAGGCCGACGCCGAGGAGAACACCGGCAAGGTCAAGGCCGTGGTGCCCGAATCCGAGGACGATATCGAGGTCGACGAGACCCTCGATGACGACGATGACGATGATTCGACCTTCATTGCAGACGAAGAAGAAGGCGATGAGGACGTGACCGACATCATTGGTGATGTCGGAGGTGATGAAGAGACTTGAGATCAGCCCTGATCTGTGAAAAAGGGTGCACCGCGCGAGTCACCAGGGCTCGCCGGCTGGGGTGAACCACCAGGGTTCGTCCCGCGAGGACTAAGGGGCCATAGCTCAGCTGGGAGAGCGCTTGCATGGCATGCAAGAGGTCGGCGGTTCGATCCCGCCTGGCTCCACCAGCCTTCGCTGGCTTCGCCAGCTACGGCTCGGCAGGCCAGCTCCGCTCTGTCGTAGCGAAGCTAGCGAAGGCTGCCGCGGCGTAGCCCGAAGGGCGAAGCCGGGCCTCGGCAAGCGCATGCATATCCAATAGGCTGAACGGCGGAGACGATCCGCCATGAAGTACGTCTACATCCTTGAGACCCTCGATTCCCTCCACTTCTATGTCGGGATTACCGACGACCTGCGCGCCCGATTGACGAAGCACAATGCTGGCGAGGTACCTCACACCTCGAAATTCGGACCTTGGCGTGTTAAGACTTATGTCGCTTTCAGTAACGAAAAGCAGGCAATCGCGTTCGAAAGGTACCTAAAGTCAGCGTCCGGCCGCGCGTTCGCCAAGAAGCGCCTCTAACCTCCCCTACTCCCCGATCACCGCGTTCAGCCGATCCCTCAACGCCACGATCTCGTCCTTCATCGCCACCAACTCCGACACCGAGCAGTCCGACGCCGCCAGGATCGACTGCGGCACGGCCCGCGCCTTGTCCTTCAGCGCGTGTCCTTGCGCCGTCAGCGCGATCAGGACCTGACGCTCGTCCTCGCTCGAGCGGGTGCGCTTGACGAGATGGGCGGCCTCCAGCCGCTTGAGCAGCGGCGTCAGCGTGCCCGAATCCAGGAACAATCTTTCGCCGATGTCCTTGACCGGAACGTCGTCGCGCTCCCACAGCACCAGCATGACGAGATACTGCGGATAGGTCAGGCCGAGGCGGTCCAAAAGCGGCTTGTAGACGCGGTTGAAGGCATGCGCGGCTGAATAGACCGCGAAGCAGATCTGGTTGTCGAGCCGCAGCGGCGCGTCCGCTGCCGATAATTTTCGAGGCATGGAGAATCTCTTCAGGACTTGTCTCATTCTGGCGCCCCGCGCAGCCACATTCAATCGCGAACAATTAAATGTGAAGCGGCGCAATTTCAATTGCGCGCAATCTAATTGTCTGCGATATAGATCGCGTCCCAACGAACCCCCAAGGGAGACGACAATGTCCGTGAACGTCCTCTACAAGACCAGCGCCAAGGCGACCGGCGGCCGCGACGGCCATGCTGCAACCCTCGACGGCGCGCTCGACGTCAAGCTGACCACGCCGAAGGAGCTCGGCGGCGGCGGCGGCGCCGGCAACAATCCCGAGCAGCTGTTCGCAGCCGGCTATGCCGCCTGCTTCATCGGCGCGATGAAGTTCGTGGCCTCGCAGGGCGGCCCCAAGGTTCCGGCTGACGCCTCCGTCACCTCGACCGTCGGCATCGGCCCGCGCTCCGAGGGCGGCTTCGGCCTCGATATCGACCTCGCCGTCTCGCTGCCGGGCCTCGCCCGCGCTGAGGCCGAGGCGCTGGTCGAGAAGGCGCACCAGGTGTGCCCCTATTCCAACGCCACGCGCGGCAATGTCGACGTTCGCCTGACGGTCGTCTGACCGGAACGGTGGATCGGCCGGTCCGGGATCCCCCTCGGGCCGGCCGCTTCCGCCGATTTGCCATTCTGCGGGATGGCGCCGGCGCGCATACGCCCCTGCCCGCGGGGCCATTGCCGGCCTGCACGAACCTCGCTAGGCCTGTGATCAATTGTCGACACAGGGAAAGCGAAGGCATGAGTTCTGAAGCCGCCACAGGTGCCATGAGTGGGCTGCGCGTCATCGATCTCACGCGCGTGCTCGGCGGACCGTACTGCACCCAGATCCTCGCCGACCATGGCGCCGACGTGATCAAGGTCGAGCCGCCCGCGGGCGACGAAGTGCGCGACTGGGGCCCTCCCTTCCACGACGACGACGCCGCCTATTTCATCGGCATCAACCGCAACAAGCGCTCGATCGGTCTCGACCTCGCCTCCGAGGGCGGCCGTGCCGTGCTGCTCAAGATGCTGGAGAGCGCCGACGTCCTGATCGAGAATTTCAAGCCGGGTACGCTGGAGAAATGGGGCATCGGCAACGAGGTGCTGCGCGAGAAATTCCCGCGCCTCGTGCACTGCCGGATCTGCGGCTTCGGTGCCGACGGCCCGCGCGGCGGCAATCCCGGCTATGACGCCATCATCCAGGCCATGACCGGCATGATTGCGGCGACCGGCTCGCCCGAGAGTGGGCCGATGCGGATCGGCGTGCCCCTGGTCGACATCGGCACCGGCCTCTATGCCGCGATCGGCATCCTGATGGCGCTGTCGGAGCGGCAGCGCTCCGGCAAGGGCCAGTTCCTGGAGACCACGCTGTACGAGACCGGCCTTGCCATCATGCATCCGCACACCGCGAATTATTTCATGCATGGCAAGCCGCCCTCGCTCACCGGCAACGAGCATCCCAACCTCGTGCCCTACGCGATCTTCCCGACCAAGACCGACGACATCTTCATCGGCGTCGGCAACGACGGCACCTTCCGCAAGCTCGCCAAGGAGATCGGCAAGCCCGAGCTGGGAACCGATCCGCGCTTTGCCCGCAACAAGGACCGCATCGCCAATCGCGAGGCGTTGCGCGCCGAGCTCGCCGCGGTGTTCAGCCAGCACGAGGCCGAGCCGCTGTGCAACCGCCTGCTCGCCGCCGGCCTCCCCGCAGGGCCCGTGCAGAAGATCGACCAGGCGCTGACGAACCCTCACACGATCGCGCGCGGCGATATCATCGAGAAGGATTGGTACAAGGGCGTCGCCTCGCCGATCCGGCTCGGCCGCAGCAAGCCGAGCCTGCGCCGGCTGCCGCCGAAATTCAGCCAGCACTCGGCAGAGGTCCTGGGCGAGTTCGGCTACTCCAAGGCCGAGATCGACGCGATGGTCGAAAAAGGCACCGTCTGCGGCCCCGAGCGCAAGCGCTAGGGGCCCATCGCCTTCCTCCGAACGAACGATGCCGCACTGCGGCGTGCGCACGCATGTGCAGCGCGAACGGATTTGGCTACCTGCTCCGTCTTCGCCTATTTGACGACTTCCCTTTTCGAGCGCTTGCCGCTTTCGTTTCTCCCGCTTACACAGTCATGTGAACGTCATATGGCGCTGCTAGCGCAAGCGCTTCTTTAGTGACGGGCAAGGGAGGTTTTCTTGATGGGTCTTCGACATTTTGGTGCGGCTGCCGCACTCGCATTCACAGTTGGCCTGACGGCCTCGCCGGCCTTCGCTGTGACGGAAATCCAGTGGTGGCATGCGATGACCGGCGCGAACAACGACGTCATCGTCAAGCTTGCCAACGACTTCAACACGTCGCAGAGCGACTACAAGGTGATCCCGACCTACAAGGGCAACTACGCCGACACGATGAACGCCGGCATCGCGGCGTTCCGCGCCGGCAACGCGCCGCACATCATGCAGGTGTTCGAGGTCGGCACTGCCACGATGATGTCCGCCACCGGCGCCGTGAAGCCCGTCTACAAGCTGATGGCCGAGACCGGCGAGAAGTTCGATCCAAAAGCCTATCTGCCTGCGATCACCGGCTACTATTCGACCTCGAAGGGCGAGATGCTGTCCTTCCCCTTCAACTCGTCGTCGACCGTGATGTGGGTCAATCTCGACGCGCTGAAGAAGGCCAATGTCGAGATTCCCAAGACCTGGCCTGAGGTATTCGACGCGGCCAAGAAGCTGAAGGCGGCCGGCAGCGCCACCTGCGGCTTCTCCAACTCCTGGGTCACCTGGGTCAATCTCGAGCAGCTCTCCGCCTGGCACAACGTGCCGCTCGCCAGCAAGGCCAACGGCCTCGACGGCTTCGACACCGTGCTCTCCTTCAACGGGCCGCTCCAGGTCAAGCATCTCGAAAATCTGGTCGAGCTCCAGAAGGACAAGACCTACGATTATGCCGGCCGCACCAACACCGGCGAAGGCCGCTTCACGTCGGGCGAATGCCCGCTCTACCTGACGTCGTCCGCCTTCTTCGGCAACGTCAAGGCGCAGGCCAAGTTCGCCTTCACCGCGGTCCCGATGCCCTACTATCCCGACGTGAAGGGCGCGCCGCAGAACTCGATCATCGGTGGCGCCTCGCTCTGGATGATGGGCGGCAAGTCGGCCGACGAATACAAAGGCGTGGCGAAATTCCTGACCTTCCTCTCGGACACCGATCGCCAGGTCTTCATCCACAAGTCCTCGGGCTATCTGCCGATCACCAAGGCTGCCTATGACAAGGCCAAGGCGGACGGCTTCTACAAGGACCAGCCCTATCTCGAGACGCCGCTGCTCGAGCTGACCAACAAGGAGCCGACCGAGAACTCCCGCGGCCTGCGCCTCGGCAACATGGTGCAGCTCCGCGACGTCTGGGCGGAAGAGATCGAGCAGGCGCTGGCCGGCAAGAAGACCGCCAAGCAGGCGCTGGACGCGGCCGTCGAGCGCGGCAACACGATGCTGCGCCAGTTCGAAAAGACCGCCGTCAAGTGAGACGATCAGCGGCAGGCCGGTGACCCCGGCCTGCCGCTCTGGGGCATCATGCAAAAGCAAGCCATCTTCCAATCGAAGCTGTTGCCCTACGCGCTGGTTGCGCCGCAGCTGGCGATCGTCCTGATTTTCTTCTACTGGCCGGCCCTGCAGGCGGTGATCCAGTCCTTCCTGCTCCAGGATGCGTTCGGCCTGTCGACGACCTTCGTCTGGTTCGAGAATTATCTCGATCTCATGAAGGACGGCGCCTATTTCGAGGCGATCGTCCGGACCTTCTTCTTCTCGTTCGCCATCGCGGTCTCATCGCTGTCGTTTGCGCTGTTGCTCGCCGTGATGGCGGACAAGCCGCTGCGCGGCTCTATGCTCTACCGGACGCTGCTGATCTGGCCCTATGCGGTGGCGCCGCCGGTCGTCGGCGTGCTCTGGATCTTCATGCTGCACCCCTCGCTGGGCGTGCTCTCGCGATATTTGCGCGCCCTCGGCGTCGACTGGAATCCGCTGCTCGACGGCGACCAGGCCGCGGCGCTGATCATCCTCGCCGCCGCGTGGAAGCAGATCTCCTACAACTTCCTGTTCTTCCTCGCCGGCCTGCAGAGCATCCCCAAGAGCGTGCTCGAGGCCGCGGCGATCGACGGCGCGCGGCCGATGCGCAGGTTCTGGACGGTGACCTTCCCGCTGCTGTCGCCCACCATCTTTTTCCTGCTCGTCGTCAATATCGTCTACGCCTTCTTCGACACGTTCGGCATCATCGACACCATGACCCGGGGCGGCCCCGGCAAGTCGACGGAGACGCTGGTCTACAAGGTCTATACCGACGGCCTGCTCGGCGGAAATCTCGGCAGCTCGGCGGCACAATCGGTGATCCTGATGATCATGGTCATCGTGCTGACGGGAATCCAGTTCCGCTTCGTCGAACGCAAGGTGACCTACTGATGGTGGAGGAAGAAGGCTTTCGGCGCTACATCGCCCACATCATCCTATGGATCGGGATCGCGATCGTCGCCTTCCCGGTCTATCTCGCCTTCGTCGCCTCGACCCAGGACAACGCGGTGATCGCCAACGGCCAGATGTCGCTGCTGCCGGGCGGCCATTTCCTGCAAACCTACTACCAGACCATCTTCGTCGGCACGAGCGGCTCGACCCGCGAGCCGGTCGGCAACATGATGCTCAACTCGCTCGTAATGGCGCTCCTGATCGCGGTCGGCAAGATCACAGTCTCGATCATCTCCGCCTATGCGATCGTCTATTTTCGCTTTCCGTTTCGGATGGCGATCTTCTGGATCATTTTCATCACCTTGATGCTGCCGGTCGAGGTGCGCATCTATCCGACCTACAAGATCGTCGCTGATCTGCACATGCTCGACAGCTATGCCGGCCTGGCACTCCCGCTGATCGCATCCGCGACCGCGACACTGCTGTTCCGGCAGTTCTTCATGACGGTGCCGGACGAGCTTCTGGAAGCCTCGCGCATCGACGGCGCCGGGCCCTTCCGCTTCTTCTGGGATACGCTGCTGCCGCTGTCGCGCACCAACATGGCCGCTTTGTTCGTGATCCTGTTCATCCTCGGCTGGAATCAATATCTCTGGCCGCTGCTGATCACCACGCGCGACGACATGCAGACCATCCAGATCGGCATCCGCAAGATGATCACCACCACCGACGCGCTGACCGAATGGCCGATCGTGATGGCAACCGCCGTGCTGGCCATGCTGCCGCCGGTGTTCGTCGTCGTCGTCATGCAGAAGCTGTTCGTGCGCGGACTGGTCGAGACGGAAAAGTAGAGACTTATGGCCAACGTCACCCTGCGCAACGTCCGCAAGACCTATCCCGGCGGCTTCGAAGCCATCAAGGGCGTCGACGTCGATGTCGGAGACGGCCAGTTCTGCGTGCTGGTCGGCCCCTCCGGCTGCGGCAAGTCCACGCTGCTGCGCATGGTCTCGGGGCTCGAAACGGTCACCGGCGGCGAGATCGACATCGGCGGCCGGATCGTCAACCAGATCGAGCCCGCCGATCGCGACATCGCGATGGTGTTCCAGAACTATGCGCTCTATCCGCATATGAGCGTCTACAACAACATGGCCTACGGCCTGCGCAACCGCGGCATGGCCGAGGCCGAGATCAAGTCCCGGGTCGAGGAAGCTGCGCGCATTCTCGAGCTCACATCGATGCTGGAGCGCAAGCCGCGCCAGCTCTCCGGCGGCCAGCGCCAGCGCGTCGCCATGGGCCGCGCCATCGTGCGCCAGCCCAAGGTGTTCCTGTTCGACGAGCCACTCTCCAACCTCGATGCCAAGCTGCGCATCGCGATGCGCGTCGAGATCCGCAAATTGCAGCGCCGGCTCAACACGACGTCGATTTACGTCACTCACGACCAGCTCGAAGCGATGACGCTCGCCGACATTCTCGTGGTGATGAACGGCGGTGAGGTCGAGCAGGTCGGCAATCCCCTTGCGATCTACGAGAAGCCGGCGACCACCTTCGTCGCCTCCTTCATCGGCGCACCGCCGATGAATTTGATGTCGACGCGCCCCGAAGAGATCAGATCGCAGCTCGGCGGCAGTGCCGGCGAAGCCGGCATCCTCGGCATCCGCCCGGAGGATTTCGTCATCACCGACCAGACCCCGGCCGGCGGCGTCGCGTTGCCGCTGACGGTCGAGGCCATCGAGCGCGTCGGCGCAGAAACCTTCGTCTATGGCTCGCGCGAGCAGGAAGAGCAGCGCGTCGCCGCCACGCCCGGCGAGCTGCCACCCGGCGAGATCATCGTCCGCATTCCCGGAACCGAGGCCCCTGCCATCGGCGCGAGAATCCGGGTCGCAGCGGCGCGAGCAAAGCTGCATCTGTTCAGCGGTGACGGGCGGACGCGGATGGAGGCCTGAGGGTTCCGAGGCCTCCCAACTCAAAAACTGCGAAAACAACCCCATGCACAGTAGAACGGCCTTGTTATCGTTGGGATAAATCGCGCCCTAAGTTCGTCATGCCCGGGTTGTCCCGCCTGGCCATGTCCAGAGGAAGCGGCAATCCACACTCCCCCGCTACCTGCTTGAACCAACATGGGAACATGCCCATATTGCTGATCAAGGGGTGCCTTTATGGGCCCTGATGCACCAAAGTCGCTTCGAGAGGACTTTGTAAACTATGTCTCGTGTTCCAACGCTCTCCAGTCCGTTCCTTCTGGGCTTCGACGAGATCGAGCGCGTGCTCGACCGCGTCGTCAAAGGCGCCGACGGCTATCCGCCCTACAATATCGAGAGGTGCGGCGGCGCGGACGGCCAGCCCGAGCGGCTGCGCATCACGCTGGCGGTTGCCGGATTCACCCGCGACCAACTCGATGTAACCATTGAGGAAAACCAGCTCGTGATCCGCGGGCGGCAGCAGGACGACAAGACCCGGCAATACATCCATCGCGGCATCGCCGCGCGCCACTTCCAGCGCACGTTCGTGCTGGCGGAGGGGATGCTGGTGCTGGGTGCGGATCTGAAGAACGGGCTGTTGTCGATCGATCTTGCCCGGCCTGAACCGGAGAGGATCGTTAAGACAATCGCTATCAATGAGCACGAATAATGGAACGAGTAGCGGACTCGACCGCTTAGTGTTCCAGAGGAGTCGAGACCATGAGTGAAGGTCACGTTGCGTTCGAATACGAAGCCAAGAACGTCTCGCCCGAGACGCTGGCAGCCCTCGGCGAAGGTCATATCGCCTATGTGAAGCAGATCCGCTCGGAAGACGTGCCGGGCCTGTTTCCCGAGGCGCCGAAAATCGCGCCGGGGCTCAAGCTCTTCGCGCTCCACGCCGCCGATGGCACGCCGATCATGCTGACCGACAGCCGCGAAGCCGCGATCGCCAACGCCTGGAGCAACGAGCTGCAAGCGGTGAGCGTGCACTGAGCGCACGCGTCGCACGAATAGAGTTTCGAGCGGGCATGCCTTCGCAAGAAGGCGTGCCCGTTTTGCTTTGGGAGGCGTGAAGCGCTGCGGCGGGCGGAACGGAATGACCGACGCGGAGGGGGCGAGCCCAATCAGGTCAATCGCGCACGAATGTCCGGCTTCAGGACCTTGCCGACCTTGGAGCGCGGAAGATCGGCCCAGACCTCGATCTGCTTCGGCGTCTTGACGCTGCCGATCTGTGCCTTGACGAAGGCGGCGAGCGCTGCGGTGTCGATTTGCCGGCCGGCGCGTGGCTGCACCACGGCGACGATCCGCTCACCCCATTTCTCATCCGCCAGCCCGATCACGGCGCAATCCTGCACCGCCTCATGCGACCGCAGCGCATTCTCGACCTCGATCGAATAGACGTTGAACCCGCCGGTGATGATCATGTCCTTGGCGCGATCGACGATATAGAGATAGCCGTCGTCGTCGATGTAGCCGATGTCGCCGGTGTGGTGCCAGCCATGCACTGAGGCTTCGGCGGTGGCTTGCGGATTCTTGTAATAGCCGTCCATCACCAGCGAGCCGCGCACGACGATCTCGCCGCGCGCGCCTGATGGCAGCAGATGACCGTCGCCATCCATGATGCCGGCCTGGACCAGCGGGCTGATCCGACCGGCTGACGCGAGACGCTGCATCGCGATGGTACCGTCGGCATTGTAGTGCTCGCTGGGTGGCATCATCGATATCATCATCGGCGCTTCGGTCTGGCCGAACAACTGCGCCATCGGGCCGATCCGCTGGAGCGCCTCTGCAAGCCGCAGTGCCGAGATCGGCGCGGCGCCGTACCAGAAACATTGCAACGAACCGAGCTTGGCGCGATCAAGCCCGGGATGATCGAGCAGCATGTAGATCACGGTCGGCGGCAGGAAAGTGTGCGTGACCCCGTAGCGCGCGATCAGATCGAGGAACTCGCCGACGTCGGGGTGACTCATGATCACGATGCGGCCGCCGAGCGTCATGATCGGGAAGCACAGCACGCCTGCGGCGTGCGTCAGCGGCGCCAGCGCGAGATAGACCGGACGGCCCTTGAAGGGATAGCCCATCAAGGTCAGCGCCGTCATGGTCTCGATGTTGCGGCCCGACAACATCACACCCTTCGGCTTGCCGGTGGTGCCGCCGGTGCCCGGGATCATCGCGAGATCGTCGATCGTCTCGCGTTGATAAGGTCATCTGCGAGGCCGGCGAGCCATTTTTCGAACGATGGCGCGAACGGCAGTTCGGTGTCGAGGCAAACGAGCGTACGTAACTTCGGCAACTCTGGTCTGACGGCCTCGACCATCGGCGCAAAGCTCGAATGGAACAGAAGCAGGCTGCAATCGAACCCGTCGAGGATGAATTTGTTCTCGGCCGCCTCATTGCGCGGATTGATCGGGCACCACACCGCGCCGGCGCGCGAGATGCCGAACACACAGGCGAAGGCGACCGGATCGTTTCCGGACAGGACCGCGACCTTGTCGCCGGGCGCGATGCCCGATCGGTCGAGTCCCCGCGCGATGCGATAGCTGAGCCGCTGCACCTCGCCATAGCCGAGATCGCGTCCATCCATGGTCAGGCACGGCGCATTGACGCCGAGCGAGGCACCCTTGTCGAGGTAATCGATGAAGCGCATGTTCGATCTCGCGATGAGACGGGTGGCACATGGGTGCACCACCCGCGATCGTTTAGTCGTGTACGGTCAGAACAGGCTTGCCGACCAGACCAAAACTGCGCAACTGTCCAAGCAGCTCGTGATGGCCGAATGCCTGGCAGCCGGAAGCAAAGCCGACGCGCTTGGGCGGCTGCTGCAGCAGGTGCGCCGCGGCATAGGCCTGGAGCATGCCGGTCTGCTTGTAGTTGCTGTTGCCGTAGATGACACAGTGCGCGCGCCCGAGCGGGCCGGACGCATGCACCGAATCCATCGACTTGTTGACGCGCGGGTTCTCGCGCGGCGGCATGGTGTTCATCACGCTGGCCGCGGTCTGCGCCAACGCGGCATAGCGGTCGTCGGGGTTCATGTTCTTGGTCGCCTCCAGCGCGCCAGCGACGATCTGCGGCACGCCCAGCATCAGCGCGCGATTGAATACGCCGCCCAGCACCTTCACGTTGGCCACGCGCGGATCGCGCTTGAACCACACCGGATGCGACGTCCCACCCCAGGGCAGTGCCAACGCCAGTTCATGCTGGCCGGGGATGGCGAGGTTGTAGAGACCGGCATCCGGCTGATGCTCGACGTATTTGTTCTGCTCCAGGTAGTAAGCCTTGGCCATCGCGGCATTGACCAGGATGGTCTGCGTCGAGGCGATCGTCGGGCTGCCGCCCCAGAACACGGCGATATCGAGCGTGTCGAGGCCCGGTGTCTCCAGGCACAGCTGGGCGGCGATCTCACCCGTCGTGTACATCTGCGCGACGCCCGGCGCCAGCAGCAGGCCGGCATTGGCGAACCTCGTGCCGAACTCCTGATCGAGCGTGATCAGCCAGTCCTGCTCGCCGGTGGTGTCGGTGTAGTGGCACTTGGCAGCGAGACACGCCTGCACCACTTCGGTGCCGAACTTGGCAAAGGGGCCGACGGTGTTGAGCACCACGGAGGCGCCCTTGAACAATTCAGTCAGCGCCGCCACCGTGTGCGGCACCGTCGCCACCTCATAGTCGGCCGTCTCGATGCCGGCCACGTTCGACTTCATCGCGGCCTTGAGCTTCTCTTCGCTTCGCCCGGCCGCGATGAAGGGGATGTTGTACTCGCGTAGATATTCGCAGACCAACCGGCCGGTGTAGCCGGATGCGCCGTAGACGATGACGGGCTTCTTGCTCATTGCGATCCTCCTGATGGGTGGTTGTTGGTTGACCGCGCTCACATGCCCATGCCGCCATCGACCGGCAGTCCGATGCCGGTGATGAAACGCGCTCGGTCCGAGCACAGAAACACCGCCGCGTCGGCGATGTCGCCGACTTCCGCCAGCTTGCCGAGCGGTGTCTGCTCCACCACCGAACCGACCGCGGCGTTGACGTCGGGTGCCAGACCGATCTTCACGATGTCATTGGCAAGCTGCATGCCCATGTCAGTCGGGATCAGACCCGGATAGATCGCGTTGACGCGCACGCCGAAGCCAAGCTTGCCGGATTCCATCGCGCCGACCCGCGTCATGCGGTCGACCGCGGATTTGGTGCCCGAATAGACCGCGATGCTCGGGAAGGCGATCGTTGCCGCAACCGAGGCGATGTTGACGACGGCGCCACCTTTGCCGGCCGGCCCGCCCGGGCGCATGGCGCGGAAGGCATGCTTCATGCCGAGCACCGTGCCGACGATGTTGACGTCGCACATCCGGCGCGCATCCTCGGCCTTGACCTCGGAGATCAGCGAGGTGATCTCGATGCCGGCATTGTTGATCAGGATGTCGTAGCCGCCGAGCGTCGCGATCGTCGCAGCGGCCGCTTTCTCCCACTGCGCATCGTCGGTGACGTCGAGATGCACGAAGCCGGTCTTCACACCGAGCTTGGCAATCTGGCCGGCACTGTCCTTGCCGACGTCGTCGAGGATGTCGCCGATCATGACCGCCGCGCCGGATCGCGCCAGTGCCTGTGCAATAGCGGCTCCTATGCCGCGTGCTCCGCCGGTGACCAAGGCTTTGCGGCCATCAAGGCTCTTCTCACTCATCGCACGTCCTCCCTTTGCTGATCTCTTGGATCGATTTTTTGGATTGCTGTTCTGGACTGATTTTCGCTGATGACCGGTGCGTGCTGCGATCGGCAGCACGGTGCCGGCGCAGTGGCGCAGCGGCATGCGAGTCCGTTCCGGCGGCACGGCGCCGGTGGGTGCATTTCCTCCATTTGCGGTCGTCTTGACGACTGTCCAAATTCTCGGTGGCACACTCCTCCCGCAGCTTGACAGTTGTCAAGGAGAAAATTTGACAGTTGTCAAAGAGGATGGTCTCTAGAGCGCGATGAGATCGGACGAATCCTCATCGCGCTTTAGGTCATGTTTGAGCATGATCTTTTCGGAAAACCGCTTCGCACTTTTCCGGATCATGCTCTAGACGATGACGGGCGATGTGATCGTCGTGACGAAGAGACGGGAGACAGCGCGACAATGGCGCGGCGAGCGACAGGAGCGGCGAAGCGTGAGGCCGTGGGGGAGGTCGTGCGGGACGAAAAGTTCAACGCGCGACGGATCGAGCTTGCCGAGGCCGCGCTCGAAACGCTTGGCGAACTCGGCTTCGCACGCACCAGCCTGCGCGAGATCGCGCAGAACTCGGCCTTCACGCACGGCGTGTTCCACTATTATTTCAGCGACAAGCTCGACCTGATCTGCTGCTGCGTCCGTCACTATAAGGCGAGGTGCGTGACGCGGTATGACGATGTCGTAGCGACGGCAACGAGCCGCGAGGAGTTGCTCGAGGGCTTCCTCGCCAAGCTCGCAGCAACGTTGCAGACCGAAGCCCGCATGCACCGTCTCTGGTACGATTTGCGCTCGCAGGCGATGTTCGAGGCGGCGTTTCGCGAGGATGTGCTCGAAATCGACAAGAGCCTCGAAGCGATGATCTGGCGCATCGCGTCCCGCTACGCCGACTTCGCCGGCAAACGGCCGGCGTCGTCGCCCGCCGCGCTCTATGCGCTGTTCGACGGTCTATTTCAGAGCGCGCTGCTCAAGCACCTCGCGGGTGACAGGACGGCGATTCCCGAATTGCTCGACGAAGTCCGGCGCCTGCTGCCGACGGTCTGCTGAAGCGCCGCAGCCGCGGTCACGACGGCGTGGCCGAAGATTCTGTCAGGGAATGGGCATGGCGAATGCGAGGCGTTACGCCGCCGTCGCCGGCGGCAGCGCCAGCACCGAATAGATCGCCTGGGCGTCGCGAGAGGCGCGGAGCTTCTTGGCGATGTCCTGGTCGCGCAGGAGGCGGGCGATGCGAGCGAGCGCCTTGAGGTGATCGGCGCCGGCGCCTTCGGGGGCGAGCAGAAGGAAGACCAGATCGACCGGTTGGCCGTCCATCGATTCGAAATCGATCGGACGGTCGAGCCGCGCGAACAGGCCAAAGATCTTTTCGAGCTTGGGCAGCTTGCCGTGCGGAATGGCGACGCCGTAGCCGACCGCGGTGGTACCGAGCTTCTCCCGCTGCAGCAGCACCTCGAAGACGGAGCGCTCGTTCTGGCCCGTCAGCTCGGCGGCCTTGGCCGCGAGCTCCTGCAAGGCCTGCTTCTTGCTGTTGACCTTCAATGCCGGGAGAATCGCCTCGGGTGCGACCAGATCGGTAATCGGCATGGAGGCTTTCCGAGGTGAATTAGACCGTCAGGTTCCGATTTGGCCAGCTTGATAGACCAAGCTGAGCCGGCGTCAATAACATGAAGCAGGAGGGGGACTTAGCCAAAGTCCTGCCAAGTCCAGATGTGGGGGGCTTCTACTCCAACGCAATGCCGGTGCCAACTCCCGCGTGCGGCTTTGCCACGGTCATTGTTAAGGGCCGGGATCGTACGGGCTCCCGCCTCCTCCTAGCCGGCCTTGCCATCGACCTTGGCCCCCGGCGGATCGATCCAGCCCACATTGCCGTCCGCCCGGCGGTAAATGATGTTCACCCGGCCCGAAGAACCATGCTGGAAGACCAGGCAAGGCGCTCCGCTGAGATCGAGTTCCATGACCGCCTCGCTGACCGACAGCGGCTTCAACGAGGTGGTTTGCTCGGCGATGATGACGGGGCTGTAGCCGGTGACTTCCTCTTCGCCCTCCGGCGCCTCCAGCACATAGCTCGTCGCATCGAGCGCGGCCATCGCCTCGGAGGCGACGTGGGCCTTGCGGGCGGAGCGGTCCTTGAGCCGGTTCTTGTAGCGGCGCAGCCGCTTCTCGATCATCACCAGCGCCTGGTCGGCACTGGCATAGGCGTCCGGCGCGTTCGAATCGGCCTCCAGCGTGATCCCCGAATCGAGGTGCAGGGCGCAATCGGTGCGGAAGCCGAAGCCGTCCTTGCTGAGCGTGATGTGGCCGGAATAATTGCCGTCGAAATATTTGCGCAGCACCTCGTCGGTGCGGTCGGCGACGCGGCCGCGCAGGGCCTCACCGACGCTGATGCTCTTGCCCGAAATCCGAAGAGTCATGGATGCCTCGCTTGGTTTGCTCCTCAGCTGCGACGATGCGTCATCGCCGCTGAAGTCGTTCCCTGCGCATGATCTTCCCACGAACCCTTGCCGCGTTCGTGGGGAGAGGAAAACGCCGTGCACTTTTCCAGATCATGCGCGCGCCTGGATCGGTTGCAAAGGGATGCCGAGAGTAACGCGATTTCGCGCCAGCGCAATCAGGCCGGTTCGGGGTTGCGGGAACGATCGGACAAGGCGGTGGAGAGGACGTTACCAAGAGCGCTCTGCTTGTCGCGGCGGCGTTGCACCGAGGAGGGGATGCGCATGGCTTCGCGGTACTTCGCGACCGTGCGGCGGGCAATATCAATGCCCGAGGCGCGCAAGCGTTCCACGATGGTGTCGTCCGACAGGATCGCGGCCGGCTCTTCCGAATCGATCAGCTGCTTGATGTGGTGGCGCACGGCTTCGGCGGAATGCGCCTCGCCGCCGTCGGCGGAGGCGATCGAGGCCGTGAAGAAATATTTCAACTCGAATGTGCCGCGATTTGTCGCCATGTATTTGTTGGCGGTGACGCGCGACACCGTGGATTCGTGCATCTGGATGGCGTCTGCGACGGCCTTCAGATTGAGCGGACGCAAATGCGCCACGCCGTGGGTGAAGAAGCCATCCTGCTGGCGCACGATCTCGGTTGCAACTTTCAGGATGGTGCGGGCGCGCTGGTCGAGCGCGCGCACCAGCCAGGTCGCGTTCTGAAGCGCGTCGGTGAAATAGGACTTGTCGCCGTCCTTGCCGATCTTCTTCGAGAGCTGGGAATAGTAGGTCTGATTGACGAGCACACGCGGCAAGGTGTCGCTGTTGAGCTCGACATGCCAGCCGCCGTCGGGACCCGGACGGACATAGACATCGGGCACCATGGTCTGCAGACGCGCCGAGCCGAACTTCATGCCGGGCTTGGGATTGAGGCGGCGAATCTCGCCGATCATGTCGGCGATGTCCTCATCGTCGACGCCGCAGATCTTGCGCAAGGCCACGATGTCGCGCTTGGCGAGGAGATCGAGATGCTCGACCAGGGCCTGCATGGCGGGATCATAGCGGTCGAGCTCGCGGAGCTGGATCGCAAGGCATTCGCTCAAGTTGCGCGCACAGACGCCGGGCGGATCGAATTTCTGCAGGACGGCAAGGACGCCCTCGACGTCGGCTTGCGATGCGCCGAGACGCTCGGCGGCCTGGCCGAGATCGCCCGGCAGATAGCCGGCCTCGTCGACGAGGTCGATCAGGTACTGGCCGATCATGCGCTGCGCGGGACCCGTGAAGGCGACCGAGAGCTGCTCGGCGAGATGGTCCGACAGCGTCATCTCGGCGGCGACGAAGGCTTCGAGATTGTAGTCCTCGTCGCCGGAGGCGCCGCCGCCCCATTCGGTATAGGTGGTCGGCGCTGCGTCCTGGGCATTGCGCGCCGCGGTCTCGGCCGGCTCCTCCGAGAAGACGTTGTCCAGGCCCGTGTCCAGGGTCTGCTCGATCTCGGCGCGGGTGCCGAGATCCTTACTCATCCATTCTTCCTGGCCCGGCTCGAACGCTTCGCCCGGACCACCGCCCGGCTCGTCGCTATGGCTGCCACCGAAATCGTCGCTATCGCCGTACGGGCCGGCCTCGGCCGGGGCCTCGCCCGCGGGGGCCTCGTCATTGGCCCGTTCCAGCAGGGGGTTACGCTCGAGCTCTTCTTCCACGAACGTCGTGAGATCGAGATTGGACAATTGCAGCAGCTTGATCGCCTGCATCAGCTGCGGCGTCATCACCAGCGACTGCGATTGTCGGAACTCTAATCTCTGCGTAAGCGCCATGAAGCAAGAACCGATCCAAAAAGTTGGTCCGATTTTTGCTTATCCTAGTCGGAGCCCGATGTACACGTCTTGACGAAACACAAAAACGGGCTAAAGGCGGAATTCCTCGCCAAGGTAAAGGCGGCGCACGTCCGGATCGGCGACGATCTCATCCGGGCTCCCCTCGGTCAAGATTTCACCGGCATAGACGATATAGGCGCGGTCGGTGAGGCCGAGCGTCTCGCGGACATTGTGGTCGGTGATGAGCACGCCGATGCCGCGATTGGTGAGATGGCGGACGAGATCCTGGATGTCGCCGACCGCGATCGGGTCGATGCCGGCGAAGGGCTCGTCGAGCAGCATGTAGTTCGGACGCGTCGCCAGCGCACGCGCGATCTCGACGCGGCGCCGCTCGCCGCCGGACAGCGCGATCGACGGCGATTTTCGCAGCCTTGTGATGTTGAACTCGTCGAGCAGCGAGTCGAGCTGTTGCTCGCGCTTCTTGCGCGAGGGCTCGACCACTTCGAGCACGGCACGGATGTTCTGCTCGACGGTGAGGCCGCGGAAAATCGAGGCTTCCTGCGGCAGATAGCCGATCCCGAGCCGCGCGCGCTGATACATCGGCAGCTTGGTGACGTCGTGGCCGTCGAGCTCGATCGCGCCGTGATCGGCCTTGATCAAGCCGGTGATCATGTAGAACACGGTGGTCTTGCCGGCACCGTTCGGGCCGAGCAGGCCGACCGCTTCGCCGCGCCGCACATAGATGCTGACGCCACGCACGACCTGACGGCTGCCGAAAGCCTTTTTCACGCCATGCACAGCCAGGAAGCCCGGACGCTTCAGAAGCTGCGGTGCGTCCGCGCCATTGGACCTGGCGGCAGCCCTGACAGGGTGAACCGCCTGCGGACGCGACTCGGCTTGATAGTCGTCCTGGTAGTCACCCTGGAACTGGTCGGGCGCGTGCAGCGCCTGGTCACGGGCCGTCGGCGACACGTCCCGGATCGGGCTGGTCACGAGCCCGCCGACGCCGTCACCGAGCGCGGTGATGTCCTGACGCGCAAATCCTGGCCGGCCGCGCTTGGCGGGGCGCCGACGGAACATGCTGAAGAGATCGACCATCCCCGCCTTCTAGCCTTTCGCGACGATCCTGCGCGAATTCGCGCGATCTGCCGCAGCGGCCTTTCGATTCGCCGATGCAGCATGAGTGAAGGGATGCCTCATGCCCAGTGAAACACGCCCAAAAGCGGCGGACCCGCTCCGAAAGCCCTGCGCGCTAGATACAGTCTCGCCGGCCAAGCTTCAACCTCGGTTCGGTCGCATCCGAACCAAGCCATTGAGTTCATTTCGGTTTGCTTGCACCGGGCAGTTGCAGGGGCGGCGCCCCGCCGGGCTTGGCCTGTCCCCCCTGGCCGCAATCACTGCCAGCACCCTGTGGCAGCAGGACCTGAACCCGACCGGTGTCCGACTCCACGCGAGACACGCCGGTCGTCATATCGACCTTCAGCCGGTCGCCGCGCATCACGTTCTTGCATTGCGTCATCACGACTTGACCGGAGCCGCCGCCGAACATGGTGATGAGGTTGGTCCTGGTGTCGAACACGGCCGTTTCGCCCGTCACCACCTGATCCTTCTGGGTGACCACGACGTTGCCCCGCGCCTCGAGCCGCTTGATCGAGGAGCTTCCGCCGGGTCCCGGCTGCGCCGATTGCATCGGGGCGCCCTTGGTCCCCTTGGCCGCAGGCTGGGCCGTGGCCGGCTTGTCACCGCCACCCGAGTCGTAGAACACCACCAGCGTCTTCGAGGTCATGGTGGTGTCGCCCTGGATGACCTTCACGTTGCCGGAGAAGGTCGCCTCCTTCTTCTTGTCGTGCATCTCGAGCGCGGCGGCCTCGATCTGGATCGGCTGATCGCGGTTCTGCGTAAAGCCTTGCATCGCGTTGGGCGGAGCCTGCATGGCGCCTTGCGCACGCGCCGCACCCGTCGCGGCCAACGCGACGCCGATCGCAAGTCCCGCCGCACCAAGAATGGCGCTTCGCTGATTGAGGTCGCGCGAAAAAAAGCCGGGCATGAAAATCACTTTGAATTGGCAGACTTGTTCTGAGGCGTACGTGTCTTCGCCGGCGGCGCGGGCTCGGATGGCGCAGGCTGCGCGGCGGCGGGCTCATCGAGCCTGTCCAGATGCATCACCACATTGCCCTCGAAGCGGATGACGTCGCCACCTTCGGTGATGCGCAATTTATCCGCGGTCAGCGTGCCGTTGGTCAGCTTGACGTCGACGCGCTCGTCCGAGGAAACCGTGCCCTTGTTCATGTCGACGAAGGCGGAGTTCAGCCGCGCCTCGTAGCCGGTGGACGTCCGTAGGAAGATGTCCTTGTGCAGATCGAGCTGCTGCTTCTTGTTGTCGAAGCGGCCGGTGCGGGCATCGAGGAACAGGGTGGATTGATCCTCCATCAGCACTTTCGCGCGCAGGTCCTTGAGATCGACACGATCGGGGGCGGTGACGTCCTGGGTCGCGGTCTTGGCCCAGAGCTCGTAGGGGCGCTGGTCCGGCGTGAAGCCGGAAAGATGCGGCGACTCCATGGTGATCTTGGTGCCCGACACCACCATGTTTTCGACCGTGAGCGGCAGCTCCGGCATCCGGAATTTGTTGAAGAACGCGATGTAGATGATCACCGCCATGGCCACGACCACCGTCGCCGGCACCGAGACGCGTAGAATCCGCACCAGGCGGCTGTGGCGCGCCGCGCTGGCAAACTTCGCCGCAAGCGCGGCGTCGTAGGTGGGATTATGGGCCGAATTCACGGGGTTCCTGAGGTGTCGCTCGCCTGATCCGGTTGAAAGGCGCCCTATTGTACCCGTCCGCGCCAAAATATGCAGCCCGCGACAGGCTGTTATGAAAGTGTCCGAAACGCGGCGACAACTCCCTCCAGGAGGCTTCAGGAGTGCGCGAAAATGTCCTCCTCCGCCCAACCCTCGAGGTCGAGCAGGGCACGGGTCGGCAGGAAGTCGAAACAGGCCTTGGCAAGCTGGGTGCGACCTTCCCGCACCAGCATGGCATCGAGCCGCTCGCGCAGGGCATGCAGATGCAGCACGTCCGAGGCGGCATAAGCGAGCTGCGGCTCGGTCAGGCTGTCGGAACCCCAATCGCTGGACTGCTGCTGCTTGGAGAGATCGACATTGAGCACCTCGCGCACGAGGTCCTTGAGGCCATGGCGGTCGGTATAGGTGCGGGTCAGGCGGGAGGCGATCTTGGTGCAGTAAATCGGCCCGGTCATGACGCCAAACGTCTGGTACAGCACCGCGACGTCGAACCGCGCGAAGTGGAAGATCTTGGTGTTGGCGGGATTGGCCAGCAGCGCCTTCAGGTTCGGCGCATCGGTGTGGCCCTTGGGGATCTGCACCACGTCGGCGCTGCCGTCGCCCGGCGAGAGCTGCACCACGCAAAGCCTGTCACGGTGCGGGTTCAGCCCCATGGTCTCGGTATCGATCGCCACCGCTCCGGTGTAGCGGGACAAGTCGGGCAGGTCGCCGCGGTGCAGGCGTACGGTCATGGCGTTTCAAAACCTCGGGTCGAATCGGTTGCTTCGGCACAATAACGAATTCGGATTGCCCGCGATGTAGCCATTGCCGGCGGGCCGCGCAAGCACGGCTCGGTCAGATCGCGGCCAGCATGATGCAGATCATCGCCGCGACCGTGATCCGGCTGGCGCCGTCGCGGAAGGTGTAGAGAATTGGATCATCCGGCATCTCGCGGCGATGCGCCATCATCAGGGCGCGGCCGAACCAGTAGAGCAGCAGCGGGTTGAGCAGCCACAGCATCCAGGGCCGGCTGTACAGCGGCGTCACCGCGCTCGAGGAGACGTAGAGTGAGAACACGGTCACCGCGTTCATCGCGCTCGCCGCCGCCATCGCGCCGATGACATGCAGATCGGTGATGCGATAGTCGCGGTTGGAGGGATCGGCGAGGCCCGCGCTCTCGCGCATGCTGAGCTCGCTGAAGCGCTTGATCAGCGCCAGCGAGGTGAACACGAACAGCGAGAAGATCAGCAGCCATTCCGAGAGCACCACGCCGACGCCGACCGCGCCGGCCACGATTCGAAGCGTGTAGAGACCGGCGAGCGTGACGATGTCGACCAGCATCTTGCGCTTGAGCACGAGCGAATAGGCGATCGTCGTGGCGAGATAGGCGCCGAGCACGCCGAGGAACAGCGGCGAGATGCAGAGCGCGGCTGCGGCCGCGAACAGCCACAGCGCGGGGATCGCGAGCAACGCGGACGAGATCGGCAAGTCGCCGGCCGCGAGCGCGCGATGGCGCTTGGTCGGATGCTGCCGGTCGGCGGCGAGATCGAGCAGATCGTTCATCAGATAGGCGCCCGACGCGCAGGCCGAGAACGCCAGGAACGCCAGCATCGCGGAGCCGAAGCTGGCAAGGTTCAGCTGATGCGCGGTGATGACAGGCACGAACACCAGCGTGTTCTTGGCGTATTGATAGACGCGCAGCGCCTTCGCCCAGGTCTTGAGGCTGGCTCTGCTTCTGTCGCGGTTTTCGACGTGCTCGATGGAGGCACGATCGAACGGCGGGCTGCCCGCAGCGAGATCGGCCGGGGTGACGACGCCATCAAAACCGAGATGCGTCGCGATGCCGGCGGCGTGCTCGGCGAAACGATCCGCGACCAGGTAGATCTTCCCGCCCCGCGCCCGCGCCGCCAGCGCCCGGTTCAGCACGTCGGAATCATAGGGCAGATGGGCGTAGTCGATCTCGGCCCGCGCCAGGATATCGGTGAGCGCCGCCATGCCCGGTCGTCCACCGGCACCGAAGCGGGCGAGCATGAGGGCGGGCCGGCTGAAGAGCGCTTCCATCAGCAGCTCCGAGCGCAGCAAGGCGCCTTCGAGATCGATGACGAGCGTCCGCGCAGCCGCCGGGGCTGCCGACGGGGTCGATGCGCTAGAATCGTATTGCCGGGCAGGCTGCTCCATCCGAAAGCGCTTCTGGTGACCTCAACATGACGGCATTCAGCCGGGGGAGCAGGGAAATGGACGGCCGCGAGCCTAGCGGGCATTCGCTAAGGGCGGCTTAATCGGGGCTGCAGGAGCAGCGGAAACACGGTTTGGAGGCGCCCGTCAGCTCGGCGACAAATGCAGCCTTATCAATGAGATAGTCCCAAGCAAACGCTCATTGCACCTTCTTCTGCGCAGGCGGGGCCGGCTTGACGGGCGCCACCTGGGCTTGCGGCTGCGGCGCTGCGGATTCCGGCGTGGCGATCGCGATCGCGAACAGACGCCATTGCCCGCCCACGACCTGAAACGTGAGATCGAACTGGATCTGCTGCGGCCGGGTCGGAATGTAGCCTGCAAGGCGCAGCATTCCGCGCGGATCGAGCGCCGGCGCCTCGCTGAATTGCGGCGCCAGCAATGCCGCACCATAGAGATCGAAGTTGCGGCGCCGCAGGTCGAGAAAGTTCAGCCCGAGATCGGCGGCGGTGTTGCGTGCCTGGAAGTCGGGCGCGGCGAGGTCGCGCAGCACCGTGTAATTGCCGGTGCGGTTGGCGTCGTTCAGCGTGAGCAGCGTCGAGCGGATCAGGTAGAGTGCCTTCTCCAGCGTGACCGGCAGCGACGATTGCGCCGGGGCCGGCTCGGGCGTCTTCTGCTGAGCCATCGCCCCGTCATTCGCACTGGGCAGCAGTAGCACCAGTGCGATCAGGGCTCGCGCAATCAATTGCATGGAACGGCCCTGCTGCCTTCACCAGCCGACGCGCATGCCGACGCGGCCGCCCAATCCGCCGCCATTCGTGCCATAGGTCAGCCCGCCACTGGCCTGCACGTGCTCGCTGACGCGCAGCGCCGCGCTCATGGAGAGCGCATTGGTGTTCTGGAACGTTCCCCAGTTCATGCTCATCGCGATCTTCTCGGATGGCATCAGCCACGGCGAGCCGGACATCGCAAAGGCCATCGCGACACCGTTGATCGCCTTGCCGGTCCTGCCGTCGAGGTCGTTGAGGCGGGCATTGATGCTCGCGAGTTGGCTGTTGATGCCCGCGATATCCGCGGGGCTCGCAAACCCGAGCGCACCGAGCGAGGTGGCGGCGAGATTGCCGGCAGCGTCCGTCGTGACGAGCTGCACCGGCCCGGACTGCGCGGCCGCGCTCGCTGCCGAGGTAACGCCTGACATCGTGTAGGTGTTGCTCGCCGTCCCGTAGACCTGCTGGTTGGCGCGCGTCGCGGTTGCGCCATTGCCGATCGCAGTAGAGTTCGCGAAGGTTGCCGATGCGCCATTGCCGAACGCCGACGAATTCGCGCCGGTGGCGTTGGCGCCGTTGCCCACCGCGGTGTTCGCCACACCGTTTCCGTTCGCCTTGGCGCCGTTTCCGATGGCGGTGTTGAAGCTGCCGGTGCCGCTTGCATCGGATTGCGCACCGTTCGCGACATTCCCCGAATTAGCGCCGTGGGCATGCGCCTGATAGCCGGTCGCCGTGTTGAAGCTGTTGGTGCCAAACGCGACGGCGGCGTTGCCGGTGGCGACGTTGTTGCTTCCGGACCCGCTCGCGTTGGTATTCACGCCGGTCGCGATATTGAAGCTGTTGTCGCCGGTCGCGTTGGAGTTGGGGCCGGTCGCAATGTTGGCGCTGCCGTTGCCGAAGGCGTTGGCGTTGGTCCCCATCGCGGTGTTGGCGCTGGCGTCGCCGTAAGCCCTGGCGACAAACCCGGTCGCAACATTTCTGCTGTTGTTGCCGGAGGCATTGGAACTGCGCCCTGTCGCGACGTTCCTGCTGTTGTCTCCGTTGGCCAGGGCGGTCAGCCCGGACGCAAGATTGCCGCTGTTGTTGCCGCTGGCGTTGGCGCCCGCGCCGGCCGCGATATTGGTACTGTTGTCACCGCTGGCTTGCGCGTTATTTCCGGACGCCATGTTTTTGCTGGCTTCACCGCTGGCAATGGCTCCCGCTCCGGTCGCGCTGTTGAAACTGTTGTTGCCGCTGGCGTTAGCATTGTTTCCCGTCGCGGTATTGGAGCTGCTGTGGCCGCTGGCATTGGCGGAACCGACGGCAATATTGCTGCTGGCATTTCCGTCAGCGTAAGCGCCGCTCCCGATCGCGGAGTTGTTGCTGCCCGCACCCGGAGCGGAGGCGGAGGGCCCGCAGGCAAAATTGCCTCCAGAGCCGGCCGCACTGGCGCCTTGATCGGACAAGGCACCATCCACGCAGACGAACTGGGCTCGGGCTTGCGGCGCGCCGGCACAGGCCGCGATCGCGGCAAGCAATGCCGTCGCGAAACAGGCGGCGATTCGCGCGCGCAACGAAATCATCATGTTGGTCCCCCCACCCCGTCTTCCAACCTTGCGACCGGCAAGTGGCGCGAAGAACGAAGACCGCCGTCATTTCCAGCCGCGGCCACCACAGCGCAAATGCGATTGACGCTTCCGGGGCACGCGACATTCAAAGCATGCGGGCCATGGCCTTGGGAAGACGCCGATGCGCGACGGATCGCGCGGCATTCCGTCCCCCCATATTCATGGGGTGCGGGCCGGTGCGCTCGGCTTCTCAATCCGCGCACTCTCTTTTGGCAAAGAAGCCGGACGGCTCGTCGGGCGGGGGCTGTTGCCCGGATCCCACAAGCCGGCGCGAGTTCAGGTTTCCGGCAGGATGAGAGCTATTCAACCCGTGAAAATCGTGCCGGCCCACCCCATCTGCCAGTTTCTCTCCCCGCTCCGGACGAATCGAGACCCATGACCGAACAGACGCTCGCTGCGCCGATCGACGACCCATCGAAACGCCCGCGCGGCTTCTCCCGCTATCAGGCGCTTCTCATTGCGCTGCTCGCGTTCACGCAGTTCACCATCATCCTCGACTTCATCATCATGTCGCCGCTCGGCGCCATCCTGATGCCCGCGCTCGACATCACGGCCGGGCAATTCGGCATCGCGGTGTCGGCCTACGCGTTCAGTGCGGGCATTTCGGGGGTGCTGGCCGCGGGATTCGCCGATCGCTTCGACCGCAAGCGCCTGCTGCTGTTCTTCTATGTCGGCTTCACGCTCGGCACCATGCTGTGCGCAGCGGCGCCGAACTACCATGTGCTGCTGATCGGCCGGATCGTGACCGGGTTGTTCGGCGGCGTAGTCGGCTCCGTCGTGCTGGCCATCGTCACCGATTTGTTCGCGCTGCATCTGCGCGGCCGCGTGATGGGCTTCATCCAGACCGCCTTTGCCGCGAGCCAGGTGCTCGGCATTCCGGCCGGGCTGTTTCTCGCCAATCACTGGAGCTGGCATGTCTGCTTCATCGCGATCGTCATCGTGTCGATCGCGGCGATCGTCATCATCGCGTTCGCGATGGAGCCGGTCGATGCGCATCTGAAGCTGAGGCAGGACAGAAACCCGTTCCGCCACCTGGTCGCGACGATCGGTGAGCCGCGCTATACGCTGGCCTTCGCCGTCACGACATTGCTGGCGACCGGCGGATACATGCTGATGCCGTTCTCCAGCGCCTTCACCGTGCACAATCTCGGCATCGACATCACGCATCTGCCGACGATCTATCTCGTCTCCGGCCTGTTCAGCATCGTCACGGGACCGCTGGTCGGCAGGGCCAGCGATGCGTTCGGCAAATATCCGACCTTCGTGTTCGGCTGCGTGATGACCGTCATCATGGTGCTGATCTACACCCATCTCGGTCCCGTCTCACTCACGACCGCGATCATCGTGAACGTGCTGATGTTCATCGGCATCTTTTCACGGATGATCCCGTCGCAGGCGCTGATGTCGGCGATCCCCGATTCCACCCAGCGCGGCTCATTCAGCGCGGTCAGCGCCTCGCTCCAGCAGCTCTCCGGCGGGCTCGGCTCGGTGCTCGCCGGCGCTATCATCGCGCAAGGGCCCGACGGCGCGCTGATCCATTTCGACCAGATCGGCTACGTCGTCGTCACGACGACGATGGTCACGCTGGTGATGATGTATTTTGTGCAGAAGGCGGTGGCGGAGCGGGCGGGGAAGAGGATTGTGTGAGGGAGGCGGTTCACAGGTACCTGTCCCGCGCGTGCGACGAGAGCGCCATCTCTATCGATCTCAGGCAGATCCAATCCTGTTCCACCTTCAGGTGAACCAACGCGGCGCCTTCCATGACCAAAGTTGCATGTATCACCTATTGGTCGAGAACCTCGTGAGTCGGGTCAAGACGCATTCGCAGGCATTGATCGAAGAGGGCGTTGTCCAATGAAGCTCAAACTTGCCGCCGCGATGCTCGCCGCAAGCCTCCCGCTCGCATCGATGGCTTTCGCCCAGGGCGCCGCGCCAGCCGAACTTGCAGTGATCGATGGCTGCCTGAAGACCGCGGAGAAAACCGGCGGTTTCGGCGGCGCGTGCGTCGGGCTCGTCGCCGACCCCTGCATCAAGGCGGCAGATGGCGCGAATGACGACGTCGCCAAATGGAAAGCCTGCGCGGCGCGCGAACTCGCCGTTTGGACGCAGAAAACCAGTGAGGCGCTCAAGAAGGTCAAGGCCGGCGGGTTCACCGATGTGATCAAGGCCGCTGAGGAATCCCAGAAAACGTTCGCCGCCTCGCGTGATCGCTTCTGCGCGGCCTTCGACAAGGTCGATCCCGGCATGTACAAGGGCGGCGCGAGTTACTGCCGCCTGCGCGAGACCGCGAACCACGCGCTGAGCCTGATCAAGCTCGGCGCTGCGGTGAGCGAGCACTGAGAGGGATCCTGGACCGCGGACCCACCAACCCTCAGATTTCGGGAGGGATCTAAGGCAAAGATGGTGCCCAGGAAAGGACTCGAACCTTCACGGCCGTTAAGCCACTGGCACCTGAAGCCAGCGCGTCTACCAATTCCACCACCTGGGCATGCCGTTTGGGGCACGGAGGCGGTTACTACGGTTCGGTGACGCCGTTGTCAATTCATGCTTGCAGCCCGGTTCGGGATGCCGATTGCGCATCGCAAACCGGCCCGATACAAGCCTGACAGACGCACTCTTTTTTCCGCAGGAACGGCTCCCATGGCATCGAATCTGGAAACTCTCGTCACGGTTTTCGGCGGATCGGGGTTTTTGGGCCGGAATGTCGTCCGTGCCCTGTGCAAGCGGGATTACCGGGTCCGGGTCGCGGTGCGGCGGCCGGAACTCGCCGGCTACCTCCAGCCCTCCGGCAAGGTCGGACAGGTCCATACCGTGCAAGCCAATTTGCGCTACCCGGCCTCGGTCGAGGCGGCGCTGCGTGATTCGCATGCGGTCATCAACCTCGTGGGCGTCCTGACCGAGAGCGGCGCGCAGACCTTCGACGCGGTCCAGGCCCGGGGGGCCGAGACCGTCGCCAAAGCGGCGGCCGCGGCCGGCGCCGAGCTGGTACATGTCTCCGCAATCGGCGCCGACGCCGAATCGCCCTCCCACTACGCCAAGGCCAAGGCGGCCGGCGAGGCGGCGGTCAGGGCCGCGGTACCGTCGGCGACGATCTTCCGCCCCTCCGTGATGTTCGGGCCGGAAGACCAGTTCACCAACCGCTTCGCTGCGCTCGCCCGGATGTCGCCGGTGCTGCCGCTGGTCGGCGGCGATACCAGGATGCAGCCGGTTTATGTCGGCGACGTCGCCACCGCGATCGCCGAGGCTGTCGACGGCAAGGCCGTCGCGGGCGCGACCTACGAGCTCGGCGGGCCCGAGGTGCTGACGATGCGCGAGATCATCGAGACCATCCTCGAGATCACCGACCGCGAGCGGATGCTGGTGCCGCTGCCGTTCGGCCTCGCCCGCTTCAAGGCCGCTTTCCTGCAATTCGCGCCGGGCGCGTTCAAGCTGACGCCGGACCAGGTCACGATGCTGGAGCGCGACAATGTCGTGTCGGACGCGGCCAAGGCAGCAAGCCTGACGCTGGAAGGGCTCGGGATCACGCCGGATTCGCTGGAAGCGATCGCTCCGCAATATCTCTGGCGCTTCCGCCCGCAGGGCCAGTTCCAGCGCAAGAGCGCGTGAGGTTCTCACCTCTCCGCTTGCGGGAGAGGGAGCGCTCCGCGCTGCCTGGCTACGGCGTCAAAACTTCAGCTTCTTGAACACCGCTTCCGGCAGCGCCTTGATGATCAGCATCACGAGGCGCCATTTGCCGCTGACATAGACGACGTCGTTCTTGTTCTCGACGGCGTTCAGGATCGCATCACCGACCACCGGCGCCTCCACCGTGAGCGGGCCGATCAGCTTCATGCCCTCCGTCATCCTGGTGCGGACGAATCCGGGCTTGACGGTGACGACGTGCACGCCGCCGCGGCTGGCGCGGGCGCGCAAGCCGGAGAGGAACGCGGAAAAGCCGGCCTTGGCCGAACCGTAGACATAGTTCGAGGCCCGGCCGCGATCGCCGGCCACGGACGACACGCCGACCAGCGTCCCGCTGCCGCGCGCCAGGAATCTTTCCGCGAACAGGCCGAGGATCAGCGCGGGGCCTTCGTAGTTCGAGCGCATGATTGCTGTGGCGTGGGCAAGGTCGCTCTCGGCATTCTCCTGCGTCCCGAGCAATCCGACGATCGAGACGACGACGTCCGGCAATGCCGGAAGGCTACCGACAAAGCTTTCGAACGAGGCGGTGTCGAGCACGTCGAATTTGTAGAGACCTACCTCGACATTGTAGCGCGCGCGCAGATCGGCGGCGTCAGGCTCCAGCGCGGCGACGTCGCGGCCCGCGAGCCCAACATCGTATCCGGCTTTGGCAAAAGCGCGCGCCGCGGCGCGGCCGATGTCGGAGGAGCCACCGAGCACCAATACAGACTTGCGTGACGTCACGGCCTAGACCTCATCGAACAGACGCTGTGAAAGTTTCGATCGGATGTTGCCGGCGGGATCGAGCGATTTGCGGATCGCGTTGAAACGCTGCAGGGCAGGATAGCCGGCCTCGAAGGTCGCGCGCGACTGGCGGGCGTCTTTCGCCAGATACAGCCGTCCGCCGGCGGCGACGACCAGACGATCGATCTCGTCGAGGAAATTCAGGATGTCGCCCTTCATCGGGAAATCCAGCGCCAGCGTGTAGCCGGGCAGCGGGAACGACAGGATACCGTCGCCCTGGCCGAGCTTCTTGAGCACGGCGAGGAAGGAGGCATCGCCGCGCCGTGCGACGCGATCGAGGATCTCGCCGAGCACGGCGCGCGCGCCAGATTCCGGGATCACGCATTGATGCTGGAGGAAGCCGCGCTTGCCATAGATGCGATTCCACCCACCGATGCCGTCGAGCGGAAAGAAATACGGATAGAGCGAGACCACATGGCTGCCACCGGCGCGCCGCGCGCCCATGCGGTAATACAGCTCGTTGAAGGCGCGGACGCTGGTGCGGTTCAAGGCCATCGACGGCAGATCAACGGGCACGCTGAGGCTCGGATCCTTGCCCACCGGAAATGCATCGGCGCCGTCCGCCAGCTCGTCTTTGCCCGCATGCTCGCCGAGATAGATCAGCGAACGGCCGAGATGGCGCCCGCGTGCCACGCAGTCGATCCAGGCCACCGAATAGGTCGCGTCATCGCTCGCCTCGAGCGCGCGCATCGCCGCATCGAGATCGGATGCGGAGATCACCCGCTCGCGGATCCACCCGGTCTCGACCCGCCGCAGCCGCACGGTCGCTTCCAGCACGATGCCGGTCAGGCCCATGCCGCCGACGGTCGCGAAGAAGGCGTCGGAGTTCTGCTCGCGCGAGGCCTCGATGACCTCACCCTGTCCAGTGCGCAACAACAGGCTGTCGACATAGCGGCCGAAGCCGCCCTCGCAATGATGGTTCTTGCCGTGCACGTCGGACGCGATGGCGCCGCCGATCGAGATGAAGCGAGTGCCGGGTACGACGAAAGGCAGGAAGCCGCGCGGGCCAAAAGTGTCGATCAGGTCCGACAGCAGCACGCCGGCCTCCAGGCGAATGCGGCCCGTCACCGGATCGAACGACCTGACCCGGTCGAAGCCGGTCATCGCGACGGTCCTGACAGCACCGATCGCGGCATCGCCATAGGCGCGGCCGTTGCCGCGCGCGACCGTGCCGGCCGCGACAGCCTCGCCGACCGCCGCGAACGAGCGCGGCCGCAGCAGGTCGCTATCGACGACCGGGAAGCGCCCCCAGCCGCTGACGAGGGTCATGGCTCAGCTCCTGTGCCGGGCGCGCGCCGCCCGGCGATGGAGACTGACTAGCGATCAAAAGCTTATTTTGCGTTGAAGGCGCGAGGAAGTTTTCGAGAAGTTAACGCCCCAGCGCCAGCGCGATCAGCCCGAGCGTGCCGACGATGACGCGCCACCAGGCGAACACCACGAAGCCGTGCCGGGTGACATAGGTCAGAAACGTCTTCACGACGATGATCGCGGTGATGAACGAGACCACGAAGCCGATCACGACGATGTTGATGTGATCCATCGTCATGTCGGCGCGGCTCTTATAGAAATCGTAGGCGAACGCACCGATCATGGTGGGAATGGCGAGGAAGAAGGAAAACTCCGCCGCCGCGCGCTTGTCGGCACCAAGCAGCATCGCCGCTACAATGCTGGCTCCGGAACGCGAGACGCCCGGGATCATCGCCACGCACTGCGCGATACCGATATAGAGATACATCAGCAGCGGAAATCTGGTGGCCTCATGCTCGCGCGGCTTGAGGTCGAGCTTGTCGACCCAGAGCAGGATGGCGCCACCGACGATCAGCGTGAAGCAGATGACCCACGGGTTGAACAGCAGGAGCTTGATGTACTTGCCGGCGACGAGGCCGACGATCACGGCAGGCAGGAACGCCACCAGCACGCCGATCACGAACCGGCGAGCATAGGCATCACCCGTGAATACGCCGATGACGACATCCCACAGCTTGCGGAAATAGAGCCCCACGATGGCGAGGATCGCTCCGAGCTGGATCAGGACCGTAAACGAATCCCAGAAAGCGCCTTCACCGAGATGGAAGAACCGCTCCGCAAGCAAGAGGTGGCCGGTCGAGGATACGGGAAGGAACTCGGTCACGCCCTCGATGATGCCGAGGATCACTGCCCGTACTGCATCTGACATATTTACGGTCCATTTCGGCTGGAAAAGCGGGGCCCTTCTCGCCTATTCGCCCCCATGCCGCAATCGCAAAATGCGACATCACGCTCTTGCTTCGCGGTTTTGAAGGACTAGTGTGGCGCCGCACAAACATTGATGGATTCTTAAGCACCATCAAATAGTCAAAGGCTTCATGTTTACGCTGTTTCATCATCCGTTCTGTCCGCATTCGCGCTTCATCCGTCTGATCGCGGGCGAATACGGGCTCGACCTGAAACTGGTCGAAGAGCGCAGCTGGGAGCGGCGAGAGGCGTTTCTGTTGCTCAATGCGGCCGGTACGACGCCCGTGATGGTGGACGATGAGCAGCCGCCGATCCCGGGTGCGGCGATCATCGCCGAATATGTCGACGAGGCCTATGGTGCCGAGATGGGACCCAAGCGCCTGATGCCGGAAACGATCTCCGAGCGCGTCGAGGTGCGCCGGTTGATGGCGTGGTTCAACGAAAAGTTCTTCGAGGAGGTCTCGCACCCTCTCGTCACCGAACGCATCTACAAGCGCTTCATGAGTGAGGAGAACGGCGGCGGGCCACCTTCGGCCGACGTGATGCGTGCTGCCAAGGCCAATGTGCGCTATCATCTGGCCTATATCGGCTGGCTGGCGCAGACGCGTAATTTCCTCGCCGGCGACCGCCTCACTTACGCGGATCTCGCCGCCGCGGCGCACCTCTCGGCGATCGACTATCTGGGCGACGTGCCATGGAGCGAGGACGATTCAGCAAAGGCGTGGTACGCGCGGGTGAAGTCCCGCCCGTCGTTCCGTCCGCTGCTGAGCGAATGGCTGGCCGGCGTGCCGGCGTCGCGGACCTACGTGGACCTGGATTTCTGAGCGCCGACCCGACTGCACTGAAAACCGCGCTTGCGCGCGAAGCGCGCGCGCTCGGCTTCGATTGCATCGGCGTCACACGACCCGGCACGATCGAGAACGCCGGAAAATACTTCCTCGAATTCATCGCCTCGGGCGGTCACGGCGACATGGACTGGCTCGCCGCCCAGCCGGAGCGCCGCGTCGACCCGCGCGGGCTGTGGAGTGACGTGCGCAGCGTCATCATGCTTGGCGTCAATTACGGTCCCGACTCCGATCCGCTCGCGGTCCTCAAGCAGCGCACACGCGCGGCGATCTCGGTCTATGCGCAGAGCGACGACTATCACGACCTCATCAAGAAGCGGCTGAAGGCGCTGGCCCGCTGGCTGGTCGCAACCGCGCCGTCGGAGGTGAAGGTGTTCGTCGACACCGCGGCGGTGATGGAGAAGCCCTTGGCGCAAACCGCGCATCTGGGCTGGCAGGGCAAGCACACCAACCTCGTCTCGCGCGAATTCGGCTCGTGGCTGTTTCTCGGCGCGATCTACACCACGCTGGAGCTGCCGCGCGACGACGCCGAGATCGATCATTGCGGCTCGTGCCGGGCCTGCCTCGACATCTGCCCGACCGCGGCGTTCCCCGCGCCTTACAAGCTCGATGCGCGGCGCTGCATCTCGTACCTGACCATCGAGAACAAGGGGCCGATCCCGCGCGAGTTTCGCAAGGCCATCGGCAACCGCATCTATGGCTGCGACGATTGCCTTGCGGCGTGTCCCTGGAACAAGTTCGCGCAGGAAGGACGCGAGGCCAAGCTCGCCGCGCGCGACGAATTGCGCGCGCCCGGACTTGCAGAGCTTGCGCGGCTCGACGACGCCGCGTTTCGCGCGCTGTTCACGAAGTCCCCGGTCAAGCGCATCGGCCGCGACCGGTTTTTGCGGAACGTGCTGATTGCGATCGGCAACTCCGGTGACGTCGCGCTGGCGTCGGAGGCGCGGCGATTGCTCGATGATGCGAGCCCACTGGTGCGCGGGGCGGCGGTGTGGTCGCTGGGGCAGTTGCTGGAACGGGCGGCGTTCGAGGCGATGAAGTCTACCGCTGCGAACAGCGAGCCCGACGAGAGCGTGCGTGAGGAGTGGCGGGCTGCTTCCTAATTCTCCGCTGTCATTCCCCGCGAAGGCGGGGAATCCAGTACGCCGCGGCCTATCGATTCTATCACTGCTGCCGCGGCGTACTGGATCGCCCGGTCAAGCCGGGCGATGACACCTTTTGTTTGGCGGGCATACACGCTCTCACCACCCTTGATTTCCCCATCCATTCCCGCAATCTCGCGCGTCATGACAAACATTCCTTTCTTCACCCGCGACGGCGACACATTCCATCCGACGGAAGTGGCCAACGGTCCGTGGGATCCGACATCGCTGCACGGGCGCGTCATCATCGGCCTGCTCGGCTTCGCCATCGAGGAGCACCATTCCGGCCCCGAATTCGTGCCGGCGCGGCTTACCGTCGACATGTTTCGGCTGCCCACCATCGACAAGCCGATCGAGGTGACGACGCGCCTGGTGCGCGACGGAATGCGCATCCGCGTGGTGGAAGCAGAGTTCGTCTCCGACGGCGTCGGCATGGCGCGCGCCTCGTGCCAGCTGCTACGCAAGACGCAAAACCCCGAAGGCAATGTCTGGTCGCCGCCGAACTGGGATGCGCCGAAGCCGGCCGACATTCCCAAGCCCACCGACCCCAGGCTCGGCATGAACGGCAAATGGACGACGCGTCCCATCGTCGGCCATATGGGCTCGCTGGGTCCGCGCCGGCTGTGGATGAGCGAGGTGCGCGAGCTCGTTGCGGGCGTGCCGATGACGCCGTTCGTCCATGTCGCTACCGGCGCCGATTTCGCCAGCCCGTTTGCGAACGCCGGCGACAAGGGACTCGGCTACATCAACAGCGACGTGACGATCTATCTGCACCGTCTGCCGGTGACGAGCTGGATCGGCTTCGAGGTGGTGAACCATCACGCCACCGACGGCGTCGCGATCGGCGAATGCTGGCTCTACGACGAGCAGGGCCCGATCGGCACCGCGACGGTGGCGGCGCTGGCGCAGCGAAAGCCGATCGTGAATCCGTCGAAGCGGTAGAGTCGCGCGCCTACGTCAGATGCCGGCGCATCTCCGGCCGCGCCTTCAGCTCGGCGCCCTGCCTGGCGACGATCTTCGCAATTCTTTCAGGCGCAAACTTGAGATCGACGAACGCCGGCGCGGTGTTGGCGACCTCGTGATAGCTAGCGATCTTGCCGTCCTTCAGCGTCATGATCGCCACACCCTCGAACATCGCCCGCGCGCCGTTCGCTTCCGGCAGGGTCGAACGATAGCTGAAGGTGTAGCGCGCATAGAGCGTGGTGCCGTCCGACACGGGCTCATGCATGTCCCAGCGGAAATCGGTCGCCGTGCGATAGAACCAGTCGTCGATCAACTCGGCGATCTTGGGGCGGCCGGTGAAGGCGCCGTAGAAGACGTCGTGATACACGCCGTCCTCGGTGAACAGCTCGGCAAACGCGCGGCCGTTGCGCTGCTCGACCGCATCGCAGAACGCGCGCAGCATGGCGGTGGTGGTCATTGGAGCGTCTCCCTTCTCGTTCTCCGTCATGCCCCGCGCAGGCGGGGCATCCAGTACGCCGCGGCTTTTCGGTTCTATCGCTGCCGTCTCTGGAATACCGGATTGCCCGCCTTCGCGGGCAATGACAGCGAGTTCACCCGATCTCGGCGACCGCGGCAAGAAGGCGCGCGATGTCCTGCGGGCGGGAGAGGCGATGATCGCCATCCTGGATCATGGTCAGCACGACGTCGTCGGCCGGCAGGCGGTGCGTCAGCGCGAAGGCGTGCTGCCAGGGCACGTCGGGATCCTTCGCGCCCTGCAGGATGCGGACCGGGCAGCCGAGATCGATGGCGCTGCCGAGCACGAGATGATTGCGCCCCTCCTCGATCAGGTTTCGCGTGATCGGGTAGGGCGAGCCGTCGCCATAGTCCGACGGCCTCATCCAAACGCCCTTGGCCTCGATCTCCCGCTTCACCGCGGGCGAAAAATTCTTCCACATCAGCTCTTCGGTGAAGTCCGGCGCCGGCGCGATCAGCACGAGCCCGGCAAGCGAGGCCTTGGCTTGTTGTTTCTCTTGCCGCTTCTTGATCTCGCGCGCGAGCAGCAGCGCCATCCAGCCGCCCATGGACGAGCCGACCAGGACCTGCGGGCCCTCGCAGAACCGCTCGAACACAGCCACGCTCTCTTCGAGCCAGCGCCCGATGGTTCCATCGGCGAAATCGCCGCCGGATTCGCCGTGACCGGAATAGTCGAACCGGACCATTGCGCGACCGTGCTCCCGGGCCCAGCCGTCAAGTGCCACGGCCTTGCCACCCTGCATGTCCGACTTGAATCCGCCCAGCCAGACCAGTCCCGGACCTTTTCCGGCGCGGCGGCGCACCGCGATCCTGCGTGCCGACGGGCCCTCGCCCACTTCGATGAAGTCAGGCACGGCATCGGGAATTATATCGGTCATGGAACGTTTACTCTGGCTGTGCGGTTTGACCTCTCCGGGGTGCCTCCTGCGACGCACCCGGATGCGGCATTGGCCGTTTGGGACGCTTGCGGAACAGACGCAAGGTGTCTATGTCGGTCAGCGTGCCCAGGCGTGGCCAAAATACCTCGCATTTGAGGGTTTTTCGCGTCTCGCACGAGCGACTTGCTTGCCGGCAACCGCATCTTCCTTCAAGATAGCCGCTTCTTTCACAACTTTGGAGAACCACCCATTCGCCGTCCTAATAAAGCTCCGCCCGCTGCCAGCAAAGACGGGCCGCGCATCAATGATGATATCCGCAATGCGCAGATCCAGCTGATCGATCAGACCGGTGACAATAAGGGCACGGTCGAGACGGTCTTGGCCATCAAGATGGCCCAGGAAGCCGGTATGGATCTGGTCGAGATTTCGCCGAATGTCAGCCCTCCCGTCTGCAAGATCATGGACTACGGGAAGTACAAGTACTCGGCACAGAAAAAAGCCGCCGAAGCCCGCAAGCGGCAGAAGACCGTCGAGATCAAGGAGATCAAGCTCCGTCCGATGATCGACGATCATGATTACGACGTGAAGATGCGCGCGATGCAGCGGTTCTTCGAAGAAGGCGACAAGGTCAAGATCACGCTGCGCTATCGTGGCCGCGAAATGGCGCACCAGGAGATCGGCACCAAGCTTCTGGACAAGATCAAGACCGACGTCGCCGAGCTCGCCAAGGTCGAGCAGGACGCACGCTTCGAGGGTCGCCAGGTCGTCATGGTGCTGGCGCCGCGCTGACGCCGGTTTGTTTGGAACGAGAGAGTTCAACGGCCCGTCCGGATCTCCGGCGGGCCGTTTGTGTGTCAGGTCCGCGTCGCCTGCCAGGTGCCGCTGCACTGGTCTCCGAAAATGATCCCCTTCCACGACCCGGTGCCGTTCACACGGGCGAGCCGGCCACCGCCGCTGGCATGGGACGCGCCGACCGAGACATGGACCGCGACTGCACCGCCGCGATTGACCCTGCCGGAAACCCGGCCGCCGCCGGCGGACGAGACCCGGCTGCCGGTCACGGCGAACGGGACGCTGTAGCCCGAGCTGCAATTGCCCCGCGTGGTGGCGAAAGTGACATTCCAGACGCCGTCATAGCTGCCGACGCGGGCGTCGGCGGTCGACGGCAACGCAGCCGTTGCCAGCACGACGAACAGCGCCAGACGGCGCGGGCGGGCGAACGCGGTCAAAGACGGAAGTAACTGGGAAAAATGGGCCATTTTGGTCCCGCTCCGGGCGACAGACTTGGACATGAGACTCGGGCATGAGAGACGCAATTTCCGGATAGTCGCCGGGCAGGTTCCGGCGGTTCATCGTTGCCAATGGGCTTGTCCTCTGGCATAAGCCCAGCCTTCATCGCCCGGCTGATTAAGGGCTGCCGTGGCGGTGTTTCGTGCGGGTTTCGCGCTTGTTCGTAAAAACCTGAGCACAATCAACGCTCTAACGAGCATTTTGACGGCCAGCCGCCTTCGCGGGCGGATCTCTGTGGCCATTAGGAGAGCCAAATGCCCAAGCTGAAGACCAAATCGGGCGCTAAAAAGCGCTTCAAGGTGACTGCCACCGGCAAAGTGATGCACGCCCAGCGCGGCAAGCGTCACGGCATGATCAAGCGGACGAAGAAGCAGATCCGTCAGCTCCGCGGCACCCGCGTGCTGTTCAAGACCGACGGCGACAACGTCAAGAAGTACTTCTTGCCGAACGCCTGATCGCGTCCACGATCATTGCCAACCGTGCCGCGTCATGCGCGGCAATCCGATAACCAAAGTTATCTCTGAAGGATTTCGTCATGTCTCGCGTCAAACGCGGTGTGACCGCCCACGCCAAGCACAAGAAAGTCTACAAGGCCGCCAAGGGCTTCTACGGCCGCCGCAAGAACACCATTCGCGCCGCCAAGCCGGCGGTCGAGAAGGCGATGCAGTACGCCTTCCGCGATCGCAAGCGCAAGAAGCGGACGTTCCGCGCGCTGTGGATCCAGCGCATCAACGCAGCCGTCCGTCCGTTCGGCCTGACCTACAGCCGATTTATCGACGGCATGGCCAAGTCCGGGATCACCGTGGACCGCAAGGTGCTGTCGGATCTCGCGGTCCACGAGCCCGCCGCGTTCCAGGCCATCGCCGAGAAGGCCAAGGCCGCGCTGGCGGCGTAAGGCTTGCGCTAGCGGGCCTTCTGGCCCGCAGACTGCAGCGCGCGTTGCGAGTAACGCTGGGCGACCTCCGCCCGGCAGAATGCCGTAAACGACCGATACATGGTGCCGGACTTGCTCCGGTACTTGACGTCGCATGCGTGCATCTCGCGCTTGTAGGCCTGCGCCCGCGCGGCGCTGAGGCCGGGCTTGAAATCCGCCTCGCACTTCGTCTCGACGGCGGCGCCGAGCTCGACATCGCCGCTCGCGGTCAACTGGCAGTCCCTGAAGACCTTCATCGCGCTTTCGCAACTCTTCTGGCTGCTGATGGCGGCCGCGACCTCGTCCAGCGTCATCGATTGCTCCATGCAGACCATGGCGCGCGCCGGGGTACCGGCAATGGACAGAACAGCGGCCAGAACGGCCCAACAGCATTTCGAAGGCATCGCGAAGGTCTCCTCGTATCCTTCCTTGGTGGCCCGCGCTCTCGCGAGGTTCACCCCAGCCAAGCGGGAGCCCCAAAACACCGGGTTTTTGCTTGACGTTACGCCCTTCCGGCGGCGACAACCCAGCCGAATTTGGAGCCAAGGATTTGACTGTGTCCGACCTCGCAACGCTCGAAACATCCATCCTCGACCAGATCGCCGCCGCCGGCGATGAAGCCGCGCTCGAAGCGGTGCGCGTCGCAGCCCTCGGCAAGAAGGGCTCGATCTCGGCGCTGCTCGCCACGCTCGGCAAGATGTCGCCCGACGAGCGCAAGACGCAAGGCGCGGCGATCAACCAGGCCAAGGACAAGATCACCGAGGCGCTCGCCGCACGACGCGATGTGCTGAAGTCCGCGGCGCTCGATGCGCGGCTGGCGTCGGAGACCGTCGACGTCACCCTGCCGCTGCGCGACGCGCCGACCGAGGCCGGCCGCATTCATCCGCTGAGCCAGGTCTGGGACGAGCTGACCACGATCTTCGCCGACATGGGCTTCTCGGTGGCCGAAGGCCCGGATATCGAGACCGACGATTACAACTTCACCAAGCTGAATTTCCCCGAAGGCCATCCCGCGCGCGAGATGCACGACACCTTCTTCTTCCATCCGAAAGAAGACGGCTCGCGCATGCTGTTGCGCACGCACACCTCGCCGGTGCAGGTGCGCACCATGCTGAGCCAGAAGCCGCCGATCCGCGTGATCTGCCCGGGCCGCACCTATCGCATCGATTCGGACGCGACCCACACGCCGCAATTCCACCAGGTCGAGGGCCTCGTCATCGACAAGACCTCGCATCTCGGCCACCTCAAATGGATCCTGCACGAGTTCTGCAAGGCGTTCTTCGAGGTCGACCACATCAACATGCGCTTCCGGCCCTCGTTCTTCCCGTTCACCGAGCCGTCGCTGGAAGTCGACATCCAGTGCCGCCGCGACAAGGGCGAGATCCGCTTCGGCGAGGGCGAGGACTGGCTCGAGATTCTCGGCTGCGGCATGGTGCATCCGAACGTGCTGCGCGCTTGCGGCATCGATCCCGACGAGTACCAGGGCTTTGCCTGGGGCATGGGCATCGACCGCATCGCCATGCTGAAATACGGCATCGCCGATCTGCGCCAGCTGTTCGACAGCGACGTCCGCTGGCTGTCCCATTACGGCTTCAAGCCGCTCGAAGTGCCGACGCTTGCCGGAGGGCTGAGCTCGTGAAATTCACTCTTTCCTGGCTGAAGGACCATCTCGACACCGACGAGCCGCTGGAAAAGCTCGCCGAGAAGCTCACCATGATCGGGCTCGAGGTCGAGAACATCGAGGACAAGGCGAAGGCGCTCAAGCCTTTCACCATCGCGAAGGTGATCTCGGCCGAGCAGCATCCGAATGCGGATCGGCTGCGGGTCTGCATGGTCGACACTGGCGACGGTGGCGCGCCGGTCCAGGTAGTGTGCGGCGCGCCGAATGCGCGCGCGGGCCTCGTCAGCGTGTTCTCGCCGCCCGGGACCTATATCCCCGGCAAGGACATCACGCTCGGCGTCGGCACCATTCGCGGTGTCGAGAGCCGCGGCATGCTGTGCTCGGCGGCGGAGCTGCAGATCTCCAACGACCATGACGGCATCATGGAATTGCCGGCCGATGCGCCGCTCGGCGCTGCTTACGCCGAATGGGCGGGGCTCGGCGATCCCGTGGTCGAGATCAACCTGACGCCGAACCGCCAGGACTGTACCGGCGTGCACGGCATCGCGCGCGACCTCGCCGCCGCCGACATGGGCAAGTTCAAGGACCCCACCGTCAAGCCGATCAAGGGCGAATTTCCCTGCCCGGTGAAAGTCACGGTCGAGGATTCCGCGCTCTGTCCGGGCTTCGCGCTTCGCCTCGTGCGCGGCGTCAAGAACGGGCCGTCGCCGGAATGGCTGCAGAAGCGGCTGACCGCGATCGGGCTGCGGCCCATCAACGCGCTGGTCGACATCACCAACTTCATGACCTACGACCGCGCGCGTCCGCTGCACGTGTTCGACGCGAAGAAGGTGAAGGGCAATCTCGTCGTGCGCCGGGCTCGCGACGGCGAGAGCCTGCTCGCGCTCGACGGCCGCACCTACAATCTCGATCCGTCGATCTGCGTGATCGCGGACGAGCACGGCGTCGAATCGCTCGCCGGCATCATGGGCGGCGAGGCCTCGGGCTGCGATGAAAACACCACCGACGTGCTGATCGAATCGGCGCTGTGGAACGAGATCAACATCGCCCAGACCGGCCGCAAGCTCGGCATCAATTCCGATGCGCGCTATCGCTTCGAGCGCGGCGTCGATCCGGCCTTCATGGTGCCGGGCCTCGAGCTCGCGACCAAGCTGGTGATGGAGATGTGCGGCGGCACGCCGTCCGAAACCGTCGTGGTCGGCAAGGCCTTCGGCGACGATCATTTGATCGAATTCCCGATCAGCGAGGTCAAGCGTCTGTCCGGCATCGAGGTGCCGCAGCCGGAGATGAAGCGCATCCTGACCCATCTCGGCTTCATGATGGCAGGCCCCGGTCCGGTCGTGAAGGTCGCGGTGCCTTCGTGGCGCTCGGACGTGCACGGCAAGGCCGACATCGTCGAGGAAATCGTCCGCATCTTCGGCGTCGACAAGGTGCCGATGACGCCGTTCGAACGCGGCGAGGACGCACGCAAGCCGGTGCTGACATCGCTTCAGCTGCGCACCCGCCGCGCCAGGCGCGCGCTCGCAAGCCGCGGCATCATCGAAGCGGTGACATGGTCCTTCATCACGAAGTCCGCAGCGCAATTGTTCGGCGGCGGGCAGCGCGAGCTCGAAGTCGCCAACCCGATCGCGTCGGATCTCTCCGACATGCGTCCGACCCTGCTCGCGGGTCTGATCACGGCCGCGCAGGCGAATGCCAATCGCGGCGTGAGCGATGTGGCATTGTTCGAGGTCGGTCAGGTCTTCAAAGGTGATCGCCCGCAGGATCAGTTCATGGCTGCAAGCGGCGTTCGCCGCGGCTTTGCCTCGTCGGAAGGCCTGGGACGGCACTGGTCCGGTTCGACGCAGGCAAATGTGTTCGGCGCCAAGGCGGATGCGCTGGCGGTGCTGGCTGCCGCAGGCGCGCCGATGCAGGCGCTGCAGATCGTCGCGGGCGGCCCGAAATGGCTGCATCCCGGACGATCCGGCACGATCCAGATCGGTCCGCAAAACGTGCTCGGCACTTTCGGCGAAGTGCACCCCAGAGCGCTCGAGGCGCTCGGCGCCGATGGGCCGCTTGTCGTGTTCGAGGTGATCCTCGACCGCATCCCCGAGGCGAAGAAGAAGCCGACGCGCGCCAAGCCCTTGATCGAGCTCTCGGCGTTCCAGCCGGTGTCGCGCGACTTCGCTTTCATTGTCGACCGCGCCGTCAAGGCCGGCGACATCGTCCGCGCGGCGCAAGGCGTCGACAAGAAGCTGATCACCGGCGTCAATGTCTTCGACGTCTACGAAGGCAAGGGCATCGACGACGGCAAGAAGTCGATCGCCATCGCGGTCACGCTTCAGCCGCGCGAGAAAACCCTGACCGATCAGGAGATCGAGGCCGTCGGCGCCAAAATCGTGGCCGAGGTCACCAAGAAGACCGGCGGCACGTTGCGCGGATGAGTCCTGCTGACTTCCTTCCGAAGGACGTCAACCTCACGATCGCGGCGGCGCTCTGCGCCGTCGCTTTCGTTTCCGGCACCGCGCGCGGCTTTTCCGGCTTCGGCTCGGCGCTGATCTTCATGCCGCTGGCGAGCAGTATCGCGGCGCCGCGGCTGGTTGCCGCCCTGCTGCTCGTCATCGATTTCATCGCGGCCGCGCCGCTGCTGCCGGACGCATGGCGGAAGGCTGACCGCAAGGCCACCGCGGTGATCGTGCTGGGTGCGCTGGTCGGCGTCCCCGTCGGCACTTATTTCCTCAGCGTGCTCGAGCCCGTCACGACGCGCTGGATCATCTCCTGTTTCGTCGCCGCGCTGTTGCTCCTGCTGCTGTCGGGCTGGCGCTATCGCGGCAAGGACCACGCCTGGCTCTCGGTCGGCATCGGCAGCCTCTCTGGCTTCTGTAGTGGCCTCGCACAGACCGGCGGTCCGCCGATCGTCGGCTATTGGCTCGGCCGCCCCATCGCTCCGATCGTCGCCCGCGCCAATATCGTACTGTTCTTCGGCGCGTCGGATTTCTTCTCGATGGTCAGCTACGCGGCCACCGGCCTGATCTCGCGCGAGTCGCTGCTGCTATCGCTCATCGTCGGCCCGGTCTATGCGGCGGGTGTCGCGTTCGGAGCCTCGCTGTTCGGCCGGGCCAGCGAGCGGGTGTTTCGCGGCATCTGCTACGCGCTGATTGCGATGGCGGTGATTGCCGGGCTGCCGGCGCTGGACGGGCTGTTGCGATAAACCACTGCCGTCGTTACTGCGAACGCAGGGACGACAGCGGAGTGTTTTGGCGACTTAGTTGCCCTATTGCCGCGGCGCCCTACGCTTCTTCGTCGACTGCGTCGGTACATCCGCCGGATCATCCTTGAGCGCGCCGATCTTGCGCAGGGCCGCATCCGCGGCTCGTTCGCCGCTTTCCCAGGCGCCATCGACAGTGCCCCACAGCGTCTCATGGGTGGCCTCGCCGGCGAAAAACACATTGCCTATCGGCTCCGCCAAGACCCTTCGCGAGAGTTGACCGCCGGGGGAGGCCGCCGACATGGCGCCCATCACGAAAGGCGACGCATTCCAGCGCGTGGCGCTGGTCTTCTGCACGGCGGAAGCGGCCTCGCTGCCGAACAATTTCGCGATCCATTCCCTGGCGAAGGACGCCATCGCCTTTTCGCCCTGCTCGGAGAGATCGCGGCCGAACGCGCCGCCGACGTCGATGGAGCAGAGCGAGGAGCCCCCGATATTGGCGAACATGAGCGCCGTGCGCGTCGAATTGCTCTGCTCGATCAGGATATCGTCGCGCGACAGACCGAGCGGATTGCCCGGCAATTGCAGCATGATACGATCGTAGCTGCCGAGGCCGAGTTTCGACGCCGCATCCAGCGTGCGCTTGGGGATGTCGGGCGTGAACTTGATCGCGCCTGATATCAGCACATTGGTCGAGACCGTGACGATGACCGCGCGCGCGGCAATCTTGCCGGCCTGCGTCTCCACGCTGACGTCGCGGTTGCTCCAGGCGATACGGCTCGCCGGCGTCGACAGCGCCACCGGCGCCTGCTCGCCGAGCTTCGTGATCAGCGTGCCCAAGCCCTGACGGCAGGCGATCGCCGCGTTGCGATCCTGCGCGCGTCCCTTGTCGATCGCGGACAGCTCCTTCAGGTCCTTGCCGGCGAAGCCCGCGCCCAGCATGAACTCGGCCGCGCCCGCCCAGTCGCCGAGATCCTTCGGCAGCACGGACGCGCAAGAGCTGTCCAGCTTGGCCCGCGCGGCCTCGTCGATGGCACGGTTGGCCCGCACCAGCGCAGCCAGGAATTGCTCGGTCTCGCCGGCGCGCGCGTTGCGGCGGCCGATGCGCATCTTCTGGCCCGACGGCGCCGGCAGCACGTCGAGCCCCGCGCTACGCGCCAGCCGGATCATCGGATTGGTGTCGGGATTGTGCATCCAGCGCGCACCGCGGTCGAACGGCGTGTCGAAGGTGGTGCTGTCGGTGATGCAGCGGCCGCCGATCTGGGGCGCCGCCTCCACCACGATGACCTTGCGGCCCGTGGCCATGATACGCCGCGCCGCAGCGATGCCGGCCGCCCCCGCTCCGATCACCGCGATGTCAGCCTCGCGCGGCAGCGGCGCGGCGGATGCCCGCAGGACCGGCATCGCGGCAAGGACCGCCGACGCCGAAAGGAAACCGCGGCGCGTGATTGTCATGTCATGGTTTCCGAGGACTTGCGGCGAACGGGAACAGTCAGCGAACCTTGCCGCATCTGATGTTGCACAGCAACCATCATGGTGAATCAATCGTGCTTGACCTCACGGAGTGATGAACCGAATTGCAACACGTTTCGACCATGATAGAGAAGGGAAAAAGACGGCCGGAAAAGGCCGTGGGGGGAGTCTGAAATGGGGACGGTCCTAGATTCTGTCGGCAAGCTGATTGCCGCGTACCTCTCCAAGGAGGTGCCCGGCTATGAGCCGTTCACGCCGAGCGACCCGGAGCACCTGCGCGGCGTCGTCGAGCCCGGTGACGTGCTGCTGGTCGAGGGCAACAACCGCATCTCCGGCATCATCAAATATCTGACGCAGTCGACCTGGTCGCATGCCGCGCTCTATGTCGGTCCGATCGAGGGCGCGGAGGAGCCGGACGGCGAGCCGCATGTGCTGATCGAAGCCAATATCGGCGAGGGCGTCACGTCGGCGCCGCTTTCGAAATATTTCCCCTATCACACTCGCCTCTGCCGCCCGGTCGGACTGTCCTATGAGGACCGCACCACGGTCTGTCGCTATGCGATCAACCGCATCGGCTTCGGGTATGACACCAAGAACATCGTCGATCTCATGCGCTTCCTGTTTCCGCTGCCGGTGCCGCAGCGCTGGCGGCGGCGCATGATCGCGCTCGGCTCGGGCGATCCGACCAAGATCATCTGCTCGGCGCTGATCGCGCAGGCGTTCGATGCCGTGCGTTACCCGATCCTGCCCAAGATCACCAAGGCCGGCAGCCGCGCCGCCCGCCGCGAGATCCTACACATCCGCGATTCCTCGCTCTACATGCCCCGCGACTTCGACATCTCGCCCTATTTCGAAGTCGTCAAACCCACCATCGTGCACGGTTTCGACTACACCGCCCTGCACTGGGCCGACAAGCAGAAGCCGCTCGAGGAGGTAGCGGGCACATTCAGTGTGTTTCCAGAAACGCTCCGTGCGCCGCCGCTCGTTCCTGAGGCGATTGACGAAGAGGCGTCGGGTGAGAATCCGACTGAAGAAGTGACGGCGCAGCCTGCGGAGATGCCCAGCAATTTTTCCGAGCATTTTGTGCACCTGAACGAGCTCGCGATGTACCGCGCGTGGCGTCGCAGAGCCAAGTGCGAGATCGCGGCGTAAGCGTCACCGTCGTCCCTGCGTTCGCCGGGACGACGCCTGAGTGGTGCGGGACGTCGGCTCAACAACCGTCGTTGCGAGAAGCGCAGCGACGCTGAGAACTACCGCTCCGCCCTTCCAATCACCGCCATCAGCTCCGCGATCTTCTCGCGCTGATCCGCCTTGTCGCCGCTCGCAATCGCGTGCTCGACGCAATGGGCAACGTGGTCCTTCAGGACCTCCTCCTCGACCCGGCGCAGCGCGGCGCGCACCGCCGAGATCTGCGTCACGATGTCGATGCAGTAGCGGTCTTCCTCTACCATTTTCGAGAGGCCGCGAACCTGGCCCTCGATCCGGCCGAGGCGTTTTCCGACAGATGCCTTGATGTCTTCGCGCATGAGGCCTATATACCCCCGTAGGGTATATATTGCAAGGCCGGAGCGCCGCCATGAAAGACGCCGAACACGGGCACCATCACGAGCCGGAAACCCATTCCGGATGCGGCTGTTCCAGCAAGGCTGCGCCGGCGGCCAAGCCGGCGGAGGCCTCCTGTTGCGGCGGGCACGGCGATCACGCCGGCCACGCCCATCATCACGCGCATGACCATGGTGCTGGCGCGGCCAAGGTCCTGGACCCCGTCTGCGGCATGAACGTCGATCCCGCGACCTCGAAGCACCGGTTTGACCATCACGGCGAAACCTTCCATTTCTGCTCGGCCGGCTGCCGCACCAAGTTCGCCGCCGATCCCGCAAAATATCTCGCCGAGGACAAGGCGCCCGCGCCGGAGATGCCCGCCGGCACGATCTACACCTGCCCGATGCACCCCCAGATCCGCCAGGTCGGACCCGGCAGCTGCCCGATCTGCGGCATGGCGCTGGAGCCGGAGGTGGCGAGCCTGGAAACCGGTCCCAATCCCGAGCTTGCCGACATGACGCGGCGGTTCTGGATCGGCGGCGCACTTGCGCTGCCGGCCGTGGTGCTGGAGATGGGCGGCCATCTCGCAGGCTCGCACAACTGGATCGATCAGACGCTATCGAACTGGATCCAGCTCGTCTTCGCCACACCCGTGGTGCTGTGGGCCGGCTGGCCGTTCTTCGTTCGCGGTTGGCAATCGCTGCTGACGCGCAACCTCAACATGTTCACGCTGATCGCGATGGGCACCGGTGTTGCCTATGTCTACAGCATCATCGGCACCCTCGCGCCGCAGATTTTTCCTGCCACCTTCCGCGGCCATGAAGGCGCGGTCGCCGTCTATTTCGAGGCGGCGGCGGTGATCATCGTGTTGGTGCTGCTCGGTCAGGTGCTGGAGCTGCGCGCCCGTGACGCGACCTCGGGCGCGATCAGGGCGCTGTTGCAGCTCGCCCCGAAGACCGCGCGCCGCGTCGATGCCGATGGCAGCGAGCATGAGGTCGAGATCGATGCGCTTCATGCCGGCGATCGCTTGCGCGTTCGTCCCGGCGAGAAGGTGCCGGTCGACGGCGTCATCCTGGAGGGGCGCTCCTCGCTCGACGAATCCCTGGTCACCGGGGAATCCATGCCGGTCACCAAGGAAACCGGTGCGAAAGTCATCGCGGGCACGCTGAACCAGTCGGGCAGCTTCATCATGCGCGCCGACAAGGTCGGACGCGAGACGCTGCTGTCGCAGATCGTGCAGATGGTCGCGGACGCGCAGCGCTCGCGCGCGCCGATTCAGCGGCTCGCCGACCAGGTCGCGGGCTGGTTCGTGCCCGCCGTCATCGTCGTCGCCATCGCCGCCTTTGCGGCCTGGTCGTGGTTCGGTCCGGAGCCGCGGCTCGCCTTCGGTCTCGTCGCCGCCGTCAGCGTGCTGATCATCGCCTGCCCCTGTGCGCTGGGGCTCGCGACCCCGATGTCGATCATGGTCGGCGTCGGCCGCGGTGCGCAAGGAGGCGTGCTGATCAAGAACGCCGAGGCGCTGGAGCGGATGGAGAAGATCGACACGCTGGTGGTCGACAAGACGGGAACGCTGACCGAGGGCAAGCCCAAGGTGGTCGCGATCGTGCCGGCGGCCGGCCTTGCGGAAGACGACATCCTTCGGCTTGCGGCCAGCGTCGAGCGCGCCAGCGAACATCCTTTGGCTGACGCGATCGTGCGTGCGGCCAAGGAGAAGCAGCTCGTCCTCGGCCAGGTCGAGCAGTTCGACTCGCCGACCGGCAAGGGCGCCACCGGCAAGGTCGACGGCAAAACCGTCGCGCTCGGCAATGCCAGATATCTCGCCTCGATCGGGATCGACACGACGGCGCTCGACGCCGAGGCCGAGCGGCTTCGCGGCGACGGCGCCACGGTGATCAACATGGCCGTGGATGGCCGACTTGCCGGCCTGTTCGCGATCGCCGATCCGGTCAAGGCCTCGACGCCAGAGGCGCTGAAGGCGCTGGCTGCCGAAGGCATCAAGGTGATCATGCTGACCGGCGACAACCGCACCACGGCAGAAGCGGTGGCGCGCCGGCTCGGCATCGCCGAGGTCGAGGCAGAGGTGCTGCCGGATCAGAAGAGCGCGGTGGTGACCAAGCTGCAGAAGGCCGGCCGCATCGTCGCGATGGCCGGCGACGGCGTCAACGACGCACCGGCGCTGGCCGCCGCCGAAGTCGGCATCGCCATGGGCACCGGCACGGACGTCGCGATGGAAAGCGCGGGCGTGACGCTGCTCAAGGGCGATCTCATCGGCATCGCCCGGGCACGTAAACTGTCGCAGGCGACCATGAGCAATATCCGCCAAAACCTGTTCTTTGCCTTCATCTACAATGCCGCCGGCATTCCGATCGCGGCCGGCATCCTCTATCCGGCCTTCGGCCTGCTGCTGTCGCCGATCATCGCCGCGGCGGCGATGGCGCTGTCCTCGGTGAGCGTGGTCGGGAATGCGCTGCGGCTGCGTGCGACGAAGTTATGAATGAGCTGGCAGCCCGGATGGAGCATTCGCGCCATTCGGGCTACGGTTCATGGGACACAAGCGCGACGCGGGGAAGGTCTGATGCAGCGGATTACGATCACGATCGAGGACGATCTCCTGGCGGAGATCGACGCGGCCGCGGAAGCGCGCGGCTATCAGAACCGCTCCGAGATCATCCGCGATCTCGCCCGCGCCGGCCTGCAGCAGAGCACCGAGGGGACCGCCCAGACCGGCCCCTGCGTCGCCGGCCTGGTGTATGTCTACGATCATGCCGCCCGCGATCTGTCGAAACGCCTGGTGCAGGAATTCCACGGCCATCACGACCTCGCGCTCGCGACCCTGCACGTCCATCTCGACGACAACAATTGCATGGAGATGACGGCGCTGCGAGGCGATGCCGCCGAAGTCCGGCATTTCGCCGACCACATCATCGCCGAACGCGGCGTGCGCTATGGCCGCGTGGTGATGATCCCGACCGGGGAAGGCAAGCAGGCGAAGGCGCGGAAACCCGGGCATCGGCACGGGTAGCTTGCGTGCCCCGGACGCAGCGCAGCGCCACTCGGGCGGTGCGCCGCAGAGCCCCGGCCCATCTCGCGGCGAGCTCCCGGGTCCCGGCCCAGCAGCGCGTCATTTCATGCCGCGCAGCGTCCGGGACACAGCCGTGCCTTGGGCCCTCCCTTGCCGAAACCGCCGTGCATCTCTACTTCTCGCGGGTCGTTTCGTGAAAGGACCCCCCAATGCTGGATGCCGCCGTGAAGGCGCTGTCGCAAATGATCTCGCCGCCGATGCGCTCGATCCTGTGGCGCTCGATCGGGCTTGCGCTCGTGCTGATCACCGTGCTGGCGATCGGCTTGCAGCGGCTGCTCAGCTGGTTTGCGACCTCTGGTGAGGTCTGGCTGGAGGGTCTGCTCGGGCCGGGCTGGCATACATCGATCGAAATCCTCTCCTGGATCGTCTCGATCGCGGCGGGCTTCGGGGTCGTGTTCGGCGGCGTCTTCCTGATGCCGGCAATCACCTCGCTGGTGGCCAGCCTGTTCGTCGACGACGTCGCCGACATCGTCGAGCGTGAGCATTATCCGGCCGAGCGGCCGGGCACGGCGCTGCCGTTCAACCAGGCGATCTTCGAAGGCATAAAGACCGCGCTCCTGACCATCCTGATCTATCTGATCGCGTTGCCGCTGGTGTTGTTCGCCGGCGCAGGCTTCCTGATCTTCTTCCTCGCCACCGCCTGGCTGCTCGGCCGCGAATATTTCGAGCTCGCGGCGATGCGCTTTCGCTCGCCGCAAGAGGCCAAGGCGATGCGGCGCGACAACGCCGCCACCATCTTCACCGCCGGCCTGTTCATCGCCGCCTTCGTCTCGATCCCGATCGTCAATCTGGCGACGCCGATCTTCGCCATGGCCTTCATGGTCCACATGCACAAGCGGCTGTCAGGCCCGCGGCCCGAGCTGATCGAGCCGGCGCGGCAGATGCGGTGACGCGTACGTCACCGTTAGTCCGCATTTGCGCAGCAGCATCCTGGCGAAGCCGAACGGCGCGGGCGTGAATGGGCCCGTCGGCGCGCGGGTCACCAGCGCGACGATTGCGAGCGCGGCTATCGCCAGCCAGAAGCACAGCCAGAAGCCGTCGATATAGGCGAGCACATTGGCCTCGCGCTGAACGATGCCCGCTAGCGTGCCGACCGCGCGCGGCTGCGCCGATCCCGTGCCGTGAACGGCGAAGTGATCGGCGAGCTGCTTCAGTCTCTGCACCACATCGGCATCGCCGACTGCAAGGTTCTGGCCGAGATAGAAGGAATGGACCTGCTCGCGCACGCGCAGCCAGGTGCCCATCAGCGCCACGCCGATCTCGGCGCCGCCGAGCCGCATGATCTGGATATAGGCGGCAAAGGAGGTGGCACGGCTCGGATCGGAGTTGGACAGCAGCGTGATGATCAGCGGCAATAGCGTCAGCGACTGCCCTATCGCCTGGAGCAGCACGATGCCGGCGAAATCCTCGCGCGCCCAGGCGTGGGTGAGTTGCGTACCCCAGAGATTGGCCGCGGCGAAGCAGGCAAAGCCCATGACGACCACCGTCCGCGTATCGAAATGCCGCAGTAGCCAGATCGAGACCGGCACCAGCACGAACATCGGCAAGGCGCCATAGGTCAGCAGCAGCATGCCGCTCTGCTCGGGCCTGAGCAGCGCGATGGTGGCGAGGAAGTTCGGCACCAGCGACGCATTGGACAGGCTGGTCAGCGTGTAGAGCAGGATCAGGACCAGGCCGAAGCCGATGTTGCGCGAGAACAGCACGTTCACATGCGCCCAAGGCTGCCTGACCAGCGATTCGTTGACGAGGAAGGCCAGAAACAGCACCGCGCCCGCTGCGAGCAGTGCCATCACCGTGCCGGAGCCGAGCCAGTCCAGCCGGTTGCCCTGGTCGAGCCCGGCATAGATCATCGAGACCGAGGCGCCGAGCAGCAGCATGCCGCCCCAATCGGCCTCGCGCAGCAGCGCGCGGTTCACCGGCTCGTTCGGCGTGCCAAGATAGACCATCAGGCCCATCAAGGGCGCGATCACCACGCCCTGCCAGTACAGCCATTGCCAGCCGAGATGGTCGACATAAAAGCCGACCAGCGAGGTCGATGTGTCCAACGCGAAGCCGACGCGGATCGAATAGATCGAGATTGCCGGCAGCCACCAGCGGATCGGCAGATTGCGGAACACGATCATCAGCGTCGCCGGCACGAAGGTGCCGAGCAGGAGGCCGTGCACGACGCTGAGCACGAGCAACGTCGTGTAGTCGTGCACGAAGGGAATGACGAACGAGACGGCGGCATAGACGAGGCTGGGGATGCCGAGGACGCGGCGCAGGCCGAACACCGTGGCGAGCCAGGCCACCGCAGGCGCGATGAAGATCTGCGAGCCGATGCCGGCGGTCGAGAGCCAGGCGCCCTCGTCGAAGCCGAGCGAGAATGCGCCGCGCAGGTCGGGCAGTCCGACCGTGGTCAGCCGGCTGTCGAAATTGGCGAGGAACGAGCCGAGCAGCACCGCCGCGACGGCGAACATGGGCTGCGGCGCGACGCCGCCGCGCGAGACCGGCCCGCGATCGGCATCGTCATTTTCCGCCATTTGCGCCCTTGGTGTCGATGCTGGTGACGACCGACATGCCCGGCACGAGGCGCGCCAGCAGCGGTTGGCCATCGTCGAACTGGATCCGCACCGGAATGCGCTGCACGACCTTTGTGAAATTGCCCGTTGCGTTGTCGGGCGGCAGCAGCGCCACCTGTGCGCCCGTCGCCGGCGCAATGCGCGCGACCCTGCCGCGCAGCGTCTCGCGCGGAAAACTGTCGACCGTGATCTCGACCGGCTGGCCCGGTGCAACATGCGTGAGCTGGGTCTCCTTGTAGTTCGCGATCACATAGACCTTGGGCAGCGGCACCACGTTGATGAGGTTGGTGCCGATATTGACGTAATCGCCGGGCTGCACCTGGCGCTCGCCGACAACGCCGTCGAACGGCGCGGTGATCTTCGTGTAGCCAAGCTTGAGCTTCGCGCCCGCCAGCGTCGCCTTGGCCGCCGCGACATCGGCGGCGCGCTGCTTCCTGGTGCCTTGCAGGACCTCGAGCTGATGCTGCTGGGCCGCGATCACGGCGCGGCTCGCGCGCACGTCGGCCTGCGCCTTGGCGTAAGCGGCCACTGCCTGCTCGAGGCGCTGACGCGTGCCGGATTCGGTCTGCGACAGGGATTGCTGGCGCTCCTGCTCCTGTCGCGCCTCCACTTCCATGGCTTCCGCAGAGAGGCGGGCAGCCTGGGCCTGCGCGATCGTCGCATATTGCAGCTCGATCTGGTTGGCGAGATTGTCGCGAGCGCGGCCTGCGCCGCGACGACGGCGGCTTCGGCCTGCGCGACTTGCGCCTCGTAATCGGCGGGATCGATCTGGATCAGGAGATCGCCGGCCTTGACGCGCTGGAAATCGGTGACCCCTACGGTGAGCACTTCGCCCGAGACGCGGCTCGACAGCCGCGTCAGCTCGGCGCGCACATAGGCGTCATTGGTGGTCTGGATCACGGCATTGCCGACCCATTCGTCGAAGCGCAACGTCGCCAGCGCGACGAACGCGAGCGCAACGACGACGGCAAACAGCGGGATCGCGAGCCGGCTCCAGAGCGAGGTGGCGGGGCGCTGCGTCGGCTTCGGTGGTGGGGCAGGCGCTGCGGCGGGAGGCGACGATGGAACTTGCTCTTGTTGACTCACGACTGAACCTCAAACGAACTCACCGCGATCTCACACCGTCTTCTCCGGCCACCGGCAGAGATCGTTGATCAGGCAGACCTCGCAGCGCGGCTTGCGCGCGAGGCAAGTGTAGCGGCCGTGCAAAATCAGCCAATGATGGGCATGCAGCATGAACTCCGCCGGGATCACCTTTTCGAGACCGAGCTCCACCTCGAGCGGCGTCTTGCCGGGCGCAAGCCCCGTGCGGTTGCCGACCCGGAACACGTGCGTGTCGACGGCCATGGTGTGCTCGCCGAAGGCCATGTTGAGCACGACGTTGGCGGTCTTGCGACCGGCGCCGGGCAATGACTCGATCTCGGCGCGCGTGCGCGGCACCTCGCCGCCGAATTCGCTCAGCACCTTTGCCGACAGCGCGATGACGTTCTTCGCCTTGGTGCGATAGAGGCCGATCGTCTTGATGTACTCGCGCAGGCGCTCCTCGCCGAGATCGAGCATCTTCTGCGGGGTGTCGGCGATTTCGAACAAGGCGCGCGTGGTCTTGTTGACGCCGGCATCGGTCGCCTGCGCCGACAGCACCACGGCAACCAGCAGCGTGAATGGATTGACGTGCTCGAGCTCGCCCTTCGGCTCCGGGTTGGCCTTGCGGAAACGGGTGAAGACCTCGCGGACCTCGGCCGGCGTCCAGGGTTTTGCAGCTTTGAGCGATTTCTTCGCAGGCGCTTTCGGTTTGGCCGCGACCGGCTTTGCCTTTTTATTCGGCACCGCCGCTTTGCGCGGGGCGGGCTTGCGGGTGATTTTCGCCATGATCGGGATATACTGAGGGACGATGACCACAGGCAACGAAATAGAGCGCAGCGATTCCCAAGACCCGCGCGACGTGCAGATCTTCTCTGCGCTGCTGACGCCACACCGCTCCCTGAACCGCACCGGCTTCCTCGCCTTGATGCTGTTCGTGAGCGTGGTCAGCTTCGTCGCCGGCCTCGCTTTCCTGATGATGGGGGCGTGGCCGGTGTTCGGCTTCTTCGGGCTCGACGTGCTGGTGATCTGGTGGGCCTTCAAGGCCAATTTCCGCGCCGCGCGCGCCCGCGAGGAAATCGTGGTGACCCCGTCCGAACTGCGGGTGCGGCGGATCAGCCATCGCGGCCAGGTCGCCGAATGGACGTTCAATCCGCTCTGGGTCCGCCTCGACATGGAGGTCGACGAGGACTTCGGCATCGAGCATCTCTATCTGATCGCGCGCGGCCGCCAGATCCAGATTGCGCGCTTCTTGGGGCCAGAGGAAAAGTCCAGCTTTTACAAAGGCTTGGTTGAGGCACTCAATGCCGCCAAGCGCGGCCCGACCTACAATCCGCTTCGCTGATCTCACGTCGGAAATCGGGTGGTTTCGCGCCCGTCCCTCCCCTACATTTCCGGTCATGATGACACTCGCCATACATGACCAGCGCCTGACCAAGCCGGGCCCCCAGCACGCCGCGCTGCGCGACTATGATTCGGTACGCCGGGCGATCGCCTTCATCTCGGAGAACTGGCGCGCGCAGCCGACCATCGAGGCGATGGCGGATGCGGCCGGCGTCACGCCGGATGAGCTGCACCATCTGTTCCGCCGCTGGGCCTCCATCACGCCGAAGGCCTTCATGCAGGCGCTGACGCTCGATCACGCCAAGGGCTTGCTGCGAGACTCCGCGAGCATTCTCGATGCCGCGCTCGACTCCGGCCTGTCAGGCCCGGGGCGGCTGCACGATCTCTTCGTCACGCATGAGGCGATGTCGCCGGGCGAATGGAAGAACGGCGGCGCCGGCCTCACCTTGCGCTACGGCTTCCACCCTTCGCCGTTCGGCACGGCGATCGTGATCGCCACCGATCGCGGCCTGTCGGGCCTTGCCTTCGCGGACCACGGCGAGGAGAAGGTCGCGCTCGCCGACATGACGCGGCGCTGGCCGAACGCAACTTACGTCGAGGACCACGAGGGCACGGCGCCGCTCGCGGCCCGGATCTTCGACACGAAACTCTGGCGGCCGGACCAGCCGTTGCGCGTGGTGATGATCGGCACCGACTTCGAGGTGCGGGTGTGGGAGACGCTGCTGAAAATCCCGATGGGGCGCGCAGTGTCCTATTCCGACATCGCCTGCAACATCAACAGCCCGAAGGCCTCACGCGCCGTCGGCGCGGCGGTCGGCAAGAACCCGGTCTCTTTTGTCGTGCCCTGCCACCGCGCACTCGGCAAGAGCGGTACGCTCACCGGCTATCACTGGGGGATCACCCGCAAGCAGGCGATGCTGGGCTGGGAAGCCGGGCAGCTGGGGGTGCAGTAGCGGAATTCGTAGGGTGGGTTAGCCGTAGGCGTAACCCACCTCTTATGCTTCCGCGGCGGCAGAGATGTTGGGTTACGCCAGCGACTGCGCTTCGCGCAGACGCTGTCTAACCCACCCAACGGGACTGTCCTCAGCCCGCCAGATCCAGCTTCGAGGCCACGGTCGAATCGGCGTTGAGGCGGTAGATGATCGGCACACCCGTCGCGAGCTCGCGCTTCAGAATGCCTTCAGGCGATAGCTTTTCCAGCACCATGATCAGCGCGCGCAGCGAATTGCCGTGGGCGGCGACCAGCGTACGTTTGCCGTTGAGCACGCCGGGCAGGATCTCCTGCACGTAATAGGGCAACGCGCGCGCGAGCGTGTCTTTCAGGCTTTCGCCGCCGGGCGGCGGCACGTCGTAGGAGCGACGCCAGATCAGCACCTGGTCCTCACCCCATTTCTTGCGGGCATCGTCCTTGTTGAGGCCGGAGAGATCGCCATAGTCGCGCTCGTTCAGCGCGAGGTTCTTCGAAGTCGGCAGGCCGGTCTGGCCGAGCTCGCTGAGGATGATATCCAGCGTGTGTTGCGCGCGCGTGAGCACGGAGGTGTAGGCGACGTCGAACTGAAGACCCTGTGCCTTCAGCTTGCGGCCGGCGTCGGTCGCTTCCTTCACGCCGAGCTCGGTGAGATCAGGGTCCTTCCAACCCGTGAACAGGTTCTTCAGATTCCATTCGCTCTGGCCGTGGCGCACGAGCACGAGAAGACGTTCGCTCATTGACTGCTTTCCGTTGCTGATTGTCGACTAGATATCGGCAAGGCCGAGCACGTCGGCCATGGAGTAGTGGCCCGGCTTCTTGCCATGCGCCCACAGTGCCGCCTTCAGAGCGCCATGGGCGAACAGCATGCGGTCCTCGGCCTGATGCGACAGCGTCAGGCGCTCGAACGGGCCGAGGAAGGTCACGCTGTGGTCGCCGGCGACGGTGCCGCCGCGCAACGAGGCGAAACCGATATTGCCCGGCCGACGCGCACCGGTGATGCCGTCACGGCCGCGCTCGGAATGGTCATCGAGGGCGACGCCGCGACCGCTGGCGGCGGCCTGGCCCAGCATCAGCGCGGTGCCCGAGGGCGCGTCGATCTTCATGCGGTGATGGGTTTCGACGATCTCGATATCGAAGCTCTCGTCGAGCGCCCTGGCGACGCGCTTGACCACGGCGGCGAGCAGATTGACGCCCAGGCTCATATTGCCGGATTGCACCACGACGGCACGACTGGTGACACTCTTGATCACGGCGTTGTCGGAGCCCGACAGCCCCGTGGTGCCCACGACATGCACGATACCGCGCTCGGCCGCGATCGCGACATTGGCGATGGTCGCCGCGGGCACGGTGAAATCGAGGATGCCGTCGGCCTCCTTCGACATCGCCCAGAGATCGCCGGAAAGCGTGATGCCGTTGGCGGGCAGCCCCGCGAGCACGCCGGCATCCTTGCCGAGCAGCTCGGAGCCCGGCGCCTCCAGCGCGCCGGCCAGCACCGCACCTTTGCTCTCGGCGATCGCCCGCACCAGCGCGCGCCCCATCCGGCCGCCGGCCCCAGCAACAATCAAGCGCATGTCGGACATGGTATGATCCTCTTCGGAGGCCGTTTTAGCGGGGGGAGCCAGTTCCGGCAACCGAGGGGATCAGGCAGGCTCGCCTGCGGCGGGCCCTCAGGATGAGGTCTCGTGTCGCGGCAGGATATCAGACCTCATGGTGAGGAGCCGGCCGCAGGCCGGCGTCTCGAGCCATACAGGCCGAGGTCGCGCCTCAACCGTCCGACGGCTGCGGGCCGTCATAGCCCTCGATGATGATGAGGTCGGCGACCGAGTGCGGCTGGCGCACCTTGATGTTGGCCTGGTATTCCGGTGAGTTGTAGCAGGCCAGGGCGGTTTCGTAGTCCGGGAATTCGATGACGACGTTGCGGGTGCGGCTGGCGCCCTCGACGGTGGTGAACTTGCCGGCACGCACGACGAAGCGACCGCCCCATTTCTTGAAGATTGGACCGTTGGCGACGGCATAGGGCTTGTAGCCCTCGTCACTGCTCACATCGACGCGCCCGATCCAGTAGCCTTTTGCCATTGTGCTTCTCCCTGTTGTTGCTTGAGGTGATCTCTATTTGAGCATGATCTGATCGGAAAACCGCGTCACATTTTGCGCTAACGCGGCCTTCGGGTCCGGATCATGCTCCGAGCGCCTGCGCGATCTCGGCCTGGATGGCTTCCGCAATCGCCTTCGGGTCGGCGGCTTCGACGATCGGCCGTCCGACGACGAGATAGTCGGCGCCGGCGGCGATCGCGCGGCCCGGCGTCATGATGCGCTTCTGATCGCCGGTCGCCGAACCGACCGGCCGGATGCCCGGTGTGACGAGATGCATCTGGTGGCCGACGATCTTGCGCAAGGCTCCAACTTCCTCCGGCGAGGACACCAGTCCGTCGATGCCAAGCACCTGCGCCTGCTGCGCGCGCGCCTCGACCAGCTCGGAGACGCCGAGCCGATAGCCGGCCGCATGCAGATCGTCCTCGTTGTAGGAGGTCAGCACCGTGACCGCGAGAATCCTCAGGCTCGAATTGCCGCGGCCTTCGATCGCGCCCTTCATGGTCTGTGGGTAGGCGTGCACGGTGAGGAAGGTGGCGCCAAGCCTGGTGATGCTCTCGACGCCTTGCGTCACGGTGTTGCCGATGTCGTGCAGCTTGAGATCGAGAAAGACCTTCTTGCCCTTGTCGGCGAGCTTGCCGACCAGCGGCAATCCGCCGGCATAAGCGAGCCGGTAACCGATCTTGTAGAAGGTGACGCTGTCGCCGAGACGGTTGATCGTCGCCTCCGCGGCATCGACGCTGGGCAGATCGAGCGCGACGATCAGGCGGTCCTTGGGAGCGATCTCGGCTGGCGTCATGTCACCTCACATCATGCGTTGGGAAATATCGATCAACTGCGCGACCAGCTCCTTCAACGCGGCGATGTCGCCCTCGTTCTTGAGCCTGTCCATATCGTCATAGGCCTGATCGGCAAAGGCGAGCGTGAGCTGGCTGGCTATCACGTTGGCGTGGCACGAGGTCAGGATCAGCCGCAAGGCCTGCAGCGCACGCGCCGCACCGAGCCGGCTCTGCGAGGCGCCGGCGAGCGCGAAGGCGCGGCTGCGGAACACCTCGCCGCGCGCTTCGTTCAGCTCCTGCACGCGGCTGACCCAGTCGATCGCGTTCTTGAGCAGCGGCGGCACCGAGGCGTTGTATTCAGGCGTGACGAACAGCACGCCGTGATGCGCGCCGATCATGCGCTTGAGATTGATGGCGTGCTTCGGGATGCCGGATTTGGCCTGAAGGTCGCCGTCATAGATCGGCAGCGGGAAATCGGCGAGCGATATCCGGGTGACATCGACGCCGGCCCGGACCAATTCATGGGCCATGACCGCAGCCAGCTTCGCATTGTGCGAACCGGTGCGCAGCGAGCCGGGAATGATCAGGATTTTGGGTGCGGACATCCGATCCCATGCGTTCGGCGAAACGAGCCCGCCGTGCACCGTGGGAAGCCGGCGGAATTAGTCCTTGCGATACACCCAGACGCGGGCCGGCGGAAGGTTCATCCAGATCCGTTCCGAAGCCTCTGTGGACACGCCGGGCAGCGATTTCGGGATCGGCGGCACCACCGCATAGGTGAACTGGACGAACGGCGCCCCGGGCGCGAGCGCCGTGAACGCGTCGCGGATCAGCCGCAGGCGCGTCAGCATCGGTTTTGTCACGAGCGGCAGGCCGGAGACGACCGCGGAGGCCGGCGCGCTCAGCACGTTCCAGAGCGTGTCGCGCAGGCGATAGGCATCGCCCTGCACCACCTTGGCCTGCGGATAGCGGTCGCGCAGCAGCGCGCAGAAACCGGGATTGTATTCGACGAGGACGAGACGCTTCTGATCGACACCGCGCTCGACCAGGGCCGACGTGATGGCGCCGGTACCGGGTCCAAGCTCGACCACAGGCGCGTCCGAATCGACATCGACGTAGTGAGCCATGGTCCGGGCCAACAACTTGCCCGACGGCATCACCGCGCCCATGTGCAGCGGCTTTTCGATCCACGATCTGAGAAAACGCACCTCGTCGTCGAGACGAGGCTTCTTCAACGCACGCGCGGACGATGGCAATGGCATGTCTGGACCGGACGGGACCGCAAGACCGCGGCGTGTCAGAAAATGGTCATAAAGACGTATAGGCCGAAGGCGGCACGGTCAAGCCGGGTCAACTCGCCCGATTACCGAAGAAATCCTTGACCTTGGCGAAGAACCCCTCGGACTCCGGCTGGGTGTTGCCGCTTGACAGCTTTTCGAACTCGGCCAGCAGTTCCTGCTGCTTCTTGGTGAGGTTCTGCGGCGTCTCGACCACGACCTGAACATACATGTCGCCCATCTGGCGCGACCGCAGCACCGGCATGCCTTTTGATGCAATGCGGAATCGGCGGTTCGACTGGGTCCCGGCCGGTACCTTCACCTTGGCCTTGCTCTTCTCGATGGTCGGCACCTCGAATTCGCCGCCGAGGGCGGCCGTCACCATCGAGATCGGCACACGGCAATGCAGATCGGCGCCGTCGCGCTGGAAGAACTGGTGCTGGACCAGCGACAGGAAGATGTAGAGGTCGCCGGGCGGACCACCGCGGACCCCCGCCTCACCCTCACCGGCGAGCCTGATCCTTGTGCCGTCCTCGACACCCGGGGGAATGTTGACCGACAGATTTCGCTCGCGGGTGACCCGGCCCTGACCCGAGCAGGACGGGCAGGCGTCCTCGATCATCTGGCCGCGTCCCTGGCAGCCGGGACAGGTGCGCTCAAGCGTGAAGAAGCCCTGCGACTGCCGCACGCGTCCGGCGCCGCCGCAGGTCGAGCAGGTCTTCGGCTTGGTGCCGGCCTTGGCGCCGATGCCCGAGCAGGCCTCGCAGGTGACCGAAACCGGAATCTCGATCTGCGCGGTCTTGCCGCCAAAGGCTTCCTCGAGCGTGATTTCCATGTTGTAGCGCAGGTCGGCGCCGCGCTCGCGACCGCCGCGGCCGCGCTGCCCGGCCATACCGAACAGATCTTCGAATATGTCGGAGAAAGAGGATGCGAAGCCCGCGCCGAACCCGGCACCGCCGCCGCCGCCCTGCTCGAAAGCAGCATGACCGTAACGGTCATAGGCGGCGCGCTTGTCCTTGTCCTTGAGGATTTCGTAGGCCTCGTTGATTTCCTTGAATTTGACTTCGCTGGTCTCATCCCCCGGATTGCGGTCGGGATGGAATTTCATGGCGAGCTTGCGGAACGACGACTTCAGCTTGCCTTCGTCGGCATCGCGTTCGACCTCGAGGGTCTCGTAGTAGCAGCGCTTGGTGGACGTGGACATGTCGGGCTCGGTCTATCCAATCGCGATTCAAGTCGGAGCGAAACAACGTCGCCACGCGACAACATAGGCGGCCTTCCGCCTGGCGGCAGAGGGCTGCATGGCAGCGTTCAGCATATCGGCGGGAAATTGATTGATCGTAACGGGCGCCCGTCCCGTCGAGCCCGACACGACGGCCTCCCCCGCAGGGGAGGAGGCCGGTAGCGCGTGTGGGGTCCAAGCCGTCCGCATCGTCACCCTCTTGGGGTTTAAGCGGACTTCTTGTTGTTCTTGTCGTCGTCGACCTCGGTGAATTCCGCATCGACGACGTCGTCCTTGGCCGCGTCCTTCTTGGCGTCGGCCTCGGCCTGCTGCTTGTACATGGCTTCGCCGAGCTTCATCGAAGCCTGGGCCAGCGTCTGCGTCTTGGCCTTGATCGCCTCGGCATCGTCGCCCTTCAGCGCTTCCTTGAGGTCGCCGACGGCATCCTCGATGGCGCGGCGCTCGGTCTCGCCGACCTTCGAGCCGTGCTCGGCCAAAGCCTTCTCGGTCGAATGCACCAGACCGTCCGCCTCGTTCTTGGCAGTCACGGCCTCGCGGCGCTTCTTGTCCGCCTCGGCATTGGCCTCGGCGTCCTTGACCATCTTCTCGATGTCGGCTTCCGACAGGCCGCCGGACGCCTGGATGCGGATCTGCTGCTCCTTGCCGGTGGCCTTGTCCTTGGCCGAGACGTTGACGATGCCGTTGGCGTCGATGTCGAAGGTCACCTCGATCTGCGGCATGCCGCGCGGCGCCGGCGGAATGCCCATCAGGTCGAACTGACCGAGCATCTTGTTGTCGGCCGCCATTTCACGCTCGCCCTGGAAGACGCGGATGGTGACCGCGTTCTGGCTGTCCTCGGCGGTCGAGAACACCTGGCTCTTCTTGGTCGGGATCGTGGTGTTGCGGTCGATGATGCGGGTGAACACGCCGCCCAGCGTCTCGATGCCCAGCGACAGCGGCGTCACGTCGAGCAGAAGCACGTCCTTGACGTCGCCCTGGAGCACGCCGGCCTGGATCGCGGCGCCGATCGCCACGACTTCGTCCGGGTTGACGCCCTTGTGCGGCTCCTTGCCGAACAGCTGCTTCACGACTTCCTGGACCTTCGGCATGCGCGACATGCCGCCGACCAGAACCACTTCGCCGATCTCACCGGCGGTGACGCCGGCATCCTTGAGCGCCTTGCGGCAGGGCTCGACGGTCTTCTGGACGAGGTCGTCGACCAGCGCCTCGAACTTGGCGCGGGTGAGCTTCATCGTCAGATGCTTCGGGCCGGTCTGGTCCGCGGTGATGAAGGGCAGGTTGATCTCGGTCTGCGTCGTCGACGACAGTTCGATCTTGGCTTTTTCAGCGGCTTCCTTCAGGCGCTGCAACGCGAGCTTGTCGTTGCGCAGGTTGATGCCCTGCTCCTTCTGGAATTCGTCGGCGAGATAGCCGACCAGGCGCATGTCGAAGTCCTCGCCGCCGAGGAAGGTGTCGCCGTTGGTCGACTTCACCTCGAATACGCCGTCGCCGATCTCGAGGATCGAAATATCGAACGTGCCGCCGCCGAGATCGTACACCGCGATGGTGCCGGTCTTGGTCTTGTCGAGGCCATAGGCGAGCGCAGCCGCGGTCGGCTCGTTGATGATGCGCAGCACCTCGAGGCCCGCGATCTTGCCGGCGTCCTTGGTCGCCTGACGCTGGGCGTCGTTGAAGTAGGCAGGAACGGTGATGACGGCCTGGTCGACCTTCTGGCCGAGATGGGCTTCCGCGGTCTCCTTCATCTTCTGTAAGATGAACGCCGACACCTGCGAGGGCGAGTAGGTCTGGCCGTCGGCCTCGACCCAGGCGTCGCCGTTGGAAGCCTTCACGATCTTGTAGGGAACGAGCTTCTTGTCCTTCTCGACCATCGGGTCGTCGTAGCGGCGGCCGATGAGGCGCTTCACTGCGAAGAAGGTGCGCTCGGGATTGGTGACAGCCTGACGCTTGGCCGGCTGGCCGACGAGGCGCTCACCGTCGTCCGTGACGGCGACGATCGAAGGCGTCGTGCGCATGCCTTCGGAATTCTCGATGACTTTGGCGTTCTTGCCATCCATCACGGCGACGCACGAATTCGTGGTGCCGAGGTCGATCCCAATGACCTTTCCCATGGTCCCGATATCCTTCTTTTTGCAGCAGGTTGGCTGGGCCCAGAAGGCACCCAAACCGAAACCCCCTAAGATCAAACATCCGCGATATTGCGATGATTGAGGCTCATATAGGAGGGGGGGAGGGGCCCGCAAGGACCGAAGTCGGGTTTCTGCCGCGAAAACATTGGGTTTTGGAAGATCATATCCGGGCTTCACCGCCCTTGCGGGTGAGGAATTATTAACAGGTTCAAGCCTCGGCAAGCCCCGCTGCCGCGGCCGATCCTCGCCCTGTTACAGCACGCCCAAACCCGGTAAAAGGCGGACCGGCCGGGCAGCCGCCACGGCTGCTTCGCGCGACAAAGCGGCCCGGTGTCCGACCATCGAACGGCCTCAATGTGAACCAATCAGAGTGCCCATGAAGCTGACCCGTCCCCTCGCCGCGCTCGCCCTCTTCATTACCTCCGCGTTTCCGGCCCTTGCCGCCGACGCCGTGTTTCCGCCCGGCTTGCGCCTGGGCATGGTGCCGTTGGTCGGCCTCAACACCGCAAAAACCTTTCCGGGCTTCGAGAGCGAGGACGGCGGCGTCAAGGTGCTGATCACCGAGCTGCCGCCGGCGGCCTATGGCGAGGTCGTGAGCGCCTTCAACTCCAATCCGGCGGGGGCGAATGGCGTCAAGCAGGACAAGGTCGAGACTCCCGCGGGCCTCGCCTATTTCACCACCGAAAGCGGCAAGGCCGGCGACACCCTGGTGAAGCGCTATTCGATGATCGTGCCGGGCGCCGGCTTCTCGGGTTATGTCGCGGTGCAGATCCCGGAGAATGCGACCAAGATCTACACGGATGAAGCGGTGCGGCAGATGTTTGCGACCGCCGTCACCCGCAAGCGGGTCTCGGCCGAGGAGCAGATCGCGCTGATGCCGTTCAAGATCACCGATCTCGCCGACTTCAAGGACATCCGCACGCTGGCGCCGGGCTCGAGCATCATCCTGGCCGACGGCGACGAGAGCACCGGCTATGAGGCGAAGCCGTTCATGATCCTCGGCCTGATCGGCGCCACCCCGCAAGCCGCGGGCGACCGCGCCCGCTTCGCCCAGGAGGCGGCGCTTCAGATCCCCGGCGTGCGCGAATCGCGCGTCACCATGTCCGAGCCGATCCGCATCAATGGCCAGCAAGGCTTCGAGACCCGGATCGACGGCGTCAGCGGCAAGGACAAAGTCCCGGTGACCGTGGTGCAGTGGATCCGCTTCTCGAGCGGCGGCGCCTCGCTGCGCATCATCGCCAGCGCCCCGCGGGACCAGTGGCAGCCCGCCTTCACCCGCTTCCGCGCCGTGCGCGACGGCATCCAGCCGAAGGGCTGAATCGTTCGGCATACGCGGTGTCGTTCCTGCGCATGCAGGGACGACAGTGAGTTTTGGGGCCGGCAGCCCAACCCCTCACCAGGACGGCTGCATTTTCGGGCTTCTGTTCGTATACGAACGGAACTAGGCTTCGCTTCCGTTGGATCATCCCAAGGGAGGCGAATGATGCTGGACCGACGACAAGTCTTCGCAATGCTCGGAACGACGGCGCTGGCGAGCCTCGCGCCGACCGCACTCTTTGCAGCGGCGCCGATCAAGCCTGACGAGACCTCCGCCCTGCTCGTGATCGACGTGCAGAACTGCTTCCTGCCCGGCGGCAGTCTCGCGGTGAAAGAGGGCGAGCAGGTGGTCCCCATCATCAACAAGATCTCGAAAGCGTTTGCGAATGTGGTGATGACGCAGGACTGGCACACGCCGGGCCACGTCTCGTTCGCATCGGTGCATTCGGGCAAGAAGCCGTTCGAGACCGTCGACCTTCCCTACGGCAAGCAGGTGCTGTGGCCGGACCATTGCGTGCAGGGCACCGAGGGAGCCGCGCTGTCGAAGGACCTTGCGATCCCGCACGCCGAGCTCATCATCCGCAAGGGCTTTCACAAGAACGTCGACAGCTATTCGGCCTTTCTCGAAGCCGACGGCAAGACCTCGACCGGACTTGCCGGATATCTCAAGGGGCGCAAGATCAAGCGCGTTTTCGTGGCGGGTTTGGCGACGGACTTCTGCGTTGCCTGGACCGCGCTCGATGGGCGCAAGGCAGGCTTCGAGGTTTATGTGGTGGAAGACGCCTGCCGCGGCATCGACACGCAGGGTTCGCTGGCAAAGGCCTGGGCCGATATGGCCAAGGCCGGCGTCAAGCGGATTCAGTCGGCGGATATCGCGGTGAGCGCGTAGGCGACGCGCTCTATCCTCCCGTCATTCCGGGGCGCGCGTCAGCGCGAGCCCGGAATCCATTAGACGGTTGTCTCCGCTGCGCGATGGATTCCGGGCTCGCGACTACGTCGCGCCCCGGAATGACAACCAAACTCAGTTCGGCGCGTCGCTGGACTCGTTGTTGTTCGCCGCCGGCGCTGCCTTCGCGCCGCCCTTGGCGACACCGACCAAAGCCGGGCGCAGCACGCGCTCGCCGATGGTATAGCCGGCCTGCATGATCTGGACCACGGTGCCCGACGGCACCGACGGATCGGGGACTTCGTACATCGCCTGGTGGAAGTTCGGGTCGAACTTCTGGCCCTGCGGATCGAGCTTCTTCACGCCGTGCTTTTCCAGAGCGTTGAGCAGGGACCGCTCGGTGAGCTCGACGCCCTCGATCAGCGAGGTCAGACCGGGATCGGCCGTGGCGCGGGCCTCGGCCGGGACGGCATCGAGCGCGCGCTGGAGATTGTCGGCGATATCGAGCACGTCGCGGGCAAAGCCGGTGATGCCATAGAGGCGGGCGTCGGCGACCTCCTTGGCGGTGCGCTTGCGCAGATTCTCCATCTCGGCCAGCGTCCGCAGCATGCGGTCGCGCGCTTCGGTGGCTTCCTTCTGCAACGTTTCGACCGAGCCGGGCTCGGGATCGTCGGGCATGATGTAGGGCTTTGACACCACGGGCTCAGGCGTCGGCGCGGTCGTGTCTTCGGGTTGCCGGTCTCGATCGGTCATCGGCTCTAATCTCGAACTCGTTTCCAGGATTGTTGGCCCGGATATCGTGCCTGAGCGCGCGAAAATCAAGCGCCCGTGATCGGCGGAAACGCCTGTCAGCCGCCCAAAAGGCGGCTGACGATGCGGGCGGCATAATCCACGGTCGGGATCACACGGGCATAATTCAGCCGCGTCGGGCCGATCACGCCCAGGACGCCGACGATGTGGCCGGCGGCATCCCGATAGGGCGAGATGATGGTGGAGGAGCCTGACAGCGAAAACAGCTTGTTCTCGCTGCCGATGAAGATGCGCACGCCTTCCGCAGTCTCGGCCCGGCCCAGGAGGTCGATGACGCCGCGCTTGGTCTCGAGATCGTCGAACAAAAGACGCACCCGCTCCAGATCCTCCAGCGCGTGCAGATCTTCCAGCAGATTGGCGTGGCCGCGGACGATGAGCTGGCGGTCCTCGTTCTCGCCGCCGGACCAGCTTGCGATTCCGGCCGAGATCACCTTCTGCGTCAGCTGATCGAGTTCGGCGCGGGCTTCCCCGAGTGCCGTCTCGAGCTCGAGCCGGGCCTCGGCCAGAGTGCGGCCGCGGATGCGTGCATTGAGGAAATTCCCGGCCTCGGTGATCGCCGAGGAGGGAACTCCGGGCGGTAGCGACAGCACGCGGTTTTCGACCTGGCCGTCCTCGCCGACCAGGATGACCAGGGCCTTCTCCGGTTCCAGACGGACGAATTCGATGTGTTTGAGCCGCGCATTGGATTTTGGCGTCAGCACCACAGCCGCCGCCCGCGTGAGTCCGGACAGCCGCGTCAGGGCCTGGTCCAGCGCCGCCTCGACCGAATGCGCCTGGCCGACGGATGTGAGCTGGCTCTGGATCGACTGGCGCTCGGCCTCATTGAGGTCGCCCACTTGCATCAGGGCATCGACGAAAAAGCGCAAGCCCAGTTCCGTCGGCAACCGGCCGGCAGAGGTATGAGGCGCGTAGATCAGGCCGAGCTGTTCCAGGTCGGCCATGACGTTGCGAACCGAGGCCGGCGACAGCGGCATCGCGATGAGGCGCGAGATATTACGTGATCCCACGGGCTCGCCGGTCGCGAGATAGCTCTCGACAATTTGCCGAAAGATGTCGCGGGAACGCTCGTTGAGCTGGGCAAGGCCTGCGCGCGGCGCGATCAGATGGATCGGATCGTGATGGGTCACAAACAGTAACTCCTCTCAGATACACGTAATTTGTCTATCCCGGGCGCTTCTGACAAGCGTGGCGTTCGCGGCCACGAAATCGGGGGGTGAAAAAACCTTGCCGCCCACCCTCACCCCCCCTACAAGCACCGCGAACAGCCCTACACCTGCGAGTTTTGGAGGATTTCCCATGCGGCCAAGCCGCCGTGCGCCCGACGAACTGCGCCCCGTGACACTGGAGCGCGGCGTGGTCAAATACGCGGAAGGCTCCTGCCTCGTGAAATTCGGCGATACCCATGTGCTGGTCACCGCCACGCTGGAAGAGCGCCTGCCGCCCTGGCTGAAGGGCCAGGGCCGTGGCTGGGTCACCGCCGAATACGGCATGCTGCCGCGCGCGACCTCGGAACGCACCCGTCGCGAGGCCTCCGCCGGCAAGCAAAGCGGCCGCACCGTCGAGATCCAGCGCCTGATCGGCCGCTCGCTTCGCACCATCGTCGACCTCGAAGCGCTCGGTGAGCGCCAGATCACGGTCGATTGCGACGTGCTCCAGGCCGACGGCGGCACCCGCACGGCCTCGATCACCGGTGCCTGGGTCGCGCTCGCCGATTGCATCAACTGGATGAAGGCGCGCAACATGATCAAGGCCAATGTGATGCGCGACAACGTCGCTGCGATCTCCTGCGGCATCTACAACGGCACGCCGGTGCTCGATCTCGACTACGCCGAGGACTCGGAAGCCCAGACCGACGCCAATTTCGTCTTGACCGGCGACGGCCGCATCGTCGAGGTGCAGGGCACGGCGGAACGCGAGCCGTTCACCCAGGACGAGTTCCTGAAGTTGATGGCGCTGGCCCAGAAGGGCATCGCGCGTCTGGTGGACTTGCAGAAACTGGCTGTGGCGTAGTCAATAGGCCCATGCACCGCCGAATCACGGACAAGCTCGTCATCGCGACCCACAATCCCGGCAAGCTCGCCGAGATGCGGGAGCTGCTTGCGCCGTACGGCATCGCGGCGGTGTCGGCCGGCGAGCTCGGCCTCGGCGAGCCGGACGAAACCGGCGGCGATTTCCGCAGCAACGCGGCGATCAAGGCGATCGCGGCGGCGCAGGCGACCAAGCTTCCCGCCTTCGCCGACGATTCCGGCATCGTCGTCGACGCGCTGGACGGCGCGCCCGGCATCTACAGCGCGCGCTGGGCTGGTCCGAGCAAGGACTTCAACGCGGCGATGGCGCAGATCGAGCGGCTGCTGCAGGAGCGCGGCGCCACCACGCCCGACCACCGACGAGCGCATTTCGTCTCCGCGCTCTGCGTCGCCTGGCCGGACGATCATCTCGAAGAGGTCGAGGCGCGCGTCGACGGCACGTTGGTGTGGCCGCCGCGCGGGACTGCCGGCTTCGGCTACGATCCGATGTTTTTGCCCGACGGCCACAACCGCACGTTCGGCGAGATGGAAAGCATCGAGAAGCATGGGCTGCCGCCGCTTGGGCTCGGCCTGTCGCACCGCGCCCGCGCCTTCGTGAAACTGGCGGAGATCTGCCTTGAGCCGCGATAGAGCGTTTTCGAGCGAAGTGGATACCGGTTCGCGCCAGGAAAACGCGTCAAAACAAGTATCCGAAGCTTTCGGCGTCTACGTGCACTGGCCGTTCTGCCTGTCGAAATGTCCCTATTGCGACTTCAACAGCCACGTCCGCCACGCCGCGATCGACGAGGCGCGCTTCGCCGCCGCCTTTGCACGTGAGATCGAGACGACCGCGCAGCGTTCGCCGGGCCGCGAGGTCACCTCGATCTTCCTCGGCGGCGGAACGCCGTCCCTGATGCAGCCTGCAACCGTCGGCGCCGTGCTCGACGCGATCGGCGAGCATTGGACCGTCGCAGGCGACGTCGAAGTCACGCTGGAGGCGAACCCGACCAGCGTCGAAGCCACGCGCTTCGCCGGCTATCGCAGCGCCGGCGTCAACCGCGTCTCGCTCGGCGTGCAGGCGCTCGACGATGCCTCGCTGAAGGCGCTCGGCCGGATGCATAGCGCCCGCGAGGCGCTCGATGCGGTCGCCATCGCGCGCCGCTCGTTCGATCGTTACTCGTTCGACCTGATCTACGCCCGCCCCGACCAGACACCGGCGATGTGGGCAGATGAACTCCGTCTCGCCATCGATGAAGCGGCCGAGCATCTGTCGCTCTATCAATTGACGATCGAGGAAGGCACGCCGTTCTTCGGCCTGCACCAGGCCGGCAAATTGAAGACACCGGACGAAGCGGTCGCGCGGGCGCTCTACGACGTCACGCAGGAGACCTGCGAGAAGCTTGGTCTTCCGGCTTACGAGATCTCCAACCACGCGCGGCGCGGCGCCGAGTGCCGGCACAATCTGGTCTATTGGCGCGGCGATGAATATGCCGGCGTCGGTCCCGGCGCGCATGGCCGGCTCGACATCGACGGCGTGCGCCATGCCACGGCCACGGAGAAGCGTCCCGAGGCCTGGCTGCTGCGGGTCGAGACCAACGGCCACGGAATCGTCACCGACGATCTCCTCAACAGCGAAGAACGCGCCGACGAATTCCTGCTGATGGGGTTGCGCCTCGCCGAGGGCATCGACCCCGAGCGCTACAAAGCCCTGTCCGGCCGGACGCTCGATCCCAAGCGCATCGCCATGCTGCGCGAAGAAGGCGCGATCACTGTGGATGCGACGGGACGGCTGCGCGTGACCAGCAGCGGATTCCCGGTGCTGGACGCGGTGGTCGCGGATCTCGCGGCGTAGGCCCGAGCCAGATCGGCGGTGCGCTCCTCGCCCGCAAGCGGGAGAGGTGAACGATCACGCCCCAAAGCTCTTCGGCGAGCCCGCGACCGCAACGCCGCCGCCCTGCGTCACCTTCATCACCGCGAGGCCCCGTTCGTTGGTGCCGTCGGCGCGGAAGCGGAACAGGCCGTCGATGCCGGCGAAGCCGGAGGCGTTGGTGAGCACGTCCGGCGAGAAGCGCGTCGTGCCCTGCGTGCGCGCGAGGGCGGCGACGAGGGCGACCGCGTCGTAGGCGAGCGTCGCGGTCCGGATCGGCTCGGCGCCGTATTTGGTGCGATAGCGGCCGGAGAATGCGCGAAAGCCAGCCGGGTCGGGCGCGGCATAGAGACCGCCTTGCAGGGCGGCGCTGGCATAGACGCGCGGACTGTCCCACAGGCCGGTGCCGAGCAGCTGGATGTTGCGCAAATTCGCGCCCGCCGCAGTCATCGCATCCGCCACCGACACGACGGCATCGCCGTCATCGGCAATGAACAGCGCATCCGCGCTGCCAAGCTGCTGCGCCACGGTCCGCGCCGGAGTGGCCCGATCGGCGCCGTATCTCTCGAAGGCAATGATGCGCCCGCCGCGCCGCGGCACCGCGGCCTTCACGGCGGCCTCGACGACATTGCCATAGGCATTGTCGGGCACCAGCACGGCGACGGAGCGCTTTCCGATGCTGGCGGAATATTCGACGATGCGATTGACGTCGGACTCCGGCAGGAACGAGAGCAGATAGACGCCGCGTCCGGCGATGCTGGAATCGGTCGAGAAGGCGATCACCGAGATGCCGCGCGTCCGCGCGACCTGCGCCACCGCCGGCACCGATTGGGCGAACAGCGGCCCGAGGATGATCTCGGCGCCCTCGTCGACGGCCTGCTGCGCGCTGGCCTGCGCGCCTTGCGGGCTGCCGTTGTCGTCCTTGATCAGGAGCTGGATGTTCGGGTTCTGGAACTCGGCCAGCGCCATCTCGGCGGCATTGCGCATGGATTGCGCGGCAAGGCCGGCATTGCCGGCGGCCGAGAGCGGCAGGATCACGGCAACCTTGACCCCACCGGTGCCGGCGGTCGTCGCCTGCTGCGGCGGGCCGGCCGGCTGGGCCGGCGGCGCGGAGCTCGAGAACGGGTTGGAGAACTGGCTGAGACTCTGCTGCACGCCCGCGCAGGCCGACAGCAGGGGCGCGCCCAGCAACAGGCCGAGCGCACTCCTTCGAGTCGCCCCTGACATCAGGGACCCCGGAACGGGAGACTTTGGATAACGCGGGCCCACCATGGCAGCTTCTCTTCTGACCCGCCGTCTCGCCGGCCGGTCACGACATTCCTTCCACGACACAAGCCGCGGATTCAGGCATATTGTCGGCAAATAGTTAACCAAAACAAAAGGATAATGGCCGCTTAACGCGGCCGCCTTTCCGTCCCGGCAGCTGTTCGCCGTCGCTCATGCAGCATCAAGGCGGCGTTTCCGTCGCGAATATGGCGCGAGGGCCCTCGCTCCCTCTCGACGTGATCCCGATTGATCACATTCCCGTCCGTTCCTCGCCCCTCACCTCGGCACGATCTTTTTCGGCGAGCCGGTTCCCAGCCCTGCGGATCGTGCCTAAGTTGATCTCATTATGCGCGCAAAGCCGGCCCCGATAAATACGCCTGAAGCTCAAGACGCCGCCTCGCGCGGTTTCTCCATCGATGCCCACCGGATCGCGGCGCCGAAGGCGGCCCCGGGCCTGCATCTGGTGGCGACGCCGATCGGCAATCTCGGCGACATCACGCTGCGTGCGCTCCAGACCCTCGCCGGCGTCGATGTCATCGCCTGCGAAGACACTCGCATTACACGGCGCCTGACCGAGCGCTACGCTATTACCGCGCAGCTCAAGCAATATCACGAGCACAACGCCGAAGCCGCGCGCCCGAGGATCCTCGAGGCGCTTGCCGCAGGCGGCTCGATTGCGCTGGTCTCGGACGCCGGCACGCCGCTGATCTCCGATCCGGGCTTCAAGCTGGTGCGCGAGGTCTGCGCCGCCGGCCACGCGGTGTATGCGCTGCCCGGCCCGTCCTCGGTGCTCGCCGCTCTGTCGGTGGCGGCGCTGCCGACCGACCGCTTCTACTTCGAAGGCTTTTTGCCGGCCAAATCCGCCGCGCGCCGCGCACGCCTTGCCGAGCTCGCCCGCATCGATGCGACGCTGGTGATGTTCGAATCCGGCAACCGCGTGCAGGATACGCTCACTGAACTCGCCGAGATCATGGGCACGCGCGAGGCCGCGATCTGCCGCGAGCTGACGAAGCTGCACGAGGAAATTTCGCGCGCGACGCTGGCCGATCTCGCGCGCGATGCCGAGCGGCTGGAAACGCGCGGCGAATTCGTGCTGGTGATCGCTCCGCCGGCAGCCGACGCCGAGGTGCTGACACCGGATGCGCTGGACGGTCTCTTGCGCGAACAGCTCGCCACTCACAGTGTCAAGGACGCGGTGGCGCATGCCGTCGCGCTCTCGGGACGCCCGCGCCGCGAGGTCTATGCCCGCGCGCTCGAGCTCGCAAAGGATTCACAGGGCGGCGATGGCGAAGACTGACAGCCCGAGGGAACCAAGGGTCGCCTCGCCGGAGCGGCTCGCCGCATTCCGCACCGGCATCTCGGCCGAGAGTCGTGCCGCCGCCTATCTGATGGCGAAGGGCTATCGCATCCTCGCCAAGCGCTACCGCACTCCGCATGGCGAGATCGACATCGTGGCGCGCCGGCGCAATCTGATCGCCTTCGTCGAGGTCAAGGCGCGGGCGACGCTGGACGACGCCGCTTTCGCCGTGACGCCGCGCCAGCAGCAGCGCATCATCGACGCCGCGCAAGGCTGGCTCGTGGCGCATCCCGAGCATGCCGAATTCGAATTGCGATTCGACGCCATGCTGATTGCGCCGCGCTCACTTCCGCGCCATGTGTTGGCGGCATTCGACGCCTCGACCTGAAAGGCAGACCATGAAACTGAACGTCGCTGTCCAGATGGACCCCATCGCCCGCATCAACATCAAGGGCGATTCCACCTTTGCGCTGCTTCTGGAGGCGCAGAAGCGCGGCCATGGCCTGTCCTATTACACGCCCGACAAGCTCTCGATGGTCGGGGAGGAGATCGTCGCTCCGGTTCAGCTCCTGACCGTGCGCGACGAGCCCGGCAACCATTTCACGCTGGGTGAGTCCAGGCGCGAGGCGCTCAACGGCTTCGACGTCGTGCTACTGCGCCAGGATCCGCCGTTCGACCTGGCCTACATTACCTCGACGCATCTTCTGGAACGCATTCATCCGAAGACGCTGGTGGTCAACGACCCGGCCTCGGTGCGCAACGCGCCGGAAAAGCTGTTCGTGATGAACTTTCCGCAGTTGATGCCGCCGACCCTGATCTCGCGCGACCTCGACGAGATCAACGCGTTCCGCGACAAGCACGGCGCCGTCGTGATGAAGCCGCTGCACGGCCATGGCGGCGCGGCAGTGTTCCGCGTGATGCCGCAGGACATGAATTTCGGCTCGCTGTTCGACATGTTCTCGGTCACCTTCAGGGAGGCCTGGGTGATCCAGCAGTTCATCCCCGAGGTGAAGCACGGCGACAAGCGCATCATCCTGGTCAACGGCGAGTTCGCGGGCGCCGTGAACCGCGTGCCGGCCGCCGACGACCTCCGCTCCAACATGGTGCGCGGCGGCGCCGCACAGGAGACCGAGCTCACCCCGCGCGAGCGCGAGATCTGCGCCACGGTCGGCCCGGCGCTGCGCGAGCGTGGCCTGTTGTTCGTCGGCATCGACGTCATCAACGGCAATCTCACCGAGATCAACGTGACCTCGCCCACCGGCATCCGCGCCATCGCGCGACTCGGCGGTCCTGACGTTGCGGCAAAGGTCTGGGACGTGATCGAGCAGAAGCGGAAGAAGTAGCTTGTACTGGAGAGCCTGAAATCTCTCCTCAATGTCGTCCCGGACAAGCGCAGCGCAGATCCGGGACCCATAGCCCCAGGAAGATGTGGTTATGGGGATTTGGAGTTACCTTTTCGCACCGCAACTTCTCCCTGTGGTTATGGATCCCGCATTCGCGGGGACGACAGCGATGTTGTGCAGGGCTTCTGCGGATCTCATTGGCACCCTCGCACCACCCATCACTAACCACCCGTTCACCATGACGCGCCGCCTCCCTCGCGCGCTGAGCACTGCGTGAAACTACGGGGCCGCCGGCCGACCGAATAACGCCGCGTTCACCATCTGCCGAGAACCAGCATCGTGGCTGGTCATCGCGTTCGGCCTCGCAACACCCCTTATACTTTTACTCCCTACTCATCGACACGGGGGAACACGCCAGGTGCGGTTCGAGTGCCCCGCGTATGAGTAAGAGCGTATGAATACCGCACGCATTGTCGTTCTCGTCATCGCGCTGGCCGCCGGCGGCGTCGCTGCGTATCTCGCCAGCAGCTATCAGAATGCGCCCGCGCCCGCTGTGGCCGTCGCCGAGAAGCTGCCGACGGTCGAAGTCCTCATCGCCAAGAACGACATTCGGCTCGGCCAGGCCCTCAAGCCCGACGACCTCCAATGGCAGACCTGGCCGGCGGCGACTGCGAGCAGCGCCTTCATTCGCCGCGATAGCAGGCCCGAAGCCCAGACGCAGATCGCCGGCTCGATCGCGCGCGTCCCGTTGATGCAGGGCGAGCCCATCCGCGAGCAGAAGCTGGTCAGGGCCGAAGGCTCCGGCTTCATGGCCGCGATCCTGCCGTCGGGCATGCGCGCCGTCTCGACCGAGATTTCAGCCGAGACCGGCGCCGGCGGCTTCATCCTGCCGAACGACCGCGTCGACATCGTCCTGACCCGCCGCCTGAAGAATCCCGATGGCGCGCTCGCCGGTAACGACCTGATCCTGTCCGAGGTCATCCTGACCAATATCCGTGTGCTCGCGATTGATCAGGCGCCGAAGGAAAAAGACGGCCAGACCGCCGTGGTCGGCAAGACCGTTACGCTCGAGCTCAAGCCCGAACAGGTCGCCACGCTCTCGGCCGCGCGCCAGGGCGGCACGCTCCAGCTCGCGCTGCGGAGCATCGTCGATGCCAACGCGGTGGAGGGCACGGTCGAGGAAAAAACGGCCAAGGTGGCCGACGGCATCAACGTCATTCGTTTCGGGGTGCCGGCGCGGCAACTAACGTCACAGAAGTGATGGGGGCATCATGAACTACGGGGATGATCGGACGGGCCTGCGCATTCGGGGGAAGCGCGCGCGCTCGTTCCTGACGGGGATGATGCTGATGACGCTGGGGCTGCTCGCGGCCCCCGACGCCGTCAGCGCCGCGGATCGCCCGGTGGGCGACCAGGCGCCGATGCAAGCTCCGGATCTCGAGGTGTCGTCGGTCGCGACGATCGCGCCCGCGAGGTCGCGTTTTCTCTCGCTTGGCGTCGGCAAGTCCGTCGTCATCGACCTGCCGCGCGAGGTCAAGGACGTGCTGGTGGCCGATCCCAAGATCGCCAATGCCGTCATCCGCTCGGCCCAGCGCGCCTATATCATAGGCGGCCAGGTCGGCCAGACCAATGTCGTGTTCTTCACCGCCGACGGCCAGCAGGTCGCCGCCTATGACATCGCGGTGAAGCGCGATCTCAACGGCATGCGCGCGGCCCTTCGCCAGTCCCTTCCCGGCGTGCAGATCGAAGGCGTCGGCGACAGCGTAATGCTGACCGGATCGGTGTCGAGCCCGGTCGAGGCACAGCAGGCCGGCGACGTCGCCGCCAAGCTGGTCGGCGGTTCGGACAAGGTCGTCAACAACATCGTCGTGCGCGGCCGCGACCAGGTGATGCTCAAGGTCGTCGTCGGCGAGGTGCGCCGCGACATCGTCAAGCAGCTCGGTGTCGATCTCAGCGCCAGCCTGAACGCGGGCACTGCGGTGGTGAATTTCAACAATTCCAATCCGTTCTCGGTCTCGGGCGGACCGATCGTCGGCAGCAATGGGCTCGGCGTCGCCGGCCTCGCCAAGGGCTTCGCCACCGTCAGCGCCACCATGCGCGCAATGGAAAGCGCCGGCGTCATGCGCACGCTCGCCGAGCCGAGCCTGACGGCGATCTCGGGCGAATCCGCCACCTTCATCGCCGGCGGCGAATTTCCGATTCCCGCAGGCTATTCCTGCGATCCGGTCACCCACGTCTGTACCACCCAGGTCACCTACAAGAAGTTCGGCATCTCCCTGAACTTCACCCCGGTCGTGCTCGCCGAAGGCCGCATCAGCCTGCGCGTGATGACCGAGGTCTCGGAGCTGTCGAATACGAACGCGATCACGCTGACGCAGGCGGTGTCCTCGAACTCGAGCAACTCGATCACCATCCCCTCGATCCAGACCCGCCGCGCGGAGACCACGCTGGAAATTCCCTCGGGTGGCTCGATGGCGATGGCCGGCCTGATCCAGCAGAAGACCAAGCAGGCGATCAACGGCCTGCCTGGCGTCGACCAGGTGCCGATCATCGGCGCGCTGTTCCGCAGCCAGGACTTCGTCAACAACGAGACCGAGTTGATGGTGATCGTGACGCCCTATGTGGTGCGCGCGGTCGCCCAGAAAGATCTGGCACGGCCCGACGACGGCTTCGCGCCGGCATCGGACGCGCAGTCGGCGCTGCTCGGCCGCATGAACCGTCTCTACGGCATCGCGCGCCGCGTCGATCCGATCGCCGGCACGCCGGACGATTTCGGCTTCATCATCGACTGAGACGGACGGTTTGGGGACCGGACAAGGAACGGGGCAAGAGGGGACCAGGCGATGACGACAACATCAGCCGATCGACGCCGCAACTTGAGGGTCGCGCTTGCACTGACGGGCCTCTCCGTCATGCTGGGCGCCTGCAACACCACCGGCGAGATCGTCACCCAGACGGTGCCGACCGACTATCGTCAGCGCCACCCGATCGCAGTTCAGGAAGGCAAGAAGTCGATCGTGATCTTCGTCGGCAAGGCGAGGGGCGGCCTTTCGGCCGCGCAGCATTCGGACGTTGCGGGCATCGCGCGGGACTGGGTGCGCGAAGGCACCGGCTCCGTCATCGTCGACGTCCCCGTCGACAGCGCGAATTCGCGCGCGGCGGCGGCGACCTATCGGGAGATCCGGTCCGTGCTCGCATCCGGCGGCGTGCCGCCGCGGGCCATCGTTCAGCATCCCTATCGCCCTGAAGATCCCGGGCTGCTGCCCACCATCCGCCTGAGCTATTCCAGGATGGCCGCGGTCGCTGGTCCCTGCGGGCTGTGGCCGGAAGACCTCGGACCCAACATCCTCGATCCCGGCTACAACGAGAACCGGCCCTATTTCAATCTGGGCTGCGCCAGCCAGCGCAATCTCGCGGCGATGATCGACAACCCCGCCGATCTCGAGCAGCCGCGTGCCGAGACCCCCGCCTATACCGCGCGACGCGACATCGCCTTCGAGCGCTACCGCAAGGGCACGCCGATCGCGCCCCCCTCACCCGACTCCGACAAGGCCAAACTCAGCGATACCGGCAAATGACACGTCTCCACGACGACGACGCGAACGATCCGCAACACCCCGAGGAACACATTGCGCCGGTTCCTCGGATCTCCGTGCAGGCCTTTTGCGAGACCGAGAAGACGCTCAAAGCGGTGACCGCGGCGGGAGAAGACCGCCGGCTCGCCAAGGCGCACCTCACCGCCAAGGACGGTGGCCTTGCCGCGGCGATCGAAGTCTATGAGACGATGCCGACGCCGAACGTGATCGTGATCGAATCCGACGGCACGCGCGACATCCTCGAGGGGCTCGACGACCTCGCCGGCGTCTGCGACCCCGGCACCCGCGTGGTCGTGATCGGCAATCCCAACGACACCGCGCCCTATCGCGAGCTGGTGCGCCGCGGCGTCAACGACTATGTGGTCGGACCGGTCGAAACCCTCGACGTCGTCCGCTCGATCTGCAGCCTGTTCTCGGCCTCCGAGGCCATCATCACCGGCCGCGTCATCGCGGTGGTCGGCGCCAAGGGCGGCGTCGGCGCCTCCACCGTCGCGCATAACGTGGCCTGGACCATCGCCCGCGACCTCGCGCTCGATTCGGTCGTCATCGACCTCGACCTCGCCTTCGGCACCGCGGGCCTCGACTACAATCAGGACCCGGTGCAGGGCATCGCCAACGCAGTGCTGTCGCAGGACCGGCCGGACACGGCGCTGATGGAGCGCCTGCTTTCCAAATGCACCGAGCGCCTCAGCCTTCTCGCGGCGCCTGCCACGCTCGACCGCGTCTACGATTTCGGTGCCGAGGCCTTCGACGCCATCTTCGACACGCTGCGCATGACCACGCCCTGCATCGTGCTCGACGTTCCGCACCAATGGTCCGGGTGGACGCGGCGCGCGCTGGTGAATGCCGACGACATCGTGATCGTCGCCGAGCCCGATCTCGCCAATTTGCGCAACACCAAGAACATGCTGACCGTGCTGAAGGCGGCACGACCGAACGACCGGCCGCCGCTGTACTGCCTCAACCAGGTCGGCATGCACAAGCGCGCGGAGATCGAGGTCAAGGCCTTCGCCAAGACCATGGAGAGCCAGCCGCTCGCGGTGATCCCGTTCGATTCGAAACTGTTCTCGACCGCGGCCAATAACGGCCAGATGATCGCGGAGGTCTCCAAGAACCACCGCACCACCGAGCTGTTCCAGAACATGGCGAACCGCCTCGCTGGCCGCGGCGAGGTGAAGAAGCCGAGGCGCTCGTTGCTCGAGCCGCTGCTGAAGAAGCTGAAGGGCAAGCCGGGGCGCGGATCAGCCCCTCATCGCAAGGCGTCGTGAGGCGAGAGGCCTTTTCGCGCGAAGCAGAATAGGAGGGCGGGCTATTTGTCCGCCCGTTGCTGCTGTTTCTTTGCCAGCAGCTGCCGCAGCGCAGTGACCTTTGCCGCGGCCTGATCGGGCGGCAGGTCGGCCTTCACGAGGATTTCGGCCTCGGCCTCGCGGCCTTGCAATCCCAGCACGAGCGCCAGATTGGCGCGGACCCGCGCATCGTTCTGATTGCGCTGATGAGCGCGGCCGAGCACCTGTTCGGCCTTCGACAGATTGTTTTGCAGCATATAGGACAGGCCAAGATTGGACAGCACGGTCGGCTCGTTCGGCACGATCTTCAACGCCGCGGCGTAATATTGCTGCGCTTCCTCGTTGCGGCCGAGTTGATCGAGCGCCGCGCCCTGCGCCGACAGGATGCGCCAATCGGGATCCTCAGGCGAATGCGCGCGGCCGAGGACGTCGAAGGCCTGCTGGAAATTACCGTTGTCGGCGAGCGCGCGGCCATAGCCCGCGAGCAGCGCCTTGTTGCTGGAATGACCGAGCACGGCCTGCTCCAACACCGCAACCGCCTGTGCGCGCTGGCCGCTCTCGCGCAGCGCCTTGCCGTAGGCGAGCGCAATGTCGGGATCACCAGGCTTGGCGCGATAGCGCGCACGCAAAGCGTCCATGTCCGGCGTGGGGTCGGCCTTGACAGCCGTTTCCGACTTGGCGCCGAGCGCGCCGGTCACGTCCTCGATGCCGGCGGTCTGGCAACCGCCGAGGGTGAGCACCAGGAGTGCGGGAAGCAGCAATCTCGCCGCAGGAAAGGCGAGGGACGAACGCTTGGGCATACTCTGATCACTCGGCAACTGATCAGAGATGCTTACCGATTAACGCTAAAGTCCCGTTAAGGAGCGCGACCCGGACGGCCTAATCGGTGAATTCGGCGCCGAACTCGCAGCCGATACGCCAGCGCAGGCGGCATTGGCGGGAATAATCGGGCGCGAAGATGATGGTGAATTGCGGCGGCACTTCCAGGAATTCCGCCACCACTTTCACGCCGCCATCCGAGATATCCGTGATCGTGCAGTCCCGCGGCAGCGACCCCGCGCCAAAATGGATCTTGGCGAGCCGGCTGCACATCCGACGTTCGCTTCTCCGGCGATTTGCAAGCATTTGAATTGTTCACCCGTTGACCACGGCCCATCCCGCAGCCCTAGGAGTAGCGGACATTCGTTGGAATGTGCTGAGGACAGAAGCCGGCATTCGAGGCGTAGTGTAGGCTTGGCGTTTACGCCTGATTAAAGGTTTGCTCGCCCTTCCAAGATCGTTCCCGTATTGTTCTTGCGGAGAGGGGGTACTGGGTCAGTTTGATTGTGGCGGCCGGCAGTACATGCCTTTGGGGGGGCAATCGGTGATTAGCGGGGACAACGATAATTTTTTGTTGGCCATATGTGGCCAGCTATCCCGTTATAAACAAATGGCTAATTGTCTCACTTGGCGCTGCATTACGTAGTCAATTCAACGATTTAGGCCCGAATCAGTATGGACTTGTTAATACCGAATCACTATCTATGGTGGCGGCATAGGGGAGCCGCATGGCCGTCAGGTCGAGAAGTTGCGCAGTCTTAACGTGCTGCTCAAAGCCGTTCTACGGACTTGGAACGCGCTGCTCTTCTCCCCGTTTAGTAGCACCGGGATATTGAAAATGGCTGCTCGAACACGCGCACCCATAACGCCGTTACGCCCCAACGTCGATAAAATCCTCGCCTCAATTTCGTTCTTGGTGAGGACGGCGAATGAGAGCGGATTTGAAATCACTCAGTATGACATCGTCAAATCGCTTTTTCTGGCGGATAAAGCGCACTTGAATAAATACGGCCGCCCGATCACGTTCGACAATTACTCTGCAATGAAGGATGGGCCGGTCCCTAGTCTCTCCTACAACTTCTTGAAGAGAGATCAGTTTTGCATGAAGCGTCTCGGCATCAAGGATTTTCCTTGGCGCAGTGAGGCTGCTCCGCAGATCAGCGAAACTGCTGAGGTTTTCAGCCCCAAAGACGAGAACAACACTCACGAGGATTCTCTATCTGAGAGCGATACCGAGGAGCTGCAAGCAGCCCTTTCGAAGGTAAAGCAACTAGGATTCCAGCAAGTCCGTAAGCTTACGCACGATGACCCTGCTTATTTGGAAGCATGGGATAATGACTCTGACGTAAGGAGCTTCCCGATGAGTCTCAGTCTGCTTTTCGAGAAAGCAAACGAGGACGAGGCCAAGAATATCGAATTTCTTTCAAAGCACTCATGACGAATGTTCGCAGTTGGGGACGTCGTCGAGCTTTTTGCTCCGCAGGCTGGGCATAAGAAGTATCACGTTTGCATCTGTGTAAATCCTGGCGCAGCGCATCAATTTTTGTATTTGAATTCAGATCCAAGTTTTGCCGGCACCATCGCGTTTGATTGTGCCAGCATTCCCTGCATTCCGGCCTCGAAGACTGGCAAAACGGTTTTTACCTTCGCTCACCTGCCTCGCTACAACGATAACCAGTTGAAGCTGTACAACGCAAAGAAACTAGGCGTTTTGGACAAGCAAGTTGCAGCGGACGTTATTGCTTTCGTGGCGACAGTTAAGACGCTCAATAAAGCCGACAAGGCGATGGTCACGGCTGGTCTCTCCGCGATCTAAAGCTTTACAGCTCGTTGCCAATAGCCCTTCCACTGGCGCGAAATCGCGTGCTGCAAAGCAACGTCACAAGTCATTAGATATTGTTCGCCGTTGCTGATGCGGCGGTTGTTCTCGCGCCAAACTACCGGGACGAGCGGATTTCCCAAGCTTCAATCATTTCCACCAGATCGGTCATTTCCCAAAGTCGCGACGTAACGCCCGCCGCCATCGCTGGCGTCATCTTCAAGGACGAATGCACGCGCACAAAATTGTAGTGCATCGCGTGAAGTGCGATGGCGCAAGCGTGGTTCTCGATCTTCTTGGAGAAGCCATTGGTCAACCGGGTGAACCGGCGCATGCTCATGCGCATGGTGAGGTTCGCCCGCTCCACGTAGGACGTGCTGATGTGCTTCATGTCCGGGTTTCCAATGATCGGGTTTTTTTCAATACCGATGCAGACGGCGGGGCTGTAGCGCCGTTCCGGTGATTTGCCCGGCTCTTGTCCATATTTTTTGACGAGAATCGAATAGTCGATGTCGTTTCCGAAGGCATCCACGACGGCTTGCAGATAGGCCTTGTGGCCGTCGCTTGTGAGTTGGATGCGGTTTGCGAGCCTACCCTTCAAATCATCAATGAACTCGCGAGCGGCGCCGTAACTGCGGTCTGATACGTAGAAGCTCGCCAGCAGCTTGGTTTCGGCGTCGATGGCGGTCCACGTCCAAACGTCGCCAGCATCAACCGGCGCGGCCTTCGCCTTCGCCACATTCATGTGCTTCGCGTAGACGAAGCTCCAGATTTCATCGACCTGGACCAGCTTGCACGGCAGGTTGCGCAGTACACGGTCTTGGTAGGCTGCGCTGGCGCGTCCTGCGTCAACCAAGAGCTTCGCAATTGTGTTCTTGCTGGCGCCGGTTACGCGCGAGATCGCACGGATTGCCATGCCCTCGCAGAGCAGCTGCAAAATCTTAGCGCGATCTTCTCTGGTCAATCTGTTCATACTGACCCTTATACGTGAGAGGGCGTCAGGTTGTAAACAGATATTTGCAGTTTCCCGTTACGTTCCTAACACGGCGCTAGGAACGGGTTGACCTTCTGCTAGATTCGTGAAACAAACAAAAACGCCGCAGTCGTTAGCTGCGGCGTTTGATCCTCAACCCGGCTTGGTCGGCCTAGAGAGCGGAGGTTGCATTAGAAGATGACGATCAAAAAAGCAGAGGGGGCGGTAAGCCCCTTAGGTCCACTCGGATGAGCCATCCTCGTTTTGCTCATTCCGTATAGCATAGCCTCCCAGGGAGGACAATAAAAATGTCAACGGAATCAAAGGATTTCGATCCATACGCTATTGTCTTGGCCGATCTAAAGGCTCAGCGGGATCGAATTGACCAAGCTATTCAAGCCATTGAGTCGGTACGCGCTGGTGGTTCTCAAGCGACTGCCACTGCTGGGCCGCAGCGCCAGCAAGAGGCCGTTCTTGGTGATGGTGCTTTCCACGGAATGTCGATTTCGGAGGCCACAAAGAAGCTTCTCGGCGTCCGCAAGAGGAAGATGACAAACACAGAGATCCTAGCGGAGCTTAAGGCTGGCGGGATGGTCTTAACGTCCGCCGACCCCCTCAATACCGTTGGTGCCGTACTGACCCGCCGCTTCAAGGAAGTGGGCGATATCGTCAGGGTGGAGCGCGGAACGTGGGGCCTTAAGGAATGGCATCCCGGCCGCACTTGGAATTGGAAGAAGGAGCCTAAGGCCGAATCCGCGCCCAAAGGCGGGGACTGGTCCTCAGACCCTAATGCTTTCCCGGAGCCCACCGAGAACGAACAGCCTTAAGCGCAGAAGCTTTTCGCTCGGCAGCAGTCATTTTAGCGGCGCGAGCTTTCCCACCAGCTAACCCACCCTTACGGCCCCGCTCAATTGCAGCGGGGTCTTTTTCGTTTTTGGTTTCTGGACCGTTATCAGGGGCTTCGCCCGTCGCTATGTCGATTATCGACTTGGCGAGCTGATTGGGGTCGCGGGGGCGTTTGGGTTGCTTGTCCATTGGTCACGGCTGCCTGAGAAATTGATCGTTGAAGTGAAGCCGGAACTCATCAATCGCTTCCTCAAAGCGCCCGAAACCTTCCTGACGCATCAAGGCGGCAAATCCAACGCTGCGCTCTGTGCCAACAATGGCCGACCAATAGTAGTGGATCATCCCAGCCGCATCACGCTCGTTCAGCCGCATAATGGTGTACCGGACCCCATCCTTCAGTTTTTTGGAAGCATTGGGGGAGACCAAAATCGGCTCGAATACGCGCTCATTAAGGAAGCGCATAATCCGCTGTTCTTTCGGTCCAAGGGCTTTTGCCATTCGGCAAATATGGCCCTAAACGGCGCCAATTCCTAGGCGTCGCAGCCGCCATAATCAAACTGACCCAGTACCGGAGAGGGCCGGGCTCTGCTACCCCTAATTGTACGAGAGGGGCAGGCTGGTTTGAGCATGGTTCAGCGGGTTTCTACCGTCGCCTTTGAGGGGATCGAGGCCCGCGCGGTCGACGTGCAGGTGCAGGTCGCGCCGGGCCTGCCGGCGTTCGCCATTGCAGAGTGTGAATGCCAACACTATACGGCATCAACGCACGGAGATTGCAATGGAATTGCGGAACTTGGCCACCCTGATTGCCCTTCGGTCCACCGTTCGGCTCGCATGGGCCATAGCACGGGCAGCAAGGGTGCTTGGAGACCTTGGGGAGGCCCTTGAGCGGGTTGTGGACGACCAAGCGCGTAGGAGGCAGGTGGACATCACCGATGTCTTAGAACCCCTCCTGCCCGACGCAGCCGTCTGAGGCTGGCCCCCATGAGCACCGCCGTCCGCCCTGCGCGGTCCGAAGAGACCCGCGCGTACTCTTATGTCCGCTTCTCGACACCTTCACAGCAGGAGGGAGCGAGCTTCGCGAGGCAAATGGACAAGGCAACCAAGTTCGCTCTTGACCACGGGCTTACCTTAGACACCGAGCTGAACATGACGGACATCGGTGTGTCGGCCTACAGGGGCAAGAATGCCCGCACGGGGGCGCTCGCTGGGTTCCTTGAGGCAGTCCACAAGAATTACGTCCCTGAAGGCAGCTACCTCCTCGTTGAGAACATAGACCGGCTGTCGCGTGACGACTTCTTTGAAGCACAGACGCTGTTCCAACAACTGATCGTCAGCGGGATCAACATCGCTGTGCTGTCCACGGGTGAGGTGTACTCGCACGACCGGCTGAAGAAGCAGCCTTACGACATCATGTACATCGTCGCTGAGCAGATCAGGGCGAACCAAGAGAGCGCGAGGAAATCGCAGCTCATCGGTGATGCCAAGGCGCGGAAAAAGAAGCGATTGATAGAGCACGGCCTTGAGGGCAAGCCGTATACCCGCCAAACCCCCGCGTGGATCACTTGGTCGGACGAAGACAAGCGTTACGAGCTGATCCCCGACAGAACGGAAATCGTGCGGGAGATGTTTGACCGCATGGCTGCGGGTGACGGCCTTACTCGCATCGCTCGGGACCTCAACGAGCGCGGTGTGCCGACGTGGGGCAGGAGCGGAAAGCAGAGGACGGCAGACCACTGGCGCACCAGCTACATCCGCAAGGTCCTGACGAGCACCGCACCCATCGGCACCTTCACCCCGCACACTACGGCCCATGACGAAGACACAAGGGCACGCAGGGATCAGCCGATGGACCCGGTAGAGAACCTGTTTCCGGCCGCAGTGGACGCCGACACCTATTGGAAGGTGAACCGCAAACTCAGCACCAAGGCAGCTCGCGGACGGAACGCGAGACAGCCACCGAAGTCCATTGTGTCAGGCATCGCCTTCTGCGCCACGTGCGGCCACGCCATCACGAGGGTTGCCAAGGGAGACTACGTGTACCTCGTGTGCTCCCGCGCCAACATGAAGGCTGGGGAATGCCGCTACTTGGCCGTCAGGTACGAGGCGGTTGAGACTGCACTGAAATCCAATGTGCACCAGTTGATCAAGGAAGCCCCTCGGGGCAAGAGCACGGCGGAACTTGAGCGAGAGATTGAGAGACTACAGGCCAACGCTGACGCAGCAGAGCAGAAGACGTTCGACTTGGCGGAACTCGCGGCACAGGAGAGAAGTCCAGCAGCAAGGAGAGCCCTGCGGGACACGGAGCAGCAGCTCAAGGACCTTCAGAAGCGACTGCGGGAGCTGAGGAGCCAGAGGGACACCCTGACGACCGCAAGCGTCAAAGACCGCCTGAAGGCCGTGCAACAGGCCCTCTCCGGTAAGATGGATGTGGTGGAAATCAATAAAGCACTGCGGGATGCCATGCGTCGTATCGTGATCGATCCCGAACAGGGCCACCTATGGATACGCTGGCATCACTCAGATGAGGTGCAGGACATCTTGTGCATCACGCGGCACATGAGCTTTGAAGATTTCAGGGAAACGGTGCCCCCGATGCACGCGTTGTTCCCCGAGAAGCCCGCAGTGAATTGAAGGTACGACACGTGAACACGAAGAAGAACCATTTCCCATGGGAGCCCAAGGCGCCCGTGCGTAGGGCCGACATCAAATACCCCAGCGACAGCAGCAAGACGGCAAAGCAGCTCCAGGCTGAGATTGATCAGGCAGGGCCGATTGCGCTGGAGCCTAAGCGACGCAACGTTTCCCGCAGCGCACTTCATTTGGCGGAAGATGTTTTCCAGTGGCGTGGCAACTACCAACGGGACCAGTGGACCCGAGCGGATCACATTTACACCCTCGCCAAGGCGATCCACGAAGGCGATCCTCTGGACCCCTTGCTGGCGATGCCCGTTGGGAAGGACTTCTACGTCATTGACGGCCACCACCGCCTTGCAGCCTACGACACCGCAGGTTGGACCAAGGAAATCCCTGTGGTGGTATTCGAGGGTAACCTGACCGAGGCCCGCGTTCGAGCGCTGTCCAGCAACGTCAAGGACAAGCTCCCGATGACGGCGCAGGCAAAGAGCGCGGCTGCGTGGACGATCACCAAGGAGGACCTTGGGTCTCTCACTGCGGAGGAGGTCCGACGATTGACCGGCGTGTCGGTCCGCCAAGTCCGCTTCATGCGAAAGGTTTGGCGCGAGCTGAATGCAAAAGAGGGCGTTGAACCCGAGGACCTGAAACGGCTGACTTGGAAATCCGCGCGGGACCTGTGGGAAGGGAGAGAGCCAGACACTGACTTTGATCAGGAGGGTTGGAAGGTGCGGAAGGCACAGGAGGTCGTGGACACGATCACGAGGCACAATCTGACCATGGGGCTCCTACAAGATTTCGAGGTGACGGCGCTTGCCCTTCAGATGCTTAGCGAGAGGCTCCCAGCGGCGCTGATCGAAGAATGGGCCACCGACCACCAAGAGCTGATTTCCGACTTGGCGGCCCGGATCGCCCACCCCGAGGACGACATTCCCTTCTGAGGGTGCAAATACATGACGTGCAAATTGCACCCCAAATCGGCTCGAATGGGTATCTTGGCACCGTTATAGTTTATAACTGTGTGGCAGACCGCTCCGTCCCAGCGGCAGGCCAGCCGCCCGAGGGAGCCCCACGGGGGAACCCGGCGGTGCTCTGAGGATAAGTCATTAACCAATTGGGGCGCCGACAGCGGCTTCTGGATGGCCCTCTTATTGTTTCACTCCCAACGGGGGAACACGCGTACCCGAGACCCAGCTAACCTTGTTAATGAGCGGGTGCGTAACGACCCCGTCTGACAGGGCCGCGCAGCCTTCCGGAGCACCCAGAGGCCCACCGAGATGTCGGCTATGCCGGGTCGTGCTGATAGAATTCGCCGGGCTCTTCGCCGGGACGCCAAAGGAACCGCTTGAACCGCTGATAGGCGAACGCTTCGAGCGCGTCGTCCTCAGACTGAACCGCAAGCACCATTGCCTTACAGATTTCGAGCCCGAGCTTTCGAGCGGGGGTCTCGGCTTGATCAATCGACTTCGACATCACATCGAAATGGATGTTTCGAGCGTAAACAGGCTCCTCTCGTAGGCCCTCTATCGAACCGCTGCGCTCGATCACCACATCCCACATTGCGCGAGCTACCGAGTGAACCTCGGCAAGAGCGTGCACACTCATACGCGCCCCACTGGCCCGTACATCCACCATTCTCGCTGTGACCCGCGCTAAAGCCCACCAGAAAGCACGGCGGCTCCCCACGATTTCGTTGGCCTCGCCGACGATCAGGCAGGAGACAATTTCGCCGCTACGTGTGTGAAGGTTGACGTATCGACAATCTTCCCAATCCTCTCGTGGCACCTTCTCGAGGTCAGCCTGAGTAAGGGACCGTCGTTCCGTGACAACCGCACCGTCATCATGCCGCACAAGGGCCAGCCCCGTCGCAGTGAACACAAGCCGGACCTTGAATTCATTCCCAGAGAGGCGCGGCTCCTCATAGAGACTGCGCTGGCTGGGCATCAAAGCGCTCGTATCATCCTCGCTCGCGAGCAACGGTGGAGGACCGAGGGTCTCATCAAGCGTATCGCGTATCCTCGCATCCGAGCGCTCCGCGAATGACTTCCCTTCAAGCGCACCGAACAGCTCGGAGGCAAAGTTATTGAAATCGCTCTCGGAGACCTCGCTGTTCTGAACCGAGGTTTGAGCTAAAAAGAACGCCAAGGCGGCAAGAGAGGTGCCGAGAAGGAGCCCGTCCGGGGGCGTTAAGCCCCCACGCAGAGCCTGCTTGAAGGCCTCAAAGTTCATCGTGGTGAGTTGATGGTGGACGGCTCCGCGATCCTGAGCGGGGAGATGTTCGAATTCATTTGCCAACAGAGAGCCAGCCAAGAGCAAGGCTGACCGCGCAGCACTTATCCCACCCGAGTTGATGTGACCGTCGATTGCGCTCGCGAGGCCCGGGTAGTTCTTGTGCATCTGCCTGACGCCGCCCGGATAAAACAGGAGCATGGCGTCAAGACGACCCATGACGTCTCGCCTGAATTTTCGACGCTCAAAGAACCCCATCAGCGACACCCCTCAAGCCCGGGACGAGCATAGCACAGCCTCCGCGCGCAGGCGCAGGTTAGCCAATCACCGGAACGACGGACACTGTAAGGCGGGCTGTCGGAAGGCCGAACAAGGCAGGGGTACATGAGGGGCGAAGGGAAGCCTCCAACGGTCGCTCCGGGCTCTAAATCGCGCCAGAGGGAGGGCACAGGGAGGCAGTCTACGAAGGCCACGCGGAGGCTCGCGCTTCAGTCAGAGAACACGTGATAGGATCGGCTCAACTCACTCAATGTAGCCCAAGGCACGCGGCGCTCAGCGATGGACAGAAGCTCTTCAATAGCCAAGGCGATAGGCGCGCTGTTTTCGACGTCGGCTACCCACCGATCAGGGTAGTAACGGGCGTAGTTACCAGCAATGAACAGCGCTACATAGATGTAGCCGAACTCGTTCAGCGGAGACTTCCTATCGAGCCAGCAGCGGAATTCTGTGGTGGACGTCGCGGCCCCCGGAGGCAGGCGCATCGAGCAGGAGTTGTTCACCGGATCGGAGTTTATGGTGATGACGCCGCCGCTCGGGAGAGGGATGTAATTGAGCCGATCAACCAGGTTGGGATGAATTTCGAGGCTCTCGAAGACTTCATGCGCGATGTCCGAGGGATGAAGGACGAAACGCAACACGCTTCTTTCAGGGAAATCCTCACGAACCATTGCTCCTCGCGCGCAGTTGCTGCGAATTCCGTAGGAGTTCACGAAGTTCAACATGTCCGGGATGTGCGTGAGGCAGTCGAGCAGCGTTAAGCCTTTTTGGTTGAGCAACGGCATCCGAATGTCATCCGGCCCAGCCAGTATCTCGGTGCCGGAAGTCTGTCCTCCGCCCTCGTGGGTATTGGTGTATTTTCCGACATACGGCGCTTCTCTTGCACCCCGATGCCACAGCTCGAATGTACCGAGACGCTCTTCCTCTGCTTCCCGTTGGAGGACCATCGGACGTGCGAACAGGCCGCTTGCGCTAACCGTCAGCTCATCCGAAAGCGGGCCGGACCGGGTATCGGAGAACAGCAATCCATGGTGCCTGTGATGTTCACGGGCTCTGTCGAGACTGAAATCTCCCGACTGCTTTAAGAGAACCTCCGCCAATGCGAGGTTCATAACTGCATAGTAGAGAAGAGTAGGCTTTGTAACGAGCGACACCACCCGAGCTGCTGCCGCATACTCACGTGCCTGCATCAAGCAGTAGCGGATTTGCTTAGCCTGCTTCTGAGCATTCTTCCTCTGGCCCGGCGGAAGAGCATGGAGCGCCACCATCAGGTCAGTCACCGACGCCACGTTCTGGAACCGCTGGAGCGAGGACCAAGCGGTGCGCTCGTCCGGGGAGCGAACGGTGGTGAGGGCCGACAAAATCATCAGCGCTCACCTGCTATAAGGAAGGGCACCATTGCGCGCACTCAGGCTCCATCAGATCTATTGGACGGGCATACACGTGTGGAACCTGAAGGGCGAGTGTCTGCCGCAGGCCTTCCGAGAGGTTGTCCCCTACAAGACGTTGCGTCGGTGAGCCGGGCGGAGGCGAACCCCCTTTAAGTCCACCATGTGAAATCGGGCGCCGGACAACGACCGAAATAGGGTCCGGTGTTCTCGGAGAGGCTCAATTTTCCAAGAGACCCGAGGGGTTAAGTGATAAAAGTCCCGGGAGCGGAGGTGACAAAAATTGTCATTGACGCCCCTCCTTTGCCATCGTCGGCCTGCCGGACAAGGCGGTGTCGGAGGCGCGCGAGCGGGTGCGTTCGGCGCTGATCGCCTCTGGCCTCGCGCTGCCGGCGCGGCGGATCATCGTCAATCTGGCGCCGGCCGACCTGCCCAAGGAGGGCAGCCATTACGACCTGCCGATCGCGCTCGGCCTGATGGCGGCGATCGGCGCGATCCCGCCGGATGCGCTGAGCGGCTTCACGGTGCTCGGCGAACTCGGCCTCGACGGCTCGATCGCGCCCGTGGCCGGCGTCCTTCCCGCCGCCATCGGCGCCAATATGCGCGAGGAAGGGCTGATCTGCCCGGCGTCCTGCGGCTCCGAGGCGGCGTGGGCCAGCCCGGACATCCAGATCATCGCCGCAAGCTCGCTGATCCAGATCGCCAACCATTTCAAGGGCACCCAGGTGCTGTCGCGCCCTTCGCCGAAGGTGCACGAGGCCGCCGCCTCGACGCTCGACCTCCGCGACATCAAGGGTCAGGAAAGCGCCAAGCGGGCGCTGGAGATCGCAGCCGCCGGCGGGCATCATTTGCTCATGATCGGCGCACCGGGCGCCGGCAAATCGATGCTGGCGGCACGCCTGCCCTCGATCCTGCCGCCGCTCTCGCCCGGCGAGTTGCTCGAGGTCTCGATGATCGCCTCCGTCGCCGGCGAGATCGAAGGCGGCGCGCTGACGGCACGGCGGCCGTTCCGCTCGCCGCATCATTCCGCGAGCATGGCCGCCCTCACCGGCGGCGGCATGCGCGCCAAGCCCGGCGAGATATCACTCGCGCATCAGGGCGTGCTGTTCCTCGACGAATTGCCCGAGTTCGATCCGCGCGTGCTGGATTCGCTGCGGCAACCGCTGGAGAACGGCGAGGTCGCCGTATCGCGCGCCAATCACCGCGTCACCTACCCTGCCCGCTTCATGCTGGTGGCGGCGATGAATCCGTGCCGCTGCGGCAACGCGTTCGAGCCCGGCTATGCCTGCAAGCGCGGTCGCATCGACCGCTGCACGGGCGATTACCAGGCACGCATCTCGGGGCCGCTGATGGACCGTATCGATCTGCGCATCGAAGTGCCGGCCGTGACCGCGGCCGATTTGATCCTGCCGCCGCCGGCGGAGGGATCGGCCGAGGTCGCCGCGCGCGTCGCGGCGGCGCGCGACATCCAGCTCGCGCGCTATGCCGATGCCGGTCTGCCCAATGTCCGCACCAATGCCGAGGCGCCGGCCTCCGTGTTGGAAGACATCGCCAAGCCGGATGCGCAAGGCGCCAAATTGCTGCGCGACGCCGCCGAGACGATGCGCCTGTCGGCGCGCGGCTATCACCGCGTGCTGCGGGTGGCCCGCACGCTGGCCGATCTCGATTCCGCCGACAGGATCGGCCGGCTGCATCTGGCCGAAGCGCTGTCCTATCGCGCACTCGCGGAGGATGTGCGGCAGCTGGCTTGATCACTCCGCGCATCAACCCGGCGGTAACGAGTTTCCTTTACGCTCTGCAAACCATAAGGCCCGATGAGTTCCCGAGCGGCCTGTGCGAGTAGGGTGTCATGTTGCGTTTCAAGATCCTGGCCTCGGTTGTTCCCCTCCTGGCGGCTGTCGCATTCGGTCGCGGCGAGATCGGATCGGTCTCACATCCCTGCATCGCGCTCGGCGACACCTCGGTCGAGCTGACCTCGCTGTTCTGGACGGCCGGCGTGCATGTCGCCTTCACCGAGGATCCGGAGCGCGCCACCGTGCGGGTTCAGATCACCGATGATGCTGACGCGGCGGACTTCACCGTGGTGGACGGCGGCCCCGGTTCCGAGCCGGACTCCTGCCAGGCCAATCCCTCGAGGCGACTTGTGTCGATCGCCGCTGAGCCCGTCGACGGCGGCCAGGTGATCTATCTCTCCACCGAGGGGCCGGCGGATTACCGCATCTATGTGCGCTCGAAATCGTTCTCGCAGCGCGAGGCGGCGGCGCTGATTGTCGGCGCCCGCGGCGGCCACCGCCACCTCCAGGCCGCCTCGCTCTGAGCCGTTAACACATCGTCAACCCTGTTTGGAGGCGGCACCGGAGCTTCAAACTGTTCGCAAGGTCGGCGGGCCATCGTCGCACGCGGCAGTGGTGGTCTCGGACAAGAGTCGGGGTGACGATGGGTCGGACGTTCCGGATCAAGGTGCGCATGCGCCGCTTCAGGCGACGGCACCCCCGAATTGCCTTTGCGATCCGTTCCTTCATGATCTTCTCGGCGACCTTCGGCGGCGCCTATGGTTTCGTGACCGGCAGCCGGTCCGACAATTCCGGCTACGATCCCCACGCCTTCGCGATCGGCGCGAGCTTCCTGTTCGCGCTCGCCTGCCTCGGCCTTGCGACGCTGAGCATGCGCCTGCGCTTCGTCAATAAGCGGCTGCGGACGCTCGCGGCCCACAACGAGGCGCTCATCGACCGCAATTGGGAGCTGAAGGAGGCGGAAGAACGCGCCCGCAGCCTGTTCGAGCAGCAGGGCGACCTCATCGTGTTGCGCGACACGAGCGGCCGCATCACCTTTGCCAACGAGGCCTATTGCACACTCGCCGGTCAGGCGCGCAGCGCGCTGGTCGGTACGCGTTTCGACTTCGACATTCTGGAGCAGGGCGACAGCGCGAGAGAGAGCAACGGCACGCGCGTCCACGACCAGAAGATCGCGACCCCGCTCGGCGCGCGCTGGATTGCTTGGCGCGAGGGCTACGTCCGCCACGATGCCGGGCAACCCGCCGAATTGCAGAGCGTGGGACGCGACGTCACCGACCGCACCGAGACCGAACGTGCGCTGTCCAACGCGCGCGACCAGGCCGACGCCGCCAACCGCGCCAAATCGCGCTTTCTGGCGATGGCCTCGCACGAGATTCGCACGCCGCTGAACGGCATCATCGGCATGGGCGGCCTGTTGCTCGACACCACACTGACGCCGGAGCAGACGACCTACGCGCGAGCGGTGAAGACGTCGGGCGAAGCCCTGATGGCGCTGATCGAGGAGCTGCTCGACTATTCCAAGATTGAAGCGGGCAAGCTCGATCTCCAGCTGCGTCCCTTCGCCCTGTCCACGCTGATCGAGGAAATCACCGAGCTGCTGGCGCCGCGTGCACAGGCCAAGGACCTCGAGATCGCATCCTATATCGACGAGCGCCTGCCGCTCGAGGTGGTCGGCGACGCGGCGCGGTTGCGCCAGGTGCTGCTCAATCTCGCCGGCAACGCCATCAAGTTCACAAGCCATGGCGGCGTCGCGCTGATCGTCGAACCCGGCATCTGGCCGAACGAGATCAGCTTCCTGGTCCGGGACACCGGCATCGGCATCGCGCCGGAAGCGCAGCAACGCATCTTCCGAGAGTTCGAACAGGCCGACGAGCGCGTCTCCCGTACCTATGGCGGCACCGGACTTGGGCTTTCCATCAGCGAGCGCATCGTCAAGCGCATGGGCGGCCGGATCACGCTCGCGAGCGAGCCGGGCAAAGGCTCGACCTTCGAGGTCGCAATGCCGCTTCCGCCGTCGCAAGCCGGCGCGGGACAGACCGCCTTTCCGAGCCCTGACCTCGGCGGCAAGTCGATGCTTCTGGTCGCGGACGGAATCGAAGCCTCGCTGATCGCGCGGCGTCTGGAGCGTTGGGGCGGCCAGACCTGCATGGTCTCGGATGCGGCAGTTGCCGAAGCGCTGCTGCCCGAACGCTCATGGCACGCAGTGCTGATCGATCGCGCGATCGGCCCTGCCACCGCCGACCATCTGGGCGAAATGGCTCGCGCGCATGCAGCCCAGCGCCTCGTGCTGCTGACGTCGGGCTCGCGCCATGAAAAGCTGTCGCCGGCCTTCACAGGCTTTCTGGTCAAGCCGCTGCGGGCAGCCTCGCTCGCCGCGCGCCTCGCGCTGACGCCGGAAGTCGCCTCACCCGATCTCGCGCCGGAGCCACCGGTTGAAGCCGCCGGCGCGACGCAGGCAAGGGGCCTGTCGATCCTGGTCGCCGAGGACAACGAGATCAACGCGTTGTTGATGCGCTCGCTGCTGACGAAGCTCGGCCACCGCGTCGTCATCGCCGTCCACGGCGAGGCCGCGCTGGAATCCTGGCTCGCCGCTTCATCGGCCGGCACGCCCTACGATCTCGTGCTGATGGATATCCAGATGCCGCAGCTCGACGGCATCGAGGCGACCAAGCGTATCCGCGCGCATGAGGCCGCCATTGGCGGCCATCACACGCCGGTCCTCGCGCTCACCGCCAATACGCTGGAGGAGGATCGCTATGCCTGCTTCGAGGCGGGCATGAACGGATTTCTGATCAAGCCGCTCGACCGGGAAAAATTGGAAGAGGCGCTGGCGGGTCTGGCAGCCCCCCGGCACCTCGCGGTCTGATCCAGAGTTTCAGAGGGAACTCTGGCCCGGCGGCCAAACGACAATTGAAATAGGCGGCGTTGCGCGTCACCATACGCAGGGGTCTTTTGCAATGAAGGACTTTGCGCATGAATGTGCTTTGCCGCCTCGCACTTGTTGTTTTCCTCGTTGGGTTATCCCGACACGCCGCAGCCGATACACCGGAACTCATCGCATCGCTCAAGCAAGGCGGCTACGTGCTGGTGTTTCGGCACACCGCCACCGACGACAGCCAGAAGGATGTCTACCCCTTCAAGTTCGAAGACATGAGCGCCCAGCGCCAGCTCAGCGAAAAGGGCAGGGACATGGCGCGCCAGATCGGGACGGCGCTCAAGGACCTCGCGATTCCCATTGGCGATATCTACACCAGCCGGCTGAACCGGGCGGTCGAGGCCGGCAAGCTGATCTCGGGACGCGAGGTCAAGCCGGTCGATGCGTTGACGGACAGCAGCAACGCGAGCGCGTCGGGAATGGCAAACCCGACGGGTGCAAATGCAAAGGCGGGCCAGGCGGTGCGTCAGCTCGTCGATGCGGCCCCGAAGGCCGGCACCAACACATTCCTTGTCACCCACAAGACCAACATTGCCGACGCCTTCGGCAAGGAGGCCGGCGACGTCCAGGAAGGCGAAGCTTTCGTCTACAAGGCCAGCAGCTCCGGCCCCGCGACCTTCGCCGGGCGCATCAAGCTCGCCGACTGGGGCGCGAAAGCGGGCAAATAGAGGCCGGTCGTCAGCGCCGAGCTGGCAGCGCCGTCCCGCCCCGCGTCATGGATTGAGCTGCATGCTTTGCGCTACGCGGATCATTCGGATCCGGATCATGCACTAAAGCGCGATGAGATTTGGACGAATCGTCATCGCGCTTTACGTTGTCGTCCACGCATGATCTTTCCGGATCATGCTCTGGCGAGCAGAAGGCTGCGAACACGTGAGTACCTCGGAAGACCGTTCTTTCCTCATCCTGCTTGCTGCGATCTCGGTTGCGTTCGCCTGGGTGCTTTGGCCGTTCTCCGGCGCATTGCTGTGGGCCGTATTGCTGGCGATCATCTTCGCGCCGCTCTATCGGCGCACTCTGGAAGCGCTCCCGGGAAAGCACAATCTTGCAGCCCTGTTCACTGTCGTCGTCGTCGTCGTGATGGTCCTGATCCCGGTCGCGATCGTCATCGCTTCCCTCATCGATCAGGGCGGAGAGCTGTATCAGCGCATTCAGAACGGAGAAATCAGTTTCGCGCATCCCCTGCAGCAGCTGCGATCCGCGCTGCCCGACTGGACGGCTTCCCTGGCGGATCGCCTGGCGTCCATCGATCTTTCCTACATCAAGGAACGCCTGTCGAATCTGGTCGTCCCCGCCGGTCAACAGCTGGCCGGACATGCGCTCAACATCGGGCAGGTAACGCTGGAGTTCGTCGCGAGCCTGTTCGTGATGTTGTACCTGCTGTTTTTCATGTTGCGCGACGGTGACGAGCTCAACGCACGCATCCGCGACGCGCTGCCGCTGCGCCCGAGGCATACTGCCGAGATTCTCCATGCATTCACCCTCGCTGTTCGCGGGACGATCAAAGGGATCGTGCTCGTTGCCCTGATTCAGGGAGCGCTGGGCGGGCTGATCTTCTGGCTGCTCGGCCTGACTGCGCCGCTGCTGGCGGGCGCGCTCATGGCCCTGCTCTCGCTCCTGCCCGTGCTCGGCTCCGCCATGATTTGGGTTCCGGTCGCGCTCTACCTGCTTGTGGCAGGTTCGGTCACGAAGGGACTCGTCCTGCTCGCATTCGGCACCTTCGTGATCGGTCTTGCGGACAATTTCCTACGCCCGATCCTGGTCGGCCAGTCGATACAAATGCCCAGCTACGTCGTGCTGCTTGCCACCCTGGGCGGGTTGGCCACGTTCGGCGCGAACGGCTTCGTCATCGGCCCACTCGTCGCCGCCATGTTTCTGACGGGGTGGCAGATCTACGTTGGCTCGAAGATGCAACAGGAGGTCCGGAAATGACCTCCTATGCGGCATAGGCAATGAACCGCGGGGCCGAGAGCTTATCGGGCGGCGTCTGACTGCCCCTGAAGATGGTGTCGGCCTTGGCCGCGCGCTTGCAATGCGGGCAGACGAAGAGATGCGCGATGATCGGGGTCGGCTCGTCCGCGAGCAGCTCGGAGCGGAACCACTTCATCTCGACATGGCAGTCCGGGCAGATCGGCGCTTCGAGCTGTTCCGCAGCGCTTCTGAGACGATCAACCATGATGCCGTTCCCGCCGTTTCCCAAGGAATAGCGGATTACCAGCTGCCGGTCTGCAACAAAAGATACCTAGCTCGAAGCAGCCAGCACGTTCACGACGCGATCAGAGCCGTCTGAGCGCCACGCTCTCCACCGTGTGGTCGGCCCCCTTCTTCAGGATCAGCGTCGCGCGGGGGCGGGTCGGCAGAATGTTGTCCTCGAGATTGGCGAGGTTGGTGCGCTCCCAGATCGCGATCGCCGTGGCGGTGGCCTCCTCGTCCGACAGCAAAGCGTAGCGGTTGAAATAGGATTTCGGGTTGGTGAAAGCGGTGTCGCGCAGCGCCAGAAAGCGCTTGATGTACCATTGCCGCAGCGCCGCCTCGTCCGCGTCGATATAGACCGAGAAATCGAAGAAGTCGGAGACGACGGGCACCGCCTTGCCGTCACGCGGCAGTTTGCCGGTTTGCAGAACGTTGACGCCCTCGACGACCAGGATGTCGGGCTGGTCGACCTCCGCCCACTGGTTCGGCACGATGTCGTAGGTCAGATGCGAATAGACCGGCGCACGCACATGACGGCGGCCGGACTTGATGTCGGAAAGGAAGCTGAGCAGCAGCGGCAGGTCGTAGCTCTCCGGAAAGCCCTTCTTCTGCATGATGCCCTGCCGCTCGAGCACGGCGTTGGGATAGAGGAATCCGTCGGTCGTGATCAGTTCGACCTTCGGCCGGGGCGACCAGCGCGCCAGCAGCGCCTGAAGCACGCGGGCCGTGGTGGACTTCCCGACCGCGACCGAACCGGCGACGCCGATGATGTAGGGTACCTTGCGGTCGCGAATGTCGAGGAATTGGCGCTCGGCGTAATACAGGCGCTGCATCGCGTCGACGTAGATCGAGAGCAGGCGCGACAACGGAAGGTAGATGTCCTCGACCTCCTGGAGATCGAGGCGGTCGTGCAGCGAGCGCAGCCGGTCGAACTCGCCCGGCTCCAGCGTCATCGGCGTATCGTCGCGCAGCCGCGACCACTCCTCGCGCGTATAGACGCGGTACGGATTATACTGCTGCTCGGGTGCGCGGATATCCATGACGCGACCTCTCCACTCGGCTAGTTGCCGCCCTTGCGCGACGCCTTCTCTTCCAGGCCCGACATCGTCGTTCGCTTCTCGAGCGCCGCCTCGACCTCTTCCAGCTTTACGCCGCGGGCCTTGAGCAACACAAGGAAATGGTAGAGCAGGTCGGCGCTCTCGGCGACCAGATGCGCGCGATCGTTTTCGACTGCTGCGATTACGGTTTCGACTGCTTCCTCGCCGAACTTCTTGGCGCAATGCTCGGCGCCCTTGTCCAGAAGCTTGCGGGTATAGGAGGTCTCGCCATCGGCGGCGGCGCGGGCGTCGATGGTCTCGGCCAGATCGTGGATCGTGAAGCGCGGCATGCAATCTACTCGGAAAACGCGATCCGGCCGTACGAGCCGGTCCCCACCGGCTCGTGTAGCACTTTTATGAACGGGAGTCGTCAGGCATCGAGGCGCATGGGTAGTCCGCGCCGGGCCATGTGCTCCTTGGCTTCACGGATGGTGAATTCCCCGAAGTGGAAGATCGAGGCGGCCAGCACCGCCGTCGCGTGCCCGTCGCGGATACCGTCGACGAGGTGGTCGAGATTGCCGACGCCGCCCGAGGCGATCACCGGAACGGGAACGCTGTCCGCGATCGCCCGGGTCAACGGGATGTCGAATCCTTGCCTCGTGCCGTCGCGATCCATCGAGGTCAGCAGGATCTCACCGGCGCCGAGCGCGACGACTTCCTGGGCATATTCGATGGCGTCGATGCCGGTCGAATTGCGGCCGCCATGGGTGAAGATTTCCCAGCGGTCGCCGCCCGGGCGCTTCACCCGCTTGGCATCGATCGCAACCACGACGCATTGTTCACCGAATTTCTCAGCCGCTTCCTTGACGAACTCGCGCCGCGACACCGCCGCGCTGTTGATCGAGACCTTGTCGGCCCCGGCGCGCAGCAGCGTCTTGATGTCGTTGACCTCACGCACGCCACCACCGACGGTGACGGGCATGAAGCAGGCCTCCGCCGTGCGGCGGACCACGTCCAGCATGATGCCGCGATTCTCGTGGGTCGCGGTGATGTCGAGAAAAGTGAGCTCATCGGCGCCGGCCGCGTCATAGGCGATCGCGGCTTCGACGGGGTCGCCGGCGTCACGCAGATCGACGAAGTTGACGCCCTTGACGACGCGACCGTCCTTGACGTCGAGGCAGGGGATCACGCGCACCTTGAACATGTGTCAGCTCCCAGGCGCGCGTGCGCTGCGGATCAGAGTGAGCGCGGCAGTAGGATCGAGCCGGCCGTCGTAAAGCGCGCGGCCCGCGATCGCGCCGGCGAGTTTTTTGGCGCGCGGCGTCAGCATCGCCTTGACGTCCTCGATCGAGGCGAGACCGCCGGAGGCGATCACCGGAATCGAGATGCTGTCCGCCAGCGCAATGGTCGCATCCAGGTTCAAGCCCTTGAGCAGGCCGTCGCGCGCGATGTCGGTGAAGATGATCGCGGCGACGCCGGCGTCCTCGAAACGCTGCGCGATCTCGAGCACCGTCACCTGCGAGGTCTCCGCCCAGCCTTCGACCGCGACCTTGCCGTCGCGCGCATCGAGCCCGACCGCGACACGGCCGGGGAATTTCTTCGCCGCAGCCTTCACCAGCTCGGGATCGCGCACTGCGGCGGTGCCGATGATGACGCGGGTGATGCCCTTGTCGAGCCACGCCTCGACGGTTTTGAGATCGCGGATGCCGCCGCCGAGCTGCACCGGAATCTTGATCGTCTTCAGCATGGCCTCGACAGCCCCAGCATTCACCGGCTTGCCGGCAAAGGCACCGTCGAGGTCGACGACGTGGAGATACTCAAAACCCTGCTCGGCAAAGCTCTGCGCCTGCGCGGCGGGATTGAGATTGAACACGGTCGCGCGCGCCATGTCGCCCTGCTCGAGGCGCACGCATTGGCCGTTCTTGAGGTCGATCGCGGGAAAGAGGATCACGGTTTCCATCGCAAGAAGTTCGAGATCAGAGCGAGGCCAAAGCGCTGGCTCTTCTCGGGGTGAAACTGCGTGCCGATGGCGGTGTCCTTGCCGACGATCGCGGTGACAGGTCCGCCGTAATCGGCGCGCGCGAGCACGTCCGCCTCGCTGGCGGGGTTGAGGTGGTAGGAGTGCACGAAATAGGCGTGCTGGCCCTTGGGGCCGAGCGGCAGCTTGTTCAACACCGGATGCTCCCTGAGCACCTCGAGCGTATTCCAGCCCATATGCGGGATCTTCAGGCTCTCGTCGCGCGGCGTGATCTTCTCGACGTCGCCGCCGATCCAGTTCAGGCCTTCGGTGATGACATGCTCCTTGCCGCGGCTCGCCATCAACTGCATGCCGACGCAGATGCCGAAGAACGGCCGCGCCTTGACGCGCACCGCTTCGGTGATCGCCTCGACCATGCCGTTGACGGCATCCAGCCCGCGACGGCAATCGGCGAACGCGCCGACGCCCGGAAGCACCAGACGATCGGCGCCATAGGCCTGGTCCGGATCGCTGGTGACAAAGACCTTCTGCGGATCTTCCAGGCTGCGCGCGGCGCGCTCGAAGGCCTTCGCGGCGGAATGCAGGTTGCCGGAACCGTAATCGATGATGGCGACGCTCATCTTGACCCTCCCGGTTCTGGAAATAATCCAATGATGCCGCCGGCCGGAATGGGCGGCGGGCTCGAGAATTGCTGACCCGGTGTGTTGCGGGTCGGCGGCGGGCCGCCGCGATCGACGGCCCATTGATCGTTGACGATGCCGTGCTGCTTCTGGCTCCAGCGCTCGAAGAAGCGGCGCTCGGCTGTGTCCTCGTCGTCGGCCACCACGACGTCGAGCTGCCGCCATTTGCCGCGCGACAGCGTCCAGCGACGCAGGCTCGAGGCCTCCAAACCCATCAGCAGCGCGACGATGAGATCGGCGAAGAAGATCGAGCCGCGTCCGACACCGAGGCTGGACAGCCCCACATTGAACGCGGCCACGAAGATCAGATAGCCGATCAGCGCCAGCCACAGCCGGTTCCACAGCAACCAGAACGGGCCGAAGATCATCGCCCAGAAATGAAAGCCGTCGCGCACGAACACGAACTTGTCGGTCGCGCGCAGATCGGCTCCAGCGGGGGAGGGAGCATGAACTGTGTAGACAGGCATGGTGCTGCCCCGTTCTTAGGGATTCAGTGATACCGCAAGCGGCGCGTGCCGCCGCTGGCCGGAGACGTCAGCCGCCGAGCGAGCCCTTGGTGGACGGGATCTCGCCCGCAGCCTTCGGATCGATCGCGACCGCGGTGCGCAGCGCCCGCGCCAGACCCTTGAAGCAGGACTCGGCGATATGGTGGCTGTTATCGCCATATAGGGTCTCGACGTGGAGAGTCACGCCGGCGTTGATGGCGAAGGCCTGGAACCACTCGCGCACCAGCTCGGTGTCGAACTCACCGATCTTGTCGCGGGGGAAGTCGGCCTTGAACACCAGGAACGGACGGCCCGAGATGTCGATAACCACGCGCGACAGCGTCTCGTCCATGGGCATGTGCACGCCGGCATAGCGGGTGATGCCCGCCATGTTGCCGAGCGCCTGCCTGACCGCCTGGCCGAGCGCGATGCCGGTGTCTTCGGTGGTATGGTGATGATCAATGTGCAGGTCGCCCACCGCCTTGACCGTGAGGTCGATGCGGGAATGGCGGGCGAGGAGATCGAGCATATGGTCGAAAAAGCCGATGCCGGTCGCGATATTCGACACGCCGGTGCCATCGAGGTTCACGGTGACCTCGATGTCGGTTTCCTTGGTCTTGCGCTTGATCGTCGCGGTGCGCATTGAAGGCTTTCGCTGGGGTTTTGGGCCTGAAACGCCAGTCTATTAACAGCCAAATGCCCCCTTCGCTACTGCGGGAACGGCTGGCGGGGCCTCTACTTCTGCCTATGGTGAGTGAAATTCGGCCCGGAACGGCCCGTTGTGCGCCAGTTGTCCCTTTGGCCCCGACCGCCTAAATCAGGCCGGACAACGAGGTACTTCATGCACGACTCCCAGAACAGCTCCCCGGGCTGGCACGGCACCACGATTTTGACGGTCCGCAAGGGCGGCAAGGTGGTGGTCGGCGGCGACGGCCAGGTCTCGATCGGCCAGACCGTGATCAAGTCCAACGCCAAGAAGGTCCGAAAGCTGGGCAAGGGCGACGTGATCGGCGGCTTTGCCGGCGCGACCGCCGACGCCTTCACCCTCTTCGAGCGCTTGGAAGCCAAGCTCGAGCAATATCCGGGGCAGCTGACCCGGGCCGCGGTGGAGCTGGCCAAGGACTGGCGCACCGATCGCTATTTGCGGCGGCTGGAGGCCATGATGATCGTGGCCGACAAGGACGTCTCCCTGGTGCTGACAGGCACCGGCGACGTGCTGGAGCCCGAGGCCGGCGTGATGGCGATCGGCTCCGGCGGCAATTACGCACTGGCGGCGGCCCGGGCCCTGCTCGACACCGACAAGGACGCCGAGACCATCGTCCGCCGCTCCATGGACATCGCCGCGGATATTTGCGTCTACACCAACCGGAATTTGACGATCGAGAGCCTGGCGACGGGGTAGGACCGACCTGTGACTGAATGGCGGCGCTCCGGGCTGGCTGTAGCCTCTCGCGCTTGCGGGAGAGGGAGCGCAGCACCGCCGTGGCCGATAGAATGACCCCCACCTACACCTTCCGCCCGATGACCCCGGTCGACATGCCGCTGATCCGGCGCTGGCTGGCCGCGCCACATGTCGCCGAATGGTGGCATGATCCGGAGACGCTCGCGTTCGTCGGCGGCGACCTCGATCATCCTGACCTGGCGCAGTTCATTGTCAGCCTTGATGGCCGGTCTTTCGCCTATCTGCAGTGCTACCAGATCGGCGATTGGCACGTCAGCTTCGGCCCGCAGCCGGTGGGTACCCGCGGCCTCGATCAGTTCATCGGCGAAGCCGACATGCTCGGATGCGGCCACGGCTCCGCTTTCATCCGTGCCTTCATCGACCAGCTCTTTGCCTGCGGCGTGCCTCGCATCGTGATCGACCCCAGCCCCGCCAATCCGCGTGCAATTCGTGCCTATGAGAAAGCCGGATTCGTGCCGCAGCACGAGATTGTCACGCCCGATGGCCCCGCACTCCTGATGATCCGAGACAGATGACGCTTGCCGCGACCCCCACCGCCAAGACCGCATTTCCGCCGCTCGCCTGGGTCGGAATCGCGCTGCTGCTGCTGGCGCTTCAGGCCTCGATCCTGCTTGCGATGGGGCGGGTACCGATCTGCACCTGCGGCACTGTCAAGCTGTGGCACGGCGTGGTGAACAGCTCGGAAAATTCCCAGCACATCGCCGACTGGTACACCTTCTCGCACGTGCTGCACGGCTTCCTGTTCTACGGCCTGACCTGGCTGCTGTTCGCGCGACTGCCTTTCCTGTCTCTCTCCTGGCCAGCCCGCCTGATCGTCGCGATGCTGATCGAAGGTGCCTGGGAGATCGTCGAGAACTCGCCCTTCATCATCGAGCGCTACCGCGCCGGCACGATCTCGCTGGATTATTTCGGCGACAGCATCGTCAATTCGGTCTCCGACAATCTGGCCATGGTGCTGGGGTTCCTCGCCGCGCGCATGCTGCCTGTGTCCGCGACCGTCCTGCTCGGGCTCGCCTTCGAGATCATGCTGGCGCTCCACATTCGCGACAATCTGACGCTCAATATCCTGATGCTGATCCATCCGATCGAGGCGGTGAAGCAATGGCAATCCGGCCCGCCGATCATCTAACAGCCGAAAAACCGGCTTGTCCTGGCCCGCAACTGACCCTAGCTAAGGTCCCATGACAGACTTCTCTCCCCGTGAAATCGTTTCCGAACTCGACCGTTTCATCGTCGGCCAGGCCGATGCCAAGCGCGCCGTCTCGATCGCGCTGCGTAACCGCTGGCGGCGGCAGCAGCTCACCGGCTCCTTGCGCGAAGAGGTGCTGCCGAAGAACATTCTGATGATCGGCCCCACCGGCGTCGGCAAGACCGAGATCGCGCGGCGACTGGCAAAACTGGCGAATGCGCCGTTCCTGAAGGTGGAAGCGACCAAATTCACCGAAGTCGGATATGTCGGCCGCGACGTCGAGCAGATCGTGCGCGATCTCGTCGAGGTTGCGATCGCCCAGGTCCGCGAGAAGAAGCGCAAGGACGTGCACGCTCGCGCGCAGCTCGCCGCCGAGGAGCGCGTGCTCGACGCGCTGGTCGGTGCCAATGCCAGCCCTGCGACGCGTGAATCCTTCCGCAAGAAGCTGCGCGCCGGCGAGCTCAACGACAAGGAAATCGAGGTCGAGACACAGTCGTCCGGCAGCGGCATGCCGATGTTCGAGATCCCGGGCATGCCGGGCGCGCAGATGGGTGCGATTTCGATCGGCGACATCTTCGGCAAGTTGGGGGGCCGCAGCAAGACACGGCGGTTGACGGTGGAGGGCTCGCACGAGATCCTCGTCAACGAAGAGTCCGACAAGCTGCTGGACACCGATCAGTTGACACTGGAGGCGATCAGCGCGGTCGAGAACAACGGCATCGTGTTCCTCGACGAGATCGACAAGATCTGCGCGCGTGACGGCCGCGTCGGCGGCGACGTCTCGCGCGAGGGCGTGCAGCGCGATCTGCTGCCCTTGATCGAGGGCACCACGGTCTCGACCAAGCACGGCGCGGTGAAAACCGACCACATCCTGTTCATCGCCTCGGGCGCCTTCCATGTCGCCAAGCCGTCCGACCTGTTGCCGGAATTGCAGGGCCGCCTGCCGATCCGCGTCGAATTGCAGGCGCTGACCCGCGACGACATGCGCCGCATCCTGACCGAGCCCGAGGCCTCGCTGATCAAGCAATATGTCGCCTTGATGCAGACCGAGGGCGTGACGCTCGACATCACCGACAGCGCCATCGACGCGCTCGCCGATGTCGCGGTCGCCGTGAACTCGACCGTCGAGAACATCGGCGCGCGGCGCCTGCAGACCGTGATGGAGCGGGTGCTGGACGACATCTCCTTCACCGCGCCCGACCGCAACGGCGAGACCGTCAAGGTCGATGCGGATTTCGTGCAGAAGCACGTCGGCGACCTCGCCAAGAACGCGGATCTGAGCCGGTTCATTTTGTAATTTCGGGCGGTCACGCTATTGATGCGGCGTGACCGTACGCATCCTGCAAAATCCCTGGCGCTTCCTGCTCGCGATCAACGCGGCGGTCATCATCGGCGTCTTCGTCCACAAGATCCAGCTTCCGCCCTACGTCCCCTACATTCACCTCCTCGTCGACTATCATTTCGGCTTCATCAAGCGCGCGTTGATCGGCGCTGCCGTCGCGCTGTTCACGGACAAGGTGCCGGTATGGTCCGTGTTCGCGATCGGCGGCGCAACGTGGCTGGTGACAGCAGGCCTTTACGCAAGGCTGTTTCAGAAGACGTTCGGCTTCACTGCGAAAACGTTGCCGCTGTTCGTCTTCATGGCGGGCTCGCCATTCTTTCTGAAGAACTTCATGCACACGCTCGGCCATTTCGACATTTATGGCTGCGCGCTAGCGCTCGTCCTGCTGCTGATGCCGGCGGGATCGCTGCTGTTTGTGGCTTTGGCTGCGCTGTTCTCGATCGTTCTCGTGCTGATCCACCACATTCACCTGCTGATGTATGTGCCGACGATCGTCACCATTGTCGTGATCAGGCACTATCTCGCTTACGGGCTCAATCGCGGTAACGTCACCGTCGGCATCCTCGCCTTGCTCACGGTCGCCGCGCTGTTCTTTGCCGCGCAATTCCTGGGAACGATGCCGATCCCGGAAGCGGATTTCGTCGCGTATCTGAAAACGCGCATGGCCGATCCATCCCGCACGGATCTGCTGCAATTCAGCTACATCTGGTACCAGCCGCTGGCGAAGGAGGTCTCGGACACCTGGGGGCGCCTGCCGCACAATATCCTCGGCGTGCCCGTCTTTGCGCTGCTGATCTGGCTGCATACGCCGCTGTGGCGCTATTTTTCGAAGCTCATCGGCGCGCTCGCCAGCGAGACGCACCGCCGCCTCGTGATCGCGGCGCTGATCGGAATCAGCCTCGCCTATGTCGTGATGTTCGCGATGGTGTTCGACTATTCCCGCTGGATCTCGAACTGGGCGGTCTGCATGTTCCTGATCCTGCATGCGGTGAAGATGCTGCCGGCTGCGCGCGAGATGTCGTTGATTCCGGTGGAGGATCGGAGCACCAACATCCTCGGCCTGATCCTCACGCTGATCCCGCGCGTCGGCATCATCCGGCCGTTCTAAACCCTCGCCCGCCTGATCCTCACATACAACGCTCCCTCGCCGCCGTGGCCGATATGCGCGGTCTCGAAGCCGACGACGAAGGTGCGGAATTCCGGCAGGCTCAGCCATTCCGGCACCAGGCGGCGCAGCACACCGCTTTCGCCGCCGCTGCGGCCCTTGCCGGTGATGACGAGGACGAAGGTCAGGCCGTCGTGATGGGCGCGGTGCAGGAATCCGGTCAGCGCGCGATGGGCGCGCGTCTGGGTCATGCCATGCAGATCGAGCCGCGCCTCGATCTCGCTGCGGCCACGCGAGAGTTTTGTCCGCTCGCGCTTGCTGAGCGGCGCCAGAGGCGGAACGGACGGCTTTGCGACGCGCAGCGCCGGTGCGGCGGCAACGGGGCGCAGCGATGGTGCCGGCCTCACGGCCGGAGCGACGGGCGAGGGTTCGCTGCCGGGCGCCGGCGGCGCCTTGATCACACCCTTTGCCGCGCGATGCTTCCTCAGCGGCTTGACCTGCTTTGCGACAGAGTCCCACAGCGCGTGCTCCTCCGCGCTCAGCGCGCGACGACGCGGCGAGGGGCGAGGCTCCAGCACGGGCGGACGGGACGATCGCTTCATTGCTGATCGGAACGACGATTCACGCGCTTGCGCTGTTCGCGGTCAGGCTTGATGTTGGGACGCGGCTCGGGCAACGGCACCGGGTTCGCCACCGCGACGGCGGCATCCTTGGCTTGTGGCTCGGCAGGCGAGGCCGCGCCGGCCTTGCTCGTCTCCCCCGGCTTCACGGCGGCCGCCGCGTTCTTCGGATCCTTGCTGGAATCTCTCGCGGGATCGGTTTGCGGAAACAGCTTTGCGATCTTCTCCGACGGCCGCGGATCCGGCACCGGCAACCGTGCAGCGCGCTTGGCGGGATCGAGGCTCTTCGGCACCAGCATCACGAATTGCATGGGATGGCGCAGCCGGCCGGAGACGCGGCCGGCCTCCTGGCCAGCGCCGAAAAAGAGATCGGCGCGCGCAGGGCCGATGATGGCCGAGCCGGTGTCTTGCGCGATCATCAACCGGCGGAACGGCGTCTTGGCCCGTTCGGACTCGATCGGCAGCTCGCCTTCAATGAAGAAGGGCGTGCCGTAGACATGCAGGGACTTGTCGACCGCGATCGAGCGTCCCGCGGTCAGTGGAATGCCCTGCGCGCCCACCGCCTCGTCCTTGTCGGAGAGATTGACCTCGCGGAAGAAGATGTAGGCGCGATTGGCGCGGCGCAGCTCCTTGGCGCCGTCAGGGTTTTGCGTCATCCATTCCCTGATCTTCTGCATCGACATCTCTTCCCTCGGGATGATGCCGCGCTCGATCAGGATGCGACCGACGGCCGTATAGGGATAGCCGTTATAGGCGTCGTAATTGAGCCGAACCGAGCTGCCGTCGTCGAACTTGATTCGCGCCGAACCCTGGATCTGCGCGAACAGGAGATCCGTCGGATCCTTCAGCCAGGCGATCTCCAGCCCGCGGCCGGCAATCTTGCCGTCCTCGATCTCGCCGCGATCGTAATAGGGCACCAGCTTGCGGCGGCCGATCTTGCGATAAACCGGGCCCTTGTTGGGCAGGCTGAGCGCGTCCTGCTTGTAGCCGCGCACGAACAGGTTGGACGGGCGGCGATAGACCGGAACGTTGTAGATCTCGGTCTGCGTGCGCGATCCCTCGAGCACCGGCTCGTAATAGCCGGTGACGAAGCCGTCAGGCTCGCCGAGACGGGAGATGCGCAGCGGTGCAAAATTCTCCTCGAAGAAGGTCTTGGCCTTGGCGTCGTCGGTGAGCTCGCGAGATTTGGCGAGCCGGCACGGCTCATTCAGCGAGCCCGCCAAGGCCTTCGGCTCGGCTGCGCCGGTCTGCGCATTGATCGTCCGACAGCTGGCGCGGAACGTCTTGTAGGCGGCGAGATGATTGTCATCGCCCCAGCCCTTCATGTCGGCCCAGGCCAGCGGCAGATATTGCGCGCCTGATATTTCGAACGGCAGCGGGAGCTGCGGATAGGGCAAGGCCCGCGGCGGAGCGGCAGGCAAATGCGGAAGATGATGGTGGTGGCTGCGATAGTGGCGGCGCGCCGCCTCGGCGCCGAGCGAAAACGACGACAGCGCGACGACACCTGCGCAAAGCGCGGTCGCGCTGGTCTTCAGAATGACCTTAATTCGCGCTTCCGGTGCCAACCAGCTTCCAGTTCGGATCGCGAGAGGTGATGTCGCGGGCGAAAGTCCAGATGTCGGTGATGTCGGCGACCGTATCGGCGCTGCCGTCGACGATGTTGCCTGTCTTGTCGCGCGTGGCGGAGATCATCTGCGAGACGAAGCGGATCGTGAGCTGGGCGGTACGGTCGCGCAGCTCGGCGCCGACGAGTTCGGCCTTGTCGATCGAGACGAAACGCGTCTCGGTCTTCTGCTCGTTCTTCTCGCGCTCCTTGATCGCAGCGTCGAAGCTCTCATAGACGTCCGACGACAACAGGTCGCGCAGCGCGCGGCGGTCGCCGTTGGCGAAGGCCAGCACGATCATCTCATAGGCGCCCTTGGCGCCCGAGATGAAATGGCGCGGGTCGAAGGTGGAATCCTTCTCGACGATGGCGTCGAGACCCTGCGCGAGCGGGGTGCCCGGCTCGGTGAGGCCCTTCCAGCGATCGGCAGGCGGGGTCGGCTCGGCCGTCGGCGCCAGCGGGGCCTGGTCGATCACCTTGCCCGGCATGGTCACGACGTTGTTGTCCTGGGTACCCCCCAGCGCATTGCGGGCGGCGGTTCGATCGAACGGCGGCCGCTCATTGCCGGTCCGCTGGCCAAGCACGCTGCGCAGCCGCAGAAAGATGAAGACCGCCAGCGCCAGGAAGATGATGGTATAGATGTCCACGTCGTATTCGCTTTCTGGTCTTTGGGTCTTCGCTCTGGGGTCGTCGCCGGGAAAATCAATCCGGCCAGTAGACCGTTCCATACGGGAACGGCAAGTCTACATCGCCTTCTTGGATCCGCGTGTCAGGTCCGTGGGATGTAGGCACGAAATCTTGCCGGGCCAATGGCGCCTTTTGGCACAGCGCCGAGTGTAGCGCGTTTTATGCTTAAGGGGAAACCCGATCCTGCCCGGAAATCGCGCATCTTCAATCGTTTAAGGCGCGATTTTGCGGAAAAGTCGGGGTAAACGTCGCGGTTGCGGGCGCGGCCCGAATTCCTCCTCCGGGACCGTTCGTCCTTGTGGAACGAGGCGGCCCTATGTTAGCCAACCGCCGCGAAATTCAGCCCAAATCGGGTAAGGAGAGACTCTCATGACCAACGGTAACGGCACCCCTCCCGAGGCGGCCCAGGCTCCCCAGCTCAACGTGCTGGCGCAATATACCAAGGACCTTTCGTTCGAAAACCCGAACGCGCCGAGCTCGCTCCAGCAGCAGAGCCAGCCGCCCCAGATCAACATCCAGATCAATGTCAGCGCCAACAATCTCAGCGAACACGAGTTCGAGGTGACCTTGTCGGTCGAGGGCAAGGCCGAGACCGCGGGCAAGCTCATGTTCTCGTTCGAGCTCGCCTATGCCGGCGTGTTCCGCATCGCCAACGTGCCGCAGGAGAATCTGCATCCGCTGGTCATGATCGAGTGCCCGCGCCTGCTGTTCCCTTTCGCCCGCGAAATCATCGCGACCGCGGTGCGCGACGGCGGGTTCCCGCCCCTGATGCTCGATCCGGTCGACTTCGTCGGCCTCTATCGCCAGAACATGGAGCGGCAAATGGCCGCTCAGGGTGGCCAGACCGGCCAGGCCTGAATCAAGGCTAGCCAGCCGGAGGGACAGCTGGAGCGGCGAGATACTCGTTCCAGATCGCCTTGTCGCCGAGCGTCGCAATGAAGGCCCGGTGGGCCTCGCGCTCGGCGTCCGAAGTTCGCGGCGCCAGCGGCACCAGGCGCTGCCGCCGCGGCGCATCGCCAGCCGCATTGACGCGAATCTCCTGAGCGTCCGACGCCAGAAGCAGCTGCGACTGCCGCGCCCCGACCAGATCGACATAGACCTCGGCCAGAAGCTCGGCGTCCAGCAGCGCGCCGTGCTTCGTACGGCGTGAATTGTCGATCGCGTAGCGCGAACAGAGATCGTCGAGCCGGTTGGACACGCCGGGATGCTTGCGACGCGCCAGCAGCAGCGTATCGACCAGGCGTTCGCGCGGAATCGCCGCACGCTTGATGCGATCGAGCTCGGCATTGATGAAGCCGATGTCGAACGAGGCGTTGTGGATCACCAGTGGCGCATCGCCGATGAATTCCAGAAACGCGTCGACGACCTCGTGGAACAGCGGCTTCGTCGCCAGGAATTCGGCCGACAGTCCATGCACCGCGAACGCTTCCGCCGGCATGTCTCTCTCGGGGTTGATATAGACGTGATACGTCTGCCCCGTCGGCATGCGGTTGAGCATCTCGACGCAGCCGATTTCGACCAGGCGATCGCCGCGAAGCGGATCGAGGCCGGTGGTTTCGGTGTCCAGAACGATTTCGCGCATGTCTTGATGTCAGAGTCGTGAGAGCCGAATGGGACGACGAATCAGGCTCGCCGCTGCGGCATCTTAACGACCTCGGCCAGGATGTGCGCGATTTGCGCGCGCACAGGCTCGAGTCCGTGCGACGTATCCACCACGAAATCGGCGCGCTTGCGCTTCTCGGCGTCCGGCGTCTGCTTGGCGATGATCGCGTCGAGCTTCGCTTCGTCCATGGTGCCGCGCGCCAGCACCCGCTCACGCTGGAGTTCCGGCGAGGTCGAGACCACGACCACGGCATCGACCCGCTTCTCGCCGCCGGTCTCGAACAGCAGCGGGATATCGAGAACCACGACCGGCGCCTTGGCCGCTTCCGCCTCGGCGAAGAACTTTTGCCGGGAGGCGCCGAGCATAGGATGAACGATCTGCTCGAGCTGCTTGATGGCGGCGGGATCGTGCACCACGCGCGCCGACAGTTTGGGCCGATCGACCTTGCCGTCCACTGTCGTGCCGGGAAAGGAGGCCTCGATCGCGGGGGCGGCTTCACCCTCATAGAGCTGATGCACGGCGGCGTCGGCATCGTAGACGGGCACACCGGCCTCCGCGAACAGTTTCGCGGTGGTGGATTTTCCCATCCCGATCGAGCCGGTCAGTCCCAGGATGCGCATCAGCCTACAGCCATATCCGTCATTTACACCGCAACTAGCCGCTCGCTGCGCAGGAACGCAAGCAGCCGCAGCAAAGGCAGGCCGAGAATGGTGAAATGGTCGCCTTCGATGCGCTCGAACAGATGGATGCCCAGCCCTTCAAGCTGATAGGCGCCGACGCTGGTCATGACGGCGTCGCCGGCGGCATCCAGATAGGCTGCAAGCTCGTCCTCGGTCATCTCGCGCATGGTCATGCGGGCGATCGAGACGTCTTCGAACACGATCTTGCCGTCATGCGCCACGGCCACCGCGGAATTCAGCTCGTGGCTGTTGCCGGCGAGATCACGCAATTGCGCCAAGGCCTGCGGACGGCCCGAGGGCTTGTTGAAGAGACGGTCGCCAAGAGCCAAAGTCTGATCGGCGCCGATCACGTAGCTCCCGGGATGATCGGCGCAGACCGCCTTGGCCTTTTCGCGCGCCAGCAGCAGAGCGATCTCCCGCGAACTCGACAGCGCTGAAGCGGCTTGAACACCGCGTTCATCGATATCAGCGGTGATGGCCTTGAACTCCAGCCCGGCATTGGCGAGCAGCATTTTTCGCGCGCTGCTCTGCGAGGCCAGGATCAACGGAGATTTGCCGAGCCACAGACCCATCGCGAAGACTATCCGGAAGGCCGGTTGCGCTGGCGATCACTGTAGAGCTTCATGATCGCCGCCGCTGTTTCCTCTATCGAGCGACGCGTGACGTCGAGCAGCGGCCAATCATGCTTGGCGCTGAGCTTGCGCGCAAAAGCCACTTCCTCGGTGACCGACTGCCTGTCGGTATAGGTGTCGTTGCCGGAGTCGGAGCCCATGGAGAGCAGGCGGTTCTGGCGGATCTGGATCAGGCGTTCCGGTGTCGCATGCAGGCTGACCACCAGCGGCCGGGTCAGCGTCTCCAATTGCGAAGGCACCGGAATGCCGGGAACCAGCGGCACGTTGGCGGTGCGGATGCCGCGATTGGCGAGATAGATCGACGTCGGCGTCTTCGAGGTGCGGGACACGCCGACCAGGACGACGTCGGCATCGTCGAGGCCTTCGACGTGCTGGCCGTCGTCGTGGATCATCGTGTAGTTCAGCGCGTCGATACGCTTGAAATATTCCGCGTTGAGAACGTGCTGAGCGCCGACGCGGCCTGTGGTCGCAGCCCCGAGATAGGCTTCGAACAGCTGCATCACCGGGCCGATGATCGACAGGCTCGGAACGTTGATCCCCTTGCACTTGTCCTCGAGCCTGGAGACCAGATCCTTCTCGAGCAGCGTGAACAGCACGATCCCCGGCGCTTCCTCGATCTCGTCGAGCACCCGATCGAGCTGCTTCTGGCTGCGCACCAGCGGATAGACATGCTCGACCGGCGTCACGTTGGCGTATTGGGCCGCGACCGCGCGCGCCACCGTGATCAGCGTCTCACCGGTGGAGTCGGAGACGAGGTGCAGATGGAAATAATTGTTCGAGGTTGGCACAAAAACTCTTTGTATGAAGGCGGTGTGGTTTGTGGATTTCTGTGGAGCTTAACCGCTCGGAAAGGGATGTGCGACACCAGGGTCGGGACAAGTGCCAATTTTCTTCACACCGCTGCCCGTCTGAACAAGTTCGCCGGCCTGTCGGCACGGAAACGGGATTGCGCGGACAACCCCCTTGATAAGCTGCCGACAGAAAGGCGCAAGCCTTTGAAGCTAACGGACTTATCGAAGAGCGCCAGGAGCGGTCTGGGATATGTTGATGGATGTGAACAAGCGCGCGTGAACCCGCGGACGGAATTGCATGAGTCCAATCCACGGTCACATAGACTCAAACCTTAAGAATCTAAGATTCTAGATTTGAGGAAGGCGCTTCGGACGGATATGTGTGCACGGTGAGACCTTAACGAGTTCTTACTATCCCCAGTTCCTTTCGCTGGGCAGAAACCCGGGCCGCGAAAATGTTCGAAGACGTCTATCTCTGGATCAAGGCGCTGCATGTGATCGCGGTCATCGCCTGGATGGCCGGCATGCTCTATCTGCCGCGACTGTTCGTCTATCATTCCGAGGCCGAGATCGGCTCGAAGCAGTCGGAAACGTTCAAGGTGATGGAGCGCCGGCTGCTCAAGGCGATCATCAACCCGGCTATGACGATCACCTGGCTTGCCGGGCTCTATCTCGCCTGGTCCGGCCACTGGTTCTCGTTCGGCTGGCTGCACGTAAAACTTGCACTGGTCCTGGCGATGTCGGCGGTCCACGGCTTTTTTTCCCGCTGGCTGAAGGATTTTGCCGCCGACCGGCGTCCGCGGTCTCAAAAATTCTATCGCATTATCAATGAGGTGCCGACCGTCCTGATGATTTTGATCGTCATCATGGTGATCGTGAAGCCGTTCTAGGCAAGGCGCCTGACGATTAGCTCAGCGCTTCGGCTTGCGGAGCAGGAAGCGATTTTCTATATTGGCGATATCCCACCCAACGCAGGCGGATGTGGTTGTGTCTGAGCTTTCCAGAGGCCGGACACCGCATCAGGTTTGAAGCCTCACCGGCACTTAACCTTGCCAGACCTGCGGACCTTACCTTCTCACGTCCGCATTTCAGAGCCTCCTCGCACCCCCTCCCAAGGTTACCCCACAGGACCACCCCAATGCGGGAAATTAAACTCGAAGACCTCAAGTCCAAAACCCCGGCCGAGCTCGTCTCGTTTGCGGAGGAGAATGGGGTCGAGAACGCCAGCACCATGCGCAAGCAGGAGCTGCTGTTTGCCATCCTCAAGCAGCTCGCTCTCGCCGAGACCGACATTGTCGGCCAGGGCGTCGTCGAAGTGCTCTCCGACGGCTTCGGCTTCCTCCGCTCGCCCGATGCGAATTATCTGCCGGGCCCGGACGACATCTACGTTTCGCCGTCGCAGATCCGCCGTTTCGGCCTGCGCACGGGCGACACCATCGAAGGCCATATCCGTAGCCCGAAAGAGGGCGAGCGCTATTTCGCGCTGCTCAAGGTCAACACGCTCAACTTCGAGGATCCGGAAAAGGCCAAGCACAAGGTCAATTTCGACAACCTCACGCCGCTGTTTCCGAATCAGCGTTTCCGCATGGAGATCGACGATCCGACGCGGAAAGACCTGTCTGCACGCGTGATCGACATCGTCGCTCCCATCGGCAAGGGCCAGCGCGCATTGATCGTGGCGCCGCCGCGCACGGGTAAGACCGTGCTGATGCAGAACATCGCGCACTCGATCACGCACAATCATCCCGAGTGCTATCTGATCGTGCTTCTGATCGACGAGCGTCCGGAAGAAGTCACGGACATGCAGCGTTCGGTGAAGGGCGAGGTCGTGTCGTCGACCTTCGACGAGCCGGCGGTGCGTCACGTCCAGGTCGCCGAGATGGTGATCGAAAAAGCCAAGCGTCTGGTCGAACATGGCCGCGATGTCGTGATCCTGCTCGATTCGATCACCCGTCTCGGCCGCGCCTACAACACGGTCGTGCCGTCATCCGGCAAGGTGCTGACCGGCGGTGTCGACGCCAACGCGCTGCAGCGCCCGAAGCGCTTCTTCGGTGCCGCCCGCAATATCGAGGAGGGCGGCTCGCTGACCATCATCGCGACCGCGCTGGTCGACACCGGCAGCCGCATGGACGAAGTCATCTTCGAAGAGTTCAAGGGCACCGGTAACTCGGAACTGATCCTGGACCGCAAGGTCTCGGACAAGCGCACCTTCCCGGCGATCGACATCTCGCGCTCGGGCACCCGCAAGGAAGAGCTCATCACCGATCCGCAAGTGCTCAAGAAGATGTACGTGCTCCGCCGCATCCTCAATCCGATGGGGACGATGGACGCGATCGACTTCCTGCTCGACAAGCTGCGATCGACCAAGAGCAATTCCGAGTTCTTCGACTCCATGAATACCTGAGTGCATTGCAACATAGATCGCATAGATTCAGAGGGCGCCTTCGGGCGCCCTTTTCATTGTGCGGCTTTGTTGCAGCGAACGTGCAGCATGGAAGCCGGCGGGATGCCGGAGCGACCTCTTAATTAAGTTGTTGAGTTATCATACAATAATTAACAGCGGCCTGTCGCTGCCGGTCCCGCGCTTGATCAAAGCGCAGCAAAATCCCGGACTTATATTGCGGCGCAATATGGTCGCTTGCATGCAGCAACAGCGCAGCAAACTGTGCGCTCTCTTTCATTTGGACGGACATTTGCCTTTTCGCCGGCAGCCGGACAAATAGGCCATGCATCCGCGAGACCAGACCATCTTTGCATTGTCGTCCGGCCGTGCGCCGAGCGCCATCGCCGTGGTCCGCGTGTCGGGATCGCAGGCCGGCCAGGTGCTGACGACCCTGGCGGGCAAGCTGCCGGCGCCGCGACAGGCTGCTCGCCGGCTGCTCCGCGACCAAGCGGGCCGGCCGATCGACGATGCGGTCGTGCTCTGGTTTCCGGGGCCGGCCAGCGCGACCGGCGAGGACGTCGCCGAATTCCACGTCCATGGCGGCCGCGCGGTATTGGCGGCGCTCGTCTCCTCGATTTCTGTTATTCAGAATACGCGGGCGGCCGAGCCGGGTGAATTCACGCGACGGGCGTTCGAGAACGGCAAGCTCGATCTCACCGAGGCCGAGGGCCTCGACGATCTCATTCACGCCGACACCGACCGGCAGCGGCGCCAGGCGCTGCGGCAATTGCAGGGTCTGCTCGGGGATCGCGCGCGCGACTGGCGCGATCGGATCATCGAGGCCTCCGCGCTGATCGAGGCCGGAATCGATTTCTCCGATGAGGGTGACGTGCCGGCAGAACTGATGGCGCCGGCGGTGAAAGCGATCAATTCTCTTCACGACGAAATCGCAGAAGTGCTTGCGGCACAGGGACATTCTGAACGCTTGCGCGACGGTCTCGTGGTTGCCATCGCAGGCCATCCGAACGTCGGCAAGTCGACGCTGATGAATCAGCTCGCGCGTCGCGAGGTTGCGATCGTCTCGCCGCATGCCGGCACCACGCGTGACGTGATCGAGGTGCAGCTTGATCTCGACGGCTACCCCGTCACGGTCATCGATACCGCCGGCATCCGCGAGACCGACGATCCCGTCGAGCAGGAGGGCGTGCGCCGGGCGCGGGCCCGGGCTGGGAGCGCCGACCTCGTGTTGTGGCTGGTGGAGGGTGGACAGGCCGCCGATCTGACGTCCGGCGCTGCGAGCGATCTGTCCGGTGGCACGGTCTGGGTCGTGCGCAACAAGATCGATCTTGGTGAGGTCGGGGCGGTGGAGCCGCAGGGGGAGTTCGGGATCTCGGCGAGCCGGGGCGACGGCATTCCAGATCTGGTCGATGCCTTGGTGAAATTTGCCGCGGAGTTCTTCGGAACCGGTGAGGGTGCGTTGGTAACCCGGACCCGCCAGCGGGATCTCCTGCGCCAAGCGTCTGACAGCTTGCGACGGAGCCTGGAGCTTGTAGAAGAGGGCGAGGAGCTTGCGGCCGAAGAGCTGCGTGCCGCCGCTTATGCCCTCGGTCGGTTACTGGGACGGGTGGACGTCGAGGACGTCCTGGGAGCCATTTTCCAGAAGTTCTGCATTGGGAAGTAGCTCTAGTTCTTCATTGTAGAACTAGAGCTTGTTCCATTGCTTGCGTTTCACGTGAAACAGCGGAGCGCTTGGCTGGCAACAAGTTCCGGGTATTTCACGTGAAACAGGATGGACCCGAGATCCCTTCGTTTCACGTGAAACGTCGCCGATCAGCGGTCCAAAACCGCAAACGAATCAATGCCTCTTGTACTGTGCATGGGGTTGTTTTCGCGAAAATCACATTTGGGCGCCGCAGGAGCAGCCTCGTTTCACGTGAAACATCTGCCGCCTGAGTTTCTACTTCCGGCTTTCACGCCTCTGAGTTAGAAGTCCGGTCATGCGACCAGAGCGAGACAGCTTCGACGTCATTGTGATTGGCGGCGGCCACGCCGGCTGTGAAGCCGCGGCTGCCTCTGCCCGGATGGGTGCAACGACCGCTCTGGTGACGCATCGTTTTTCGACGGTCGGCGCGATGTCCTGCAATCCCGCCATCGGCGGTCTCGGCAAGGGACATCTGGTTCGCGAAGTCGATGCGCTCGATGGTCTGATGGGACGCGTGGGCGATGCCGGCGGCATCCAGTTTCGCGTGCTCAATCGCCGCAAAGGTCCGGCGGTCCGTGGTCCCCGGGCGCAGGCCGACCGAAAACTCTATGCCGCTGCGATGCAGGCAGCGATCCTGGCGACTGAAGGTTTGTCCGTTATCGAAGGTGAGGCCGACAAGCTGATCGTGGCCGAGGGCCGGGTGACGGGTCTTCGCCTGGCGGACGGCCGGGAGCTTCGGGCAGGGGCTGTGGTCGTCACCACCGGCACCTTCCTCCGCGGTCTCATTCATCTCGGCGAGAAGAATTGGCCCGCCGGCCGTGTCGGTGAGGCTCCCGCGACCGGTCTGTCCGCTTCCTTCGAGCGTGCCGGCTTCACCCTTGGGCGGCTCAAGACCGGCACTCCGCCGCGTCTGGACGGCACCACGATCGACTGGTCCACGGTCGAGATGCAGCCCGGAGACGAGCCGCCGGAGCCATTCTCGGTGATGACCGAGCGGATCACGACCCCGCAGATCCAGTGCGGTATCACCCGGACCACAGCCGCCACGCACGAGGTGATCCGGGCGAATGTTCATCGCTCTCCGATGTACTCCGGTCAGATCAAGAGCTCCGGCCCGCGCTATTGCCCGTCGATCGAGGACAAGATCGTCCGCTTTGGCGACCGCGACGGCCATCAGATCTTCCTGGAGCCGGAAGGCCTCGACGACAGCACAGTCTATCCCAACGGGATCTCAACCTCGCTCCCCGAGGAGGTCCAGCTCGCGATCCTCGCCAGCATTCCTGGCCTGGAGCGGGTGAAGATGGTCCGTCCGGGCTATGCCATCGAGTACGACCACATCGATCCCCGCGAGCTCGACCCAACCTTGCAGACCAAGCGCATGCGGGGTCTGTTCCTGGCCGGGCAGATCAACGGCACCACCGGATACGAAGAGGCCGCCGGGCAGGGCATCGTGGCCGGCCTGAACGCTGCGCTCTCCGCGAGCAGCGCCGCGCTGGCGGTTTTCGATCGGGCCGACGGCTATCTCGGCGTGATGATCGACGACCTCGTCACCCGCGGGATTAGCGAGCCCTATCGGATGTTCACATCGCGAGCCGAGTACCGGCTAACGCTGAGAGCCGACAATGCCGATCAGCGCCTCACCGAGAAGGGGATTGCGCTCGGCTGCGTCGGCAATGCCAGGACCCGGCATCATCGCACCAAGATGGATGCGTTGAACGCGGCCAGGGCGCTGTCGAAGTCACTGACGATTACCCCGAACGAGGCAACCAAGCATGGCCTGTCGCTGAATCGGGACGGCCAGCGCCGGTCGGCCTTCGAGCTGATGGCCTATCCGGAGATCGGCTGGAGCCAGGTCCGTGCGATCTGGCCGGAGCTTTCCGCGATTGAGCCCGTCATCGCGACCCACCTCGAAATCGACGCCAAGTACGATGTCTACCTCGAGCGCCAGAGCGCCGACGTCGAGGCCTTTCGGCGCGACGAGGGAATGGTGCTGTCAGAAGTCGATTACAGCCTTGTCCCCGGTCTCTCCAACGAGGTCCGCGCCAAGCTGGAGAAGGCACGGCCGTTCACCGTCGGGCAGGCTGGCCGGATCGACGGCATGACGCCCGCCGCGCTCGGCATCCTCGCGGCCTATCTCCGCCGCGAGGCCCGGAAGACCTCCAAGGCAATCGCATAGGCGTTTCACGTGAAACAGCGCGGACCGGGCGGGGACAGGCCGCTATCGCGACGACCAGGAACGGGTGAGGGCGCGGGTCGATCCGAACCGGCTCCAGCCAAACCGAGGATCGATAAGGCCAGCGCCAACGATCGGGCGCTCGATTCGATCATCGCCGCCGACAAGCGCGAGGCCTTGAGGCTCGCGCCCGTTTCACATGAAACGGAAGCCCGGCTCGATCGCTACATCGCACTGCTCCGGGAGTGGCAGGCCAAGACCAATCTGGTCGCGCCCTCGACCCTGCCGAACCTCTGGACCCGGCACATCGCCGATTCGCTCCAGCTCATCGATCTCGCGCCGTCGGCAAAACGATGGGCCGACCTCGGCAGCGGCGGCGGTTTTCCCGGTGTCGTGCTGGCCTGCGCTATGGCCGGGACGCCGGGTGCGAGCGTCCATCTCGTCGAGCGGATCGCCAAGAAGGCCGCGTTTTTGCGCGAAGCGGTTCGCGTCACCACATCTCCGGGAGTCGTACATCTCGCTGAGATCGGGGATAATGTGGATAGAATCACAGGCCCCGTCGATTGCGTCACCGCGCGCGCGCTGGCTCCGCTACATCAACTCATCGGCTTTGCGGAGCCGCTGATGCGCCAGGGCGCAAAGGCGTTATTTCCTAAGGGTCAAGATGTAGAGGCTGAATTGACCGAAGCCGCTAAATATTGGAATATTCAGCCGCAGCTCCATCGAAGCCGTACCGGCGATGGTTGGATAGTCGAGCTGATGTCGGCTGAACGGCGCGGGTGAGGCGTTCAGGGGCGAGTGGGGAAATTCGATGACCGTGATTGACGAGCCGCAGCAAGAGCAGAGTCGGGAACCGACCAGCGAGGTCCCGCACGGCCATCCGCGTATCCTGGCGCTGGCGAATCAGAAGGGCGGGGTGGGTAAGACAACCACAGCGATCAACCTCGGCACGGCACTCGCGGCGATCGGCGAACGTGTTCTGATCGTCGATCTCGATCCGCAGGGCAACGCTTCGACCGGCCTCGGCATCGACCGCCGCAACCGGTCCTGCTCGACCTACGACGTGCTGATCGGAGAAGCTCCGCTGCGTGAAGCCGTGGTCTCGACCGCTGTGCCGCGGCTTCACATCGCGCCCTCGACCATGGATCTCTCCGGCCTCGAGCTCGAGCTCGGCACCACGCCCGGCCGCGCCTTCAAGCTGCGCGACGCCATCGGCGCGCTCAACAACAACGTGTCGCCGGATGCCGACTACACCTATGTGCTGATCGACTGTCCGCCCTCGCTGAACCTGCTCACGGTGAACGCGATGGCAGCGTCCGATGCGATCCTGGTGCCGCTGCAATGCGAGTTCTTCGCGCTCGAAGGTCTGTCGCAATTGCTCCAGACGGTGGAGCAGGTGCGCTCGACACTCAACCCGAACCTGTCGATCCACGGCATCGTGCTGACCATGTTCGACTCGCGCAACAATCTCTCGAACCAGGTCGTTGCCGACGTGCGGCAGTTCATGGGCGAGAAGGTCTACAAGACCATGATTCCGCGCAACGTGCGCATTTCGGAAGCGCCGTCTTACGGCAAGCCGGTGCTGGTCTACGATCTCAAATGCGTCGGCAGCGAAGCTTACTTGCGGCTCGCCACCGAAGTGATCCAGCGCGAGCGTGAGTTGCGGACGACGCATTGACGGAGAGATCCGCAGGGCGGGTCAGCGCAGCGTAACCCGCCGAGTCTCCCGCCTCGAATAAAGCCCATGGCGGATGACGCTTCGCTCATCCGCCCTACGACCCGCAATTCGAAATTCAGTTCTGGAGTGCTGCACCGTGAATCCAAGGGAGCTGGCGATGGCCGATGAAGCGCGTTCGCGACTGGGCCGGGGTCTTGCAAGTCTGATCGGCGATGTCGGCGGCGAAGCCCAGCACGTCGACCGTCCGCGGGCGCAGCGCAAGGTGCCGATCGAGTTCATCAAGGCCAATCCGCGCAATCCGCGCCGCACTTTTTCGGACGCCGAACTGAAGGAGCTAAGCGAGTCCATCAGGCAGCACGGCGTGATCCAGCCGATCGTGGTGCGTCCGGTGAAGGGCGCACAGGATCGCTTCGAGATCATCGCTGGCGAGCGGCGCTGGCGCGCCTCGCAGATGGCCGGCCTGCACGAAGTGCCGATCGTCCCGGTCGACATCAGCGACAGTGACGCGCTGGAGTTCGCGATCGTCGAGAACGTGCAGCGCGAGGATCTCAACCCGATGGAAGAGGCGCAGGGCTATCACGCGCTCGCCAACGAATTCAAACGCAGCCAGGAGGACATCGCAAAAGTCGTCGGCAAGAGCCGCAGCCACGTCGCCAACATGATGCGGCTGACGAAGCTGCCCGCCGAGGTGCAGGCCTTCATCGCGACCGGCGAGCTGACCGCCGGCCATGCCCGCGCGCTGATCGGCGTGCCGGATCCGCTCGCAGCCGCCAAGCGCATCGTCGAGGAAGGCCTCAACGTCCGCCAGGCCGAGGCGCTCGCGCATGAAGAGGGCGTGCCGGAGCGCAAGCCGCAAAAGGCGCGCAGCACGGGGGGCAAGGATAAGGACCCCGACACGATTGATCTCGAAAAGCGCGTCAGCGACGCGCTCGGCCTCAAGGTCACCGTCAATCACCGCGATCCCGGCGGCTCGGTCCAGATCACCTATCGCAACCTCGATCAGCTCGACGAGGTGATGAAGCGGCTGGCCAAGGGCGCGCTGTAGCGACGATCGTCGTTGTCGCCCCCGCGAACGCGGGGATGACGGCGGGTGTCCGGGACGCGAGAAAGCGCAGGCCTATCCCCGCCGCTTCGCATTCGCGGCGATCGCCATCAGCGTGCGTTGCGCGATGGCGGCGGCGAGGGTGGATTGCTTGCGGGTGTCGAGCGCCGCGGTCGCCAGCTGCTCGATGATGGCCGCGAGCCGCGCCACGCTGAAATTGCGCAGCGCGGTTTCGACCGCGGGCTTTCGTGAAAAGTGCAGGCGCGGATAGCCGCTGTCGAGCACCGTCGAGGCCGGCGTACCGTCGGCGATCGCGAGCGCCGATTTGTGCAGCCACGCGGCCTGGCGCTGCGCCGCCGAGATGATCACGCCGGGATAGGTGCCGGCGATCATGGCCTTGGCGAACTCGGTCTCGACGATGTCGGGCCGACCGGCGAAGGCGCCGTCGACGATCGGATCGAGCTTCAGCTCGGAGGCATCGGCGACCACCGACATCACATCGTCCAGCGTGATCTCGCCTTTGCCATGCGCATAGAGCGTGAGCTTGCGCAGCTCGTTGCGCGAGGCCTGGCGATCGCCGCCGAGGAACGACATCAGCGCGGCGCGAGCGTCCTGCGCGATGCGCAAATTGGCGATACGCAGCTCGTCTTCCATCAGCTTGGCGAGATCGCGCTCGGTGTCGGGATAGCAGCCGATCGCCACAGCCGTCTTGGCCTTCTCGCAGGCTTTGCGCAGCGGCGATTCCGGGCGCAGCTCGCCGGCCTCGATCACGATGCGGCAATCCCTGACGCTCATCTCTGCGAGAGTGTCGACGCCGCTGGCAAAGCTGCGCGAGCCGGCCCGGATGCGGATCGCGCGGCGGCCGCCGAACAGCGGCACGGTCATGGCTTCGTCGACGAGGCGGGACGGCTCGGCGGAAAGCTCGTCGCCATCCAGCTTGACCAGTGAAAAGGGATCGTTGGGATCGTCGACGGCGGAGGCGATCAGCGCATCCGCGCGCTCGCGCACGAGGCCGGCATCGGGGCCGTAGAGCAGGACGATCGGACGACCCGCATCGGGACGGGCAAGGAAGGCGTCGATCTCTTTTCCGCGTAGCGCGACCATGTTGCCCCGACGGCGTCATTCCGGGGCGGCTCGAAGAGCCGAACCCGGAATCTCGACCCACAATCTCTGGATTCTCAGGTGCGCAATTGCGCACCATAGTTCACGCTTCGCGCACCCTGGAATGACTGGAGTGATCTTATGTGCCGGCGGTGAAGAACGAGGCGAGCCGGGTCGTGATGTTCTCGGCGATCTCGTTGGCGGCCCGATCCTCGGCATCGCGCATGGCGCGGGTGCGCGAGAAGCGCTGATAGGACCCCGGCATGTCGTAGGACACGCGGGAGAAGGTCGAGCCGGTCATGACCGCCGCGCCGGTCGCGACATCGACCAGCCTATACTGGGCGTCGATGCCAAGATTTTCGCTGGTCGGCAGTCCCGTCGTGGAGCTGACGATCAGCGAGGAACGGCTGGTGGTGAAACGGATGTCCAGCTTGTGGGTCGGCGGCATGCCTGTCGCGCTGCCGTAAAGCTTGAAGGCCAGCGCGTTGCGGATTTCGACGCCGACCCGGGCCTCGCGGGAGGCATTGGGCTTGGTGATCGGGGGCAGCTCGATGCCCATCAACTTCTCGCGCAGGCCGGGGGTGCCGTCGCTTCGCTCGGCATACATCGGCCGGAAGCAGCCGGCCGTCAGCGCGGCCAAGGCGGCGACCGCCAGCAAGCGGGCTGCGATGCGGATCCTAGCCGACAACATTTACGATCCTCTTGGGGACGATGATCACCTTGCGGACGGGCTTGCCGTCCAGGGCCAGCTTTACCGCATCGAGGGCCAAAACGGCAGCCTCGATTTCCGGATTCTGGGCCGCTGTTGCAACTGTGACCTCACCCCGCTTCTTGCCATTGACCTGGACCACCAGGGTCACGCTGTCTTCAACCAGCAAATCGCGTTCGATTTGGGGCCAATTGGCCTCCGAAACCAGCCCGCTCTGGCCCAGAACCTGCCAGCACTCCTCAGCGAGATGCGGCATCATCGGGGAGAACAGCTGGACCAGGATCTGGCCGGCTTCCCGGATCGCCCAAGCCAAGTCTGGAGCCAGGCTCGCGGCGGACTGGCCGGGGCGCTGCAGGATCTCCGAAAAGGTATTGGCGAACTCGCGGATATGGGCGAGGCAGACGTTGAAGTGCAGCCGTTCGATCCCGGTCGTGACCTTGTCCAGCGCACCATGGGCGGCCTTGCGCAGGGCGGTGGCGTCGGGGCCGAAGCTGGCGGGGCGGGCCGCCGGCGCGCCCTTGCCGAACTCGACGGAATCGTTCACCAGCCTCCACAGCCGCTGCACGAAACGCGAGGCGCCCTGGACGCGCTCGTCGCTCCAGATCACGTCGCGGTCGGGCGGCGAGTCCGACAGCATGAACCAGCGGGCGACGTCGGCGCCGTAGGTCTCGATGATGTCGTCGGGGTCGACCGTGTTCTTCTTCGACTTCGACATCTTCTCGATCGGTCCGATCTGGATGTCTTCGCCGGTGGCGAGCAGCGTAGCGCGGCGTCCGTTGCCGCTAACCTCGACCTTGACCTCGGCCGGCTGCACATAGGTGCCGTCGGCCTTCTGGTAGGTCTCGTGTACCACCATGCCCTGCGTGAACATGCCGGCGAACGGCTCGTCCAGCGCAATGTGGCCGGTCGCCTTCATCGCGCGGGTGAAGAAGCGGCTGTAGAGCAGATGCAGGATCGCGTGTTCGACGCCGCCGATATACTGGTCGACCGGGAGCATCCGGTTGGCGACCGCGGGCGTCGTCGGCGCGTTCTCGTTCCAGGGATCGGTGAAGCGCGCGAAATACCAGGACGAATCCACGAAGGTGTCCATGGTGTCGGTTTCGCGGTTAGCGCTGCCGCCGCATTTCGGGCAGGTGACGTGCTTCCACGTCGGATGATGGTCCAGCGCGTTGCCCGGCTTGTCGAAGCTCACATCTTCCGGCAGCACCACCGGCAGGTCGGCGTCCGGCACCGGGACCACGTCGCATTTCGGACAATGGATGACCGGTATCGGGCAGCCCCAATAGCGTTGGCGCGAAATGCCCCAGTCGCGTAGGCGGAAGTTCACCTGCCGCTCGCCGACCGGCATGTTGCCGCGCAGCTCGTTTTCCAGGCGTTTTGCAACTTCGTCCTTGGCCTGGTCGATCGTCATGCCGTCCAGGAAGTGCGAATTGATCATGCGGCCGTCACCGTCATAGGCGGTGTCGGTGATGACGAAGGTTTTCGGGTCCTGGCCCTCGGGGCACACGACGGGCGTGTTGCCGAGATTGTATTTGTTGACGAAGTCGAGGTCGCGCTGGTCGTGCGCCGGACAGCCGAAGATCGCGCCGGTGCCGTATTCCATCAGCACGAAATTCGCGACATAGACCGGCAGCTTCCAGGAGGGATCGAACGGGTGCACGGCGCGGATGCCGGTGTCAAAGCCCTGCTTTTCCGCGGTGTCGATGATCGACTGCGCGGTGCCGATCTTCTTGATGTCCGCGATGAATTCCGCGAGCTTCGGGTTCTTTGCGCTAGCTGCCTGCGCCAGAGGATGATCCGCCGAGATCGCCATGAATTTCGCGCCGAACAGCGTGTCCGGGCGCGTCGTGAAGATCTTCAGCTCACTCTCGCCGGCAGGCGTCGTCGCCTGATCGAGCGCGAAGCGGACCAGCAGGCCTTCCGAGCGGCCGATCCAATTGCGCTGCATCAGCCGCACCTTGTCGGGCCAGCGGTCCAGCCCATCCAGTGCCGACAGCAATTCCTGCGAATACTTCGTGATCTTGAAGACCCACTGGCTCATCTCGCGCTGCTCGACGATCGCACCGGAGCGCCAGCCGCGGCCATCGATCACCTGCTCGTTGGCGAGCACGGTCATGTCGACCGGATCCCAGTTGAGCTTGCGCTTCTCGCGCTCGGCGAGGCCGGCGGCGAGCATGTCCAGGAACATCTTCTGCTGATGCTTGTAGTAGCTGGGGTCGCAGGTCGCGAATTCGCGTGACCAGTCCAGCGACAGCCCGATCGAGCGGAGCTGCTTCTTCATCGCGGCGATGTTGTCGTAGGTCCAGGCCTTCGGCGCGACCTTGCGCTCGATCGCGGCATTCTCGGCCGGCAGGCCGAAGGCGTCCCAGCCCATCGGGTGCAGCACGTTGAATCCCTTGGCGCGCATGAAGCGGGCCAGCACGTCGCCGAGCGTATAATTCCGGACATGGCCGATATGGATGCGCCCAGACGGGTAGGGGAACATCTCGAGCACATAATATTTCGGCCGCGAATCGTCGTTCCTGGAAACGAAGATCGCCTGCTGGTCCCAGAGGCGTTGCCAGCGCGGTTCGGCGTCGCGGGCATTATAGCGTTCGGAGGTCATGGAATCGTTGGGGTTTTCGTGGGTTCGGCCGGCTCAAGACGGCGGACTAGGCCATAAAAGTCCGTAACGGGTCAATGGGTTGCCAAAAACCGATAGAATTCCCTCGGTCGCACCTCTGGGCTCTCGGTCCATTACGGAGGAGGCTCGATTTCAAGAGGTGATTGAAGCCGCGGGGCCAAGTTGTGGGAACCCTGAGGCCGGGACCTTGCGCCAAGCTCGCCACCGCTTCCGACCAACTCGATGATGACGGCGCGGCGGCCTCCTTGGCCTCTCAGCGGCTGCAATCGGTGCTGCACAGTTTCAGCCGGGAGAAGCCATGATCGACCTGGTCGAATGCTGCGACCGCGCGCTCTATCTCGCGAAAAGAAGTGGCCGCAATCGCGTAATTGCCGAGACGGAGCTCGATCGGGAGATTGCGGCGGTTTAGCCCGCCATCGCGATCGTGGCTGCGCCATGGTCGATCACCATGATGCCGTGCTCGACGACGGTGTTGCGGCCGCGGTGTTTTGCGGCGTAGAGCGCGGCGTCGGCGGCTTCGATCAGGTCGCCCGGACGCAAGCTCTCGTTGGGTTTCGTGGCGGCAACGCCGATCGAGACCGTGACGATCATATGGGCTGACGTGATGTGCGGCAGGCACAGCTTCAGCACGGCCGCGCGCACCTGCTCGCCGATTTCGACGGCGCGCGTCACGTCGGTGTTCGGCAGCAACAGGCAGAATTCCTCGCCGCCATAGCGCGCCGCGAAGCCCATGTTGTCGGCGGCAATGCCGGACAGGGATTCCCCGAGCCTGGTCAGGCAGGAATCGCCTTCGAGATGGCCATAGGTGTCGTTGAACAGCTTGAAATGGTCGACGTCGATCATCAGAAGCGCAAGGTCGCTGCCATATTGCTGCGCGCGCATCCACTCGAAGTCGAGCCGGCTCTGGAAGCCGCGCCGGTTGGCAAGCCCCGAGAGCATGTCGATCGAGGCCATCACCGTCAGACGGTCGTTGCTCGCGATCAACTCGCGCTCGCGCTGGCTAAGCTGCGCGGCCATCGCGTTGAACGCGCGGGCCAGCGGCACGAACTCGGCCGGCAGGCGGTTGCGCGCCGCGCGGGCCGAAAGATCGCCCTCGCCGAGACGTTTGGCCATGTCGACGAGCATCTCGATCGGCTTGATGACGAGTTTCTCGGCGGCGATCAGCGCGCCGAGCAGGACGAATACAACGACGAAAGCGAGCTGGAGATAGGCGGTGCGGATGTCGCGGCTGACCGCCGCGGACACCTTGTCTTCGTCGATGCTGGCGATCAGGCGGGCATTGGTGCCCGCGATGCGGATGTAGCTGACCGCGCGGCGGGAGCCGTCGGCGGCGAGGAAAGACAGCGTGCCTTCATCCTGGTCCGACCGTAGCGCGCGATCGGCGATCGCGGACATCAGCGGCAGATTGTCGAGGGGCCGGCCGACCGCGGCGTGCTGATCGGCGGGTGCGGCCAGCACGGTGCCTGCGCTATCGACCAGCACGGCGGTGATGCCGGCGCGGCCGCCCAGATTGCTCATCACCTTCGACATCCAGTCGAGATTGACCGTGGCGAGCACGACGGCATCGGGCACGCCGCTGAAGGCGGATACCGGGTAAACCGCCATCACGGTCGGCGTCAGCACCGGCCGCGACAGGATGAAATCGCTCAGCACGAAGCGGCCGGTTTCCTGCGCCTGCTGAAAATACGGCCGGTCGCTCAGGTCGAGGCCGACATACATGTTGTTGGTGGCGCATTGAATGCGCCCGTCCTGGCCTGCGATCAACAGCGTGCGGATCCAGGGCAGGTTCGACGGCAGGCTCGCGCGCAGCACGTCGCAGCTCTTGCTGACGCCGCCGGCGGAGGCGCGGATGAAAGCTTCCGATTTCAGGATGGTCTCGACCGACGAGATCACCTGGCGCTGCGCATCGGCGCTATGCCTTGCGACGGTGGTGAATTCAACCGTGGCCTGCGCGATCTGCCGGGCGCGGGTGTCTTCGAGCGAACGGATGCGCTCGAGCATCAAGGGCGCCACCAGAATCACCGCGAGCAATGCGAGCCGCGCCCGGATTCCGAGAACCTGCTTGAGTTTCGCCCGTTTGCGGTTGAGACTGATGCTTGCCATCTTCGCTACCCACCCCGTGGGCCAAGGTAAAGCGAAGGGTTCAAAAACTCTTGCTTGAACTCGGTAAAATTGGACTTACCTCCGGTTACGAGCACAACCAAACGACGTCATGACAGAAGCCAATGCCGCGCCGGTAACCGGCCATTCACCAAACGCGCTTGCGGCGGTCGAAGCCGAAATCACCCGCGCCTGCAGGGATGCGCGACGCGATCGCGCCTCCGTGACGCTGATCGCGGTGTCCAAGACTTTCGCCGCGGATGCCATTGTCCCGATCATCGACGCCGGACAGCGCGTGTTCGGCGAAAATCGGGTGCAGGAGGCCAAAAGCAAGTGGCCCGCGTTAACGTCTGTTTACTCCGACATCGCGCTGCATCTGATCGGACCACTGCAATCCAACAAGGCGAAAGAGGCGGTCGCGCTGTTCGACGCCATCCATTCGGTCGACCGTCCGAGCATTTGCCAAGCGTTAGCCAAGGAAATCGAATCCCAGAACAAGCACCCGCAGCTCTTCGTCCAGATCAACACCGGCGAGGAGCCGCAGAAGGCCGGCGTCCCGCCCGGCGAGGCCGACGCCTTCCTCGCCAGCTGCCGCGACACCTATGGGCTGACGATCTCCGGGTTGATGTGCATTCCGCCGGTCGACGAGCCGCCGGCGGCGCATTTCGCGCTGACCGCCAAGATCGCCGCGCGCAACGGATTGACGAATCTCTCGATGGGCATGAGCGCGGATTTCGCCAACGCCATCATGTTGGGTGCCACCCACGTCCGCGTGGGCAGCGCGATCTTCGGGCATCGGTAGGAGCCGTTAGCGGGACACGTGCCTCGACAAGGCTGTTGAGTTCGTCATTGCGAGCGTAGCGACGCAATCCAGAATCTTTCCGCGGATTTTGGATTGCTTCGTCGCAAGGGCTGCTCGCAATGACGGCGAAGTTTGAGCCTCTACACGAAGCCCACCGACACCTTTCCCAGCACGCCAAAGTCCGCGGCAAGATGATCGCCGGCCTGGATCGGCAGCGGCGGATGGCACGTGCCGGTGGTCACGACCTCCCCTGCCCGCAAGGTGATTCCGAGTCCCCGCAGCTCGTTGGCAAGCCAGGCGAGCGCGGCGCGGGGATCGTCGAGCACGTTCTTGCCGTGGCCGATATGGCGCTGGCCGCGCAACGTGATCACCGGCCGCTCCTCGGCGAGATCCATCGCGCGCCAGTTGGCAGCCGTCGCCTCGCCCAGCACGAACAGATGCGCGCAGGCATTGTCGGCGATGAGCTGGGCCTCGCCCGCGCTGACGAAATCGGCAAAGCGCGAATCGGGAATCTCGATTGCGGGATGCAGGCTGTCCACGGCGGCCAGCACCTCGTCGATCCCGAACGGCGTCGCGCGCGGCGGCAGGTCGCGCCCCATGCGGAAGGCGAACTCAGGCTCGCCGACGCGCATCTCGTTGCCCTTCATCGACGCGATGCCGCCATCGGCGATCAATGTGTCGCTCATGATGCGGCCGGCCAGCGGTCCCGTGACGTTGATGTGCTTCTGTCCTGATACGCTCGTGGCCGCGATCTTCCAGCCGAGCCGTTTTCCAAACGACTGGGTGTCGAGCGCAGCCTGGATGGCGTAGCCCTCGGCGCGGCTCTGCGGTCGCAATCGCGCTTCCAGCGCGTCAAGCTTGGAGCCGTCGCGCCAATGTTGAACGAGGACGCGCGATGCGGCCGCGATCTGATCCCTGTCGAGCATGCATCCTCACCCGATGATGATTCTTGTCCTTGGTCCCAGCCGCCGCAGCAATTGCAGCATCGCAGATTTCGTCATGGAGACGCAGCCCGCGGTCGGACCGAAATTGTCGCGGGCCAGGTGCAAAAATACCGCGCTACCACGGCCGGCGATCCGTGGCCTCGTATTGTGGTCGATTTCGACGATGAAGTCATAGAGATGGTCGGCACGCTTGAGCCGGTCACCGCCCTGCCCCTCGCCGAGCCGGATCGCCTGGTTGTAATGGCGGTCGCTGGGATCCTCGCACCAGGCGTCGGCTGCGGTGATGATCCGGGTCGGCAAGAAACTCTGCGGCCGGCTGTGGCGGTCGCCCCGCCACCACAACCGCCTGGGACGGAAGCTGCCCCTGGGGGTGCCGCCGTCGCCCTCGCGCTTGTTGGCCAGAATGCCGCCCCGCCCCAGCGCGACCGGTATGATCAGCGATCCCGCCGTCAGCCAACCTCGGCGCGGATTTCCGGCTGCAGGCTTAACGCGGATCGCGGAGAGCGGCCCGGCGCTTCGATTCATGGTGTAACCGACTGAAGATGCTTTGCTTTTCATTTGTAATTGCGGTGTCGAATTCATTACAGGACATTCATCAAAGCCGCCGGCTATTTTGGGTTAGAGTGGTTCTGGCTTGTGAATCGGTGACAGCCCACTACTTCAACACGAACAACAATAACAACAGCGACCCCCCTAAACTTCCCTCACGGCTGGGTGCAGCATGGATGCGCGCCGAGTCGGACCCCAAAAGGATGACCCCCTATGGCCAATGCCCGCAAGATCCTGATCGTGGATGACGATACCGATCTGCGAGACACGTTGGTGGAGCAACTATCGCTACACGAAGAATTCGAAGCCTCGGCCGTGGATACCGGCGCCAAGGGCGCGAGCGCCGCCAAGGCCAATGCCCCCGATCTCGTCCTGATGGATGTGGGTCTGCCCGACACCGACGGCCGCGAAGTGGTCCGCTCCCTGCGCAAGGGCGGCTTCAAGGCCCCGATCATCATGCTGACCGGGCACGACACCGATTCCGATACGATATTGGGGCTGGAATCCGGCGCCAACGACTATGTGGCAAAGCCTTTCCGATTCGCCGTCCTGCTGGCCCGCATTCGCGCCCAGCTCCGTCAGCACGAGGCCAGCGAGGACGCGGTGTTCTCGGTCGGCCCCTATTCCTTCAGGCCTGGCTCCAAGATGCTCACCGCCGCCAACGCGCGCAAGGTGCGGCTCACCGAGAAGGAAACCGCCATCCTCCGCTTCCTCTACCGCGCCGGCCAGATGCCGGTCTCGCGCGAGACCCTGCTCCAGGAGGTCTGGGGTTATAATTCCGGCGTGACCACCCATACGCTGGAAACCCACATCTACCGCCTGCGCCAGAAGATCGAGAAGGACGCCGCCAACCCGGAAATCCTGGTCACGGAAGCCGGTGGCTACAAGCTGGTGCCGTGATACGCTTGAAGGGCGTGCGAATCGTTTTAGATCGCATGCCCTTGAGCCTCGGATCTGAATGTCAATCGACGACGACGTAGCGCTTCTCGAGCGAGTCCCGACACTGCGCCTGTTGGGAGACGCCTCGTTGCGCATGCTGGCGATCGGCTCCGAGCAGCGTGACTTCGTCCGCGGCGACACTCTGTTCAATCTCGGCGACGATGCCGATGCCGGCTTCGTGGTCCAACGCGGCGCCTTCCGGGTCGACGACGGCGCCGGCGCCGAAATGATCGCCGGTCCCGGCGCATTGATCGGCGAGCTCGCGCTGGTGGTGCCGATGAAGCGGCCGTCGAGTGCGATCGCGCTGGAGCACTCCTCCGTCATCCGCGTCGCCCGCAGCCTGTTCCAGCGCGTGCTCGAGAGCGACCCGGCCGCCGCCGTGCGCCTGCGCGATGAATTCGCGGTGCGCTCCAGCCAGATCGCGAGCGATATTTTGATGGCGGGTGCGAAGCTGACGTCATAGGTCTTTCCGCCTGTCATTCCGGGGCGCGCATAGCGCGAACCCGGAAGGACGACAGGGACCTCACACCTCCAGCGTCACCGTGACCGGCACATGGTCCGATGGCCGCTCCCAGCTCCGCGCATCGCGAAGAATCTTGAAATCACTGACCGCGTCTTTCAGCGCGCGCGAGACCCAGATGTGGTCGAGCCTGCGGCCGCGATCGCCGACGGTCCAGTCGGCGGAACGGTAGCTCCACCACGTGTAGACCTTCTCGGACATCGGGATGCGCTCGCGTGCGACGTCGACCCAGTCGCCGGCCTGGAGCGCGGCCTGGAGCTTCTCGGTTTCGACAGGCGTATGCGAGACCACCTTCAGAAGCTGCTTGTGCGACCACACGTCGTTTTCGTGCGGGGCGACATTGAGATCGCCGACCAGGATGTGCCTGTCATCGCCGCGCGGATGCAGCGGCTCGCACGCCTTCATCTCGTCGAGGAAGCGAAGCTTGTGGTCGAACTTCTCGTTCAGCGCGGGATCGGGAATGTCGCCGCCGGCGGGGACGTAGAAATTATGCAGCACCAGCGGCTTTGCGATATTGGCCTTCTCGCCGAACGACACCGAGATGTGGCGCGAATCCACCTTGTCGCAGAAGGTGCGGATGTCCTTCGATTCGAATGGAATCTTCGAGACGATGGCGACGCCGTGATAGCCCTTCTGCCCGTTCAGCGCGACGTGCTCGTAGCCAAGCCGCTTGAAGCGCTTCAGCGGAAACGCATCGTCGATGCACTTGGTTTCCTGCAGGCACAGCACGTCCGGCCGCGCGCTCTTGAGGAATTTCGCGACCAGATCGATGCGCAGCCGCACCGAATTGATGTTCCAGGTTGTCAGGGAAAGACGCATGGGAAATGCGTCTTAGCATGGATTGGCGTGGGGAAAACGCTTGTCCACAACGAGCTCTCGTGGGTGGGCAAAGCGGAAGCGTGCCCACGTTCCTGCCGCGAGACGAGAGATGGTGGGTACGGCGCAAAACGCGCCTTTGCCCACCTTACGGCAGCGGAGCGCTCAACCCGGCGACGGGGCGTAATTGGTGAAGTCGATCTTGAACATGCCGGGATCGAGCTTCTTGCTCGTATCGAGATTATAGACCGCGATCGTGGTGTCGTAGCCCTGCGGGTCGGTGACGGTCCACTGCTTCAACTGGCCGTCCTTGGCGCCGAACATCAACAGGAGACGGCTGGTGCCGACCAGCGCCTGCTTCTCCTCGATGGTGACGCTGACGAAGACGTCGTCGGCGGAGACGTTGACGACGTTGGTGTCCTTCATCAGGTCGATGCGGTCGGACAGCAGGAAGCGCAGCGGCGTCTGCGACAGCGGGTAGACATCCTGGGTCGCAAGCTTGCGGTCGCGCACCACCAGCGAGGACCCGTCGGCGACGATGTCGATCGGGCTCGGCGCGTCATATTCGAAGCGGACCTTGCCCGGCTTCTGAATGTAGAAATCGCCTTGGGTCTTGCTGCCGTCGGGGCCGACCTGGACGAAATTTCCGACCAGCGTCTGCAGCGAGGACAGATAGGCGCTGACCTTGGCCGCCTGAGCCTTCTGGTTCGCATCGAAGGTCTGGAAGATGCTGCTCGGCACGTTGCGGCGCGGATCCGGGATCACAGGATTCGGCGGCGCCTGCGTCGCGCCGGTGACAGCCGGTCCACCGCCTCCGGATTGAGCACCATCACGGCCCTTCGGTGCGGGCTTCGGCACCGGCACGGTCTGCGCGAGCGACGTCGTGGTCACCATCGCGGCAGTGACGAGCAGCACGCCGGCCACCCGCGCGCTTCGCGCGGCGATGGTGGCAGCGAATCGAATGTCCGGATGTCTGATCAACGCGTCGTCCTGTATGGCTGGGCGTCTTTTAGCGTGGTTTCGGGCAAAAGCAGATAACGATTTCGCGTGAAATGATGTGTCGAGGCGGCTGCCTCACATATGGCTGTCTTCTTCCTCGACCAGAATCTCGCGCTTGCCGGCATGGTTGGCGGGTCCGACGATGCCTTCCAGTTCCATGCGCTCCATCAGTGAAGCGGCGCGGTTGTAGCCGATCTGCAGGCGGCGCTGGATGTAACTGGTCGATGCCTTGCGGTCGCGTTTGACGATCGCAACGGCTTGCTGGAATAGATCGCCGCCGCCATCCCCGCCCATGCCGGTCGCATCGAACACCGCGCCGTCCTCGTCCTCGGTCGGCTCCTCGGCGGTAACCGCTTCGAGATATTCCGGTTGCCCCTGCGTCTTGAGGTGACGCACGACCTTCTCGACTTCCTCGTCGGACGCAAAAGGTCCGTGCACGCGGCTGATGCGGCCGCCGCCGGCCATGTAGAGCATGTCGCCCTGGCCGAGCAGCTGCTCGGCACCCATCTCACCCAGAATGGTACGGCTGTCGATCTTGGACGTCACCTGGAAGGCGATGCGGGTCGGGAAGTTCGCCTTGATGGTGCCGGTGATGACGTCGACCGACGGACGCTGCGTCGCGAGGATCACGTGCAGGCCGGCGGCGCGTGCCATCTGCGCGAGGCGCTGCACTGCGCCTTCGATGTCCTTGCCGGCCACCATCATCAGGTCGGCCATTTCGTCGACGATGATGACGATGTAGGGCAGCGGGTCGAGCGAGAGCTTCTCTTCCTCGTAGATCGCCTTGCCGGTCTCCTTGTCGAAGCCGGTATGAACCGTGCGCGTCGGCTCTTCGCCCTTGGCCTTCAATTCGAGCAGGCGTGTGTTGTAGCCGTCGATGTTGCGCACACCGAGCTTGGCCATGTTCTTGTAGCGCTCTTCCATCTCGCGCACGGCCCATTTCAGCGCGACCACCGCCTTCTTCGGGTCGGTCACGACGGGCGTGAGCAGATGGGGGATGCCGTCATAGACGGAGAGTTCGAGCATCTTCGGATCGACCATGATCAGCCGGCACTGGTCAGGACGCAGCCGGTAGACCAGGCTGAGGATCATGGTGTTGATCGCGACCGACTTGCCCGAGCCGGTGGTGCCGGCGATCAGCATGTGCGGCGTGCGCGCAAGGTCGATGATAACGGGGTCGCCGCCGATGGTCTTGCCGAGGCAGAGCGGCAGCTTCGCAACCGTGTCGGTCGCCTCCTTTGCGATCAGCAGTTCGCGCAAATAGACCTTTTCGCGATGCGCATTGGGCAGCTCGATGCCGATGGCATTGCGGCCGGGCACGACGGCGACGCGCGCCGACAGCGCGCTCATCGACCGGGCGATATCGTCGGAAAGGCCGATCACGCGCGACGATTTGATGCCGGGCGCCGGCTCCAGCTCGTACAGCGTGACGACGGGACCCGGATTGGCCTTCACGATCTCGCCGCGCACGCCGAAATCCTGCAGCACGCCTTCGAGCGAACGGGAATTGGCTTCCAGCTCGGCCTTGCTGAGCGGTTGGCGATCGCCGGCCTTGGGCGCCGCCAGCACGGACACGGACGGAAGCTCGAACTTGTCGGAGGATTTCTTGGCAGGAGCTTTCGGCGCGGCCTTCTTGCGCGGGGCGCGCGCGACGGGCTCCTCCTCTTCGACCTCTTCGTGCTCGTCCTCGTCGTGTTCGTCGTGCTCGTCTTCGGGCTGCGGCGAGATCGAGGGCGCGGCGCGGCCGCCGCCGAGATTCGGCTCCTGGCGGCTGAATGCGGCGGCCTTGGTCTTCGGTCCGCTCGAGACCAGCGAGCGATAGGCGGCGCCAAGCAGCCAGCCCAACCGTGCCTTGGTGCTCATCAGCGCATGGAACAGCCAGCCCAGCGACACCGAGCCGCGATCGTTCTCCTCGTCTTCGTCAAGCGGCTTGTCGTCATCCTCGATCTCCGCGAGGTCGTCGTCATGCTCACGGGCGCCAAGACCGCAGGCGATCAGGAATGTCGCGGCCAGCGCGGCGAACAGGATCGTGCCGAGCACGATGCGATAGATCGTGCCGGCCGGTCCGAAAATCACCGCGGGCGCGCGCACCAGGGCGTCGCCGACCACGCCGCCGAGGCCGGTCGGCAGCGGCCATGCGCCGCCGTGGGGCCAGCAGCTGACGAAGCCCGCCGCAATCACCGTACAGAGAATCCAGGAGCCCAGCCGCAGCGCCTCGCGATCGAACGGGCGATGCGTCATCATGCGCCAGCCCCAGACCGCGACGGTCAGGACCAGCATGATGGCGCCGAGCCCGAGAATCTGCATCGCAAGATCGGCGCCGATCGCGCCGGCATAGCCGAGGATGTTGCGGATCGGCCGCGAGGTGGCGTGGCTGAGGCTGGGATCCTGCACCGACCAGGTCATCAGCGCCGCCGAGGCGACGCCGGACAGTGCGATCAGGCCGAGGCCGGTGAGCTCGCGCATGCGCCGCGCCAGACCCTCACGGATCGAGGGCGGCAGATGGCCGACCAGTGGAATGACACGTTCGATTGCCGACATGCTCATGGGCCCCGCCTAACCCAGAGTCTCGACCAGGCGGTGCAGCGCCTGCGCCGTGGTCTCGCCATCCTGCACCAGCGCAAGGCGAATGTAGCCCGCGCCGGGATTGAATCCGTCAGGCTGCTGCCGCGCCAGAAAGCTGCCGGGCACCACACGCACGCCCGCTTCCTTGAAGAGCTTCAGACACACCGACACGTCGTCGCCGATCGCGGACGTGTTGAGCCAGACGCAGAAGCCGGCATCGGGCCGGCGATAGAAGTAGCGATTGCCGATGATCTGGTCGGCGAGATCGAACTTGATCCGGTAAAGCCTGCGGTTCTCCTCGACATGCGCTTCGTCGCCATAGGCAAAGGTCGCGACGTGCTGGAGCGGCACCGGCACCTGGGGAGCGGCGATGTTGCGCAGCTCCAGGAACATCCCGATGAACGTCTTGTCGCCGGCGGCGAAGCCGACACGCAGGCCCGGCAGGTTCGAGCGCTTCGACAGCGACTGGAACGCGGCCACGCGGGTGAAATCCGCACCCGCGCATTCGAGCGCACTGCCCGGTGCTTCGCGGGTGTAGATCTCCGAATAGCACTCGTCGCTGAGGATCATGAAACCGTAGCGATCGGCGAGGCTTTTCAGGCGCGTGAAATAATCGCGCGAGGCGACCGAGCCCTGCGGATTGGCGGGCGAGGCCAGATAGAACGCCACGGTGCGCGCCAGCGTCGCTTCGTCGATGGCGTCGAGATCGGGCAGGAAACCGTTTTCGACCGTCGTCGGCAGATGGACCGGCTCGCAGCCCGCAGCAAAGGCGCCGGCGCCATAGACCGGATAGAACGGGTTCGGCATCAGGATCGCGGGCTTGCCGGGACGCGGGCCGACGTAACGCTTTGCGGCGATCGCGGCGAGGAACAGCCCCTCGCGGCTGCCATTGAGGACGAGAATCTCGCTTTTGGGGTCGAGCGGCCGCGGCAGCTTGAATCGCGACGACAGCCAGGTGCTGGCCGCCTGACGGAACGGATCGGTCCCCTGGTTCATCGGATAGCGGCCGAAATCGGCGATGTGCCTGGCCAGCACCGGGCCGACGAAATCAGGCACGGGATGCTGCGGTTCACCGACGGCGAGCGAAATCAAGGGCTTGCCGGGCTGGTGCGGCGCCAGCAGCTCGTTCAGCCGGACGAAGGGCGAGCGTTCGGTATCGGAGCTTCCACCGGCCTGCGGCGCGCGGGATGAAGCGGTCATAGCCATTCTGGGCGCCAGCACTCTTGGAACTGCCGGTTGCACCAAGGCACCGGCGGGAAGCGGTTCACTTCACCATAGATAGGGCGAGGTTAAGACGCGATTAACCATCGGCCGCCGCCCCCGTCCAGAGCAGGAATATCGAGGCCGGATGACAACGGGACGGGTGGCGACTTGTCTTGCCGGGACCCGATCGAAAGAAAGGGGCTCCAGCTTGCGCTGGAGCCCCTCAACGGTCAGGGCATTGCCGGGTATGTGCCCGGACCGTAGTTGTGGACGCGGTCTCCGGGGAGACCGCGCCCGGGAGGAGACTTACATGTTGTAGGCGCGCTCGGTGTGCTCGGTGATGTCGAGACCTTCACGCTCGCTCTCGACATTGGTGCGCAGTCCGACGATCACGTCGACGACCTTGTAGAGGATCGCCGAACCGATGCCCGACCACACCAGCGTGGTGGCGACGGCCTTGATCTGGGCCATCATCTGCACGGCGAAGTCGTAATCGGCGACCTTCGGCGGGATCGCGGTGTAGTCGACGATGCCGGCGCCGCCGAGAGCGGGGTTGACGAGAATGCCGGTGCCGATGGCGCCGACGATGCCGCCGACGCAGTGCACGCCGAACACGTCGAGCGAGTCATCGTAGCCGAGCGCGTTCTTCACGACGGTGCAGAAGAACAGGCAGACCACGCCGACAACGAGGCCGAGGACGATCGCGCCCATCACGCCGGAGAAACCGGCGGCAGGCGTGACGGCCACGAGACCCGCGACGGCGCCGGAAATGACGCCAAGCACCGACGGATGGCCCTTGATGATCCACTCCGCGAACATCCACGACAGCGCGGCGGCTGCGGTGGCGACGAAGGAGTTGGTCATGGCGAGCGCAGCGCCGCCGCTGGCTTCCAGGTTGGAGCCGGCGTTGAAGCCGAACCAGCCGACCCAGAGCAGCGAGGCGCCGATCATCGACATGGTCAGCGAGTGCGGGGCCATCAGCTCCTTGCCGTAACCGACACGCTTGCCGATCAGGAGGGCGCCGATGAGGCCTGCGATACCCGCGTTGATGTGCACCACGGTGCCGCCCGCGAAGTCGATCGCGCCCATCTTGAAGATCCAGCCGGCGTCGGCGTTGAGCTCGTCGAGCTTGGCCTGCGCCGCGGTCTTTGCCGCCGCGTCAGTTGCAGCAGCGAGCGCCTTGGCGGCGTCCTGGAGCAGATCCGGACCCTGCCAGTACCAGACCATGTGCGCGATCGGGAAGTAGACCAGCGTGACCCAGAGCGGGACGAACAGCGCGATCGCCGCGAACTTCATGCGCTCGGCAAAAGCGCCGACGATGAGGGCGGGCGTGATCGCCGCGAAGGTCATCTGGAAGCAGACATAGATGAGCTCCGAGATGTTGGCGTCGACCGAGAAGGTCGCGGCCTTCGTATCGGTGGTCACGCCCATCATGAAGGCCTTGGAGAAGCCGCCGATGAAGTCGGAGCCGCCGGTGAAGGTGAGGCTGTAGCCGTACACGGCCCAGATCACGGTGACGACGCAGACGGTGTAGAACACCTGCATCAGGACGGAGAGCATGTTCTTGGAGCGGACGAGACCGCCATAGAACAGCGCAAGGCCGGGGATCGTCATCAACAGCACGAGCACTGTCGATGTCATCATCCAGGCGTTGTCTCCCTTGTTGACCGTTGGCTCGGCGTAGGCTGCGGTCGCAGCGAACAGGCCGACTGCAAGAGCCGCCAATCCCGCGCCATAGGGACGCTTAAACGTCATATTATTCACTCCTGAATTGGATAAGGTTGAGCGCGAAATCAGAGGGCCGCGGCATCGGCCTCGCCGGTGCGGATGCGCACCGCGTGGTCGAGGTTGATGACGAAGATCTTGCCGTCGCCGATCTGTCCGGTTTTCGCGGCAGACGTGATGGCGTCGATGGTCTTGTCGACCTGGTCGGAGGCGACAGCGACCTCGATCTTGATCTTGGGCAGGAAGCTCACGGCATATTCGGCGCCGCGATAGATTTCCGTATGACCCTTCTGGCGGCCATATCCCTTGACTTCCGTCACCGTGAGACCGTGAACGCCGATGGCGGTCAGGGCGTCCCGGACTTCTTCCAGCTTGAATGGCTTAATAATCGCCATAACAATTTTCATGGGTCCTATCCCCGCTTGGGCCCGGTCCGGACATGGCCGGGCGTTCTCGACTGGTTCGCCACGAGGGAGAAAGTTCACTACGCGGGCACAGCCGGGACCCATAGAATCAAATGCCGTGCCAGATCAGGCGTGTTGCCTAACGGACTATGAAGACGGGGGTTTTCGCGTTTGACGGGTATTGCGGTGCGGTGCGCTATTCCGTCGCGCCCAAAACGTGGTCAGGCCTGCTCAAAACGCGAGCACGACAGGCTGCCGACACAATGTTGCTCATGCGTCGGGCAGACCAGAGGTAATTACGTAGCGCCGGCGCTCTATTGCAAGGCTTCGCCGTGCTGCGAAATATCCAGCCCCTCGAGCTCGTGCTCACGGGATACGCGCAAGGGCACGAACAGGCCGACCAGCTTGAGCAGGATGAAGCTCACGCCTGCCGACCAGACGAAGGTGACGGCGACGCCATAGAACTGGATCAGGAGCTGCTGCGGATGGCCCTCGAACAGGCCGGCGGTGCCCCCGATGGCGCTGGTCGCGAACACGCCGGCGAGCAGGGTCCCGGTCAGGCCGCCGATGCCGTGGACGCCGAACACGTCGAGCGAATCATCATAGTTGAAGCGGTGCTTCAGCCAGGTGCAGGCCCAATAGCACACGGCACCGGCAATGATGCCGATGACGATGCCGTGCCAGGGCGCCACGAATCCGGAGGCCGGCGTGATGGTGCCGAGGCCCGCGACCGCGCCGGAGATCATGCCGAGCACGGAGGGCTTGCGCCGGGTCGACCATTCGATCGCGGCCCAGGTCAGCGCGCCGGCGCAGGCGGCGAGATGGGTCGCGATGATCGCCATCACCGCGCGCGAATTGGCCGCGCCGGCCGAGCCGCCGTTGAAGCCGAACCAGCCGACCCACAACAGGCCGGTGCCCATCACCGCGAGCGACAGATCGAAAGGCGATAGATTTTCGCTGCCGTAGCCCTGGCGGCGGCCCATCACCTTCGCCGCAATGAGGCCGCTGGCCCCGGCCGACAGATGCACCACGAGACCGCCGGCGAAGTCGAGCACGCCCATGCTGTTCAGGAAGCCGCCGCCCCAGACCCAATGCGCCAGCGGAATGTAGACGAAGATGAACCAGGCGACGGAGAACAGGAGATAGGCGGAGAACCGCATCCGGTCGGCGACCGAGCCTGCGACCAGCGCCACCGTGATGATGGCAAACGTCATCTGGTACAGCATGAAAAGCGCTTCGGGGATGGTCTTCGCCGCCGGATTGACGCTGTCCATGGTCATGCCGGCGAGAAACCAGCGGTCGAGCGTGCCGATCCACGGACCGTCGCCGACGAAGCAGAGCGAATAGCCGAATGCGACCCAGAGAACGGAGATCATCGCCACCGCGGAGAGGCTCTGCGCCATGGTGGCGAGCACGTTCTTCTTGCGCACCATGCCGGAGTAGAACAGCGCGAGGCCCGGGATCGTCATCATCAGCACCAGCGCGGTGGCGACGATCATCCAGGCGGTGTCGGCGGAGTTGATCTCGGAGCCTGCGGCCTGCGCCGACGATGTCGTGATCGACGCAAACCCGATCGGCGCAGCGATAGACGCCGCGCGGCGCAACAATCCCGCCATCTCGTTTCCCCCAGCATAGAAATTACGTCGCACGCTATGGCCTCGTTGCCCGGTGCGATCGATGAAGAATTTGTTCGGTCAGAGCGTCTTCAAGCGAAGTGGATACCGGTTCGCGTCAAGAAAACGCGTCAAGACAAAATCTAGAGCGCGTCGCTGTCGGTTTCGCCGGTGCGGATGCGCAGCGCGTGGTCGATCGGCGTGACGAAGATCTTGCCGTCGCCGATCTGGCCGGTGCGCGCAGAGGCGGTGATCACACCCACGGCCTTGTCGGCGATGTCGGAGGCGACCGCGATCTCGATGCGCAGCTTGGGCAGGAAGTTCACGACATATTCGGCGCCGCGATAGATCTCGGTGTGGCCCTTCTGGCGGCCATAGCCCTTCACCTCGGTCACAGTCATGCCGTGGACGCCGATCGCCGTCAGGGCCTGGCGGACCTCGTCGAGCTTGAAGGGTTTGATGATAGCGACGACGAGCTTCATGGTCAGGCCTATTCCCCGGGATGCGCCGCGCCGCATGTCTCCGGCGCAGCGTCAATCTGGCATCTTTCCGGGCAAATGGCATAAAAAAGTTGCAGGTTGAAGCGGAAAAACGTTTGTCCATGTGAACGGGCGCCTCTGTACAGGGCAGCCGTTCATCCTTCACAATGCATTTTTGGCATGGATGCGGTGAACCCAAGCATCCGCGCCCGTACATAAGTATGTTCGAGGGGGACGGTACATGGCGAGCTGGTTCTACGCATCCGAGGGCAAGCAGCAGGGGCCCTTTCCGGAGGGGCAATTCCGCGACCTCGTCGCCCAAGGCGTCGTGCGCCCGGATACCCTGGTGTGGACCGAGGGCATGGCCGGCTGGCAGAAGGCCGCCGAAATCCCTGGCCTGGTCGGGGGTGGCGGCGCGCCGCCGATGATGCCGGCGGGCGGCCCGCCCATGATGGGCGGAAGCGGCTACGGTGGCGCCGGCGGCTACGCTGCGGCTGGCAGCGCAGGATCGCTGGCGGTCGATTTCGGCATTCTCGAGTTCACCTGGCGCAGCATCGTCCTGCTGATCGGAATGATCTTCATCATCCCGGCGCCGTGGGCGTTCGTCTGGTACACGAAATGGATCGTGTCCTGTGTGAAGGTCCCGGGCCGGCCGAACCTCACCTTCGCCGGCAGCGCGATGACGCTGGTGCCCTGGTATTTCGGCTTCATCGTTCTGGCCATCGCGATCGCCTTCGTCGGCAGCGAGATCCTGAGCAATCTGTTGTTCATCGTGCAGATCGTTCTCTACTGGCTCCTGATCAAATGGTTGGTCGCGAATCTTGCTTCCAACGGACAGCTGCTGGGCTTGAGCTTCACGGGCTCGATCTGGGCCTATATCGGCTGGAGCCTGCTGTTCGCGATCTCGATCATCACTATCATCGGATGGGCCTGGGTCGCCGCGGCACAGATGCGCTGGTTCTGCCGCAGCATCGAAGGCACGCGGCGCGAGATCGTCTTCAAGGGCAGCGGCCTCGGCATCCTCTGGCGCGGCATCGTCGCTGCGCTGCTGTGCAGCCTGATCATCCCGATTCCGTGGGTGTATCGCTGGATCATGAACTGGTTCGCGTCGCAGACGGAGCTGGCTCCGCGCGGGTCGCAGGGCGCATGATCCGGAAAGCCTCGAACGCGATACATCGCGTTCGAGGCGATTATCCCTTCCGCTCGCGCACGGAGCCTTCCTGCGCGACGGAGGCGACCAGGGTGCCGTCCGGCTTGAAGATGGAGCCGCGGGTGAGGCCGCGGCCGCCGCGCGCGCTCGGCGAGTCCTGCGCGTAGAGCAGCCATTCGTCGGCGCGGAACGGACGGTGAAACCACATCGCGTGGTCGAGGCTCGCAGGCATCATGCGCTTGTCGAATAGCGTGCGGCCATAGCGCGCCATGATCGCATCCAGCAGCGAAAAGTCGGAGGCGTAGGCGAGCGCGCACATGTGCAGCGCCGGATCGTCGGGCAGCGTCGCGGCGGTCTTGATCCAGACGTGAATGCGGCCATCGTCGATCTTCTGGCCGAAGTAACGGCCGAGCTCGACCGGGCGCAGCTCGATCGGGCGATCGGATTCATAGTAGCGGCGGATGAAGTCCGGCATCTCCCGGAACATCGGCTGCTTCGCCACCTCCTCCGCCGTGAGTTTTTCCGGCGGCGGCACGTCAGGCATCCTGTCCTGATGGTCGAACGCACTCTCTTCCTCGGCGTGGAACGACACCATGATCGAGAAGATCGCATTGCCGTGCTGGATCGCCGTGACGCGGCGTGTCGAGTAGCTCTTGCCGTCGCGCAGGCGCTCGACCTGGTAGATGATCGGGATCTGCGGATCACCCGGCAGCACGAAATAACAATGCAGGGAATGCGGCAGCCGCCCCTCGACCGTGCGGCAGGCCGCAACCATCGCCTGTCCGATCACCTGGCCGCCGAACACCCGCTGCCAGCTCGTCTTCGGGCTGTTGCCGCGGAACAGGTTCACCTCGAGCTGTTCGAGGTCGAGGATCGAAATGAGGTCGATCAGGCTTTTGGACATGACGGTGCTTTCAATTGTCTCGTCATTGCAGGGCATCGCGCTTTGCGCGCCCCGGAATGACGGGAACGAGGCCGTTCCGCCCTCGTTTCACCGCACTGTTTCGCCCACCTCAAGTCTGCTAGCAAGACCAGGATTTGGCCGGGAAGCTTGGTATGTCGGTACAGGGTAGCATTGTCATTGGTGGCGGCGCGTTCGCAGGGCTGGCGCTGGCGCTGGCGCTGCGACAGGGGCTCGGGCCCGAGATTCCCGTCATCGTCGCCGATCCCGCGCTCGGCACCCGGCCGAGCCGCGACCCCCGCGCCACCGCGATCGTCGCCGCCTGCCGCCGCCTGTTCGAGGTCATCGGCGCCTGGGACGACGTCAGGAGCGAGGCGCAGCCGATCCTCGACATGGTCGTCACCGATTCCAAGCTGGAGGACGCCACCCGTCCGGTGTTCCTCAATTTTGCCGGCGATGTCGCGCCGGGCGAACCCTTTGCGCATATGGTCGAGAACCGACGCCTGATCGATGCGCTGGCGGCGCGCGCCGAAGCCGAGGGCATCGACCTTCGCGCCACCGCGGTGACCTCCTACGACGCGCGTTCCGAGGGCATCGATGTGACGCTCGGTGACGGCAGCATGATCGCCGCCAGTCTCTTGGTTGCCGCCGACGGCGCGCGGTCGAGACTGCGCGAGCGCGCCGGCATCGTGACCCATGGCTGGGAGTATGACCAAGCCGGCATCGTCGTCACCGTCGGCCATGAGCGCGACCACGAGGGCCGCGCCGAAGAACATTTTCTCCCCGCAGGCCCCTTCGCGATCCTGCCGCTCTCGGGAAAACGCTCCTCGCTGGTATGGACCGAGGGCCGCGCCGAGGCCGCGCGCATCGTTGCGCTCAGCGACGAGGAATTTCACGCCGAGCTCGAGCAGCGTTTCGGCCTGCATCTGGGCGAGGTGAAGGCGCTCGACAAGCCGCGCGCGTTTCCGCTGTCCTATTTCGTCGCGCGCTCCTTCATCGCCACCCGCCTCGCGCTGGTCGGCGATGCCGCCCATGTCATCCACCCCATTGCGGGCCAGGGTCTCAATATGGGCTTGAAGGATGTCGCCGCGCTGGCCGAAGTCGTCGTCGATGCCGCGCGGCTCGGCATGGATATCGGCGGAGCCGACGTGCTCGAACGCTACCAGCGCTGGCGCCGCTTCGACACCATGGCGATGGGCGTTGCCACCAATTCGCTGAACTTCCTGTTCTCCAACCAGTCGACGCTGCTGCGCACCGTCCGCGACATTGGCCTAGGCCTGGTCGACCGCGCCCCGCCGCTGAAGAACCTCTTCATCCGCCAGGCCGCCGGGCTCACAGGCGAGGTGCCGCGGCTATTGAAGGGCGAGGCGCTGTAGGCGGCAATTCTCCTGTCGTCCCGGGGCGCGATGACGACACCGAGATTGTTGCTCCGTCATCGCGCAAACAGGATCTCCCCTCAATCGATCTTGCGCGCCTCTTCCGGCAGCATGATCGGGATGCCGTCACGGATCGGATAGGCGAGCTTGGCGCTGCGCGAGATCAGTTCCTGCTTTGCAGCATCGAACTCCAGCGGGCCTTTGGTCAGCGGGCAGACGAGAATCTCCAGCAATTTCGGATCGACGCTGGCGTCGGGACGGTCGGTGGGCGCGTTCATTGGGGTCTCCGGCAATCGGTTGCCTCTAACACAGAAATTCGCGCCCGCCCATCATGGTCGCCAAAGCGACTTCCAGCGGAATGGGCGCGGGTGCACGTCAAGCCCGGCACCTACGCGGAGACCATCGCCAGGACCTCGTCGATCAGGGCCTGCAGCCGAGCTGCCGGCAGCGGCGCGCCTGAGAGGGCGAAGCCGAGAAACGTCCAGTACAGGATCTGTGCGCGGGCTTGCGCGGTTGCCGGGGCGATCGCGCGTTTTTCCAGCAGCCCTTCGATATAATCGAGCCTGCGGCGATCGATTGCGCGCACCGCCCCTTGCGCCGCCGCATCGAAGGCTGCCCAATTGCGCACGGCGCGTTCGAGATCGAGCCGCGCGCCGAACGACCTGCGCAGCAGCGCCTTGAGCGGCTCGTCGCTTGCGGCCTCGACATCGGCGATGATCTGCTCCGCCGCGATCTCGCGCCAGCGCCTCAGCACGGCCGCGTGGAACGCGCCGAGATCGGCGAAATGCCAATAGAAGCTGCCGCGCGACACGCCCATGGCCTTTGCCAGCGGATCGGCCTTGAGCGCCGTGAACCCGCTTTTGGCAAGTGCCTTCAGACCTTCCTTGATCCAGTCGTCGGCGGAGAGCTGTTCGGTCATGTCGCGTTCCCAAGCTGACCATACACTAGTGTATTGACAGGCGGCAGGCCAGCGCCTATCTATCCATACAGAACTGTATGGATGAAGGAGGCGAGGTCTGCTGATGCGTGATCTGCTGCTGCAATGCGCCGGCGTCGCAGGAATCGTGGTCGCCCTGATCCATGGCGTGCTGGGCGAAGCCAAGGTGTTCGCCAAAGCGACCATCACCCCGGAACGCCTGCGCATGCTGATCCGACTGGTGTGGCAGGCTGGCACGGTGGCCTGGATCGGCGGCGGCGTGCTGCTGCTTGCGGCACCGACGTTGGGATCGGAGAGCGCGCGGCACTGGATTGTGGCGACCATCGTCGCTGTTTACGGCTTTGCCGCCCTCGCCAACGCCTGGTGGTCGCGCGGTCGCGGCTTTGGCTGGAAGGCTCTCACCGCCGTGGTCGCGCTCGCGGTCGCGGGATACTGAACCTGCCGATGCAATCTAAAGGAAGTGCGCGAGTCCTCGGGCCACCGACGATGGCGTGGCTCACGCCGACCGTCTATGATCGGCTTCACCGCATCGTCGGCTATGCCGTGCTCGGACTTCTGGCCTTCCGCCTGGCCTGGGGCCTTTGGGGAAGCCGCTATTCGCGCTTCCGCATGATCAGGGTCAGGCTCCGGGCTGCGCCAAGCTATCTCTGGAATCTGCGCCGCGGCATCACCGGCCGCTATATCGGACTCAATCCCGCTGGCACGGTGATGCTGGTCGTGCTGCTGGTCTCGCTCGCGGTCTCGGCGATCACGGGCGCGATGTCGGTGACCGTCACGTTCTTTGGCGTCTGGTGGGTCGAGGACACCCACCATTATTCGTCGGATGCGGTCATCGTTCTGGTCCTGCTGCACGTGCTTGGCGTGCTGCTGATGGGGATTCTCCAGCGCGAGAATCTGATCCGCGCAATGCTCACCGGCCGCAAGCACATTCGCAATCGCCCCTAGATACGTTGCCGATCGTTGCACGCCCTTCGCCCAGTTTGGGCGGGATTGCGATAGGAGGCATAGGAATGCCAGGCAAATTCGAATCGAATCCGAAGCATTAACGGGCCGGTAAGCATGCAACCGGACATTGCACGGGATTAACGCAAAGGACGCTTAGCCGGTCCACGATCCACCATATTGACGATGGAGCGGTACTGGATGTTCCGCATTTTCTCCTGTCTTACCGTAGAGCACGATTGGCGGCTGGTCCTGCTCGCTGGTCTGGTCTGCTTCGTCGCAAGCATCGTCGCGGTCAGTATTTTCCACCGTGCGATCGCGGCGCGCGCAAGAACGCGCCTGATCTGGATCGCGATCGCCGGCGCTGCGATCGGATACGGAATCTGGGCGACGCATTTCGTCGCCATGCTCGCCTACGAGCCCGGCGTCGCGACCGGCTACGGTCTCGTGCTGACGGCACTTTCGCTGGCAACTGCGATGCTTCTGACGTCGGGGGGCTTCGGCGTTGCGGCCGGTGATTCCGGCCGGTGGCGCGCGGGGACAGGCGGCATCATCGTCGGCGGCGGCATTGCCAGCATGCACTATCTCGGAATGTGGGCGCTCGAAGTGCCGGGCCGCATCGCATGGTCGCTCGACCTCGTGCTGGTCTCGATCATCCTGGGCATTTGCTTTGGCTATGCCGCCCTGGCTGTCGCGATCAAGTACCGGAGCTACCAAGGAACGCTCGCGGCGGCAGTCCTGCTGACACTTGCCATCACATCGCATCATTTCACGGCGATGGGCGCGGTGCACATCACGCCGGATCCGGCGCGTGCGACGGACGCCCTGTCGCTGTCTCCGGGCGTGCTCGCTGTGGCCATCGCCGGAGTAGCACTGTCCGTGCTGGGCATGAGCCTGATCGGCGTGTTGGCCGATCGCCGCCTGGCAAGCAGAACCGCCAAATTCGAGGAGATCATCAGCCAGCTTTCCGACGCCCGGCAGCAGCTGGAAGGTTCGCAGCACGAATTGCAGGCGCAGACGCTCAGGCTGGATACGGCGATCAACCATATGGTCGAGGGCCTTTGCATGTTCGACGCCGACAAACGGCTCGTGATCTGCAACGAGCGTTACGCCAACCTGTACCGTCTGCCGCCGGAGCTGCTGCGCGCGGGAACGCCGCACGGCGACATCATCAGGCATCGCATCGTCAGCGGCACACTCAAGGGCGATACCAGCGACATTGCCGCCGAACAGCTGATCTCGAAGCTCGATGCCTTGCCGGTCAATGCCGTTTCGAGCCGGATCGACGAGTTCTCCGATGGCCGGTTGATCTGCGTGACGAGACAGCCGATGGCCGGCGGCGGTTGGGTGGCGACACATCTCGATGTCACCGATCAGCGCCGGTCCGAAGCCAAGATCACCCATATGGCGCAGCATGATGCGTTGACGGAGCTGCCAAATCGCGTGCTGCTGAGGGCGCGTCTGGATCAGGCCTTTGCCAGCACGCGGAAGGCAGACCTTCATCTGGCGGTCCTCATGCTCGATCTCGACCGCTTCAAGGAGGTCAACGACACGCTTGGACATCCTGCGGGCGATTCGCTGTTGCGCGCGGTAGCGGCGCGCTTGCGCCTGTGCAGCAGGGAGACGACGTTGATTGCCCGCCTCGGCGGCGACGAGTTCGCCGTCGTGGACTATGTGACGAATCCGGTCGTGGAGGCGGCCACCCTCGCCGAGACGATCAAAGTGGCGCTCTGCGAGCCCTTTGATCTTGGCGACCATCAAGTCACGGTGGGAGCCAGCATCGGCATAGCCGTTGCGCCACGCGATGGCGTCGATTCCGATGTCATTCTCAAGAGCGCCGATCTCGCCCTCTACGCGGCGAAGGCCGCCGGACGCGGCGCATTCCGCTTCTTCGAGCCGGAGCTGGACCAGCTCATCCACGTCCGGCGCAACCTGGAAAAGGATATGCGGAAAGCGCTGGCGCGGGGCGAATTCGAGCTCCATTACCAGCCGTTCGTGAGCGTGGAGAGCGGACGGATCTGCGGCTATGAGGCGTTGTTGCGGTGGCATCACCCCGAGCGCGGTCTGGTCCTGCCTGGCGAGTTCATTCCGCTCGCGGAGGAAACCGGCCTGATCCTGCCTATCGGCGAGTGGGTCTTGAGGACGGCCTGCACTGAAGCCGCCAACTGGCCTTCCGATCTCACGATCGCAATCAACCTGTCTCCCGCCCAGTTCAGGAGCAAGGAGCTCGTCTCCATCATCGTCGGCGCCCTCGCGGCCTCGGGGATTGGTCCGCAAAGGCTCGAGCTCGAGATCACCGAGACGGTCATCATGCATGACAGCGAAGCGGTGTTCGCAGCCCTCGAACAGTTGCGTGAGCTCGGCGTGCGAATTGCCCTCGACGATTTCGGCACGGGCTATTCGTCACTGAGCTTCCTGCAGAAATTTCCATTCGACAAGGTCAAGATCGACCGCAGCTTCGTCAGCGAGCTCGCCAGCGAGAGGGAAGAGGCGCGTCGAATCGCCCGCGCCGTGGTTGCGTTCGCCGTCAGCCTCGGAAAGACGACGACCGCCGAAGGCGTCGAAACCGCGGACCAGTTGGCTATTCTGCGCGAAGAGGGCTGTGTCGAGGCGCAGGGCTACCACTTCAGCCGCCCCATGCCGGCCTCGCGGCTCGCACAGCTCGCGCAGCGCAAGGTCGAAGCGGCCATCTGCGCAGCCTGACTATATGGACCCTCACTGCAGCGGCGGATCGCCGCTGGTGCGCTTCTTGGCGAGGTCCATCTCGGTGACGGCGATCAGAATCTCGGCGCGCGTCTTCAGGTCGTGCGCCTCCAGCATGGCCTGCTTCTCCGCAGGGCCATAGGGCGACATCATCGCCAGGGCATTGACGAGCGCTTCGTTGGGCGCGCTTTCGACGCCTTCCCAGTCGACCTTGAGATTGTTGGCCTTCAAGAAATCTGCCAGCACGGCCAGCAGCGCCTCGCGGTCGACCTCGTCCTCGCCCATGCGGGCGGTGAAGTCGTCGACGAAGGCGAAGAAATCCACCTTGCACTGCCGGTAGGCGGTGAGCACTTCCAGCTCCTCGACCACCTTGAAGCGCGAGACGCCGGTGAGCTCGAGGATGTAGCGGCCGTCGCCGGATTCGGCGAGCTGGGTGATGCGCCCGACGCAGCCGACGCGGAACAGCGTCGGCTTGTCGGAATTTTTCGGCGAGTGCGCCACGTCAGGCTGGATCATGCCGATCAGGCGATGGCCGTCGCGGAAGGAATCATCGACCATCGAAAGATAGCGCGGCTCGAAGATGTTGAGCGGCATCTGGCCGCGGGGCAACAGCAGTGCGCCCGGCAGCGGAAACACCGGAATGATCTCCGGCAGGTCGGCGGGCCCGCGATATTCGATGTTGATCGGCATCTGCCCGGTCCCCCTGGCGTTGCCAGTACCCTTACGAAAACAGGATCGTCGACAAGCGCTTGCGTCCCTCGACGGTTGCATCATCCGTGCCGCCCCAGGCCTCGAAGAACTGCACCAGCTGCTTGCGGGCGCCGTCGTCGTTCCACTTGCGGTCGCGCTTGACGATCTCGAGCAGCTGCGCGGTGGCAGCAGCGCGGTCGCCTTGCGCGTTGAGCGCGGTCGCCAGATCGAATCGTGCCTGATGATCGAGCGGGTTTGCGGCGACTTTCTGTTCCAGCTCCGCGACCGGACCCAGGGATTGGGCCTGCTCGGCGAGATCGATCGCGGTCTGCACGGCCTTCACCGCCGGATCGCTGCGCTTGGATTCCGGCACCATGGCCAGCGTCTGCTTGGCCTGCTCCATCGCCCCGGAGACGGCGTAGCACTTCGCAAGGCCCGCGAGCGCGGCGATATTGGTCGAATCGTGGTGAAGCACCTCCGCATAGATCTGCGCGGCGGCTGCGGGGTCGCCCTCGGCGAGCACGGCCTCGGCCTCCTGCAGGATTTCAGCGATATTCGGCTCGCCCGGCGCAGTCACGCCCTTGGTCAGCTTTTCGATGAAGGCGTTGAGCTGGCTCTCGGGCACTGCGCCCATGAAGCCGTCGGCCGGCTGGCCGTTGACGAAGGCGATCACGGCCGGGATCGACTGGATGCCCATCTGGCCCGGGATCGCGGGGTGCTGGTCGATGTTCATCTTGACCAGCTTGACCTTGCCCTTGGCCGCCTTGACCGCCTTTTCCAGCAGGGGGGTGAGCTGCTTGCAGGGGCCGCACCACTCCGCCCAGAAGTCGATCAGCACCGGCTGGCGCTTCGACTCTTCGATCACGTCCTTCACGAAGGTCTGGGTGGTGGTGTCCTTGATCAGATCGGCGGCGGCCGGGTTTGCGGCTCCGTTACCCTGGTCGATGATCGTCACGGGATCCCCTCGTCATGTCCTGGAATGGCGGCTCTTTAGCACGTCGCCGCTGCCTATGCTTGGTGTCGGCTCTAAATTGGGCCGAATGGGCCGAATTTCAATCCGCCGCGGGCGATTCGCCGGTTCCGGCGTGTTTTCGGGCGATTTCGTCGCATCCGGGGCCCATATGGGGCCACCGATTGCGAATTGATGCCGCCGGTAGCTGTTGCATTCCCCTCCCGCTTTTGGCATACGACACCCGTTGCCGGCGCGTCACGCGACCGACACAGGATGCGGGTGTAGCTCAGTGGTAGAGCACGACCTTGCCAAGGTCGGGGTCGAGGGTTCGAGCCCCTTCGCCCGCTCCAATTTTTTCCAGAGCATCCAGCCGATCCGGACGGAAGAGTGGTTCTCCACGCCGACGGTGGCTGTTTTGGGTCTCACATGACAATTCTGGTTACGGGCAGCGCGGGTCACCTCGGCGAAGCCATTTTGCGGAAGCTTTGGACGCGCGGGTCGCCCGCGCGCGGGATCGATCTGAAGCCATCGCCCTTCACCGATGCCGTCGGCTCGATCGTCGACCCCGGCTTCGTGCGGCGGCAGATGGACGGCGTCACCACCGTGATCCACACCGCGACGCTGCACAAGCCGCATGTGGCGACCCACTCCAAGCGGGATTTCGTCGACACCAACGTCACTGGCACGCTCAATCTGCTCGAGGCGGCCGCAGCGGCCGGCGTGACGAGCTTCGTCTTCACCAGCACCACCAGCGCGTTCGGATCGCAACTTCGCCCCGAGGCGGGGCAGGCCGCCGTGTGGGTCACCGAGGATTTGCCGCCTGTCCCGAAGAACATCTACGGCACCACCAAGCTGATGGCCGAAAACCTCTGCGAGCTGTTCTTCCGCGAACGCGGGCTGCCGGTCCTGGTCTTGCGGACCTCGCGCTTCTTTCCGGAGGACGACGACGATCCGGCGATGCGCTCGGCTTACGCACTGGACAACGCGCAGGCCAACGAGCTGCTCTACCGCCGGCTGGATATCGCGGACGCCGTAAGCGCCCATCTGCTTGCCGTGGAGCGCGCGCCGAAGATCGGGTTTGGCCGCTACATCGCCTCCGCGAGCAGCCCGTTCGAGCCGCGCCATCTCGCCGCGCTGGCGCGTGATGCGGCTCGTGTCGTGCGCGAGCTCTATCCGGATTGCGCGGAGCTCTACGCGGCGCGCGGCTGGAACCTGCTCCCTGAGATCGACCGCGTCTATGTCAACGAGCGTGCGCGGCGCGAGCTGGGCTGGCGGCCCGAATTCGACTTCGCGCATGTCCTGAGATGCCTGCGCGATGGCTGCGATTTTCGCAGCACGCTGGCACACGAGATCGGCTCGAAGGGCTACCATGACACGGCGTTTGAAGACGGACCCTACCCCGTCGCCTCGTGAGCGCCTCGTTCGTCATTTCGCTCGATGCATCAAATGCCTGTCCAATGTCACCGCGCACAACCCGGCCCGAGCCGTTCTGCTTTGCATGGGGTTGTTTTCGCATTTTTTGTTTGACGCCCCTTTGGGGCCTCGATTCCGCGTTGCAGCGAGAACGCCGCCGTCGCCGCGTTTGCCCTCATTGACATTCCGTCTCAATTTTTATTGAGCGCAACCGCGGCGCACGCGGCGCCCTTCTCAGCGCTCGCAGATGTGCTAGCCTTTTTGCGTCTGCTTCTCGGCAGACCCCAAACTTCGCCTCTCGATTAGCAAAATAAAATAAATCGCAGCCCTGACGGCTGCCTTAGGGGAGTGACGCGATGACATCGATGTTCCATCGATCCGTGTTTGCGCTTGCAGCCGTGGCCCTTCTTGCGGGGACCAGCGCGGGCTATGCGCAAGACAAGAGCAAGCCGCTGAAGAAATACGAATCCGGCACCAAGGAGTTCTGGACCCATCCACCGGATGACTGGTTCCTGGGCGACGAGACCGAGGCGCAGAAGGGCCTTGCGCCGCCCTCGGGTCCGCCGACCGGCGCCTCCGACGCCGAGCTGGCCAACATCGTCAAGAAGATCAAGCTGCCGGCGGGCTTCAAGATTGAGGTCTATGCCTCGGGCGTGCTGGCCGCGCGGCAGATGGCCTGGGGTGACAAGGGTACGCTGTTCGTCGGCTCGTTCGGCCTCGGCAACGTCTACGCCATCAAGGACAACAACGGAAAGAAGGAAGTCAAGACCGTCCTCAAGGGCCTGAACATGCCCACCGGTCTCGCCTTCAGGGACGGCGCGCTCTATGTCATCGCCGTCGACAAGCTGATCCGCTACGACAACGCGGAGGCCAATCTGGACAAGCTCGGCGACGGCAAGGTCGTCTATGACGACATGCCGTCCTATGCCGCGCATGGCTGGAAGTACATCGCGGTCGACAAGGAAGGCTGGTTCTTCCTGCCGTTCGGGCCTCCCTTCAACATCGGCATTCCGCCGACCAGCGTGTCGCAGATCCGGCGCGTCGATCCCAAGACCGGCAACGCCGAAATCTGGGCGCTCGGCGTCCGCAACTCGGTCGGCGGCGACGTCGACCCCCGCACGGGCAAGCTCTGGTTCACCGAGAATGCCCGCGACTGGATCAGCGATGATCTGCCCTCGGACAAGCTCAACATGATCAACAGGATCGGGGAGCATTTCGGCTATCCCTATTGCCATCAGGGCAATCTGCCGGACGACAAGTTCGCGATGGGCCACAAGTGCTCCGAGTTCACGCCGCCGGTGTTGAATCTCGGCGCGCATGTCGCTCCGCTCGGCATGAAGTTCTACACCGGCAACCAATTCCCCGCCGAGTACAAGAACAACATCCTGATCGCCGAGCACGGCTCCTGGAACAGGCACAAGTACCAGGGCGCCCGAATCGTGCGCGTGATCGTCGGGCCTGACGGCAAGAACCCCAAGCGGGAGGTCTTCGCCTCCGGCTGGCTCGAGGGTGACCAGGGTTATCTCGGCCGCCCCAACGACATCCTGCTCGACAAGGACGGCTCGATCCTCGTCGCCGACGATTGGGCCGGCGCGATCTATCGCATCAGCTACAGCAAGAAGTAGCGCGACGTCACGGAGAGGCTGCGAGCGGGCGACCGACGCAGCCTCTTTCATGTCAAGGCCGACGCGTCGTTCCGGATTGCGCGCCAGCGCAAGTCCGGAACCCATAACCCCGGATCGTGGTTATGGATTCTCAGATGCGCAATTGCGTATCTTAGCTCGTGCTCCGCACGCCCCCATAGATCGGAATCGCAATCATGCGCCGGCAGTTCATCTCGCATGCAATCAGCACGATTGCGCTCCTGGCGCTCGGAGCTCTTCCGACAGGCGCCGCCGACAATTCTGCGATCAAGGAGAAGGCTTCGGTCTGCTCCGGCTGTCACGGCGAGAACGGCATTTCGCAGACGGAGAACATCCCCTCACTCGCGGGCCAGCCCGATCAATTCACCCAGTGGCAGCTCGTGTTCTTTCGCGCGGGATCGCGCAAGAACGACCAGATGCAGCCGATCGTCGAGCAGATAACCAACGAGGACATCCGCAATTTCGGCGCCTATTTCGCCTCGTTGGCGCCGCCGAAGGGCCCGGAGGACGACGACCCGGATCTGTCGAAGAAAGGCGCGCAGGTCGCCGCCGGCCGCCGCTGCGCCTCATGCCATCTGGACACTTATGCCGGCACCAAGGCGGTCGCGCGGCTTGCGGGGCAGCGTGAGGAATATCTCGTCAAGGCGTTACGAGACTACAAGGCGGGACAGCGCGTCGGCGGCGGCGTCGCCGCGATGGCCGATGTCGCCTATCACATGAGCGAGGAGGAAATCACCGCCGTCTCGCACTATCTCGCGCATTTGAAATAGCAGTGATGCTGCCTCCGCGGCCCCCGCCGTCGTGCCGGGTTCGCGCTATGCGCGCCCCGGCACGACGGCGGAATGTGGGGTTACCATCTACCCCGCCCGCTGCTTCTCATACGCCTTCAAATGCGTGTAGGCGATGCGCAGCTTCGGCACCGGCACCTTGGCGGCATCTGCGCGTGCGACGAGATCGCCGATGACGTGATCGGCCTCGACCGGCAGGCCCGCCTTGATGTCGCGGAACATCGAAGCGGTCATCGGCGAGCCCTCGGTGGTGAGCAGACCCTTGACGCGCTCGAAGAACGGCCCGCCCGGCGTATAGCCCGACGCGGCGGCGATCGCGCTGGTCTCATCCAGCATGCCGAGCAGAAAATCCCTGCCCCCGGGGGCGGCAAGAATGTTGCCGACGGAGGTACGCATCAGGCTGGTCGACGCCGCGAGCGAAGAAAGGAATACCCACTTCTCCCACATGTCCTGCATGATATTCTGGCTGGCGGTGGCGCCAGCGATGCCGCTCTTGAAGGCCTCGTCGATGGCCTTGACGCGGTCCGACAGCTTGCCGTCCCGCTCGCCGTAATTGATCGACTGCATCGGCTGGAGCTGCACCACCTCGCGCTGCTCGTTCAAGGTCGCGGCGATGGCGCAGAGTCCGCCGAGCACGCGCTCCTTGCCGAACTTGGCATCCAGCGTGTCGAGATGCTTCATGCCGTTCAACATCGGGATGATGGCGGTGTTCGGTCCGACGGCGGCCGCAAACGATTTGATGGCGTCGTCGAGGTCGAACGCCTTGCAGCTCAGGAGCACGACGTCGAACTTGTCCTTGAGCGCGCCGGCCTGCACTGTCGGTGGATTCTTCAGGGTCACGTCGCCATTCGGGCTCTTGATGACCAGGCCGTCGCTCGCAAGCTCGCCGGCGCGGCGTGGCCGCACCAGGAAGGTGACGTCGCGGCCGGCCTGCAACAGCCTGCCACCAAAATAGCCGCCGATGGCGCCGGCGCCGACCACGAGGATACGCATGGGGTGCTCCACTGTTGTTGTTCTTCAGACGGACGCGAATGGCGAATAGGGAGTAGCGAATAGGTTAGCACGCCACGAAATGCGAGTAACGTTTCCACTACTCGTTATTCGCCATTCACTATTCGCCCTTCTCCAACACCATTTCCTCGACCTCGCGCAACTGCTCCTTGCCGAAGAACATCTCGTCACCGACGAAGAAGGTCGGCGAGCCGAATGCGCCGCGGGCCACAGCCTCTTCGGTGTTCTTGATCAGCTTGCTCTTCACCTCGGGTTCCCCGGCGCGGGCGAACAGCTTTTGCGCATCGAGGCCGGAGGACGCCAGCGCCTTCGCCGCAACTTCCGGGTCGTCCATCTTCTTCGGCTCGCGCCACATGTGATGGAAGGCCGCCTCGACATAGGGCTCGAACACGCCCTCGAGCTGCGCGGCGATTGCCGTGCGCATCAGGTTCAGGGTGTTGACGGGGAAGAAGGGATTCATGACGTAAGGCTGGACCTTGAAGCGCTTGATGAAGCGCTCGGTCTCGACCGCGTGGAATTCGCGCTTGTTCTTGATGCCGGCGAGGGTCTCGGCCGGCGACTTGTTGTTGGTCGATTTGAAGATGCCGCCGAGCAGGATCGGGACGTACTCGAATTTGACGCCTATGCGCTGCTCGATCGCCGGAATCGCCAGATGGCTGAGATAGGCATTCGGGCTGCCGAAATCGAACAGGAATTGCGGTGCGGTGCGGGTCAAAATTCGATCTCCCTGACTTCTCTTTCGCGCATTGTGGCGCAGCATACGCCACAGGTCCACCGTTTAATGACGGTCATAATACATAGCTGTCAGACCAGCCGGCCGATCGCGCGCTTGCGCCACACCAGGAAGTAATAGCCCATCTGCAAAACGAACATGGCGCAGAACACGATGGGATAGGCGGCCCATACGCCGGCAAGCCCGATCGTGTGGCTCAGGAACACGGCGGCAGGCAGCTCGATTGCGACAATCGCGACGATCGAGAGCAGCATCGGCGCCAACGCGACGCCCGCCGCGCGCATCGCCCCGGAGAACACCGTGGCGAGGCCAAACGGCACGGAGCTCCACAGGGCGATGTCGAGCAGGCCTTTCGCCAGTTCGAGCACGGCGCCGTCGGTGATGAAGAGGCCGAGAACGGCGCGCGGGGCGAGATAGATCAGCGCCACGAGCCCGCCGGTCAGGACGAGGTTGAACGCGATCCCGATCCGCACGATGCCGTCGAGCCGGGCTCTGTCGCCGCCGCCGACCGCCTGCGCACCGAGGATCGAGACCGCGATCGAAATCGACATCGCCGTGAACTGCGTGTAGCCCATCACCTGGTTGACGGCGCCATAAGCCGCCGTGGCATCCGACCCGAAGCCGTTGACGAGGCCGAGCAGGACCAGCTCCGCGAGCGCCATCACCACCATGCCGATCGCGCTCGGCAAGCCGATGCCGAGAATCTTTCCGAGCATAGTGCCATCGAGCCGCAGGTGACGCAGCAGGGCCGCGTCCGGTGCGAGCGCGTGCTGCTTCCGCCGCAGATAGAGGGCCAGCGCCACCAGCGTGACCGCGTTCGAAATTGCTGCCGCCCATGCCGGACTGGTGATGCCGGCCGCCGGCAATCCGAACGCCCCCCGGATCAGCAGAGGCGTCAGGATCAGGCCGATCGCGGTCGACAACGCCAGCGCCAGCAGCGGCGTGAGCGCATCGCCGACGCCGCGGACCATCGCCGTCATCAGCAGGAAGACGAAGCCGAGCGGCATGGTGAGCAGCATGACGCGTGCGTAGGCGCTGGCTTGGTCGAGGATATCGGCGGGCGTCGCGAGTGCCATCATCAATTGGCGGCTGAAGATGCCGCCGATCAATGCAATCGCGATCGAGAACAACAGTCCAATCGCGAGCGCGGTGCCGACGACCAGCTTGATCCTGCCGTGCTCGCCTGCGCCAAAGGCGTGGCCGATCAACACCGTGGCGCCGGTGCTCAGGCCCATGACGAACGCAAACAGGAAGAACATCACGGGGAAGAAGGCCGAGGCTGCGGCGAGCGCGTCGATACCGATCATCTGGCCGAGATAGACATTGCTGACGGTGCCGAACAGCGATTGCAGGGCGTTGCCCAGCATCAGCGGTGCAAGGAAACGAAGAAACGTCGTCCAGAGTGGTGGTGTGGCGGACATCGGATCGGCCTTTCATCAGGGCGTGCGAAGCCGTTGCCGCGCGATGCGCGGCTCGGCCGTCGATGGGATTTTGCGGAGACGCGCCTAGGCGCGGTCGCTGTAGGCGAGCTTGACGATGTGGTCGCGGATATCGGTCGGCCAGTCCGCGATCAGTCTGGTGAAGCGCCGCCGGTCGTCCGCGAACAGCGCCCGCGAAGCTTCCTCGAATTGCGGCAGATTACCCGCCATGGTCGACATGAAATGATAGGCGGCCTCGCGCGCCTGCCGCTCGCGATCCTTGTCGCCGCTGGCGCGCCTCGCCTCGTCGACGAGCTTGCGCAACGCGACCGAGGCGCCGCCTGGCTGCGCACCGAGCCATTCCCAATGCCGCGGCAGCAACGTCACCTCGCGCGCGACCACGCCGAGCTTGGGCCGGCCGCGTCCGCGCGGCTCGCTCGGTGGCATGCTCTCCTCGACCGGGGGCGGGACGAGCTTCGCGAGCCGCGCCAGCACTTCGCGATCGCCGCCACGCAGATCGAAGTCGATCGATCGGCCCGTGCCGTCCTCGAAGATGATGATGGGCTCGTCCGGCCGTGAGGCCACGCGCTTGACGACCAGCGCGACCTCTCCGGCCGGCCCGGACACCAGACGGCGCGGGCCTTGGAAAGCGGTGAACATCTTCTGCATTGGAATCATTGCCAAATTGACGAAGCTGGGCGTTTTAATATCCGGGTATATTTAGAAGGTCAATATACCCGGGTGAAAATATCCGTGGCGATGGCTCGACATTGCGTTCCCGGGCTGGCACGAACGGCGCGGCGGACCGACCGCGCCTAGAGCCACCACGCTTCCCTGGGGACCTCACCGATGTTGACCGTTCACCACCTCAACAATTCCCGCTCGCAGCGTGTGCTGTGGCTGCTCGAAGAGTTGGGCGTGCCCTATGAAATCGTGCGCTATCAGCGCCAGGCGGACATGCGCGCGCCGACGGAGCTGCGCGCCATCCATCCGCTCGGCAAGTCGCCCGTCATCACCGACAACGGCAATACCATCGCCGAGTCAGGCGCGATCATCGAATATCTCATCGCGACCTACGGCAACGGCCGTCTGATCCCGCCACCGAACACGTCCGAGCGGCTGCGCTTCACCTATTGGCTGCATTATGCCGAAGGGTCCGCGATGCAGCCATTGCTGCTGAAGCTGCTGTTCACGCTGATGCCGAAGCGCGCTCCCGCGTTGCTCCGTCCGCTGGTGCGCAAGGTCTCGAACACGGCCCTGACCACGCTGGTCAACCCGCAGCTCAAGCAGCACATGGATTACTGGGAAGGCGAGCTTGCGAAGAGCGAGTGGTTCGCCGGCAACGAATTTACCGCGGCCGACATCCAGATGAGCTTTCCGCTGGAAGCCGCGCAAGCGCGCGGCGGGCTCGAGCAGGGCCATCCCAAAGCGATGGCATTCCTGGAGCGCATTCACGCGCGGCCGGCTTACGCCAGAGCGCTGGAAAAGGGCGGGCCATATCAGGTGGGGCGGTAAGCCGCTCGCCCGTCATTCCGTCCATGCAAATGTCCCGCCTACTGCCCCGCTGCCTCCGCGCCGCGCGTGCGCAGATCGGGCGCGCCGAGCGGCCCGTTCGGCGTCACGAGGATCGAGTTGGCCGATGTCTGCCCCATCGGCTCGACGATGAGGTGGCCCATCGCCTTCAGTTCGCCCAGGACATCGCTGGGGAAGCCACTCTCGACACGTACCTCGTCCGGCAGCCATTGGTGATGCAGCCGTGGCGTTGCGACGGCGGCGGCCACGTCCATCTTGTAGTCGAGGACGTTCACGATCACCTGCAGCACCGTCGAGATGATGCGGCTGCCGCCGGGCGAGCCCGTCACCAGCACCGGCTTGCCGTCCCTCAGCACGATGGTCGGTGACATCGACGACAGCGGCCGCTTGCCGGGTCCCGGCAGATTGGCCTCGAAGCCGACGAGGCCATAGGCATTGGAAGCGCCGACCGCCGCGGTGAAGTCGTCGAGCTCGTTGTTGAGCAGCACGCCGGTGCCGTCTGCGACCAGGCCGACGCCATAACTGAAGTTCAGCGTATAGGTGTTGCTGACGGCGTTGCCACGGCCGTCGACGACGGAGAAATGGGTGGTGTTGCTGCCCTCGCGCTGGGACGAGACCGCCGAAACCAGCTCCTTCGAGGGCGTGGCGCGATCCGCGGAGATGCCCGCGCGCAGCTTGACGGCGTAGTCCTTCGCGATCAGCGTCTCGATCGGTGCTTTGACGAAGGCGGGATCGCCGAGATGGCGCGCACGGTCCGCATAGGCGCGCTTCATGGCTTCGATCAAAAGGTGCAGCGATGCCGGCGAGCCCTGCTTCAGATCGGCGAGTTGGAAGCCTTCGAGGATATTGAGCGTTTCCACCAGCACCACGCCGCCGGAGGAGGGCAGCGGCATCGACACGATGTCGTAGCCGCGATAGCTGCCGCGCACCGGCGCGCGGATCACCGCCTGATACGATTTCAGGTCGGCCGGCGTCATGATGCCGCCGGCATCAGTCACGGCCTTGGCGAGCTTTTCCGCGACCGGCCCCTCGTAGAAGCCGCGTGGCCCCCGTGCGGCGACGGCTGACAGCGTTTCAGCGAGATCGCCCTGCACCAGCCGGTCGCCTTCACCGATCGGCGTGCCATCGGGCCGCGAAAAGATTTTGGCCGAAGAAGGCCAGCGTGCCAGCCGCCGGTGCCAGCCCGGCAGCGTATCGGCCATGTCGTCGCTGACGACGAAGCCATCGCGGGCGAGCGCAATCGCAGGCGCGAGCAACTGGGCTAGCGTGAACTGGCCTGAGCCGTATTTCTCCAATGCCAGAGCAAGACCTGCGACAGTGCCGGGCACGCCGATTCCAAGTGCGGAATCCCGTGATTTGGCTACGTCCGGCTTGCCGTCGGGTCCGAGGAATATCTGCGGCGTGGTCGCAGCTGGCGCGGTCTCGCGATAGTCGATCGTGATGTCTTCATTGCGGTCCGCGGAATGGATCACCATGAAGCCGCCGCCGCCGATATTGCCGGCGCGCGGATAGGTCACGGCCATCGCAAAGCCCGTCGCGACCGCGGCATCGATCGCATTGCCGCCGCTGCGCAGGATGTCGGCACCGATCTGCGCAGATAGCCTCTCCTGCGCAACCACCATGCCATGTTCGGCGGCGACGGCCCGCACCGTGTCGCGCGCGGGCGCGACATAGCCCCGCCGCGCATCCTGTGCCGTCGCGGGAGCAAGGCCGAGCGAAAGCGTGGCGATGACGGCCAAAAATGTCCGCCGTGTCGAATAAGAGGACATCATCAGAATATCCGTCGTGACTTGGGACCAGTTCACACCCGCCACCGCAATGCTATACGGTTTGCCCCAAGACAGGCAAAACTGTTCGTGATGAGGACCGCGTGATGACGACGATCGCCCCGGACGCGTGTATGGCGGGCGCGCCGCGGACCTATCCGCCGCGCGCTGCCGTCGTCAGCTGGATATTCTTCGACTGGGCCGTGCAGCCCTATTTTACGCTGATCACGACCTTCGTGTTCGCACCCTACTTCGCGACCGCCATCGCGCCAAATCCCGCCACCGGCCAGTCCTTGTGGGGCTTTGCGATGGCGGCCGCGGGCCTTGCCATCGCGTTGTTGTCGCCGTTGCTCGGAGCCATCGCCGATGCTTCGGGCCGCCGGAAACCCTGGATCGCAGGTTTCGGCCTGGTGCTGGTGCTGGCGTCCTGCACGCTGTGGATCGGCAAGCCCGGCGATGTCGCGATCATTCCGCTGCTCCTCACCGCGGTCGCGCTTGCCAGCGTCGGTGCGGAATTCGCCACGCTCTTCAACAACGCGATGATGCCGACGCTGGTGCCGCCGGAGCGGATCGGACGGCTCTCCGGCACCGGTTGGGCGACAGGCTATGTCGGTGGCATCGTCAGCTTGATCATCGTGCTCGGTCTCCTCGCCGCCAATCCCGAGACCGGCCGTACGTTGCTGGGTCTCTCGCCGTTGTTCGGGCTCGATCCGGTCAGCCGTGAGGGCGATCGCATCGTCGGGCCGCTGACCGGGCTGTGGTTCGTAATCTTCGTGACGCCCATGTTCCTGTTCACACCGGACTATCCGGCCAAGCGTCCGCTGGGCGAGGCGCTGCGCGAAGGACTATCGCAGCTGAAGCGATCGATCAGGGGGTTGCCGCAGCAGAAATCGCTCGCGGCCTTCCTGCTCGCCAACATGATCTACACCGACGGTCTGGTGTCGCTGTTCGCCTTCGGCGGCATCTATGCTGCGGGCACGTTCGGCTGGCACACGATCCAGATCGGCACCTTCGGCATCATGCTCGCGATCGCCGGCGCTCTCGGCGCCTGGCTCGGCGGCAAGCTGGACGATCGGCTCGGGCCGAAGCGTGTCATCGCCGGCAGCCTGCTGGTCCTGCTGCTGTCGGTGGCGGCGATCCTGCTGGTCGACAAGGACAGCGTGTTGTTCGTCAAGGTCGCGCCGCCGCAAGCCGGCGCTCCCTTGTTCTCGAGCGTGGCCGAGCGAGCCTATCTGGTGCTGGGCTGCCTCATCGGCGCGGCCGGTGGTCCACTCCAGGCGGCCTCACGCACGCTGCTCATCCGCCTCGCACCGAAAGACCGCATCGCCCAGTATTTCGGCCTGTTCGCGCTGACCGGGAAAGTGACGTCCTTCATCGGACCGCTTCTCATCGGCGTGATCACCGCGGTGACCGCAAGTCAGAAGGCCGGCATGGCCGTGCTGGTGGTGTTCTTCGTCACGGGGCTGGGACTGTTGATGCGGGTGCGGGAGTAGTCCGCAATTTGCTGTCATTCCGGGCTCGCGCCAAGTGGCGCGCCCCGGAATGACGGCGCGCTCAATGCCTGAAGTGCCGCGTGCCCGTGAACACCATGGCGATGCCGTGCTCGTCGGCGGCCTTGATCACCTCGTCGTCGCGCATGGAGCCGCCGGGCTGCACCACGGCGGTGGCGCCGGCCTCGATGCAGGCGAGCATGCCGTCGGCGAACGGGAAGAACGCATCCGAGGCCACCACCGAGCCCTTGGTCAGCGGCTCGGCGAGTTTCAGCTCGCTCGCCGCATCCTGCGCCTTGCGCGCCGCGATCCGCGCTGAATCCACCCGGCTCATCTGGCCAGCGCCGATGCCGACGGTGGCGAGATCCCTGGCGTAGATGATGGTGTTGGACTTGACGTGCTTGGCGACGCGGAACGCAAACTTCAGGTCGCGCATTTCGGCATCGGTCGGTGCACGCTTGGTCACGACCTTGAAGGTCATGTCGTCGACCACGGCATTGTCGCGGCTCTGCACGAGCAGGCCGCCGGCAACGGTCTTGGCGGTGAGGCCCGGCGCGCGGGGATCGGGCAGGCTGCCGGCGAGCAGCAGGCGCAGGTTCTTCTTGCCGCCGATGATGGCGATCGCCTCCTCGCTGGCATCGGGCGCAATGATCACCTCGGTGAAGATCTTTGTGATCTCGCGCGCGGTATCGGCGTCGAGCGCGCGGTTCATCGCGATGATGCCGCCGAACGCCGAGGTGGAATCGCAGGCCAGTGCCTTGCGATAGGCGCTGACGAGGTCGGAGCCCTCCGCGACGCCGCAGGGATTGGCGTGCTTGACGATGACGCAGGCCGCGGTGCGCTTGGCGTCGAACTCGCCGATGCACTCATAGGCCGCGTCGGTGTCGTTGATGTTGTTGTAGGAGAGTTCCTTGCCCTGGAGCTGGCGCGCGGTCGAAACGCCCGGGCGCTTGTCCGGCGTCGCATAGAATGCCGCGGTCTGGTGCGGGTTCTCGCCGTAGCGCAGCGATTGGATCAGACGGCCGCCGAAGGCGCGGAAGTCGGGCGCGTCGATGTCGAGCTGGCGGTTGAACCAGTTCGAGATCGCGGCATCGTAAGCGCCAGTGCGCGCATAGGCCTTTGCCGCAAGCCGCCGGCGCAGCTTCAGCGTGGTCGCGCCGTCGTTGGCTGCGAGCTCGTCGAGCACAGCCTTGTAGTCTTCGGCCTCGACCACGACCGCGACGTCGTCATGGTTCTTGGCAGCGGCGCGGATCATCGCGGGGCCGCCGATGTCGATGTTCTCGATGCAATCCTCGAAGCCGGCGCCTTTGTCGACGGTCGCCTCGAACGGATAGAGGTTGACGACGAGGAGATCGATCGGCGCGATGCCGTGCGCTTTCATCGCCTCCGCATGCTCCTTGTTGTCGCGGATCGCGAGCAGGCCGCCATGCACCTTCGGATGCAGCGTCTTGACGCGGCCGTCCATCATCTCGGGAAAGCCGGTGAGGTCGGAAACGTCCTTCACCTCGAGGCCGGCCGCAGCGATCGCCTTGGCCGTGCCGCCGGTCGAGACCAGCTCGACATCATGCGCGGCAAGCGCCTTGGCGAACTCGATCAGGCCGGTCTTGTCGGAAACGGAAAGCAGGGCGCGGGTGACGCGGCGGGGATGGTCAGTCATGAGCAAGATCCTCTGTTCAGGGAGTGTCTATGCCCAGGCGCGCGGCAGATATATCTCGCGCTTCCCGATGGTGCTCCATCCAAGGTCGCCAGTCGCGCGAGCGAGGGCTCGATAGCAGTTTCCGGCCGGTTTCACAACGCCAGACAGGACTGGCAGACACGCGTCTACAGCGGTAGTTCCGGCTCCCGCCGCGCGTTTCTTCGGGCATTGGTGACGGCAGGCGACGCGGTGGAACGCACAAAACTCCAGCGGATCGAGGGCGCCTGCCGCGCGTCCTGCCGGATCACGATCTGGGCGGTGCGGCGCGGGCCGTCATTGCCGGCCAGGAACACGCTGTCCTCGAGGTCGACCTTGTCGTCGAGCGCCTCGAAGGTCCAGACGTCGCGGTTCGGCAGCACCAGCATGACGCCGCGCGCATCCGAAAGCCGGCTCGCCTTCACCGCCGGATGCAGATGGAAGCGCAGCGCGAAATCGGCATCCGCGCCCTTGAAGCGTCCGCCCTGCGGCGGCGACAGCGTGTCCTCGCCGTCGATGCGCGCCCCGTCATTGGCGATCATCAGCACGCGGCGATGGATCGCGCCGAATTTGGCGAGATAGCCGTCATGCGAGGTCGTGAGCAGCGTGCCGTTTTGCACGATCTCGCGGTAGCTCTCGACCTCAACGGGGCCGCTCGTCACCGGCGAGCCGTGCAGGAGCCGCTTCATCGCCGACATCTCGACGAACTGGCATGACGAGGCGCCATGATAGGTCAGCGTCGAATGCGCCGCCGTGCCGCGTGCGAACGGCCGCCAATTGTCGCGGCCCGTGGTCGGCATGCCGCAATTAGTCACGATGCGGCTGATGCCGGAAGACAGTTCGAACGACAGGCAGCCGGCATGGGCGTCGTGACTGACGCCGGCCGGCGGCGGCGGGCCGGTGTCGATGATCACAGTGGTCTGTCCGGCATCGAGGCGCTGAAAGCCGGTATGCGGCATGTTCGCCATCGGCACGCCGTGGGTATCGTCATAGGCGAGAAGCGTCGCGAGCAGGTCCGAGGACGTTGCGCTCATGCCGTTGAACAGCGCGAAATTTCCGTCGCCATGCCGGAAGAAACGCAGCATCGGCATCATGCGGTCGATCGCGTTGAGCAGTGCCGGCGGTGGCGCGATGTTGCGCGCGGCAAAGGTCTGCCGGAGCGGCAGCAAGTCGATCAAGAGTTCGATCAGCGCGCCCGGGTTGCGGGAGATGTGTCCGCCGTCGGGCAGGATCTGCCGCTGCAATTCGTCCGAAAGCTTCTTCGACGCGTTGCGGATGTGGCTCGCCTGGTTGGCGAGGCACAAGGCCGCATAGCACAGCGCGATCAGCACTTGGAGTTTCGGCACCCCGTCCGGAATGTTGACCATGGTGTAGCGCAGGAAGCGGATCTCGCGGGCGAGAGCGCGCAGATAGCGGCGGTAGAATTTGTTGTCGGTCTCGTTGAGCACCAGCGGCGCCTGCGACAGCAGCGAGATCACGCGCCGGGCGAGCACGTCGGCACGGCGCGCGACCGGGCGACGCTTGTTGGCGGGGTTGGCGATCCAGTCTTCGATCAGCGCGCGCGCATTCGCCCGTGTCAGCGCTGTGTCGGCGGCGCGCAAATGGCGCAGCCAGCCGAAGCCGAGCAGCGCGACCTCCCAGTCCTCCGACGGCGGCTCGAGATCGAAGATCGAGCGGCCGTGGCAATTGACGATCTTGCCGGCAAAGACGAAACGGCCGGCATAGATCTCCGCAGCGCGAGTCGCATCCGCGGTGCGCAAATCGTGCGGCGCGATGATCAGCCGGTCGGTGCGGCCGGGCCAGACCCGCGACAGCGCAACGGAACCGCCGCTCGCGCGCGCGAGCATGTTCCGCGCGAAGCGGTTCATGACCAGCGTCGAGATACGTCTGCGTTGAGCGACTGACACGCCTTGCCTTGAAGGGGGAGAGGATTCCGACGAATCCCTATTAATCCCAAAATCGGGCGTCGGACACCACCTTGAACGTGTGAGAATCAGCGTCGTGGTCGCAAAATCCGGTGCAAAATCAGGATTTAACGAGCCGGGCCGCGAAAAATCCGTCGAGCCCGCCGAGCTTGGGATCGGCGTTCGGCAGATGGCTGGGCAAAGTGCGCAGGTCGCCTTCGCCGGTGATGATTTCGTCGAGGCCCGCGACCTCTGACGCCTCGATCGGGACGCGGCGAAGTGCAGGCTCGGCGGCCAGCAGCGTCGCTACGGCCTGCTCGCCTTCCTCCGGTTCCAGCGAGCAGGTGCAATAGACCAGCGTCCCGCCCGGCTTGAGCAGCGACACCGATTTTCGAAGCAGCCGCTGCTGGAGCGCAGTCATGGCGGTGACATCGGATTCCTGCCGCAACCAGGCCACGTCGGGATGACGGCGGATCGTGCCGGTCGAGGTGCAGGGCGCATCGACCAAGATACCGTCGAAGCCCTCGGGGGGGCCGGCCCATTCCACGGCGTCAGCGACGACAGTCTCGGCCTGGAGCGACAACCGCGTCAGGTTTTCGCGCAGCCGCGCCACCCGGGCCGGCGAGCGGTCGAGCGCCGTGACATGCGCACCCGATAGCGCCAGCTGCGCGGTCTTGCCGCCCGGAGCGGCGCAGAGATCGGCGATGGATTTGCCGTTGATGTCGCCGAACAGCCGGGCCGGCAGCGCGGCGGCGGCATCCTGCACCCACCATTGTCCTTCGGCGAAGCCGGGGAGCATGGTCACCGAGCCGTGCAGCAGCATCCGCACCGTCCCGGTCGGCAGCGTCTCGCCATGGAGGCGGCTCGCCCATTGCGCGGCATCCGATTTCACGGTGAGATCGAGCGAAGGCTCGTGCCCAAGCGCCAGCGCCATGTCTCGTGCGGTCGCCTCGCCATAATGCGCGCTCCAACGCGCAAGCAGCCATGGCGGTAGGTCCAGCGATTGCGCGGTAACTTCCTCGACCAGCGCCTTGCCCTCGCGCGCGCAGCGGCGCAGCACGGCATTGACGAGGCCGGCATAGCGCGCGGCGCGCCGGTCGGATTGCACCAGGCGAACGGAGAGGTCGACGGCCGCATGATCGGGCACGTCCATCCAGAGAATTTGCGCCGCACCGATCAGCAGCGCGCTCTGCGCGCGCGGCGCCTCGGAGGGAATGCCCTTGTCGAGCAGGCGGGACAGCACATGGCCGAGCGTACCGAGCCGGCGCAGCACGGTGGCGACCAGGCGCCGCATCAGTGCGCGGTCGCGGTCGGCCAGCGTCTTCAGTCCGGGATGGGCGCCGCTGCCGTCGAGTTGATCGTCAAGGGTACGGTGCTTGTGCAGCACGCCGTCGACGATATCGGCGGCAATCCGTCGCGCCGCAAGACCGGGCACTTCGGATGGAGGGGCGAAACGTTGAGATGGCATGCGGAAGCAAGGTTCTGAGCAAGCGGCAGTTCCGCCGCAATGGGCGCATGCCTTGAGAACTCGATCTCTGGCACGCGAATATGCCAAATGTAAGAATCGCTTCCGGCTTTTTCAGCCCTTCCCGGGCTGATTTCAGGAATGCGTTATTGGACGTCGCGTTGCAGGTCGTCCTGCGCTAGAAAGCCGGGCGATGAGTGACCAGCCGCCCGTTTCCGACCGCAAGCAGCTCACGCCGGCCGCCCAACGCGCGCTGGCCGAAGCCGAGGCACGCCGGCAGGCTGCCGCCGCCCAGGCCAAGGATGAGGCCAGGGCCAAGGAGTTGCAGGGGCCGAAGGGTCCGGAGCCTACCCGCTACGGCGACTGGGAGCGCAAGGGCATCGCCTCCGATTTCTGAGGCCTCCGTGGTTACGGCGGATCGTGCCTGTCCCGGCCGCTACAGATAGCGATTGTCCCTGAGATAGCGCATGATGCGCTCGCAAGCGGCGTCGGTCGACAGCTCCGAGGTGTCGATGGTGATCTCCGGGGCCTGGGGCGCCTCATAGGGATCGTCGATGCCGGTGAATGCCGCTAATTCACCGGCCCTTGCCTTGCGATAGAGTCCCTTGGGATCGCGGCGCTCGCATTCGACGAGCGGGGTCGCGACATGGATCTCGATGAACTCGCCCGCTTCGACTCGCTGGCGCGCCAGCTCGCGTTCACTGCGGAACGGCGAGATCAGCGCGACCAGCGCGATCATGCCGGCATCGACGAACAGCGCCGCGATCTCAGCAGTGCGCCGGACGTTCTCCGCCCTGTCCGTGTTGGAGAAGCCGAGGTCGCGGTTGATGCCGTGACGAAGATTGTCGCCGTCGAGCAGCGCCGCATGACGTCCGAGTTCGGCAAACCTGCGGTCAACGAGATCGGCGATCGTCGATTTGCCGGCGCCGCTGAGCCCCGTGAACCAGAGCACGCAGGGCCGCTGCTGCTTCAGCCGCGCCCGCACGGATTTGTCGACGGCCAGCCGCTGCCAATGGATGTTGGTGGCGCGGCGGAGTGAAAGGTCGATCATGCCTGCTGCGGCGGTGCGGTGGCTGATCGGATCGACGAGAATGAAGCTGCCCATGTCGCGGTCGTCGCGATAGGCCTCGAATACCAGCGGTCGGTCGAGGCTGAGATGGGCGTAACCGATCTGGTTGGCGTCGAGCGTAGCGGCGTCTTCATGCGCCATGGTGTCGATGGCGATGCGGTGCTTGAGCGTCGTGATGACCGCGCCGGTCGAGGCCGCGCCGCATTTGAGCAAATAGCGCCGGCCCGCGACCATGGCTTCGTCATCGAACCAGACGAGATGGGCGGCGAGCTGATCCGAGACCAGCGGCGCGGGTCCCGCCGTCAGCACGTCGCCGCGACTGACGTCGATCTCGTCGGTCAATGTGAGCGTGACCGATTCGCCCGCAGCAGCCCGATCGCGCTCGCCGCCGGGCGTGAGAATGCGTGCGACGCGCGTCTGACGGCCCGAGGGCTGCACCGCAATGGGCTCGCCTATCTCAATCGTTCCGCTGGCGATCCTCCCGCAGAAGCCGCGAAACTCCGCGTTCGGCCGGTTGACCCATTGCACCGGCAGCCGGAACGGCCGCTGCGAGACGTCGCCGGCCACGTCGACCGATTCCAGGTACGCGGTGACGGTCGGCCCCGTGTACCAGGGCATCCGCGCGCTCACTGTCACGATGTTGTCGCCGTCGGGCGCCACGACCGGGATGCACCGGACCTGCGAGATTCCGAGCTGTCCGGCCATGGTGAGATATTCGGCGGTGATGGCCGCAAAGCGGTCCCCGTCGAATCCGATCAGGTCCATCTTGTTCACGGCGAGCACGACGTGGTGAATGCCGAGCAGAGACAGGATGTGGCTATGGCGTCGCGTCTGCGTAATCACGCCCTTGCGGGCGTCGACCAGCACCACGGCGAGATCGGCGTTGGATGCGCCGGTCGCCATGTTGCGGGTATATTGCGCATGTCCCGGCGTGTCGGCGACGATGAAGCGGCGCAGCCTGGTGGCAAAGAAGCGGTAGGCGACGTCGATGGTGATGCCCTGCTCACGCTCCGCCTGCAAGCCGTCGACCAGCAGCGCGAAATCGAAATCGCCGCCAGTCGTGCCGACGGTCTTGCTCTCGGACGCCAGCGCGTCGAGCTGATCGTCGAGCAGCGTCTTGGAATCGTACAGCAGCCGGCCGACCAGCGTGCTCTTGCCGTCGTCGACGCTGCCGCAGGTGACGAAACGCAGCGTCGGACGATCATCCTGATCCAACCGCAGCACATCGGAGGCGGCGATCGTGGGGGCCTCGTGATAGGACATCAGAAGTAGCCTTCCGCTTTCTTGCGCTCCATTGATGCCGGACTGTCCCGGTCGATCATGCGTCCTTGCCGTTCGGAGGTGCGCGAGGCCGTCATCTCCCGGACGATCTCGGGCAGGGTTGCCGCCGTCGAGACCGTGGCGCCGCTGAGCGGATAGCAGCCCAGGGTACGAAATCTGACCGAACGCCACAGCGGCTCTTCGCCCGCACGCAGCGGCATCCGTTCGTCGTCCACCATGATCAGCGCGCCATCGCGCTCGACCACCGGGCGCGAAGCCGCCAGATAGAGCGGAACAATCGGGATGTCCTCGAGCAGGATGTAGTCCCAGACGTCGAGCTCTGTCCAGTTCGACAGCGGAAACACCCGCATGCTCTCGCCGGGCGCGAGCATCGTGTTGTACAGGCTCCACAGCTCGGGCCGCTGGTTCCTCGGATCCCAGCGATGCGCCGCGCTTCGGTGCGAGAATATGCGCTCCTTGGCGCGTGACTTCTCCTCGTCGCGCCGTGCTCCGCCGATCGCGGCGTCAAAGCCGTGAAGGTCGAGCGCCTGCCGCAACGCCTGCGTCTTCATGACGTCGGTGTAGCGCGCCGAGCCGTGCGTGAAGGGGTCGATGCCCTGGCTCAGTCCGTCCTTGTTGATATGGACGATCAGATCGATGCCGAGTCACGCGCGCGGCGGTCGCGAAATTCGATCATCTCGCGGAACTTCCAGGTCGTGTCGACGTGCAGCAGCGAAAACGGCGGCTTGCCTGGATGAAATGCCTTCATCGCCAGGTGCAGGAGCACCGAGGAGTCTTTGCCAATCGAGTACAGCATGACCGGCTTGCGGAATTCGGCCGCGGTCTCCCGGAGGATATGGATGCTCTCCGCCTCCAGGCGCCGAAGATGCCTGACGGCGTGAAGCTGCTCGCGGCCCGTTCGTTCAGCGGGCGCGGGCTCGGCGGTCGTGAGAATATCCAGCATGCTGATCACGCGGCTTCGGCGAACCAGTCGCCGAACAGGTGCGCCGAAATTGCCGCGTTCAGGCCGAGATCGCGAGCGCAAGCCGCGACCGAGGCTCGATAGGCATCATTGACCCCGCAGCGCTCCAGAATCTCCAGCTGAGCTTCGCTCACCGAGGCCGTCGCGCGGCGCTGGTAGCGATAGGCGCTATCGGAGGTGTGCAGATTGGGCACCTTGTAGATCGTCGCTTCGCTCGGGAAGATGACGCGCGCGTTGCTTGCTTGCGCGTCCCCCGGGTCCCGCCACGACGTCACGGCGTTCTCGGTAAAGCTGCTGGAAAGGCCGAGGCGATCGAACAAGACGCGCACCGACGATACGGCCTCCTTGCTCACCTCGTAGACGTAGTGAGTGACGGGAATGCCCTCTCGCCGGGCGCAACTTGCGACCCGGGCCGCGCTGAGCGCGGCGACGACGTAGTGCCGCAGCAATGTCTCTTCCGGCGCGCGCGAAATCAGCTTGTCGAACCAGGACGCCAGCGAGCTCGCCGGCTCGCGATCGAGCATGATGAGATGCAATCGGTCCCGTGGATATCCCGCGTCGATCAGGAGCTGCAGTGGATTGAACAAGCTCTCGGCGAGCACGTAGGGCCCGATCGTTTCCTTGCTGAAGATGTGCGGCTCGTCGGTCGCCGAGGGGATGATCCAGGGCGTCAGCGGACGGCCAACGAGCGCCTCGCGCAAGATCGCCTTCAGCGGCTGATAATACGAAGGCATCCCGGTCATGCCGAACAGATTGCTGAGGGCGGTCGACCCGACCCTGGCTTTGCCGCATGCGAAATAGAGCATCGGAAAGTCGTGCGCGGGACGACGCAGGAAATCTTCTGCGAGACAGTCCGTCACTTCGCGCATCAACGTCGCCAGGGTAACGGCTCTGGTCTGGAATTCGCCGACCGGCGCCAACGGCGTGGTGTCGAGGGAACGATGCTGCTGTCGAACGAGGTCGGCCATCCGTTCGAGCGAATCGGCTGAGGTTGCGTCGATGTTCATGTTGGGGGCCCACTGCATGGGAGTTCCACGAGCAATTGCGCGTGCGATAGAACCCAACCTACAGTTGTTGAGCGTGCCGAACAATTCCGGGGAATCCCGGAGGCGCTATCCAGATGCGACGAGCGTCGGAGATATGTTGCCGCTTTCCAGATTCATGCTGCGCGTACGGTGTTGAGGAACTTCTCGACTTCCGCCTTCAGGAGGCTGCTTTCGCTCGACAGCGAGCGCGCCGATGCCAATACCTGTCCCGATGCAGCGCCGGTGGCGCTGGCGCCATGACTGACCTGGGCGATCTTGTCCGCGACTTCGACGGTTCCCTTGGCGGCCTCGCTGACGTTTCGTGCAATCTCCGCCGTTGCTGCGCCCTGCTCTTCGATCGTCGCAGCAATGGTCGTTGAAATGTCAGAAATGCGGGCGATGGTCGTGCTGATTTCCTTGATCGCTCCGACGGAGTCCTCGGTTGCCGATTGCATGCCGGCGATCTGCGTGCTGATTTCCTCGGTCGCTCGCGCGGTTTGCGCCGCGAGTGCTTTGACCTCGCTGGCCACGACCGCAAAGCCGCGGCCGGATTCGCCGGCACGCGCCGCTTCGATCGTTGCGTTCAGCGCCAGGAGGTTGGTCTGTTCGGCAATCGCAGTGATCAATTTGACGACATCGCCAATTCGGCCCGCCGCCTTGAGCAGTTCGTTGATCCGGACGTCGGTGCGTTCCGCCTGCCTGACCGCTTCGCCGGCGATGCGGCTGGAATCGTGGACTTGGCGGCCGATCTCGACGACCGACGTGCTCATTTCCTCGGCGGCGGACGCCACGGCTCCGACATTGGTCGATGCCTCCTCCGAGGCAGCCGCGACCATGCCGGAGAGCTCCTGAGTCTCTTCCGCGGTTCCCGACAGCGTCCCGGCGGCAGCCTCGAGCTGCTGGGAGGCCGCCGACACCGAGTCGATGATGCCGCCGACCGCGGCTTCGAACACGCCGGCGAGCTTGGTCATCTCCGCCTTGCGCTGAGCGACCGCAGCGGCTTCCTGATCTTTCTGCTCGGCTTCCATCCGTTCGATACGGATGAGGTTTTCCTTGAAGGTCTGGGCCGCGCGAGCGTTGTCGCCGACTTCATCGCCACGGCGCGTATAGGGAATCTCGACCGTCTTGTTGCCGTTGGCGAGCTCGAGAAGCACGGCGCCGATGCGCCGGATCGGTCGGGCGATGTTCAACACGGAAAAGACGGCGGACCCGATCAACGTCAGGACGACGAATATGCCGACCACCAATGCGAAGTTCGCGACACGGTCCAGTTCGGCGAGCATCTCACCCTTGCGGCGCGCGGCGAATTCGTTGGCGACACCGACCAGATCGTCGATGCGTTTGCTCACTTCCAGCGCCGCCGGACGCATACGCTCTGCGAGAATGGTCGCCTTCGTCGACTCGGCCGCCGTTCGGGCGCCGCCGGCCGCTGCGCCGATGACTGCCTTTTGCGCCCCCGCCAGTTCAATGCCGCTGGCCAGATACGCATCGACAAATTTCTTGGTCTCACGGTAGGCGTCCTGGGTGACCTTCCGGGTCGCCCGGTCTGTCGCGGCATCGATTTCCGCGCCGGCTTCGCCTGCTCGCGTGCGGAGCATTTCGAGCAGCTTGTCGACCTCTGCGGCTGACGAAGCGGAACCGATCTCGAGGGCTGCGAGCTGCGCCCGCGCCATCGCCGTCTGCGCCGCCTGGGCATTGCCCTTGTTGAGATAGTTGATGGTGACCAGGCGATTGGATTCGGCAATCGACCGGTTGCCGAGCATCTGATTGGTCAGCATGCCGAAGACCAGCACAACGCTGACGCCCGTCACGATGCCGAGCTTTGTTCCAATGCGAAATCTGAATGACCCCACCACCATCTCCTTCGCGCTGACGTGTAACACGTATTCGCAACCAATGATTGAGATTTGGGTAATGTTCGCGGGCCTCCAGTAGTACTACGGCTGATGTATTCGAGAGGCGGAACTTTCCTGCAGGCTTGCACATCGGCCAGTGCGGCGCGTGCACGCCCATGCTTGTAGGTTCCCCCGACTCAGTCCTAGCGTGAGGCGATGCGTTTCCAGGATCGACCAAATATTCATCGGCCGCGGTTCGGCGGCTCGCCGTTCGGTCGGCACTTCTCGGGATTGTTGCCGTGGATGTTCGTGGTCGGCGTCGTGATGGCTGTCGTGCTCGGTTTCCGCCATGGGATGGACTGGCTTGTTCCGCATGAGAGCGACAGCCAATCCCAGGCGGCGGAAATCGTCCTGCAGCAGGCGGGTCATCCCGATGTGCGCGAGCCGGTCAATGTCGTTCGCACCATCGACGGCGACACCTTCCTTGCGCGTGTTCGTCAGCGCGACGGCCGCGATCTCGTCGTGCGTGTTCGGCTGCGCGGCATCGATGCGCCCGAATTGAAGGCATCGTGTCAGGAGGAGCTGGACAAGGCTGAAGCCGCGGCCCGCGCGCTGCGCAATCTGCTCGGCCAAGGCGATGTGACGATTTCCAATCTCGCGCCCGACAAATACGGACGCATTCTCGCCGATGTCGCGACCCGCCGGACCGCTAGCGTCTCGGCCACGCTGCTCGCGGGCGGTTACGTGCGCAGCTACAATGGCGGCCATCGCGACGGCTGGTGCGCGCGCGGCTGGCGCTTCTGGCAATGAAAAGCCGCGTCGAGCGACGCGGCTTTCGCAATCCTCCCGATCTTCTCGATCAGCGCGTCACGACCACTGTCGTGCCGACGGAGACGCGGCCATAGAGATCCGTGATGTCGTCGTTGAGCATGCGGATGCAGCCATAGGAGACGAAGCCGCCGATCGAACCCGGCACGTTGGTGCCGTGGATGGCATATTCGCCGCCGGCCAGCGTCATCGCCGCGACGCCCATCGGATTGCGGGGCGAGCCGCCGGGAATGACATCCGGAATGCTCGGCTTGTCGCGCTTCACCTCTGCCGGCGGCGACCAGGCCGGATTTCGATACTTCCCGTCGATGCGAGTGGTGCCGGCCCACTGCTTGCCGGACTTGCCGACGCCGACCGGATAGCGCACGGCGTGGCCGTTATCGAGGACGAGGTAGAGCCGCCGCTCGCTGGTTTTGACCACGATGGTGCCCGGCGAATAGTCGGCCAGATGCGCTCCCACCATCTCCGGCCGCGCCTCTGCCGCCGTCGATATCAAGACCCCCGCCCCGATGGTGGCAGCCATCGCCGCCGCAATCTTCATCGACATCGATTTCCCCTTGCCCAACACGTATCGCCCAAAATCACGCAGAACCGGCAATCGCTGCCTCGCCCACCTATTCTTAACCGCGCCTGTTAACCGGATGGTTTCCAGGCGCGGCCACCAACGGCCAGCCAGCAGGGGGAACAAAGAAAATGTTCGAAATAAAGTAAATGACCTGAAAACAACACTCGGCGGGAAAGTTGCGGGCTCGCCGCTGTGGGCCTGACAAGGACGCGAGGATATGAGCGCCTACTGTTCGGGGGCGTTGGCGCGGAGGCAGCCCCGTGTCCCGGACGCGCCGCGGCGCTCCTGCGCTGCTGGGCTACGTCCGGGGCACGAGAGCGATGCTTACGCTGACTTCCTGTTCTGCCGATTCTTGACGAGATCATCGACCACGGAGGGATCGGCCAGGGTCGAGGTATCGCCCAGGCTGCCCGGCTCGTCCTCGGCGATCTTGCGCAGGATACGGCGCATGATCTTGCCGGAGCGGGTCTTGGGCAGGCCCGGCGCGAACTGGATCTGGTCGGGCGAAGCGATCGGGCCGATCTCCTTGCGCACCCAGGTCACGAGTTCCTTGCGCAGGTCTTCGGTCGGCTCGACGCCGGACATCAGGGTGACATAGGCGTAGATGCCCTGCCCTTTGATGTCATGCGGGAAGCCGACCACTGCGGCCTCCGAGACTTTTTCATGCGCCACCAGCGCGCTCTCGACTTCCGCGGTGCCCATGCGGTGGCCGGAGACGTTGATGACGTCGTCGACGCGGCCGGTGATCCAGTAATAGCCGTCGGCGTCGCGCCGGCAGCCGTCGCCGGTGAAGTACTTGCCCTTGTAGGTCGAGAAATAGGTCTGCTCGAAGCGGGCGTGATCGCCGTAGACCGTGCGCATCTGGCCCGGCCATGACCGCGTGAGACAGAGATTGCCGGTGGTCTCCCCTTCCAGCACCTTGCCGTCGGCATCGACGATTTCGGGCACCACGCCGAAGAACGGCTGCGTTGCCGAACCCGGTTTCAGCTTGGTCGCGCCCGGCAGCGGCGTGATCAGGATGCCGCCGGTCTCGGTCTGCCACCAGGTGTCGACGATCGGGCAGCGGTCGTCGCCGACCACGCGGTGATACCACTCCCAGGCTTCCGGATTGATGGGTTCGCCGACCGAGCCGAGCAGGCGGAGCGAAGCGCGCGAGGTCTTCTTCACGGGCTCGTCGCCCGACTGCATCAGCGCACGGATCGCGGTCGGCGCGGTGTAGAAGATGTTGACCTTGTGCTTGTCGATGACGTTCCAGAACCTGGAATTGTCGGGGTAGTTCGGCACGCCTTCGAACATCAGCGTGGTCGCGCCGTTCGCCAGCGGCCCGTACAGGATGTAGCTGTGGCCGGTGACCCAACCGACGTCGGCAGTGCACCAGTAGATGTCGCCGTCGTGATAGTCGAAGACGTATTGATGCGTCATCGAGGCGAACACGAGATAACCTGCGGAGGTGTGCAGCACGCCCTTGGGCTGGCCGGTCGAGCCCGAGGTGTAGAGGATGAACAGCGGATCCTCGGCATGCATGTGCTCGACCGGGCATTCCGTCGTCACCATCGCCGCCGCCTCGTGATACCAGAGGTCGCGCGTCGGGTTCATGTCGATCTTGCCGCCGGTGCGCTTGACCACGACGACCCAGTCGACGCCGTCGGCTTTCGTGAGGGCCGCGTCGACATTGGCCTTCAGCGGCACCTTCTTGCCGCCGCGCAGGCCTTCGTCGGCAGTGATGATGACCTTGGATTGGCAGTCATTTATGCGCTGGGCGAGGCTGTCCGGCGAGAAGCCTGCGAACACCACGGAGTGGATGGCGCCGATGCGCGCGCAGGCGAGCATCGCATAGGCCGCTTCCGGAATCATCGGCAGGTAGATGGTGACCCGGTCGCCCTTCCCGACGTTGCGGGTGCGCAGGATGTTGGCCATCCGGCAGACTTCGTCGTGCAGCTCCTTGTAGGTGATGTGCCTGGATTGCGAGGGATCGTCGCCTTCCCAGATGATCGCGGTCTGGTTGCCGCGCGTGTGAAGGTGCCGGTCGATGCAGTTATGGGCGACATTGAGGACGCCGTCCTCGAACCATTTGATCGAGATGTTGCCCGGCGCGAAGGAGACGTTCTCGATTTTCGTCGGGGTCTTCATCCAGTCGATGCGCTTGGCCTGCTCCGCCCAGAAACCGTTGGGGTCCGAGATCGAGCGAGCGTACATCTCCTTGTACTTGGCCTGGTCGACCCAGGCGCGCTTCGCCCACTCCGCGGGGACGTCATAGATCTTCTCGGACATGCTTTCCCTCCACCTACGGCAGGCCGAGCGCTAGCGACTGGCGAGCCGACTTGATCATTGACTGATTATGCGTCGGGCTAACCGGACCCGACAAGGAGCACAAGCTGGACCTTCGGCGGGCCGTCTGCCATGCGGAGGATCAAGGCCTGCGGCACGAGTGTCGCAGATCTGAAACAGGCCAGGGCCCCGGCCTTTCGGTATTTACCCAGACCGCCAAAATCAGCCGCGCAGGGTGCCCATGCGCCGCGGGCGGTATTTAGAAACCGCTTCTCACCGATTCGGGACTCGCAATGCGGTTCGGAACACCCTAAATGGCCAACCCGGGTCCGGAGAGACCCCTTGGAACAAAAATTACAACAGCGGCATTGAACGGTAACAGACAGGGTCAAGGCTTAACACTATGATGGATCAGCAGAATCTCGGGACGATGCGGCCCGCTTCAGCCGATCCTGCGGCCATTGCCCTCGCCAAGGCCCTCGGACAATGGCCGAAACCGGCCTCGTTCAGGCGTCCGAGCCCGAAGAAAGTCTTCGACACGGCGCCCGCGGCGACGGTCGAGGCGCTCGCAAGGGAGCTCGGCCTGCGGCTCGGCGACCAGAACGAGCTGACCATCCGCCGCATCAAGCGCGGCAAGGGCTATTCCTTCGTCCGTCCGAACGGCGCACACATCCGCGACGCCCGCACCATCCGCCGGCTGCATGCCATGGCGGTGCCCCCGGCCTATCGCGAGGTGCGCTACTCCGCCGATCCGAGCTTGCATCTCCAGGCGGTGGGACGCGATGCCGCGGGCCGGCTGCAATATCGCTATCACGCCGATTGGGAAAAGATTCGCGAGCATCGCAAGGCGCATCGCCTGGAAAAGCTCGTCGGCGCGCTGCCGAAGATCCGGCGCAAGGTCTCGGCGTTCCTCTCGGGCGACGAGCCGACGCGTGAATTTGCGCTCTCGGCCGTGATCGAGCTGATCGCGCGCACCGCCATCCGCCCCGGCAACGAATCCTACGCCCGCCTCAACGGCACCCGCGGCGCGACCACGCTGTTGAAGTCCAACGTTACGCTGGAAGACGACAGCTTCGTGCTGACCTTCAAGGCGAAGGGCGGCAAGGCCGTGCGGAAAGAGTGCGACGCCGCCAAGCTGGTGCGCGCCATCGGCATTTTGCAGGGCGTCCCCGGCAAGCGCATGTTCCAGTATCGCGATGCCTACGGCGTCGTGCGCGCGGTCAGCACCACGCAGGTGAACGCGTTTCTGCGCGAGATCGCCGGCATCAAGATCTCGCTGAAGGATTTTCGTACGCTGATGGCGTCTGCCGTCGTCGTGGAATCCTTGTCGCGGATCACGCCGGCAACCAGCCAGCGCGGCCGCAAGAAGCAGGTGCTGGACGCGATCCGCGCCGCTGCGGACAAGCTCTCGAACACGCCGGCGATCTGCCGCAAGAGCTACGTCCACGACACCATCGTCACCGCGTTCGAGGACGGCATCCTCGAACGCTTTGCCGCGACCATGAAGGGCCAGCGTTCGCAGGCGCGGCGCGAGCAACTGCTGGCGCAGGTGGTCGCGACAGCGGCGGTGTAACGTCGCGCTACGCTTTGTTGGAAATGCCCCGATCCGGGCCGGGATCGCCACCCGCCGCTGCGATCGTCAGCCGCTCCAGATAATGCGCCCACCCCGTCGCGTGCGCGGCGGCCTGTGCTTCGCTCGGCAGGCCGCTATGGGTCATGCGCAGCAGCGTGCCGCCATCGTGTTCGATCAGGTCGATCTCGATCAGGCTCGAGCCGGGCGGCACTTCCTGGCCGGCCTCCCAGCCGAACGTGTAGGCGAGACGATGCACCGGCACGACCTCGCGGAATGTGCCGCGGGCGCCGCCGTCGCGTGGGCCGACGCCCTTGAGCACATAGAGCCCGCCGGGATGCGGCTCCGTGATCGCGTCTGAACCCATCCAGCTCAGGATTTTCTCGGGATCGGTCAAATAGGCGAAGACGGTGGCGCGCGGGGCTGCAATCTGGGTCTCGCGTCGCACTACGAATTGCTCGGTCATCGGCGATCATCCCTGGGGCTGATACTGGCACATGGCGGGGCCGAAGCGGCCCGTCAAGGATTGCCCGTGACAAACCTGGCCGGCCTTCGCCATGATCGAGCCATGCAGCTGTCCCCGACCCTCGCCTGGCTCGTCGATGCCGCCTCGGATTGCCTCGGGGCGGACCGCCTACTCGCGGAACTCGGCGCACATCTGATCGCGGACGGCGTGCCGCTCGCGGCGGGCGCCCTCACGCTGGAGGTGCCGCATCCGCTGATCGCGAAGCGGACCTGGTTGTGGCGCGCCGATAGCGGTCAGGTGATCGAAGCGCTCGGCTTCGCGCCTGGGGGCCTCGCACCGGATCCGCCCAACGATGCCGGTCGCCGCTGGTTGCGCGACATCGCGCGCGGGGAAGTGCACGAAGATATCGTCGGACGGCAAGATGGGCCGCTGCTCGGCTGGATCGCGCCGCGTCCGTTCACGGCAGACGAGATCGGGCAATTGCGCCAGGCCGCGCGTTTTGCCGCGGCGCCCCTCGCGGTGCTTGCCGCGCGCGCCACGTTGCGGGCAACCCTGGAGGCCTATCTCGGCAAGCGCAGCGCGGAGCGGGTGCTGGCGGCACCCTTGCGGCGCGATCTCGGGGAGACCATTCAGGCCGCGCTGCTCTATGCGGATTTGCGCAATTTCACGATCCTCTCGGAAGCCTCACCGCCTGGCGAGGTCATCGCCGCGCTCGACGCCTGGTTCGATCGTATCGCGGGCGCCGTCCACGCTTTCGGCGGCGAGGTGCTGAAATTCATCGGCGACGGCGTGCTCGCGATCTTTCCGGTGGTCGAGGCATCACCGCGCCGCGCCTGCGAGGCCGCTCTGCGTGCTGCAGGCGCGGCCGAGGCCGGGATGGCCTATCTCAACGCAGAGCGCGGCGCCAAGGGCCTGCCGCCGCTGGCGTTCGGTGCCGCGCTGCATCTTGGTGAGATGCTCTGGGGCAATATCGGCGCGGCCAACCGGCTCGATTTCACGGCGATCGGGCCCGCCGTCAATCTCGCCAGCCGCCTCGAAGGATTGTGCAAGCCGTTGGGGCGGACCGTGCTGGCGTCGGGCGCGCTGGCGGCCGAGACGGACATGCCGCTGGTCGCGCTCGGCCCGCATACGCTGCGCGGCATTGCTGCGCCGTGCGAGGTGTTTGCGCTGCCGGAGGCGCAAGCGAACGTATCGTAGCCCGCATGAGCGCCGCGATATGCGGGTAGCAGTGGTCCCGGGCGTCGCTTTCGCTTATCCGGGCTACGCACCTGCAACTACATTCCGCCCATCTTGCAGACGAGCTTCCACTCTTCCGCCGTCACCGGCTGCACCGAGAGGCGCGAATATTTCACCAGCGCCATGTTGGCGAGCTTCTTCTCGGCCTTGATCGCGGCCATCGTCACCGGCGTTTTCAGGGGCTTGTCGGCCTTGATGTCGACGCAGACGAATTTCTCGGTCTTGTCGGTCGGGTCCGGATAGGCCTCCTTGATGACCTCGGCGATGCCGACGATCTCCTTGCCCTCGTTGGAATGATAGAAGAACGCCTTGTCGCCCTTCTTCATGGCGACGAGGTTCTGGCGCGCGGTGTAATTGCGCACGCCGGTCCAGGCCTCGCCCTTGGCGCCCTTTGCCACCTGCTGATCCCAGGACCACACCGACGGTTCGGATTTCACCAGCCAGTACGCCATGTTCATTCCTCTGCCTTGAAGGGGCGCGTCAGCAGCCCCGAGATCGCGGCGTCGATCGTGCTCCGGCCGCTCAGGATCGAGGCGACGGCTTCTGATACCGGCATCTCGATATCTTGCGAAGCTGCGAGTTGGATCAGGACCGGCGCGGTGAATTCCCCCTCGGCGAGCTTGCCGGCGGGCGGCTGCTCTCCGCGACCGAGTGCGAGGCCAAGGGCAAAGTTGCGTGATTGCGGGCTCGAGCAGGTCAGAATGAGATCACCGAGGCCGGACAGGCCCGTCAGCGTCTCGCTGCGCGCCCCGATGGCGCGGCCGAGGCGCGTCAGCTCGGCAAAGCCGCGGGTCGTCAGTGCAGCCTGGGCGGAGGCGCCGAGCTTGCGCCCGACCGCGATGCCGACCGCAATCGCCAGCACGTTCTTGGCCGCGCCGCCGATCTCGACGCCCCTGATGTCGGTGGAGTGATAGGGCCGGAATGTCGGCGAGCCCAGTGCCTGCACGAGCGCGCTCGCCAAGGTCTCATCGCCAGCCGCCAGCGTCACCGCCGTCGGCAGGCTGCGCGCGACATCGTCGGCAAAGCTCGGGCCCGACAGAATGGCCGGTTGGGCGTGTGGTGCGGCTTCGGCGATCACGTCGGTCATGAATTTGTGGGTGCCGTGCTCGATACCCTTGGCGCAGGCAATGATCGGTGCAGGCCCTGGCAGATGCGGGGCCAGCATGTTGACCGCGCTGCGGACATGCTGCGCCGGTGTTGCGATCAGCAGCATGTCCGCGCGCGCGGCGAGCGCCAGATCGTTTGTGACCACGATCTCCGGAGCGATCTGCACACCGGGGAGCCGCGGGTTGTCGCGGGTCGAGGCGATCCGTGCGGCATGTTCGGCATTGCGTGCCCAGAGCGTCACGCTGCGCCCCGCCCGTGCCGCGACGGTCGCCAGCGCCGTGCCCCAGGCGCCCGCGCCGATCACCGCGACGGATTGGAACGCTGACATCGCTAATATCCCGCCCGCGTCTTGCCGTAGCCTGCCGGCGCTATTGCGTTCGCGTCGAGCAGCCACCTCGCGCGGGGCTGGGCGTCCATCGTGTCGGTCATGCCGAGCGCGAGGCGCTCGGCACCAGCCCAGGCAATCATCGCGCCGTTGTCGGTGCAGAGCGCGGGCGGCGGCATGATCAATTGCGTCCCGGCCTGCCTCGCGACGTCGTCGAGCGCGCCGCGTATGGCCTGATTGGCGGCGACGCCGCCGGCCGCAACCAGGGCGCTCGGCGCGCCGAACCTGTCGTGGAAAAGCCTGAGGCCGACGCTCAGCCGATCGGCCGTCGAATCAAGCACGGCGGCCTGAAAGCTCGCGCAGAGATCGCTGATGTCCTGTGGCGTGATCTCGGCGAGCCGGCTCGCTTCGCTGCGCACCGCGGTCTTCAATCCCGACAGCGAGAAATTGGCATCAGGGCGCCCCTGCATCGGCCGCGGAAACGCAAAGCGCGTGGGATCTCCGCTTGCCGCCGCGCGCTCGACCTGCGGGCCGCCGGGATAGGGCAGGCCCAGCATCTTCGCGACCTTGTCGAAGGCCTCGCCGATCGCGTCGTCCACGGTGGTGCCGAGTCGCATATATTGTCCGACGCCGGTGACCGCGACGATCTGGGTGTGACCGCCGGAAGCGAGAAACAGGCAATAGGGAAACGCGATTCCGTCGGTGAGGCGCGGCGTCAGCGCATGCGCCTCCAGATGATTTACCGCGACCAGCGGTGTGTCGTGCACCATCGCGATCGCTTTCGCGGTGGTGAGCCCGACGATGACGCCGCCGATCAGGCCCGGCCCCGCGGCGGCCGCGACGCCATTGAGCTCGGCGAAGCCGATGCCGGCCTCGCGCATGGTGCGATCGACGATGCCGTCGAGCAGGTCGACATGGGCGCGAGCGGCAATCTCCGGCACCACGCCACCGAAACGGGCGTGCTCCTCGACCTGCGACCGCACGATGTTGGACAGGATCTTGCCGCTGCCGTCGCCCGCGCGCTCGATCACGGCCGCGGCAGTCTCGTCGCAGGTTGTTTCGATGCCCAGTACCAGCATTGGCGAATTGTTATCCAATTTGCGCCCTTGCGCTCATCCGTAAAGCAGAGTTCTGGTACGTCCGGTAGCATTCCGGGGACAGATTGCGCAATCGTCACGAAGCAATCCGTTCTCGTCATGGGTCACCGCCAATTGGTTCGGGAACACTTGCGATGTCCATTCTTGTCACACGGCCGCATCCCGACAACGAGGCGACCGCGGAAAGCCTGCGTGCACGGGGGCATGCGGTGCTTCTTGCGCCTGCGCTCAAATTCGAGCCGGTCGTCTTCCATGACGAAAGTCAAACGCCCTACGCCGCCGTCATCGTCACGTCGGCCAACGCGGTTCGTGCCGTCGCAGCACAATTGCGGGGCCTTGGCCTCTTGGAGCTGCCATTGTTTGCGGTCGGCGAGCATACGGCTGCAGCGGCGCGAGGCGCCGGCTTTGCCGAGGTGATCGTCGCCGGCGGCGATGCCGCGTCCTTGCGGGACAAGGTGATGCAGGCTGCGCGCGACAAGGTGCTGAAGAAAAAGTGCACGCTGCTTTATCTCGCGGGCGCGGATTTGTCGCGCGACCTTAGCGGCGAGCTCAGTGCGGAGGGTTTCTCCGTGGTCACGCGGACGACCTATCGCATGACGCCGGTCAAGCATCTGCCGCGCGAGGTCTGCGAGGGCTTTGCCGCCCACGGGGTCGAGGCGGTGCTGCACTACTCCCAGCGCAGCGCCCGGGCGTTCCTGGATGCGGCGAGGGACGAAGGCGTCGAAATCTCGGCGCTGGCGATACCGCAATGCTGCCTGTCCGAGACGGTTGCCAGTGCGCTACGCGATGCCGGCGCGTCGCAGGTTCTGGTCGCCGCGACACCGGACGAAAATGCCCTATTTGCCACCTTGGAGCGTGCGTTGCGTACCCGTTTGGCGTAAGAGGTCGGGCCGAATCCGACGTCATCGGGTCCCCTAAGGGCCCGTGCCCAAGGACTTAATGGTATGGAAGTGTGAGGAACCGTCACGATGGCCGACGACAAGCCTGAAGACGCAGGATTGGCGCCCGACACTGGTCGTGCCAAGCGCACGCCGCCCACCATCGACCTCGAAGCCACCGACGTATCGACCCAGCCGCAGGAGCCGGCGGTCGGGGCCGAGGCCACGCCAGCGCCGGAACACGCCGGGCCTGAGCAGGCAAAATCCGACCAGATTGACGCAGAGCCGGAGCGTATCGAAGCGCAGGCGCCCGCGTCGTCCATTTCGCCCTGGGTCGTCGCGCCGTTCTCCGGCGCTGTCGCCGCGGTGGTCGTGATCGCAGTCGGCTGGATGCTGGGCTGGCCCGCCGTGCAGGCGCCGCCGGCCGCGCCGCAAGTCACCAGCGCCTCGGTCGATGCGCTGAGCGGCCGTGTAGCGGCGGTCGAAGCCAGGGCCGGCAAGCCCGTCGCCGATCCGGCCATGGCGGCGCGGATCGACGCGCTGGAGAAATCCGCAGGCAGCTTGCGCGGCGACGTCGCCAATCTGCGTACGCAGTTCGACAAGACCGCGAGCGCATTGAACGATGCGAAATCGGCGCCCGCCACGACTGCGCCCGATCTTTCCGCTCTCAACGATCGCATCGCCCAGCTCGAGCGCGCCAGCAAATCCGAACGTGCCGAGCTCGCGCAGCAGGGCGAGAAGATCGCCGAGGCGAAAGCGAGGGATGACAAGCCGCTGCGCTCTGTGGTGGCGGCCGCCCTGCTCGACGTCGCCGTTCGCCATGGCGACCCCTATCAGTCACAGCTGTCCGCGGCGCGTTCGCTCGCCGCCAAGCCTGATATGCTGAAGCCGCTCGAGACATTTGCATCGTCGGGTATCCCGACCCCGGTCGCGCTGAGCCGCGAGCTCCTCAACATCGTGCCCAAACTGTCGCCGCCGGCGGAAGCTCAGACCAGCGGCACGGGCATCGTCGAGCGTCTCCAGGCGGGAGCGTCGAAGCTCGTGCGCATCGAGCGCACCGACGGCGTCGGCAACGATCGCGGCGCCATCGTCACGCGGGTGACGGCCGCGGCGCTTCGCAATGATTTCGTGGAAGCGCGGCGTGAGCTCAAGACGCTGCCGGAGGCCGATCGCGCGCCTGCGCAGGCCTGGCTCGACAAGGCCGATGCCCGCGACGCCGCGCTCGCCGCCTCCCGCAAATTCGCCGACGATGCCATGGCGGATCTCGCCAAATCTGCTCAATAGGATTCGCGCAATCATCGGCGCGTAACAGGGATCGCCATGCTTCGCATCGTCCTCTTCCTCGTCTTGATCGCGCTTGCGGCGGCCGGCGCGGCCTGGGTTGCTGACCAGCCCGGCGAAGTCGTCATGACCTGGGGCGGCTGGCGCGCCTCGCCGACCATTCCCGTGTTTGTGCTCCTTCTCGGCATCTTTGCCGTTGCGATCGTCCTGCTCTGGAGCATCCTGACAGCGACATGGCGATTGCCGGGCCGCATGCGCCGCCGCCGCCACGACAAGCGCCACGCCCGCGGCCGCCACGCCATCACCCACGGCCTGCTCGCGATCGGTCATGGCGACACGGCGCTCGCCCACCGTCATGCCGTGGCGGCGCGGCGGCATGCCCCGGATGATCCGCTCGCGCTGCTGCTGCATGCGCAGTCAGCGCAGCTCGAAGGCAATCGCGACGAGGCGCAGCGCGTCTTCCGTGCCATGGCCGAGCGCGAGGATACGCGCCTGCTCGGCCTGCGCGGCCTGTTCATCGAGGCGCAGCGCGCCGACGATGTGGTCGGCGCCGTGATGATCGCCGAGGAAGCGATCAAGCTGTCGCCGTCCTCGACCTGGGCCTCGCATGCGGTGCTCGGCTTCCGCTGCGCGCGCGGCGACTGGAGCGGCGCGCTCGCGATCCTCGATTCGAATCTGTCCGCGGGCCTGATCGACAAGCCGGCCTATCGCCGCCAGCGCGGCGTGCTGCTCACCGCACGGGCGCTGGAACTGCAAACCATGGACCGCGACGTCGCGCGCGAGAGCGTGATGGAGGCGATCAAGCTCGCGCCGACCCTGGTGCCGGCCGCAGTGCTTGCCGCAAAATTCGAGAGCGAGGCGCATCAGGTGCGCCGTGCCATGAAGCTGGTCGAGACCGCCTGGCTCGCCAATCCGCATCCCGATCTCGCCGATGCCTACGCGCATGTGAAGCTCGGCGATACCGCGTGGCACCGCTTGCAGCGCGTCGAGACGCTTGCGGCCAAGACGGCTGCGAACGCGCCCGGCCATATCGAGGGTCAGATCGCCATCGCGCGCGCCGCGATCGACGCCGCCGAGTTTGCCCGCGCGCGCGAGGTGCTGGCGCCATACGTCAGCGATCCGACCCAGCGCATAGCGCTGCTGATGGCCGAGATCGAGCGCACCGAGCACGGCGACGGCGGCCGCGCCCGCGCATGGACCTTGCGCGCGGTGCGCGCCCGCCACGATCCGGCCTGGACCGCGGACGGCTATGTCAGCGACCGCTGGCGTCCGGTCTCCCCGGTCACCGGCCGGCTCGATGCGTTCCAGTGGCAGACGCCGGTCGCGAGCCTGCCCTCGGACAGGGGCACCACGATCGAATCCTCCGCCTTCGAGGAAGCCATGCTGGCGGCGCCGCCGCCGAAGCGGGTGACGGCGGCCCCTAGCGAAAGCGAGGTGGAACCGACGATGACAGCCCCGGCGCCGGCCGCCCAGGACAATTCGCCCGTGATCGTCAAAGAAGAGCCGGCAGTCGCGCATGCCGAACCGGCCCAACCGGCCCCCGAACCCACCGAATCAGCGCCGCCGGCGGCAACGCCGGTGTTCAGGACCCGCGTCGACCTCGGCAAACCCGCGGCAGCGCCAATTCCCGCGGTCATCCCGATCGTCCGGGCTCCGGACGATCCCGGGATCGATGACGAGGGTCCGAGCGACGAATTTACGGAACAAATCGGCACGCCCAAGGCCCAGGCCGGGGGGTGGCGCGGATTCTGGTCCCGCTGGGGCGCGTGAGCCGCATTTCGAACCCCGCTTGTCCTTGCCAATTCGGGCCATGCCCGATATCAGGAGCGCGCGTATCGGGGCCGGCATCGCCCGGGCCCCGGCAGGGTTCGCCGCAATAGCTCAGTCGGTAGAGCACGTCATTCGTAATGACGGGGTCGGGGGTTCGAATCCCTCTTGCGGCACCAGCCTTTCGCCCTTGAAAAGCAGCGCCGCAGCTATCCTTGTTCTCTTTGCGCGCTACGAAATGTTGCCTTCTGGAACCACCGCGTAACCACCATTTTTAATTCGAAAGTACCCCACCCATTTTGGGGCCCCACTGCCCCGTCCGGAATCGAACAAAAGATGATTTTGCTCAAGGAGAACGGCATCTGCCTTGGCCGGTCCGATCTCGCTTTGGTTTCGATTAGCGAGTAGTCATAGAGAACTATCGCACGTTGCCCGTGCGCAGCCGTGGTCATCATGATTTCGCATATCGAAGCACAGGTCCGGCAGAAGCTTCAGCAAATCCATGCGGTCACTTTGCAAAAGCTTGCGGAAGACCTGGCCTGTATCAAATTTCCTGATCGGTTCGGTGGCCGCGTGTTGCGCCGTCCGGGCCGCAACGATGAAGATCAGACTACGAAGGGTTGGCCAGACGCCTTCGTGTCCACCGGAGAGAACATCGTCGATGGAATCGAAGCCACGCGCCAGGCCAAAACCTGGAAGTCGCACCTGGAAGATGATCTAAAACACGCGATCGATCCCAATTACCGGAACCTATCCGGATACGTTTTTGTCGGTGGCTATCCGGAGGATGCGCCGGCAGCTGCTCAGATCGACGGCTGGGTCGACCGCTTCGCGGCTGCCGGCTTGAGCAGAAGCAAGGTCACCATCCTGGTCGGTAGCGACCTCGTAGCCGAGCTTTGCCGTCCGGAATACGCAGGCGTGCGGCAGGCTCATCTAGGCCTAGCGCCCGAACTAGAATGGTTTCGATTACTGGGTCACTTGCCCTTAAGCGACCGGCGGCTTGGCCTTTTTCAACCTACACAGAACGAGTACGACAACGGAACGGTTCGAGCTCCCACGATCACCGATGCGGTGGTCGAGGATCTCCTAACGGTTGGGTGCGCGCTTGTGCGGGGATATGGAGCCGCAGGCAAAACGACTTTGGCGGAATTGATCGCGCGGCAAATTCGGATCTCACCGAACGCAGTTTGGTACGCCGATCTAGCGAAGGCTCCCGAAGAGGAAGCTGGCGCCGCACTTCTTAACGAAATGACCGAACTTGCCGCGCGGGGTACGGTGTTTGTTGTCGACAACATACACCTCGATGAGGTGTATGCCAGCCGTATTCATGACCATTGGATCCGGCATTCTAGACCTGTGGGATCGCGTCTGCTTCTGCTTGGCCGACGTACTAAGCCGAGCGGCTCTCGCCTCGCATCAGCTATTCCGTCTCATGAACTACGAGCAGGTATTCCTGAGATGTTGGCGGTTGCCAATCGTCTCGCTGTGCGCGAAGGGCTCACCTTACCGCAAATTCCTTCTCAGGCAGAAAGCTCCTGGGCACGCACATTCGGGGGTAGCGATAAGTCAACGGAAACAGCGGTAGATCTTATCGCGTTCACCGCGGCAGTGGATCGAAGGGTGAGGCAGATCGCAACTGGCGATTTCAGATTGTCTGCGTTGGATGCTGTCGATGCTATCAGGGTACGTTACCTGCAGCCGCTTCAGAGTAGTCGTGAACTTTCAAATATACTGCGCTTAGCCGCGCTCGCAAAATTTGAAATCCCGCTCTTGGATGAGCAGTTGCCAGACCCCTTGGCTGGCCTGAGGGACTCCGTTGATATTCTCGGTCTGGTAGTACACGACGACTTGGGGCTCGAAGCCAGGCGGCACTACCGGTTGGTCCACGCGGGCGTAGGGCCGCTTCTGCTGGAAGCAATTGGCACAAACTTCAGTGAGCGGGATGAGCGTCTGGCGGCGGTCTCCCAGAACCCCGGGTTGGGGCTGAGAATCGCAGCAGCACTCAGGCGCGTACAACCCTTGGCGGACGACCACAGCGAAATCAACGCGGCTGTATTATGCGCATTGGCCTCGTCGACTTGGCCAAGTAAGGTTTCGAGTTTTTATGAACTCGGACGACTCGCCCGCTATGCGCATCGTGAAGGGGTGGCCTCACCTGAGGCCATCGATGAAACTATACATTCGTCCAACGTCATTCCTCGTCTACTTTCTCGCGCACCGGCCGTTCCGGCGCTTAACCACTTCCTGGCATACACAACCAGGATCGGCTTGCCGCGCGCTGCGGCTACAATCGGCGCGGCAGCGGCGCGATCGCCCATAGTTGATATCCTCGGCTGTTCGCGTCCAAGCGACGTCGCGGCGTTGATTCGCGCTGCGCCGAACGGGTCAGAAATCCTCGCCAGGATCGACCTCCGAAGTTGGAGCGACGGTCAAAATCTACCGCCGATGGAGCAGGTAAGTGAGACCGTCTCTGCTTGCCGGTTTTTTGAGGCTTCGACCCGTCCAGAATTGGCTCGCATCGCGGCTTTGCGGCAGGTTGTACTTGCTGACTCCAAGCTCTGGGACCATTTCGATGCGAGCTTGTTGTCTCATCTACTCCGCATTGCCCAGCCTGATAGCCAGGCAGCGAAGACGCTCCTTGACGCACTGACGTCGTCTGGATGGCTGTCGGCCGCATTCTCTCATGGGAAAGACGGTCATCTTTGCGGAGCCTTGCTATCGTTGGCGAACTATCTCGACCCGGTTCTGAGAAGTCTCATCTTGATCCCCGAACTCGAATTTAGGGTGATCAGGGAGATAACGTCACCCCTGGCTAAGCGAAAGCACATCAGCCGTCCGGTTTGCCTAATTGGTGGATTCGACGTTCTTGGCGGAAAGCTTGATAGGGTGCCGCAACTTGACTGGTCAGCGGATCCTCATGCTGAACTCATCCTGGATGAAGTAGCTCACAGCGAAGTGGGTGATGCGATTGGCATGTACGAGGTTCAACTGTGGCTGGGGCTTAAAGCACTCCATAGACTCGGACAGGGACCGAACACAGTACCTGGCGAACGCGGCGAGAGTTTTCTCATTCGTCTTGGCGAAGCGGTTCCTCCGACGCATGAGGCTGCTGTGATTCAGACTGGCCTGCTCGAATGGCTCGGACAGATCAGGCGGTCAGGGTGGACGCTCGGCGCGAAGGCATAGTTGAAGCTCCTGGATAGCGACGTTTGCCGTTAGCGCGACCAGTCGACGGTGTTGAGCCTCGCGTACAACTTTGCTGCGTAAGCTGGATTTACCTGATGAGCAAACGCGATTAGGCCTTCGATGTGTCGACGCATGCCGATCGTTGAAGCAAAACCTCGCTTTTGCCGGTGAGCAGAGGCTCCGATCTTATCGCTCGTGAGCGCAAAGAGATGCGTTTCAACATTGTTGCGAAAGGCGCGAGTGAGCCGCGGGCGATCACTGTCCACCAGCACGCCTAGAAGCACCTTTCGTGCACCCGGCGGGACAACGCTAGTCTTTTCACGGTGATGGGTCAGCCCAACAAGTTCTAGTTGGTGTGCAACTTGCTTCGCTAGTCGCATCGCGACGATACGCGAAGTCTCGTCTGTTCTCGAGAAAGCGAGATCGTCAGCATATCGAGTGTAAGTCCATCCCTCGCTTCGCGCCAGCCCTGTCAGTCGACGGTCGAGCGTTTCCATTGTCAAATTCGCCAGCATTGGGCTGGTAGGTGCTCCTTGAGGTAGGTGGCCTGGGTCATGCCTGCGATAGGGCAAACCGGGTTCGGCCCTGCCAAGTGGGCGACTTAGCGCACCCGGGCGATGGCCGGGCAAGCGTGTGCAGATCCGCGCCATTTGGAATGACAGCAGCGCACCATATCCAAGTAAGCGAAACACTCGATAAACCTGTGGCTCTGAGATCGACTCGAAGAAATGTCGAACGTCCATTTTGACGAGCCATCTCGAACCGAGATGACGCGCGGCTGCCCCAACGAGATCACGTCTCGGTGTGAAGGCAAAGCTGGCTGGATGAGGGTCTATGAGATTGAGAATATTCTGAGCAATCCAACGTTGCACTTGCATCAGAAACTGTTGCGGTACACAGATCGTCCGGTACCGCCGTGGTTGAGCCGGAATCATACCAGGCACCCCTCGCTTCTTGACGCGGAATACTCGGTAGGCGTCCACTTTACGGAAGGCCACCTGCTGCAGATCGTCGGCCGACACCTCGGCTAGATGCGCTAAGTGATGCAGCGTAAAGATGACAGGAAGGTCGGGATGCACCCGCTTGATCGCTGAAGCCGCGCTTACCGCAGCCTCTATCATAATCTCGGGACGGCCAGCCTTCCTTGCTTCTCCCCGAAAATGCTGAGGACTCCACGGGTGTTTCATCTACTTGAATCCAGCCCCGCGTGGGCGCTGCTTCGTCCATCGAAACGAGTCTCTCGAGGAGGTTCCCGCAGGGAACGAAGGACGAAGTAGCGTGTACCGGCGTTCGGAAGCTCTGTCAGCGGCGACCGGAAGCCCGGCCGCCCACGACAGCAAGCTAGTACTTGCCATCATGGCCGCCCCGAAGGGCGGCGGGTGCTAGATGAGCCCCGCGAAGTCCTCAGCGCCAAGGGATAATACGGTTGCGAATCTGTTGCAACCACTGGTCGCTTTCGCTCGGAACGTCGTCCTGCCGCCAAGAGGGCTTGTCCAGAATCGGTTAGCCTGCCCGAGCCATTGACAAGACCGCCCTTGAGGGCCCGAGCAAGTATGTCCATGATATCTGGTACTGCCATTCCAGTGCGCTCGGCCAGCGCGACCTGGCTTTTTGCGTGCCATCGTCCACGAAGTAAGCTGAGTACGAGTATCGTCGCAGCAGCTTCCGGCGATAGATCGTCGGAGATTGCGACGCCGGTCATCTGTGCTGCCTGTCCAATGACTTCTGAAGGTGCCCGGACGCCGAACGCTGGCCTTAGATCATCTGGTGCGGCACCGTCGTAAAGGGCGCGCCAACCCTCGTGGGTGCGGTGCACCAGGGCCGGAGTATTGTTGGGGAGCCGATAGTTGAATGCTACGAGCGCCGCGTCGCCTCCAAACCCATAGCGGCTCGCTCCCCGGCCAGCATCAGGTCCATATCTCTCGATCAGAGCCGACCACTCGTCTGCCTGCACGAAATCCGGATGGCTGCTAATCGTGGGTGCAGCATGTTGGAATAGCACTTCAGGCCCGAGCCTGTGCCGTTTCACCTTCGCGACCCCGGCAGCCGTGGCTGCCGCGGCTATCACCTTGAAATTGATCCATTTCCTCGAAACCCAGGATCGGACGCTGGGGACGGCCCAAAATGCATCTAGCATCTCGCAAACGCGCGAACCTGAACCGATAAAATCGGTAACGATGCCAATACTTCCCGCGGGACTTGTTTTCCCGCGGATCAAGTCAGGTCCGGGATGATTCATAAATGATCGCGGCTTGGTCGCGTGAGCTTGCGATATCACGAACGCAACAAGACCTTCGCTTCCCACACGGCCGCTGCCTCGAACAGGACTTACTGGCGCAGGTCCCTTCCGGCCGATCGACCGTCGACGAAGCCTACCAGCGGCATCTGGAATCGATTCCACCGTGAATGCTGGTGCGCCTCCAAATTCCCGCTCGGCATAAAGAGCGACTCTTTTGCGCCTTCCATGCCGGGAAGCTGCCAGCGCGTACAGCTGCGACCGGAGGGCTGCACTGACCTGCTCCTCATTAAGAAGGAGCATAGAGTCCAACATCAGTCCTGCTGCCGGCTGATCGGATTGACCACCACAACCTCATGAAATTATGGAATGCGCTGACAAAACTGCTCGGTGACGCGGGCGCTCCGGCAGATGACGTATATTCAAAATACATTCTAAAACTACTCAATCACATTAACGAAATCGATTCTGACGGTGAGCAGTTCCGTTACCCGCACGCGAAGGACGGACAAGAGTTTGTGCTGGCGAAGATCGAATTGGAGGGGCTTCTCAAAGCGTATTGGCACATTACCCGGTATGCGGAGGGGTCGGTTGAAATGATTGGCGAGCTTGGCGAAGAAGACGGTTGATCCAAGCGCCGCCGAACCAAAGCGGTCCTCCGTCGACCCTGTTTATGCATTGAGATGTTGCCCGCCGGATGCAGGGTCTGTCCCTTTGTCCCACCAGCTAGTGTGTGGGACAACGGGACATGCCGAGTCTCAGGCTAATTCCACGCATTCGCGAACGCCTCTGCCTGTCTGATCACTAGATCGACCGCGGCCTTCTGAAGGTCAGGCGGGTACCCATATCGGGCCAACAGCTTGCGAACCTCGATCCTCATTCTAGCCCGAACGCTCTCCTGGCTGCGGATCTTCGGCTTCGTCAGTCTCGCCGCCGGCATCACCGCCATCGTCGCCTCGAGATCGCTCGGCGTCTCGCAGCTGCGCGGGCGGTTGTCCGTTCCTCCGCTTTATGACGACGTCTCCTATTTCCTGGATGCCATCAGGTGGATGAATTCGGTCGGTGACCGGAGCATCGCCGCAAGTAGCTGGACTCTGCTGCACGACCACGCGCCGTTTTCGACGATGGTGGCGATCACGGGGTTTGCGCTGTTTCCCGGCAGCTTCATCGGGCCTTATCTCGTCCACGCTGTATTGGTCTTTGCATTTCTGCTCGGGATCGTCTGGCTGGCGTGGCGGCGGCCCGTGCTCGAGATCGCGGCCTGCCTGATCGCGGTCGCTTGCGTCCCGGTGCTGTGGCACACGGTGACCGAGGCGCGACCGGATCTGCCCTCGGGTCTTGCCATTGGCCTTGCGACCGGGGCGATCGTTCACCGCGGCGTGCTCGATCGGAGCGCACGTGCCCTGGCCGGTCTCGGCATTGCCTGCGCACTGGCCGTCAGCATCAAGCCGACCGCGTTCTTTGCCACGCTCGCTCTGCTCGGCAGTTCATTTGCGATCAGGTTGTTCGTCGATGGCCTGGAGGCCGGCGGATCGCGCATCTCGATCCGCCAGGCGCTCGCTGCGCTGCTGTGGTTCGTGTTGCCGCTGCTTGCGGCAACGGCGCTCTTGATCGGGCCTGCTCTGGTCGAGACCGTCACCTACATCCTTCACGTTTTCGTTGGCCAGCGCGACCTCTGGACGACAGGCGAAAGTTTCTCGGCCGGTTTACTGCGCTTCTCGATCGGCGGAGAAGGTCAGTTCGGTCTGCATTACTGGTTCGCCATCGGGACGGGACTGATGCTGCTGCGCCTGGTGCTGGCGGCCATCTGCGGAAGCGCCGCGCTGCGCGACGCCGCCGTCCTCCTCGCGGCCGTGCTGATCGCCTATGCCATTCCATCCGTCGCGGCGATCAAGACCTATTATTTCGGCGCGATGTTCTATGGCGTGTTCATCGTCGCGATGGTGCTCAACGGCTGCGCCAGCATGGCGCTCATTGAAGAGCTGCTCATCCGCTTCGGCCTCCGCAACGACATCCGCCGCTACCTTCTCGCCGCCTGCCGGGTGCTGGCGCTCGCCTTTGTTCTTCAGCTCTTTCTCAGGCACGTCGTCATCGGTCAGATCAGCACGGCGACACCGCTGAGCGCGCAGCAGCAGGAGAGCATCCGCCTCGCGACCGCGCGGCTCTGGTCGCTGCTGCGCGAGATCAAGCCGCAAACGCCCGGCCCGCTCTATGTCGGCTTCTCCAGCCCTTATCCGGTGACGTCGGCGACCATCCAGCTCTACGCGGCGCAGGCGAAGATGAATCTCGTCGTACGCGACGAGCTGTATTTCCGGAGCGCGCAGGAAACGGGCGATGCATTGTTGAAGTCGGAGATTCTCGTGCTCTCGAGCTCGATCCAGCACACGCTGGTCGGGCCGCGCGTCGGCAATGAGCTCATCGCCCGCATGGACGCGGAGAAGGGCGTTTGCCTGCTCGACAGCATGAGCTATCCGGACGTGAGCTTGCGGGTCTATCGGCGCGGGTGTTGATCGCAGCCAGCGGGTTCGAAACTGTACCGCGATTGTGTGAGGCCAATCACTTAACCCCACGCGCACCCCCCGTAATGTCCCGGTCACGCCAACACGGGGAGACTTTCACATGCGCAAGATCATTCTGGTTGCCGCCATGGTGCTGACCGCCGCATCCGCCCAGGCGGACGGCTCCCGCAGCCTGTCGCTGTCAGCGTCGGGCGCTCAGACCCCGGCTCCGCTGACCGCGCCGACGTCGGCGACTACGGCACAGGTGAGCGAGCCAGCGCCGGCCACCGAGGCGCCGACATATTCCGATCGTCCGCCGGCCGTGTCGCTCTCAGCGCCACCGGCCACCACGGCTGCACCTGCGGCGGCCGCGCCTGCCACCACCTCGGCGCCGGTCGCGACGAGCAAGCCCGCCACCAGGACCGCGGCGAAGGCAGACAAGCCGAAGCCCAAGCGCAGCTGGACCGAGCGTCGCATCATCAGCGAGCTGCACCGCCACGGCATCTATTGGTAAGCCGCTCACCCAAAGCAAATGGCCGGGCAAGAGCCCGGCCATGCGCGTATTGAGGAAGCCTTGGCTGGAGCTTACTGCGAAATCGTCTGCACCACGCTTGCGATCGGACGGGAGTTAGTGCCAGCGGTCGGCACCTTCATGTCCTTCATCAGCGCCTCGTCATATTCCGGCAGCGTCTGGAGGCTCGTCTTGGCCTTCATCTGCACGACCTTGTAGCCGCCGGCCTTGAGCCGCGCGAGCAGCGTCGGCATGGCGAGGCCAGTATTCTTCTGGAAGTCGTGCATCAGGATGATGCCCTTGCCGAGCTTGTCGAGCCTGGTCATCACGGTCTCGACGATCTTCTCCGGGGTGGCACCCTTCCTGAAATCGAAGGAGTCGATTTCGGTCGAGAACATCGCGACGTTTCGGGTGCCGAAATAGGCCACCATCGCGGGGTTGTGCTGAAGCTGCGGGAAGCGGAAGAACGGCGCCGGGTTGGTGCCGAGCGCAAATCTCACTGCGCTGAAGCCCTTCTCGACTTCGTCCTTGACCTGCTGCTCCGTCATCTTCTTGCTGTTCAGGTTGACATGCGACCAGGTGTGCGTGCCAACCGTGTGGCCCTGGGCCAGCACCTGTTTCAGGATTTCCGGATGATAGGTCGCGTGCTTGCCGACCGAGAAGAACAGGCCCTTGGTGCATTCGTCCGCGAGTGCCTTCAGCACCGTGGGCGTATTGACCGGCCACGGACCGTCATCGAAGGTCAGCACGACTTCCTTCTCAGTGAGAAAGTCGAACTGCTTGAAGTGCTCGAAGCCGAAGCCGGGGCCGCCGGTGGTGTCGATCTCGACGACGCGGGACACGCCCAGCGCGTTCGGATTGGCGCAGACCTGCTTCGGCTGCACCGGCATGACGGGGGCGGGTGCCGCCGCCGGGGCAACTGCCGGCTTGGCTGCGATCGTCGCGGTGGTCTGGACGTCGTCCTTGGCGGCGAGCTTCGCCGGTGCCGGCAACGGATCGGCAGCACGGGCGGCAACTGTCTTGGGGGCGCCCTGATCGGCGCGCGTGGAATAATAAAACCAACCGCCGGCGGCAATCACGACCGCCGCAACTACACTGGCCAGCATCAGGCCCAACGCATTACGCATCGCTATTCTTTCCAATTACGCAACCAAAGGAGCGGAATTTCCCGCGCGACGAGCCATTAATGCGAAGTAACAGTTAACGTGACACCAACACGACGGCGGTTGTGGAGGAATTTCAGGGAGGTGCGCCAAAGTGACCGACGTCACACTCGGGGTGCGGCCCGTGACCATCATCACAGTGGAAACTGTTTTCCTGGAGCATCGTCGTTCCCATCAACAACGGGCGCCGTTGCGACGGCGCCAATGGGAGCTTCAAATGACCAAGTCCTGTTCTACGAAGTCCTTTTCGATCAAGTCTTCCTCCACCAAGTCCCTGACGGCCAAGATCCGCGACACCAGCCTCGCCCTCGGCTTTGCTGCCATCGTCTCGATCGCCTCGACGACCTCGAGCTTCGCCTTCTCGTCCGAAGCGCAGCAGATGTGCACTGGCGACGCCTTCCGCCTGTGCTCGGCGGAAATCCCCAACATCCCGAAGATCACCGCGTGCATGATCAAGCATCGTTCGGACCTGAGCGCCGGCTGCCGCGCGGTGATGGACAAGACTCTCGCCAAGGGCGCGTCGCGCAAGGTCGCTGACGCCCAGAGCACTCAATAAGAGCGCGCGCAACAACGACCGTCGCGCTGGTCAGCTCCCCTCGCGATGTGCCCCGGCGTCAAGCCGGGGCCACGCCGCTGCACTCTCCCGCTCGGCAATAAAGCCGTTGCAGCCCCGGGATCGTCGCACTAGCTTCCCCGCACATCTTCCCGGGTAAGAGGCATTACGCGATGACCAGATTTCTTTTCATCATTCCTTTGCTCCTGTGCGGCTCGGTCGCAACGGCGCAGCAGCAGCCCGGCCACGATGCCTGCGCGCGCGACGTCAGCCGCTTCTGCCGCGCCGTGATGAACAATGGCGATGGCGCCGTGCTCGCCTGTCTGAAGCAGAACCGCACGAAGCTGAGCAAGGGCTGCGACAAGGTGCTGACAGAGCACGGGCAGTGATCGTCATTCCGGAGCGCGCCGCCAGGCGCGAGCTCCGGAGCGAAAGCTATGTGCTGCTCCCCGCTGCGGTCGCGACTACCGGCAGCACCTCGGCGCTCGCACGATCAGGCGTCTCGTCCTTCCAGCGCACCGAGCCGAACGGGCGCTCCAGCATGCGGCGGATCCGCACCGGCTCGGGGCCGATGTGGAAGGCGATCGCCTCGAGGTGAAGCGCGCGTTCGGATTGCGTCGAGCGGTTGCGCTGACGCAGATAGTCGAACCAGGTCGGGCAGTGATAGCGCTCGGTCCACAATTCGGGATCGGCGATGTCGCGCGCGATCGACCAGCCATAGGCGCCGTTGCGCTGGCGCGAGAGCTGCACGTCCTGCATCACGTTGTGGAAGGCGCGCGCGTTCTCCTGGGCGACCCGGTATTCGATCTCGACCACCAGCGGTCCGCTGCGCCCCGTCAGCGACAGCTTCACCTCGGGATCGGCCAGCACGTCGGCATCCTCGTTGCGGGCACCGACGCGCGGCATCGTCAGCCAGATCCCGAGCAGCGGCGAGATCAGCATCAGGCCGGCCGCGGTCAGCAGCGCGACTTCCACACCGGCAAAGTCGGTGAGACGGCCCCAGCCCCAGGCGCCGATCGCGATGCCGCCGGAAATCGAGGCCTGGAACGCCGCGAGCGAGCGCCCGGCAACCCAGCGCGGCGCCGAAAGCTGCACGCCGATATTGAACAGCGCAATGGCGGCCATCCATACCGCACCGGCCAGAACCAGCGCGGTTGCGGTCAGCACCGGCTCCGTGCTCAGAGCCAGCGCGGCCATCGCGAAAGCCATCGAGATGGTGCAGGCGCGGATCGCGGCCTCGCCGCTCATGCGCTTGCGCAATTCGTGGATGTTGAGCGCGCCGATCACGGCGCCCATGCCGAAGGCGCCGAGCATGATGCCATAGGTCTGCGCGCCGCCATGCAAGAGGTCACGCGCGACCAGCGGCATCAGCGCCATGATGGCGCCGCCGATCAGGCCCATCACCAGCGTGCGCAACAGCACGATCTTGATCGGTGGCGAATTGGTGATGTAGCGGAAGCCGGAGACCATGGCGCGGTTGAGTTTCTCCCGCGGCAGGCGGGAGGGTTCGGTGCTGCGGCGCCAGAGCAGCAGCACCACCAGCAGCGGCAGATAGAGGATCGCGTTGCAGGCGAACGCCGCGACCGCGCCGAGCGAAGCGACGATGACGCCGCCCACCGCGGGACCGAAGCTGCGTGCGATGTTGTAGCTGATGCCGTTCAGCGCCACCGCGGACGCCAATGCCTCGGGCGGCACCTGTTCGCTGACCGAGGACTGCCAGGCCGGGCCGAACAGCGCATTGCCGCTGCCGACCACGAAGCAGAAGACGAGCAGTAATTCGGGGGTGATCATGTTGAGGCCGGCCAGCAAGGTGAGCGCGCTCGCGCCGATCAAGGCAATCATCAGCGAGATCAGCGCAACGATGCGGCGGTCATACATGTCGGCGATGGCGCCGGCCGGCATCGAGATCAGCATGATCGGCAGCATCAGGGCGGTCTGCACCAGCGCGACCTTGTCGGCCGACGCCGCCATCTGCGTCATCGCCCAGGCTGCGCCGACGCCCTGGATCAGCAGGCCGAGATTGGAAAGCAGGCTGGCGAGCCAGATGCGCCGGAACACGGTGTACCGCAGCGGCGCGGTGATGCCGTCGGCGGCGATTTTCTGGCGGTTCGTCTGCTCGGTCATATCCCCTTCCAAATGGGCTGGCAGAAGTGCTCCACGCGATTCCGGCAAGTCCAGTGATGCCCGCGAAAGTCCTTCGCTGTCCAGTGATTAGGCCGCTATAAGCAGTGCAAAGAGGCGGTTTGCCGGGGAGGAACAAATGCAGCTGTCGCGACGGACGATCCTGCTGGGGACTGGGACCGCGGCTTTCGCAGTTGCGAGCTTGCGAGCGGGCGCGCTGGCCCAGACTGCGCCTGCCGCGGCGCCGAATGCTGAAGCGCCGCCGATCCTCTTCGTCCACGGCAATGGCGATTATGACGCGCTCTGGATGACCACGATATGGCGGATGGAATCCAACGGCATCGCACGCGATCGCATGGCCGCGATCAATTTCACGGATCCGCTGGCGCGCAGCGACGACAAGGTCGAGCAGGCGAACCGCTCCTCGACCGAGGACCAGCGCCGGGAGCTCACTGCTGCCATCGCCGAGTTGAAGCGACGGACCGGCGCACCTCGCGTGGCGCTGGTCGGCAGCTCGCGCGGCGGCAATGCGATCCGCAACGTCATCAGGAATGGCGGAGCGGCCGATGTCAGTCACGCCGTGCTGTGCGGCACACCCAATCACGGCGTGTTCGCGACCGATGACCAGCCCAACAACGAGTTTAACGGTCGCGGTGCATTCCTGCGCGGCCTGAACGAGGGCGAGAGCGAGGTGACACCGGGTGTTGCCTTCCTGACGCTGCGCAGCGACGGCATGGACAAATTTGCGCAAGCGGACGGCCGCTTCATCGGCAAGCCCGGCACGCCGACCGGCGTCACCAATGAAGGCCCGGAGCTGAAGGGCGCCACCAATCTCGTGCTCGGTGCACTCGACCATCGCGAGGTCGCGTTTCATCCGCGCGCCTTCCGCGAGATCTACAAATTCATCGCGGGTCGCGAGCCCGCGCGCATCGCGATTGTTCCCGAGGCAAGCGTCAAGTTGAGCGGACTCGTCACCGGCACGCCCGGCGGCGTGTCGACCAACCGTCCGGTCGCAGGTGCAACCGTCGATATCTTCCGCGTCGACCCTGATACCGGTGAGCGCAAGGGCAGTGCGCTGCACAGCGCAACGACCGGCGCTGACGGACGCTGGGGTCCGGCGCAGGTCGACTCGTCCTGGTCGCTGGAATTCGTCCTGACCTCGGCGGGTGCGCCGATCACACACATCTATCGCTCGCCATTCCTGCGCTCGTCCGACGTCGTCCATTTGCGCGCCGCACGGCCGCTCGGGCCAGCGGACAAGGACGCCGGCGCGGTCGTGATCATGTCACGGCCGAGGGGCTATTTCGGTCTGCCGCGGGACGTGGTTCTGTTCGACGGCAAGGAGCCGGCCGACGTCAAGCCGGGCGTGCCGACGGATTCGGTGGCAACATTGCGGTTTGCGGCGGCCGAGGTCGGACGTAACATCGTGGCCCAGTTCGGCGAAGAACGGATTGTGACACGTGCCTGGCCCGCCCTCGAGAACAGGATTGCGATCGCCGAGCTGACTTATTAGCTGTTGCCTGCGTCCCATCCCCCGGGAGAGTGCCATGAATATCGCCAGCGTGCGTCGGCCCATCATCCCTCCGGCTCCCCCGCGTGCGCCCGACGACATGTCATTTTTCGGTCGTCTCGCGGTGATCCGCCGGAACATGATCGCAACCTGGGGGCAGCGCGCCTATGAGGAAGACGTCGTCCAGGGGCGCTTCTTCTTCCGCAACAGTTTCATCCTGAACCGGCCGGATGCGATCCGGCACGTCCTGCTCAACAATTACGAGAACTACACGCGCACGCCGGCGGGAATCCGCATGCTGCGTCCCGTTCTCGGTGACGGCCTCCTGATCGCGGAAGGTCATTCCTGGACGTTTCAGCGCCGCACGCTTGCGCCGGCCTTCACGCCGCGCGCGACCGCAAACCTGGTCCCGCACATGACGGCGGTGCTCGACGAGACCATCGCGAAGCTGGATGGCCGCTCGGGTGAAGACGTCGATCTGCGCGAGATCATGCAGCGCATGACCCTCGAGATCGCCGGGCGCACGATGTTCTCGTTCGGCATGGACCGGCATGGCGCGACCCTGCGCAATTTCATCATGGAATATGCCGCCCGGTTAGGACGCCCGTATCTCCTCGACATGGTGCTGCCGGTGTCCTGGCCGAGCCCGATGGATTTTGCGCGGGCGCGCTTCCGCAAGCGCTGGACCGATTTCGTTGCCATGCTGATCGCCGAACGGCGTGCAACCGGCAAGAAGGACGGCGCACCGCCGCGCGACCTGTTCGACCTCATGGACGAGGCGCGGGACCCCGAAACGGGCAAGGGCTTTTCCGACGAACAGCTCGTCGACGAGGTCGCGACCATGATCCTCGCCGGTCACGAGACCACGGCGACGGCGCTGTTCTGGGCGCTCTATCTGCTCGCGCTCGACCCTGATACGCAGGAGGAGGTCGCCTCCGAGGCCCGCGGAGAGCATCTCGACAGCATGGCCGACATCGATCGGCAGAAGTTCACCCGCGCCGTGATCGAGGAGACGATGCGGCTTTATCCGCCTGCCTTCCTCGTGGCACGCGCGGCGCGCGACAAGGACAATGCGGCCGGCGTCGAGATCGGCAAGGGCGACATCATCATGATCGCGCCCTGGCTGCTGCACCGGCACGAGAAGCTGTGGGATCAGCCGAACGCGTTCATTCCCAAGCGCTTCACGTCGACGGAGGCGCCCGATCGTTTCGCCTATTTGCCGTTCGGCGCCGGTCCGCGCGTCTGTATCGGCGCGCCGTTCGCGCAAGCCGAATCCGTGCTGGCGCTGGCCCGGCTGATCGGCGCGTTCCGGGTCGAGCTCGCCGATACCGCGAATCCCGTGATCCCGCTCGGTGTCGTCACGACCCAGCCGGACCATTCACCCATGTTCCGCATCACGCGTCGATGACAGGCTCTCGTCTGGCCGATGTCTTGATCTCCATTAGGTAGAGTCTCGCCATGAGCGACGTCCAGGCCCAATTTTCCGTTCTGAAGCAGACCGCCGACGCTAAAGTGGTCGACGCGATCGCGCGCCTCATCGAGCACGGCGAGGATCACGAGCTCAACCGCGTCAATGTTCTCGACTTCGCGACGCAGTATGGCGTCGACGAAGAGCATGCGATCTCCGGCTTCCTGCATGCGGCGCGGCTCGGCCTGTTCGATCTCGGCTGGAACGTGTTATGCCCGGGCTGCAGCGGCGTGCTGGGGGCGCATTCGACCCTGAAGGCGCTCAAGCCGGATGAGTATCATTGTGCGCTCTGCGCGTGCGGTTACAAGACCTCGGTCGACGATCAGGTCGAGGTCTCCTTCACCGTGAATCCGCGGGTGCGACGAATCGCGGCGCACGACCCCGATACGCTTCCGGTTTGGGAGTATTTCAAGCAAATGTTCTGGAGCTCCGGCGTCGACTTCAATCTTGAATCGTTCGCGACGCTCGCTAACGAAGTAACGCTCGACACGATGGAGCTGCCGGCCGGCGAGAAGGCGACCATGTCGCTGCAATTGCCTAGTGACTTCGTCATCATCTTCGAGCCGGTGACGCACGCGGCCCATTTCATCGACGTCCAGGGCGAGCCGACCAAGGACCGCCAGCAGCTAGCCATCATGTACAACAAGGTGCAGGCCCCGACGGGGACCACGACGATGCGGCCGGGTCCGCTGCGGCTGTCGCTGGAGAACCAGGCCGGCGTGCGCGTGTTGCCTTCGGTGTTCATCGCCGCCGAGGCACTTCACCATCTCATCGGCAAGCGCAAGCCGTTCCTGACCGCCAAGCGGATGCTGTCGAACCAGACCTTTCGCGACGTGTTCAAGGCGGACAATCTCAGTCTCGACCAGCGGCTGCAGATCACCTCGCTGACCTTCCTGTTCACCGATCTCAAGGGATCGACCGCGCTCTACGAGCGCGTCGGCGATCTCGCCGCCTTCGATCTCGTGCGGGCGCATTTCCATGCGCTGCTCGAGATCATCTCCTCCGAGAAGGGCGCCGTGGTGAAGACGATCGGGGATGCCGTGATGGCGACCTTTGTCCGTCCCGAGCATGCCATCGTCGCGGGCTTGCGGATGCGCGCGGCGATGGACGCGCTCAACAAGCAGCGCGGCACGGACGATCTCATCGTCAAGATCGGCATCCATGAAGGTCCCTGCCTCGCGGTCATGCTCAACGAGCGGCAGGACTATTTCGGCCAGACGGTCAACATCGCCGCCCGTGTGCAAAGCCTTTCGACCGCGCAGGAGATCCACATCACCGGCCCGGTGCTCGATGCGCCCGCGGTTGCCGAGGTGCTGGAGCAGCGTGCAATCAAGCCGATCCAGAAACAGGCGGCGCTGCGCGGCATCGCCGACAAGATGGTGGTGTACGAGATCCCCTGAGCTACAAACTGTCATTCCGGGTCCGATGCTCGCGCATCGTCCCGGGATGACAGTGAACAGATTGCCGAAACGTAATGCGACGCGCGGAACTGCCGCATGTTGCGCCGGTTGAGTTTCCTCCTCATATGATGCTGGTAACAGCCGCGCTCCTTGCGGCGCATCGATTTCGGTAGGACCTTATGCTCGACGGCCTGCGCCAATTCATCACGGACATCGTCGCCCCCCAGAACCAGAACCGCACGTTCGGCGACAGCGATTATCGATTGGCCGCGACGGCGTTGCTGGTCCACGTGATCTCGCTGGACGGCCAGCCGACAGCGGAAGAGCAACGCAAGCTGCACGGCCTGATCGAGAGCCATTTTGGGCTCGACCGAGGTACGGCGGAGCGTCTGATCGCGGACGCAACCCAGGTCGAGGGCGAGGCGGTAGACCTCTATCACTTCACCAGCGTCATCATGCGCTCGCTCGACGAGGAGGGGCGCAAGCGCATCGTGCAGATGATGTGGGAGCTGGTCTATGCCGACGGACAGGTGAGCGAGTTCGAGGACAACGTCGTCTGGCGCGCCTCCGACCTGCTCGGGATTGCCCAGCGCGACCGGATTGAGCTGAAGCACGCCATTGCGGACCGTGCCGGCGGCCAGTTGAAGGATAGCGCCGTCGGTGGCTGACCCCGTGCCACCTGCGCGGGATGGCCGGTTGTGCGGATCACATGACGAAACTTTAATGTAGCCGCCGGCCCCGTTGCGTCCGGATTCATCGGTATTCCGCGGCTTTCTTGCTCTCTCTGACCTCCGCTCAAGCTGCCATGCTGCCAGCGCCGCTTGCCTGTCGCGCTCGGCCTATGCTCTGGTTCCACCATTGCGGGGCCAAATTCATCAATCCATGAGACTTGGATCAAGAGACTTGGATCGTGACTGAGCGGGTAACGTTGATCACCGGTGCCTCGGCGGGCATAGGCACGGAGCTGGCGCGCGTATTTGCCGCCAACGGACATCGTCTGGCATTGACGGCGCGGCGCGCGGATCGGCTTGAGGCGCTCGCGAACGAGCTCGCCGCCAAGAGCGGTCAGAAGCCGATCGTGATCGTCTGCGATCTCCAGGATACCGATGCCGGCGAGACGATCGCGGCGGCGCTCGCCGCCGAAGGCGTCGAGCTCGATCACCTCGTCAACAATGCCGGCTTCGGCGTATTCGGCGATGCCATCGAGCGCGATCGCGAGGACCAGGTCGGGATTGTCGATGTCAACGTGCGGGCCCTGACGGACCTGTCGCTGCGCTTTGCCGATCAGCTCATCAAGAACAAGGGCGGTCTTCTCAATGTCGGCTCGGTCGCGGGATTCCTGCCCGGCCCCGGCATGGCCGTCTATTATGCGTCCAAGGCCTACGTGATTTCCTTTACCGAAGCGCTGCGGGCGGAGCTCGCGCCGCGCGGCGTTCGCGTCACCGTCCTTTGCCCGGGTCCCGTGCCCACCGAATTCCAGGCGCGTGCCGGCGTCGGCTCCGGACACGATACGGCCCTTCTCAATGTTTCTGCCGTCGATGTCGCCCGGGAGGCCTATCGTGGGCTGATGGCCAATAAAAGGGCAGTGCTGCCCGGTCTGGGCATCAAGATTGTGCCATTTGCACTGCGCTTTTTCCCGCGGGGTTTCATCCTGGCCGCCACCAGTCGGTTCCAGAGGCAGAGGCACTAAGGAGCGCCCGGCGTCCGTATTGGCCCGGAGCTTGCTTACGTTTCGATGTGTGCGCGAACTCACACGAAATTAACGATCGCTTAGTTATGCTGGCGGTCTGGACCTAATAACTTTCGCAAGGACAATGTCGTTCCGGACGGACAGGTTTGGTAGCGCAGAATTGGTGCCCTTCCCGCTAACGACGCCGGGCGCGCCTGCCTCCAATTCGACAAGCGGCCTGCCGGTTCTCATTATCCTGCATCAGGAATGCTCGACCCCCGGCCGCGTCGGCAATGCGCTGCGCGCGCTCGGCCATCGTCTCGATATCCGCCGTCCCCGCTTCGGCGATCCCCTGCCCGAGACACTCGATCAGCATGCCGGCGCCGTGGTCTTTGGCGGCCCGATGAGTGCCAATGATTACGACGACTATATTCGTCGCGAGATCGACTGGATCGAAATTCCGCTGCGCGAGCAGCGGCCGTTCCTCGGCATTTGCCTTGGGGCCCAGATGCTCGCGATGCAGCTCGGTGCGCGCGTCGCGCCGCATGCCGATGGGCTGACCCAGATCGGCTACTACCCGATCCGCCCCACAGCCGCGGGCCGCGCGCTCTGTCCGGCCTGGCCGGCTCAGGTCTATCACTGGCATCGCGAGGGGTTCGAGCTGCCTGTCGGCGCAGAGCTGCTTGCAGAAGGTGACGATTTTCCAGTGCAGGCGTTCCGCGCCGGCAATGCGTTCGGCGTGCAATTTCATCCTGACGTGACCTACGCGATGATGCACCGCTGGACTACGCGTGGCTATGACGGCTTCAGCGCGCCCGGTGCGCGGCAGCGGCACCATCACTTCGCCGATCGTGCCGTGTACGATGTTGCGGAGCGTGCCTGGCTCGATCATTTCATCGACGGCTGGCTGGCGCGCCGGCCCGTGCTGGCGCAAGCCGCCGAGTGACCTTCGCGCAGGTCCTACGTACAGGTCCTTCGTACAGGTCCTTGGCGCAAGTCCTTGCCTCTGCTCCTGATATGCTAGGCTCTCTGCCAACGAGCGCGCACCAATGCGTGCCGGCAAACAAGGGAGAGCGCCGTGGCCTACGAACACATTCTCTACGAGGTGAGCGACAAGATCGCGACTATCACGCTCAATCGTCCCGACCGCATGAATGCGTGGACGCCGACCATGGAGCGCGACGTGCGCCATGCGATGGAAGCATCGAGCGCCGCCGATGATGTCCGCGTCATCATCCTCACCGGCGCGGGCCGCGCGTTCTGCGCCGGCGCCGACATGGATGCGCTCAAGGGGCTCGACCCCGATGACGTCAGGCGCGCCTCGAACCTGCCGCCGTTCGACATGAACCGGCGGCCGGACTGGCAGACGCGCTACGGTTTCTACCCCTCGATCGGAAAGCCTGTGATCGCCATGCTCAATGGCGCCACCGCCGGCATCGGACTCGTCCACGCCCTCTATTGCGACCTGCGCTTTGCCGCCGACAATACCGTGTTCACGACGGCCTTCGCCCGGCGCGGTCTGATTGCCGAGCATGGCATCAGCTGGATGCTGCCGCGCATCGTCGGTCATGCCAACGCGATGGATTTGTTGCTGTCGGCGCGGCGTGTGTCGAGCGACGAGGCGCTGCGAATCGGACTGGTCAACCGGCTCAGTTCGCCCGAGAAGCTGCGCGAGGAGACCTATGCCTATGCGCGCGATCTCGCCGACTTCGTCTCGCCGAGCGCGATGGCCGTGATCAAGCGCCAGCTCTACGAGGTGCCGTTCCAGACGCTGGCGGAGGCGACGATCGAGGCTAACCGGGAGATGATGGTGGCGTTGGCCGGCAGCGATTTCCGGGAAGGCGTGGCGAGCTTCATGGAGAAGCGGCCGCCAAGGTTTACGGGGAGGTAGGGATTCAAAATGAGCCCGGCTTCGCCCTTCGGGCTCCGCCGCGGCAGCCTTCACTACTAAAAGGCTTGCCAAGCCGAAGCAGGCGTAGCCTGCGAAGGCTGGTGGAGCCAGGCGGGATCGAACCGCCGACCTCGTCATTGCGAACGACGCGCTCTCCCAGCTGAGCTATGGCCCCTTTGCTGGCCGCTCTGGTAAACGCGGCCGACAACCGGGCGCCATTTAAGTCCCCGCCAAGGTCAAGTCAAGGACGGGTGTCACCCGGTTTTAGCCATTCGGACGCCGACTTCCCTTGTTTGGATGGGGGGGAACCGATATCTAGCAACAGGCGTCAATCCCGACCGCAGCCAGAGTTTTCAAAAGCCAGAGTCTTCAAAAGCCATGCGTGCCGTTCTCGACATCGTCATCATCGTGCTCGACCTCTACGTCTGGCTGTTGATCGCCTCGGCGATCCTGTCCTGGCTGATTGCCTTCAACGTCGTGAACACCCGCAACCAGTTCGTATCGGCGGTGGCGGAGTTCCTGTACCGGATCACCGAACCGGTCCTCGCGCCGATTCGCAATTTGCTGCCAAGTCTGGGCGGCCTCGACATCTCGCCGATCATCCTGATCCTGCTTATCATGTTCATCGAGCGGGTGATCCTGTACTACATCTATCCGAACGTGGTCTGAGCGGGCTGGAGCGCCTTGGTCGCCCGAGAAACCGGCAAGGAAGCTTACAAGGAACCTTGGCGCTACTCGGCCGCGGGAATCAGCGTCGCGCTACGGGTAACGCCGCGCGGCGGCCGCGACGACATCGACGGGATCGAGCAGCTGGCCGATGGCCGCAGCGTGCTCAAGGTGCGGGTCCGCGCCATTGCCGATGGCGGCGAGGCCAACAAGGCCGTTTTGGTGCTGCTGGCAAAATCGCTTGGTGTCCCCAAGGCCAGCGTGCGGCTTCTGTCCGGCGCCACCTCGCGGCTGAAGCAGATCGCGGTCGACGGCGAGCCGGCACGGCTGGGCGATGCCCTGCGCCAGCTTGTCCAAGTCAAATCGGCGGCCGCCAAATCGAAAGACTGAGGGACTGACATGACCGCCAGGATTATCGACGGAAAAATCATCGCCGCGGAGCTTCGGGCCCGCGTCACTGAGGAGGTCGCCCGGGTCAAGCGCGAGCACAATCTGGTGCCGGGTCTGGCGGTCGTCCTGGTCGGCACCGACCCCGCCAGCGAGGTTTATGTCCGTTCCAAGCACACCCAGACCCAGGCCGCCGGCATGGCCTCGTTCGAGCACAAGCTTCCCGCCGACGTCGCGCAGGCAGATCTGCTGGCGCTCGTCGCAAAGCTGAACCGCGATCCGGCCGTGCACGGCATTCTGGTGCAGCTGCCGCTGCCGAAGGGGTTGAACACGGAAGCCGTCATCAACGCCATCGACCCCGCCAAGGACGTCGACGGGCTGCATCCGAACAATGCCGGCCGGCTTGCCGGCGGCTTCGAGGCGCTGTCGCCCTGCACGCCGCTCGGCTGCATCATCCTGACCAAGAGCGTGCACGCCTCGCTGGAGGGCATGAACGCCATCGTCATCGGCCGCTCCAATCTGGTGGGCCGCCCGCTGGTGCAATTGCTGTTGAACGAGAACGCCACGGTGACGATCGCACATTCGCGCTCGCGCGACTTGCCCGGGCTCGTGAAGAAGGCCGATCTCGTCTATGCCGCGGTCGGAAGGCCGGAGATGGTGCGCGGCGATTGGCTGAAGCCGGGCGCGACCGTGATCGACGTCGGCATCAACAGGATTCCGAAGGATGATGGCAAGACCCGCCTCGTCGGCGACGTCGCCTATCAGGAAGCGCTTGGAATCGCCGGCGCCATCACGCCGGTGCCGGGCGGCGTCGGTCAGATGACGGTGGCTTGCCTGCTGGTGAACACACTGCGCGCGGCCTGCGCGATCGCTGGGCTGCCGAAGCCGGCGGTGTAAGGGGTTGTCATTCCGGGGCGGCTTGGAGAGCCGAACCCGGAATCTCGCGCCTCAACCTCTGGATTCTCAGTTGCGCAAGAGCGCACCGTCGTTCGCGCTGACGCGCGCCCCGGAATGACGAGGGGGCCGAACTCAGGCCTTCTTCTTGTTCTCGCGATCCATGCCTTCGAGGATCAGCTTGTGTGCATCCTCCGGGCCACCCCAGCGCAGGATCTTCACCCATTTGCCCTTCTCGAGGTCCTTGTAGTGCTCGAAGAAGTGCTGGATCTGCTGCAGCGTGATGTCGGGCAGGTCGGAGTACGACTTCACCTTGTCATAGCGCTGCGTGAGCTTCGACGATGGCACCGCCAGAATCTTCTCGTCGCCGCCGGCCTCGTCCTCCATGAACAGCACGCCGACCGGGCGCACGCTCATGACGGCGCCGGGGATGATGGCGCGGGTGTTGATGATCAGGACGTCGCAGGGGTCGCCGTCATCCGACAGAGTGTGCGGAATGAAGCCGTAGTTACCGGGGTAACGCATCGGCGTGTAGAGGAAGCGATCGACCACCAGCGTGCCGGCCTCCTTGTCCATCTCGTATTTGATCGGTTCGCCACCCACGGGGACTTCGATGACGACGTTGACTTCATGTGGTACGTTTTTCCCGATCGAGATCGCATCGATACGCATTCAAGGCTCCGTTGTTGCCGAGGTAAAATCGCGCCCCGGCAGCCGATTTTGGCGCTGTCATACGCGGGCTTGGCCCGCTGATCCATCGCGTTTTTGTGAAAGAATGAATCCGGCAATCACCGGCTCAAAGGCAGCGGTATCGACGGAAGGGAAACGCTGCCGATTCAGCTTTCAGCAGCTCAATTGGTCCAAGCGAAGGCAACCTTGTCGAGCGACTTCGGCCCGAAGCGCTCTGACGAGCGTGCCACCATACGGCCCCCCAGGGCCCGGTAGAACTCGGTCGCCGGGTCGTTGTCCGAGAGCGCCCACACCACCATGCTCTTCAGCCCGCTCTGCATCAGGTCGCGGCGGGCGGCGGTGAACAGGCGACGGCCGAAACCGAGGCCCTGGAATTCCGGACGCAGATAGAGCTCGTAGACCTCGCCGTCGAAGTGCAGACTGCGGGCGCGGTTGCGACCGTAATTGGCGTAACCCGCGATCTTGTCGCCGAACACGAGTACGCTGACGCGGCTGCCCTTGCGGATTGCGCTGTCCCACCATTGCGGGCCACGGCGGTTGATGAGCTTTTCCAGCTCGGCGCCGGGAATGATGCCCTGATAGGCGGAGCGCCAGGCTTCGTCATGCGTGGACGCCACCGCAGTTGCATCTGCAGCTTTGGCCGGCCGGACCTCGATCAGGGTTGTGCTCATGGACGCAATCAAACCAAGTCGCCGCGTCGGCGGCAAGACCTATCGTTAATTATCGGTTAACGTGTGGACTTTGTGCATCAGTATCTCAACCATGTTGTGCCGAAAAAAGACAAGACGCATCGTCAAAGGCCACCTGCATGCCCTGCGTCGGTGCAAAACTCCTGTTGCGGCAACGAATGAATGACAATGGCGACGCAGAAAGTCCGCCCATGGTGATTCGTTCCTACTAGTGTGGCTGTCGCTGTTCGTGTTCGCCCTCGGCCATTCATGCGGCTCGTCAACACCATCGCGCTCTTGCCTCTGCTGGCCTTGCTGACCGCGCCGCCTCTGTGCGCTCAGGTCACGTTTGGCCCCTCGGAACAGGAGGGTAGCCCGCTTCGCCGGCAAGAATGGCTTGTGCCGTCGCCGGATGCCGACATTGCCGCGCATGCCCTGCTGTTTCGCCCCGCCGGCACAGGTCCGTTCCGGCTTGCGGTGATCGCGCACGCCTCGACGCAGAACGTCTTGCGTCGTGCGCAAATGCCGCAGCCGGAATACCGTCCGCTCGCAGCCTTCCTGGTCGCGCGCGGTTTTGCCGTGCTGGTGCCGGAGCGCCTCGGCCATGGCGCCACCGGCGGCCGCTATGTCGAGGACCAGGGTGGTTGCGACGAGGCCGATTATGCGCGTTCGGGCCGTGCAACGGCCGAGCAAATCCGGCTCGCGCTGGAGCATTTGCGAAAGCAGGATTTCATTCGCAAGGAAGCCGGCATCGTGATCGGCCATTCCGCCGGCGGCTGGGGCGCACTGGCGCTCGCCAATGCCGATCCGGGAGCGATTTCCGCGATCACGGTGTTTGCGCCGGGGCGCGGTGGTCATGCCAATGACGAGCCGAACCGAATCTGCGCGCCGCACGCGCTTCGCGCGGCCGCCGCGGAGTTCGGAAGGGGCGCGCGCATTCCTGTCACATGGCTCGTCGCGGGCAACGACAGCTACTTCTCGCCGGCTTTTTCAAGAGCGTTGGTCGAGGCGTTTCGCAGCAGTGGTGGTAAGGTCGACTTCCGCACCTTGCCGGCTGTCGGCAGCGAGGGGCATTGGATGATCGAGAGCGAGGCCGGGGTCGACGCTGCGAGCCGCGAGCTCTCGCGCGCGCTGAGTCAGCCACGGCCAATGGCGACCAAGAAGCCATGACGCTGTATTTCCTGGTAAAGTATCTGCATGTGCTAGGTGCCGTCGTCATCCTCGGCACCGGAACGGGCATTGCTTTCTTCATGCTGATGGCGCATCGCACGAACGATGTGGCGTTCATCGCGCGTACGGCTTCCGTGGTGGTGGTCGCGGATGCGATCTTCACGTTGTCGGCAGTGATCCTCCAGCCGTTGACGGGCGGCCTGCTGATGATACTCGCGGCGACGCCGTTCACGGAGCACTGGCTGCTCGCCTCGCTCGGGCTCTACCTCGTCGCCGGCCTGTTCTGGGTCCCTGTCGTCTTCATGCAGATCGAGATGCGCGATCTCGCGCACAAGGCGGCGGGGCAGGGCAGTGCGCTACCGGAGCGCTACTTTGTTCTGTTCCGCCGCTGGTTCGCATTCGGCTTCCCCGGTTTCGGTGCGACGATGCTGATCCTGTGGCTGATGATCGCCAAACCCTTCTGAGAGGCACGATGGGTATGAGAACCATTTTGGTGCTCGGCGCCTCTGGCCTCATCGGCCGCTTCGTCACTGACGATCTTCGCGCGCGGGAATTTCGCGTCGTCGGCCTCGCGCGCAGCCTGTCGCCGGCGCAAAAGATGAACTCGCTGGACATCGAGCTGCCGATCCTCTCCCTCGATATCGCCGCGCTGACGCGACTGCTCCGCGAGCACGCCGTCGACGTCGTCGTGAACTGCCTCGGCGTGCTCCAGGACGGGCCCGGCAGCGATACGGGCGCCGTGCATCGCGATTTCGTCACGCGGCTGCTGGCGGCGATCGGCGATAGCGGCCGCGCGATCCGGTTGGTGCACATCTCGATTCCGGGGACGGCAGAAGCCGACCGCACCGCCTTCGCGACGACCAAGCGCGAAGCCGAGCGCTTGATCGCGGCCTCGGGCATTCCGCATGCCGTCCTGCGGCCCGGCTTCGTGATCGCACCGTCGGCTTATGGCGGCAGTGCCATGCTCCGCGCGCTGGCAGCCTTACCGTTCGAGATCCCAGACAAGGAGATGGCGACGCCGTTCCAGCCCGTGGCGGTCGAGGATATTTCAGCCACCATCGCCTGGCTCGCCGCGCGCGACGTCGACGATGCGACCATGAAGGCGGTGAGCTGGGATCTGATGCAAACAGAGCCTGTCACGATGGCCGCCGTCATCGAGCAATTCCGCCGCGCGTTCGGCACATTCGGCTGGCCGCGTATCACGATGCCGGCTTTCGTGCTCGATCTCGGGGCCAAAGTCGGCGATCTCGCCAACACTCTCGGCTGGATGCCGCCGATGCGCTCCACGGCCATCGCCGAGCTTCGCCGCGGCGTGACGGGCAATCCCGCTGCCTGGATCGCCGCGACCGGCATCACGCCAAAGACGCTGGTTGAGACGATCGGCCGTCATCCCGCAACCATCCAGGATAAATGGTTCGCGCGCCTGTTCCTGGTCAAGGCGCTGATCTTGGCGAGCCTTGTGGTGTTCTGGCTCGTCTCCGGCTTCATCGCGCTGTTCGTATCCTATCGCGCAGCCGCCGGGATCCTGAGCGCGCACAATTTTCCGCCCGCGCTGGTCGATCCCGTCACCATCGGCACCAGCCTGATGGACATGAGTATCGGGGCGCTGATCGCCTTCCGCCGCACCGCGGCGATCGGCCTGGTCGCGGGCATTGTCGCCTCGCTCGGCTATATGGTCGGCGCGGCGATCCTGACGCCCGACCTCTGGATCGAACCGCTCGGTGCACTGGTCAAGACCGGCCCCGCGATCGTGCTGATGCTCGTCGCGCTGCTGATGCTGGATAATCGATAGGGTTTTCGGGCGAAGTGGAATTCCGGTTCGCGTGAAGAAGACGCGTCAAAAAGAGAGTCTGATGAGCAAATGGCCCGACGACGACGTAATCCTTTTCGACGGCGTCTGCATCTTCTGCTCACGCTGGGTCCGTTTCGTGGCGCAGCGCGATACGGCGAGACGATTTCGGTTCACGCCGATCCAGTCGGATTATGGGACCCGGCTCGCGCGGACATTCGGTATCGATCCGGAGGACCCCGACACCAACGCGGTCGTTTATGGCGGAGAGGTCTTCATGAAGTCCGATGCCGCGCTGACGGTGCTGTCGCAGCTTCCAGGCTGGGGTTGGGTGCGCGCGTTGTTCGCTGTGCCGAAGCCGCTGCGGGACGCGGTATACAGCCTCATCGCGCGCAACCGCTATCGCATTTTTGGGAAGTATGACGTCTGCTTCGTGCCAGATGCGGATTTGCGGGGTCGGATGATTGAGTGATAAAACTGCCGTCGGCTATAGGAAGCGAAGTATCAGGAGCGATAAGTCCAAGGAATGTCGAAGGCGGTTCTCACGACAAAAGTGACTCCCGGGTACAAAGACCTGCCAGAGGTCCGCTATCATTTTCCTCGCACCTATCTCAATCAGGTTCGGCAGGCGGTCGGCGACTACATTCTTTACTATGAGCCCAGGCGCACGACAGTTGAACTGTCGAGTTTCGGTGGACGACAATCGTACTTCGCAGTCGCCCGCGTGGTAGAGCTCATTGAAGACAAGGAGAAAGAAGACCACTACTACGCTCGCGTGGATGACTATTTGGACTTCGATCGGCCGGTGCCATTCACCGAAGGGAGTCACTACTATGAAAGAGCCCTGAGAAAGGCAGATGGAAGCACCAACAAGGGTGCCTTCGGTCGTGCTGTTCGACTGATCCCTGATGCTGAATTTGATTAGATTCTGAAGGCTGGATTTGCACCGATTCTTGGCGAGGAAACGACGCAGCGCCAGTCGCGGCAGTTCGAAATTTCCGAGCCGAGCATCCCCTTTGAGCGTCCGATCATCGAGATGACAGTTTCGCGCCCTTTTCGCGAGAAGTCATTCATGTACAACGTTCGCGCGGCGTACGAGAACCGATGTGCGATGACGGGACTTCGTCTTATCAACGGAGGCGGTCGCCCCGAAGTTCAGGCCGCGCACATTCAGCCCGTCGCAGAGAAAGGGCCAGACTCCGTTCGCAATGGTCTGGCACTTTCGGGTACTGTGCACTGGATGTTTGATCGAGGTCTGATCTCGATAGGAGACGATTACAAAATCCTGACCGCGGAAAATCATGTTCCAGATGACGCCCTGCGACTCCTCAATCAAAGCCGCTCGATCAATCTTCCAAATGATCCAGCATTCTACCCCAATGCGCTCTTTCTGAAATTTCATAGAGACAAGATATTTAAAGGTTAGCCCTTCCCGATCGCCGCCAGCACTTCCCGCGCCGCCCGCTCCCCGCTGTCCCGCGCGCCATGCGCTGTCGTGAAGAACTCCGGCGACGTCGCCTCGCCCGCGAAGAACAACCGTCCATCCACTGGCGCTGCCAGCACCGCACGGTCGCCGGCGTGGCCGGGCAGGGCATGGGAATACGACCCGCGGGCGAACGGATCGTGAGCCCAGCGCGACTCGTACAGGGGCTTCAACTTGCGGCGGATGTCATTGCCGAGAAAGCCGGCGATCTCGTCGATGCTATGGGCGGCAATGGCGCCTTCGCCGGAATTCTCCAGGGCGCGCGCGAAGCTGCCGCCGAAGAAGCCTTCGATGCAGGGCTGGCCGAACGGGCGGACGTGGTAGGTGCCCATGTCCGTGCGCATGGTGGCGCCGCGGAGGTTGCCTTCCTTGGGAAAGGCCTCGGCGTCGTCGAGCGCCAGCGTCACCTTGTCGTCGACGCCGAGCGGCAGGCCGGCGGCGGCATCGACCTTGGCCGGAAGCGGAGGCGAGAAGCGGATCGCTTCCTCGGCGATCAGGTTGGTCGGCACCGTAACGATCACCTTGTCGGCTGTCAGTGTACCCAGCGATGTCTCGATGCGGATGCGCGTGTCGGAATGGTCGATCAGCGTGACGTTGCAGCTCAGCGCCACCGGGCAGTGTGCACCATACGCTGCGACCAGCGCGCCATAGCCGCGCCGGACGCGCCAGTTGAGGCCAGTGTCCTCATAGGCGTTCCAGTCCAGCGTGGACATGTCCTTGAGTTCGCAGCCGTTGATGTAGGTCGAGATCGCATCGATCATGGGATTCCAGCGATTGCCGGCCTCGAGGCTCAGGCTCGCGGGTTCGTCCTTGCCGTTTTGCGCTGCTTCCCACAGGCGCTCATAGAATGCGTCCATCGCGCGCATGAAGTCGTCGCGCTCGGCCTGCGGAAAAGCGTTGCCGAAGGCGCGCTCTCGCCAGGGCGGCAGGTCCCGGTTGAGCTCGAAACCGAGCTGTCGCGCGATCGGCACGAAGGAGTTCTTGTCCGCGGAGTGAAGCCAGCCGCAGCCGACGTCGAACGTCACCTCGGGCGAGGCCTGCACGGTCCAGGCGCGACCGCCAATCCGGTCGCGGGCCTCCAGCACGATCACGGAGAGGCCGCAGCCTCGCAGCGCATGTGCCGCGCCGAGGCCGGCGGCACCGGCGCCGATGATCGCGACGTCGACGGAGGAGGGGAGGGAGGTCATGGGCGGGCTCTAGCACGTTCGCGAAGAGTGCTGAAGCCGCCACGCGCACAACTGTCATCGCCCGGCTTGACCGGGCGATCCAGTATTCGAGAGACGACCGTTGTAGAGCCGAGAAGCCGCGGGGTACTGGATGCCCCGGTCAAGCCGGGGCACGACAGCGAGTGTGTGCCGCGGCCTTACGCCACCGCTTCCTTGGCCTTCTCCGCGCGCTTGCGCTCGTTCGGGTCGAGGTGCTTCTTGCGCAGGCGGATCGACTTCGGCGTGACCTCGACGAGCTCGTCGTCCTCGATATAGGCGAGCGCCTTTTCCAGGGTCATGCGGATCGGCGGGGTCAGGCGCACGGCTTCGTCCTTGGAGGTCGTGCGGATATTGGTGAGCTGCTTGCCCTTGAGCACGTTGATCTCGAGGTCGTTGTCGCGGGTGTGCTCGCCGACGATCATGCCCTTGTAGACCTTCCAGCCCGGCTCGATCATCATCGGGCCGCGATCCTCCAGCTTGAACATGGCGTACGCCACCGCTTCGCCCTGGTCGTTGGAGATCAAGACGCCGTTGCGGCGGCCCTGGATCTCGCCCTTGTACGGCGCATAGCCGTGGAACAGGCGGTTCATGATCGCGGTGCCGCGGGTATCGGTGAGCAGTTCGCCCTGGTAGCCGATCAGGCCACGGGTCGGCGCGTAGAACACCAGGCGCTGGCGGTTGCCGCCCGAGGGCTTCATCTCGATCAGCTCGGACTTGCGCTCGCTCATCTTCTGCACGACGACGCCGGAATGTTCCTCGTCGACGTCGATCACGACCTCCTCGATCGGCTCCATGGTGGCGCCGGTCGCTTCGTCCTTCTGGTAGACGACGCGTGGACGCGACACCGAGAGTTCGAAGCCTTCGCGGCGCATGGTCTCGATCAGGATCGCGAGCTGCAATTCGCCGCGGCCCGACACTTCCATCGCGTCCTTGTCGGAGGCTTCGACCACGCGCAGCGCGACATTGCCTTCGGCTTCGCGGAGCAGACGGTCGCGGATCATGCGGCTCGTCACCTTGTCGCCTTCGGTGCCGGCGAGCGGGGAGTTGTTGACGATGAAGGACATCGACACGGTCGGCGGGTCGATCGGCTGTGCCGGCAGCGGCACTTCGACGGTCGGATCGCAGAAGGTGTCGGCGACGGTGCCCTTGGTCAGGCCCGCGATGGCGACGATATCGCCGGCTTCGGCTTCATCGAGCGGCGTGCGCTCGAGACCGCGGAACGCCAGGATCTTGGTGATGCGTCCGGATTCGACCAGCTTGCCCTCGGCGTTGAGCACCTTGACCTGCTGGTTCGGCTTGAGCACGCCCGAGGAGATGCGGCCGGTGATGATGCGGCCGAGATAGGGATTGGCCTCCAGGATGGTGCCGATCATCTTGAACGGACCTTCCTCGACCGTCGGCGGCGCCACGTGGCGCAGGATCAGGTCGAACAGCGGCTCCATGCCCTTGTCCTTCGGGCCTTCCGGGCTGTCGGCCATCCAGCCCTGCTTGGCCGACCCGTACAGGATCGGGAAGTCGAGCTGCTCCTCGCTGGCATCGAGCGCCGCGAACAGGTCGAACACCTCGTTGATGACTTCGGTCGGGCGCGCGTCGGGGCGGTCGACCTTGTTGATGACGACGATCGGCTTGAGGCCGACCTTGAGCGCCTTGGAGACCACGAATTTGGTCTGCGGCAGCGGGCCTTCGGCGGCGTCGACCAGCACCAGCGCGCCATCCACCATGTTCAGGATGCGCTCGACCTCGCCGCCGAAATCGGCGTGGCCGGGGGTGTCGACGATGTTGATGCGGGTGTCCTTCCACTGCACCGAGGCCGCCTTGGCCAGGATGGTGATGCCGCGCTCGCGCTCCAGATCGTTGGAGTCCATGGCGCGATCGGTCACCTTCTGGTTCTCGCGGAACGTGCCGGACTGCTGGAGGAGCTTGTCGACGAGGGTCGTCTTGCCGTGGTCGACGTGGGCGATGATGGCGACGTTGCGGAGGTTCATGAGGGAGCTTCTTTGCGTTCGAACAATGGGTTAAGCGCGATCTCGCCGGTCGGACCGGGACCTCTTCTCGAAACAACGCTGGAAGACTGGAAACGGGCGCTCGCCGCCCAAAAAGGAAGCCCGGCCATCTTGACCGGGCACCCTACGCGTTGCGGCGCAATATATGCAAAAACGGCCAAAAAACAATGCGTTCTTTGGGCCTTGGTTGACTGAATTTTGTCCGGGAATCCCCGGGGGTTAGCTCCCGTTCCGGGCCGGCGGGGCCTTTCGGCCCACGATGGCCGCCCAGATCATGACGACGCCTCCGATGCCGATAACGAGACCCAAAAAGACCAGCGAGGCGATGTCGGAAGGGATCTGGCCACCCTCGACCACAGACATTCCGCCGAACAGGAGCGCGCAGAGTCCCGGCAGCAGCATGAAGATCCCGGCGATCGCCATCAGCGCGGTCAGGCAGCCGCTGCGCGGTTGCTGGATCTGTGGAGGCACTGCCGGTGGGGTGGGGCTGGAATCGCTCATGGTCTCTTTCTCGCTGCCCTGATCAGCATCACGCCGGCAAAGGCCACCACCATTGCAAGCACAAGGACGGGGATGAAACGAGGGTCGAAGTGAGACGACTGGGTCTGGTCGAAGGCAAAGATCAGGGCGCAGATGCCGGGCAGCAGCAGGATCACCCCGAACATTACCATGAACGCGGTGGCGCATCCGCTCCGCGACGATGGAGGTGAAGGCGTCTCGCTCAACGAGGCATCTCCTCACGCTGCCCGGCGTCCCGATAGGTTTCGCCGGCCAACTCGGCGCGGATGCCGTCGATCTTGCCGTTCCGGTAGAACAAATTGTAGGTGTCGAACGGAATGATCGCCCCCTGCTCCGTCACGAAATGGATGCAGCTGCGCTTGACGTTGCCGACGCAGAAATTGAAGCGGTCGAGGAATTGCACGATGGTGACGCGGAAGACGTTCTCGTAAGACAGCCCTTCCGGCACCTGGAAGCTCGGCAGGCAGCACAAGAGTTCGCAGACGCGCTCGCTCGTGTTGAGCGGGCCTGACGACAGCGAGAACAGGTCGACGAATTTTTCCCGCAGCACCGGGTATTTCTCGGGGCTGATCGTGTTGGGCATCACGGCGACGAGCTGCTCCTGCGGGATCAGCGAGGTCAGCGGCAGCACCTTCTCGCCATTGCGCAGGCCGTAGCCGATCGAGATGCTCTCGGGATTGCAGGGCAGCGGGATCATGTCCTTGTCGCCGAATACGCCGGTTTCGATCACGCGCTTGCGGATCTCCGACAGCATGATGCGGTCGGTCTTCTCGTCGAAATCGTCGTTGCGGCCGGCGTCCTGCACGGGCTGCAAGGTGACGCCGCGTACGCATGTCCAGGTCAGCGCGTGACGGACGATGTCGCCGATCTCGGCATCGTTGACGCCTCGCTTGATGGTGGCGACCAGCGTGGTCGATACGCCGTAATGCTCGAGATTCTCCAGCGCCTGCTGGCGGATCTTGCGCAAATCCGCGCCGCGCAGGTTGATCAGCCCCTCGCGCTGCAGCGAATCGAACTGGAGATAGACCTCCAGCCCGCGCTTGTTCTCGGCCAGCCGCGCCACGAAATCCCTTTCGCGCGCGATGCGCAGCCCATTGGTGTTGATCATGACGTGGCGGATCGGGCGGGCGCGCACGGCGTCGAGGATCGCGAAGAAGTCCGGATGCAGCGTCGGCTCGCCGCCGGAAATCTGCACCAGATCAGGCTCGCCCTCGCTGGCGACCAGCGCGTCCAGCATCTTCTCGACGGTGGCGAGCGGGGTGAATTTCGTTCGTGCCGGCGAAGATTCCGCGAAGCAGACCGGGCAGGTGAGGTTGCAGTGCTCGGTGATCTCGATCAGCGCCAGGCAGGAATGCTGCTCGTGGTCGGGACAGAGGCCGCAATCATAGGGGCAGCCGAATTCCGTGCGCTGCTGGAATTGCAGCGGCCGGTCGCCGGGCTTGATGAAGTCCTTGCAGAGGCGCCAATAGGCGGCATCCGTCGAGACCAGGGTCGACTGGACGCCATGCTCCTTGCAGCGCTTTTCGTACCAGACCTCGTTGTCGAGAATCTGGATCTTGGTCGGCACCAGCTTCAGGCAGGTCTCGCAGAGGGATTGGGTCTGGCCCCAGAAGATATACGGACGCGATCTACGCAACGGCGCGTTCATGCAAGTAACTCATTCTGCAAGGGTCTCGCTTTGGGCGCGGTCGCCAACATGACGCCGGCGTAGAGCAGGATGGACAGCGACAGCAGGTGAAACAGGGTGAGCGGGCCGATCAGCGTGCCGTAGGGCTTGAGAAATTCCCATAGAAAGCGTTGCGCTCCATAGCAGGCGAGCGCCAGGTAGAAACCATTGGTGATTACAAACGCGTTCCGGTTCAAGACCGTCAGCACGTAGGCGAGCGCGAATGTGGCCATGGCCGCGCTCTCGTAGAGTTGCACCGGATGGCGGAGAACGCCGTCGCCGAAATCGTGGCCCCAGGGCAGCGATGTTGGCGTGCCATAGGTGAAGTCGTCGAGGCCCGCGAAGTAGCAGCCGAGCCGGCCGATCGCGATGCCGACGGCCAGCGGCAGCGCAAACCGCGCGCCGGTGCGCAAGGCGATGCCGGCCGTCCATTTGTAGAGCTCGATCGCCACGATGCCGCCGGCCAGCGCGCCCTCGACCGAGCGCGCAATGCCGCTCTGGCCCGACAGCCAAAGATTGGCGGAGCCGAACAGATGGGCGCCGAGGCCGGCGCCGAACACCAGCGCGGCGACATAGGGCAGTTGGAAGGATTGGGCCGGAAACTGCAGGCGTTGTCGCGACAGCCACCAGACGGCGGCGGCCGCCGCCAGCCATGCCGCAATGTCGAAGATGACGTGAAGCAAAGCCCCGCTCATGCCGGGGATACTAGCGCAGGTTCAGGCGGTGCGGGATAGTGGGAAGAAGCCGCTACCCGGCCTCCCGCTCCTCGGTCGGATAGACGCCGCGCAGCACCTCCTCGAAGTGCATTTTCACCGCGTCGTTGCACAGGCAGGCGCGAAGCCTCAGGCCGTCGCGGTTGAGGACCAGAATCGAGCCGCGCCTCGTGTCGAGAATCCGTTCTGCCTTGAACGACTGAAGCACGCGGCTGGCATAGGAGCGGCCAACGCCGAGCAGCGTCGCGAGCTGTTCGTGGGTCAGCGGCACGCTGCTCTCGTCCCCGGTCCGCTCCATCGCCGCCAGGATCCATTTGGCGGTCCGCTGCTCGATCGAATGGATCGCGTTGCAGGCGGTCGACTGGAAGATCTGCGCCAGCATGCAATCGGCATAGCGGGCAAAGATGTTGCGCAGCGACGCCGAGCGCAGCTTGGCCGCTTCCAGCTTGGCGACATGAATATGCGCAAACGGCCCGCCGAATTTCACGCAGATCCGGGTATAGGCGGGCAGGAATCCCTCGCTGACGATGCCGCCCACGGCGCCCTCACGGCCGACCAGGATGGTTTCGACGTCGCGGCCGTCCTCGTTGGGGACGAGAAAGGTCGCGAGCGCCGGTCCGCAGGGGAAGTGCACGACCTGGACGTCGTCGCCGGGATTGTAGAGCAGCTGGCTGGCCGCGCGGTCCTCGAAGGCGATGTGAGGCGCGAGCAGGGCGTAGTCCGCCTGGCTCAACCGCCTCAGCAGATTGTTGGCCGGCCGGCTCTCGACCTCGGTTGTCTTGCTGATGCGCGCATCCATGGTGATCCCCATCTGCTCCAAACAATAGCGAGTTCCGGCCGGATCCTGTGTGCACAAGTGGACAGACTGAAGAACTGTGATGTGGTGGTTTCGTTCCGGGAACCCTCCGATGCGCTGAGCGCAGGTATCGTGGCGCGGCTGCCCTGATCCGAAAACCCCCTGCTCCAAGTTGCGATCATGTCACCCGTACTTTCCGATGGCTCACCCTGTCCCGCCGACGTTCTGGTCGTGGAAGACGATCCGATCATTGCGATCGATTTCGAGGACCGGCTGCTCGGGTTCGGCGTGGCAAGCGTGAGGACCGTCGGGTCGGTGACGCAGGCGCTGGACGCCATCGCGAACCGCCCGCCCGATTTCGCGCTGCTCGATGTCGAGCTGATCCGTGAGACCAGCTTTGCGGTCGCTGAGCGGCTGGTCGCGCTGAATATCCCGTTCGTCTTCGTCACCGGCTATGGCGCCGAGGCGCGCATTCCGCCCGAATTTTCCGGTCAGCCACGCTTGCAGAAGCCGTGTTCGAGCGACGTGCTGGAGGCGGCTCTGCGCGCGCGCGCTCCCTGACGTTCAGGCAGGTTTCGGGTCGAGCGTCGTCGACCACAGCGCGACATCGGCACGGTCGCGCAATGTCACGATCATCTGGCCGGAGGCGCCGTCGATCTTGACGTGGCCGAAGAACTGCATGCCGGCGGATGGCGGCAGGTTCTGGCTGTCCTGGCCCGGCGCCTTGACGAAGCGCACCTCGGGTCCAAAGGTGTTGTCGAGCGCGTTCGGACCGAAAGTGCCGGCATGCAGCGGGCCCGAGACGAATTCCCAGAACGGCTCGAACTCCTGGAATTGCGCCTTGTTCGGATCGTAATAATGCGCGGCGGCATAGTGCACGTCGGCGGTCAGCCACACGATGTTGCTGATCGGCGCCATCTTGATGAAGCGAAGGATGTCGGCGATCTCGAACTCGCGACCGTGCACTGGGCCGTCGCCCTGCGCGATTGCTTCCGAGCCGCCCTTCGGCGTGTCCGACACGATGAGACTGAGCGGCATGTCGGAGGCGATCACCTTCCAGGTCGCGCGCGAATTGAGCAGGCCGCGCTTGAGCCAGGCGATCTGGTCCGGGCCGAGGAAATGGCTCGCGGGGCCGTAAGCGGTTTCGACATTGGGACCGTTCGGGCCGCGATAGCTGCGCTCGTCGAGCACGAACACGTCCAGATGCGGGCCGTAGGAGATCTGGCGATAGACCCGGCCGGGCTCAGTGATGCTCTCGCGCAGCGGATACATCTCGTGGAAGGCGCGCGCGCCGCGCGCGGCGAGCAGCGCGATGTCGCGCTCCTTGTAGGCGGCGGGCAACTCCTTCGACAGCGACCAGTTGTTGGTCACCTCGTGGTCGTCCCACTGCACGAAGATCGGCACCTCGGCATTGAAGGCGCGGAGATTGGCGTCGGTGAGATTGTATTTGTGCGCGGCGCGGTACTCGTCCAGCGTCTCGGCGACCTTGGCCTTCTCGGGGATGGTGACGTTCTTCCAGATATTGCCGTCTGCGAGCTTCACCTCGGAGGCAATCGGGCCGTCGGCATAGATGGTGTCGCCGGAATGCAGGAAGAAGTCCGGCCGGTGCTTGCGCATCGCCGAGAAGGTGACCATGCCGCCGTCGTCAGGGTTGATGCCCCAGCCCTGGCCGGCGACGTCACCGCCCCAGACGAAGCTGACATCGCGGCGATCGGCCGGCGCGGTGCGGAAACGGCCGACAACCGCCTCGCCCTCGATCGCGCTGTGCGAGAGATCGCGGAAGCGGACGCGGTAAAAGATGTCCTGTCCGGCCGGCAAGTTTTCGAGGAGCATCTTTGCGGTGAAATCGCTCTCGGGCAGCGCCGCGATCGGCGGCAGCGCGCGGACATCCCTGAACGTGTCAGTCGTCGCCACCTCGACCAGCATCTGCGCGGGTCGGTCGGTACGCGCCCACACCACGCCGCCGTCGACGGTGACGTCGCCCGACTGGACGCCATGAGTGACCGCCGGCCGGTCGGCCGCGCGCGACAGATAAGGCATCGCGATCGTGCCGAGCGCGCCGGCGCCGGTGGCGAGGAAGCGGCGACGCGAGAATGGGAAGTCCATGGAGGTTGGCTCCAAATCCGAGCTTGCAGAAGAGACCGTCATTCCGGGGCGCGGGTAGCGCGAGCTATGGTGCGCAATTGCGCACCTGAGAATCCATGTCTCCTCGCGAATGCGGCGCGATGGATTCCGGGTTCGATGCTTCGCATCGCCCCGGAATGACGGAAGCTATAGTGAGGCAATGTGACGCAGCGATTACGCGGGCAAGCGCTCAGGCGTTGCCGGCGGCCCTGAACTGCGCGCCCGCGCGCTGCAGGTTCTGGGGCAGGCTGAACAGCACTGCCTTGCGGTCGGCGACGGCGGCGTGGAACTGGTCGAGCGCGATGTTGAAGGCGGTGAGCGCGGCCTCCTCGATCGCGCCGTGATCGAAGCAGCGCAACGTGTCGCGCAGGATCTCGTCGGCCTCTGTCTGCATCTGGTCGAGCTCTTCGGTCGTCTCGCATTTGCGTGCGGCGGCGATCATGTCGAGCAGGCGTTCGCGCTGATGGTTGTTGTTGTCGCGCTCGTCCTTCTTCAGATAGCCCGCGAACCAGGCACCGATCGAACCCATGGCGGACAATGCCATCAGGCTCCACCAGATGTAATCGCTGTACTTGTCGAGGAAGGTCTTTTCCTCGCCGTCGACGAAGGCGGCCGCGCCGGGATGCACGGGGATCACGGCATCCTTGTCGGTGTCGGGCGTTTCGATCTTCGCCGCGAGCGGAAATTCCGTCACCAATTGGTGACGCACGGCGAAGAGCTGGCGCGTGAAGGCCGCGATGGTGGTTTCGGACACGCCTTTGCGTGCCACGACGTGGTGCGAGAAGCTGATGGTCTTGACCTCCTCCTCCGGGCGGGCGGGCGAGCCGCCATAGGTGCCGGCTGGAATCTCGGAGGCTTCGTAGACCGGATGGTTCTGCGCGATCGCGTCCGCCGAATCGATCGCGAGGAAGCTGGGCGCGCCGAAATCCTTGATGGAGGCGGCGATTGCATCCGCCGTGATCTTGCTGTTGACCGGGCCGGCGGCGAGATAGACGTCGGCCTTCTGGGACTTGATCGCCTCGGCGACTTCGTTGGCCGGGAATTGCACGATCTCGACCTTGGCGGGATCGACGCCGTATTGCTGCAGGATCACCTTGAGCAGATTGACGTTGGCCTGGGTGCGGCCGACCACCCCGATACGATGGCCGGCGAGCTGCGAGATCTTGGTGATCTTCGGACCCCGCTTCTTGGCCTTGCCCGGGACGGACCACAGCACCGCGACGTTCTTGCGCAGGGTCGCGACCGCTTGCGCGTTCTTGGGCACATCGAGATCGCCGCGCACGATGGCGAGATCGACCTTGCCTTCCGCCAGCGCATCGCGGCTAGCGGTCGCGCCATCGGTCTGGATCGGCCGGAGCCGCACTTGGCTCTTGGTCTGTGTGAAGGCCTGCGTCAGTGCCTGGACGACCCTGACGTCGTCGCTGTTGGCGGGACCGACCGCGATCTTCAGCGTCACCGGCCGCATCGCGAAGTAATAGCCGCCGGCGAGCGCGCCGATGATCGCAAGCACGAGCGCAAGAGTCACGAGCGCGGTTTTCCGCGCCGCGGATCGCGGCGAAGGCGGAGGGGGCGCTTCGGCCAGGTCCAATCCCCCGGTCATCGATCTCCCAAACAGGCGCTTCAGGCTCAGTTTCATCGTGGCCGGCGATTTACGCCCACAAGTGTAGCAAATTTCTTGTCCGGCGGGGTTACATCTCCGTCATGGTTAGCGGAGGAGGAAAATCCCATTGAACCCGGGGGCGTCGGGACGGTGTTAGGGTAAAGTTCCCTGAAGGACGGAGACGACCATGGCAGAACGGCTCTCGGCGGAGGCGCGCAGGCAGGCGCTCAGCGGACTACCTGGCTGGCGTGAGGTTCAGGGCCGGGATGCCATCGGGAAGACCTTTATCTTCAAGGATTTCAACGAGGCGTTCGGCTTCATGACCCGCGCCGCGCTGGTCGCCGAGAAGATGGATCACCACCCCGAATGGCGCAACGTCTACAAGACGGTGGAGGTGGTGCTGTCGACCCACGATGCCGGCGGCGTCACAGAGCTCGACATCGCGCTGGCCAAGACCATGAACGCGATCGCAGGCTGAATCGGCTGACATCTTGCAGCGGTCGGCTACATCCCCATCTTTGTGATCAGCCCGAACGTGGCGATCCGTCGCCGGGGCTGAACGGGGAGTTTGTCGAACATGGCTGCCGAACACAGCGTCGGTTTCGAGCCGGCCGATCGGCTCGCAGAGGATCGCGAGAGCGTGCGCCGCCGCTTCTGGCGCAAGCTGAAGCATGTCGCCGCGCATCTGCCTTTCGCTGAAGATTTGCTTGCTGCCTATTACTGCGCGTTCGATCGGCAGACGCCGCGTCACGTCCAGGCCTCGCTGCTCGGGGCGATCGCTTACTTCATCCTGCCGCTCGACTTCGTTGCGGATGTGATGCCGATCCTCGGCTTCGCCGATGACGCAGCCGTGCTCGCCACCGCCATCCGCATGGTTGCCGGCCACATCACGGCCGAGCATCGCGAGGCCGCCCGCGCGGCGCTGAAGCGGGGGTTGGGTGAGCGGGACTCGGAAGTGGACGCCGAAGCCGTGTAGCAGGAGCGGATTCAACCACACCCACCCGGTCATGCCCCGGCTTGACCGCGGCTTCGAGTACGCCGCGGCTTCCCGGCGTAATCACCAAAGTCTCTGGAATACTGGGTCGCCCGGTCAAGCCGGGCGACGACAGTCAGCTTGGGGCGAGCGCCCCTCTCACATCCTCACGGATGCAGGATCACCTTGCCCATGGCCTGGCGTCCCGCGAGCACCTTCAACGCGTCCGCGGTCTGGGCCAGCGGGAAGGTGCGATCGACATGCGATGAGATCTTTCCCTCGGCCGTCCACTTCACGAGCTTCTCGAGATTGGCGCGGTTCTTTTCCGGATTCTGCCGCGTCCATGCGCCCCAGAACACGCCGCGGATGTCGCAGCCCTTCAGCAGCGCGAGGTTCAGCGGCATCTTCGGAATGTCGCCCGCAGCGAACCCGATGACGAGGAAGCGGCCTTCCCAGGCGATCGAGCGCAGCGCCTGCTCGGCATAGGCACCACCAACCGGATCGAAGATGATGTCGACGCCCTTGCCGCCCGTGAGCTTGCGCAGACCTTCCTTCAGATCCTCCTTGGCGTAGTTCAACGTCAGCTCGGCGCCATGCGCTTTCGCGAATTCGAGCTTCTCGTCCGACGAGGCGCAGGCGATCACCTTCAAGCCCATCAGCTTGCCGAGCTCGCAGGCGGCAAGGCCGGTGCCGCCGGCAGCGCCCAGCACCGCGAGCGTCTCGCCCGGCTTGGGGCTGGCGCGATCTTCCAGCGCATGCAGCGCGGTGCCGTAGATGATGATGATGCCGGCGGCACGGTCGTAGTCGAGATTGTCGGGGATCTTCACGATCGACGCGGCAGGCAGCGCGATCTTCTCACGCGCGCCGTTGTGGCCGCAGGATGCGACGACGCGATCGCCGACTTTCAGATCGGTGACGCCGGGACCGATGCTCTCGATCACACCCGCGACTTCCGCGGCCGGTGAGAACGGGAACGGCGGCTTGATCTGGTACTTGCCCTGGATCATCAGGAGGTCGAAGAAGTTCAGCGCTGCCGCCTTGATCGCGATCACCGCTTCGCCGGGACCGGCCACCGGATCCGGCACCTCGGTCAGCACGAGATCGTCAGGCTGGCAATATTGCGAGCAGAGGATGGCTTTCATGACGGCACCTTGGGCGTTTCGAGTGGAATTATAGTTGGCCCGGTTTTGCCGGATTTAGTGCGGCCCGACAATCCGGATTCTTTGCTGGACGCTATGATCGCCCTATCCTCGTCATTGCGAGCGCAAGCGAAGCGATCCACACTATTTCCGCCGGGCGGATTCCGGATTGCGTCGCTGCGCTTGCAATGACGGAGCGCGCAAGACAGCGAGGAATCAAACGATGTTTGAAACGAGCCTGCTCAAGAACAAGCGCATTCTCGTCACCGGCGGCGGTTCGGGCCTTGGCGCCGCGATGGGGCGACGCTTCCTCGCGCTCGGCGCCGAGCTCGTGATCTGTGGCCGCAAGCTCGATCGGCTCGAAGCGACCGCGGACGAGATGCGCGAGGAGACCGGCGGCAAGATCACGGCGATCGCCTGCGACATCCGCGACGGTGTCGCGGTCGAGGACATGATGGATCAGATCTGGCGTGAGGCACCGCTCGACATCCTCGTCAACAACGCCGCCGCGACCTTCATCGCGCAGAGCGAGCACCTCTCGTTCCGCGCCGCGGATGCAATCCTGGCGCCGACGCTGCATGGTGCCATGTATTGCACGCTCGCCGCCGGCAGGCGATGGATCGAAGGCAAGCATGGCGGCGTCGTGCTCTCGATCCTCTCGACCTCGACCATCACTGGGCGCGCTTTCACCGTGCCGTCGGCGATGGCGAAATCGGCGCTGCTGGCGATGACCAAAAGTCTTGCGGTGGAATGGGGGCCGAAAGGCATCCGCACCGTCGCCATCGCGCCGGGTCCGTTCCCGACCGCGGGCGCGTCCGGGCAGCTCCGCCCCGAAGGCCGTGACGAAGCCTGGACCGCGCGCAATCCGCTGGGACGTACGGGCGAGCACAGCGAGCTTGCCGATCTCGCCAGCTTCCTGGTCTCGGACCGCGCCGGTTACGTCAATGGCGAGATGGTCGTCATCGACGGTGGCGCGCATCTGCGCAGTTCCGGCGCCGAGGATTTGCTCGGCTGGACCGACGCGCAATGGGCCGGGCAGCGTGCCGCGCGATCCAAAGGCTGATACTGCTAACTGCCTTCCCAAATTGGACTTTCCCCGCTATCCCTGCCACGGGGACAACGCGCGGCCGGGCCATCTTCCAGTCACAATATTGAGGGAACCACTCCAGCATGTGGCGGGTGCTGATTTTAGCTTTGATGACTGGCGTCGCAGCCGGGGGTATCGCCGATTCCGCGCGGGCGCAGACGGCACAACCGGCGCCCAAGCCTGCTCCAAAGGAGTCTGCTCCAAAAGAGGTTGCACCGAAATCGGCCGCACCGGCGGCCCCCGCGGCTGCGAAGTCGGCTCCAAAGCCCGAGAGCAAGCCAGCGGCCCCGCCCGCGGCAGTTGCGGGCGGTGCGGAGCCGACCTTGATCGGCCAGTTCGGCACCTGGGGCGCCTATTCGGCGACGCCCAATGGCAAGAAAGTCTGCTTCGCGTTGGCAAAACCCTCGTCGTCGAAGACCAACCCGCCGAATCGGCCACGCGATCCCGCCTATGCCTTCGTCTCGACCCGCCCGGCGGAGAAGGTCAACAACGAAGTCTCGGTCATGATCGGCTATGCGCTGAAGCCGGGCTCGGAATCGTCGGCCGAGGTCGGCGGCGCCGCCTTCGCGATGTACACGCAGGGCGACGGCCTCTGGATCAAGAACGCGGCCGAGGAGGAGCGGATGGTCGAGGCCATGCGCAAATCCGCCGAGTTGGTCGTCAAGGGCGTCTCGGCCAAGGGCACCGAGACGACCGATACCTTCTCGCTAAAGGGACTTGCCCAGGCGCTGGACAAGATCGCCCAGGATTGCCGGCGGTAAGGCTAAATAATAGCCGCGGTCGCAATCGAAGTTTCTGATTGCTATATAGAGGCAGTTCCAGGTTTTTCCGTCATTCCGGGATGGTCCGACGGACCAGACCCGGAATCTTGAGGTTCCGGGTTCGATGCTCGCATCGCCCCGGAACGACCCCCTAATCAGGTCCATTCAATGCAACCGACTGCCGAGCCGCACAACACGACATTGGTGGAGAAGACTCCGCTTGAAACCTATGTGCCGCCGGCAAAGCCCTCGCTGATCGGCCTGTCGCGCAGCGAGCTTGCCGATCGCCTCGGCGAGATCGGCGTGGCGCCGGCGCAGCGCAAGATGCGGGTACAGCAGCTGTGGCACTGGCTCTACTTCCGGGGTGCCCAGAGCTTTGACGACATGACCTCGATCTCGAAGGGCATTCGCGCCGAGCTCGCGCAGCATTTCACCGTCGACCGGCCCGAGGTCGTGGCCGAGCAGATTTCGAACGACGGCACCCGCAAATGGTTGCTGCGTTTGCCGAGCGGCGACAATCTCCAGAAAGCGCACGAAGTCGAGTGCGTCTACATACCCGAGACCGATCGTGGCACGCTCTGCGTCTCCTCGCAGGTCGGCTGCACCCTGAACTGCTCGTTCTGCCACACCGGCACGCAACGCCTGGTGCGCAATCTCACCGCCGGCGAGATCGTGGGGCAGGTGATGGTCGCGCGCGATCGCCTGAACGATTGGGCCGATCGCGAGGACGGCACGCGCCGCGTCACCAACATCGTGATGATGGGCATGGGCGAGCCGCTCTACAATTTCGACGCGGTGCGCGATGCGCTGCTGATCGTCGGCGACAATGAAGGCATCGGCATCTCCCGCCGCCGCATCACGCTGTCGACCTCGGGCGTGGTGCCGAACATCGTGCGCGCCGGCGAGGAGATCGGCGTCATGCTCGCGATTTCGCTGCATGCGGTGCGCGACGAATTGCGCAACGAGCTGGTGCCGCTCAACCGCAAATATCCGATCAAGGAGCTGCTGCAGGCCTGCCGCGACTATCCCGGCGCGTCGAACGCGCGGCGCATCACCTTCGAATACGTGATGCTGAAGGGCGTCAACGATTCGCTCGATGATGCAAAGCTGCTGGTGAAGCTGCTCAAGGGCGTTCACGCCAAGATCAATCTGATCCCGTTCAACCCCTGGCCCGGCACGGCCTATGAATGTTCGGACTGGGACCAGATCGAAAAATTCTCCGAATACATCTTCAACGCCGGCTATTCCTCGCCCGTCCGCACCCCGCGCGGCCGCGACATCCTCGCCGCCTGCGGCCAGCTCAAGTCGGAAACCGAAAAGCTCTCGGCCAGGGAGCGCCAGGCGCTGCGCGCCATGGCGATGACGGATTAGTCTGCCATGCTCGCGCCGTCGCAACCTCGTCATTGCGAGGAGCGCAGCGACGAAGCGATCCAGGCTGCGTCCGCGGACGCATCTCTGGATTGCTTCGCGGAGCCTGTCATCCGGCCCGCCGGAGGAGGGACCGGGTGGCTCGCAATGACGGCAGCAATGGTTTGGGCGCCATGTCCCTGATCGGCCGCCTCGTCGTCATCTTCATCGGCTTTCTCGCCGCCTGCTTCGTCGGCGGCATGATCGTCGTCATGGCGCTGCTATTCCCGGAATTCGCCGATCTCGGCGCCGGTCCCGTCGACCAAGGCACGATCGATATCCTGCTCGGCTTCGGCTTCATCTTCGTCTCGGGCTTCTCGCTGGTTCCGGCGGCGGTGATCGTCGCGATCACCGAGGCGCTCTACATCCGCAGCGCGCTCGCCTATGCCGTCGGCGGCGGCCTCGTCGGGCTTGCCTGCTATCTCGGCCTCGTTCCCTTTCACCCCGATACGTTCCAGTTCGAGGGCATCGTGCGCCGTCATTTGGAGATCATGACGGGCGCAGGTATCGCCGCCGGGATGGTCTATTGGCTGATTGCCGGCCGCAACGCCGGCGCCTGGCGCGAGCCGCTACCTCCGCGCAAACCGCCCCCGCCACTGCCGTCCAATTCGCGGCCGGATGCGCGGTGACATTGTTGCCTCCGCCCGGGGTTTTCATCTACTCCCCACTCCGCTAAACCGCGCGCCATGAACCGGACCGGACTTCTCATCGCCCTGGCGCTGTGGCTCGTGATCGGCGTCGTTTTCGGCCTCTATCCCGAGCTCGATCTCAAGCTGGCGTCGCTGTTCTTCGACCCCGAGACCAGGACGTTTCCGCTCAAGCTGAACGGCTGGGCCAACTTCGCGCGCGATGCGGCGATGTGGGTCGCCTGGGCCTTCGTGCTGCCGTCGCTCGTCGCGCTCGTGGTCAAGATGATCCGGCCCGACCGGCCGCTGCTGGTCTCCGGGCGCGCGATCGTGTTCCTGCTGGTCACGATCATTCTGTCGGCCGGCATTCTCACCAACCTCACCTTCAAGACCTATTGGGGCCGGCCACGCCCGGTGGTGGTGACGCAGTTCGCCGGCGACCAGCAATTCGTGCCGTGGTGGGACCCGCGCGGCGGCTGCGCGCGCAACTGCTCGTTTTTCTCGGGCGAGGGCGCGACCGCGTTCTGGACGCTGGCGCCGGCCGCGCTCGCGCCGCCGCCATGGCGCCCGCTCGCTTATGCCGGAGCAGTCATCTTTGGCGCCGTGACGAGCGGGCTGCGCATGGCCTTCGGCGGGCACTTCTTCACCGACGTGGCGATCGCCGGCCTCGTCACCTTCGTCGTGATCTGGTTCGCCTATGCGATGATCTACCGCTGGCCGCGAACGCGGTTTTCAGACGAGGCCGTGGATGCCGCCCTGACCCGGCTGAACATGCCCGCCTACCGGCTCCGCCGGCGCCTGTTCGGCCGCAAGACCGACCCCGAGCCGTCGGTTTGAGCCATTAAATGCGTGCCCAGCCCTGCGAAATTTGATATTCGCGCGGTCAAACCGCCCTGACACCCGCCCTTGAGACCCGATTGGAAGCGCCATGACCACGATCCTGAAAAGCCTGCCCAAGGGTGAGAAAGTCGGCATCGCTTTTTCGGGCGGCCTCGACACCTCCGCGGCGCTGCTCTGGATGAAGCAGAAGGGCGCGCGCTGCTACGCCTACACCGCCAATCTCGGCCAGCCCGACGAGGCCGACTACAACGAGATTCCGCGCAAGGCGATGGAGTTCGGCGCCGAGAATGCGCGGCTGGTCGATTGCCGAACGCAGCTCGTCCATGAAGGCATCGCCGCGATCCAGTCGGGCGCCTTCCACATCTCGACCGGCGGCATCACCTATTTCAACACCACGCCGCTCGGCCGTGCCGTCACCGGCACGATGCTGGTCGCGGCGATGAAGGAGGACGGCGTCAACATCTGGGGCGACGGTTCGACCTTCAAGGGCAACGACATCGAGCGCTTCTACCGTTACGGCCTGCTCACCAATCCCGGCCTGAAGATCTACAAGCCCTGGCTCGACCAGCAGTTCATCGACGAGCTCGGCGGCCGCGCCGAAATGTCGGCGTTCATGACCGCGCAGGGCTTCGCCTACAAGATGAGCGCCGAGAAGGCGTATTCGACCGACAGCAATCTGCTTGGCGCCACGCACGAGGCCAAGGATCTCGAAAGCCTCGACAGCGGTATCAAGATCGTCAACCCGATCATGGGCGTGCCGTTCTGGCGCGACGACTGCAACGTCAAGGCCGAGAAGGTCGTGGTGCGGTTCGAGGAAGGCCAGCCCACGGCGCTGAACGGCCAGACCTTCTCCGATCCCGTCGCGCTGTTCCTGGAAGCCAACGCGATCGGCGGACGTCACGGCCTCGGCATGAGCGACCAGATCGAGAACCGCATCATCGAGGCCAAGAGCCGCGGCATCTACGAGGCGCCCGGCATGGCGCTGCTCCACATCGCCTATGAGCGTCTCGTCACCGGCATCCACAACGAGGACACCATCGAGCAGTACCGCATCAGCGGCATGCGCCTCGGCCGGCTGCTCTATCAGGGCCGCTGGTTCGACTCGCAGGCGTTGATGCTGCGCGAGACCGCGCAGCGCTGGGTCGCGCGCGCCGTTAGCGGTGAAGTCACGTTCGAGCTGCGCCGCGGCAACGACTACTCGATCCTCAACACCGAGAGCCCGAACCTCACCTATGCGCCGGAAAGGCTCAGCATGGAGAAGGTCGAGGACGCCTCGTTCTCGCCGGCCGACCGCATCGGCCAGCTCACCATGCGCAATCTCGACATCGCCGATACCCGCACCAAGCTGAAGCTTTATAGCGACACCGGCCTGCTGTCGGGCAGCGAAGGCTCGCAGATCTTCCGGCTGGAGAGCGACAAGGGTTGAGGCTGCGAGTGCTCTAACCCCGGATGGAGCCGACGGAGCTACGAGCTTAATGACGGTGTCATCCTCGATCGCTACGCTCCCTATCGAAACGGGATTGCGGAGCATCGCGCATGGTCAAGAAATCGGTAGTCGCTTCTCTCATGGTCGTCTGTTGGACGACGTCACCGTCGGCACAGACTATCTATCCGATCGATCGCGCAGAGATCCTGGCCGGAGCGCGATTCGACTTCAAGGTCGAGCTGCCCGGACTGGTCGATCCGGCCAAGTTGAAGGTGACGGTGAACGGCGCCGATTATGCGACCGCGTTCGGCCGTTCCGGCACATTCACCGAGCGCGAGGACGGCAAGGAGCAGTCGGCCCTGATCCTGCGCGACGTCACGCTGACCAGGCCGGGCAGCATTGCCGTGGAGGTGAGCGACGGCACGCGCCAGCGCAGCGTCACATGGACGGTCTTCGACACGGGCCCGCGCAAGGCGAAGAACGTCATCCTGTTCATCGGTGACGGCATGTCGCCGGCGCATCGGGTCGCAGCCCGAATCCTGTCCAAGGGGATTTCGGAGGGCAAGAGCCGCGGCAAGCTCGCCATCGACGACATGCCTCATATGGCGCTGGTGGCGACCGCCGGCTCCGACTCGATCATCACGGATTCCGCGAACTCGGCCAGCGCCTATGCGACCGGGCACAAGAGCGCCGTCAACGCCATGGGCGTCTATGCGGACCGCTCCTTGAGTGCGTTCGACGACCCCAAGGTCGAAACCATCACCAGCCTTGCCAAGCGGCGGGCGGGCATGGCGATCGGCATCGTCACCAACACCGAGGTCGAAGACGCGACGCCGGCCGCGATGGTCGCGCACACCCGCCGCCGCGCCGCCTATGACGAGATCGTCGAACAGTTGTTCGCGGCGAAGCCGGATGTGCTGATGGGCGGCGGCAGCGCGAACTTCATGCCGAAGTCGGCTGCCGGCTCGAAGCGCAAGGACGAGACCGACTACATCGCGAAGTTTCGTGACGCAGGCTACCAGATCGCGACGACCGCGAGGGAGCTCAGCGCCTCTGCCGCAAAGCCGGAGACCAGCAAGCTGCTCGGCCTGTTTGCCACCGGCAACATGGATGGCGTGCTCGATCGCAAATTTCTGAAGGGCGGCGGCGTCAAGAAATTCCCTGAGCAGCCTGATCTGACCGAGCAGGTGCAGGCAGCGCTGAACATCCTCTCGAAGAACGAAGCCGGCTTCTTCCTGATGGTCGAGTCCGGAATGATCGACAAATATGCGCATCTGCTCGACATGGAGCGCGCCGTCTACGACACGATCATGCTCGACAACGCGGTGCGTCAGACACGTGAATGGGGGCGCGCGCGTGGCGACGACACCCTCATCCTGGTGGCGGCCGACCACAATCATCCCAACAGTCTCGTCGGCACGGTGAATGACGACATGGGCACGACGCCCAATGTTCCCTTGCGCGAGCGCGTCGGCGTCTACGACAAGGCCGGGTTTCCCAATTACCCGGCGCCGGATGCGGAAGGCTATCCGTCACGCGTCGATGTCAGTCGCCGGCTCGCCATCTTCTCGGCCAGCCTGCCGGATCACTACGAGACGTTCCGCCCGAAGCTGGACAGTCCCAATGAGCCGACCGTGAAGGCCGGCGACGACGGGACGTTCAAGGCCAACGACAAATACAAGGATGTGCCAGGCGCGGTGCTGCGGCCGGGCAATCTATCGGCGATGATCGGCGCCAGCGTACATTCGGGCGAGGACGTCATCCTGACCGCGACCGGACCGGGCAGCGAGCGCGTGCAGGGCTCGATGGACAATACCGAGGTGTTCCGCGTCATAGCCGATGCGCTCGGGCTTGCCGCCGCGCAATAACGCGGCGACACGAGCATCAAACAAAAATGGCCGGGATCGCTCCCGGCCATCTTCTCGTTGCGAAGGTTTTACTGGCGCGGCGGAGGCGGTGCCGCGTTGGCTTGGCCGCCGTTGAGCAACGGCGTGATGTTGCGGATGGTAACCCGTCGGTTGATCGCGCTCGGTCCCGGCGTCTGGTCCTTCAGGTACTGCTCGCCATAGCCCTGCGACGTCAGGTTCTCTGCGGGCACGCCGAACTGCTGGGTGAGCAATTCGGCAGCGGCCTGCGCGCGGCGGTCGGACAGCGACAGATTGTCGACTTCGTTGCCGACCGCATCGGTGTGTCCTTCGATCAAGAACACCTCTTGCGGATTGGCCTGGATCGCCTGGTTGAGACCGTCGGCGATCACCTGCAACCGCGCCGCCTGGTCGGGCGGGATAGTCCACGATCCGGTCTCGAAGACGATCGTGTTGACGTCGATGCTCGGCATCTGCATGCGAACATTCGGGCTGTAGCGGATCTCGTCGAGCGAGTAGCGTCGATCGATCCGTTGAACCGGCGGGGCCCGCATCGTTTCGTAGATCACCTGCGGCGACGCGTCCTGGGCGGCGACGATGTAGCGATCATAGGGGATGCTGACCACCGGCGGCGGCACGTCGACATAGAAGCCGCCGACCGCCCGCGGATCGCGGTAGCTGTTGTCGATGATCACGAGCTCGCGTCCGCGCGGGTCCCTGCGGATTCGGCGCAGGAGTCGGCCATCGGCGCCGACCACCGTGACGATCTCGCTGCCGTCGGGACGTATCACGACAGTGCGCGTCTCGCCGCCGACGGTATCGGTGCGGATGTCGCGGGCGCCGTAGCGGAAGCGATAGAGATCGTTGCCGCGGACATAGGCCTGCCCGCCCGGATCGCGGACGATGATGCGATCCGGCTCGGTGTAGATGGTGCGGCCGCCTTCGATACTCTCGCGTCGCTGGTTGTGGATGTCGGCGATGGTCGCGCCGACCACGACACCGGCTACCACGCCTGCACCGATCGCGAGCGGCGTCAGGTCACGCTGCTGCGGACGGGGGGGCGGCGGCAAGGGTGCTACGACCGTCGGCGCGGCGCGGAAGGCCGGGGCAATTGTCGGCGGTCTGTATTGTGCTCTGTCCGGCGGCGACGTTGCGGCCGCCGAACCGGGGACGATCGACGGCGCTGCGACGCCGGCGGGAGGTGCCGGCGGTCGGGCCGGGGCGCCGGCCTGCGGTGCTGCGGGCGGAGCTCCGGCAGCGGGCCCGCCGGCAGGCGGTGATGCGCCCTGTTGTCCCGGAGCGGGCGTCGCACCTGGAGCGGGTGTCGGTCCGGCACCGGGACGTCCGGGCGGCGGTGTCGGCGTGCTGCCGGGGGCCGGCGTGGCCGTCGGAGCGGGCGCGGCGCCGGGAGCCGGCGTTGCACCTGGAGCAGGTGTCGGTGCTGCACCGGGACGTCCGGGCGGCGGTGTCGGTGTGCTGCCGGGGGCCGGCGTGGTCGTCGGAGCGGCCGCAGGGCCGGGAGCCGGCGTCGGTGATCCCGCAGCCGGAGGCGTGCCGGGACGTCCGCCGGGCGGTGGCGCACCCGGACGGCCCGGCGGCGGTGCGGCGGGCGTGCTGCCGGGCGCCGGGGTCGCGGTCGGTGCGGGAGATGTCGCCGGTGCAGGCGTGGTCGCCGGCGCAGGTGCGTCCGGACGCGCTGGTGGCGCGGCTGTCGGAGCAGGCGGCGTCGCCGTCGGCACGGGCGCCGGCCGTCCTGCAGGACCCGCTGCGGGCGGCGGCGGAGGCGGAGGGGGCGTCGGGCTCGGGCGCGCGGCAGGCGCCGGCGCGGGAGGCGTACGCTGCTGCGGAGCCGCGGCGGGGGGCGGTGCCGGCGGCGTGGGAGCCGGGCGTGCGGCGGGTGGAGAATGCTGCTGCGGCGCGGCGGCCGGCGGTGGCGCAGGCTGCTTCGGAGCAGCGGGCGGCGGGGGTGGCGGCGGCGGAGCCGGACGAGCCGCGGGCGGAGGCGGCGGGGGCGGAGCTGCTGGGCGTGGCGGTGCGGCTGCCGGCGGAGGCGCGGCGGGCGGTGCAGCGGCAGGCGGCGGGGCCGGCCGCGCGGGTCCTGCAGGCGGGGCGGCCGCAGGCGGTCCCTTCGGAGGCTGCTTCGGTCTTCCGTCGGGCCCGGCTTCTGGCTGGCCCTGGGCGACAACGAGCGGCGCAGTTTGCGCATGCGATGCGGAGCTTGCGAATTGCATCGCGGTCAGAGCCGTCGTTGCAAGCAGCACGAAACGAAGGTTGGTCATGGTGGTGAACTTCCCCGGAAGGTTCTTTGACGAAGTGTCGTGATGAACGGCTACGCGTTAGGCCGCATTGTGGCGGGCGAAGCGGTCGCGGCCCGATTTATTTCTGCACGGAAATCGGCTCACTATGATGACGTTCATTGCGCATTCAGGCGTCGGTTGCAATCGCCTCAGATGTGATGGCTCGCTTCACATGTGATCCCGCGTCGGCATCGCGTCCGTCGCGGGGTTGGGCGTGAGCGGACCGTTCGGCCCGCGCGATGGAATCTCTTCAGGCATGCGGCCCGGCAATTCGTCGGGCCGCGGAGATTCGCCGGGCTCGCGCACCGGCGGCGTGATTTCGGGCTGCGGATTGCCGGGTGGAATTCCCGGCGGAGGCTCGGTGGGCGTGCCCGGTGTCGACGGAGGAATCTCGGGCGGCTCGATCGGCATCACATCGAGACCTTGCGGTTCTCGCCGATGTCGGGGCGTGTGTTCGTCACCGCCGCAGCTGCCATTTTCACATAAGAGATCACCGTGCCTGGCGAATCCCAGAACTCGGCATCGTCGGGTGTGATCTTGAGCACGCGGATGTTGGGGTCCTCGGCGCTGTCCCACCACGCCTTGGCCGGCGTCGAAAACAGCTCCTTGATCTTCGCACGGTCGTTGGAGACGGCGGCCGTCCCTGTCAAAGACACGTACTTCTGGCTAGCCGCATCAGCGAAGGACAAATTGATGGATGGATAGCGTGCAATCTCCTCATCCTTGTGGTTTCGCGCGTCGGTCAGGAAGAAAATCGCGTTTGCGTCACGTTCGAGATGAGCGCTCATCGGCCGTGCGCGCAGCTTGTCGCCGTCGCGCGTCACGAGCATCGCGAAGCCGATTTTCTTCATCAGCTCCCAGGCGCGATCGACGTCGCGGGCATTGTCGTTGGCCATATCGTACTCCTTGTTGCAAGAGACGATAACGGCCTGCCGGGAACGAGGTTCCTGCCGGAATCCCGGCCTTATTCCGGCGCGTGGCAGACGGCCTCGATGTTGTGGCCGTCGGGATCGAGCACGAAGGCGCCGTAATAGTTCGCATGATAATGCGGGCGGATCCCGGGCGCGCCGTTGTCGCGTCCGCCGGCCGCGATCGCCGCCTTGTAGAAAGCGTCCACCGTGGCGCGGTCCTTGGCCGCGATCGCGATATGCACCGGCTTGTTCATCGCGCCTTCGCCGCCGAACCAGAAATCGGGCTTGCCGTTGGCGCCGAATCCGGCGGCTGCAGCGTGGCCGGTCTGCTCCGCCGTGACTTCCATGATCAGGCCGTAGCCGAGCGGCGCCAGCGCCTTGGCGTAGAACGCCTTGGCGCGCTCATAGTCGGAGACGGAAAAACCCAAATGATCAATCATCGCTGGCCTCCATTGTTCGTTCTCGTCAGCGTGACAGGAACGTATTGCTCCGCGTCTTGCGCGCGATCGTGAAGCCGCGCGCGACCATGTCGGCGATACAATCCTGCTGCCAATCCTTTTGTGACAGGTGCTCGATCACCACCGCGCGCGGCCACAGCGATGGCGATGCGTCGCGGAAAAAGCCGATCAGCACGCGGTCCTCGAAACCCTCGACGTCGATCTTGAGCGAATCGACTTGGCCGACGCCGGCCTCGTCGAGGATACGCGTCAGGCGGAGCGACGGCACCTTGATCGCGTCGGCGCTGGCCGTGCCGGTGACGACGTGGGTGGCGCCGAGATTGCCGCCTCCGCTCTCGATCATCAGCTCGCCGTCGCTGTCACCGGCTGCCGCCTGCACCAGGCGCACCTGCGCCGCTTTCGATGCGGCCTGATTGAAGGAGAGCCGGGCAAACGTCATCGGATGCGGCTCGATCGCGACCACCTTGCCCGTGGTGCCGACCTGTTGCGCCATCACCAGCGCAAACGTGCCGACATTGGCGCCGACATCGACGAACACGCCACCCGCCGGAGTGTGCTGGCGGAGGAAGTCGAGCTCGTCGAGATTGTAATCGGGATTGAACAGCGCACCGCGCTCGGTCGCGCTGCCCTGGTGATACAGACGGAACGAGGCGCCCTGATATTGCAGGTCGACCGGGCCGCCGCGCAGCAGATTGACCAGCCGCGACATCCACGGCCGGAACGCGCCGCGCTTAAGTCCTGATCGCTGCACGAAGCGGATGATCGCGGCCTGCGCCGCATTCGGCGCAAACGCGCCGAATGGCGCGGACGAAGGGGTATTGTCGGTCGTCACGCAGGCGATCCTCGTTGCAAGCGGCGCATGCATAGCCGGTTTTGATTGACGCCACAATTTCAGTGTCGCCCCCGGGGGCGCGAAGCGAGCCACGATCCCGGTGTCGTCCCCGCGAAGGCGCCAAACGCCTCCCTGCGGGTATGGATCCCGGATCTGCGCGCGCTTATAGCGCGCTTGTCCGGGACGACGAGGAGAGAGTCAGGCTGCCGTCTTCTTCCCTGCCTTCCGCTGCCGCAGGAATCGCCCGAGCAGCTTGCGCCTGCCCTTGCGTGGGATCAGGTCGATGTCGCTGACGAGCTTGGCGCCGCCCTTGCGCCGCTCCAGCACGATCTTGCGGCTGTGGAAGGCCTCCAATTCGGCACGATGCGCCACGCTGACGATGGTCGCCCTCGGCAGCGCGTCGGTGACCATCTTCATCATCTTGTCCTGACTCTTCTCGTCGAGCGCGGAGGTCGCTTCGTCCAGCACGACGATGTCGGGGTTGTGCAGCAACAGCCGCGCGAAGGCGAGGCGCTGCTTCTCGCCGCCTGATAGGGTCTGGTCCCATGGACCCTCCTCCTCGATCTTCTCCTTGAGATGATCGAGCCCGACCTTGTGCAGGGCTTCGCCGATCTCGTCCACGGTCCAATGGTCGGCGGCGCCGGGATAGGCGACCGCACGGCGCAGCGAGCCGGAGGGCACGTAAGGCCGCTGCGGCAGCATGAACAAGCGCCGGTCGGGATGGAAATTGACGCTGCCGCCGCCCCAGGGCCACAGCCCTGCGATGGCGCGCACCAGCGTGCTCTTGCCGGTGCCGGATTCACCGGCAACCAGCAGCCGCTCGCCCGGCTCGATCACCACTTCGGTCTCGCCGACCACGGCAGTGCCGTCGTCGAGCGTGACCGAGAGATCCTTCAGCTCCAGCATGGCGTCATTGCCGGTCTCGCCGCGCTTGATGCGGCCGAGACCGTCGCCCTGTTCGGCGCGCTCGAGGCCGTCGAGCGACATCATCAGCGAGGCGATGCGGCGCGCGCAGGCGTTCCAGTCGGCAAGCCGCGGATAGTTGTCGACCAGCCAGCCGAACGCGCTCTGCACGATGGTGAAGGCGGAGGCCGCCTGCATCACCTGCCCGAGTGTCATGCTGCCGTCGAGGAATTTCGGCGCGCAGAGCAGGAGAGGGACCACGGGCGCAACGAGGCTCGACCCTTGCGACACCAGCGTGGTGCGCATGTGCTGGCCGGCGAGCCGCGCCCATTGCCGCAGCACGCTGCTGAAGTTGCGGTCGATGCCGCCGCGCTCTTCCTCCTCGCCGCCGAGCAGTGCGATGCTCTCGCCGTTCTCGCGCACGCGCGTCAGCGTGTAGCGGAAATCGGCTTCGGCCTGGTTCTTGTTCTCGGAGACCTGCACGAAGCGCCGGCCGATCACCAGGATGGAGCCCGAGGCGATCGCGGCATAGAGCATCGCGGCGATCACGAGGAAGCCGGGAATGGTGATGCTGGAGCCGCCGAGCGTCACGGTCAGCGCGCCGCCGATGGTCCAGAGCACGACGATGAAGGTCGCAGCCGACAGCAGCGCGGCCGTCACGCCGGCGACGAAATCGACGGGGGAGTCGGTCGCGATGCGCAGATCCTCGGCGATCCGGTATTCTGGATTCCCGTGATCGCCGCCGACGAGGTTGAGCTGATAGTAGCGTCCATTCGCGAGCCACCGCGTCAGCACGCTCGCCGTGAGCCAGGCGCGCCAGCGCCGCTGGATGCCCATGCGCGCGAACACCTGTGCGACGGCGAGCACGATGCTGCCGATCGCAAGCGGAAAGAACATTGCGGTGAGATGGAAGACGCTGGCCGCGTTGCGCTGCTCGATGGCGTCGAAGATCGCGCGATTCCAGACATTGATGCCGTATTGGAAGCCGACGGTCAGGACGATCAGCAGGCCGAGGCCGATCGTGAGCGGCCAGGCAAGGCGGTCGCCCCTTCGTCCCCAGAAGCCGCGTGCGCTGATCCAGAAACGCGTCAGCAGGTAATCCTTGCGGACCTGCTCGGCCTCCTCGGGTGACAGTTCGGGATCGGGCTCGAGCAGCTCCGGAGGCGGCGCTGCCACGTCATCGCCGTTCTCGCCTTTGATCTCGATAATGGGCGGCTTCTCGATCTGTTCGCGCTTTGCGGCCCGCTTGTTCATGAGCGGACAACGCAAGGGAAATCAAACGGTTCCCATCAGTTCCGATCGCCGGATCACTCGGCCGCGCCATCCCGGACGCGCCGGATGCGGGCCGCCCGATGCAGAATGCGCGACAATTCCTCGATCGAATAGGGCTTTTGCACGAGATCGAAGCCGGCCACGCCATCCTGTGACAGCGCCTGACTGTAGCCCGTGGTCAGCACGACCGGCACCTCGATGCTGCGGTCGCGGATGGCCTGCGCCAGATCGAGCCCGGTCATCCCGGGCATGACGACGTCCGAGAACACGACGTCGAAGCGATCGGCGTCGACGACGAGCTCGGCGAGCGCGTCGGTGGCATTGTCGACCAGCGTGATGCTGTAGCCGAGCTCGGTGAGACCATCGGCGGCGAAATTGGCGAGCTCGATATTGTCCTCGACCACCAGCACCGACATGCCGCTGCCGGTCACCGCTGGCGCCGTGTTGGGCGCCTGGCGCTGCGGCAGCAGGTCCGGCGCCACGCTCGGCAGATAGAGCGAGAAGGTGCTGCCGTGCCCCACCTCGCTCTTGACCGTCACCTCGCCGCCGGATTGCCGGGCGAAGCCGAACACCTGGGACAGGCCGAGGCCGGTGCCGTGGCCGACCTGCTTGGTGGTGAAGAACGGCTCGAAGATGCGTTCGAGCCGGGCGGCGGGAATGCCGATGCCGGTGTCGCTGACGGTCACGCTGACGAAGCCATGGTGTCCCGGGATCCGGCTGCCCGAGGCACCGGCCAGCGTGTCCGGAACCGTCGTCGCGGGCCCGACCTGGAAGGTGATTCTGCCCTTGCCCTGCATGGCATCGCGCGCGTTGGTCGCCATGTTGATCAGCGCCGTCTCGAACTGGCCGGCGTCGGCACGGACCAGGCAAGGCTCCGTCGGCAGGCGCATGGCGATCTCGATCGCCGGCCCCAGCAGGGGCGCAAGCATGTCGTGCAGCGCCTGCATCCGTTCGCCGACGTCGAACACCTCCGGCTTCAGGGTCTGGCGCCGCGCAAAGGCGAGCAGCTGCGAGGTCAGCTTGGCCGCGCGGACGACGGCGTCTGCAATGGCGGTGATGTAGCGCTGGCGCCGCTCCTCCGTCAGTTGCGGCCGGTTCAACAGGTCGACCGAGGCGCGGATCACCGTCAGCAGATTGTTGAAATCGTGCGCGACGCCGCCGGTGAGCTGTCCGAGCGCCTCCAGGCGCTGGCTATGCTTGAGGGCCTCCTCGGCCTCGCGCCGCCTTGCGGCTTCGGCCTGAAGGTGCTGGGTACGCCGCAATGCCAGCGCCAGCAGCAGAAACAGAAGTGCGGTGGCGGGAATGCCGAACACCAGATGCTGGCCGATGGTGGCGAGCCAGCGCGCGCGGATCGCCGAGGTATCGAGCCCGGCGCTGACATAGATCGGGTATTCCGAGACGCGCCGGTAGCCGATGCGGCGCTCGATCCCGTCCGACGGCCAGGCGACGGTGATGAGGCCATGCTCGGGCCGCGCCGCGATTTCCCGGCCGACCGCTCCGGTCGGATCGAGCCGAAGGTCGCGGTCGAGCCGCGGGAAATGCGCAAGCATCCCGCCGTCGGTGCGTCCCATCGCGAAGAAGCTGCCGGTATCCGTGCCAATGCGCGCATAGAAACTGTCGAAATATTCGGGGAGGACCGAGGCCTGGATCACCCCGATGAAGCTGCCGTCGTCGGAATCGCGGCGGCGGCTCACCCCGAAGAAGCGCGCGCCCTGATAGGGCGGACGCGGCGTCAGGGCGCTGCCGATGAACGTGCCGATGCTCTGGTCTACATGAGCGTAGAAATAATCGCGGTCCGCAAAGCCCAACGCCGGCGGCGGTGAGACGAGGCTGTTGACCAGCGCTTTTCCGTCCGCATCGAAGATCCAGGCCGATTTGAGCTGCGGCAGCGAATCGGTCAGCCGCTTCAGGCGGCGGTGCAGCGCCGGCTCGCGCGCGCGGATGGTGTCGTCGGAAAGGCCGCGGACCACTTCGTTGAGCTCGGCAAGGCTGCGGTCGATGGTCTCGAACACCTTGAGTGCGTGCTCATGCACGACGTCGAGCGTGCGCTCGATTTCCCGGTCGGCGATGTCGCGGGTTGATGTGTAGGAGATCGTTGCGGCAATGGCGAACAGAGCAATCGGCAGCGCCAGGGATGCCGCCATCATCCACTGCAACAGTCTTAGCGAATTGCGTTGCGCCCTCTGCACAGTCGCTCCGTCCCTGACGGGAGCTTAGCTGAATCAGGCGCGGGGAAGGAAGCAGCTTATGCTGGAACCGATGGTTGCGAGGCGGAAATTTACGCGCACAGCGGGTCGGAGGAAATCCACTCGAACTGGAAAATTCTACTCGAATTGACCGCGATCTCGGAACGTCCCGGCCGGTCTGGCCGGGACGCGAAGCCTGACTTCGTCTCAGATCTGCCGTTCGACCATCTTGAGCTTGAGCTCGGCGATGGCTTCCGCGGGGTTCAGCCCCTTCGGGCAGGCCTTGGCGCAGTTCATGATGGTGTGGCAGCGGTAGAGCCGGAACGGGTCCTCGAGATTGTCGAGCCGCTCGCCGGTTGCTTCATCGCGCGAATCGGACACCCAGCGGTTGGCCTGGAGCAGGGCGGCGGGGCCGAGGTACCGCTCGCTGTTCCACCAATAGCTCGGGCAGGAGGTCGAGCAGCAGGCGCAGAGGATGCACTCGTAGAGGCCGTCGAGCTTCTCGCGGTCCTCGTGGCTCTGGCGCCATTCCTTCTGCGGCGTCGGCGAGGTCGTCTTCAGCCACGGTTCGACCGAGGCGTACTGCGCGTAGAAATTGGTGAGGTCGGGGACGAGGTCCTTCACCACCGGCTGGTGCGGCAGCGGGTTGATCTTCACCGCGCCGTCCTTGACGTCGTGCATCGAGCGGGTGCAGGCCAGCGTGTTCTGGCCGTCGATGTTCATGGCGCAGGAGCCGCAGACGCCCTCGCGGCAGGAGCGGCGGAAGGTCAGCGACGGGTCGATGTTGTTCTTGATCCAGATCAGGCCGTCCAGCACCATCGGACCGCAATCATTGGTGTCGACGTAATAGGTGTCGACGCTCGGATTCTTGCCGTCGTCCGGATTCCAGCGATAGACCTTGAACTCGCGAACCTCTGTCGCGCCCGCGGGCTTCGGCCAGGTCTTGCCGCCGGAAATCTTGGAGTTCTTCGGAAGTGCGAATTCAACCATTGCTCTAACCTTTCGTCATTCCGGGGCGATGCGGAGCATCGAACCCGGAATCTCGAGATTCCGGGTCTGGTCCTTCGGACCATCCCGGAATGACGGCTACTGTTCGATCAATACACGCGCGCCTTCGGCGGGATGTACTGCACGTCGTTGGTCATGGTGTAGTCGTGAACCGGGCGATACTCGATCTTGACCTTGCCGGCATCGTCCAGCCAGGCCAGCGTGTGCTTCATCCAGTTCTTGTCGTCGCGCTCGGAGAAATCTTCGCGCGCATGCGCGCCGCGGCTTTCGGTGCGGTTGGCGGCGGAGTTCATCGTCACCACCGCCTGCGAGATCAGATTGTCGAATTCGAGCGTCTCGACGAGATCCGAATTCCAAACCAGCGAGCGGTCGGACACGGCGATGTCGGTGATGCCGCTGTGGACCTTCGCGATCAGGTTCTGGCCTTCGCTCAGCACTTCGCCGGTGCGGAACACCGCGCAATTGCTCTGCATCACGTGCTGCATGCCTTCGCGCAGCTTCGCCGTCGGCGTGCCGCCGGAGGCATAGCGGTAATGGTCGAGCCGGCCGAGTGCGAGCTCGGCCGAGTTCGCCGGCAGCTCGGGTTGCTTGGCATTGGGCGTGAGCTTCTCGGCGAGGCGGAGCGCCGCGGCACGGCCGAACACGACGAGGTCGATCAGCGAGTTGGAGCCGAGGCGGTTGGCCCCGTGCACGGAGACGCAGGCGGCTTCGCCGATCGCCATCAGGCCGGGGATCACGGCGTTGTCGTCGCCGTCCTTCTTAGTCAGGACTTCGCCGTGATAATTGGTGGGAATGCCGCCCATGTTGTAGTGCACGGTCGGCACGATCGGGATCGGCTCGCGCGTCACGTCGACATTGGCGAAGATCTTCGCGGATTCGGAGATGCCCGGCAGCCTCTCGGCCAGCACCGCGGGATCGAGATGGTCGAGATGCAGGAAGATGTGGTCCTTCTTCTTGCCGACGCCGCGTCCCTCGCGGATCTCGATGGTCATCGCGCGCGAGACGACGTCGCGCGAGGCGAGGTCCTTGGCCGACGGCGCGTAGCGCTCCATGAAGCGCTCGCCTTCGGAGTTGACGAGATAGCCGCCTTCGCCGCGCGCGCCTTCGGTGACGAGACAGCCCGAGCCGTAGATGCCGGTCGGATGGAACTGCACGAATTCCATGTCCTGCATCGGCAGGCCGGCGCGCAGCACCATGCCGCCACCGTCGCCGGTGCAGGTATGCGCCGAGGTGCAGGAGGCGTAGGCGCGGCCGTAGCCGCCGGTCGCCAGGATCACGGTCTGGGCCCGGAAGCGGTGCAGCGTGCCGTCATCCAGCTTGAGCGCGATGACGCCGCGGCAGGTGCCCTGGTCGTCCATGATCAGGTCGATGGCGAAGAACTCGATGAAGAACTCGGCCGCGTGGCGCAGCGACTGGCCGTACATCGTGTGCAGCATCGCGTGACCGGTGCGGTCGGCTGCGGCACAGGTGCGCTGCGCCTGGCCCTTGCCGTAGTCCATGGTCATGCCGCCGAACGGGCGCTGATAGATCTTGCCGTCCTCGGTGCGCGAGAACGGCACGCCCCAATGCTCGAGCTCGTAGACCGCCTCGGGCGCGTTGCGCACCATATATTCGATCGCGTCCTGGTCGCCGAGCCAGTCCGACCCCTTCACGGTGTCGTACATGTGCCAGCGCCAGTCGTCCTTGTGCATGTTGCCGAGCGAGGCGGAGATGCCGCCCTGCGCGGCGACCGTGTGGGAGCGGGTCGGAAACACCTTGGTGATGCAGGCGGTCCGAAGACCCGCCTCGCTGCAGCCGACCACGGCGCGCAGGCCGGCGCCGCCGGCCCCGACCACGACGACGTCATAGGTGTGGTCTTCGATCGGATAGGCTTTGCCGTTGGTGGCGGGAGCGCCGTTGCCCGAGCCATTCGTTGTGGTGGCCATGGGTTACACTCCGGATGACAGTTTCAAGATCGCGTAGGTCGAGGCGAGCGCCACGGCGAACGAGAAGAAATTGTTGAGCATGACCGCGGTGAGCTTCAGCTTCTCGTTGTGGACGTAGTCCTCGATCACGACCTGCATGCCGATCTTCATGTGCCAGGCGCTGGCGAGGATGAAGAGGAGCAGGATCACCGCGACGGGGATGGAGCTCAGAGTCTGCGCGGCATAGACCTGGTTGCGCCCGAGCAGCATCATGATGATCACCAGCCCCGGGATCATCAGCAGCGTCATGGCAACGCCGGTAATGCGCTGGCGCCAGAAATCGGAGGTGCCGGAATGCGCCGCGCCGAGATTGCGGACGCGGCCGAGCGGGGTGCGCATGCTGCGCTTGGGCGTATCGGTCCCGCTCATCGTCCGCCTCCGATCGCATAAGCGATGATCCAGACCAGCACCGTCAACGCGATGCCGCCGATCAGCGCGCCCCAGGTCAGTGCTTCCCGCTCATTGGGTTTGAAGCCGTAGCCGAGGTCCCAGACGAAATGCCGGATGCCGCTGAGCATATGGTGCATCAGCGCCCAGGTGTAGCCGAACACGATCAGCCGGCCGATGATGCTGCCGGCGAAGGCCTGGACATGGGCATAGGCGGCCGGGCCGGAGGCCGCCGCAACCAGCCACCAGACCAGCAGCAGGGTTCCGACATAGAGGGCAATGCCGGTGGCGCGATGGATGATGGACAGGGCCATCGTCAGCGTCCAGCGGTACACTTGCATGTGTGGCGAGAGCGGTCGTTCGATCCGTGCGGTCATGGGCTTTGATGTTGTGTGGCGGCCCAGCGGGGGGCGCGCGGGGATCGGAAAGGTCGGCTCTATTTACGGAGTCGATTTCGCTCGCGCAATCACCAATTCGCCATAAATCGAACGCCGGTTCAGCTCTAGAGCGTTGATGAAACAAGGCCAATCAGGGGCTTGGTATACCAAGGCCTCAGTCCGTCAAGAAAGGAGTGATTTTATTTTCACTTCTTATGGGACGTCGAGACACATTGAAATTATTGTTGGAACGCCTCTAAGCGAGCCGGCTTGCGTGTCGCTCGAGCCGGTGAGCTCGTGACGTCGGAGGCGGCCTGAACCACTCCCAATGCGGCCGCCAATTCCGCCATGCGCACCGATTTTCCGCGCGACGGCGGATATGCACAGCCTGCATCCCACCCAAGACGGTTGGCACGGCGTGTCGACCCGGAAAGACAGATCTCCTAGAGCTGGCCCCGCGGCCGAATCCGACCAATCTTCGGAGGTGCTGGCAGGGCAGGCCGGGTGATTGCAGGTCTTGAAATCAGGGAGATCATCGAGCTCGCGCTGTTGCTGATCGCAACGGGTGCGCTTTCAGGATTTCTGGCCGGCGTGTTCGGCATCGGCGGCGGCGCGATTCTGGTGCCCGTGCTCTACGAATGTTTCCGCATCGTTGGCGTGCCCCTGGAGGTGCGGATGCCGCTCTGCATCGGCACCTCGCTTGCCATCATCATCCCGACTTCGCTTCGCTCGTTCCAGGCGCATTACCGCCGCGGCGCGGTCGACATGGCGATCCTCCGCCTATGGTGGCTGCCGATCGTCCTCGGCGTCATCGCCGGCAGTGTGGTGGCACGCTACGCACCGGAACGGCTGTTCAAGATCGTGTTCGTCTGTGTCGCCTACGCCGCCGCGGCGCGGCTGATCTTCGCGCGTGAAACCTGGAAGCTCGGTGGTGACATGCCGAAGGGGCTGTTGATGCGCGCCTACGGCTTCTGCGTCGGCATTCTTTCGACCTTGATGGGTATCGGCGGCGGCCTGTTCTCGAACCTGCTGATGACCTTCTACGGCCGCCCCATCCACCAGGCGGTCGCGACCTCGTCGGCGCTGGCGGTGCTGATCTCGATCCCCGGCGCGCTCGGATACATCTATGCCGGCTGGCCCGCGGCGACGACCTATCCAACCGTCGCAGCGCTGCAAATCCCGTTCGCGCTTGGCTATGTCTCGTTGATCGGCGCCGTGCTGGTCATGCCGATGAGCCTCGTCACGGCGCCGCTAGGGGTGAGAGCCGCGCATGCGATGTCGAAGCGCACGCTGGAGGTCGCGTTCGGGTGCTATTTGTTTATCGTCGGCAGCAGGTTCGTGATGAGTTTGGTGGGCGGGCAGTAGTCGCCGCAAGCTCCGTCATTGCGAGCGCAGCGAAGCAATCCAGGCTGCCTCCGCGGAAAGATCCTGGATTGCTTCGTCGCAAGGGCTCCTCGCAATGACGGCGAGAGAACGGGGCCCCTCACCTCTTCGCGTAAATATCCTTGTACGTATCCCGCAGCACGTTCTTCTGCACCTTGCCCATGGTATTTCGCGGCAGCTCGTCGACGACGAAGACGCGCTTGGGCATTTTGAACTTGGCGAGACGGCCATCGAGTGCCTTCAGCACCGCGGCTTCGGTGACATCCGCGCCCTTGTTGCAGACCAGCACAGCCGTGACGCCCTCGCCGAAATCGGCATGCGGCACGCCAATCACTGCGGATTCGATCACGCCGGGCATGGCGTCAATCTCGCTCTCGATCTCCTTGGGGTAGACGTTGAAGCCGCCCGATATGACCAGATCTTTGCCGCGTCCGAGAATGTGGATGTAGCCCTTGGTGTCGATCTTGCCGAGATCGCCCGTGATGAAGAAGCCGTCGTCGCGGAATTCGGCCTTGGTCTTCTCCGGCATGCGCCAATAGCCCTTGAAGACGTTCGGGCCCTTCACCTCGATCATGCCGATGTTGTCGCGCGGCAGCTCCTTCCCCGTCTCGGGGTCGGTCACGCGCACGGAGACGCCGGGCAGCGGAAAGCCGACGGCGCCGGGTACACGCTCGCCGTCGTAAGGGTTCGACGTGTTCATGTTGGTCTCGGTCATGCCGTAGCGCTCGAGCACCGCATGTCCGGTGCGCGCCGACCATTCGCGATGGGTCTCGGCCAGCAGCGGCGCCGAGCCCGAGATGAACAGCCGCATGTGTTTGGTGGTGTCGCGCGACAGTGCGGGATGTTGCAGAAGTCGCGTGTAGAAGGTCGGCACGCCCATCAGCACGGTGGCGCGCGACATCAGCTTGATGATCAGATCCGGATCGAGCTTCGGCAGGAAGATCATCGAGGCACGCGCGAACAACGTCACGTTGGTCGCCACGAACAGCCCGTGGGTGTGATAGATCGGCAGCGCGTGGATCAGCACGTCCTTGTCGGTGAAACGCCAGTAGCCGACGAGCGAGAGCGAGTTCGACGCCAGATTGTCGTGGCTTAGCATCGCGCCCTTGGAACGCCCTGTGGTGCCCGAGGTGTAGAGGATCGCGGCGAGATCGTCGTTCGCCCGCGCCACGGTCGCGAACTCGTGGCTGGCCTTGTCGGCGGCCTCCGTCAGCGAGCCTTTGCCGTCTGGCCCGAGCGTCTCGACCCTGGCCTTCACCTTGGCGGCGATCGGGGCGAGCCCTTCCGCCTTCGAGGGATCGCAGACCACGAGTGACGGCTCCGCATCGCCGATGAAGTAGTCGAGCTCGTTCAGCGTGTAGGCCGTATTCAGCGGCAGATAGACCGCGCCGGCCCTGACCGTGCCGAGATACAGCACGATGTTGGCGACGGACTTCTCCACCTGCACCGCGACGCGGTCGCCCGGCTTCACGCCGCGCGCGACCAGCACATTCGCCATCTGCCCCGCCCGCGCGATCAAATCGCCATAGCTGATATGAGCGCCGTCATGCGTCTCGATCGCGAGGCGCCTTGGATCGTCCAGGCCGTCGAACAGGCGGGAAAACAGATTGGCGTTAGCTGCAGGGTTCATGCAAGATTTCCTCGACCGCAGGGACTTGTACGACAAGGCTTGTTGGACAAGGCCGGTCAAAACCGAGGGCTGGATTAGCAAAAACCGCCCCGACGAAGCAACGGAGACAGTTTGCATGACCAAGAACGGGAAACGCGTGGCCTGGGTGACGGGCGGTGGCAGCGGGATCGGGGAGGCCGGCGCCGAGGCGCTGGCTGCCGACGGCTGGACGGTGGTGGTCTCGGGCCGGCGAAAGGACGCCCTGGATACCGTGGTTGCGAAGATCACCAAGGCCGGCGGGGCGGCCGAGGCCATTGCGCTCGATGTGTCCAACGCCAGTGCGGCCCAGAAGGCCGCCGATCAGATCGTCGCAAGGCACGGCCGCATCGACCTCCTGGTCAATAATGCCGGCATCAATGTCCCCAAGCGGAGCTGGCAGGACATGGAACTGGAAGGCTGGGACAGGCTGGTCCAGGTCAATCTCAATGGCGTGCTCTACTGCATGCGCGCGGTGCTGCCGACGATGCGCAAGCAGCAGGACGGCGCGATCATCAATGTCTCGTCCTGGGCCGGCCGCCACGTCTCCAAGATGCCGGGCCCGGCCTACACCACGACCAAGCATGCGGTGCTGGCGCTGACCCATTCGTTCAACATGGACGAATGCGTCAACGGCCTGCGCGCATGCTGCCTGATGCCGGGCGAGGTGGCGACGCCGATCCTGAAGCTGCGTCCGGTGGTGCCGAGCGAGGACGAGCAGGCCAGGATGCTGCAATCCGAAGATCTCGGCCACACCATCGCGTTCATCGCCAGCATGCCGGCGCGCGTTTGCATCAACGAGGTGCTGATCAGCCCGACGCATAATCGCGGTTTCATTCAGACGCCGAACAACAGGGATTAGTGAGGGCACACTGCCTAGGGCGGGCAAAGCCAAGCGTGCCCACGATGCCCCTCAATCATGAAGAGAGGGTGGGCACGGCGCTTCGCGCCTTTGCCCACCCTGCGGCACCGTTTGCTCGATGCACGTTCGCCCCACACGAACATCCCCACGCATAGTTTCACGCATCACAAAGAATTTTTTTCCGAAACCGCATCGCGAACCCTCTCGTAGTTCGGTCCAACGACGGCACTGCTGCATCACTCCTCAACTGTCGCAGTCGCCGTTGTTGCCCCAACTCAACGCCGGCGATCGCCGGCGCCAATTCAATCGGGAGACTCTCCATGTCGAAGCGCATTGTCTATCTCGCTGCCGCCGCCTTCAGCGCCCTGGCCATCACCGCGACCGTCGTCGCGCCCGTCAGCGCCGAGGAGAAGACCGTCATGGTCGGCGGCGCCGCGATGTTCCCGTCCAAGAACATCGTCCAGAACGCGGTCAACTCGAAGGACCACACCACGCTGGTCGCGGCGGTCAAGGCCGCGGGCCTGGTGCCGACGCTGGAAGGTAAGGGTCCGTTCACGGTGTTCGCGCCGACCAACGCCGCCTTCGGCAAGCTGCCGGCCGGCACCGTCGACAATCTGGTCAAGCCCGAGAACAAGGCGACTCTGACCAAGATCCTCACCTACCATGTCGTGCCCGGCAAGCTCGCGGCCTCCGACCTCACCGAGGGCAAGAAGCTGAAGACCGCCGAGGGCGAGGAGCTGACGGTCAAGAAGATGGACGGCAAGACCTGGATCGTCGATGCCAAGGGCGGCACCTCCATGGTGACGATCTCCAACGTCAACCAGTCCAACGGTGTCATCCACGTGATCGACACCGTGCTGATGCCGGCGACGTAACCCCGCGCGATCCTGTTTCATCCCCGACAGGATGCTTCGAGACGGCGAGCCGGGGGGTGCCCGGCTCGCTTTTTTGTGACCACGATGGCCTCACGGCATCGATTCGATGCCGGACAGGGCGTAACGAAAGCCGGAATATCGGCGTATAATTGCCGTCACACGACGTTCAGGACGGAACCACCATGGCGAGCCTCACAGTCTCCGACGAGCAGGTCAGGGCGACCCCGGCCAAAGTGATCCAGCCGGCCTGGGTCCGCATCATGCACTGGGTCAACGCGCTTGCCATGATCCTGATGATCCTGTCGGGCTGGCAGATCTACAACGCCTCGCCGCTGTTCGGCTTCACCTTCCCACGCGAATACACGCTGGGCGGCTGGCTCGGCGGCGGCCTGCTCTGGCACTTTGCGGCGATGTGGCTGCTGATGATCAACGGCCTCGCTTATCTCGTCACCGGTTTCGCCACCGGCCGCTTCGCCAGGAAACTGCTCCCGATCACACCGTCAGGTGTGCTCCACGACGTCAGGGCGGCCCTGACCTTCAAGCTCGGCCATGACGATCTCACCGTTTACAATTACGTGCAACGCCTTCTCTATGCCGGCATCATCGTGGTCGGCGTGCTGATCGTGCTGTCGGGCCTTGCGATATGGAAGCCGGTGCAGCTCTATTATCTCGTCATGCTGTTCGGCGACTATCCGGCCGCGCGCTACGTGCACTTCTTCTGCATGGCCGCGATCTGCGCTTTCCTTGTCATCCACGTCCTGCTCGCGCTGCTGGTGCCGAAGAGCCTGCGTGCGATGATCATCGGTCGTTGAGCGGAGAAGAGTCATGGCCAAGCGTTCATTTCTGATCCCCGGCGTCGACAAGCGGCTCCTGATCAAGGATTCCATCAAGACCATGCCCGACGTCACCCGCCGCCGCTTCATCGCGGGCGGCGCCAGTCTGGGGGCGCTGACCCTGCTCACCGGCTGCGACGTGATTGATTCCTCTTCGGCGGAAACCATGCTGGCGAAGGTCTCGAAGTTCAACGACGCGGTGCAGGCCTTCATCTTCAATCCCGACGCGCTGGCGCCGACCTTTCCCGAAAGCGCGATCACGAAACCGTTCCCGTTCAACGCCTATTACGATCTCGACGACGCGCCCGACATCGACGGCAAAGACTGGAAGCTCGAGGTGCGCGGTCTCGTCGACAACAAGAAGTCATGGACGCTGGACGAGCTCCATAAGCTTCCGCAGGTCACGCAGATCACGCGTCACATCTGCGTCGAGGGCTGGAGCGCGATCGGCAGCTGGACCGGCACGCCCATGCGCGATTTCCTCAATCTGATCGGCGCCGACACGCGCGCCAAATACGTCTGGTTCCAGTGCGCCGACAAGGACGGCTACAATTCGCCGCTCGACATGCGCAGCGCGCTGCATCCGCAGACCCAGATGACGTTCAAATATGCGGGCGAGATTTTGCCGCGCGCCTACGGCTTCCCGATGAAGATCCGCGTGCCCACGAAACTCGGCTTCAAGAACCCGAAATACGTGGTCTCGATGGAAGTCACCAACGACTACAAGGGCGGCTATTGGGAAGACCAGGGGTACAATTCGTTTAGCGGGAGCTGATTGAGGCAGTCATTCCGGGGCTCGCGAAGCGAGAGCCCGGAATCCATCGGGCCGCAGTACCGGTGGATGAATGGATTCTCGGATGCGCAATTGCGCATCATAGTTCGCGCTACGCGCGCCCCGGAATGACAACCTAGCCCGGCCCCACCTTCCGCTGGCACAGCGCCGCCACCGCGCCGAGCGCCAGCAGTGCCGCCGAGACATTCAGCGCGTAGCTAAGGCTCCCCAGTGCATCCGTGATCGCGCCGACCGCGATCGGTCCGAGCGTCTGGCCGACGCCGAACGAGATCGTCATCGCCGCGATTGCGGTCGGCCACACCTCCGGCGGGTAGTTGAAGCGGACGAAGGCGGTGGTCGAGCCGACCACGGCGAAGAAGGCGACGCCGAACACCACCGCGGAGATCGCGAGCAAGGCCGGCGAATGTCCCAACATCGGCAGGGCCGCGCCCAGCGCGTTGGTGCCGAGAATAATGGCCGTGGCAAGCCCGCCGCGATCGAGCGCCAGCACGCCGCGCCAGGCCCAGGGCGTGACGAAAGCGCTGAGCCCGATCAGGCCCCAGAACGCGGCCTGCGCCGCGGCGCCGCCGCCGCCGTCGCGGACATAGGCGATCATGAAAGTCATGTAGGCAATGTAGCCGGCGCCGAACAGGAAGTAGGCGGCCAGATAAATCAGCACCGGCAGGATCGCGAACGAGGCGTTGCTGCCTTCGGAAAAGCGGACGCTGCTCTCGATGCGGATCAGAAACAGTGGGATCGTCATTACGACAGACAGCAGCGTCAGCGCCCACCACACGATCCACCACGAGCCCGGACCGAAATATTGCAGCGTGAACGGCGCGATCAGCCCGGAGGACAGAATCCCGATGCCCGGCCCGGCATAGAACAGGCTCAGCAGGAAATTGGCCCGCGCGGGCTGCGACTGCGCAATGGTGGCGGCCAATGCGCCGCCGGCGACGAAGCCGGCCGCGGCGCCGAGACCCAGCACCAGGCGCGCCAGGCTCAGCGCGACGAAATTCCCGGTCAGCGCGCAGGTCGCGAGCGCGGCGACGCAGGCCACAGTTCCCAAGCGGATGGCCGCCGCCCAGCCGACGCGCTGGATCAGGCGGGACGCGATGAGCGCGCCCACGAGATAGCCGACGGCATTGATGGTATTCATGAATCCGGCCGCCGAGTAGGACCAGCCGAGGTCCTCCCGCATGTCCGGCAGCACCAGGGCATAGGCAAAACGGCCGATACCGAGCCCAACGGTGGCGGCCAGCGACAGGGTCAGGATCAGCCGCGCGGGATGCGCCTGTAGCGGGGGGCGGTCAGGGGCGTGCAAGGGAGGTACTCCGGCGGCTCGCAGTGTGGCAGGCCCCGCCCGCCTTGCACAGCCGCGCGGCGGCAATGGTGTCTTGCCAAGCGCGCAACGCCGCTCTAGCACTCCGGCCGAACCGTCATTCCGGGGCGCGCGAAGCGCGAGCCCGGAATCCATTTCCCCGCTTGCGCTGTGGCCTGATGGATTCCGGGCTCGCTCGCTTTGCTCGCGCCCCGGAATGACGAGAGAGGATCGAAAAGGAAACGACCATGGCGACCCACAAACTGCTGCTGCTTCCCGGCGACGGTATCGGCCCCGAGGTGATGGGCGAGGTGAAGCGGCTGATCGACTGGCTCAATTCGGCCGGGATCGCCAGGTTCGAGACGGATAGCGGCCTCGTCGGCGGCTCCGCCTATGACGCGCACAAAGTGTCGATCTCCGAGGGCGACATGGCCAAGGCCAGGGACGCCGACGCCGTGATCTTCGGCGCGGTCGGCGGCCCGAAGTGGGATGCGGTGCCTTACGAAGTGCGTCCCGAAGCCGGCCTGCTGCGCCTGCGCAAGGATCTCGCTCTGTTCGCGAACCTGCGCCCCGCCGTGTGCTACCCGGCGCTGGCCGAGGCTTCGAGCCTGAAGCGCGAGGCGGTCGAAGGCCTCGACATCATGATCGTGCGCGAGCTCACCGGCGGCGTCTATTTCGGCGAGCCCAAGACCATCACCGATCTCGGCAACGGCCAGAAGCGCGCCGTCGATACCCAGGTCTACGACACCTATGAGATCGAGCGCATCGGCCGCGTCGCCTTCGAGCTTGCCAGGAAGCGCAAGAACAAGGTGACGTCGATGGAGAAGCGCAACGTCATGAAGTCGGGCGTGCTCTGGAACGAGGTCATGACCCAGGTCCACAAGCGCGAATATCCCGACGTCACGCTCGAGCATCAGCTCGCCGATTCCGGCGGCATGATGCTGGTGAAATGGCCGAAGCAGTTCGACGTCATTGTCACCGACAATCTGTTCGGCGACATGCTGTCCGATATCGCGGCGATGCTGACCGGATCGCTCGGCATGCTGCCCTCGGCTTCGCTGGGCGAGGTCGACGTCAAGAGCAAGAAGCGCAAGGCGCTGTACGAGCCCGTGCACGGCTCGGCGCCCGATATCGCCGGCCAGGGCCTCGCCAATCCGATCGCGATGATCTCGTCCTTCGGCATGGCGCTGCGCTATTCCTTCGACATGGGCGATCTCGCCGACAAGGTCGACGCCGCGATCGCCGCCGTGCTCGCCAGCGGCCTGCGCACCGCCGACATCAAGTCGGAAGGCACCACGGCCGTCTCGACCACGCAGATGGGTGAGGCGATCCTGAAGGAATTGCAGAAGCTGCACGCGTAGCCACAAGCACCGCCATCGCAGGGTGGGCAAAGCGACTTGTCCGGCGTAGCTCGAAGAGCGAAGGCGGAAGCGTGCCCACGCATTTCTAGCGATCGAGAGAGATGGTGGGCACGGCGCAAGCGCCTTTGCCCACCCTACGGCATCCGCTCTTGGAGTCTCGCCTCATGGACACGCCCCGCCCCAAGATCGCGGAAACCATCGTCCATGAAACGGTGCGGCTGCGCGAGGCGCAGATCGGCCGCCGCTGCGAGGTGCTCGCCAACACCCGCGTCGAATATGCCTCGCTCGGCGACTATTCCTATCTCGGCGAAAATTGCGACGTCGCCGACGCCGTGATCGGCAAGTTCACCGCGATCGCCAATGCGGTGCGCATCGGCGCGCCGAATCATCCGATGGGCCGTCCGTCCCAGCACCGCTTCACCTATGTCCCGGAATATTACGAGACGGGCGTGACGCGCGACCGCGACTTCTTCGCGGACCGCCGCGGCGACCGCGTGATCGTCGGCAACGACGTTTGGATCGGTCACGCCGCCATCCTGTTGCCGGGAGTGAACGTCGGCGACGGCGCGGTGATCGCCGCAGGCGCAGTCGTCAGCCGCGATGTCGCGCCCTACACCATCGTCGGCGGCGTTCCGGCGCGTCCGATTCGCAAGCGCTTTGACGATGCCGTCGCCGAAAGCCTGCGCCGTATTGCCTGGTGGGATTGGCCGGACGAGTTGATCTTCGAACGCCTCGCCGATTTTCGCTCCGAGGCGATCGACGATTTTTGCCGGCGCTACGACCCTGCGGCGAATGCGTAAGGCAGGGCACCTCCCGAAACAAAAAGGCCGGGCGAGAGCCCGGCCTTTTGATTCGAAGATATGTCCGCCTCAGTACAGCGGGAAATTCTGCGGATAGCCCCCGACATCCTGCGGCGGCGAGAGCGGCTGACGGTCAATCGGGCGGTTCAGATTCTCGCGGGCGAAGGACGGGTAGCCCACGGCCGGCGGGAAGGCATAGTCGGTGAACTTGCGGTCGCCCGGATTGACCTCGGTGCCGCCGTCGAGCCAGGAGCGCTTGCTGACATAGATGCGGGTGCGGCCCTGCTGGTACACCGCGTTGGGTCCGCTCGGGCCGTAATAGTGCCGGCCGCGCTCGTCAAAGCGCTTGGTCTTGGTGTCGGCGGAGGCCGGCGTCGCCAAACCAATGGCAGAGGACATGGCAATCACAGCGCCTGCTGCAAACAAGGTCGCCAATTTGGCAGAGAATTTCGAGCTCATCACGTCCCCTTCAAGCGGCGCACCGCCAGTCGATTTCACCCCATACTAGCCCGGCCGGGGTGAGCGCAACTAGGTCTATTGGGTCACACCAGCTCGGAATAATCGAGCGCGCGGGCAAAAGTTGCATCAATACCAGCCACTTGGGCTTGATGCGGCTCAAAGCGCCCCGCGCAGTTGCGCGTTCGCGGCGCCCAGCAGCCAGTCGGGCGACCCCGCGAGGTCGCAAGCACGGCGCTTCAGCTCGGCACGGGCGAACAGGTCCGCCAGCTTCGGCTCGTTGCCCGAGACCAGCAGCGTCAGCCGGTTCAGCGTGCAGGCAATCGCCGCGCGCCGGGCGGGCAAGGTGTCGCCCTGGCAGGAGAATCCGGAGATCTGCAATGCGGGCTCCTCGCTGCGCTTGAGGTAGCCGAGGCACGCCCGCGCTCCCTCCGTTGCGGCGACCGGCCGGAACAGGGCGACGGGGCCGAATTTTGTCTCGATCAGGCCGGCTTGCTCGAGCGGGGTGGCCGCGCTGAGGCCCATCTGCACGGCGAGGTCCGCGGTTGCCGGACGTGTGACGTCGAATTCGATGCCTTCCCGGTAAATCTCGAGCTCGGCCAGCACCAGCTCCGCCGCGCCCGTCCAGCGCATGATGTCCCTGCGGCCGCCCTCGGGGTGCCTGAGAATAGTGTAAGATACTGTTTTTTCTGACGAATCGAGCTTGCTGAGGGCGAAAGCCGGATGAGAGCGGTCGGCTGCGCTCCAGCCCGGTCTCGGCGCCGGCTCATCGCCGCGCCACCCAGGCAGTTGGCCGAGCGCCGCAAGGCCGAGGATGGAAAGCAGGGCGAGCGCCCCCACATAAGCGAACAGGCGCGCCAGCGTGCCGACGACCTCGTCGGCGAAGGCTGCAAGCGCCAGATGGATCTGGGTGGGGCTAACGGCCGTGCTGGCCTCAGGCGACTGCATCCACGTCCCTAAGGAATGGTCCAACGTTGTCTTGAGGCCGGTTCTCGCATAGAAGCGCTGCTCTTCCTGTTTAAGCGTCAGCTTCAGGAACGGGCTTTTTCGTCGGAGAGTGAACGATGGGTTACAAAGTCGCAGTCGTCGGCGCGACCGGCAATGTCGGACGGGAAATGCTCAACATCCTGGATGAGCGCAAATTCCCCGCGGACGAGGTCGTGGCCCTGGCATCACGCCGCAGCATCGGCGTCGAGGTCTCCTATGGCGACCGCACCCTGAAGTGCAAGGCCCTCGAGCATTACGACTTCTCCGACGTCGATATCTGCCTGATGTCGGCGGGCGGCGAGGTGTCGAAAGAATGGTCGCCCAAGATCGGCGCCGCCGGCGCCGTCGTCATCGACAACTCCTCCGCCTGGCGCATGGACCCGGACGTGCCGCTGATCGTGCCGGAAGTGAACGCGGGCGCGACCGAAGGCTTCAAGAAGAAGAACATCATCGCCAACCCGAACTGCTCGACCGCGCAGCTCGTGGTCGCGCTGAAGCCGCTGCACGACAAGGCGACCATCAAGCGCGTCGTGGTCTCGACCTATCAATCGGTGTCGGGCGCCGGCAAGGACGGCATGGACGAGTTGTTCTCGCAGACCAAGGCCGTCTACACCAACCAGGAGCTGGTCAACAAGAAGTTCCCGAAGCGCATCGCCTTCAACGTCATCCCCCACATCGACGTCTTCATGGAGGACGGCTACACCAAGGAAGAGTGGAAGATGATGGCGGAGACCAAGAAGATCCTTGATCCCAGGATCAAGCTCTCCGCCACCTGCGTGCGCGTGCCCGTGTTCGTCGGCCACTCCGAGGCCGTCAACATCGAGTTCGAGAATCCGATCAGCGCGGACGAAGCCCGCGACATCCTGCGCAAGGCGCCCGGCTGCCTCGTCATCGACAAGCAGGAGCCCGGCGGTTACGCCACGCCGTACGAGGCGGCCGGCGAGGACGCCACCTATATCAGCCGCATCCGCGAGGATGCGACGGTGGAGAATGGCCTCGTGCTGTGGTGCGTGTCCGACAATCTGCGCAAGGGCGCCGCGCTCAACGCGATCCAGATCGCGGAAGTCTTGATCAACCGCAAGCTGATCAGCGCGAAGAAGCAGGCGGCGTAACTTCGTCCACTCCTCTCGTCGTCCCGGACAAGCGCGCAAAAAGCGCGCGCCGATCCGGGACCCATAACCACAGAATGTGGTTTGGCGCCAAGCTGGTAACTCCGAGTCTTCGTAAAACGACTGCTGCGGCGTATGGGTCCCGGATCTGCGCTTGCGCTTGTCCGGGACGACGATCTCGTTTGACGAGAGCGTTTGCGAAATCGCTTACCCCTCGCGCACGCTCCTGAATTCCTTCGCGACCTTGTCCAGCACGAACAGCGATCCCTCCGCGACGCCGAAATAGGCGCCGTGGGTCTGCATCTGGCCGCTCTCCACGGCCTTGCGCACGAACGGGAAGGTCATCAGGTTCTCGAGGCTGCGGAACACCGCGGCCTTCTCGATGCGCTCGACGAACTGCGCCATCGTTTCGTGATCGCGCTGCTCCACCACCTCGCCTGGCTTGATGAACATCTGCATCCATCTGCCGATGAAGTCGCCCGGCGTGAGCGGCTCGATCTTGTCGACGAAGGCGCGGATGCCGCCGCATTGCGCGTGGCCGAGCACCACGATGTGCTTCACCTTCAGCACCGTCACGGCATATTCCAGCGCCGCCGAGACGCCATGGGCATTCTCGTCAGGCTGATAGGTCGGCACCAGATTGGCGATGTTGCGGACCACGAACAACTCGCCCGGACCGACGTCGAAGATCACCTCGGGCGAGACGCGGCTGTCGCAGCAGCCGATCACCATCACCGGGGGCGACTGCCCCTTCACCGAGAGTTCGCGGTAGCGGTTCTGCTCGGTCGGCAGCCGCTGCGTGGCGAAGGCCTTGTAGCCTTCCAGCAAATGCTCTGGGAATACGATCATGGCCCATGCCTAAACATATACCGTCGGGGCGAACAAGCCTTTCGAATGGGCAGGCCAGGTGCTATCGCCTCCGGTCAAGAGCCCGCCTCGAGGAACCGGAAGGAACGCTTGCATGACCCGCCCGCGCCGCAGCCATCTGTTCATGCCCGGCTCAAATCCCCGCGCGCTGGAAAAGGCCCGCAATCTTGCCGCCGATGGCCTGATCCTCGATCTCGAGGATTCCGTCGCACCCGACGCCAAGGCGGCGGCACGCGACGGCATCGCCGCCGCGATTGCGGCCAAGGGTTTTGGCAGGCGCGAGATTTTGATCCGCACCAACGGCCTCGACACGCCGTGGTGGGCCGACGACATCGCGATGGCCGCCAAGGCGTCGCCGGACGGCATCCTGGTTCCAAAAGCTTCAAGTATCGAAGATCTCGATACGATCGGCTTCCGTCTCACCGAGCTTGGCGCGGCGCCGACGGTGAAGGTCTGGGCCATGATCGAGACCGCGCGCGCCGTGCTGCATGCGGAGGAGCTGGCCGAGGCCGGGCGCGATCCATCGCGGCGTCTTTCCGGCTTCGTGTTCGGACCCAACGACATTTCGCGAGAGACCCGCATCAAGATGCTGCCCGGCCGTGCCGCGATGATCCCGATGATCACGCATTGCATCCTGGCGGCGCGCGCTCATGGCCTCGAAATTCTCGATGGTCCCTACAGCGACATCGCCAATTCCGACGGCTTTGCCACCGAATGCGCGCAAGGACGCGATCTCGGCTTCGACGGCAAGACGCTGATCCACCCCTCGCAGATCGACGCCTGCAACGCGATCTTCACCCCGCCCGAGGAGGAAGTCGCGCGCGCACGAAAGATCATCGCCGCGTTCGAGCTGCCGGAGAACGTCTCGCGCGGCGCGATCCGGCTCGACGGCGCCATGGTGGAGCGCCTGCACGCCGACATGGCCCGCCGCACCATCGAGATCGCGGACGCGATCGCCGCGATGGCGAAGGGCTGAGGTGGGCACCAGCCCCGGCTGCGCTGCTACGCATGCGCCATGTTGCGGGACGTCGATGGCACTCTCATTGCCTTCGTCGCGCATTCTTCAAAGTCTCGGACGGCAGCTCACCGATGGCCTGACGGTATTCGGATGCGAACCGACCTAGATTGTTGAACCCGCATTTGAAGGCAATGGCGAGAACGCTGGTCTGCTCGTCCGCCCGTCGCAGAAGCTCTGCCGCCCGCTGAAGCCGGACGCGGCGCGCGAACTGGCCGGGCGAACCCCGTCCGGCATCGGAGAATTCCCGGAAAATCGTCCGCACGCTCACATTGGCGACCTCCGCAATCCTTTCCAGGTCGAGCGGTTCGTCCCAATGAGCCTCGATGTAGGACTCAACCGTGTCGATCACGGTCCGGTTGGCGCTCGGAGCGGAAAGCAGAAGGCGGTCGGAGAAATTGTGCCGATGCGCCAGCAGAATCCGGACCATCAGCGCACGCTCGAGCTCGGCAATGGCGATGGATGAGTAATCCTGCCCAAATCGATCCAGCTCTTCTGCGAGCCTGAAGACTTCCCGGCGCAGATGCGTCATGACCGCGGGATTGGCTGCGCCCGCGCCGAAATGCAGCTTCATGTCGCTGTGGTCGCCGAGAATGCTCTTCAGCAAGCGCCCCAGCGCGGCGGCATCTATCCTCAGCACCAGCTGGCGATAGCCCGGCGCAAAGTCGAGATCCAGCCTGGAGTCGCCGGAGATCATCGGGCTCCATGCCTCGATCGGCTGGCTATCCCGCTTCGTTCGGAAACCCGCAGACCCCTGGATGGAAAAGAGCTGGCGGAGAATGTCGGATTCAGGAAAGGAGAGCGATGCCGCGCCATCATAGGCACAGAAGGCGAGGCCGAGGGAATTCAAGCGAGCAAGATTGGCTCCTATGCCGAACTCATCGTCATGCTTGTCGAACCGATCCGCGCCATAGACCGCAAACAGGCGGTCGCGCGCGAAATCGCTGTCGCGCGTCCGGATCAAGGCATAGCGGTCAAGGTAGGTAACGGTGCCCAAATCAGTATCCCCCCGCCGTGCAAACTACCGTATCCCCTCCGCGGGGCTACCAATTCGAGATTGAATGCAACGGTTGCCGGGCGTGACCGGATCACTCAATGAGGCATGAACGCACTCATCGCGGCTGCGACGAAATGCCCGGACGCGGGCTGCGGCTGCGAACGACATCGTCTTCGCTCATTGGTTCGCAGCGAGCGCGATGCCGACGGTAAGCGAATGCTAGCTGCGAGCGCTTTGCCAGATTGCGATACTGATTTTAGGACCGCGTTTGCAAGTTCAAGGCCCATACCGCCGCGGTCCCGTCGCGTGTCATTGTCACGTTAATCGCCCTGGCAAAATCCGGCCATTGTGTCTTCGATCGGACAAACACTCTGATAATTCGACTCGGATATCTGAGGATTCGTGGATCGCATCGCGAGCAGAAGCCCCGCCTCGACGTGCGCGCAACTTAATCGATATTGGAGAGATCATGTTCAAGCGCAAGTCGAGCTCCGACGCATTGACGTTGCAGGCGGCGAAGGTCGTGAGTGCCAATCTGATGATCGCGGATAACGATCTCAAGATCGTCTACATGAATGACGCGGTGACGGACTTGCTTCGCGCGGCCGAGAGCGATCTCAAGAAGGAGCTGCCGCACTTCAACGTGGATACGCTCGTCGGCACCAACATCGACGTGTTTCATAAGAATCCGCAGCATCAGCGCAAGATGCTCGCGAGCCTCAGCAGCGTGCATCGTGCGACGATCCAGATCGGGAATCGGAAATTCGACCTCGTTGCAACGCCGGTGAAGGGCAGCGACGGCAGCCGGACGGGAGTCGTGGTGGAATGGTCCGATGCCTCGGTCCGTCTCCAGAACCTCGACTTCGGGGCTCAAGTCGCCGCTGCGAACCGCTCGCAGGCGGTCATTGAGTTCAACATGGACGGCACTGTTAGCAACGCCAATGAGAACTTCCTGAATACGCTCGGCTACACCCTGGACGAGATCCGGGGGAAGCATCATAGCATGTTCGTTGCGCCTGCCGAGCGAGACAGCGCTGCCTATCGCGAGTTCTGGGCGGCACTCAATCGTGGTGAATATCAGGCGACCGAATACAAGCGCATCGGCAAGGGCGGCAAGGAAGTCTGGATCCAGGCCTCGTACAATCCAATCTTCGACGAGAAGGGCAGGCCCTCCAAGGTGGTGAAGTTTGCGACCGACGTCACCGCCCAGAAGCTGAAGAGCGCCGATCTCGCTGGCCAGATCGCGGCGATCGACAAGGCCCAGGCGGTGATCGAGTTCAACATGGACGGCACCATCGTGACGGCCAACGCCAACTTCCTGGGCGCGGTCGGCTATTCCCTGGCCGAGATCAAGGGCAAGCATCACAGCATGTTCGTCGATCCCGGCGAGCGCGACAGTACGTCCTATCGCGAGTTCTGGGCCGCGCTCAACCGCGGCGAATACCAGGCGGCCGAATACAAGCGCATCGGCAAGGGCGGCAAGGAAGTCTACATCCAGGCCTCCTACAACCCGATCCTGGATCTCAATGGCAAGCCCTTCAAGGTCGTGAAATACGCCACCGACACCACAAGGCAGGTGCTGGTCCGCATGGGCAACGAGCGCGTCCGCGGCATGATGGAATCGGTCGCCGCCGGCTCGGAGGAGCTCAACGCCTCGGTGCGGGAGATCTCCGAAGCCATGACCAAATCGCGTGAAACCGCGACCAGTGCGGTGGAACAGGTTTCGGCTGCCGACGCGCAAGCCCAGCGCCTCACCGAGGCTGCACAGGCGATGAGCGGCATTGTCGAGCTGATCAACAACATCACGGGGCAGATCAACCTGCTCGCGCTCAACGCCACGATCGAATCCGCGCGCGCCGGCGAAGCCGGCCGCGGCTTCGCCGTGGTCGCTTCCGAGGTCAAGAGCCTCGCCAACCAGGCCAAGCAGGCGACCGACAAGATCGGCCAGGAGATCGGCAGCCTCAACAGCATTTCCGGCGACGTCGTCAACGCTCTGAGTGCGATCAAGCAGGCGATCAACAATGTCAGCGAGTACGTGACGTCGACCGCCGCCGCGATCGAGGAGCAGAGCACGGTGACGAATGAGATGTCGACCAGCATGCAGCGCGCCGCGGCCGAGGCCGCTGCGATGGCCCATCGGGCTTGATCAGGCGGCCTGCTGCGTCGGCGCGTTCTGCTACGCAAATGGAGAGATGACGTTTGCGGTCGGAAAATCCGTTGCGCCGCCTCAGCGCGGCGCGACGTCGGCGCGGTTGAGCGACTCCAGCGTCGAGGCGTTGGCGCAATAGCCGTGGTAATTCTCCGCGGCGGTGCCGTCGGCGAGATCGCGGTCGCATTGACCCTTGTGACCGCAGAGCGAGCAGACCCGCTCCATGTCGCGAAGCAGCAGCGGCTGCGCGCGGCCGAGGCCTTCGGCGTTGATGCCGAGTTGTTCGAGCATCTTCGGCAGCTCGTCCGCGGCATGCCGGCCGTGACGGACCAGCTCTTCGAGGTCGTCAGGTGCGATCCTGAGGTCGCTCGCGATCCGGTCGAAATCGGCGCGATCGAGCTGCCGGATCTCGTTCATCTCGCGGCGATGCTTCAGCCAGCCGGCGAAGGACTCGATGAGATCCTGGACGATGGGATAAGGTCTGCTTGCGGTGCTCATGGAAAGCTCCTTCGGACGGCGGAATTGGAGCGAATTAAGCACAATGATGCAGGAGCGCGTTGCGCTGGATCAAACTGGGAAGCGGCATCCAATCCGGTCTTGTGCCCCGGACGCGGCGCAGCACGTAGTGGTGCGCCGCTGAGCCGGGGCCCATCTCACCAATTGCTGGGTCCCGGCTCTGCGGAGCAGCGTTACACGCTGCGCCGCGTCCGGGACACGAGCGGAGAATTACGAAAACCGCTCCGCAGCCCAAGCATACAGGCTGCCCGGAATCGGCTTCTCGCCGCCGCGGCCCTTGGGCGAGATGTGCAGGCCGATGATCTCGGGATTGGTGACGAGGCTGAGATAGCTCGAGGGATCGAAGAACAGCTTTGGTTCGGCGTGCACGGCATAAAACGACTGCTTGGGCAGCGCGCGAGCCAACTCGCCGGTGCGGCGTGCGAGCGCGGTGAGCGCTGCGGGTCCGTAGATCGCAACGCGGATATCCGCGAGGCGGCCCGAGCCGCCGCGCAGGCGGCGCATCATGAAGGTGATGCGGTGGCGCACCGACAGCCAGTTCGGCGTCAGTTCCTCCTGCTCCATCAGCTCCTCGAAGGCGGCTACGATGCCGTGCTCGGGCGGCAGGTAGATCACGGAATTGCCGAGCTGACGCGGCCGCTCCCAGGCGAAATAGGGCTTTGCCGGATCGATCTCGACCGGTTTGAGCAGCAGCACGTCGGCGTCGAGCCAGAGCCCGAGATTCTTCGCCATCAGCTTCATGCGGAAGAAATCGCTGAACTGAAGCGTGGTCCAGTCGCGCCAGCTTCCGTCCGGCTGCGGTGGCCGCAGGCGCTCGGAGAATGCGTGCGGCAGGATCGCTTCCGCCTCCGCGTTTGCGACGCCGGCGGGAAGGCCGGGAATGGTGTCGAAGCTGTAAACCGTGACCTTGTGGCCGGCCGCCAGCTGCGAGCGCAGACAGGTTTGGCGCAGCGCGTCCATCGGGCCATGCCAGAAGGTGACGATCTCGGGCAGCATGCGTGCAGCTATACGCGATGAGCAGGGCAAAGAAAAAGCCCCGGCGCTGACGGCACCGAGGCTCGAATGAAAACTAGAGCATGATCCGGAAAGATCATGCTCAGAACATACGATCAGGCCCAGGCGCGTTCGCGCTTCAGCTTGTCCTCGTAGCTGTCGATCGAGGCCTTCTTTTCCATCGTGAGGCCGATGTCGTCGAGGCCGTTGATCAGGCAGTGCTTGCGGAACGGATCGATCTCGAACTTGACCTTGCCGCCGTCGGGACCGCGGATCTCCTGGTTCGGCAGGTCGATCGTCAGCGTTGCATTGGCGCCGCGCTCGGCATCGTCGAACAGCTTGTCGAGGTCTTCTTGGGACACGCGGATCGGCAGAATGCCGTTCTTGAAGCAGTTGTTGTAGAAGATGTCGCCGAACGAGGTCGAGATCACGCAACGGATGCCGAAGTCGAGCAGCGCCCAGGGGGCGTGCTCGCGGCTCGAGCCGCAGCCGAAATTGTCGCCGGCCACCAGCACCTTCGCGTTTCGATAGGCGGGCTGGTTGAGGACGAAGTCCGGGTTCTCGCTGCCGTCGTCCTTGTAGCGCTGCTCGGAGAAGAGCCCCTTGCCAAGGCCGGTGCGCTTGATGGTCTTGAGGTACTGCTTCGGAATGATCATGTCGGTGTCGACATTGATGATCTTCAGCGGCGCCGCGACGCCTTCCAGCGTGGTGAACTTGTCCATGGTTGCGCTTTCCGGGGGTGGTTCAGGGAACCGGTATTTATCGCGTCCGGAGCGGAAATCCTAGGCCGAATTCGGCAGATCCAGTCTGCCCTGGTCGGGGGCAAGCCTCCCCGCAAGCGGGAGGGAGCGAACCGCCCCTCGTGGCGACGCCTTACTCCGCCTGCGCCTCGATCGCTTCCATATCGTCGTCCGACAGCCCAAAATGGTGGCCGATCTCGTGGACCAGGACGTGGCGGACGATGTGGCCGAGGCTCTCGTCGTGCTCGGCCCAGTAGTCCAGGATCGGTCGGCGGTAGAGCCAGACCATGTTGGGCAGCCGCGCCACGTCGCCAAGGCTCTGCTGCGGCAGGCCGACGCCCTGGAACAGGCCGAGCAGGTCGAATTCGCTCTCGCATTGCATCTCGTTCAGCACTTCCTCGGTCGGGAAGTCGTCGACGCGGATGATCACGCCCTCGCAGAGGGTGCGAAACTCCGTCGGCAGGCGCTCGAAGATCTCGTGCGCTGTAGCTTCCATCTCCGCCAGCGAGGGCGCTTTTAATTCCGTCCACATAGGCTTGTCTTAGCGCGGGTTCCTTGGCGATGCATCCGGCTTTATAAGCGGGGCGAGGTTGACGGGCGCTTCCAAAACGGGGAGCGTGGGACCTCGAATGGGACGGTTCAGGTGGGCGGAAAAATGCGAGCGAAAACAGCGCTGACGCTACTGTGCATGGGGTTGTTTTCGCTATTTTGCGTTGAGGCCGAGGCGCAGACTGCAAGTTCCGGAATCCGGACAGCCCAGGCGGTATCGCCGGATGACGTCCCCCCGCCGCGCAAGCGGCCCCCGGCGCGCTTGCGCGTCACGCCCTATTACAGCCCTGATGGCGTCTATCCGCGCTATAATCCGGGTCCGAACGCAGTCCGCGTGTGCAACGCGACCTATGTGCAGGAATTCCGGCCGAGCGGCACTGTGATCGTGCCGCGCGTGAGCTGCTACTGGCGCCCGGGCTGAGGCGGCGCCCGGCGTTGGAGCCCTTGAGGTGATCATGGGGAGATGGATTGCAGGGGCCGTTGCCGTCGCGCTTGCCGCCGGTGTGCCTCGCGCCTCCGCGGCGCCTAGGACGGCGATTCCGGAGGCCTCGGCCGGGATTGCCGTCTTCGATGCGCGACGGCCCGCGCGAGCCTACGTCGTGCCGCCCCTCGTGCGCCGGGATCCCCGCTACTACGCGCGGCCCGTGCACTATCGTCCTTATCCCTACGGCGTGCCGGCACCCTTCGTGTTCGGCTACGGGCCGTTCTGGTGACGCGCTAGCTCGGCGTAAATCCCTTGACCAGCAGCACGGTCGCCTCTGCGCCGGCTTTGCGGTCGCGGGAGATCTGCTCGTAGTCGGGTGAGTTCGAGAAGGCGAGGAAGGCCGCCTCGTCGGGAAACGACATCATGACGAGCTTGTCGTGCGGCCATGCGCCTTCGAGCACGCGCGGGCGCTCGTCGGCGGCGAGCAGCCGGCCATTGTACTTCCTGAACACATCGAAGAACCGCGCCTGGTACCGGTCATAGGCCGCGCGGTCGGTCATCTTCAATTGTGCAATCGCATAAACGGTCATCTTCAAAACTCCTCTTCGTCGCGGCACTGCGTCGCATCGCAGAGCCCGGCGCCGTTCATTCATGGGGCGTTCACGTCACTCTCCCCAATTTAATCTCGGGAGCGACCGTCATTGAACAGCGATGGCGCGGCCGAGACGTCGCGTCGCAACTTCGCTGTCGAGATTCAGGGAGAATTCCATGTTGAGGAGTTTGGGTCTCAGGGCAGGCCCGATTCGACTGCTCGGGATTGCGGCCGCCGCAACGCTGATGCTGTCGGCCGGCACCGCGCGCCGTGCTGAAGCGCTGACCTTGATCAATCCGGCGACGTCACCCGCGACGAAGGCTGCGGCCGACGACCTCGTCACGCAGGTTCGTGGCGGGCCCGGCGGACATGGCGGCCACTTTCACGGTGGCGGTTTCCGCGGTGGCGGCTTCCACGGCGGCGGCTTTCGCGGTGGTCATATCGGCGGCGGTGGATTTCATCGCGGCCACATCGGCGGCTTCCGCGCCGGGCCGGCTATTCACCGCCATGTCGGCGGCCATCACCATGGCGGCTTTCGCTACGGCGGATACGGCGGCTACCACCGCCACTGGGGCCATCATCATCGTCCCCATTTCGGCCATCGTCACTTCCACCGGCGCTATTATGTCGGCGGCTACTATCCTGCCTACCACTATCCGCGCCGCTGCCGGATCATCTTCACCTATTACGGCCCGCGCCGCGTCTGCCACTGGCCGCGCTGGCACTATCCGTACCGGTATTGGTGATGTGAGCTGCTAGCTCCGCATTCGTCATGGCCGGGCATAGCCATCGGAAGGACGGCGTCGCTTCCGCTCGCCTATGTCCCGGCCATCCACGTTCTTGGAGCGTGAGCGAGAGGCTCGTGGATGCCCGGGACAAGCCCACGGGCATGACGGAGCGCCGAAGCTAATCTCTCAGCTTCCACGATGCGGATCTCCACCGCATCAGATTATCCAGCTTCCATTGCTTGAACAGCGCCGGCGGCCAGTGGCTGAGCTTCGAGGTCTCCTCGACCTCGGGCCTGGCGACGACGCGCAGCGGCGCTGCGCGCCGGTGCTGGCGCGTGGCCTCGCTGATCAGATCGACATATTCCGGCTTGTTGGCCATATGCAGCGTCCTCGCGAAACCCTCGCGAGGACGAGAATGAGACGCCGCAGATTAAGGGCGGTTTGCCGCGATCGCTACAATTGCAGGAACGGGCTTAACGCCAGTCCCTGACGTCGACGAAGTGACCTGCGATCGCCGCGGCCGCCGCCATCGCCGGCGACACCAGATGGGTGCGGCCCTTGAAGCCCTGGCGGCCTTCGAAATTGCGGTTCGAGGTCGAAGCGCAACGCTCTTCCGGCGCCAGCTTGTCCGGGTTCATCGCGAGGCACATCGAGCAGCCCGGCTCGCGCCATTCGAAGCCGGCCTTGATGAAGATCTTGTCGAGACCCTCAGCCTCCGCCTGTTCCTTCACGAGGCCGGAGCCCGGCACGACCATGGCGTTGACATGCGCCGAGACGTGCTTGCCTTCGGCAATCTTCGCCGCCGCGCGCAGATCCTCGATGCGGCCGTTGGTGCAGGAGCCGATGAAGATGCGGTCGACCTTGATGTCGGTGATCTTCGTTCCCGCCGTCAGGCCCATGTATTTCAGGGCGCGATGCTTGGAGAGACGCTTGGCCTCGTCCGCGATCTTGTCAGGATCGGGCACGATGCCGGTCACCGAGATGACATCCTCCGGGCTCGTGCCCCAGGTCACGATCGGCGGCAGCTTGGCCGCATCGAGGCGCAGCTCGTTGTCGAAATGCGCACCGTCGTCGGAGCGCAGCTTCTCCCAGTAGCGCATCGCCGCGTCCCAGTCCGCGCCCTTCGGCGCCTTCGGGCGGCCGCGCAGGAAGTCGAACGCCTTCTGATCGGGCGCAACGAGACCGGCGCGGGCGCCGCCCTCGATCGACATGTTGCAGACCGTCATGCGGCCTTCCATGCTGAGCGCGCTGATCGCATCGCCGGCATATTCCAGCACGTAGCCGGTGCCGCCCGCGGTGCCGATCTCGCCGATGATGGCCAGGATGATGTCCTTACCGGTCACGCCGTCAGGCAATTTGCCGTCGACGGTGACGCGCATGTTCTTCGCCTTCTTCTGGATCAGCGTCTGCGTCGCCAGCACATGCTCGACTTCCGACGTGCCGATGCCGTGCGCGAGCGCGCCGAAGGCGCCATGCGTCGAGGTGTGGCTGTCACCGCAGACGATGGTGGTGCCGGGCAGCGTAAAACCCTGCTCGGGGCCGATGACGTGGACGACGCCCTGGCGCTTGTCGAACTCGTTGTAATATTCGATGCCGAATTCCTTGGCGTTCTCGGCCAGCGCCTTGATCTGCTCGATGCTTTCGGGATCGGGATTCGGCTTGGTGCGATCGGTGGTCGGCACGTTGTGGTCGACGACGGCGAGCGTCTTCTCCGGCGCGTGGACCTTGCGGCCCGTGGCGCGCAGCCCCTCGAACGCCTGCGGCGAGGTCACCTCGTGCACCAGATGACGGTCGATGTAGAGCAGGCAGGTGCCGTCCTCGGCTTCGTGCACCAGATGGTCGTTCCAGATCTTGTCGTACAATGTGGTGGGCTTGGACATGAGCGTCAGCTCCGAAAAACGTTGGTAACGGATGTGCGCGGTCACGCGCGGGGCAACAGGCAGTCTTCAGCGCAGCTTTTAGGCTGCGCGCGTAAGCTCTGACGTTGCCGAGGTCGCGAAGCGTCCGAAGAACCGTCCAGGCAGCCGCGAGCGATCGTCGATGACGATGCGTTTGATGGGCTCCATGCTGGTCCGATCTGGAAACATTCTACGAATATATAGCAGGCCGAACCGGAATCGCGAGGGCTTTGACGCGCGCGGCTGACGCAACAAAAAAGCGCGGGGTCTTGCCCCGCGCTTTTTGAAACTCGGCTGTAAGCGGAGCTTACTCGTTGACGGCCTTGGCGTGCTCGGTCTTCTCGACGATGCGAGCCGACTTGCCGCGCAGATTGCGGAGATAATAGAGCTTGGCGCGACGCACCTTGCCGCGGCGCACCACCTTGATCGAGTCGATCATCGGCGACATCACCGGGAACACGCGCTCGACGCCCTCGCCATACGAGATCTTGCGCACGGTGAAGCTCTCGTTGAGGCCGCCGCCAGAACGGCCGATGCAGACGCCTTCATAGGCCTGCACGCGGGTGCGGTCGCCTTCGACGACCTTCACGTTGACGATCACGGTGTCGCCGGGACCGAATTCCGGAATGTCCTTGCCGGCGGACAGCTTGTCGAATTGCTCTTGCTCGAGCTGCTTGATCAGGTTCATGGGTAAATCTCCATCGGCGCGCCCAGCCCTGGAAGCGGGGGGCTGCGCAAAATTCGTCTATCCAGCCATTGCGGATTTGGCCGCTGCTATAAGGCAAGCCGGAGCGTTTGTCACCCGTCTGTCTTGTTTTTTGGTGTTTTTTGGCGACCGGCTCGATTCGGAGGCTTGCTCGGGATTTGAGCCCACAAATCCGGCCGCCGGGCCTTGGTGAGGGCCTCGGATTGCGCCCGCCGCCAGCTCGCGACCCTGGCATGGTCGCCGGAAGTCAGGATGTCAGGGATCGGAGCCCCCTCGAAGAGCTGCGGACGGGTGTATTGGGGGTACTCCAGAAGGCCATCCGAGAAGCTTTCCTCGGTTCCCGAGGCCTCCTTGCCCATCACCCCCGGCAGCAGCCTGACGCAGGCGTCGATCAGGGCCAACGCAGCTATTTCGCCCCCGGAGAGCACGTAATCCCCGATCGAGACCTCCTCCAGGCCTCGCCCGTCGATCACCCGCTGGTCGACCCCCTCGAAGCGCCCGCAGACGATCAGGGGGCCGGGACCCTTCGCCAGTTCCAGGACACGGGCCTGGGTCAATGGCCGACCGCGTGGGCTCATCAGGAGTCTTGGCCGTTCCGGGCTGATCGCGGCAGCATCGATCGCGGCCGCCAGAACGTCCGCCCGCAGCACCATGCCCGGGCCGCCGCCGGCCGGGGTGTCGTCGACGCTGCGGTGGCGGTCGGTGGCGGAGGCCCTGATGTCCCGGGCCTCGATCTCCCAGAGTCCTGACGCCAGTGCCCGCCCGGCGAGGCTCACGCCGAGCGGTCCCGGAAACATCTCCGGAAACAGCGTCAGCACCGTCGCGCGCCAGGGTGAGGGATTGGTCATCGCATCTCAGTTGTTGTCGTCTCGGACAAGCGCGCCGAAAGCGCGCGCAGATCCGTGACCCATATCCACCGCAGCTTGCTTTGCGATGGCTGGAGCCGTCAGCTTAGCCAAAACCACGGCCTGTGGTTATGGGTCTCCGCGTTCGCGGGGACGACTCGCGGAGAGAGCTTCGCCTCGCTCCTCCCCCTCGACCTCCTGCGGCAGCGCGATCACCACGCGGCCGCCGGCAATGTCGACCTCCGGCACCACCGCGTTCGTGAACGGCAGCAGCATCGTCGTGCCGCTGGGCGGAGCGATCTCGATGATGTCGCCGGCGCCGAAATTGTGAATCGCAAGCACGCGGCCGAGCGCGTCGCCGTCGGTGGTGACGGCGGCGAGCCCGATCAGATCGGTGTGGTAATATTCGTCCGCGTCCGTCGCAGGCAGCTTGTCGCGCGCGACATAGAGCTCGATGCCGTTGAGGCGCTCGGCCTCATCGCGGGTCGTGACGCCCTTGAACGTCGCGACCAGATGATCCTTTGCCTCGCGCGCCGTTGCGACCTCGAACTGGCGCTTGCCGTCTTTCGACAGCAGCGGACCGTAGCGCCTGACGGCAAAGGGATCCTCGGTGAAGGTCCATAGTTTGACCGCACCGCGCACACCATGCGCGGCGCCGATCCGCGCGACGCAGACCAGCGCCGACATGATCCGGCCTTAGCCCTTCGCGGCGGCTTCGGCCTGCGCCTTGCGCTCCTTGCGCGGCACGGCCTTCTCGGGGTTGTTGCGGGCTTCGCGCTTCTTGACGCCGGCGGCGTCGAGGAAACGGGCCACGCGGTCCGAGGGCTGCGCGCCCTTGGCGAGCCAGGCCTTCACCTTGTCCATGTCGAGCTTGAGGCGGGTCTCGTTGTCCTTCGGCAGCAGCGGGTTGAAATGGCCAAGACGCTCGATGAAGCGGCCATCGCGCGGAAAGCGCGAGTCGGCCACGACGACGTGATAGACGGGACGCTTCTTGGTGCCTGCACGGGCGAGGCGGATAACGACGGACATTCAGTTCTCCTTCAAAGTACGGTTTGTTCGGTTGATTGGTATTCCGCGTTGCGCGGGACGCTTGCGATCCCCCGCGACGAATTCCTCATTTCTTCTTGCCGGGGAAACCGCCGAGGCCCGGAAGGGTCGGCTTGCCGCTGAGGCCCGTAAGTCCCGGCAAATTCGGTAGACCCGAGCGAAGACCCGGCGGCAGATCCTTCGGCAGGCTGGGCAGACCTTGTCCACCGCCGGCCTGCATCTTCTCCTGCATCGCCTTCATCTCTTCGGGCGAAGGCATCTTCATGCCGCCGCCGAAGCCCATTGCCTGGGCGATGCCGGCGAGCGGGCCGCGCTTGCCGGAGCCCATCGCCTTCATCATGTCGGCCATGTTCCGATGCATCTTGAGCAGCTTGTTGACCTGTTCGACGTTCTGGCCGGAACCGGCGGCGATACGCTTCTTGCGGCTGGCCTTGAGCAGGTCGGGGTGACGGCGCTCGTCGCGCGTCATGGAATCGATGATCGCGACCTGGCGCTTCAGGATCTTGTCGTCGATGCCGGCGGCCGCGATCTGGTTCTTCATCTTGGAGATGCCGGGCATCATGCCCATCAGCCCGCTGATGCCGCCCATATTGGCCATCTGCGATAGCTGCTCGCGCATGTCGTTGAGGTCGAACTGACCCTTGCGCATGCGCTCGGCGGTGCGCGCGGCCTTTTCGGCGTCGATATTGGCGGCAGCGCGCTCGACCAGCGACACCACGTCGCCCATGCCGAGGATGCGGCCGGCGATACGGTCGGGATGGAAATCTTCCAGGGCATCGGTCTTTTCGCCCGTGCCGATCAGCTTGATCGGCTTGCCGGTGACGGCGCGCATCGACAACGCGGCGCCGCCGCGGCCATCGCCGTCCACGCGGGTCAGCACGATGCCGGTGAGGCCGACGCGCTGGTCGAACGAGCGCGCGAGGTTGACGGCGTCCTGACCGGTCAGACTGTCGGCGACCAGCAGCACTTCATGCGGATTGGCTGCAGCTTTGATCGCGGCCGCTTCCGCCATCATCTCTTCGTCCAGCGTGGTGCGGCCGGCGGTGTCGAGCAGCACGATGTCGTAGCCGCCGAGCTTGCCGGCTTCCAGTGCGCGCTTCGCAATCTGCGGCGGCTGCTGCCCCGCGACGATCGGCAAGGTGGGAATATCGAGATCGCGGCCGAGCACGGCCAGCTGCTCCATCGCCGCCGGACGATAGACGTCGAGCGAGGCCATCAGCACCTTGCGCTTGTCGCGCTGGACCAGGCGGCGGGCGAGCTTCGCGGTGGTGGTGGTCTTGCCCGAGCCTTGCAGCCCGACCATCATGATCGGCACCGGCGGCACGGAATTGACGTCGATGGTCTGGCTTTCGGCGCCGAGCGTGTTGATCAGCTCGTCATGGACGATCTTGACCACCATCTGGCCGGGTGTGACCGACTTGACGACGGTGGCGCCGATCGCCTGCTCGCGGACGCGCTCGGTGAAGCTGCGGACCACCTCGAGCGCGACGTCGGCTTCCAGCAGCGCGCGGCGCACCTCGCGCATCGCGGCGTCGACGTCCTTTTCGGTCAGCGCGCCGCGCCCCGTCAGACGATCGAGAATGCCACCAAGCCGTTCCGACAGATTGTCGAACAATACGATTGTCCTGTTTTACCTCTCTCCGCCTGCGGGGAGAGGGAGAAGAAAGTCCAAACATCTTTGCGCCCGAGGGCGCACAGCGCTGTCGGGCGTTGACCTCCGGCCCCGAGGGCCGGTCGGCGGGTCGAAAAGAAAGCCTTTCCGAGAAAGTGGCGGGGTTAAACGCCGCTCTCGCCCAAAAGTCAAGGAAAGTTAGGGCGTCGGGGTGCCTTTGCCTGGTCAAGGCCCTGAAACTAAGAACCTTTTTTCGACCGGTTCTTTTTTCTCTGGGTTCCGCCCATATAGTGGTGATGACCCGCCTCCGTTACCATCGCTGAAGCCCCGCCGTGCCGATCACCCGCCGCCGCCTGTTTGGACTGCTTGCCGGGGCCGGCGCCTTGGTCGGCGTGTCCTCCCTCTGGATGTCCCGCATGAAAACCTATGACGGTCCCGCCTCCGATCATTTCGACGGCCTGACCTTTTTCGATCCGGACGGCTCGCCACCGAAATCGCTGCGAGAAGTGCTGCGCTGGCAGCTCGGCGGCAAGCGGCAGCGCGCCACATGGCCGGACTGGGCTCCCAGCCCCCACGCCGATACCCCGCCGGCGCGGGTCGATGGCGGCAATTTGCGGCTCTCCTTCGTCGGCCACGCCAGCTGGCTGATCCAGACGGGCGGCCTCAATATTCTGGTCGATCCCGTCTGGTCGGAGCGAGTCTCGCCGGTCGCCTGGGCCGGGCCGAAGCGGCACAATGATCCCGGCATCGCGTTCGAGAAGCTGCCGAAGATCGATGTCGTGCTGGTCTCGCACGGGCATTACGATCATCTGGACATTGCGACGCTGTCGCGGCTCACGAAGAATTTCGCCCCGCGCGTGGTCACCCCGCTCGGCAACGACGTGACGATGCGCAGCTGGGATTCCACGATCAGGGTGGAAGCCTTCGACTGGCACGACCGCGTCGAGCTCGGCGGCGGCGTCGCCGTGCATCTGGTGCCGACGCGGCACTGGACGGCGCGCGGCATGTTCGATCGCAACAAGGCGCTATGGGCGAGCTTCGTGCTGGAGACACCGGCCGGCAAAGTCTACGTCGTCTGCGATTCCGGCTACGGCGACGGCACGCATTTTCGGCGCGTCGCCGAGAAGCATGGACCGCTGCGCCTGGCGATCCTGCCCATCGGCGCCTACGAGCCGCGCTGGTTCATGCGAGACCAGCACATGAATCCGGCGGATGCGGTGAAGGCGCTGGCCGATTGCGGCGCCGAGGCCGCGCTCGGGCATCACCACGGCACGTTCCAGCTCACGGACGAAGCAATCGATGCGCCGGCGAAGGCGTTGGTCGAGGCGCTGGATGCGGCGAAAATTCCGCAGGAGCGGTTCGTGGCGATGATGCCGGGGCAGGTGGTGGAGATCTGACGCCTGCGCGGTTTAACTCCGTTGTCGCCATACCTACAGCTTGTCGTCCCGGGGCGCGACGAAGTCGCGAGCCCGGGACCCATAACCACAGGGAGGAGTTTGGCGAAGACTCGGAGTTGCCTGCGGTGGCACACAACCACGTCCTGTGGTTATGGGTCCCCGCGTTCGCGGGGACGACAGCGAAATTGGAGCGCGCAGTGTGCCTCTTTTGTCTACTGCACCGCCTTGATCGCCCAGCTCACATTCACCGTGACGGACAGCGTCTCCTCGCCCGGCGCGACGGCCGCCTGCGGCGCTGCCGCCATCGGCGCCGCCATGCGGCCCTTGAACAGCGGCACGGGGCCGCCGCCTTCAATGACACTGAGCGGCGCGCCCAGCGTGACGCCGGTGGCCTTGGCGTAAACTTCGGCCTTGCGCCGCGCATCGGCCACGGCCTGCTCGCGTGCGTCGTCGAGGAGCTTCGACGCCTGCGTCACCTCGAATGAAATATTGCCGATGTCGTTGGCGCCGGCGCTGACCAGCGTATCGATGATGCCGGCGACCTTGGTCACGTCGCGGATCTTGACGGTGACGCGGTTGGAGGCGCGGAACCCGACGACCGGGGACGCGCCGGTGGATTTGTTCTGGCCGTATTGCGGCTGCAGCGACAGGCGCGAGGTCTGGTAATCCTTCTCGGCAAGGCCCGCGCCCTTGAGCGCGAGCAGCACCTTGCCCATGGCCGCGTTGTTGGCGTCGGAGGCTTCCTTCGCCGTCTTGGCGTCACTGGCAACGCCGGCATCGATCTGCGCGAGATCCGGCGCTACGGAAACATTGGCTTCGCCGCTCACCGAAATGGCGGACGGGAAATCATCGGCGAGCGCAGGCGTTGCCAGCAGCGTGGCGAAAACGGTGGCGAGGGAAGTAACGACTACGGCAGGCTTATTCATCATTCTCACTTCAGTGGCACGAAAACGTTGATCACGAGCTTGTCCTCAGCGGTCTTCAGGGGATCGGTGAGGTATTCCTCGATGAAGGTGTCCTTGGCTTCGAGTCTCTTGTCGTCGAGGTGATTGGTGATCGCCTCATAGGTGTTGTCCATGTTGTCGTAGGAACCGCGATGGACGAATTTCAGGGCCTTGCCTTCCGGCGATTTGCCGATGCTCATGTCCTTGGGCAAGCTCTTGGGATCCTGATCGACCGGGATCTCGGCGAGGAAGGTGAAGCCGGTATCGTCGGTCGAGGTGTAGACGATCATCGAATTGCCGGCTTGCTTGATGCCCTGCTTGTCTAGCAGCGTGTTCAGCGCCTTGAAGGCATCGACCAGCGTGTCGAAGGCCGAGTCCCAATTGGCGGTGCCCTTGACCATCACGACTTTTCTGGATTCGAGCGTGGTCTCGAGGCCAAACGGATCGGCGGTCTGCACCGGAGCGGGCGTTGTGGCGGCGGCAGGCGGCGGTGCCGCCGGGCTGGGTGAGGCGCTGGCTGCGGGCGAGGGCGACGTCGCCGGGGCAGGCGAAGCGCTGGCCGCAGGCGATGGCGCCGGTGAGGGCGTTGCCGCAGGCGCAGGCGAGGCACTCGCGGCCGGGGAGGGGGAAGCCGATGGGGCCGGCGAGGGACTTGCCATGGGACTTGCCGAGCCGGCCGGTGCCGGGCTCGGGGTTTGCGCCAGAGCGCCAGACAGGCCAAACGACAAGGCTGCTGCCGGGATCAGCGCGGCCAGAGCGAGACGACGAAACCTGAACATTTTATTCTCCCCAAGGCCTTAACGCTAAGGTCTTATCGACCAAGGCCTAAATCCGTCTTTGCGCCCAGTCGCGCCCCGGCTCGCGCGAGCGCGCCGTTCTAACACGCGAGCGCCGAATTCGTCCCATGACAGATGCGTCATGGCAGGCCTCCCGACAGCCCCCTGGCGACCGGCGGCAAGACACTGGCCAAGCCGGCAAGGATCGCCATATAAGGCAGGCGAAATTCGGGAATTTTCATGAGCGCGCTGGCCAACCACGCATTTGCCAAGATGAACGGCATCGGCAACGAGATCGTCGTTGTCGACATGCGCGCGTCCACGGCAAAGGTGACGCCGGACGACGCGCGCGCGGTGGCGTCCGCGAAGGGCGGCGTGGCCTACGATCAGCTCATGGTGCTGCAGAAGCCGCGGCTGGACGGCACCGAAGCCTTCATCCGCATCTACAACAATGACGGCTCGGAGGCAGGCGCCTGCGGCAACGGCATGCGCTGCGTGGTGCGCCGCATCTTCGAAAAGACCGGCCAGACCACTGCGACTTTCGAGACGGAAGCGGGACTGCTCAATGCCTGGCAGGGTCCCGCGCCGGATCTCTACACCGTGGACATGGGTGCGCCGAAGTTCGGCTGGCAGGACATTCCGCTGGCGGAAGAGTTCCGCGACACCCGCTACATCGAATTGCAGATCGGGCCGATCGACAATCCGATTCTGCATTCGCCCTCGGTGGTGAGCATGGGCAATCCGCATGCGATCTTCTGGGTGGACGACGTCAATGCCTACGATCTCGAGCGCTTCGGTCCGCTGCTCGAAAACCATCCGATCTTCCCGGAGCGCGCCAACATCACGCTCGCCCATATCGTGGATCCCCAGCACATCACGATTCGCACCTGGGAACGCGGCGCCGGCCTGACCAGGGCATGCGGCTCGGCGGCCTGCGCCACGGCGGTTGCCGCGGCGCGCCTGAAGCGGGTCGAGCGCAATGTCGAGATCACGCTGCCCGGCGGCAAGCTCGGCATCGAATGGCGCGAGCGCGACGACCACGTGCTGATGACGGGCACAGCGACATTCGAATATGAAGGCAAATTCGATCCGGCGCTGTTCACGCAGGCCGGCTGATGGCCGTCGACATCGTCACCTTCGGCTGCCGCCTCAATGCCTTCGAGGCAGAGGTGATCCGCCGTGAGGCGGAAGGTGCGGGCCTTTCAGATACGATTGTCATCAACAGCTGCGCCGTCACCAACGAGGCGGTGGCGCAGGCGCGGCAATCGATCCGCAAGCTGAAGCGCGAACGTCCCGGTGCCCGCATCGTCGTCACCGGCTGCGCGGCGCAGACGCAAAGCTCGATGTTCGCCGATATGACCGAAGTCGATCGCGTCGTCGGCAACGACGACAAGATGCGCGCGTCTGCGTGGCGGGAGACGCGCAGCGCTTTCGACCTCGGCGCCAGCGAGAAGATCGCCGTCAGCGACATCATGGCCATCAGGGAGATGGCACCGCATCTCGTCGACGGCTACGCAAGCGGCCTGCCGCGCGTGTTCGTGCAGGTGCAGAACGGCTGCGACCATCGCTGCACCTTCTGCATCATTCCCTACGGCCGCGGCAATTCGCGCTCCGTCCCGATGGGGGCGGTGGTCGAGCAGGTGCGGACGCTGGTCGAACGCGGTCATGCCGAGATCGTGCTGACCGGCGTCGACCTCACCAGCTATGGCACTGATCTGCCCGGCGCACCGAAACTCGGCATGCTGACGAAGCAGATCTTGCGGCACGTGCCGGAGCTGATGCGCCTGCGCATATCGTCGATCGACTCGATCGAGGCGGATGACGATCTGCTCGATGCCGTCGCTGATGATGCACGGCTGATGCCGCATCTGCATCTGTCGCTGCAATCCGGCGACGACATGATTCTGAAGCGCATGAAGCGGCGGCATTCGCGGCAGGATGCGATCGCATTCTGCGACCAGGTGCGCCGCTTGCGCCCGGACATCGCCTTCGGCGCCGACATCATCGCGGGCTTTCCGACCGAGAGCGAGGAGATGTTCTTGCGCTCGCTCGATCTCGTCGAACAATGCGGCCTGACGTTCCTGCACGTCTTTCCCTATTCGCCGCGCCCCGGCACGCCGGCCGCAAAGATGCCCCAGGTGGCGGGGGCCCTCATCAAGGAACGCGCGAAGCGGCTGCGTGCCGCAGGCGAAGCGGCATTGCGCAAACGGCTGCAAGCCGAGATCGGTGCAGCGCGCGAGGTGCTGATCGAGAGCGAGGCGCAGGGGCGGACGGAGCACTATCTGCCGGTGGCGATTGCGGGCGAGCGCGTGGGAAGCGTGGTGCCGCTGCGGATCGTCGGCAGCGATGGCGAGCGGCTGACCACATAATCAGCCGCGGTGAATTGCGCCGCGCTATATCCCCGCCGTCGTCCCTGCGCACGCAGGGACCCATACCGCGTGATTTATCGCCTGCGGACGGTCGAAGTACCGAACGACGAATCTTCGCCAAACTGCTTCCTGTGGTTATGGGTCCCTGTGTGCGCAGAGACGACCCCGGGGGTGGGATGCAGTGTGTTCCAAAACCAGCACGCGCCTTACGACGCCCGCACCTGCCAGAATCGCAGCGTGCGCCGCGCATTATCCAGTGTCATGTGCGCATAGTGAGCTTGCGCGCGCGCGAGATCCGCCGGCTTCATGGCTCCGGTCGCAAAGCGGCTTTCGAGTACGGCGGTGGTGGTTTCCCAGTTGAGCTGCGCCGCCTTGCACGCCACCAGCAGGCCGTCATCGCGCAGGCTCTGCATCAGCGGGCGAATGACCTCGACGGTCGATCCGGACAGCGCCGCCAGGGCGGCGGCGGTCTCCTCATAGCGGCGCTGCGTGGCGAAGCCGAACAGCGTTGCCTCGCTCAGTTGGCCGGTTGCCTTGAGCATGGCAATCGCACGCTTGGCACCTTCGAAATCGCGGACGGCCGACATCTCGCGCTCGATGCCGACGGCGGTGGCCGCGATCGCGCTCTGGATTTCCTCGAACAGATGAGGCGGCGCGCGCGACAGCAGGCGGGCGCGCACGGCATCGGTCGCCGAGTGCAGCAACCGGCGGCGCAGCTCCGACGGCAGGTCCACGCGGACGCCGACGCTGACGGCAAGTTCGGAATCCGACTCGGCCTGGGCGACCATGACGGCGAAGCCGTTTCCGGAGACGCGCGCGCCGGGATTGGCGGCGAGCCGCCGGCTGACACTGGGGTAGCGGCGCGCCAGCAACGCGTCGGTGACGATCTCCTTCAGCCACCAGCGGCCGGCCATCGCGAGCAGATGCGGCTCGCCCTTGGATGATGCGATCTTCACCAACTCGCCGTCGTCGAGACGGGCGGATTCCTGCAGCACGGGACCGGCGATGCGGATCTCGTCATTGCTGGCGAGGCGGCGGATCACCGAGGGCGGCGCCTGTGCAATCGGCGCCAGTTGTGCGCTGATCTCGGCGAGCGCGATCCGTGCACCCATGTCGGCAAGCGCCCGCAGCTCGATGGTGCCGATCAGGCGCTCGAGCACCTCGTCGAACAGCGCGATCTGCTCGTCGTCGAAACTGCCGGCGGAGGACAGGAACAGAACGGTGACGCGCCGGGCGGTCTCCAGGCCCTTTTCCGCCGAGCCTGCTCGAATGGCGGATTCGACCTCGTCGATGATCGATAGCTCGGCCTTGGACATCACGCCTCGCTCGTCCTGAGCGGTTACGGAAGCTTGTTCTAAGCAACCGCAATCATTAGAGGCGAGCACTGAAGGTTTGGTAAACCATGGACCGGTAGCCGGGCACTGCGCACTCTCCCCGACCACTGCTCCTCATCCTGAGGAATCCGCGAAGCGGGCGTCTCGAAGATCGCCACAGGCGCTGACGCGCCCCTCACCATGAGGGTTGGGCGGCTGGGCTATTCCCCGTTCCACCCGCAGGCCCTGAGCTTTTCGTGCATGTGGGGCGGGGCCGGCGCCACGACGCGGACGGGTTCCTTGTTCCGGGAGATCGGCACCACGATTTCGCGGGAATGCAGGTGCAGCTTCGGCTCGCCGAACCGCGGGCCGTTGCCGTAGATGTTATCGCCGAAGATCGGCCAGCCGGTCGCTGCCGAATGCACCCGCAATTGATGGGTCCGGCCGGTGACCGGTTCCATGGCGAGCCAAGTCAGACCGTCGCCGCGGCCCATCACCTTCCAGTTCGTGATCGCCTTCTGCCCCTCCGGATCGGGCTTTTGCCACCAGCCGCGCTCGGCGTTGAGCCGGCCGAGCGGCATGTCGATGATGCCCTCGTCCTCGGCGGGGCCGCCCTCGACCACGGTCCAGTAGGTCTTGCCGATCTTGCCGTGCTTGAAGAGCAGGCCGAGCGAAGCGGTGGCCTTGCGATGGCGGCCGAGCACGAGGCAGCCCGAGGTGTCCTTGTCCAACCGGTGAGCCAGCACCGGCGGCCGCGGCAGGCCGAAACGCAATGCGTCGAACGAGGCCTCCAGATTGGCGCCGCCCTTCGGGCCGCGATGCACCGGCAGGCCCGACGGCTTGTCGATGACCAGCATCAGCCCGTCGCGATGGAGCACGCGCGACAAAATCTCCTCGGCGGTCAGTTCGGGAACATCGAGCAATTGCAAGACTTTCGTTTAATCGCCGGAACGGCTAACACACCCCCGCCATGAACGATACCTCCGAGACCCCCAAGCTGAGCTGGTGGCGCCGCCTGTCCAACGGGCTGAAGCGCACCTCGTCCTCGCTCGGGACCGCGGTCGCCGACCTCGTCACCAAGCGCAAGCTCGACCGCGCCATGCTCGATGACATCGAGGACGTGCTGCTGCGCGCCGATCTCGGCACCTCCGTCGCGGTCCGGATTGCCGATGCCGTCGGCACCGGCCGTTATGACAAGGCGATCTCGGCGGACGAGGTCAAGGACGTGGTCGCGACCGAGGTCGAGAAGGTGCTGGCGCCGGTGGCGAGGCCGCTCGAGATCGACACGGCCAGGAAGCCGTTCGTGATTCTGGTGGTCGGGGTCAACGGCTCCGGCAAGACCACGACCATCGGAAAACTCTCGCAAAAATTTGCCTCCGAAGGCCGCAAGGTGATGCTGGCCGCCGGCGACACGTTTCGCGCCGCAGCCATCGAGCAGCTCAAGGTGTGGGGCGAGCGGACGAAGACGCCCGTCATCGCCGGCGCGCAGGGCTCGGATTCGGCGAGCCTTGCCTTCAACGCGCTGACGGCGGCGAAGGAGCAGGGCATCGACGTGCTCCTGATCGACACCGCCGGGCGGCTGCAAAACAAGGCCGAGCTGATGAACGAGCTCGAAAAGGTCGTGCGCGTCATCCGCAAGGTGGATGACACCGCGCCGCATGCGGTGCTGCTGGTGCTCGACGCCACCGTCGGCCAGAACGCGCTGTCGCAGGTCGAGGCCTTTCACCGCACTGCCGGCGTCACCGGCCTCGTGATGACCAAGCTCGACGGCACTGCGCGCGGCGGCATTCTGGTGGCGCTCGCGGAAAAATTCAAACTGCCGGTGCATTTCATCGGCGTCGGCGAGGGCGTCGACGATCTCGCGCCGTTCACCGCGCGCGATTTCGCCCGTGCCATTGCCGGAATCGAAAGCTAGAGATGGACAAGACCCAGCCGCATCCGCTGTTCAAGCTGGCGACCGAGCTCGGTCCGCTGCTCGTGTTCTTCTTCGTGAACGCGAAGTTCAATCTGTTCGCCGCGACCGGCGCCTTCATGGTGGCGATCGTGGCGGCGATGGCCGCGTCCTACATGGTGACGCGCCATGTCCCGATGATGGCGATCGTGACGGGTGTGATCGTGTTGGTGTTCGGCACGCTGACGCTGGTGCTGCACGACGAGACCTTCATCAAGGTCAAGCCGACCATCATCTACGGCCTGTTCGCCGCGATCCTTGGCGGCGGCCTGCTGTTCGGCCGTTCCTTCATCGCCGTGATGTTCGACCAGGTGTTCAATCTGACGCCGCAGGGCTGGCGCATCCTGACGCTGCGCTGGGCGCTGTTCTTCGCCGGCATGGCGGTGCTGAACGAGATCATCTGGCGCACCCAGAGCACGGATTTCTGGGTGAACTTCAAGGTCTTCGGCGTCCTGCCGCTGACCGCCATCTTCGGCGTGATTCAGATGCCGCTGATCAAGCGCTATCATCTCGAACCGGCGTCGCTGGAGGCGAGCGAGGCCGAGGCGGGGGACGTCACGAAGGGGTGACGCCAGCTCCGGGCTGAGCCCGTCGGCCGGCCCGCATATTCACGCTGACGTGCACTTCGCGCGGCCTGCTGGTCGCAATCGACCGGGTTGAGCGACGAAGCCGACAGGGTTCTTCATTGCTCTGTAACCGCAAGCTGAGATTGTTCAGCTCTCTACCTTGCCTGAAAGATCGCAGGCGATAGCCTTTTGGTCGTGAAGAGATGATGGCACGCCGGAGGGGCCGGTGGTGAGCGCAAAACAGGATCACGCCGCTGAACACCTGATTCAGTACCTCCGGCAGCTCGCTCCGCAGGTCCGGCGCCGCCTGCTTGCCGAACTGGAACGGCTACATCTCCTCGGCGAGGACATTCCGCATTCCGAGCCATTGGTGGCGGCGCTGCGAGCCGAGTTTCGCAACACGGGCCAGAACCATTATCGCGTCGGAAATCCCTCGCGCTACTTCTTCGAGCCGCTCGAGCCGGTTCTGGTGGACGGCGCGCCGGAACGGGCCAATAGCGGCCAGATCGCCCGTGGATCGCTCGCGCCGATCTGGAGCCTCGTGACCGAGCAATTGCTGCGCAGCATGGCGGCGGACTACGTCGCCAGTGCGACGAAGGCCATCTCTGCCGGCAAGCAGCCCGAGGCGCGGCAGATGGCCCAGGCGTTCCGCAAGAAGGTCCTGACCTCTCTCATCGGCCAGCTGGGTTCTGCCGAGGGCGCAGCCGGCATTCGCGATGGGCTGATGGCCTAAACCAGCTCGCATGCGACATTCGACGACCTCAAGAAGATGCTGCGCTACCTCGAACTGCAACGGGAGCTCGAGGATTTTGGCCGTGCCCTTGCGCCGAAGATTACCCGGCTCGAGGGCGCCGGCCTCGACAAGGCGCTCGGTCTGTTGAGCGCGCTCAAGGCCAGGCGCGTCGATGCCGTGCCGTTCGCGCTCACAATCCTCGCAAAGCGTCTGGAATCCCCCTGGGAGCTGCTGTCGGTCGCGACCGCTCCGGCCGACGACCGGGCTGCGGCGCGGATCGCGGAGGGGCCCTTCGCGCTTGCGGTTTCGATGGTGCTCGATCAGGTCGAGGAGAAGCGTCTCCTCCTGCTGTTTGCCCTCAGGAACAACCGCCCGGTGCGGGCCAAGGAGATCGTCGGCGAGATCTATCGGATCGAGGAGGCGCTGAGAACGCAGATCGAGCTTCAAGGGTCCGGCTGGGCCCAGCGTCTGGATGACCTGATGGCGGCCGTCCAGGCTGCCGTCACCGCGGAGATCAACACCATTCCGGGCGACCACCGGCATTTGACGCACATTCTGGAATCGCCGCGGTTGCGACCCGGCCATTCCTTCGGCCACAAGGTCGGCCATATCTTCGAGAAGGGCTGGGACGCCGTGGCCGGCCTGCTCGCAGGCAACGCGAACTCAAGCGATCGTCGCGACAAGGTGTGGTGAACGCGTCCGCGGAGCGGCTTGTCCGCCCCGCTAGAGCGTGATCCAGAATCTCGTCGCGCTCGAGTCAGCCTCCTGTCTTGAGCGCCTTCTCCAGCTCCGGCATCAGCACGGTCTTGAGGTTCTGTGGCGTGACCGGGCCGACCAGCTTGTAGACGATGGTGCCTTCGCGCCCGACGACGAAGGTCTCCGGCACGCCGTAGACGCCCCATTCGATCGAGGCGCGGCCGTTGGCATCGACGCCGACGCGGCTGAACGGGTTGCCGTAGCGGCCGAGGAAGCGGCGCGCATTGTCCGCGGCGTCCTTGTAATTGATGCCGACCAGCTGGAAGCGCTCGTCCTTGGCCAGTTCGGTCAGGAGCGGGGCCTCGTCATGGCACGGCACGCACCAGGACGCCCAGACATTGACCAGGCTGACCTTGCCCTTGAAGGCGGCGGGATCGAGTCCCGGCACCGGCGCGCCGTTGTCCTGCAATCCCTCGAGTGGCGGCAGCACGGTTTGCGGCACCGGACGACCGATCAGCGCGGACGGAATTCGCGAGATATCGCCGCTGCCGAGCCGGAACCAGAACAGCAGCGCGAGGGCAATGAAGGCGATCAGCGGCAGCACCATCAGGAAGGTGCGGCGCTGCGGCGGCGCGGAGGTCGATTGATCGCTCATGACGCATCCACCGCGCTGCGGCCGGAGCGGCGGGTGATGCCGCTGCGGTCGAGCTCGCGCAGGCGCTGCGTCTGGTTGCGGTAGTCGAGCACGATCCAGCCGATCAGGATCGCGACCACGACGGCCACTGCGGCATAGGACGTCACGATGAAGGATGCATAGGGACCGAGCGACATCATCCTGCGGCCCCAACTTCTTTCGACGCGCTTTGTCCGCGCGAACCGGAGCCCGCCTCGCTCGAGAACGCCACACGGCTCGCCTGCATCATCTGCAGGGAGCGGACCCGGCGGCGCAGGATCTCGTTGCGCATCGCGGCCAGATGCAGCGTGACGAACAGCAGCGTGAATGCGAGCGCCATCACTAGCAGCGGAATCAGGAACGATTTGTCGAGGGCCGATCCGCCCATGCGCATCACCGAGGCCGGCTGGTGCAGCGTGTTCCACCAGTCGACCGAGAACTTGATGATCGGCAGGTTGATGGCGCCGACCAGGGTCAGCACCGCGGCGGCGCGTGCCGCGCGCGAGGGATCGTCGACCGCGCGCCACAGCGCCATCAGGCCGAGATACATCAGGAACAGGATCAGCACCGAGGTGAGCCGCGCATCCCATTCCCAATAGGTGCCCCACATCGGCCGGCCCCACAGCGAGCCCGTGAGCAGCGCGAGGAAGGTGAAGGCGGCCCCGATCGGCGCTGCGGCTTTGGCGGCGACGTCGGCGAGCGGATGACGCCACACCAGCGTGCCCAGCGATGCGATGCTCATCACGCCCCAGACGAACATCGACAGCCAGGCATTGGGCACGTGGATGAACATGATCTTGACGGTCGCGCCCTGCTGATAGTCGTCCGGCGCGTAGGCTGACTGGTAGAGGCCGATCGCGAGCAGGATGACGGTCGCGGCCGCGAGCCACGGCAACACCCGCGCCGTCAGCGCGAGGAACCGGGTCGGGTTGGCGAGGTCGATCAGTGACATGGTACCCTGATAATCATCGGTGGCCGCTCAGGCAATCAGCACGAAAGCCGGGGACGAAAGTTGATCGGGGTCAAGGTCAGCCGAGCCTCTCTCAATCGGGCCCATCTCAGTCAAGTCCATGCCGCAGGCTCGCTGCGGCTGCGAAGGGGCCGACCACGAGGCTGACCAGGGACAGCGCGCACAGGATCGAGAACGGCGCGCCGAACGTCATGGGGCCGACGATGACGGCCTGTGACGCCGCCACGCCGAAAATCAGGACGGGAATCGACAGCGGCAGCACCAGCACGGCCATCAGCAGCCCGCCGCGGTGCAGCGTCACCGCCAGTGCCGCGCCGATCATGCCGGTAAAGGTCAGCGCCGGCGTTCCTGCCAGCAGCGTCAGCGCCACAGCGCCGGTCGCGACCATGTCGAGGTTGAGCAGCAGGCCGAGCACGGGGGTTGCGACAATCAGCGGCAGGCCGGCAGCCAGCCAATGCGCCAGCGCCTTGGCGGCGCAGGCGAGTTCCAGCGGCGTCCGGCTCATCGTGATCAGGTCGAGCGATCCGTCCTCATGGTCGGCCATGAACAGCCGGTCGAGGGTGAGCAGGCTCGCCAGCAGCGCGCCGAGCCAGAGAATGGCCGGCCCCAGCCGCGACAGCAGTGCCAGATCCGGCCCGACCGCGAACGGCATCAGCACCACCACGGTCAGGAAGAACAGGACGCCGATCAGTGCCCCGCCGCCAACGCGGAGCGCGATCCGGATGTCCCGTCGAATGAGGGCGGACAGGGCGGTCATGAGGCGGCTCTTCCTGCGGTGCGGCCATGGAGATCGGGCTGACGCCGCGAGAACGGTGCGCTCCCTCCCCCCTTGCGGGAGAGGGCGGGGGACAGGGGTAGCCCCGGGCGAGATGTCCGTCTGTGGAGGTCTTCCCAAGCGCTTGAATCGAGAGCGCGCGTCGTGTGGCACACCCCTCCCTGACCACGAGAGCGAGCCTTGCTCGCCTCGGACCCCGCAAGGGAGGAGGGAACGGACAGGGCGGGGCCCGGCCGCTTGGAAAGCTGAGGGTCGTGCCACGTCACGCCGCACCCCCGATCCGCAGCTCCCGGGCCTCGATCCCGAGTGGAGCATGAGTCGCCGCCACGATCATCCCGCCACGGGCGAGATGCTCCTGCATCAGGCCGCCGAACATGTCCTGGCCGGCCACGTCGAGCGCATTGGTCGGCTCGTCCAGCAGCCAGACCGGGCGGCGGACGGTCAACAGGCGGGCCAGCGACAGTCGACGTCGCTGGCCGGCGGACAGGAAGCCGGCGGGCAGATGGGTAGCATGGTCGAGCCCGACGATGGCGAGACTCTCGGCCGCGTCAAGGCGCTCGCCGCCGAGAAAATCGGCCCAGAATGCCAGATTTTCCGCCACGCTGAGGGCCGGCTTCAAGGCATCGCGATGGCCGAGATAGTGGCACTGCTCGGGCAGCGTCAGCTCGCCATCGCCGCCCTCCAGCGCGATCGTCCCGCCGGCCGGAACGAGCAGGCCCGCGATCAGCCGCAGCAGCGAGGTCTTGCCCGATCCGTTGCGGCCGACGACCGCCACGGCCTCGCCCGACATGGCCGCGAAATCGAGCCCGGCAAACACCTCGCGGCCGCCGCGCACGCAGGCAACCCCCTGTCCGGAGAGCTGCATCTCGCCTCGTTTCAAGTCACTCAAAGCCGGGCCTCAGGAAAACTTGGGGTAGCGCATGGGAATTTTTGGCTCGCGAATTGCTGCGGCACGATTGTGGCTGTGGCGGCGCGGTTAGAAAGCTTCTATAAGCCCGGAACTACTTGATGCAGCAACTCAACCTGCCCCTGCAAGCGGCCCAGCCTAGATGCGCTGACGGTGTTAAAATACCCTGCCGGGTATAACTAACAATTGGGATTTCCTACATGACCTCGCTCGACAGCTTCAAATGCAAAAAGACCCTCAAGGTCGGCGCCAAGACCTATGTCTATTACAGCCTGCCTACGGCCGAGAAGAATGGTCTGAAGGGAATTTCCAAACTTCCCTATTCGATGAAGGTCCTGCTCGAGAATCTGCTGCGCAATGAGGACGGGCGTTCGGTCAAGAAAGAGGACATCGTCGCCGTCTCGAAATGGCTGCGCAAGAAATCGCTGGAGCACGAGATCGCGTTCCGTCCGGCACGCGTGCTGATGCAGGACTTCACCGGCGTGCCCGCGGTGGTGGACCTTGCCGCGATGCGCAACGCGATGCAGAAGCTCGGCGGCGATGCCGAGAAGATCAATCCGCTGGTGCCGGTCGACCTCGTCATCGACCACTCCGTGATCGTGAATTTCTTCGGCGACAACAAGGCTTTCGGCAAGAACGTCGCCGAGGAATACAAGCAGAACCAGGAGCGCTACGAGTTCCTGAAGTGGGGCCAGAAGGCGTTCTCGAACTTCTCCGTGGTGCCGCCCGGCACAGGCATCTGCCACCAGGTCAATCTCGAATATCTCTCCCAGACGGTCTGGACCAAGAAGGAGAAGATGACGGTCGGCAAGAAGACCGGCACCTTCGAGGTTGCCTATCCCGATTCGCTGGTCGGCACCGATTCCCACACCACCATGGTCAACGGTCTCGCCGTGCTCGGTTGGGGCGTCGGCGGCATCGAGGCGGAAGCCTGCATGCTCGGCCAACCGCTGTCGATGCTGCTGCCCAACGTCGTCGGCTTCAAGCTGAAGGGCGCGATGAAGGAAGGCGTCACCGCGACGGACCTCGTGCTCACCGTGACGCAGATGCTGCGCAAGCTCGGCGTGGTCGGCAAGTTCGTCGAGTTCTTCGGCCCCGGCCTCGACAATCTCTCCGTCGCCGACAAGGCGACGATCGCCAACATGGCGCCCGAATACGGCGCGACCTGCGGCTTCTTCCCGGTCGACGCCGCCGCGATCGACTACCTCAAGACCTCCGGCCGCGCGGCGCCGCGCGTCGCGCTGGTGCAGGCCTATGCCAAGGCGCAAGGACTGTTCCGCACCGCCAAGTCGCCCGATCCGGTGTTCACGGAAACGCTGACGCTCGATCTTGCCGACGTCGTGCCGTCGATGGCCGGTCCGAAGCGCCCCGAAGGCCGCATCGCGCTGCCGTCGGTCGCCGAAGGCTTTTCGCTCGCGCTCGGCACTGAATACAAGAAGGCCGAGGAGCCCAACAAGCGCTTTGCCGTCGAGGGCAAGGACTTCGAGATCGGCCATGGCGACGTCGTGATCGCCGCCATCACCTCCTGCACCAACACCTCGAACCCGAGCGTGCTGATCGGTGCGGGCCTCCTGGCGCGCAACGCCGCGGCGAAGGGCCTGAAAGCAAAACCGTGGGTGAAGACCTCGCTCGCCCCGGGCAGCCAGGTCGTCGCGGGCTATCTCGCCGATTCTGGCCTGCAGAAGGATCTCGACAAGGTCGGCTTCAACCTGGTCGGCTTCGGCTGCACCACCTGCATCGGCAATTCCGGTCCGCTGCCCGAGGAGATCTCGAAGTCGATCAACGACAACGGCATCGTCGCCGCCGCCGTGCTCTCGGGCAACCGCAATTTCGAAGGCCGCGTCTCGCCTGACGTGCAGGCGAACTATCTGGCCTCGCCGCCGCTGGTCGTCGCCCACGCGCTCGCGGGCAGCGTCACCAAGAACCTCGCGGTCGAGCCGCTCGGCGAGGGCAAGGACGGCAAGCCGGTGTACCTGAAGGACATCTGGCCGACGACCAAGGAGATCAACGCCTTCATGAAGAAGTTCGTGACCGCGTCGATCTTCAAGAAGAAGTATGCCGACGTGTTCAAGGGCGACACCAACTGGCGCAAGATCAAGACCGTCGAGAGCGAGACCTATCGCTGGAACATGTCTTCGACATACGTGCAGAACCCGCCCTATTTCGACGGCATGAAGAAGGAGCCGGAGCCGGTCACCGATATCGTCGAGGCGCGCATCCTCGCCATGTTCGGCGACAAGATCACGACCGACCACATCTCGCCGGCAGGCTCGATCAAGCTCACCTCGCCCGCGGGCAAATATCTCAGCGAGCATCAGGTGCGTCCCGCCGACTTCAATCAGTACGGCACGCGCCGCGGCAATCACGAAGTGATGATGCGCGGCACCTTCGCCAACATCCGCATCAAGAACTTCATGCTGAAGGGCGCCGACGGCAACATTCCGGAAGGCGGTCTCACCAAGCACTGGCCCGACGGCGAGCAGATGTCGATCTACGACGCCGCGATGAAGTACCAGCAGGAGCAGGTGCCACTGGTGGTGTTCGCCGGTGCCGAATACGGCAACGGCTCCTCGCGCGACTGGGCTGCCAAGGGCACGCGTCTGCTCGGCGTGCGCGCCGTGATCTGCCAGAGCTTCGAGCGCATCCATCGCTCGAACCTGGTCGGTATGGGCGTGTTGCCGCTGACCTTCGAGGAAGGCACCTCGTGGTCGTCGCTCGGTCTGAAGGGCGACGAGAAGGTCACGCTGCGCGGACTGGTCGGCGACCTCAAGCCGCGCCAGAAGCTGACCGCGGAGATCGTCTCCGGCGACGGTTCATTGCAGCGCGTTTCGCTGCTCTGCCGCATCGATACGCTGGACGAGCTCGACTACTACCGCAACGGCGGCATCCTGCACTATGTGCTGCGCAAACTCGCGGCGTAAGCGCGGATTTGTGAACCATGGCTCACTGCGAAGTGAGTAGAAGGTTAGATGAAGGCGGCCTATCACAAGGCCGCCTTCGTGCGTTTGCGGCATGCTCCAGATGGGCCCTCCCGGCGGAAAACCTCCCTTTGGCGGTTGGCCTGGACGGTCGAGTGTACCGCGCCCCGTAAGACTACGGTGACCATCCGGCGATAAGATCTCCCTTTCCACGAGCAATGGTGTGCGGCGTTCGACATGACAACAATGACGGCTTCTCATCTGGTTTCACGTTGGTCCGGTGCCCTCTGGTCGGGAGCTATCGGCATCTGTGCGATCGTCGCCGTCATCCGTCCTGCACAGGCTGATCCCCGCGCCGTTGTCGAATTGTTTACCTCACAGGGCTGCTCCTCATGTCCGCCCGCCGACCAGATCATCGGTGATCTGTCCAAAGACCCGTCGATCATCGCGCTGAGCATGCCGATCGATTATTGGGACTATCTCGGTTGGAAGGACACGCTGGCGGATTCGCGCTTCTCTGCACGCCAGCGTGCGTATTCGCGCGTGCGCGGTGACCGCGAGGTCTACACGCCGCAGGTCGTGGTCAACGGCTCCACCCATGTCGTCGGCAGCGATCGTGCGGGCATCGAGAACGCGATCCGCAAGTCCGACCCGGGTAAGGGCGTGATGAGCGTGCCGGTGACGATGTCGCTCGCCGGCAAGCAGATCAACGTGTCGGTGGCCGCGAGCAAGGAGCCGGCAGTCTCGCAGGGCGAGGTCTGGATCTGCTCCATCGCCAGGTCGGTGCCGATCGCGATCACCCGCGGCGAGAATCGCGGGCAGCAGGTCACCTATCATAATGTGGTGCGCAACGTGCTCAAGGTCGGTGACTGGACCGGGCGTTCGGAAAGCTGGACGGTGCCGATCGAGAACCTCACGCGCGACGGCGTCGACGGCGCGGTGGTCTATATCCAGGACGGAACTCGGGACAAGCCCGGCCCGATGCTGGGCGCGGCGTACACGTCGCTGCATTGATTTTCTGATCAGCGCATTCTGCTCTCGACCCTCATGGTGAGGAGCGCGCCCTTGCGCGCGTCTCGAACCATGCAAGGCCCCGCAGATGCAACCGGGCCTTCCATCCTTCGGGACGCCGCGCGAAAAGCGCGGCCCTCAGGATGAGGGGAGACAGTCTTCGGGCTTCCCGGAGAGAAGGTGCGTTGGCAGGAACATCCGACACAAACAAAAAAGGACCAACTTGCGTTGGCCCTCCTTGTTGCGCGTACAGACCCGATCCTGTTCGACCCCGGGGGGCTGGGGGCTGAGGAATCCGGAACCGAAAGGACCGGGTCAACGCACCTCAGTCTTTTCGCAATGCAGGGCGGCAGTCGCTGGGCGGAAAAGCGGCGAGAGTATGATTCCTGCTAACGATCCCGTGACGGTTTGCCGCGAGGAAGTTCCACTCCTGCGTGTGCCCGATTCCGACAAGTTGAGCAGGCGAGTTCCATCAACAGGTCTTGCGGCGGGGAACGGTTGGCGCAATCATATCACCGTCATGATCCGCGGCTCCGGGGACGGTTTTCGCGGACGCGATCATGCCGTGCGACGAGGAGGCGCGCTTCCCATGAGTCTGTCGGAGGATGCTGATCCGAGCGAGCAGCGGGCGGCGGCGCGTCCCGCCGCTGCGACGACGCAACTGAACCGGGTGACGTTCAACCGGCTCGAGCTGCACCGCATTCTCAATCTCTACGGCCGCATGGTCGCCGACGGCGAATGGCGCGACTATGCCATCGACTTCCTCAGGGACCGCGCCGTGTTCTCTGTCTATCGCCGTGCCTCGGAAGTGCCGATCTACCGCATCGAGAAGGATCCGCGGCTGGCGCGCAAGCAGGGCATGTACAGCGTGATCTCGGCGACCGGCCTGATCCTGCGCCGCGGTCACGAGTTGGAACGCGTGCTGCTGGTGATCGATCGCAAGCTGGCGGTGGTGTGACGTCTCGAGTGGCGACGTAGGTGGGCAAAGGCGCGACGCGCCGTGCCCACGTCCTTTCTCTATCGCAGCGATGGTGGGCACGCCTACGCTTTGCCCACCCTACGAGAGCGCAGCTATTTCGGCACCGTGCTTGCGCCCTCGCCGAGGTCGCGCTGCATCATCACCGTGTCCAGCCAGCGGCCGAATTTCAACCCGACATTGGGATGCGTGCCGATCATCTTGAAGCCGCCTTTGGTGTGCACGCCGATCGAGCCGGCATTGGCGGAATCGCCGATCACCGCGATCATCTGGCGGAAGCCGCGCGCCTCGCATTCCGTGATCAGCCGCTCCAGCAGCTTTGAGCCGACACCGCGGCGATGGAAGGAGGGATCGAGATAGATCGAGTTCTCGACCGTGAAGCGATAGGCCGGGCGCGGACGGTAGGCACCGGCATAGGCATAGCCGGCAACGCGTCCTTCCAGCATGGCGACGAAATAGGGATAGCCGCCCTCGATCAGCACGCGATAGCGGCGCGTCATCTCTGCGAGGTCGGGCGGCTCCAGCTCGAACGTCGCGGTGCCCTCGCGGACGGCCTGCTGGTAGATGGCGGTGATGGCGGGAAGGTCGGCCTCGGTCGTGGGCCTGATTTCAGGTGCGGACATGGAGGCGAGATTAGAGCCTTCCCGCGGCGGCCGGAAGGGGCCTCGGCGCAACCCCATATCCCGTCATTGCGAGGAGCTCTCGCGACGAAGCAATCCAGGCTGTCTCCGCGGAGGCACTCCCGGATTGCTTCGCTGCGCTCGCAATGACGGTGTCTGAGGCAACCGTACCCCAAACAAAAACCCCGGCCTTTCGGCCGGGGTTCATGTCGTTCACTCTGATCCGTCGCTTACTCGCGCTGGCCGAGGAGCTGCAGCAGCAGCGTGAACAGGTTGATGAAGTTCAGGTACAGCGACAGCGCGCCGGTGATGGCTGCACGCTCCGCGACCTCACCGCCGGCCGAGGAATAGCCGTAGATGTAGTCGTTCTTCAGCCGCTGCGTATCCCAGGCGGTGAGGCCCGAGAACACCAGCACGCCGACCACCGACACGATGAACTGCAGCATCGAGCTCGCCAGGAACAGGTTCACCAGGCTGGCGATGACGATGCCGATCAGGCCCATGAACAGGAATGAGCCCATGGCGGTCAGGTCACGCTTGGTGGTGTAGCCGTAGAGGCTGAGCGCACCGAAGGTCGCCGCGGTGATGAAGAACACCCGCACGATCGAGGTGTGCGTGAACACCAGGAAGATCGACGACAGCGAGATACCCATCAGTGCCGCGAACACCCAGAACAGGATCTGGGCGGTCGAAGGCGCGAGACGGTTGATGCCCGCCGAGATCACGAACACCATCGCGAGCGGCGCCAGCATGAACAGCCACTTGAGGGGGCTCACGAACATCGCATAGCCGAACGGCGTCAGGAACAGCTTGCCGACGCGAACCGCGTCCGCCGTCGGAACGTCGGTCACGGCGGCCATGTAGACGCCGAGCGCGGCCAGGCCGGTGATGGCCAGGCCAATGCTCATGTAGTTGTAGATGCGCAGCATATAGGCGCGCAGGCCGGCATCGACCGTCGCGGCGTCAACACGCCCGGCGGCCCTGCCGAAAGGAGAAGCGTAGTTACGGTCTAGGTCCGACATGGTCGAATTCCCGTTGGTTGGTCCGTCCGGCATGAGGGTCGCCACGCCGCCGGTTCGTCAAATTCTATCTCGGATACCGATGCAAACCGACTAAATTCTGGCTAACAATCGGGGCTCCGAACCCACTCGATATGTGGGAAACTAACACATTCGCTGCAACCTTCCACGCGCGGCTGAATGTCGCCCTCCGCGGCAATCCTGACGCGAGCCTGACGAGCAGTCGTGGTTAATCCCGGGAATCGTGCGATTCCGCGCCCCCGCGGCCAGCCGCTTCAATTTGTCACAAATTCCGCAACACCGTCGCGGGCTTTTTGTTCAATGCCAGCAGCGTGCCGGCGAGCCCGAGCCCGACGGTGACGACCAGGGCGGCCATCACAACGCCCGCCGCGCTGCCGGCCTGCCAGACGAAGCTCAGCGTCATCACCCGCGTCACGATCATCCAGGCCGCGATGCTGCCGGAGATCACGCCGAACAATGCGGTGGCGAGCCCGATCAGGAGATATTCGAGCGCATAGGCGCCCAGCAGCCGCAGTCGCGTCGCGCCCAGCGTCTTCAGGATCACCGCATCATAGACCCGGTGGCGATGGCCGGCGGCGAGCGCCCCGCCCAGCACCAGGATCGCCGAGATCAGGGTCACGGCGCTCGCGCCGCGAATCGCCAGCGCCAGATTGGTCACCACCGAGCCGACCGTCTCCATCACCTCGCGCACCCGCACGCTCGTCACCATCGGATAGGCGTCGGCGACCTGCTTGATGATCTTGCCGTCGCCTGCCGCATTGCCGCCGGCTTCGGTCAGGGTTGCGATATGGGTATGCGGCGCGCCCTTGAAGGCGTTCGGCGAGAACACGAGAACGAAGTTGATGCCGAGTCCCTGCCAGTCGATGGTGCGCAGATTGCCGATTTTGGCCGGAATGTCGCGGCCGAGCACATTGACCACGATCTCGTCGCCGAGTTTGAGGCCCAATCCGTCGGCGATCTTCTTCTCCATCGAGACCAGCGGCGGGCCGGAATAGTCCGCGCTCCACCATTCGCCCTCGACCACTTTGGAACCCTTCGGCAGTTCGCCGGTGTAGGTCAGGCCGCGATCGCTCTGCAGCACCCACTCGGAATCGGTGGTCGGCTTGAGCTCCTCGGCGCGAACGCCCCGCGCCGCGACGATTCGTCCGCGCAGCATCGGCACGTCCTCGACCTTCGCCCCCGGCGCGATCTGGCGCAGATAGAGGTCGAACTGCTCGGCCTGCGGGCTCGGGATGTCGATGAAGAAGAACGAGGGCGCCTGATCGGGGAGGGCTGCGAGGAACTGCCGGCGCAGATTGCCGTCGATCTGCGTGATGGTGACGAGCACCGCGAGCCCGAGGCCCAGCGACAGCACGACCGAGGGCGTCAGCGCGCCCGGGCGGTGGATGTTGGCGATCGCAAGACGCAGCATCGGCAGCCGCGTTCGCGGCAACCGGCGGGCGGTTCCCATCAGCAGGACGGCGATGCCGCGCAGCAAAGCGAACACGACGACCGAGGACGCCACGAACACCGCGGCGATGCGCTTGTCGAACGAGAGCCCGATCACGACCGCGACGAGCAGCGCGATCACGACGCCCATGAATACGAGGTAACCCAGGCGCGGCCGGTGCCATTCGGAGCTGATGGTGTCGCGGAACAGGGCGGCCACCGGCACGTCATGCACCCGTCCGAGCGGCCACAGGCCGAAGGCGAGCGCGGTCAAAAGGCCATAGACGAAGGACAGCGCGAGCTCGCCGACATGCACGGCCGGCACCACCGGCAGCGGCAGCAGCTTGCCGAACAGGCCGACGATGGCGAAGGGCATGGCGGCGCCGAGCGCGAGGCCGATGATCGAGCCAATGCCTGCCAGCAGGAGAACCTGCGCCAGATAGATGCCGAAGACGTCGCGCCCGGTGGCGCCGACAGCCTTGAGGGCCGCGATCACTTCGAGCCGGCGGTCGATATGGCTCTTCACGGCATTGGCCACGCCGACACCGCCGACCAGCAGCGCGGCGAGGCCGACCAGGGTCAGGAACTCAGTGAACCGGCTGATGTTGCGCTCGAGCTGCGGCGACGCGTTGGAGCGGCTGCGGATCTCCCAGCCGGCCTGCGGCGCTGCGTTTCGCGCATCCGCGATGAAGGCTTCGGTGGCGCGCTCGCTGTTCGTGGCATCAGGCAGCTTCACCCGGTACACCCAGCGTACCAGGCTGCCGGGCTGGATCAGGCCGGTGGCGCGCAGGCCCGCCTCGCTGATCAGGAACCGCGGTCCGAAGCCGATGCCGCCGGCCAGCTTGTCCGGCTCGGCTTCGACCGTGCTGCGGATCTGGAAGGTCGCTGCGCCAATGGTGACGCGATCGCCGGTCTTCAGCGACAGCCGCGCCAGCAGCGTCGGATCGGCGGCCGCGCCGAAGGCGCCGTCACGTTCCGCAAGCAGATCGGGCATCGCCAGCTGCGGCGCAAGCTTGAGCTGGCCGAGCATCGGATAGGTGTCGTCGACCGCCTTCATCTCGACCAGCGCGAGCTGGCCATCGGCCGCGCGCGCCATGCCGCGCAAGGTGGCGGCGGTCGACACGGTGCCGCGCGAGCGCAGGAAAGCGACCTCTTCAGGTTTCGCTTCGCGCTGGAACAGCACGAAGGAGACGTCGCCGCCGAGCAGCGTGCGGCCCTCGCGGGCAAGGCCGTCGGAGAGGCTGGCCGACACTGAGCCGACGCCGGCGATTGCCATCACGCCGAGCGCGATGCAGGCGATGAAGACATAGAAGCCGCGCAGGCCCCCGCGCAATTCGCGCAGCGCATAACGCAGCGACAGCGCGACGCCGCCCGGCTTGGCGAAGGATTCGACCGCCGTGCTCATGCCGGCGCCGACTGCGTGTCGATGCGGCCCGAGCGTAGCCGGATCACGCGGTCGCAGCGATGCGCGAGCGAGGAATCATGCGTGACCAGCACCAAGGTCATGCCGCGCTCGGCATGCTTGCTGAACAGGAGATCAACGATCTGCTTTCCCGTGGCCTCGTCGAGATTGCCGGTCGGCTCGTCCGCGACGAGGATGGCGGGATCGGGCGCCAGCGCGCGGGCCAGCGCCACGCGCTGCTGCTCGCCGCCCGAGAGCTGCGTCGGATAATGATGCAGGCGATCGCCGAGCCCGACCGATTGCAGCTCCTGCGCCGCGCGCTTGGCGGCGTCCGGATTGCCGGCGAGTTCGAGCGGCACCGCGACGTTCTCCAGCGCCGTCATGGTCGGTATCAGATGGAAGGACTGGAAGACGATGCCGACCTGGCGGCCGCGGAAGCGGGCCAGCGCGTCCTCGTCGAGGGCATTGAAAGGCGTGCCAGAGACCACCACCTCTCCGCTATCAGGACGCTCCAGCCCCGCCATCACCATCAGCAGCGTGGATTTGCCCGAGCCTGACGGGCCGATCAGCCCGATCGTCTCGCCCGAGGCGACCCGCAAGCTGATATCCTTGAGGATGTGAACGCGTGCCGCGCCCGTACCCAATGAGAGATTGACGTTGGAAATGGCGATGGTGTCCGCGGCAGCGGCGAGCGAAGAGGGTTCGATGCGAGTGTCCATGGTCCGGTCATATGGCAACTCCGATAGCGCGGTCGAGAGGCGTTACCGATTGTTCATGCACATAGCCGTGTTGATGCTCGCTTTGATGACGATTGCGACAAGCGCGTCGGCACAGGCACAGCCGGCGGCCAAGCCGATCAAGCTGGTGGTTCTCGGCGATTCCTTGAGTGCCGGTCTTGGCCTCCCGGCCCAGGAGGCGTTCCCCCAGAAACTACAAAAAGCCTTGAAGGCCAAAGGCATAGCCGTCGACATGACCAATGCCGGGGTGTCCGGCGACACCACCTCCGGCGGCCGCGACCGGCTCGACTGGTCGGTGCCCGAGGGAACCGAAGGCGTCATCGTCGAGCTCGGCGCCAACGATGCGCTGCGCGGCATCGATCCCGATTTGACGCGGGCCGCGCTCACCGACATCATCCAGCGGCTCAAGGCGCGCAAGATCGCGGTGATGCTGTGCGGCATGCTGGCGCCGCCCAACTACGGCGCCGATTATGCCGCGCGCTTCAATTCGATTTATCCGGAGCTCGCGCAGAAATTCGACGTGCCGCTCTATCCCTTCTTCCTCGATGCCGTCGCCGCCGATGCCAAGCTCAACCAGCCCGATGGCATTCATCCGACCGCTGAAGGCGTCGACATCATCGTTGGCAGGATCATGCCCACCGTGGAGGCATTCATTGGCACGATCGCTGGGCAACGAAGTTGAAGCGCAGGCAGCGCCAACCTTCATACCCAGGGTTTTACCGGGGTAGGGCGCGCGATGCTTCGCAGAGTCACACAACTGCGATAGGAATCAGGGTACCGGTGATTCGTCGCCGGCTCTAATTTGGATATGATCCTGCTCGAAGGATCGTACCCAAGCATCGGGAGTGCGAAACGATGCCGCGTTTGTTCACGGGTCTGGAAATTCCGGCCGAGATCGGCCAGTCGCTTTCCAACTTGAGGGGTGGCCTTCCCGGCGCCCGGTGGATCGATCCCGAAAATTATCACGTCACCCTGCGCTTCATCGGCGATATCGACGGCGTCTCCGCCAACGAGATCGCCTCGATGCTGTTTCGCGTCGATCGCAAGCCGTTCGAGGTGAAGGTGCAGGGGCTGACGAGTTTTGGCGGCCGCAAACCGCGCGCAGTCGTTGCGACCATCGCACCGAGCAAGCCGCTGATGGAGTTGCAGGCCGAGCTCGAACGCATGATGCAGCGGATCGGTCTCAACCCGGAGGGGCGCAAGTTCATCCCGCACGTCACGCTGGCCCGGCTGCACGACGCCACCGACCGCGACGTCGCCGATTATCTCTCGTTGCGCGGCTACTTCCCGAGCAAGGCGTTCATGGCGGAGCGTTTTGTGCTGTTCTCATCGCGGGCTTCCACCGGCGGCGGGCCGTATGTGGTCGAGGACGCCTACGAGCTGTGTGAGTAGCGCTGCTCTTGTGCCCCGGACGCAGCGCGCCACGACGTGGTGCGCTGCTGAGCCGGGGCCCATCGCTCCACGGAGGCGATGAACGAAACGATGGGTCCCGGCTCTGCGCAGCAGCGCAAGGGCGCTGCAGCGCGTCCGGGACACGAATGCGCATACCCCGTCCCCCAATTGACGGCTTGCAATTTCCGTCCGTCTCTGGCGGTAAAGGGCCATGCTCTCGACCCCAAGTTCCCCATTCAGCGAAGCCTATCAGGCCCAGATCGCCTCCGGCGCGATCGAGCCGGATGCCGCGCAGGCCGAGGTCGCCGAGGCCTATGCGGTGCTCGACCAGCGGCTCGCAAGCTATACGCCGCAACGCAAGCAGGGCCTGCTCGCCCGCCTGTTCAGCAGCGACAAGGACGAGGCGCCGCGCGGGCTCTACATCCATGGCGAGGTCGGCCGCGGCAAGACCATGCTGATGGACCTGTTCTTCCAGCACTCGACCGTCGAGCACAAGCGGCGCGCGCATTTCCACGAATTCATGGCCGACGTGCATGAGCGCATCTACGACTATCGCCAGGGCATCGCGCGCGGGGAGATCGCCGACGGCGACGTCATCGCGCTGACCGCGAATGCGATCTTCGAGGAGAGCTGGCTGCTCTGCTTCGACGAATTCCACGTCACCGACATCGCGGATGCGATGATCCTCGGGCGCCTGTTCGCCAAATTGTTCCAGCTCGGCACCGTCGTGGTCGCGACCTCCAACGTCGCCCCCGACGATCTCTACAAGGGCGGCCTCAACCGCTCGCTGTTCCTGCCCTTCATCAAGCAGATCACCGACCACTTGGACGTTGCGCGGCTCGATGCGCGCACCGACTTCCGGCTGGAGAAGCTCCAGGGCGTGCCGATGTGGCTGACGCCGGCGGGCGCTGATGCGGACGCAGCGCTCGACCGCGCCTGGTCGCGGATGTCGGGCGGCGCCAAATGCAGGTCGCGCGATATTTCGATCAAGGGCCGGATCCTGCACGTGCCGTGCTCGGCTCACGGCGTGGCACGGTTTTCGTTCGCCGACCTCTGCGAGAAGCCGCTGGGGGCATCGGACTACCTCAGGCTGGCGCACGATTATCACACCATCCTGGTCGACCATATTCCAGTGATGGATCTCTCCCAGCGCAATGCCGCCAAGCGCTTCATCACGCTGATCGACACGCTCTATGACAATGCCGTGAAGCTGATGGCGTCGGCCGACGCCAATCCGATCTCGCTCTACCTCGCCCATGAGGGCGTTGAGGCCATGGAGTTCAAGCGCACCGCCTCGCGCCTGATCGAAATGAGCTCGGAATCCTATCTGGCGCTGGCTCACGGCCGCAAGGATTCCACTGCCAGCGGCTCCACCAAGGGTCTGGTGGAGACTTAAGTCCTATTTGCCAGCGCTGTCATTCCGGAGCGCGACGAAAGTCGCGCGCCTGGAATCCATAACCACGTTGGGAGTATGGATTCCGGCCTCGTCGCTTCGCGACGCCCCGGAATGACTGGCTTGCGTGCCCGAGGCTGCGCCAAGCCCGACAAATGGGCATCCGGCGACTTGAACGGGGGAGGCGAAAAGGATAACCACCCTCTCAGTTTTCCCCTCCTTACGTGTCTAAAGGACAGGCTCACATGGCGCGCGACAAGATTGCTTTGATTGGCTCCGGTCAGATCGGCGGAACGCTGGCTCACCTCATCGGCCTGAAAGAACTGGGCGACGTCGTGATGTTCGACATCGCCGAGGGCGTGCCGCAGGGCAAGGCGCTCGACATCGCGCAGTCCTCGCCGGTCGACGGTTTTGACGCGCATTACACCGGCGCCAATTCCTACGAGGCGCTCGACAATGCCAAGGTCTGCATCGTAACCGCCGGCGTGCCGCGCAAGCCCGGCATGAGCCGCGACGACCTCCTCTCCATCAACCTCAAGGTCATGGAGCAGGTCGGCGCCGGCATCAAGAAGTACGCGCCCGACGCCTTCGTCATCTGCATCACCAACCCGCTCGACGCGATGGTCTGGGCACTGCAGAAGGCTTCCGGCCTGCCGCACAAGAAGGTCGTCGGCATGGCCGGCGTGCTGGATTCGGCGCGCTTCCGCTACTTCCTCGCCGACGAGTTCAACGTCTCGGTCGAGGACGTCACCGCCTTCGTGCTCGGCGGCCATGGCGACACCATGGTGCCGCTGGTGAAGTATTCCACCGTCGCCGGCATCCCGCTGCCCGACCTCGTCAAGATGGGCTGGACCTCGCAGGCGCGTCTCGACGAGATCGTCGACCGCACCCGCAACGGCGGCGCCGAGATCGTCAATCTGCTCAAGACCGGCTCGGCCTTCTACGCACCGGCCGCGTCCGCGATTGCAATGGCCGAGAGCTATCTGCGTGACAAGAAGCGCGTGCTGCCCTCGGCCGCGTACCTGAACGGCGAATACGGCGTGAAGGACATGTATGTCGGCGTGCCCGTGGTGATCGGCTCCAAGGGCGTCGAGCGCGTCGTCGAGATCGAGCTCGCCGGCAAGGACCGCGAGGCCTTCGATAAGTCGGTCGGCGCGGTGCAGGGTCTGGTCGACGCCTGCAAGAAGATCGCCCCCGATCTTCTCGGTCGCTAAGGCGCAACAATCCCCGCCGAAGACCGAAACCCGGTCTTCGGCGGTTTCATTTCCGGGGCCCGGTTGTCCGGACAGGTCCCGGTTCGGCAGTCCAGAGATCGATGTCAAAGAATCCGGGTTGCAGTTCCTGTGGTATATGGTATGCCAGCCACAAGACTGAGGTGGGCCCAAGAGGTCACCGCCCGCGGGTTCAGGGAGCGACCAAATGAATATCCATGAATATCAGGCCAAAGCGCTGCTGCATGAATTCGGCGTTCCGATTTCGCGCGGCGTAGCGGTTCTCAAGGCCTCGGACTCCGACGCCGCCGCAAGACAGCTTCCCGGCCCGGTCTGGGTGGTGAAGAGCCAGATCCATGCCGGCGGGCGCGGCAAGGGCAAGTTCAAGGAGGCGTCCGCGGGGGACAAGGGCGGCGTCCGCATCGCCAAGTCGGTCGAAGAGGTCAACGAATTCGCCAAGCAGATGCTGGGCGCCACGCTGGTGACCGTGCAGACCGGTCCCGCCGGCAAGCAGGTCAACCGTCTTTACATCGAGGACGGATCGAACATCGACAAGGAATTCTACCTCTCGATCCTGGTCGACCGCGAGACCTCGCGCGTCTCCTTCGTGGTGTCGACCGAAGGCGGCGTCAACATCGAGGACGTCGCACACAACACGCCCGAGAAGATCGTCACTTTCTCGGTCGATCCCGCCACCGGCATCATGGGCCATCACGGCCGCACCGTTGCGAAGGCGCTGAACCTGTCGGGCGACCTTGCCAAGCAGGCCGAGAAGCTCACCGCGCAGCTCTACTCCGCCTTCGTCGCCAAGGACATGTCGATGCTGGAGATCAATCCGCTCGTCGTCACCAAGGAGGGCGAGCTCCGCGTCCTCGACGCCAAGGTGTCGTTCGATGACAACGCCCTGTTCCGCCATCCCGAGATCGCGGTGTCGTTGCGCGATCTGACCGAGGAAGACGCCAAGGAAATCGAGGCGTCGAAATACGATCTCAACTACGTCACCCTCGACGGCAATATCGGCTGCATGGTCAACGGCGCCGGTCTTGCGATGGCGACGATGGACATCATCAAGCTCTACGGCATGTCGCCCGCCAACTTCCTCGACGTCGGCGGCAGCGCCAGCAAGGAGAAGGTCGCAGCCGCCTTCAAGATCATCACCGCCGATCCCAACGTGAAGGGCATCCTCGTCAACATCTTCGGCGGCATCATGAAGTGCGACGTGATCGCCGAGGGCGTCACGGCCGCCGTGCGCGAAGTCGGCCTCAGCGTGCCGCTGGTGGTCCGCCTCGAAGGCACCAATGTCGAGCTCGGCAAGAAGATCATCCGTGAGTCCGGCCTGAACGTGGTGCCGGCCGACAATCTCGACGACGCCGCGCAGAAGATCGTGAAGGCCGTCAAGGGAGGCTAAGGCCATGGCCCAGGACCATCTTGCCGCATCATCTCCGCTCGCCGAGCACGCGCGTCTGTCCGCGTTCGCCGGCGAATGGGATGGCGAAGAGGTGGTTTTCCCGTCGCGCTGGAATGCGGGCGGGCCGGCCACCTCGCGCACTGTCGCGCGCATGGATCTCAATGGATTTTACTTGATCCAGGACAGCGTCCAGATGCGCGCCGGCAAGCAGATCTTCGCCACCCACGGCATCTTCACCTTCGATCGCGACGACCGGACCTACAAACTGTTCTGGTACGATTCGCTCGGTTACACGCCACCCTCGCCCGCTTCCGGCGGGTGGGTCGGCAAGACCCTGACGCTGGTGCGCGGTTCGCTCCGCGGCAATGCGCGCCACGTCTACGAAATCATCAATGAGGATTCCTACTCGTTGAAGATCCAGTTCTCGCCGGACGCGGAAGGCTGGGCCGACGTGCTCACCGGCGTCTACCGCCGCATCCACTGACCTCTCACTCGTTAGTTCGCGAAAGCAGACCTCATGTCCATCCTGATCGACAAGAACACCAAGGTCATCTGCCAGGGCTTCACCGGCAAGAACGGCACCTTCCACTCGGAGGCCGCGATCGCCTATGGCACCAAGATGGTCGGCGGCACCTCGCCGGGCAAAGGCGGCTCGACGCATCTGGGCCTGCCGGTGTTCGACACCGTGCGCGATGCGCGTGAGAAGACCGGCGCCGACGCGTCGGTGATCTACGTGCCGCCGCCGGGCGCGGCGGACGCGATCTGCGAAGCCATCGACGCCGAGATCCCGCTGATCGTTTGCATCACCGAGGGCATTCCCGTCATCGACATGGTGCGTGTGAAGCGCTCGCTGGCCGGCTCCAAGTCGCGCCTGATCGGGCCGAACTGCCCGGGCGTCATGACCGCCGGCGAGTGCAAGATCGGCATCATGCCCGCCAACATCTTCAAGACCGGCTCGGTCGGCATCGTCTCCCGCTCCGGCACGCTGACCTATGAAGCCGTGTTCCAGACCTCCCAGGAAGGCCTCGGCCAGACCACCGCGGTCGGCATCGGCGGCGACCCGGTCAAGGGAACCGAGTTCATCGACGTGCTGGAAATGCTGCTCGCCGACCCCAAGACCGAATCCATCATCATGATCGGCGAGATCGGCGGTTCCGCCGAGGAGGACGCCGCCCAGTTCCTCAAGGACGAGGCGAAGCGCGGCCGCAAGAAGCCGATGGTCGGCTTCATCGCCGGCGTCACTGCGCCTCCCGGCCGCCGCATGGGCCATGCCGGCGCGATCATTTCGGGCGGCAAAGGCGATGCCGGTTCCAAGACCGAGGCGATGAAATCGGCAGGGATTACAGTGTCACCCTCGCCGGCGCGGCTCGGCCATACGCTTGCCGAAAAGTTGAAAAGCTAATTCACTTCTTCGTACTTTTCCGGGCGAAGTTTCGCAGCAAATAGGGTAAAGGGTGCCTGTCGCGCCGAGCCTCTGCCGGGGAGCTCGGCGTCAGCGCCGTTTGATATGCGCGAACCGAAATCGCCAGGAACTCCAGTATGTCTCGCCAGGACGCGAACGCAGCCTTTGCCTTGTCTTCCTTTTTGCAGGGCACCAACGCCACCTACATCGACGAAATCTACGCCCGCTACGAGAAGGACCCGTCCTCGGTCGACGCCGAGTGGCAGGAGTTCTTCAAGAGCCTCAACGACCAGCCGGCCGACGTCCGGAAGAACGCCGAGGGCCCGTCCTGGGAGCGCGACAACTGGCCGCTGACCCCGAAGGATGACCTGACCTCCGCCCTCGACGGTAATTGGGCTGAAGTCGAGAAGGCGGTCGGCGGCAAGATCGCCGCCAAGGCACAAGCCAAGGGCGCCGACATCTCCTCGGCCGACCTGCTCCAGGCCACGCGCGACTCCGTCCGTGCCCTGATGCTGATCCGCTCCTACCGCATGCGTGGTCACTTCCACGCCAAGCTCGATCCGCTCGGCATCGAAGCCCAGCGCAACCGCGAAGAGCTCGACCCGCGCACCTACGGCTTCAGCGAAGCCGATTTCGACCGCAAGATCTTCCTCGACCACGTGCTCGGCCTCGAATACGGCAGCTTGCGCGAGATCACCGCGATCTGCGAGCGCACCTACTGCCAGACGCTCGGCGTCGAGTTCATGCACATCAGCAACGCCGCGCAGAAGGCCTGGATCCAGGAGCGCATCGAGGGACCCGACAAGGAGATCTCGTTCACCCCTGAAGGTCGCAGAGCCATCCTGATGAAGCTGGTCGAAGCCGAAGGCTTCGAAAAGTTCTGCGACACCAAGTTCACCGGCACCAAGCGCTTCGGCCTCGACGGCGGCGAAGCCCTGATCCCCGCGCTCGAGCAGATCATCAAGCGCGGCGGCAATCTAGGCGTGAAGGAAATCGTGCTGGGCATGCCGCATCGCGGCCGCCTCAACGTGCTGACGCAGGTCATGGGCAAGGCGCACCGCGCGCTGTTCCACGAGTTCAAGGGTGGTTCGGCCAACCCGGACGCGGTCGAAGGCTCCGGCGACGTCAAGTATCACCTCGGCGCGTCCTCGGACCGCGAGTTCGACGGCAATCGCATCCATCTGTCGCTGACCGCGAACCCCTCGCATCTCGAGATCGTCGATCCCGTCGTGCTCGGCAAGGTGCGCGCCAAGCAGGATCAGCACGGCGATCCGCCCGACATGCGCATCTCGGTGATGCCTCTCTTGATGCATGGCGACGCAGCGTTCGCCGGCCAGGGCGTCGTCGCGGAATGTTTCGGCCTGTCCGACCTGAAGGGCTACCGCACCGGCGGATCCGTGCACTTCATCGTCAACAACCAGATCGGCTTCACCACCTATCCGCGCTACTCGCGCTCCTCGCCCTATCCGTCGGATGTGGCGAAGATGATCGACGCGCCGATCTTCCACGTCAACGGCGACGATCCGGAAGCCGTCGTATTCGCGGCCAAGGTCGCGACCGAGTTCCGGCAGAAATTCCACAAGCCCGTCGTCATCGACATGTGGTGCTATCGCCGCTACGGCCACAACGAAGGCGACGAGCCGGCTTTCACCCAGCCTGTGATGTACAAGCGGATCGCAGCCCATCCCTCGACGCTGACGCTCTACTCCAAGCGCCTGATCACCGAAGGCGTGGTCACCGAGGGCGAGGTCGACAAGCTGAAGGCCGACTGGCGCGCCCGGCTCGATGCAGAGTTCGAGGCCGGCACCTCCTACAAGCCTAACAAGGCCGACTGGCTCGACGGCAAGTGGTCCGGCTTCAAGATCGCCGATCAGGAAGAGGACGCCCGTCGCGGCGTCACCGGCGTCGATCTGCCTGTTCTGAAGGACATCGGCCGCAAGATCACCAAGGTGCCGGATGGTTTTCGCGTCCACCGTACCATCCAGCGCTTCCTCGACAATCGCGCCAAGGCGATCGACACCGGTGCCGGCATCGACTGGGCAACCGGCGAAGCGCTGGCGTTCTGCACGTTGCTGCAGGAAAGCCACCATGTCCGTCTGTCCGGGCAGGATTCCGAGCGCGGCACCTTCTCGCAGCGCCATTCGGTCCTGATCGATCAGGAGACCGAGAATCGCTACACGCCGTTCAATCATCTCGGCAACGAGCAGGGACATTACGAGGTCATCAACTCGCTGCTGTCGGAAGAAGCCGTGCTCGGCTTCGAATACGGCTACTCGCTCGCCGAGCCGAACACGCTGACGCTGTGGGAAGCCCAGTTCGGCGACTTCGCCAACGGCGCGCAGGTCGTGTTCGACCAATTCATCTCTTCGGGTGAGCGCAAATGGCTGCGCATGTCCGGCCTCGTCTGCCTCCTGCCGCACGGCTATGAGGGCCAGGGACCGGAGCATTCCTCGGCGCGTCTGGAGCGTTTCCTGCAGATGAGCGCCGAAGACAACATGCAGGTGGTCTACCCGACCACGCCGGCGAACTATTTCCACGCGTTGCGCCGGCAGCTCCACCGCGAGATTCGCAAGCCGCTGATCATGATGACGCCGAAATCGCTGCTGCGCCACAAGCGGGCGGTCTCGCGTCTCGAGGAGCTGGCGAAGGGCACGACGTTCCACCGCATCCTCTATGATGACGCCCAGATGCTGCCGAACGAGCCCATCAAGCTCGTTCCGGACGAGAAGGTCCGCCGCATCGTGCTGTGCTCCGGCAAGGTCTATTACGACCTCTACGAGGAGCGCGAGAAGCGCGGCATCGACGACATCTATCTGATGCGCGTCGAGCAGCTCTATCCGGTGCCGCTGAAGGCGCTGGTGGCCGAGCTGTCGCGCTTCAAGAAGGCCGAAGTGGTGTGGTGCCAGGAAGAGCCCCGCAACATGGGTGCCTGGCACTTCATCGAGCCCTATCTGGAATGGGTGCTGAACCAGGTGAACGGTGCGAGCCGGCGTCCGCGTTATGTCGGCCGCGCCGCTTCCGCTGCGACCGCCACGGGTCTGATGTCCAAGCATCAGGCGCAGTTGAAGGCGTTCCTGGACGAAGCACTGAGCTGAATTTCTTGAACTGCGCCATGCCCCGCCTTCGTGTGCAACCAGCGCACTGGAGCGGGGCATCCAACACGCCGTGACGTCCGTGCCCCGTACGAGCTCCCGGTTTGCTGGATGGCTTGCTTTTCGCAGGCGATGGCATCCGCACTTATGACCGCATTGGCGATCCCTAAGGACAAAGACCATGACTGAAATTCGTGTGCCGACGCTCGGCGAATCCGTCACCGAGGCCACCATCGGCCGCTGGTTCAAGAAGGCCGGCGATCCTGTCGCCGTCGACGAGCCCTTGGTGGAGCTCGAGACCGACAAGGTCACCATCGAAGTCCCGGCGCCCTCCGCCGGCACGCTGAGCGAGATCATCGCCGCCGATGGCGCCACCGTCGCGGTCGGCGCGCTGCTCGGCCAGATCACCGATGGTGCCGGTGCTGCGAAGCCCGCCGCCGCGCCTGCCAAGCCCGCCGCCGCAGCGGCTCCCGCGGCCGCCGCCGCTGCGCCGGCCCCGGCTGCGAAGGCGCCGCCGGCCGACGCCCCGCTCGCGCCTTCCGTGCGGAAACTGTCGGCCGAGAGCGGCGTCGATGCCTCGACCGTTCCGGGCTCCGGCAAGGACGGCCGCGTCACCAAGGGCGACATGCTCGCCGCGATCGAGCGTGCGGCCTCCGCGCCGACCCCGGTCAACCAGCCCGCCGCCGCCGTGCAGGTGCGCGCGCCCTCGCCGGCCGATGACGCCGCCCGCGAAGAGCGCGTCAAGATGACCCGCCTGCGCCAGACCATCGCGCGCCGCCTCAAGGACGTGCAGAACACCGCGGCCATGCTCACGACCTTCAACGAGGTCGACATGACCAACGTGATGGCACTGCGCGCGCACTACAAGGATGCGTTCGAGAAGAAGCACGGCAGCAAGCTCGGCTTCATGGGCTTCTTCACCAAGGCCGTCGTGCAGGCGCTGAAGGACATCCCGGCCGTCAACGCCGAGATCGATGGCACCGATCTGATCTACAAGAACTATTACCACATCGGCGTCGCCGTCGGCACCGACAAGGGCCTCGTCGTGCCCGTGGTGCGCGACTGCGACCACAAGTCGATCGCCGACATCGAGAAGGGCATCGCCGATTTCGGCCGCCGCGCCCGTGACGGCCAGCTCAAGATCGACGAGATGCAGGGCGGCACCTTCACCATCACCAATGGTGGAATCTACGGCTCGCTGATGTCGACCCCGATCCTGAACGCGCCGCAGTCCGGCATCCTCGGCATGCACAAGATCCAGGAGCGGCCGATGGTCGTCGGCGGCAAGATCGAGGTCCGCCCGATGATGTACCTGGCCCTGTCCTACGATCACCGCGTCATCGACGGCAAGGAAGCCGTCACCTTCCTGGTTCGGGTCAAGGAGAGCCTGGAAGATCCGGCGCGCCTCGTGCTCGATCTCTGATCCCTGATGCTCTGCGAGCGCCGCCGCCATTCGCGACGGCGCATGTCGAACCATGGAGGCGCGCGTGACGGATAAGGTCGTTGTCATCACCGGCGGCAGCCGCGGCATCGGGCGGGCGACCGCGATTGCCGCGGCCGCGCGCGGCTATCGGGTCGTGGTCGGCTACGCCAGCAACAAGAAGGCCGCCGATGACGTGGTCGCGCAGATCGCGGCCAGCAACGGCAAGGCCATCGCGGTGAAGTGCGATGTCGCCGAGGAACGCGACATCGTCGACCTCTTCAAGGAAGCCGACAAGTTCGGTACGCTCGGCGCCCTCGTCAACAACGGCGGCATCGTCGGCACGAGCGGCGTGCGCGTCGACGAGATGTCGGCCGAGCGCATCCAGCGCGTGATGGCGGTCAACGTCACCGGCTCGATCCTTTGCGCGCGCGAGGCTGTGAAGCGGATGTCGACCAGGCATGGCGGCAAGGGCGGCGTCATCGTCAATCTGTCGTCGGTGGCGGCCAAGCTCGGCGCGCCCAACACCTATGTCGATTATGCCGCTTCTAAAGGCGCGATCGATTCCTTCACCACCGGCCTCGGCTACGAGGTCGCCGGCGAAGGCATTCGTGTCGCGGGCATTCGCCCCGGCCTGATCGATACCGAAATTCACGCCTCCGGCGGCGAGCCCGACCGGCATCATCGTCTGGCCCACATGGTGCCGATGAAGCGCGTCGGCACCGCCGATGAAATCGCCAACGCCATCGTCTGGCTGATGTCGGACGAGGCCTCCTACGTCACCGCAGCCACTCTCGATGTGTCCGGCGGACGCTGACGCGCCGCGCGGACGCTGACGCATCCCATCACGCTAAACTCACGGGACTTCCTCTCATGGCTACCTACGATCTCGTCGTCATCGGCACCGGACCTGGCGGTTATGTCTGCGCGGTGCGCGCAGCCCAGCTCGGCATGAAGGTCGCCGTGGTCGAAAAGAACGCCACCCTCGGCGGCACCTGCCTCAATGTCGGCTGCATGCCGTCGAAGGCGCTGCTGCACGCCTCCGAGATGTTCGAGGAAGCCGGGCACTCCTTCGCCAAGATGGGCATCTCGGTGTCGTCGCCGAAGCTCGATCTCCCCGCGATGATGAACTTCAAGCAGCAGGGCATCGACGGCAACGTCAAGGGCGTCGAGTTCCTGATGAAGAAGAACAAGATCGACGTGCTCAAGGGCACCGGCAAGATCCTGGGGACCGGCAAGGTGGAAGTCTCCGTCGACGGCAAGTCGCAAGTTGTCGAGACCAAGAACATCGTGATCGCCACCGGCTCGGACATCGCGCGTCTGAAGGGCATCGAGATCGACGAGAAGCGCATCGTGTCCTCGACCGGCGCGTTGTCGCTGGACAAGGTCCCCGGCAAGCTGCTGATCGTCGGCGCCGGCGTGATCGGCCTCGAGCTCGGCTCGGTCTGGCATCGTCTCGGTGCCGAAGTCGTCGTCGTCGAATTCCTCGACCGTATCCTGCCCGGCATGGACGGCGAGATCGCCAAGCAATTCCAGCGCATCCTGGAAAAACAGGGCTTTGCGTTCAAGCTCGGCGCCAAGGTCACCGCGGTCGACAGCTCCGGCAAGACGCTGAAGGCGACGATCGAGCCCGCCGCCGGCGGCGCCGCCGAGACGCTGGAAGCCGACGTCGTGCTGGTCTGCATCGGCCGCGTGCCCTACACCGACGCGCTCGGCCTGAGGGAGGCCGGCGTTGCGCTCGATCCCCGCGGCCGCGTCCAGATCGATCCGCATTTCGCCACCAGCCTGAAGGGCGTCTATGCCATCGGCGACGTCGTTGCAGGCCCGATGCTTGCGCACAAGGCCGAGGACGAAGGCGTTGCGGTCGCGGAGATCATCGCAGGCCAGGCCGGCCACGTGAACTACGACGTGATCCCGGGCGTCGTGTATACGACGCCGGAAGTGTCCTCCGTCGGCAAGACCGAGGAGGAGCTGAAGCAGGCGGGCGTGGCTTATACGGTCGGAAAATTTCCCTTCACCGCCAATGGCCGCTCCAAGGTCAATCAGACCACCGACGGCTTCGTGAAGATTCTCGCGGATGCGAAGACCGATCGTGTGCTCGGCGTGCACATCATCGGCATTGAGGCCGGCGAGATGATCCATGAGGCGGCCGTTCTGATGGAGTTTGGCGGCAGCGCGGAAGATCTCGCGCGCACCTGCCACGCCCATCCGACCCGCTCGGAAGCCGTCAAGGAGGCCGCGCTTGCAGTGGGCAAGCGGGCCATCCATATGTAGCCACGCGCCCAGGAACCGAAACGGGCGGGAAACACATGCTGCGCCGCCTTCTTCAACCGGTCTGGGTCCTGCTTGCGATCGTCTTCCTGATCGAAGCCTGGCTGTGGGACCATCTCGAGCCGATCGTCGCGCGGATTGTGGCGGCCGTTCCGCTGGCGCGCTTCAAGCAGTGGCTGACGGATCGCGTCGATGCGCTGTCGCCGGCGATGACGCTGCTCGTGTTCGCGGTCCCCGTCATTCCGCTGTTTCCGCTCAAGCTGGTCGGCCTGTGGCTGCTCGCGCACGAATACTGGATCAGCGCGTTCTTCACGATCGTATTCGGCAAGTTGGTCGGCGTCGGCGTCACCGCCTTCGTGTTCGACGTGACGCGCGCCAAGCTCCTGGAGATGCGCTGGTTCGAGCGGATCTACGATCTCGTGCTGAAGGTGCGCGCCAAGGCGGCGGAGCTTGTCAACCCGATCAAGCAGCGCATTCGCGAGCTGATCGCCGGCGATGGCGAGGGCTGGTCGTCACGCACGCTGCGTATGATCCAGCGGTTCAGGAAGAGCGTGCACCAGGCGCGGTAGTCCCGCCGCTTATACATACTCGCTGTCATTGCCCGCGAAGGCGGGCAATCCAGAATTCCAGAGACGGCGAGCTAGAACCGAGGTGCCGTGGAGTGCTGGATGCCCCGGTCAAGCCGGGGCATGACACTGTCTGTGTGGTTTCAAGCGTGCGCAGCAGCGCCCGAATCCCTCAATGCAGATGCAGCAGATGCGGCCACCACAGGCCGAGCGCGGTCATGAGGAGGCCGGCGATCGTCAGCGCACCGCTGACATAGGCGAGCACGAGCATGCCGGTGATGATCGTCGCCGACGCCAGCACGATGCCGATCTGGAACGCGGCCGAGGCCAACTCGAAATGGTGGTATTTCGCGGTCGCCTCGTCGCGGGCGTGCTCGGCGTGCTTGGCTTTCTCCGCAAGTTGCTCGGTACCTTCGCCGGTCTCGGGCTCGGAGCGATAGCGCTGCGCGGTCTTGGTCCAATCGTCGATCTGCTTCTGCACGGTCGGCTTCATGGCCGCATCGTCGGCCAGCGAGCCCAGCGTCAGCTTGCCTTGCTCGGCCGCCGTGATCACCACGGTGCGGCGGATGCTCTTGGCCTGGAAGAACGCCCAGAGATTGGATGCCTCGACATTCTTGCTGATCGATTCGGTCTGGGCGCCTTTGCCCAGCGTCTCCGAGATCGCCAGGAAAAGCGCCAGAACGGCGATCAGGAGCGCGATCTTCTTGTTCGAGCCGGACGCGTGTTCGGCGTGCTCGGCATGCTCCATGCTTTCATGTGCGCCCATAAATCTCTCCTGCCTCGGTTCCGCAACGAATGACCGAACCGCGTGCGCCGCGCAAGAGGCACGAGAGCTATGACGAGAGTGTGTCAGTCTGTCGGCTGCGGAGCCTGCTGGGCAGGCGCGCGAGCGACACGTCGATCGTTCACCGCACCCGCTCCGCCGGAAATTCGACCGCATCCCCGAAGTCGGGCATGTCGTCATACGGCGTGACGAAGAAGCGTGGATGACGCGGTTCGAACGCGCTGCCGGTCAGGCAGGCAAAGACCAGCGGAAAGGTGTCGATCAAGGTGATGTCGTCCGGAGCGGCCGCGCGGCATTGCTTCGGCAGCCGTATAGCATCCAGAACGCCGAATCGTTCGTGGAGATCGGCATCCGACCAGGTCGAGGGCGAACGCTTGGTCTGGCCGCGGAAGTCCGTGCCATGATCCGACTGCAGGATGATCAGTGCGCCCGGATCTGACGACACGATCTTGTCGACAAGCGTCAGCGCCTGCGCGTTGGTGCAGCGGAGCTGGTCGAGGAAGGCCGGGCGGCTCGCGGGGTCCCAGCGCTGGAGGTCCGGGGCGGCCGGGCGCAAACCGCAGTCCGCCGTGAAGCGGAACGGTACATGCGGCACCAGGATGTGCGCGTACAGGAAGAACGGCGATGGTGTCGCCTGGACCTCATTCAGCAGATGGGTCAGGTCATCCACGCCGCCCCACGCAAACGGCGATTGCCGCCGACCGATGATCAAGTCGACGACCGGTGTGTTGGAGAGGATGGCGACGTCCGTTTCGTCCAGTCCGACGTTTCCGCGCAGGCATCGCGGCGCGTCGAATGCGCATTTGGTCAGGTTGTCATAGCCGTTTTCGAAGTGGACATAGCTGTATCCGGCCGAGGTGAGCCGGGCCACCGTCCGGTTCTTGCCTCGCACGATCGGATACAGCCGCTGCACCGGGAAAGCCTTGAGGTCCTTGCCTTCGCCATCGACGGTATAGTCGGCGTTGGCCGTGCTCGATATCGAATTGGCCGTCGCCTGAAAATTCGAGCGCGCGTTGCGAAATACCGTAAAGTCCTTTGCGCCGAGCGACGCGAGGAAGCCGCTGTTGTCGAATGAAAAATCTTCCTTGAGGACGTCCTGCCTTGGATAGGCGTCGAGCACGATCCAATAGATGTTGGGAGACATCGTGAGCTTCATCGCAGGTTCGCCGGCGCCCGGGACCGGGCGCGGCGCGCGCTGCTCCTTCACAAGCGCGGTCGCGATGCGGATGACGGGCTGGGCGGCAAACGCCAACGACGCCACCAGTGCGATTGTCACGAGTGCCGGATGGCGGATGACAATCAGGGCGCCGATGCCGGTGGCGACGGCCATCATGGTCCAGGCAATCGCGGCCCAGTCGCCGAAGCGGCCCTTCATCTCGTATTCGACCAGCTCGACGCGATAGGCGAAGAAGACGAAGATCGTCAGCCCGACCGCAAGAACGATGCGCCATGGTGGGACCTTGCGCAGCAGCAATGCGAGGCACACCGAGAGGACTGCGGCGATCGCCGCGATGCCGGCCGCGTATTGCAGAACACGCGACGGGTTCGCCAGCACGCTCATGTTTGCCGCGTAGAAATTGAGCAGGGCCATCGTGGACAGAAGCACGGCCGATGCGACCGCGCGGAGGAGGACGAATCTGTCGTTGGATCGGAGCGGCATTTCAGTCTCGACCGGCATGTCTTGTAAATTCATACAGGGTGCGGCCACCCGGGGTGAGCTCGAGCCGCCGCACGATCGTTGCATGGCGGGTCAACGCGCGCTCGAATTGGTCGCCGTCATAGCCATCGAAAACGTCGCGCCTCAATCGCAGCATGCGCTGGATCATCGGGTCGGACTTCGGAACGAACTCGATCACGCCGCGTGGCGCCAGTCCGACGAGCCAATCCAGCACCGACGGCAGCGGAATGTTCCGGCCGATGGCGAGATGGTGCACGATCGCGAGCGCGATGACGGCGTCAACGTTGCTGCGCGAATGCAGCCCCGAACGCTCGGTCTCCGCCCAGCCCTGACCGGGGCTTGGATTTGCCGCATCGCTGAACAGCGGGAGAAAGTCCAGATTGTCCGCGGTCGCGCGCGCCACCGCAATGTCGAGCGCGTTGAGATCGGCGTCGAACCCGATCACGGACCGGACCCGGTTTTGCAGAAGCGCTTGCGAATATCGACCGGTGTTGCATCCGATGTCCCACGCGCAGGCCAAGGTAATGTTCTGCGCAAAGCGGCTGACGAACTCTTCCTTCCTGCTTTCCTCGGTGTCGGAATATGAAAGATTGCCGCGCTCATATTGCTGCCATTCGGTCGGTCCGGCATCTTTCGGAGCGAGATTGGAGATCCAGCGCCGCAAGCGGCGCAACATCATCTGAAGCGCGGCTACGGGGAGCGGCTTTGGCGCGCGCGAGGGTTGATCCGGTGCGCGGCGCGCCCGTCGCTGAAAGCGGTCCGGAAGCGTGATGTTGGTCAGGATGTCCGGGGAGAACCACCGTTTGGGCCATCCGACCAGCGCCGCCATGTCGGCGGTCGGAATGCCCTCCAGCGCGCCGCGGTACCAGGCGTTGTGCGCGACACCGAGCAGGGCGCGCATCAGCAAGGGATTCACGAACTGCTCGACGAATTGCCGGTGGCCGTCCCAATAGTCGCCGTTGCGGTACGGCACGAACGAGGAAATGTCGATGAAGACCGGCCGGATTCCGATGAACTGAATATTGTACGCGGTCGCATCCGACAGCGTCAGGCCGTAGTCGAGCGCGAGCAGATGGACATCGAGATGGAGCAGGGCGGCGCGCTTGAGCAGCTCGAACGGCCATTCATACGGGTAGGAGATGAACGGGAGCCTTGGATGCTCCAGAACTTTCCGTCGACCCGATTCGGCATGAATCAGAGTCTGCGTCGCCTCGTCGGAGCCTGCATCCTCCGCGGCGACGATCCATCCTCTTTCGATCAGCGCCTCGTAGGCGCCCGACGATTTCAGCAGCAGGAAGTTGCGATAGGCGTCGTCGTCGACCGCGCGAAAGATTCGGCCTGCATGGGTGAAGACGTAGCCCGAGGGATCGCGGAACGATCCGGGATCACGCATCGCGGTCCGGTATCGATCTGTTGGTGGCGACGTCCGGCGACGATTTCGGGCGCCGGAAGAAGCCCATCACCCGCTTTCCGTAAGCGCGAATGGCGATCAGGCCGCCGGCGATGGCGGCAAGCAGCGCTTGCACGGCGAAGGCGCCGCTCCCCGGATCCAGATAGGCATAGGCACTGGTCGGCATCAGCACGGCGATTCCGGCCAGCGCCGCCACAGTCATTCCCGAAGAAATCTTGTTCATTTTCCACATACCATAGACGATAGTCGCGGGTTACACGGGCCGCCTATAGGTCTTTTGTACCATCCACCTACGCGCGTAAACCGAAATCCGCTCCATTCCGCCGGCCGTCAACGGTCTGTCTGCCGCTGCGCTGCGCATGGCCGACAGGTTCGCAGCCTCAGCGCCGCGGATGCGCGCTGGCATAGACTTCCAGCAGGCGCTCGGAATCGATGCCGGTATAGATCTGCGTGGTCGAGAGCGAGGAATGGCCGAGCAGTTCCTGGATGGCGCGCAAGTCCCCGCCGCGCGAGAGCAAATGCGTGGCGAAGGAATGCCGGAGCGCGTGCGGCGTGGCGCTGTCGGGCAGGCCGAGCGCACCCCGCAGCCGTTCCATCGCGAGCTGGATGATGCGCGGGCTCAAGGGGCCGCCGCGTGCGCCAACGAAGATCGGACCTTCGGCAGGCAGCGGATAGGGGCACATCGCGACGTATTCCTGTACCAGTTCCAGCACGTTCTGCAGCACCGGCACCATGCGGGTCTTGTTGCCTTTGCCCGTGACAACAAGCACGTCGCCTTCGCCCGGGCGCGGCACCTCGCGGCGCTTCAACCCCAACGCTTCGGAGATGCGCAGGCCCGATCCGTACAAGAGCGCCATCACCGCGGCATCACGCGCCAGAATCCAGGTCTCGCGATCCTCGCCGGCGCGCTCGTCGGCATCGGCAAGACGCTTGGCGGATGCCATCGGCAGCGGCTTTGGCAGGCTCTTGGCGACTTTCGGTGCGCGAATGGCAGAGAGCGCGCCGACCTTGCCCTTGCCTTCGCGCTCGAGAAAGCGGCCGAACGAGCGCAAGCCTGCGAGCGCGCGCATCAGCGAGCGGCCGGCAATGTCGTCGGCGCGGCGCATCGCCATGAAGGCGCGCACGTCGGTTGCTTCCAGCGCGGCGAAGCGCTCCAGCGTGACGCGCTCGCCCCAGTAAGCACAGAGGAAATCCAGGCATTGCCGCAAGTCGCGGCCATAGGCTTCCAGCGTCTTCGGCGACAGCCGCCGCTCGGCGCCGAGATGCGACAGCCAGCGCGTCATCTCCTGCGCGATCGAGGGATCGGCGCTCGCGAGCTCGATCTGTGGGGCGGCCGCTTTGCTCATGCGCTCTGGACGTGGTGATTCCCGACAGTATATCGCATCACACTCGTTTATCGTTCGCTAAGGCCGCCCCAGGGCGCTAGCCTTGAAGCCCCGGGTTCCGATTCTCCGTTCATGGATCATTCCTCGCGCAGCACGACCGCCCCCACCAACGCGACCGGCATGGTCGACGTGCTGGTGCCGGTCGCGCTCGACCAGACCTATTCCTACAAGGTGCCGCGCGGCATGGAGCTGAAGGCCGGCGATCTCGTCGGTGTGCCGCTCGGGCCGCGCGAGGTGCTCGCGGTGGTCTGGGGGGAAAACGCCAATCCCGATCCGCGCCTGCACAACCGTCTCAAGGAGGTCAGCGAGAAGCTCGACATTCCGCCGCTCAAGCCCGAGCTGCGGTCGGTGGTCGACTGGGTCGCCAATTACACGCTGAGCCCGCGCGGCATGGTGCTGCGCATGTGCCTGCGGATGGGCGAAAATCTCGGCCCCGAGCGGGTCCGCCCCGGCGTGCGCCTGGTCGGCGATCCGCCGCGACGGCTGACGCCGGCACGGGCGCGCGTGATCGAGGTGTTGTCGGACCGGCTGCTGCACGGCAAGTCGGAGGCCGCCAAGGCGGCAGGTGTGTCGGCCGGCGTGATCGATGGCCTCGTCGATGAAGGCACGCTCACGGTCGAACCGATGCCGCCGCCGGCGCCACCGCCCGTGCCCGATCCGGACTTCGGCCGGCCGGATTTCTCGCCGCTGCAGCGTGCCGGCGTGGATGCAATGCGTGCGCTCGCGGCCAACGGCACCTTTCACGTCGCGCTGCTCGACGGCGTCACCGGCTCGGGCAAGACCGAGGTGTATTTCGAGGCCGTTGCTGAAACGATCCGCCGCGGCAGGCAATCGCTGATCCTGATGCCGGAGATCGCGCTCACCGGCCAGTTCCTCGACCGCTTCGCGCAGCGTTTCGGGGTGCGGCCGATCGAATGGCACTCCGAGCTCACTCCGCGCACCCGCGCGCGCAATTGGGCGGCGATCTCAGGGGGCACCGCGCCGGTCGTGGTCGGCGCGCGCTCGGCGTTGTTCCTGCCCTATGCCGATCTCGGCCTCATCGTCGTCGATGAAGAGCACGACCAGGCCTACAAGCAGGACGAGGGCGTGCATTATCACGCCCGGGACATGGCGGTGGTGCGCGCGCATATCGCCAAGATCCCGGTCGTGCTGGCGTCGGCGACGCCCTCGGTCGAATCCGAGGTCAATGCGCGCAAGAACCGCTATCAGCGCATCGCGCTGCCTTCGCGCTTCGGCGGCCAGCACATGCCGCATATCGAAGCCATCGACATGCGCCGCGAGCCGCCCGCGCGCGGCCGCTTCATCTCGCCGCGGCTCGCCGGGGAGATCAGAGGTGCGATCGAAAGGCGCGAGCAGGCGCTGCTGTTCCTCAATCGCCGCGGCTATGCGCCGCTGACCCTGTGCCGTGCTTGCGGCCATCGCTTCGCCTGCACCATCTGCGATGCCTGGCTGGTCGATCATCGCTTCCGTCAGCGCCTGGTTTGTCATCATTGCGGCTTCTCGATGCCGCGCCCGCATCTCTGCCCGAACTGTTCGGCGGAGGAATCGCTGGTTGCCGTCGGGCCCGGCGTCGAGCGCTTGCAGGAGGAGGCGGCGGCGCTGTTTCCGGAGGCGCGCACCATGGTGCTGTCGAGCGATCTCATTACCTCGATCGAGACGATGCGGAGCGAGCTCGCCGAGATCGCGGAGGGGCGCGTCGACATCATCATCGGAACGCAGCTCGTCGCCAAGGGCCACAACTTCCCGCGGCTCAATCTGGTCGGCGTGGTCGATGCGGATCTCGGTCTCAGCAACGGCGACCCGCGCGCGGCGGAGCGCACCTGGCAATTGCTCAACCAGGTGATCGGCCGCGCCGGACGCGAGCAGGGCCGCGGCGTCGGCTATCTCCAGACCCACCAGCCCGACCATCCCGTGATGAAAGCGCTGATCGCCTGCGACCGCGAGGCGTTCTACGACAGCGAGATCGAGCTGCGCGAGAAGACGCTCTATCCGCCGTTCGGCCGGCTCGCGAGCCTCATCATCTCCGCCGGCGATCGCCCGAGCGCCGAAGGCCTTGGCCGCCGTCTCGTCGCGCTCGCGCCGCACGACGAGCGCGTCGTGGTGCTCGGGCCGGCGGAGGCGCCGCTCGCCGTGATCAAGGGCCGCTACCGCTTCCGCATCCTGGTGAAATCGGCGCGCGGCTTCGATCTGTCGGACTATTTACGCAATTGGCTCGCCGTCTGCCCGAAGCCGACGGGCAATCAGAAGCTCGAAGTCGACGTCGATCCACAGAGTTTTCTGTAGGAAATGGTTGCGTGCCCCGGACGCAGCGCAGCGTCCCTTCGACGGTGCGCTGCAGAGCCGGGGCCCATGTCGCAGCGGAGTTCGCGGCTCCTGGGTCCCGGCTCTACGCCGCAACGCTTGCGCGTTGCAGCCTGTCCGGGACACGACAGCACGTAAAAAAGCCCGCGGTCCCCCAAGACCGCGGGCTTGTTTCACGCACGCATCAAACTGATGAAAACTGCGCGCGTGATCTGAGGCGCCATCGCGCCTTAGGAGACGACTTCCGCGGTGACGCGGCCGACGCCGCGGCCGGTGAGGCCGATGGCGCGGGCAGCACCCGTGGAGAGATCGAGCACGCGGCCGCGAATGAACGGGCCGCGGTCATTGATGGTGACGACGACGCTCTGGCCGCCATGGGTGACGCGCAGCTTGGTGCCGAACGGCAGCGAACGGTGCGCCGCGGTCATGGCGTTCTGGTTGAAGCGCTGGCCCGAGGCGGTCTTGCTGCCGGACTCGTTGCCGTAAAAGGACGCGACGCCGGAGAAGCTGCGGCCGGTGCCGGAGGTCGGCGTCATCGACGCATTGGCGTTGCGCCAATCGGCGGTCGCGTTGGTGTCGGTCTGGGCGTGGTGGCGGTGATGATGATGATGCCGGTGATGCCGGGATTTGGCGGAAGCTTCGGTGGCAGTTCCACCGATGAGGAGAGTTGCGGCAACGAAAGCAATCGCCGTGCGCGGCCGGGTGACAGAGCCCAGCGTCTTCAAAGACAGCATTTAGTGGTCCCTAAGCTAGTATTGCCACATATGTGGCTAGTGGAGCCCCCATCAGTTTGTGAGCGGATTGGCGTTTCGATTCCTAATGAGGCGTGAATTGGGCAGTAAATCCCTTCTGTGTCGTCATGAAATATCTTGTTACCGCCACCGTATATTCATCTGATGTTCCGTAATCTTCGCCTTTAACGATTTGTTAACCTCTCGATTACACACGAATACTGTAAAACGAAGTCATCGCCTTCAGCGTTTAGAATTGGGTAAGTAATCGGCGAGTGGAACGGAGGACGCCAGAATCACGCCTCAGCGATCCGTGTTCATGGCCGCTATGCGCTGGGGGCAGGAACCAACGAGGACGCTCGCGGCGAGGCTTCGCGACAATTCCGTGGCGGCAGCTCGCCACCGGTCCTTGCAGGTCGCCACCAGTCCTTGATTGACCAGGCTTGCCTTATTGATCGGAGGTCCTTGCACCGATCGATGTGTTGCAGCGTGCGACGAACTGGCGACAGAACCTCGTGCCTTTAATTTGGCGTCATGTTGCACCTGCGCGCCTGCTATGTTAGCAAAGCCGCGATTTTAACGAGCCCGGCACGTCCCGTGCTGGTCGAAAATCGAAGTCCCGCTTGAATTCCAAGGGCTTGGATCGCTTGGCGCCGCTTCGTGGCGACGGTTTTTCCCTTGCGAGTTTGACAGCAAAAAGAGCGCGTCTGTGGCTGCAGAAGATACGTCCGTTTCAGGTGTGTCCGGTCGTTATGCAACGGCCTTGTTTGAACTGGCCCGCGACCAGAAAGTGGTCGACGAGGTCAAAGCCGATCTCGAGAAATTCGAGGCCATGCTGAACGAGAGCGCCGATCTGAAGCGCCTCGTCCGCAGCCCGGTTTTCGCGGCCGATGCCCAGTCCAAGGCCCTGTCGGCCGTCCTGGCCAAGGCCGGGATCGCCGGCATCTCCGCCAATTTCCTGAAAGTCCTGACCGCCAATCGCCGCCTGTTCGTGGTGGCCGACGTCATCCGCGGCTACCGCGCCCTGGTCGCCCGGTTCAAGGGCGAGGTGACGGCTGACGTCACCGTGGCGGAAACGCTTTCGGACAAGAATCTCGACGCCCTCAAGGTTGCCCTGAAGTCGGTGACCGGCAAGGACGTCGCGCTCAACGTGAATGTCGATCCCTCGATCATCGGTGGCCTCGTCGTCAAGCTCGGCAGCCGCATGATCGATAGTTCGCTTCGCACCAAACTCAATTCGATCAAGCACGCGATGAAAGAGGCAGGCTGATGGACATCCGCGCCGCGGAAATTTCCGCGATCCTCAAGGACCAGATCAAGAATTTCGGCCAGGAAGCTGAAGTCTCCGAAGTCGGACAGGTGCTGTCCGTCGGCGACGGTATCGCTCGCGTCTATGGTCTGGACAACGTCCAGGCCGGCGAAATGGTCGAGTTCGAGAACGGCACCCGCGGCATGGCGCTGAACCTCGAAACCGACAACGTCGGCGTCGTTATTTTCGGCGCCGACCGTGAGATCAAGGAAGGCCAGACCGTCAAGCGCACCCGCGCCATCGTGGACGCGCCGGTCGGCAAGGGCCTGCTCGGCCGCGTCGTCGACGGACTCGGCAACCCGATCGACGGCAAGGGCCCGATCCAGGCCGACAAGCGCATGCGCGTCGACGTCAAGGCACCCGGCATCATCCCGCGCAAGTCGGTGAACGAGCCGATGGCGACCGGCCTCAAGGCGATCGACGCCCTGATCCCGATCGGCCGCGGCCAGCGCGAGCTGATCATCGGCGATCGCCAGACCGGCAAGACCGCGATCGCGCTCGACACCATCCTGAACCAGAAGCCGCTCAACGCGCAGCCCGACGAGAACATCAAGTTGTACTGCGTGTACGTCGCAGTCGGCCAGAAGCGTTCGACCGTCGCCCAGTTCGTGAAGGTGCTGGAAGAGCAGGGCGCGCTGGAATACTCGATCGTCGTCGCCGCCACGGCCTCGGATCCGGCACCGATGCAGTACATCGCGCCGTTCACCGGCTGCACCATGGGCGAGTATTTCCGCGACAACGGCATGCACGCCGTCATCATCTATGACGATCTGTCCAAGCAGGCCGTCGCCTACCGCCAGATGTCGCTGCTGCTGCGCCGCCCGCCGGGCCGCGAAGCCTATCCGGGCGACGTGTTCTATCTGCACTCCCGCCTGCTCGAGCGCGCGGCGAAGCTGAACAAGGACCAGGGCTCGGGCTCGCTGACGGCGCTGCCGGTCATCGAAACCCAGGCCAATGACGTGTCGGCTTACATTCCGACCAACGTCATCTCGATCACTGACGGTCAGATCTTCCTGGAAACCGACCTGTTCTTCCAGGGCATCCGTCCCGCGGTGAACGTCGGTCTGTCGGTGTCGCGCGTCGGATCGTCGGCGCAGACAAAGGCCACCAAGAAGGTCGCCGGCAAGATCAAGGGCGAGCTCGCGCAGTACCGCGAAATGGCGGCGTTCGCGCAGTTCGGCTCCGACCTCGACGCCTCGACCCAGCGCCTGCTGAACCGCGGCTCGCGCCTGACCGAGCTCCTGAAGCAGCCGCAGTTCTCGCCGCTGAAGATGGAAGAGCAGGTCTGCGTGATCTGGGCCGGCACCAACGGCTATCTCGATCCGCTCCCGGTCAGCAAGGTGCGCGCGTTCGAGGACGGTCTGCTCTCGTTGCTGCGCGGCAAGCACGTCGATATCCTCAATTCGATCCGTGACACCCGCGACCTCACCGACGACACCGCTGCCAAGCTGAAGTCGGTTGTCGAAGGTTTTGCGAAGAGCTTCGCGTAAATAGGCCGTCGTGGCCGGGGCAAAGCGCGAAGCGCGTCTTCGCAACTGAAGTCCCGGCCGTCGACGCACCATCGCGTGGAGACGAAGAATTGGATGCCCGGGACGAGCCCGGGCATGACGACAAGACAGGGTCGCGGTCCAGCCACAGGCTGATCGCCGGGGTGAACGAAGAATGGCGTCACTTAAAGACATGCGCGTGCGCATCGCCTCCACCAAGGCGACGCAAAAGATCACCAAGGCCATGCAGATGGTCGCTGCGTCCAGGTTGCGCCGTGCCCAGCAGGCGGCCGAGGCTGCACGTCCCTACGCCGACAAGATGAGCGCGGTGATCTCCAACATTGCCGCCGCTGCCGCCGGTTCGCCCGGCGCGCCGGCGCTGCTTGCCGGCACCGGCAAGGACCAGGTCCACCTGCTGCTGGTCTGCACCGGCGAGCGCGGTCTGTCCGGTGCCTTCAATTCCTCGATCGTGCGTCTTGCGCGCGATCGCGCCCAGTCGCTGATGGCGCAGGGCAAGGAGGTCAAATTCTTCTGCGTCGGCCGCAAGGGCTATGAGCAGCTCCGCCGCCTGTTCGACAAGCAGATCGTCGAGCATCTCGACCTGCGCAGCGTTCGTCAGCTCGGCTTCGTCAACGCTGAGGACATCGCCAGGAAGGTGCTGGCCCGTTTCGAGAACGGCGAGTTCGACGTCTGCACGCTGTTCTACGCGCAGTTCAAGTCGGTGATCGCCCAGATCCCGACTGCGCAGCAGATCATTCCGCTGGTCGTGGAAGAGAAGGCGGCGAACGCGCCGTCGACGTCCTACGAATATGAGCCGGAGGAGGACGAACTCCTGTCGGGCCTGTTGCCGCGCAACATCGCGGTGCAGATCTTCCGCGCGCTGCTGGAGAACAACGCCTCGTTCTACGGCGCGCAGATGAGCTCGATGGACAACGCCACCCGCAACGCCGGCGAAATGATCCGCAAGCAAACCCAGATCTACAACCGAACCCGTCAAGCCCAGATCACCAAGGAGCTGATCGAGATCATCTCCGGCGCCGAGGCGGTCTGACGCACGAACCAACGACGGTCGTTCAAGTAAAGAATTTCGAAGGAGAGCTTCATGGCTACAGCAGCTAACCAGGTCGGTCGCGTCACCCAGGTGATGGGCGCCGTCGTCGACGTTCAGTTCGACGGCGGTCACCTCCCGGCCATTCTCAATTCGCTGGAAACCAAGAACGGCAACATCCGCCTCGTGCTGGAGGTTGCGCAGCATCTCGGTGAGTCCACCGTGCGCACGATCGCGATGGACGTGACCGAAGGTCTGGTGCGCGGCCAGGAAGTGACCGACACCGGCCAGCCGATCCGCGTTCCGGTCGGCGAAGGCACGCTCGGCCGCATCATCAACGTCATCGGCGAGCCGATCGACGAAGCCGGCCCGGTCAAGTCCGAAGCGCTGCGCCCGATCCATCAGGACGCGCCGAGCTACACCGACCAGTCGACCGAAGCTGAAATTCTCGTCACCGGCATCAAGGTCGTCGATCTCCTGGCTCCCTATGCGAAGGGCGGCAAGATCGGCCTGTTCGGCGGCGCCGGCGTCGGCAAGACCGTGCTGATTCAGGAGCTGATCAACAACGTCGCGAAGGCGCACGGCGGTTACTCCGTGTTCGCCGGCGTCGGCGAGCGCACCCGCGAGGGCAACGACCTCTATCACGAGTTCATCGAGTCCAAGGTCAACGCCGATCCGAAGAATCCGGATCCGAGCGTGAAGTCGAAGTGCGCGCTGGTGTTCGGCCAGATGAACGAGCCGCCGGGCGCCCGCGCCCGCGTCGCGCTCACGGGTCTGACCATCGCGGAAGACTTCCGCGACAAGGGCCAGGACGTGCTGTTCTTCGTCGACAACATCTTCCGTTTCACCCAGGCTGGCTCGGAAGTGTCGGCGCTGCTCGGCCGTATTCCGTCGGCGGTGGGTTATCAGCCGACGCTCGCCACCGACATGGGCGCGCTGCAGGAGCGCATCACCACTACGCAGAAGGGTTCGATCACCTCGGTGCAGGCCATCTACGTTCCGGCCGACGACTTGACCGACCCGGCGCCCGCGACCTCGTTCGCGCATCTTGACGCGACCACCACGCTGTCGCGCTCGATCGCCGAAAAGGGCATCTACCCCGCGGTGGATCCGCTCGACTCGACCTCGCGCATGCTCTCCCCGCTGGTCGTCGGCGAGGAGCACTATGCGGTTGCCCGTCAGGTCCAGCAGGTGCTGCAGCGCTACAAGGCGCTCCAGGACATCATCGCCATTCTCGGCATGGACGAGCTTTCGGAAGAGGACAAGCTGACGGTGGCCCGCGCCCGCAAGGTCGAGCGCTTCATGTCGCAGCCGTTCCACGTCGCCGAAATCTTCACGGGATCGCCGGGCAAGTTCGTCGAGCTCGCCGACACCATCAAGGGCTTCAAGGGCCTGGTCGAAGGCAAGTACGACCACCTGCCGGAAGCCGCCTTCTACATGGTCGGCACCATCGAAGAAGCCGTCGAGAAGGGCAAGAAGCTGGCGGCGGAAGCCGCCTAAGCGGGCGAATAGCGAATAGGGAGTGGCGAATAGCTGCTCCCTGTTTCAACCGCTCGCCATTCGCCACTCACCATTCGCAGGTTTCTTATGGCCACCTTCCATTTCGATCTCGTCTCTCCGGAAAAGCTCGCCTTCTCGGGCGAGGTCGATCAGGTCGACATCCCCGGCGTCGAGGGTGATTTCGGCGTGCTGGCCGGGCATGCGCCGGTCGTGGCCGCGATCCGGCCCGGCATTCTCACCATCACCACCGGCGGGCGCCACGAGAAGATCATCGTGCTCGGCGGTCTCGCCGAAGTCTCCGAAAAGGGCCTGACCGTGCTCGCCGACGTCGCGACGTCGCTGGCCGAGCTCGACCGCATCCAGTTCGCCGCGACCGTCGCGGAGATGGAAGAAGACTTGAAGGAGCACGAAGGCAGCGAGCTCGATCAGGCGATCGAGCGGCTCGACCACTTCAAGAGCATCCAGCAGCAGCTCACCTCGACGGCTATGCACTAAGCCCCGGGGCACCGCTCCGGGGCTTTGGGCCTATCAATTGCCGAACAAGTTCAGCGCTCGTCACCAACCGTGGCGGGCGCTGAACTTTGTTGCACCACGCGTGCGATAGCGGCAGGCTCCCTTGCGGATTTTGTTCCGGGGCGCGCCCGCAAGGAGGGAATGCGAAATGGTGCGTCCCTCGAGCGCAAATCTCCGACGAAAATCCTCAAATGATTTCAGCCCCATTCTACTGTGCATGGGGTTGTTTTCGCAGGTCAGTTTCCGAAGTCCGCAAACTCTCGCGCCACGGCCTGATAGACCTCACGCCGGAACGGCACCACGATGTCCGCTATGCGGTCGAGACGTTCCCAGCGCCAGGCATCGAACTCCGCGGGCTGGTCGTTGCGCGGCGTCAGCGGGTCGATCTCGTCATCCTTGCCGGTGAAGCGCAGCGCGAACCATTTCTGGCGCTGCCCGCGAAACTTCGCCAGCCGGTGCGTCTGCGGGCCGTCGTAAGGCGGGAATTCGTAGGTCAGCCAGTCGGTCTCGCCGAGATAGTCGGCGCTGACGACGCTGGTCTCTTCCCACAGCTCGCGCATCGCGGCGTCGCGCAGATTCTCGCCCTCGTCGACGCCGCCCTGCGGCATCTGCCAGTCGAGCCCCGGCAGGATGATCTCGGGGCCGTCGCCCTTGAAGCGGTGGCCGACCAGCACGCGGCCATCGGCATTGAAGAGGGCAATCCCCACGTTGGGGCGGTAGGGTTTTTCGTTCGTCACGCGAGCATCCTCATCGTCATTCCGGAGATGCCTTAGCATCGAACCCGGAGCGACAATTGATTCATTGATCCGCCAGTGCGGAAAACTCCTCGACCACGCGCTCATAGACCGGGCGCTTGAAGGGAATGATCAGCCCGGTCAGATTCTGCATCGGCTCCCAGCGCCAGCTTATGAACTCGGCCTTGTGGCCGCCGCCGCCGGGCCTTTCGACGTTGATCTCGCTGTCCTTGCCGGTGAAGCGCACCGCGTACCATTTCTGGCGCTGGCCGCGGTAGCGGCCCTTCCAGGCGCGCCCGGCGACGGTGCGCGGAATGTCGTAAGTGAGCCAGTCCGGGACCTCGCCGAGCCGCTCGACCGAGCGCACGCTGGTCTCCTCATAGAGCTCGCGCTTGGCGGCCTCCCAGGTGTCTTCGCCGGGATCGACGCCGCCTTGCGGCATCTGCCAGACATGGGTGTCGTCGACATGTTCGATGCCGCCGGCGCGGCGGCCGATGAACACCAGGCCTTTCGGGTTGATCAGCATCACGCCGACGCAGGTCCGGTAGGGCAGATCCTCGTAACGTGCCATTCCGCCAGACCTCTCGCATGCTGTCGGTAGCCAATGGCCCCGCGAGGACCCGTGCCCTACCAATCCGTTGATTTTAGCTGGATTTTGATTTCAGCATCGCGGTTGTCAATGGCACCAAAAGAATACCCCGGTCGCCCAACGTCTTGGTCCAGGCGGCGATGCGCTCGATCGAGACGGGCAGGGCGGAGGCCGTCCCGACCGCCGCGCCGCGTTCGCGGGCCGCGGTTTCGAGCTTGTTCAGGGCGCGGTCGATCTCGGTCGGGGTCGGCACCACGTCGATCGCGATGTCGCCCTTGCCGAACGGCATGGCCTGGTTCGCCGCGGCCTGGGGCGCGATGCTGCGGGGCGAGGAGCCGTCGTCGAAGAAGCCGAGGCCGCGCTTGGCCGCCTCGCGGATGATCGGCTGCATCGCCGGCTCCGTCGCGATGAAGCGGGCGCCCATGAAATTGGCGATGCCGGCATAGCCCTGCATCCGGCTCAAATGCCAGTACAGGCGGTCCATGTTCTGGTCGGCGCTGAGCGAGGTCAGCAGCGTCTGCGGTCCCGGATCGTTGTCGGGGAAGTCGTAGGGCTCCATCGGGATCTGCAGGAAGATCTCGTGCCGCTGCGCGCGGGCCCGTTCGGCGAGCTTGCCGGGATCGGCGCCGTAGGGCGTGAAGGCCAGCGTCACCGCCGGCGGCAGCTTCATGATGGCGTCGGTGGTCTTGGCGGCGCCGACGCCGAGGCCGCCGATCACGATGGCGACCACCGGCATCTTCGCGGCTTTGGCGCGGTCGGCGTCTGCCGCGTAGACGTTGAACGGCTTCAAGTCGCCGGCGACCACCGGGATCATGCCGTAGCGTGACTTCTCCAGCAGTTTTGGATTGATCCCGGCCATGACGGGCGGCGGCGCCGACGCCGCGGCATCGCCCTTGTCAGCGGCTTCGCCACCGATGACCACGTCGTGGCGGGCGCCGGTGGAGCCGTCGATCATGGTGATGGTCTTCTGCTCCCCGGCAGGGGCCTGCTTCGTCGCTTCGCTGGTCTCGGGCTTGCCCTCTGGCTTGGTGTCCGACCCGTGGCCTGCGGCGGCGGGTTTCTCGTCCGCTGCCTTGTCCGTCGGCTTGATCGCGATCCGCGTCATCGGCTCGCCGCCAAGCGGATCCTTGTTGAAGATCGCGAAGCCGGCAAAGGTAACCAGGAACAGGCCGAGCAGGATGGCGAACAGCTGCATGGCCGTGAACGGCAGCCGCAGCCGGCGTTTCCGGCGCGGCTTGTCCTGTCCGAGCGGGGCGCTCAGATCATCGGCCGTTTCAGTCATGCGCGATCCCGAATCACTCGCGATGACGATACCACGCCGGGGTCAAGCGACGGCAGGCCGGGATAGGCCGGGGATGCCAGGAGTTCGAAGCAACCAGGAGTTCGAAGCAACCAGGGGTTCCAAGCAAAAAGGGCGGCTCCAGGAGCCGCCCTTCTCTTCAGACCTTAACGACGCCAGGACCTAGTTCGCCGCCTTGGGCTTGTCGGTCGTGGCCTTGTTGTCGCCGCCAGGGGCCGGCGCGGCGGATGCGCTGTTCTTGATACCGTGCAGCAGGTCGCCGGCGAGCTTGAGCGCCTTGTCGTCCTTGGCGTCCGGCGGGACGTAGGACTGCGAGCCGGTCTTCTCGTCGCCGTCGTTCTTGAGATGGCCGCGCAGCGAAGCTTCGCCCTTGGTGTCGGTGCGCGACTTCAACTCGTCCGGCACGTCCTGCAGCACTTCGATGTCGGGCACGATGCCCTTGGCCTGGATCGACTTGCCCGACGGCGTGTAATAGCGCGCTGTGGTCAGACGCAGCGCGCCATTGCCGCTTCCGAGCGGAATGATGGTCTGCACCGAACCCTTGCCGAACGAGCGCGTGCCGACGATGGTCGCGCGCTTGTGGTCCTGCAGCGCGCCGGCGACGATTTCCGACGCCGAAGCCGAGCCGCCATTGACCAGCACGATGACCGGCTTGCCCTTGGTGAGGTCACCTGAATGCGCGGCGCGGCGCTGGGTTTCCTCGGCATTGCGGCCGCGGGTCGAGACGATCTCGCCCTTCTCCAGGAAGGCGTCGGAGACAGTGACCGCTTCCTCGAGCAGGCCGCCCGGATTGTTGCGGAGGTCGATGATGTAGCCCTTGAGCTTGTCGCCGATCTGATTCGAGAGGTTGCCGATCTCGCGCTTCAGGCCTTCGGTGGTCTGCTCGTTGAAAGTGGTGACGCGGATATAGGCGATATCGTCCTGCTCGACACGCGCGCGCACCGAGCGGACGCGGATGTTGTCGCGCACCAGCGTGACGTCGATCGGATTGTCCTGGCCCTTGCGGATGATCTTGAGCTTGATCTTGGTGTTGACCGGGCCGCGCATCTTCTCGACCGCCTGGTTCAGGGTCAGGCCCTGCACCGCCTCGTCGTCGAGATTGGTAATGATGTCGTTGGCCATGACACCGGCGCGCGAGGCCGGCGTGTCGTCGATCGGCGAGACCACCTTGATGAGGCCGTCTTCCATCGTGACCTCGATGCCGAGGCCGCCGAATTCACCGCGGGTCTGCACCTGCATGTCGCGGAAGCTCTTGGCGTCCATGTAGCTCGAATGCGGATCGAGGCCGGTGAGCATGCCGCTGATGGCCGATTCGATCAGCTTGGTGTCGTCGGGCTTCTCGACATAGTCGGAGCGCACGCGCTCGAAGACATCGCCGAACAGATTGAGCTGGCGATAGGTATCCGCGGTGGCGGCTCGCGCGCTCGAACCCATGAACACCGCGCGCGGTTGCGTCACGAACAGCGTCAGTGCCGCACCGGTGGCTGCGCTGAGGAGGATTACTGAAGTCTTGCGCATCATCCGCGAACCTTCTCGCCTTCATTTGCGGCCCACCATGGGCCTGGATCGATTGGAGTGCCGTCCTTACGGAACTCGACATACAGCACAGGTTGGCTCGCGTTCGTCGCGAGAATGGAAGCGACCTGAGAGGTCGACCCCATGGTCGCGACCGGCTCCCCCGTGAGCACAAACTGTCCGATGTTGACCGAAATGCGCTCCATCCCGGCGATCAGGACATGATACCCGCCCCCGGCGTTGAGGATCAAGAGTTGTCCATAGCTGCGGAACGGGCCGGAATAGACCACCCAGCCGTCACACGGCGTTGTGACTTGGGAGCCGGGCTTGGTCGCCAGCGAAATGCCCTTCTGGACCCCGCCGACCCCGTCGGAACCGCCAAAATCCCTAATCTTGTTACCGTTAACTGGAAGCGGCAGGAGGCCCTTGGCGGAGGCGAAGGCAATCGCGGGGGTGGTCCGGGACCGGTCCTTGAATGCGCCCGGGCCCGATTTGGCGCTGGCGGCCGCCTTGGCCTCGGCCAGCTTTGCCGCCTCGGCGGCCTTCTCGGCCGCCTTGGCGGCGCTTTGCAGGTCCTGCTCCATCTTGGTGATCAGGCCCTGGAGATCGCCGACCTGCTTTGAAAGCATGATCGCGCGCGCGTTCTCGGCGTCGAGATCCTTTTCGCGCCCCGCCTGCTGGCGCTGCCGCTCGTCGACGAGGGCGGTGAGCCGGGTCTGGTCGCTGCGGACCCGGTCGCGGTCAGAGGCGAGCTGGTCGCGCTCGGTGGCGATGGACTTGCGCAAGGCCACGAGCTCGCCGAGCTCGCCTGCGATCTTTTCGGCGCGGCCACGCAACTCCGGCACCACGGCGCCGAGCAGCATCGCCGTGCGCAGCGATTGCAGCGCATCTTCGGGCCGCACCAGCAGCGCCGGCGGCGTCCGTCGCCCGGCCCGCTGCAGCGCCGCCAGCACCTCCACGATGTCGGCGCGGCGCGAATCCAGCGATGCGCGCATCGCCTGCTCGCGTCCGTTCAGCGCGCGCAGCCGTGCTTCGGTCTCGTCGATCTTGCTCTCCACGCTGCGCACATTGGCGGCGGTGTCGATCAGCTGCTGGTTGAGCTGGGTTCGGTCCTGGCCGAGCGCGGTGATCTCGGCCTTGAGCTTGGCCTGCGCTTCCTCCGCGCTCTTCTGCCTGGCGCGCGCGGCTTCCAGCTCCTGCTCGCGCTGCTTGATGGCATCGGGCGAGACGGCTGCGGCTTGCTGTGCCGGGTTTGCCGTCTGAGCTTGCGCAAGGCTTATATACGCTTGCGCGAGGCTTGCGCCGGCGACGCTCGTGATCAGCAACAGGTTGAGGAGCGGCGCTCGCATCGTGTCGGCAAGGTGCTCGTTATGCGCGCATCACGCGCGGTGATAGGGGTGGCCGGCCAGAATGGTGGCGGCCCGGTAAAGCTGTTCCAGAAGCATGACGCGGACCATTTGGTGCGGCCAGGTCGCAGAGCCGAACGCGATCGCGAGCTTGGCCTTACGGCGCAATTCGGGCGAAAGTCCGTCCGCCCCTCCGATCACGAAGATAGTATGTGCGGCACCTTCATCGCGCCAGCGGCCGAGATGCCGTGCGAATACGGTGGACTCGAGATTCTGGCCGCGCTCGTCGAGCGCCACCAGGATCGATTTTTCCGGAATATGAACCGAGATTGCCGCGGCCTCCTCAGCCATCCGCGTCGCGGTGTCGCGCGCGCGGCTTTCGGGGATTTCGTGGACCAGGAGCTCGCGGAATCCGAGCTTGCGGCCGGCCTCGTCGAACCGCTCGAAATAGCGGTCGGCAAGCTCCCGTTCGGGGCCCTGCTTTAGCCGGCCCACCGCAATGACAGCCACACGCATGGATTCTTCGGAGCCGTGTTTTAAGACCGCGCGCGATAAGCGCGCGCACGACGCTAGCATGCGCGTCAGCCGATTCGAAATCGGCCCGATGAGCCTAGATCGCCTTCGCCGCCCCTGGGCCCTGCGTGTACAATCGCTCGAGATTGTAGAACTCGCGGACTTCGGGTCGGAATACGTGCACGATCACGTCGCCGGAATCGATCAACACCCAGTCGCAATTGGGCAAGCCCTCGACGTGGATGTTCTTGATGCCGTTCTCCTTGAGGCCCTTGGCGACGTTTTCCGCGATCGCGCCGACGTGCCGGTTCACCCGGCCGGTGGTGACGATCATGTAGTCGGAGTACGCCGATTTGCCGCGAAGGTCGATGGTGACCGTCTCTTCCGCCTTCATGTCGTCGAGGCGGGAGAGGATCAGGCTCAGCGTCTTGTCGGCGTCGGGTTGCGCCTTCAAGGCCGCAGCTTTGGTCGATGTTTTACGCGCCGGCTTGGCAACCTTGGGTAAAACAGACTCTGTCTTGGACAATACAGATGTGGTCAGGGACCATTCCTTTCACTGTATCGCGAACGCCGAATCCGGCGCTCACTGGTTACACTACATCATGTGGGGTTAAGGGTTTCAATATGCCAGAGAGCCCCGGGGGGCCCCTCCATGTCCGCACGGTCTGACTCACTTCGTACCTTTCCAGCTTCCGTCCGGGTTCCGTAAGCCGGTTGAAGAGAGATTCAGCTTCATTCCCGTCAGGAAGACCCAGGCCGGCGCCGGTCGATCCGCAAGCAGCGCTGCCTCGTTCTCCGGCAGGCGGTACCGCCGGAGTGCCTGGGCGGCCGGGGAGGCCAGGGCGCGAAAGCTCTGCGGCGGGCGATCGATGACCGCCATCGGCACCTGGCCGGCGATGCGCCGCCAGTGCTGCCAACGATGGAATTGAGCGAGGTTGTCGGCGCCCATGATCCAGACAAAGCGCAAGCCCGAGAGGCGGCGGCGCAAGGTGGTGATCGTGTCGATAGTATAGCGGGTACGAATGACGGATTCGAGACAGCTGACCTCGATCCGCGGGTCGTCGGCAATTTCGCGCGCCGCGTGCATGCGCTCGCCGAGCTCATGCAGCGTGCCGTTCTCCTTCAGCGGATTGCCTGGCGTCACCAACCACCACACGCGATCGAGCTGAAGGCGCTTCAGCGCGAACTGGCTGATGGCGCGATGGGCCTGGTGGGGCGGATTGAACGAGCCGCCGAGCAGGCCGATGCGCATGCCCGAGGTGTGGGTCGGTATGGCCTGCGCGAAGAAACGTGGCGCGACGAAATTGTTGCTCAATGCCCCGCGCCCCGCGACTTTACGGCCGCGTCTGCCCGGTGCCGCGAACGCGATATTTGAAGCTCGTCAATTGCTCGGCGCCGACAGGGCCGCGGGCGTGGAAACGGCCGGTGGCGATGCCGATCTCGGCGCCGAAGCCGAACTCGCCGCCATCGGCGAACTGCGTCGAGGCGTTGTGCAGCACGATCGCGGAATCGACCTCGCTCAGGAATTTGTTCGCCGCCGCCTCATCCGCGCTCACGATCGCATCGGTGTGGTGCGAGCCGTGGTTCTGGATGTGCGCGATCGCGCCATCGACACCGTCCACCACCTTCGCCGCGATGATCGCGTCGAGATATTCGGTGTCCCAATCATCTTCGCTCGCAGGCTTTACGCGAGCATCGATCTTTTGGACGGCATCGTCGCCGCGCACCTCGCAGCCGGCCTCGATCAGCATCTCGACCAGCGGCTTCAGATTCTTGCCGGCAGCGGCGCGATCGACCAGCAGCGTCTCGGCCGCGCCGCAGACGCCGGTGCGGCGCATTTTGGCGTTGAGCACGATCGACTTCGCCATGGCGAGGTCGGCACTGGCGTCGACATAGACGTGATTGACGCCTTCGAGATGCGCGAACACGGGCACGCGCGCTTCCTGCTCGACGCGTGCGACGAGGCTTTTTCCGCCGCGGGGCACGATCACGTCGACGGCGCCGTTCAATCCCGACAGCATCATGCCGACCGCCGCGCGGTCGCGCGTCGGGACCAGCGTGATCGCGGCTTCAGGCAGGCCGGCTTCGCGCAGGCCCTGCACCAGGCATTCATGGATGGCGCGGCACGAGCGGAAGCTGTCGGAGCCGCCGCGCAGGATCACGGCGTTGCCCGACTTCAGGCACAGCACGCCGGCATCCGCCGCGACATTGGGCCGGCTCTCGAAGATCACGCCGACGACGCCGAGCGGCACGCGCACGCGCTCGATCGTCATGCCGTTCGGCCGCTGCCAGCTCTCGGTGACGATGCCAATCGGGTCGGCAATGCCGCGCACGATGCCGATGCCTTCGGCCATGCCTTCGACCCGCGCCGGCGTCAGCGTCAGGCGGTCGATGAAGGCGGAGGTGGCATTGCCGGAGGCGCGCGCCTCCGCGACGTCCTCGGCATTGGCGGCGAGAATCGCCGCAGCGTTCGCGGTGATCGCCCGCTCCATGGCCTCGAGCGCCCGGTTCTTCTGCTCCGGCGGCGCCAGCGCCAGCACGCGCGCGGCAGCGCGGGCACGGGTCCCGAGATCGGTCATCAGCGCCAGGAGATCGCTGGTCCGATCGGCGTTGCCGTCAACGGCTTTGAGGGGGGCGGCCATGGGGTTCAACCTTCTGCTAAGGCGGTGTCCTAGCACGGAAATCCCGCATTTGCGAAGGGCGGGGAGGGTATGGCAGGGGCCCGGTCGGGTAGGACGAGGCCCGGACGACGGACCGGCCCCGGCGTCACGGAGGCGGGCGCCTTACCCGCCCACCACCAGATCATCGCGGTGGATCATCTCCGACCGCCCGCTGATGCCGAGGATGGCCATCACGTCCGGGGAGGAGCGGCCCTTGATCCGCTCGGCGACCTCGGCGTCATAAGCGATCAGGCCGCGGCCGATCTCGCTGCCGTCGGGGCCGCGCACGATCACGGCATCGCCGCGGGCGAACTGGCCCTCGACCTTGATCACCCCGGCCGGGAGCAGGCTGGCGCCGGCGCGCAGCGCCGTCACGGCGCCGGCATCGATCGTCAGCGTGCCCTTCGGCTCCAGCGTGCCCGCGATCCAGCGTTTTCGCGAGGTGATGGGGTTGGCCGGCGTCAGGAACCAGGTGCAGCGGCCGCCATCGGCGATCGCCTGCAGGGGATGCTCGATCTTGCCGGAGGCGATCAGCATATGCGTGCCGCCTGTCGTCGCGATCTTGGCGGCCTCGACCTTGGTGCGCATGCCGCCGCGCGACAGCTCGGACTCGGCGTCGCCCGCCACGGCCTCGATCTCCGAGGAGATGCTCTCGACCACCGGAATCAGCTTGGCGTCCGGGTTGTTCTTCGGCGGAGCATCGTAGAGCCCGTCGATGTCGGACAGCAGCACCAGCAGGTCGGCGCTCGCCATGGTGGCGACGCGCGCCGCGAGGCGATCGTTGTCGCCGTAGCGGATCTCGTTGGTCGCCACCGTGTCGTTTTCGTTGATCACGGGGATGGCGCGCCACTCCAGCAGCTTGCCGATGGTGGAGCGGGCGTTGAGATAGCGGCGGCGCTCCTCGGTGTCCTGCAGCGTCACCAGGATCTGCCCGGCGCCGATGCCGTGGGCGCCGAGCACCTCCGACCAGATCCGCGCCAGCGCGATCTGGCCGACCGCGGCAGCGGCCTGGCTCTCTTCCAGCTTCAGCGGACCACGCGGCAATTTGAGACGGCTGCGGCCGAGCGCGATCGAGCCGGAGGAGACGACGAGAACGTCGCGGCCCTCGCGGTGCAGCTTGGCCATGTCGTCCGCCAGTGCCGCCAGCCAGGACGCCCGCACCTCGCCCCTGTCGGAATCGACCAGCAGCGCTGAGCCGACCTTGACGACGATGCGGCGGAATTGACTGAGTTCGGGGCTGGCCATAGTGCGCCTGGACGATCTGCTCTGCATTGGAAACGGCGGAGCGAGACAGCGGCGCCGATAGGCCCGCTTTTGCAGCAGGACGATGGCCGGCGCAAGGCGGGCCGGATGGTAAACGGCGAATGTGGGCCTTGTCGTGGACGCGGCTCTGGTTCTAATTGATGCCAACCAAAAATGGGCCAAAGGGGGAAACGAATGGATCGCCGCAAATTCATGACCGGATGTCTTGGAGGCTCTCTTGCGGGATCTCTTGGCCTGCCGCTGCTGGCGCAAACGGGTGGCGCGCAAGCGCAGGCGGGACTGAGCAAAATGATCTTCCCGTTCGCGGCCGGCGCGGGCGGCGACACGTTGTGTCGGTTGATTGCGCAGGAGATGGCGCCAACGCTGCAGCGGACCATCGTGGTCGAGAACCGCACCGGCGGCGACGGCCTGATCGGCATCAAGGCGGTGAAGGGCGCTAGCCCCGACGGCAGCATGGTGCTGGTGACGACGGGGCCGACCATGTATCTGCTGCCGATGGTGGAGACGACGCCGAGCTTCGACACCGCCAAGGACTTCATGCCGGTGTCGCTGCTGGCGCGGTTCGAATTTGCCGTCGTGATCGGCCCGGCGATCGACGCCACGGATTTCAAGGGATTTGTCGCCTGGTTGAAGGCGCATCCGGACAAGACCTCGTTCGGGGTGCCGAGCAACGGCACCATTCCGCACTTCATGGGCTCCAAGCTCGAGAAGGAACTCGGCATCCCCCTGACCCGCGTGCCCTATCGCGGCAGCGCGCCGATCCTCAACGACCTCGTCGGCGGCCATCTCTCGTTCGGCATCGTGACATTGGCGGATGCGCTGCCTCAGCATCGCGCCAAGGGCGTCAGGATCGTCGGAGTCAGCAGTGCGGAACGTTCGCCGTTCGCACCCGAGGTTCCGACGCTGAAGGAGAGCGGCATCGATCTCGTTGCCGATGCCTGGTATGGCATGTGGCTTCCCGCCGGCAGCCCGCCGGAGTTTGCGAGCAAGCTCGGCGCGGCCGCGAGCGCCGCGCTCGCCAAGCCCGAGGTGAAGGAGAAGCTGACGGCGATTGGTCTCATCCCGGTCGGCTCGACGCCGGACGGATTGACCAAGGAGCTCGCCGCGAACATCGCGCTGTGGCAGCCGATCGTGAAGGCGACGGGCTACAAGATCACGAACTGAGTCGCCGCCCGCGCGTCATGCTCCGCCGTCATGGCCGGGCCTGACCCGCCCATCCACGCGCTTCAGCGATCGACGCAAGACGTGGATGCCCGGGTCAAGCCCGGGCATGACGAGCTGAGAGAGCTTCGCGCTCGCTCTTTTTCCTCATCCTGAGGAGCCGCGTAGCGGCGTCTCGAAGGATGAAAGGCCCGGCTGCCGCAGCGGGGCCCGCATGGTTCGAGACGGCGCTGGCGCGCCTCCTCACCATGAGGGTCTACATCTTCCCGCGCTGCGTGATCCCGTCCTTGATCGCCGCGAGCTCTTTCTCATCCCAGATGCCGATCAGGACGCCGTTCTTCACCTGGAGCTGGTTGTCCGCATAAGCCGCGATCTTCTCGCGCGGCGTGGTGATGTGGCCGCTCGGATGTAGCGCCCAGTCGAACAGCTCGGCCTGGAGCCGCGCGATGATGCCGGCGCATTCGGGATCGTCGCCGCGATCCAGATACTCTTCCGGATCGTTCTCGAGATCGTACAGCATCGGCCGGAAGCCGGAGGCGTGGATGTACTTCCAGCGGCCGTCGAACACCATGAACAGGCGGCAGCGCTCGATCGGCTGGTTCAGCTTCAGCCGCACGTCCTGCATGGCGTAGTCGTATTCGGAGAACGCGACCTTGCGCCAATCCGGCGGTGTGGAGCCGCGCAGCAGCGGTAGCAGCGAGCGTCCCTCGAGGATGTGGCCCGGCACCTTGCCGCCGAAATAATCGACGAAGGTCGGCGCAAGATCGATCGCCTCGACCAGCGCATCGCTGCGCGTGCCGCGCGTCGCGTCGGCTTCTTTCGAAGGGTCGATGATGATCAGCGGGATCTTCGCCGACTGTTCGTGGAACAGATCCTTCTCGCCCATCCAGTGATCGCCGAGATAGTCGCCATGATCGGAGGTGAACACGATCATCGTGGTGTCCAGCAGGCCGCGCGCCTCCAGGAATTTCATCAGCACGCCCATCTGGTCGTCGATCTGCGTGATCAGGCCCATATAGGTCGGGATCACCTTCTCGCGGGCCTCATCGCGCGCCATGTTGCGGGAGTAGCGCATGTCCATGTACGCGCCGAACACCGGATGCGGATTCTGCCGCTCGCGCATCGAGCGGATCACCGGAATCATGTCATTGGTGGAATACATGCTGGCGTAAGGCTCTGGCGCGATATAGGGCCAATGCGGCTTGATGTAGGACAGATGCAGGCACCACGGCCGGCCGTCGGTCTCGGCTTCGCTGATGAAGTCCATGGCGCGCCGCGTCATATAGGGCGTCTCGGAATGCTCGTCCGGCACGCGCGCCGCCTTGTCGGCATGCACCAGCAGCCAGCCGTTCTGCAAGCTACCGTCTACCGCCGCGCCTGAATTGGCCCAATGCTCCCAGGGATTGGTGGCTTCAAAACCGTGCTTACGCAGATAGTCGTCGTATTTCGGCCGGGGCCGGCCGGTCGGATGCAGGCCGTCGTCGCGCTCGTAAGGTTCAAAGCCGCATTCGGCGACGTGCACGCCGATGACGGATTCCGGGGAAATGCCGAGTGCCTTCATGCCTTCGATATCAGGGGCCATGTGAGTCTTGCCGACCAGCACGTTGCGCACGCCGATCTTCTTGAGGTGATCGCCGAGCGTGGGCTCGCCGACGCGCAGCGGCCAGCCGTTCCAGTGCGAGCCGTGCGAGCGCATATAGCGGCCGGTGTAGAACGACATCCGCGACGGCCCGCAGATCGGCGATTGCACATAGGCCTTGCTGAACAGCACGCCGCGCTTGGCCATGGCGTCGATGTTCGGCGTCTTCAGCGTGGGATGGCCGGTGCAGCCGAGATAATCATAGCGAAGCTGGTCGCACATGATCCAGAGAACGTTCTTCGCGCGCGCCATGCGTCATCCCTGCATTTTCTTGATTGTTTGATGCTGCGATATCGAGGGCGCGAAGGCAAGCCGGTGAGGTGCATGCCCCAGCCGCACGCACCGCTGTCGTCCCTGCGAACGCAGGGACCCATAACCCCAAGGATTAGTTTGGCGAAGATTCGCAGTTCGGTACTGCGGCCATCCGCAATCGAGAGATCACGAGGTATGGGTCCCTGCGCCCCGTGCGCAATTGCGCACTAGGCAGGGACGACAATGAGCCTACGCCGACCAGGGCTCCGCCTCGGCCGCGCTCTTCGCCTTGGCCGACACCGGGGCCTCGCCGATCACCTCGACGAGCGCGCGCAAGGCTTCCTTGACGCCTTGGCCGGTGATACCGGACAGCAGCAGCGGGGTCTTCTTGGCCGCACGCTTCAGCCGCTCCTTCTGCTTCTTCAATTCGTCCGGCTCGACCGCGTCGATCTTGTTCAGCGCGACGATCTCGATCTTGTCGGTCAAGAGCCCGCCATAGGCATCGAGCTCCTTGCGCACCGTCTTGTAGGCCTTCCCCGCATGCTCGCAGGTGGCGTCGACGAGATGCAGCAGCACGCGGCAGCGCTCGACATGGCCGAGGAAGCGATCGCCGAGACCGGTGCCTTCATGCGCGCCCTCGATCAGGCCGGGAATGTCGGCGAGCACGAACTCACGGCCGTCGGCGTTCACGACGCCGAGTTGCGGATGCAGCGTGGTGAAGGGATAGTCGGCGATCTTCGGCCGCGCCGCACTGACCTTGGACAGGAAGGTCGACTTGCCGGCATTGGGCATGCCGACGAGGCCGGCGTCGGCGATCAGCTTCAGCCTCAGCCAGATCCAGCGCTCTTCGCCGGTCTGGCCGGGATTGGCGTTGCGCGGCGCGCGGTTGGTCGAGGTCTTGAAATGCGCGTTGCCGAAGCCGCCATTGCCGCCCTCGGCCAGCACGAACTTCTCGCCGACCTCAGTGAAGTCGTGGATCAGCGTCTCGCGGTCCTCGTCGAAGATCTGCGTGCCCAGGGGAACCTTCAGCACGATGTTCTTGCCGTTGGCGCCGTGGCGGTCCGAGCCTGAGCCGTTCTCGCCCTTCTGGGCCTTGAAGTGCTGCTGGTAGCGGTAGTCGATCAGCGTGTTGAGGCCGTCGGCGACCTCAATGATGACGTTGCCGCCGCGGCCGCCATTGCCGCCGGACGGGCCGCCGAATTCGATGAACTTCTCGCGGCGGAACGCCACGCAGCCGTTCCCGCCGTCACCGGAGCGGATATAGACCTTTGCTTCGTCGAGGAATTTCATGGGCCAAAGGTAGGCCAGCCGTCCCCGCGCGGCAACCCGGATGGACCCGCAAATCGGCCGAATTTCTCGCGATTTCGCCCGTTGCTTAACCTTCCGGCCGCCGCCGGATCAGGAATTTCTGCAGGCCGTCCAGCACCAGCTCCCTGCGCTGGTTGAATATCGTGCTGCCCAGCGTCACCACGCCGGTGGTACGGCCCGGCACGAGCTCGGTGACCTCGAGCGCCGGATAGAGGGTGTCGTCGGCGAAAACAGGTTTGAGAAACCGGCTCGATTGCTCGAGGAAGCCGACCAGCGACTCCTCGACCATGAACGGAAACAGGCCGGCGCCCGGCGCGGTGTGGATCAGGGTCTGGAAGCCGTGGGCGAGCAGATGCGGCATGCCGCGGCTGCGGCAATATTCCAGATCGTAGTGCACGGGATGGGTATCGCCGCTCGCAGTCTGGAACGCCGCGAAGATCGCCGAGGTCTGGGTCCGGCTCGGCAGCACGAAGCGTTCGCCGACGACGAAATCCTCAAACCAGCGTTGCGTGGGGATCATGCGGTGCCGGGCCGGATCGAAATCAGTCATGTCAAAAGCTCTTTTGTCGGTGCGGCTCTATCGCTACCGCGATGCGAAGAGTGCGACAATCCGTTCAATTCGGCGTTGCGGGCTTGTCCAGCGCGCCCACGTCATTAAAACGGCCGCTAGCGACTCGATTTGCCGGTTTCCTGACGCTCTCTCCGCCGTTCATTGCGAGCACAGCGAAGCAATCCAGACTGCCGCCGCGGAAAGATTCTGGATTGCTTCGCTGCGCTCGCAACGACGACCCCCGACAGTGCAATCAATGCCCTTCTTCAAATCTCTCTCCGCCTATGACGATCGCTCCGCGCGCCTGGCCGGCATCGGGCTCATGGTGCTGTCGATCTTCATGTTCTCGTTCGGCGACGCCATGGGCAAATTCCTGGTCGGGACCTATTCGGTGGGACAGCTCCTGTTTCTGCGCGCCTGCGCGGCGCTGCTGCTGCTGTCGCCGCTGATCTGGAAGCAGCGTCACCAGTTCCTGCATCTGGAGCGGCCGCGCCTGCAATTCGTTCGCGTCGTGCTCTCGACGCTGGAAGTGGCGGCCTTCTTCCTTGCGACCGTTTACCTGCCGCTGGCCGACGTCATCACCTATTATCTCGCCGGGCCCATCTTCGTCACCGCGATGTCGGCGATCTTCCTGGGCGAGAAGGTCGGCTGGCGGCGCTGGACCGCGATCCTGATCGGCTTCTGCGGCGTCTTGATCGCGCTGCGGCCGTCGGCGCAGACCGTCAGCCTGCCGGCCCTGATCGCGCTCGGCGGCAGCCTGTCATTCGCGACGTTGATGCTGATCACGCGCAGCCTGCGCAAGACGCCCGACATCGTGATGGCGTCCTCGCAATTCGTCGGAACGTTTTCGCTGGGTGCGGTGCTGTCGGCGTTTCACTGGGTGCCGCCGACATCGGGCAGCCTCGTGATCTTCGCCGCCGCAGGGCTCGTTTCCGTCACGGCGTTGTTCTGCGTCAACCGGTCGCTGAAGCTCGCGCCGGCGAGCGTGGTGGTGCCCTATCAATATTCGATGATCGTCTGGGCCGTGATCTTCGGCTTCGTCGTGTTCGGCGACGTGCCGTCCATGGCGACGCTGATCGGCGCCGCCATCATCATCGGCGCCGGGTTCTACATCTATCTGCGCGAGCGGGATTTGGGGCGCGAGCCTGCGGACGTGAATCCGCCGGCGTAGCCCCACCCCCGCTGTCGTCCCGGACAAGCGAAGCGCAGATCCGGGACCCATACCCACAGGGAGAGGTTTTGCGAAGACTCGGGGTGGGAGTTTTGCCTCACACGCCGCCCTGTGGTTATGGGTCCCTGCGTTCGCAGGGACGACAGTTGTGAATGTCGCGGCGCCCTTCGCCTACCTCACCCGCCGCGCGCTGCTCCAGCTCTTCAGCGAGGCCCACACCCCGCGCGACAGGCGGAAGCAGTCGACCGGCGTCGACGAGCCCAGCGCCAGGAAGCGGTGCAGCTGCACGCCGCTCCACTGGAAGCCGCACTTCTCCAGCACGTTGCGCGAGGCCGGGTTGGTGACGCGCGCGCCGGCATGAAGATGCTCGTCCTCGAACTCCTCGAAGAAGAAGTCGATCGCGCCGCGCGCGGCCTCGGTGGCGAAGCCCTGGCCCCAATGCTCGACGCCGAGCCAATAGCCGAGCTCGGCATCGCCGGGCCTCGAGCAGTCGATGCCGACCATGCCGACCGGCCCGGTGTCGTGCTCGATCAGGAACACGGTCTCGCTGCCGAGCGCGGCGGTGGCGCGGACGAATTCGACGGCGTCGTCCTGCGAATAGGGATGCGGCAGGCGGCGGGTGTTTTCCGCGACGCGGCGGTCGTTGGCGAGCCGGGCGATGGTCCTGACGTCGGCAAGCGTCGGCCGCCGCAAGGTCAGCCGCTCCGTGGCGACGACGCTGGGTCTCGCCTCGGCCAAGGTCACGCTCGAGAAATCCTGCAACATGTCCGGCTCCGTGAAAGTCACTAAGTCAAAGTGAGCAAGTCAAAAGAAAAGGGGAGGCCGGTTTCCCGCCTCCCCTGGAGCCTTCGATCTCGATGATCTGGACTCCGCCGGTTCAGTGGGACCGGCGGACTCCAATTTGATCCACCGTCTATTCAGCAGCCTCTGCGATCGGGAGCACCGATACGAAAGTGCGGCCGTTGGCTTTGGCCTGGAACGTGACGCGACCCTCGATCTTGGCGAACAGAGTGTGGTCCGTGCCCATGCCGACATTAAGGCCGGGGTGCCAGGTGGTGCCGCGCTGACGCGCAATGATGTTGCCGGGAATCACAACTTCCCCGCCGAACGCCTTGATACCGAGGCGCTTGCCCTTGGAATCGCGTCCGTTACGCGATGAACCGCCTGCTTTTTTGTGAGCCATGGCCCGTCTCCGAAATCCTGCGTATGTCTAGATCAATTCCTTGACGGAATCATTTCAAAATTTCTCACGCATCAATTCGTGAATTGGCGTGATCGATTTTGCGTTACTCGGCGGCTTCCGCTGCCGGCTCCTTCGCCACCTTCTCCCGCTTCGGACGCGGTCCCTTGGTGGGCTTGGCGCCGTCGGTCAGGATCTCGGAGATGCGCAGAACTGTGATCTCGTCGCGATAGCCGCGCTTGCGGCGCGAATTCTTGCGGCGGCGCTTCTTGAACGCGATGACCTTGGGGCCGCGCTTGTGGTCGAGCACCTCGACCGCAACGGAGGCGCCTGCGACCGTCGGAACGCCCAGCACCGGCGTGTCGCCGCCGACCACCAGGACTTCATTCAACTGCATGATCGAGCCGACTTCGCCTTCGATCTTGCCTACTTCGAGAACATCATCCGGCTCGACGCGGTATTGCTTGCCGCCGGTTTTGATGACTGCGAACATCGTTTTTTCTCCGTGTTCAATCCCGGCCTCGCGACGGATTGTCGGGGCCGGCTTTTTGCCAGTCGCTATGGGTTTATGCGAGTTTTGTGCGGGCGGGAGTTATCCCATTGAAAACCCACGCAAAAACAAGCGGCGCGAGAAACGCCCCGCGCCGGCTGTGGGACTTATAGCCGCCGCCCGCGCCAAGTCAAGGAAAACTGCCGGAATTTGAAGGATTTGGCCCGTCTTCCGGCCCGCAGCCAAATCTCTGACGGCTTTGCAACAAACCGGTTCCCAGCCCGTTAGTCCGGCCGGAACAGGCAAGCGGGCAAGGGCTCTTCAATGGCAACGGACGAACTGGTCAAGACGACGACGGGCATCGCTCATCACGGCGCCGAGCGGCTGCCGTCGGTGGACGTCGACGGCTTCAACATCGAGATCAAGGACGAGGACGGCTTCCTCGGCGACCGCGCCAGCAGGGGCGCCTTCCGCGACATCCTCGACCGCTGGCGCAAGCCGCTGCGCAAAACAGGCGAGGACCCGTTCGGCAAGGAGCCCTCGGAGAGCATCAGCAAGAAGACGCTGGACGCCATCCTCATCGGCGACGACGTCGAGGCCTCCGCGGTGGTGCACAGCGCCATCGAGGACTTTGCGCAGGAGCTTGCTTACGTCACCCGGCGCTTCCTCAAGACAAAGGCCTGGGCCAAGACCGAGCGCATCGTGGTCGGCGGCGGCTTTCGCGATTCTCGGCTCGGCGAGCTCGCGATCGCGCGCACCGAGATCATCCTGAAATCCGAGGATTTCAAGATCGACCTGCAGCCGATCCGCCATCATCCGGATGAAGCCGGCCTGGTCGGCGCGCTGCATCTGGCGCCCTCCTGGATCTTCGAGGCCCATGACAGCATCTTGGCCGTCGACATCGGCGGCACCAACATCCGCTGCGGCCTGGTGGAAACCGGCTGGAAGAAGGCAAAAGACCTGTCGAAAGCCAAGGTCGTGAATTCGGAGTTGTGGCGTCATGCCGACGACGAGCCGACGCGCGAAGGCGCGGTGAAGCGTCTGATCAAGATGCTGAAGGGGCTGATCACGGAGGCGGAAAAAGAGGGCTACAAGCTCGCACCCTTCATCGGCATCGCCTGCCCGGGCGTGATCAATGCGGACGGCTCGATCGAGAAGGGCGCGCAGAATCTTCCCGGCAATTGGGAGAGCAGCAAGTTCAACCTGCCGGCGAGCCTGCTCGAGGGCATTCCGCAGATCGGCGATCATGACACCGCGATCCTGATGCACAATGACGGCGTGGTTCAGGGGCTGTCCGAAGTGCCGTTCATGCAGGACGTCGACCGCTGGGGCGTGCTGACCATCGGCACCGGTCTCGGCAATGCCCGCTTCACCAACCGCCGCAAGGAGAACGGCAAGGACAAGGACTCCACGGACAACGGCAAGAAAAAGGACAAGGACAGCAAGAAGGGCGACTGAAGCGGCGAAGCCGAACGAGGGTCGCGGCGGCCGTTCACCTCTCCCGAAGGGAGAGGTCGAATGGCATCGAGAGATGCCATCGGGTGAGGGGTTGCGGTCCCCAGCTCGCCATGCCCTCCGGTGTGACCGGAGCGGGCGCCCGAGTAACCTTGACCGGTTAGGTTAAGGACCGGATTGCGTTGCGGGCCGCCCGCCGCACGCTAGGGTCGAATCGTCGCCTCACCTGGCCTGCGAAGCCGCCCTTCCTGGTCAGCGTTTCAATGAGCGGCACGGGACCGCCAGTATTTACCGCGTCTGGCGGTCCCACCCCGTTTTACGGCGCGCGCGAGCGGGCTCCTCAGCCAGACCCCATCGCTTCAGCAAACCATCGCGCAACGACCCGAGCCCCTCATCCTGAGGGCCCGCCGCAGGCGGGCGTCTCGAAGGATGGCCGCGAGACGAATGGCCCGCTCCGAGAGCCGCCGGCATCGCACCCCTTCGCCCAATGGCATGGATGATTCGGCTCGGAGGCGCAGCGCCTCGCCCGGCAAGTACCAGTCGCCGCGTTGCCCGGCACAAATCGCGCGAAATGCCGCCGAAACCTCCCGCTCCAGCCGCTGAGCCACAGGCCCGGCCGAAAACGGAGCTGATTTTCACCCTCCCAGCCTTGTCTGGCCCGCCATCCTCGCCTATTAACGCCCCCAACCACAGGGGCCGAGCCTCTACATGGCGCCTTCAGGAGAGGTGGCAGAGTGGTTGAATGCACCGCACTCGAAATGCGGCATAGGTGCAAGCCTATCGGGGGTTCGAATCCCTCCCTCTCCGCCACGAATTCGCCGAAACCGCTGAAATTCCGGCTTAACCTACAAAAACAAGGCTTTCTGAAAAAGTCCCGTGGTACACGCAGGTGATTACCGTGAGCCGTTTTCGCATGATCGAGCCGTGGGTCAAGCCGCGTTCGGAGTTCTGCTGGTCTCGCCGCCGCACGCCCGCGCGCTACCGCGGCTTTGGCATGCCGGCCGAGATCAAATCGGCTTGAAAACCAAGGATTGGGACGAGGCCGTCATGCGCGCCGCCGAAACTCTCGCATCCGCAGATCGTGGCGCTGGCGGGAGAGGTTCTACTGGAAGACCGCCGGGACGCACGCGGACCAGCCGGGCGCACTCCTGCAGTGGCGGCAGCGAAGATCGACCGACGGGGATTCGGCGGTGTGCTCACGCGGTCCGCCACCCGATGTTCACAACCAAATGAAAGCAGAAGACGCGGTACCGCGCTATTTCTGAGGGCGACCGGGAGTGACGCCCCCGGGGTGCAGCGGCCATGACAAGAGCACGCCTATCTCGTTACGCCGAGCAACGCTTCGTCCCGGACGACTTGTGACCGCAAGCCACAAAGAATGACCGGCATCGCGCGGTGCCGAACCTTGAAACCGCTTGGTCCAAGCCCCTCCAAATAGAAAGGAGTGTCGCTATGCACCTGAGCATTTCGATAGATCCACGTGTGGCCATGGCCCTCGTGTATCTCGTAGCAACGACCCTTTGATAGGGGAGCCCGCACACCGGCCAATGTGCGGGCTCAATCGTTTCGGGCCTGTGGCTCCTCGACATCCAGCATCCCATACAGCACGTCGCTGGCCTCGCGAAACATGTTCTCGGCGGCCGTCGACGCGTGCGTTCCGAAGTTTGGGACCGGCGGCATGGCAAACACCCTCGGCGTCAGGTCGGGCGGGATGCCGTTTGCATGAAGATTGTAGAGCGACAGGTAGAGCGCGTGGAGAAAGCCCAGCATCTCCTTCACCTCGTCGATGTTCGTCTTGGCCATCAGCGCGTCGGCGCCGGCGCTGGTGACCCCCTTATGCGCGAACACCTTGTGCCGGATGTCGCGGTAGGTCTTCTTGTAGATCCCGCGCCACTTCGCGACTTCCTTCTTCATCGCGCGCACGTCCGAGACGATGAGGTCGTATTTGGTCGAGGCGTAGGCGGCCGCGTCGGCCGGCGTCATGCCTTGCACGATGCGGCGCTGCTGCAGTCCCGCCCGGCTGAGGACGCCGATGTTTCCGGAGACGGACGCCATCAGCGTGTTGATGGTGTGCAGCGATTTCGGGTCCGGATCGAAGATGCGCCCGAGCACCACGAATGCGGACATCAGCAGCGCGTAACGCGTCGTCCGCCAGAACATGGCGGTCTCCTGCATCTTCTGGAGCACGTCGGAGTTCTTGAACGGCACCAGCTGCGTCGCAAGGTAGCCATAGAAGTATTGCTGCGCGGACTCCTCCTCGCTGCGGAACATCTCCATTTCGTGCTCGATAGGCGGAGGTGGCATCGTCACCGTTTGGGACATGGCCACGCCTTCTTTAGGGCATCCGGGAACATGATCGCCGGCAGCCCGTCGCGTTTGTCGGGATTGTCCTTGAGGTAGGCGCAGAACACGTCGGTGACTTGCTCGAGCGTGGCGCGGCCCGGCTTGCAGTAGCCGGCGACGCGGTTAATCGCGAAGTCGACCTCGATGTCGTTGTTCGGCATGTCCTTGCCAAAGTGCCGCCCGGAATCGATTACCGCGGCGGCGTGGGCGGCCGAGTCGTAAAGACCAGCCACGTAGCTGAAGGCGGCATGCCGATCGTTGCGGCACCAGTCGTAGACGTCATTGCCGGAGTAGAACGCCGTCGGCGGGACCTCGACCGCGAGCGCCGGCGTCGACAGGGACATCAGAAGTGCTGCGGCCGCGACTCTCATCACTTGGCCTTCCGTTTCTTCGCATTCTTCTTGGCCTTCTTTGCCGGCGTCGGCTCGAAGTCGCCGACCTCGAGCCAGTCGCGGCGGCCGTCGACGTTCAGATCGCAACGGAGCATGCGGAGGCGTCCGACGAGATCGTGCCTGCTGGCGGCCGAGCCGTTGAACCGAAGCATGTGCCGCCCTCCGATGTCCGAGAAGCGCTTCACGCTCCCGACCTCGACGAGAACCGTCTTCTCCTGGTGGCGCCCCATCGCCAGGCCAGCCTCGAACAGAACGTTCGGCCGGGCCTGGCCCTGGGGCTTGCCCTCAGAATTCTTCTCGTCGCGACTGACGAACTGGTCCTTGAGCTGCACAAGGTCGTCCGGCGAGAACAGCACGAGCACCGCCTGGGCCTGGTCCATGACCTCGTCGATGACGTCGCCGACGAAGGGGTTGGCGCCACGGCGGGCACGGCGGATCGCCTGCTCCCATTCCAGAGGCTCGAGACCGATGGCTCGCAAGAACGCGAACATGGAATCGCGCAGTGTCATGTCGCGGCCATGCACGACGAAGACCGTCTTGCCGGTGGTGCGGCGCTTCGACTTCTTCGCGACCGACTTCCGTGCCGGCGCAGCAGCTGCCGGTGGAGGCGCTGCGGGTTCGCGACGCCGCTGACCACCGCCGGCACCCAGGAATCCGCTGACAGCGTTGCGCTGGTCAGGCGTGGAGAAGCGGTTGACGTTCAGGTTCTCGCGCATGCCCAGCAAGATCGCGGCGAGGTTGCGCTCCAGGCCAGTCTCGTTGGCCACGCGCTGGATGTGCGGGTAGACGGCCCTGTCGGAGATCCCGAGATGGGCGGCGAGGCGAGCTATCAGATCTTGATTGATGCGTGCCAAGCTACCGCCGTCCGTTGCGGCGCTGGCGCGCGACATTGACGTAGTTGGGGCCGACATCCAGCAGGGCCGCGATCTGGCGGGAGGTGAAGCCGATCGCGTCTAGCTTCAGCGCGGCGGCCTCCTTGTCGTCGACGTCCTTGACGTACATGAGCGCAAGCAGTCCGGCGATCTTGTCCATCGCCGTCGTTCCCTGCGGTTGGGCCTCCGCCTCAGCGGCGGGAGCCGCGCGCTTTTTTGGCGCTCCTTTTGCCGGCCTTCTTGCCACCTTTGTTTCTCCGGAGGCGCTTGAGTTCGTTCACCGACGCCAGCGTCGATCCGGCCGCCTCGGCCGAATCCTTAGTTGGCAGTCCGAGCGATTCCAGGAAGTCGACGCGAGCCAGCACGTCCCGGAACTTGTCGCGGTCGCTCTCGGCCGCCTTGGACATGGCCAGCCGTGCCAGCGACCGTCCGATGACGGGCAGCCAAGTCGCGTATTCCGAGTCCTCGTCGGCCATGCGGGTGCCTGTGGTTGAGCGAATCGCAGCTGGAATGGTGGCGATCCCGGTTCCGGGAGTCCAGACTTCCATGTCCGGGAAGCTGGACTATCCATCGAGAAATGACTCGAATTCAGTAGGTTAAGTCCACGTTTTTGGCCTGCCAAAGCGTTGCCTAAGGCTCAGGACCACTAGCCGGTTTTCGGCCCGAATGATCGAGGGTACTCCGCCCTCATTGACCAGGTTGACGGCGAGGCCAGAAGCTCGTCGCATGCTTGAGGCGCGGGGGGCTAAAAGAAGGTAATGGGGCGAAGAGGTCGGGCAGGCCCTAAACGCCCTGAAATCGGCCGAGCTTGAAAGACAGAATCGTTCGCCCAAGTGGTACACAACGGTGGTCGCAAACCTCCGCCGACCTTTTTAAGAATGCCTCGTTTTGGCGGCTTTTTCGCCCATCCGTGGCGGTCGGTCGGAATCCCTCCCTCTCCGCCAGTCAAATTGAAATTGCCGATTAGCAGCGAGCTCTTTGAAGCCGTTGCCGGCTCAATCCAGCAACAGCTTGTCCGGCGTCAGGGGCAGATCGCGGATGCGCTTGCCGGTGGCGTTGAACGCGGCATTCGCGATCGCCGCAGCCACGCCGGCGATGCCGATCTCGCCGATGCCGCGCGCGCCCATCGGCGTGCGGGGATCGGGAATATCGGTCCACAGCACGTCGATGTCGGGCACGTCGAGATGGGCCGGGATGTGATAGTCCGCGATGGACGCACTGATGATCCGACCGCTGCGCTCATCGAGCAGGGTCTCTTCCGTCAGCGCCATGCCTATTCCCATGATCATGCCGCCGCGAAACTGGCTGGCCGCCGTCTTCGGATTGAGGATGCGACCGCAATCGAACGCCCCGACGAGACGGTCGACGCGCACTTCCCCCGTCACCTCGCTGACGCGCAATTCGCAGAAGATCGCGGACCGGCTGTGCATCGAGAATTTCAGCACCTCCAGCGGCGCCGAGCTTTCGCCGACGACGCTGATGTCGTTGCGCGCCGCCCGCTTGAGGATCGATGCGAAGCTTTCATGTCGCAACGGATCGCCGATCTTGCGCAAGCCTGCATCGGCGAATTCGATCTCGTTCGCCCGCAGGCCGGCCAGCGGCGTGTCGTTGCCGGCCAGGCGCAGCAGTTCGCCGGCGAGCTTCGTGCTCGCCGCGTTGATCGCTGCGCCAAGCGACGCCGTTTGCGACGAACCGCCCGCAAAGCTGCCGAACGGCAGGCTGGTGTCGCCGATCCGAACGGTGACGCTGTCGAGCGGTAGTCCGAGGCGATCGGCGGCGTGCTGCCGCTGCACGGTTGCCGTGCCCATGCCCATCTCGTGCGCGGCACTCGCCACGGTCGCGCGACCCTCGCCGTCGATCGTGATCCGGGCCGACATGCCCGGCATCCGCACATAGGGAAACGAGCCTGAGGCGCATCCCAGGCCAACCAGCCACTCGCCCTCCTTGCGGGAACGCGGCGCGGGCAGACGCCGCTCCCAGCCGAAGCGTTTCGCGCCGAGCTCGTAGGCCAGCATCAGGTCGCTCTGCGAATGCGGCGCACCGCTGACCGGATCGGCGTGACCGATATTGCGGCGCCGCAGCTCGATCGGGTCGATCTGAAGTTCATGCGCCAGCTCGTCCATCGCACTCTCGATCGCGAACGTCCCGGGCGCCTCGCCCGGCGCGCGCATGAACGTGTTGGCGAGCAGATCCAAGTCGATGGCGTGCTGCACGATGTCGAAGCTTCGGGCGGCGTAGAGCGATCGGCTGGTCAGCGTGAACGCCTCGTCGGTCACGCTGTGCGCCGGCTTGACCGAATAGCCGTGATGAAGAATCGCCAGCAGCCGGCCGTCGCGGTCGGCCGCGAGCGCCACGCGTTGCTCGGTCTGCGAACGGCCGCCGACAAGACGCTGCATGCTGGCCCGCGACAGCACCAGCCGGACCGGCCGCTGCGCGAGTTTCGCGGCCGCGGCGCCGAGGATCTGATGATCCCACAGTGCCTTGCCGCCAAAGCCGCCGCCGACGAAGGGCGAGCTGATGAAGACCTGCGTATCCTTGATGTCGAACACCTTCGCCAGCGACCCGGCCGTGCCGTTCAACATCTGCGTGGCGTCATGCACGATCAACCGGTCACCGTCCCAACGGATGGTTGCGGCATGAGGCTCCATGGGGCTGTGAGTTTCCCAGGGCGTGCGATAGACGACGTCTATGACCGCGGCTGCTGCCCTGAATGCGGTTTCCGAATCGCCCTTCTTCAGCCGGTTACGCTCGATCATCAACGAATCCGGCGTGCGGGCATTCGCCTTGCCGGCCTCGAACTCCGTTCGCGCAGCGACCGCTTCATAGCGGACGACGACCAGCGACGCGGCGAAGTTCGCCTGCTCCTGCGTCTCTGCGAGCACGACGGCCACTGTCTGGCCGTTCCAGCGGATCTCCGCGTCCTGCATCACCGGCAGGATGTTGTTGCCGGCGGCTTTCAGATTCGTCAGGCCGAGCGGCGGCGGCGGCGCCATTTTCGGAGCATTGCGGTGGGTCATCACCAGCGCCACGCCGTCCGCCGCCTCGGCGGCTGCGACGTCGAGCTCGGCAATGCGCCCGCGCGCAATCGTGGAGTGGACGAATGCCGCATAGAGCAGCCCTTCCATGGGGACTTCCGCCGCGAAGCGCGCGGCGCCCTTGACCTTCTCGGGGCCGTCGACGCGCGACTGCTGCGTCCCGAGGTTGACGCGCTTGTCGATCAGCGGATCCGGCGTGCCGCCCGGCAACCAGCTGCCGGGAACGTACCCCATCGCGGCGCGCACACCGCCGACGATCGCATTCTGCAGCTTGCTCATGCGTCCGCTCCCGTCAGCTGGGCGAGCACGGCCACGATGGTCCGCTTCGCGAGTTCGACCTTGAAGGCATTGCCGTCGAATGGGCTGGCGGCCGCCAGTTCGGCATCGGCCGCTGCACGACAGCGATCCGGCGTCGGCGCCTCGCCCAGCAGCATTTTCTCGGCCTGCCGCGCGCGCCACGGCTTGGCGGCGACGCCGCCGAGCGCGATCCGCACATCCCCAATCTTTCCGTCGGCGACATCCACGCCGGCTGCGACCGATATCAGCGCGAAGGCGTAGCTCGAACGATCGCGCACCTTGCGATAGGTGGAATGCGCGGCCGCCGGGCCTGGCGTGAGCTCGATCGCGGTGATCAGTTCGCCGGGATGCAGGATCGTCTCGATCTCAGGCGTCTCGCCCGGCAAGCGATGGAAATCGGTCAGGGGCACGCTGCGCTCGCCTCCATCACGGGCGAGATGAACCGTCGCATCGAGTGCCGCAAGCGCGACGCACATGTCCGATGGATGGGTCGCGATACAATGCGGCGATGCGCCGAGGATCGCGTGATAGCGGTTGAAGCCGCCGATGGCGTCGCAGCCGGCATGCTGCTCGCGCTTGTTACAGTGCGAGCCCGCCGCATCGTAGAAATAGGCGCACCGCGTACGCTGAAGGATGTTGCCCCCGACCGTCGCCATGTTGCGGATCTGCGCAGAGGCTCCGGCCAGCAGCGCGCGCGACAGCATCGGATAGCGCGCACGCACGGCGGGATGCGCAGCCAGCGCGCTGTTGCGTACCGACGCGCCGATCTTGAGGCCTCCATCAGGCAGTTCGATGATCTCCGCCGGCAGGCGCGAGACATCGACCAGCGCCTGGGGCGCCTCGATATTCTGTCGCATTAGATCGACGAGATTGGTGCCGCCACCGAGGTAGCGGACGGGTGCCGCGGCCGCGGCGGACAGGGCCGCAGCCTGATCGGCAGCGCGCTGATAGGCGAAGGTTCTCATGCCGCTTCTCCGTCCATCAGCGTCTCGATGGCGTCGATGATTCCGTTGTGAGCGCCGCAGCGGCACAGATTGCCGCTCATGCGCTCGCGGATCTCGTGGCGCCGCTCGCCCGTCGGGCCTTCGGCGAGATCGGCCGTGACGTAGCTGGGATCGCCGCGCCGCAATTCCTCGATCATGGCGATCGCCGAGCAGATCTGGCCCGGCGTGCAATAACCGCACTGGAAGCCGTCGTGCTCGATGAAGGCATGCTGCAGCGGATGCAGCTCTCCGTCTTGAGGGGCGAGACCCTCGATGGTGCGCACCTCGCAGCCGTCGGCCTGAACGGCCAACGTCAGGCACGACAGCACCCGCTCGCCGTCGATGATGACGGTGCACGCGCCGCAGCCGCCCTGGTTGCAGCCGAGCTTGGTCCCGGTCAGGCCGAGACGCTCCCGGAGCAGGTCGAGCAGGGAAATCCTGGGATCGTCGGGCGGAGGATGTGCGATGCCGTTGACGACGATAGCCATGGACGCCTCCATCTCTGGGCCGAACTTCTCAAGCTCCGGCAGCCATCACCAAGATTAATACGAATTTCGTACTATTCAAGTTTCGTTGTCGGCAATTTTTTCGGTCAAACGGATCAATTCGTCCTGCTCGGATGTCTCCAGCGCCCGGAGCATGGTCCGGCAAGCCTGCCGGTAGCCTTCGATCTGCTCGTCAACCACCTGGCGCCCCTTTTGGTTCGCGCTCAGGGCGACCGCGCGGCGATTGTCCTCCGGCCGGCGACGCTCGATCAGGTCTTTCTTCACCAGCCGATCGACGGCAGAGGACATCGTCGTCATCGCGACATTGAGATAGCGCGCGACATCGCCCATGCCGCAACCGGGATGTTCGGCGATGAACATCAGGGTCTGGGCATCGAGCGCGTTGAGCGCGTTGTCGGCCGCAGCGACCGCCTCGGCCACCTTGAACCGGCGCGTGAAACGTTCGAACGCGCGCGTCAGTTGCTCGACTTGGTCTCGGGTTGGTTCAGGCATGGCCGCAGCAAAACATGTTCGGCAGTTCGGGGCCAGAGATCGATACACCAAACAAGGGTTTGTCGCTGCAGGGGGGGAGCGCCCCGGCAGAACCTCGGCGATACATCCTTCAGACGCTAACCCTTCCCGCTCGGCCGATAACGCACGTGGTCAATCAACACCCGCAGCTTCGGCGGAAGATTCCGCCGGTCGGGGAAGTAGAGGAAGAAGCCGCGGAAGAACGGACAGTATTCCTCCAGCACGGGCACCAATTCTCCTCGCTCGATATAGGGCCGGAACGTGTCCTCCATGCCGAACGTCAGGCCGCCGCCCGCGCAGGCGGTGCGCACCATCACCCACATGTCGTTCGTCGTGATCCTTGGCTCCACCGCGACGTCGAACTCGCGCCCGTCCTCGGCAAATTCCCAGCGGTAGGGGGCCACGTGCGGCGACGGCCGCCAGCCGATGCAGCAATGCTGCGAAAGTTCGCTCGGGTGAGCGGGGGCCCCAAACCGCTCCAGATAGGCGGGAGCTGCCACGACGAGCTGGCGCTGCTCGGCTGAGACCGGCACGGCGATCATGTCCTGCTCGATCACTTCGCCGAGCCGGACGCCGGCGTCGTAGCCCTCGGCCACGATGTCGAATTCCTCGTCGGTCACGGTGACGTCGATCTGAACGCCGGGATTGGCCTGTGTGAAATCGGCAAGCAACGGGCCGCAAATGAATCGCTCGGCGATCGACGACACCGCGAGACGCAGCTGCCCGGTCGGCTGTGCGTCACGGTCGCGGGCGCCATTGATCGCCTGTTCGACTTCGGCCAGCGCCGGCGCCACGCGCTGATGGAAGCGAAGGCCTGCTTCGGTGAGGCTGACGCTGCGCGTCGTTCGCTGGACCAGGGCCACGCCCATCCGGTCTTCCATGCGCCTGATAGCCTGGCTCACGGCAGATCGCGTCACCCCTAACCGATCGGCGGCGCCACGGAAGCTCTTGACGTCCGCGACCGCGATGAAAACGGCGACGAGATTGAGGTCGGCAGTCATTGGTTAGAAAAGCTTACCACCTTGGTCATCATTGGCCAACTTATCTTATTTGTCGCTGAGCTCTATCTCCTGGCCATCCGATGGAGGCAATGATGACAGCACTTGATCAATACCGCCTGCTTGGCCGCTCCGGTTTGCGCGTCTCGCCGCTCGCGCTGGGCACGATGACCTTTGGAACCGAGTGGGGATGGGGCGCCGCTCCCGGCGAGGCACGGCGGATCTTCGACCTGTACGTCGACCGCGGAGGCAATTTCATCGACACGGCGGTGAACTACACCAACGGCGCGTCCGAGCGCCTCGTCGGTCAGTTCGCCCGGGACAAGCGCGATCGTCTCGTGCTCGCAACCAAGTTCACGATGGCGCGCGATCCCGGCAATCCCAACTCAGGCGGTAATCACCGCCTCAACATGATGCGTTCGGTGGAGCAGAGCCTGCGGCAGCTCGACACCGACCGCATCGACCTGCTCTACCTCCACGGCTGGGATGCGACGACGCAGCCGGATGAAGTGATGCGCGGGCTGGACGATCTCGTGCGCAGCGGCAAGGTCCAGTATGTCGGCATCTGCAACACGCCGGCCTGGCGCATCGCGCAGCTCCAGACGCTGGCAGATCTGCGCGGCTGGTCGCCCTTCGTCGCCCTGCAGATCGAATATAATCTGGTCGAGCGCACGGTCGAACATGAACTCATTCCGTTGGCAACCGCGCTCGACCTGGGCGTGCTGCCCTGGTCACCCCTCGGCGGCGGCGTGCTGACGGGCAAGTACACGCGGGCCGACCTCAGGGATTCCCAGGAACGGGCCGTCGGAACGACGCGGGCCTCGATCATCGCTTCGTCCGGCCTTCTCAACGAGCGATCGCTCGAAGCCGCCGAGATGGTGCGAACCATCGCCGCCGAGCTCGGCGCGACGTCGTCGCAGGTGGCACTCGCGTGGACGCTGGCCAATCCCGCAGTCACCTCGCCGGTGATCGGGGCTCGCACGCTGGGCCAGGCGGAAGACAATTTCGGCGCGGTCGGGATATCGCTGTCGCCTGACCAGATGGCGCGTCTCGACCGGGCCACCGCGCCCGAGCCGATCTTTCCCGGCCGCTTCCTGCGCCGTCCGATGGTCGAGCAGCTCATCTTTGGCGGCGCGACCGTCGCCCGGCGCGGATAGATCCTGAACAACAAGTCGGCGATGTCTGGCCGACCGCGCGTGCATCACTTCGGGGCAGACGACATTTTGCACCAGAAAGGGAGACACCAATGGCAACCATGTTCAATCGCGCACTTGCGTCGTGCATCTACGCAGTCATCGTGACGGCATCCACCCTGACGACGGCAGCGCCCTGCGGACAGGCCAACTCCGTGCAGGACGACAACAAGCGGATCGTCTCCGATGCGTTCGACCGCTGGGCGGCGGGAGGAACGACGTTCTTCAACGACCTGCTGCACGACGACGCGGTCTGGCGGATCAGGGGATCCGGACCAAGCGCCGGCGAGTTCCGGGGGCGCGACGTGTTCGTGGATCGTGCGGTGCGCCCGTTCGCGAGCCGGCTGTCGACGCCCGTGCGTCCGACGAGCGTGAGGCTCTTCGCCGATGGCGACCACATCATCGCGCATTGGGAAGGCCGCGGCGTGGCGCGCGACGGCAAGCCTTACGCGAACAGCTATGCGTGGATCATGCGCATGCAGGACGGCAAGGCGGCGGAGGTGACGGCCTATCTCGACCTCGCACCCTACGACGACATCCTGCGGCGCATTCCCTTGCCGGCGCAATAGCGCCGGCTGCCGGCATGAGCGGCGATGCGGCCGCTCCATGTCGAAGGTGCCGTGGGGCTGGACGCGCGGGGGATCGACGACTTGCAGAGGTCCGATTCCTGCCTCCCGTAAGTCCTTGATATCGCGGGCCTCGCCTACTGTGCATGGGGTTGTTTTCACCATTATTGTCATCCGGGCCCTCGGAAAGCCCGCGGCCCACCCGCCTGCTTGAACCCACGTCGCGCACGATCCGACCTAGCAAGGTCCCGCCATCCGGCGGGCACCAGGTGATCCCACGACGATGTTCGATAAAACCTACCGGCAGCGCCTCGAAGCTGATCTTGCGCGATGGGAGGCCGACGGCGTGATTGCGCCGGCGGCGGCCGTCGCGATCCGCCATGCGCTGCCGCCGCTGCCTGCGGGCATCAACATTGCCGTGGTCGTCGGCATCGTCGGCGGCTTGCTGATCGCGGCCGCCTTCCTCGCCTTCGTCGCCGCGCACTGGACGGAGATCGCGCGGCTGATGCGGTTCGCGATCCTGCTGGCCGGCATGGTCGTCACGGGCAGCCTCGGCGCCTGGTTCGCTGCGCGGGGCCGCGACGTTCTTGCCGATCTCTGCGCCAGCATCGGTGCGATCATCTTCGGCGCGGGCATCGCACTGGTCGGCCAGATGTACCATCTCGGCGAGGATTTTGCCGGTGGCATGCTGCTGTGGTCGATCGGTGCGTTCGTCGCCGCATTGTTGACCGGCGCGCGCGGGGCGCTCGCGGTCGGCCTCGTCGCCGCCAGCATCTGGACTTGCATGCGAATCCACGACGCGCCCGACGTCTTGCATCTTCCGTATCTGGTGGTCTGGCTCATCGCCGCCGGCCTCGCCTTCGCATGGAACTCCCGCGTCGCGGCCCACCTCGTCGCGCTCGCGGTGCTGCCATGGTGGATCGCGACGTCGCTTCGCTTCGAGTTCGAGGGCGCCCAGCCGTCCTTCGTGCTCGCGGACGGGGCCGCCTTGTTGTTCGGCGCCGGGCTTGCGATCGCAGCGATGCCCTCGCCGAGGGCGCGCCAGCTTGGGACCGTTCTGTCGACCTACGGCGCGTTTGCGCTGGCCGGTGTCGCTTTCCTCGAAGTGACGACGGTTGACGACATCATCCGCTTTCGGGCCAGCCCGGTGTCCGCCCAGCCGATTTGGGCGATCCTGTGCGGGGTTGCTGGGGTGATCCTCGCCCTCGTCTCCGGCATGCTCACGAAGCGCGCAGGTGAAATCCTTGCAGCCTGTGCGATCGGGCTCGTGCTGATCGCCGCACCGATCTGGCCGGTCTCGACGGCTGGCGAGCCCTGGTTCGCTTACGCCGCGCTGCTGTGCGCCATGCTGTGCCTCGTCGTCTCCGGTGTGCTCGACGAGGTGCGTCCGCGGATCGTTGCCGGCTGGCTCGGGATCGCCGGCGTCATCGCCGGCATCACCTGGGCGGTGAAGGGCTCGCTGCTCGGCCGCTCGGCGTTCCTTGCGGGGGCCGGAATCATTGCCGTGGTCTTTGCAACCGCGCTCAATCGCATGCTGCCGAGGGCTGAACGATGATCGGCACTATCACTGGACTCTGGCAACGCATTCCGAAAGCCGTGCTGTTCGGCGTCGCTGTCCTCATTCAAGGCGTGCTGCTGGTCCTGATGGTCGCCGACCGCGTGCAGATCCTGCGCGAAGGCCGTGAGGTGACCTTGCAGACGCAGCCGGTCGATCCGCGCGATCTCCTGCGCGGCGACTATGTCGTGCTGCGCTACGACATCTCGGAAGTGCCGGCGGGGGCGCTCGCCGGCAAGCCGGCTGACACGCGCAAGCCATTCGTGTTCGTCAAGCTCGCGCCCAATGCCGACGGCCTTTACGCCGCCGTCTCGGTGCATGCCGAGCCTGTGCCGGTCACGGCGCCCGAATTGCTGATCCGCGGCCGCGTCAGCTATTCCTGCGGATCGAATGTCCGCACCTTCTGCGACAAGCTCACGATCAAATACGGTCTCGAAAGCTATTTCGTGCCGGAAGGCGAGGGCCGGAAGCTGGAGCAGGCCCACAACCAGCAGAAGGTCCGCATCGTGGCTGCCGTGCTGCCCTCGGGCCGCGCCGCCATCAAGCGGCTGCTGCTCGACGGCGAGCCGGTGTACGAGGAACCGCTGTATTGACGGGCAATCATTCCGGCGCCGCCTGCGGTCTTGCCGGATTGTGAAATTGTGACTGGTCTCGTCGTCGCGGAAGCCCCAATGTCGCGACTCGAAAAATGGGACCGACATGCAATCTGCGGGCAGCGGCTGGGGCAACGGGCTTCTCGGCGTCATCATCTTCAGCGGCTCGTTGCCGGCGACACGCGTCGCGGTCGGCGGCTTCTCGGCGCTGTTCCTGACGTCGGCGCGCGCGGTCATTGCGGCACTGATCGCCGTGGCCGTGCTCGGCCTGCTCCGGCAGGCGCGGCCGCAGCGAAAGGATCTCGCCTCCCTCACCATCGTCGCAATCGGCGTCGTGGTCGGCTTCCCGCTGCTGACCGCGCTCGCGCTCCAGCACATCACGTCGGCGCATTCGATCGTCTTCATCGGCCTCTTGCCGCTGTCGACGGCGATCTTCGCCGTGCTGCGCGGCGGCGAGCGGCCGCAGCCGCTGTTCTGGCTGTTCGCTTGTCTCGGCAGCGCCACGGTGGCCGGCTTCGCCCTGTCCGGCGGCGGATCGGCCTCGCTCACCGGCGATCTCCTGATGGTCGTCGCCATCGTGCTGTGCGGGCTCGGCTATGCCGAAGGCGCCGCGTTGTCGCGCCGGCTCGGCGGCTGGCAGGTGATTTCCTGGGCGCTCCTGCTCGCGCTGCCGCTGATGGTGCCGCTCGCGCTATGGACCTGGCCGTCCAGCTGGAGCGGCGTCAGCGTGCCCGCCTGGATCGGGCTCGCTTACGTCTCGATCTTCAGCATGTTCGTCGGCTTCATCTTCTGGTACCGGGGCCTTGCGATCGGCGGCATCGCGCGCGTCGGCCAGTTGCAACAGCTCCAGCCGTTCTTCGGTCTCGCGCTCGCGGGCCTGTTGCTGCACGAGCCGGTCGCCTGGAGCATGATCGCCGCGACCGCGCTCGTGGTTGCCTGCGTGTTCTTCGCGCGCCGGTTTGCGTGAGCCTTCGCCTCACGCCTGTCCCATCACCGTCCGCGTCAGCGCGCTCCGTGCGAACTTCTTCAGCGGCATCGGCTTGCCGAACAGAAAGCCCTGCACGAGGTCGAAGCCGAGCTCGTTGGCCGCAACGAGATCGGAGCGGCTCTCGACCCCCTGGGCCACGCTGCGCGCGCCATGGCCCTGCGCGAGCTCGACGATGTGGCGGCACACCGTGCGCTTGAGCCGGTCGTTGCCGCTGCCGGTCACGAACTGCCGGTCCGCCTTCAGCTTGACGAAGGGAATCTTGTCCAGGCCCATCAGCGCCGGCCAGTTGGTGCCGAGATTGTCGATCGACAGGCCGATATTGTGCAGGCCGATTTCGCGCGCGACTTCGGTGAGGTTATCGAGATCGCGGATCGCCTCGTCGCTGTCGATCTCGACCGTCAGCCCGCCGAAGGCCGGATGCGTCGGCACGCTGCGGCAAAGATCGCGCACCGCCTGCGGCTCAGTGAGATAGGACGCGGGAAGATTAATCGACAGGTCGACCGGGCTTTGTTGCTCCAGCAGGTAGTGCCAGTCCTGCATGGCGCGCTCGATCACGAACTCCGACAGGTCGCGCAGATGCGGATCGTGCGGCTCCGGAATGAAGTAGGCCGGCGGCACCACGCCCCAGGTCGGATGCCGCATCCGCACCAGCGCCTCGGCACCGCTGCGGACCAGCGTGCGCGCGTCGATCTTGGGCTGGTACCAGAGCTCGAGCCAGCCGGCATGCAGGGCCTCGCCGACATGCACGGCCGGGCTCGGCGCCGGCTCCTCCGGCAGTAACATGGCGACGCGCTCGCGCAGCGTCTCCGCGGCAAAGGGCGTGGTCAGCGGCGGCAGCATGGCAAGACCATATTCCTCGCCGACCTGCCGCACGGCTTTGACGATGATCGACTCGCGGGCGCCCACCGCCAGAACCTTGCCGGCAAAGGCCTCGCGCACCAATATTTCGAGGAATCTCCCCGGCTCGATGCCGTCGGTGGCGACGCCGAGCAGGATCAGGTCCGGCAAGTCGGTGGCGAGCACGGTCTGCAGCTCGTCCGCGCTGGCGCATTCGCTGGTGACGAAGCCGAGATCCTCCAGCACCTCGCTGAGAAAGGCGCGCAGATGCCGCTTGCTGTCGGCCACGCAGGCGCGCGGCGTTACCTTACGTCGTCCGAAGGTCACAGGCCTCCGTCCGACGAGCTCAACCATCCCATCGTTCATCGTATACCACTCCCGTTCCGTGACGGTTTCTTAAACGGCGAGCGTGGGTCCAAATAAGGAGAGCTTCACATCGTTCTTGAATTATCTGAGTAACGTTAAACCCTGCAATTCGAGCTAAATCTTCGACAGTCTGTTCGAAAAGAATTTGCATACTCGAGCACCGCACGCGCAACGACTGCCAGCGCACACGAAATTCCTCTCTTGCGATGCAAGAGGCGAGGGGCTCGCCGACCGGCGGGGGCGGGCGATACGATTGTGTGTCCTTTCGAAGCAACGGCAGATGATCAGAGGATTACGATCAGTGGTTTTTTCGGGGTGCGCGGCGAGTGTTCGGCGACGGTGAACGGGACCGCGTCGTCTTTTCCCGCCATGCGCGCATGCGCCGCCTTCGCTCGCGGCGGTTCTGCGACAACGCGGCCGGCCCCGCGGGCGCGAATGTGAAACGCATCACACGTGTATTGCTGCACTTGCGCTATTGCTCGGCTCAGCCGGTGGTGGGCTGGCGAGGATTGCGACAATGACGACGCGGCGGTTGATGTATTGGTGGTTCAGAACCGTGATGTCAGGGCGATTTCTCGATCGCTTCCTGTGCCTGCCGCGCGCACATTGAAGCGCGCCGCGCGATATCAGGTCTGCCCGATCAATTTGCGAAACGCGGCCGCGCCGTCTTGCATCGCGTCGCGCCCCTTCCAGGCCAGATAAGTCAGCTTGCCGCCGAGCGTGTCGTGGCTGCGCAGCCGGCGCGATCCGAGAATGTGGCCGACATTGGAAGGAAAGCGGCTCACCTCGGCGGAGACCAGCGCCGCGATCGCGTCCATCAGTTGCTGGAGTCGGATTCCCCATTCGCAGTTTTCGATCCCGTCGATGCGCACCTTGAGCGCATATTCGGTATCGTAGACCTCGGTGAGCAGGTCGCGGGCGACCAGCACGCGGTTATGCCGGAGCGCGATGCGAAGCGCGAGGCGCTTGTCGTCGAGCCGGTCGAGCACCATGGGAACGACGCAGGCATAGGGCGCGGCGGCGACGTCGGCGGGGCTCTTGCTCGCCGCGGACTTGGTGGCGAGGCGTACCAATTGCCAGGGCGTCGCCAGGCGCCTTGCCACCAGCGTCAGCGCGAAGTGCAGTGCCTCGGGGTGAGCCTTCTTGAAGGCGTCGAGCTGCGCGGTGACCTGGGTAACCTGGCCGTCGTCGAACCTTGAGATTTTTTCCGGCAGTTTTCCGTTGAATTTCGGCAGCGCATCGCCGGCGCGCAGCACGTGCTGCATCTTCCTGACGTCGTCGAAGGCGCTGCGCGAGGCCGTGTACTGCGCGAGCTTGGCGCGCGCGAATTCGGTGCTCTCCGCCGAAGCGAAGGTGCTCTCGAGGACCTTGACGACCTTGATCTGGAAGGTCGACGCGATCTTCAGGACTTCCTTCGGATTGTTGGCGGCTACCTGGTCGCCGATCGCCTTGATGTAGTCGCGCGCCATGGTCGGCAACAGGTCGCGGCAGATCCACTCCCAGATCGGAGTGAGGGTGTTGCGCGAGATCCGCCCCATATTGGCGTGCTCGGGCGCGCCGTCGATCAGGAACAGCTCGAGCGGCGCGAAGAAATAGCGCGAAGGACTGGTGGCGCGCGCCTGGGTCGAGCCGTCCTTGCGAAACTCGGCGCGCAAGCGGGACAGGACGTCGGCCGAGCCCGGCATGTCGATGCCGCACAGCTCGAGCCGCTCCAGCTCACTGAGCAGACAGCTGCGCGACAGCGGCGTCAGCCTCTGCAGGAATTCCGACAGCCGATCGATCTCGTCCATGGCACGCAATCTTTCGCAGCGTGTCCCGCAGGCATGCGGGCCCAATGCGTGGAGGCATTTGCGCGCTCTCAACCTCCCAAGAGAAGCAAGCCGCCGTTAATTATTCCGTAAAAACCGGGGGGCGGCCTCCGGGCCAAAGCGGCGGTTAAGGAGTTTTCGGGCCGTTTGCCCAAGACCTCGGCAGGAAACTCAACCCCTGCGGGACCGAATGCCGGACGCCGCCAGCACAAATTGTGCCGACGTCGCCATTTTAGCGCAAAACCGCCGAAATAACCGTAGTCTTACGGAGCAGAAAGTTAACCACAGACCGTCCCCGGTTCCGCTAAATGAGTGACATGGGGTCACAGAATGATACGGCCACCGATTCGCGGCCGTCGGAATGGTACGAAAGCAGCGCTGCTCCGACTGAAGAGCTCGATTTCGTCCGCCTGGGCGCCGCGCGGGCCAAGGCGGCCGACGAAATGGCCGCTGCCATCGCCCGGGAGCTCAACGGCCCCCTGACGGCGCTGCTGCTCTACATGGGCGAGATCAAGCATCACAGCGATCAACTCGCGCCGGTGACCGGCGATCGAGCCTATCTGCAGCGGGTGGTCGAGAACGCGCTGGTCCAGACCGAGCGGGTTTGCGGCCTGGTCAAGCAGCTTGCCGGTCCCGGCACGGGCGGTTTGCCGATCCCATCCAGCGTCGAGCACCTGGAATCGAAGGTCGGCCGTGCACAGCAAGCCCAGCGCCCGCCGGGCGCCGAACTTCTCGGCCCGTCGGGCCAGAAGCGGCTGACCAAGCGCGAGCGCGAGGTGCTGAGGCTGATCAGCGAAGGCTACTCGAACAAGCAGGGCGCGCTTCGGATGCAGATCAGCCCGCGCACGTTCGAGAGCCATCGCGCCGAGGCGATGCGCAAGCTCGGTGCGCGCAACACCGCGGATCTCGTCCGTGCGGCACTGCTGCATTCAATCGACTGAGACTGGCGTGTTGCATCGCCGCCAGGCGGTGCGGACAAAGGCCGGGAGAGACCTCTCGAACCCGATCGCGCTCAGAAATAGTCTTCGGCGAAGGGACGCGCGCGCGAGACGGGACGCAGCGGCTTGATCTCTTCCTTCGGTGCGTTCGGGATGATGGTGATGATCCAGCGGGGAGGCATGCTCGATTCCTGCTCCAGCACCGAACGCACGAAGCCGGTCACCGTCGACTCGCCAGCCCTTACCGTCGCCATCCGGCCGTTGAACTGCGCGATGCGGAAGCGACGAACCTCTTTCTGGTCCGCGGTCTCGTAGGTGAACATGGAAAACCCTCCTGGTTTTCCGCGACTATCACCATCTATGATTAGCCATCTCTAAAAATCGCACGCCGTAGAAGTACGGCGGGAATGCACGCCCGAGTGGTTAGCGCGACGGCTCCTGTGCGCGCGCGGCGGCATAGGCGGCATCCATCAGGTCCAGCAGATCGCGGAATTCGACATCGCCGAGCCGCTCTGCGGACTTCTCGAGCATGAGCGCCAGCGCCGCGAGCCTGACATAGCCGAACGTCGCTGCCGCGCTCTTCAGCGAATGCGCTTCGCGCGCGATCCTGGCGTGGTGCCGGGCGGGCGAGAGCGTGCGGAATAGCTGGAGGCGCGCGCAGCTCTCGCTCCAGAACACGTCGCGCACTTCACAAGCGCCGTCTTCGCCGATCTCGCGCACCAGCGCTTCGTAGGCGTGCGGCTCACGCGCGGGTTCGGCATCGAACGCCTTCTGCGCGGGTAAGACGGTGACTTCCAACTTGGCCTTGCCTTGATCACGGATCGCTATCGCGCGGCACGTCACGGCGCGGGCGCACGCCCGTGTCTACGGCATATGAATTTCAGTTCCAGTAGCAGGTTATGAGGTGTTTGCAGGCCGGCATTAGCCGGCGGTTCACCATGCGAGCCACGGTCAGCGCGTGCCGAGCAGTCGGTCGTACTGGGCCTTCACGATGGCGTAGCATTCGCACGCCGTCTGGCGCAGGCCGTCGAGGTTGACGATCTGGATGTGCCCGCGGCTGTAATGAATGAAATTGGCCTGTTGCAATGTATTGGCGACCAGCGACACGCTGTTGCGCCGCGCTCCGATCATCTGCGCCATGGCCTCCTGCGTCAGCAGCAGCCGGTAGTCGCCCGACAGGTCATGAGTGTGCAACAGGCAGCGCGACAGCCGTGCCTCCACCGGATGGGCGGCGTTGCAGCCCGCGGTCTGCTGGACCTGCGCGTAAACCGCCAGCCCGTGGCGCGTCAGCAGCGTGCGCAGGGTGATGCTCTGGTTGGCGGCGATCCGCAGCCGGTCGAGATCCATCACCGACGCAAGGCCCGGCACCAGCACGATGGCGGTGTTCAACGCGCATGCATCGCCCATGGTCGAGAGCGCCCCGAGCAGGCTGTCGCGGCCGATCATGGCGACCTGCACATGCTCGCCCTTGGCGAGTTTCACCACCAGCGAGATGACGCCGCGGTGAGGAAAATAAGCGCGCTTCAGCGTCTCCCCGGTCTCGACCAGCACCGCGTCATGGGGCAGGTCAACTGTTCGCAGGTGCGGGCGGATCAATTCATATTCGTCCGCCGGCAGTGCCGACAGGAAACCGTTGGGCGGGCGCCCCATCGACTCCAAAGCTGCCTCCCTTCTTCTGGCGCAAGCAGGGCGCGGTAGGTGAAACCGCTCCTTGGGCGAGTAAGTTCGATCATTCTCCCGTCGGGATATATTGGCAATTGGGACAAGTTGTCCGATCCGCCGCGTCGGACGATCGTCCCATTTGCATGTGTATACGTCGGCGTGCAGTCGGAGCGCGTGGAGTTCTCGTCACCGCGGGGGACCCATCAGGCGCATATGGTGGGCCTTCACTGCCGAATTGCAGACGCAGGAGGTCGCTTCCAGCGCCCGCAAGTCGACGATTTCGATCCGGCCGCGTCTGTAATGAATGATGCCGGCCCGCTGAAGCTCATGTGCGACCAGCGAAATGGCGTTGCGCCGTACCCCCATCATCTGCGCCAGGGCTTCCTGCGTCAGCGGAACAATCTCGCTGTCCGACAGGTCGCGCGCACGCAACAACCAGCGCGCCAGCCGCGCCTCGACGGGATGCAGCGTGTTGCAGAGCAAGGACTGCTGGGCATGCGCGAGCAGGACCTGTTCATGGCGGACCATCAGGCTGCGAAACGGCGCGCTTGCGGCCGCGACGGCCCGGAAAGCCGCTATTTCCAGCGTTGCAGCAGTGCCGGGAAACAGCACGACAGCGTCCGCCGGCATGATGCCGTCGGCAAGCCCTGCGCCGCCGCCCACGACGCTGTCGCGACCCAGCATCGCAATCTCGATCATCTGTCCGTCGGACAGGCCGACCGTCATCGAAACGGAGCCGTCGTGTGGAAAGTAGACATACTTCAGCGCGGCGCCTGCCTCGCCCAAGACAGTCTCCCTGACCATTTCCACCGTCGTGAGATGTGGACGCAGCAGATCCAAATCTGCCGCATCGAGCATTTGCAGCAACTGATTGGGCAGGTGGCCGCTCGCGGTCATGCGGGTCAATCTGGCGCGTCTCGATATTCCGGTTGCGCCGCGCTCGTTCGTCACCCAGTTGCGCGGCGGGAAAAAATGTATCGTAACGGTTGTGGAGATGTCCATATACCCGTTAGAGGGCAGACAGCCCAGGGCATTTGCGGCGGAAATAGGAGTGACGCGCTGATTCGCTCCGGAGCCTGCGCGCCTGTCCTGCAAGGGGCGCAGGAAAAGCGGCGAGGGGGCCCTTCATGAGCCGGAAGCACTGCATCCGTGCTGCGATCGGACGCCGGTCGCCACGGGCATCCACTTGCATCGGACGAGTGCTCACAGTCATCCGACTTTGCTCCAGATCAAGGCGCCACCTGGCCGCAGATGTCGCGTCCATGGTCTTCGTTTTCCCGGCGCCGCAAACGACATTGACGACCATTCATTTCTCGATCGAACCCAGAGGAGAAAGGCGTGCGCCACGGCCCCATGATTGAATTGCCAGAACGGGACGCTCAAATGGGACGAGACGGCCTGCACCATATTCTCGTTGTCGATGACGATCCGATGGTGTGCATGGCCATCGAGATCTATCTCCAGCGCAACAATCTTCGCGTCACGATCGCAGAGGGAGGTGAAGCCGGACTGCGGGCCCTCGAACACGAACAGTTCGATCTGATGATCATCGACATCTTCATGCCGCACATGCGCGGGTTCGAATCGATCCGGATATTCCACGAGCGGGCGCCCGTCATTCCGTTGATCGCGATGTCCGGCTACGCCTTCGCCAATCTGAATTCGCCCGCACCCGACTTCCTCCGGATGGCGCTGGAGCTTGGGGCCGCACGCTGTCTGCGCAAGCCGTTCACGCCGCACGCGCTGCTCGCCGCCATCAACGATTGCCTGGCGGAGCACCGCGACATTGCGTCGGCCGCGCGACTGGGTTAGCGCCGCGCGGCCGCGGCGGCCGCGGGGTAACTGTTCGTTTACCGAAAGCGCGAACTTCTGCGGATCTCGCCAGACGCGAAACGACGGCCGCGAGGGCGCCCCCGATTGCGGACGGCGTCGTTCAATCCTGCGCAGGCCGTGCCTATCGTCCTACAGGAGCAGGACTTTCGCGTGCATCCCGCCGCGCCGTTGTCGGCGCGTTTACCTGACGCCTCTCGCCGCCGCGGCGCGATGACGGTTTTGCCGAAAGGCCTCCCCGCATGCAGCCGAACGGCAAACTTCTCTTCAATATCCGTATTAGCACGGAGGATGAAATTAACGGGACCGTGAAAGGGGATGTCTAACGATCGAAAAGGGCTTCCGTCAATTCCAAGCGCGGCCCAGGCGTCGAAGTCCAGCTCAGTAAGGCGTAGC